>NZ_JAAARM010000060.1 GCF_009908285.1 Pseudomonas sp. Fl4BN1
TCAGCTCGAAACCGGTAAGCCCATTCCCGAAGATGTGGCTGCCAAGCGAGCCGAAGCGAGGCTCGTCATCGACGCGCAGTGAACCAGCTGTAAGCCCCATGAGCCCGCCATTGAGCGGGATTTTTTTTGCCTGGAGAAAAGTATGCCGATCACCCAGCAGCAGTTGCTGCAGATCCTCCCAAATGCCCGCCCTGTTGCGGGTATTTTTTTACCCGCACTGAATGCCGCGATGGCACGTTTTAAGATCAACTCCCCGGTGCGTATGGCGGCCTTCATCGCCCAGGTCGGGCATGAGTCCGGCCAGTTGACCCGGATGGTCGAGAACCTGAACTACAGCGCTGAGCGGCTACAGGCTGTCTGGCCGAACCGCTTTGACGCCGCCCTGGCTGCTCAGGTGGCACGCAAGCCCGAGCAGATCGCGAACATCGTGTACTCCGGCCGGATGGGCAACGCGCTTCCGGGTGACGGCTGGAAGTACCGCGGGCGCGGCCTGATCCAGCTGACCGGCGCGAACAACTACCGTGCTGCAGGTGCCGCCCTGGGATTGGACCTGGCCAATCACCCCGAGCTTGTGGAGCAGGCGGATACCGCCGCTCTGGTCGCCGGCTGGTTCTGGCAGTCGAACGGGCTCAACGAGTTGGCCGACTCGGGGCAGTTCGCCAAGATCACTCGGACAATCAATGGTGGCTTAACTGGCCAGGCCGAGCGGGTGGTCTTGCGCGACCTGGCCGCGAAGGTGCTGGCGTGAACTCCTGGGCGCTGAAGGTTGGCGTAGGTGCTCTGGCAGCACTGCTGATGGTTGCTCTGGCGGCCTGGGCACTCGTAGCTGCATACGACCATGGGGGGCGGGTCAAGGATTCCGAGTGGCAGGTGCGCTGGAATGCCCGGGACGCCGGCGACAAACAAGCTTGGGCCTTGGCTGAGAAAGCCGAGCGCGACAAAGAGCAGGCCAGGCAGAACTCAATCAACAAGGCGGTGCAAGATGGGCAACGGAAAATCGATCAAGCTGCAGCTGATGCTGTTACCGCTCGCGCTGCTGCTGGGAGCCTGCAGCGGACAGTCGACGATCTCACCGGCCGTCTCGCAGCCCAAGGCCGCAGCAATTCCTGCACTGCCACCGCAAGCCAGGCAGCAACCCGCACAGCTTTGGTGTTTGCCGACCTGTTCAAGCGCGCTGACCAGAGAGCGGGAGATCTGGCAGCAGATGCTGATCAAAGTAGGGGTAGGGGAGTGACGTGTGAGCAGGCCTATGACGGGCTTGGTAAATAGGGGTCGTGTTCGTTCGACAGGACGTCGGAGGAGGGCTAGTTATGGAACACGTCCATAATAGTTATGGAACGCGTTGACGGGCAGGGTGCCAAGTCTGAATGCCAGACACAAAAAAGCCCTGAAAAATCAGGGCTTTCTCGTTGAGATTTGGCGGAGGCGTAGAGATTCGAACTCTAGGACCTGTTACAGTCGGCGGTTTTCAAGACCGCTGCCTTAAACCACTCGGCCACACCTCCAGATCGTGTTGCGGGCGCCATAATACCCGAATGAAACACACTGTCAAACTCTCTGCGTCGCGAGTTACAGAGCCTCTGTTATCATCCATGCCACTAAATGTTTCCCCCAACAGGAGTGTCGCCATGCGCGAACAGGATTACGCAGTTAACAACGGCGTGCAGGCCGAGCAGCTAGAGGTTAGCCGCGTCCTGCGCAACACTTATGGTTTGCTGGCCCTGACCCTCGCGTTCAGCGGTGTGATGGCCTATGTGGCGCAGCAGATGCGCGTCGGTTATCCGAACATCTTCGTGGTGCTGATCGGCTTCTACGGTCTGTTCTTCCTCACCAACAAGCTCCGTGATTCGGCCTGGGGCCTGGTCTCGGCATTCGCCCTGACCGGCTTCATGGGCTTTCTGCTCGGCCCGATTCTCAACCGTTATCTGGGCATGCAGGGCGGCGCTGAAGTGGTCAGCTCGGCATTCGCCATGACCGCGCTGGTGTTTGGCGGCCTGTCGGCCTACGTGCTGATCACCCGCAAGGACATGAGCTTCCTCGGTGGTTTCATCACCGCCGGTTTCTTCGTCCTGATGGGCGCAGTGCTGGCCAGCTTCTTCTTCCAGATCAGCGGCCTGCAGTTGGCGATCAGCGCCGGTTTCGTGCTGTTCTCCTCGGTGTGCATCCTGTTCCAGACCAGCGCTATCATCCACGGTGGCGAGCGTAACTACATCATGGCTACCATCAGCCTGTATGTATCGATCTACAACCTGTTCGTCAGCCTGTTGCAGCTGTTCGGGATCTTGGGTCGCGATGACTGATCCCTGGCGCTGAGCCAGAAAAAGCCCGCTTCGGCGGGCTTTTTGTTGTCCAGGTTTCAAGCTGCGGTCAAGGTTTCAGCGGGTCTGCACCTGCAGCCGCGCGGTGGCCAGGGCATCCTTGTTGACCTCGATGGAAAACGACAGCACGTCCACCTGCTTCTGTTCCAGTTGATCGACCCAACCGATCAGGCTCCCCAGTGGTCCTTCCAGGGCCACGCTGATCCGGCCCGGGGCTTCGTGGTCCATGCGTTCCAGGTTGAGGCCGGCCTGGCTGGTGGAGCGGGCCAGCAACCCGGGCAGGGCGTCGGCGGAAATCGCCGGCAGCGGATTGAAGGCACTGGCGGCGGGCAGTTGTTGGAGTTGTTGGTGCAAATGCGTTGCCTCGATAAAGCCTTGCTCGGCATCCCTTAGGGCCTGTTGCTGCGGTTGCCAGAGCAGTAGATAGAAGGTGGTCAGCAGGGTGAACACAGCGAGACCCTGCAGGGCCCGTTGCTCGCGTTTGGCCAGGCGCTGCCAGTGGATTTGGGATGGGCGCAGCAGGGCGGCCAGGGGCGACTTTTTTACTACGGACGGGTTCACGCCTCACTCCTTGATCTGCAACCGCGCGCTCACCCCTTGGGCATCGCGTACGGAGGAGTCGGTGCTGGCGTCCAGGCCCTGGGCAATCAGGCCTTCGCGCAGTTGTTGAAGGTCGGCAAAGGCTGGTGCGCTGATTTGCAGGCTCCAGCCTTCACCGGCTTGGTAGTCGATGCGCTGGACCAGGGCCAATGCGCCGTGGCTGGCGCTCCATTGTTCCGCCAGGCGCGATAGTTTGTCGGCGCTGCCAGGGCTTTCCTCTACCTCTTGGCGTTGCTTGGCGCGAATCTGCGTCGCCAGGTCGGTCACCGGGCCTTCATCGGCGAAACGCTGCTGCCAGAGGGCCAGGCTTTGGGCCTGGAGCTGGTCGCTCTGGTGCTCCAGGTACCAGCGCTGGCCGCTGCTCTGCAGCAGTTGCGCGGCTGCGGCCAGCAGTAGCCCCAGCAGCGCCAGGCGCCAGGGCGCGGCTTGTCGGGGCCGGCGCAGGAACTCGCCCTGGCGCAGGTCGATGGCCTGCTGCGAGCCCAGGCTCAGGCAGTCCCAGGGGCGTTCATCAACCTGCCAGTGCTGCGGGTCAAGCCCCTCCAGCGCCGGAGGCTGCGGCCCTTGCCAGTGCAGGTCCGCAGGCAGCAAGGGCCGCAGGCCTGCCAGCTCATCGGGCGCCAGGGCCAGGCGCATGGGCGCCGTGCCCCCCAGCAGCCAGCGACCGTCCCAGGCCAGGGCCCGGGACTGATCCAGGGGCAGGCAGTCGGCGTCGATATGAATGCGCATGGGCTGCAGGCCCAGCGCCTCCAGTTGGCGCAGGCAGTGGCCCAGGCGCTCGCGATTGAGCGCCAGCACCGGGCAATGGCGCTTGTCCTTGAGCGGCCCATGGGCCAAGTGCAGGCTGTCCAGTTCATCGATCAACTGTTCTTCCAGGGCACTGTGCAACGCCTGGCGCAGCCAGCGACCGCTACGGGCAGGCACGCTGACCTGATGGTGGCTGGCCATTTCCATGGGCAGCAGCAGAATCAGTGGCTGCTGCCCCAGGTCCGCCGCGGCCTGCTGCAGGTCACCCTGGTGCAGGGGGCCGTCAGCCCGCCACCAGAAGCAGCGCCAGGGCATCGCACCGGTGGCGTGGGGGGAAAGGTAAAGCCACTGGCTCATGTCGGGTTACTCGTTTTTCGGTTGATCAGGGGGTGGGCTGGGCAGCAGCGTGCGCTGCTGTACCCGGACTTTCTTGGCATCCATCAGCCGTAGATCGCTGACCAGCCGCAGCCGTCGCTGGCCCTGTTCGACGTCGATGGTGGCGCGAAACAGCCGGCTGCCGACCCCCAGTCCCTGAGGGCTGATGTCCCGGCCCTGGAGCATCGGGTTGGAGAGGAAGGCCGCCACGTCGGGATAGCCCTTGGCCGGGCGTGCGCTGGCCAGGTTGCGGGCGGTGGGCAGGTCGATGCCTTCGATACTGGCCAGGATCTCGGCGCGGGTGGTGTTGACGTTGATCGTGCTGTTGTCGAAGGCGTCCACCCAGGGCGCGAGCTGCTGCAGGACCTGGCTGTCCACCTGGGGCAACTGGCGCAGTTCACTGAGATCGCCCAAGGGCAGCGGCACGCCGTCGCGGTTGCTCTGGCCGATCAGCAGCGCCGGGTCATGGGCCTTGATCCCTTGTTGGGCCAGCAGGCGTTGGTAGCGGGCGCGCAGGTTGAGGCTGTTGCCCTGGCGCAGGCTGTTGAGGTTGAGGCGGGCACTGAGGTCCTCCAGCTGGATGTGGATACGCCCACCGTCGACCTCCAGTACCGGCGTCGGTTGCGCCCAACGCTGGCCCAGGTGAGTCACTCGCAGGCCGCCTTCGCTACGGGCGTCTTCCAGCAGTTGCTGGCGGGCCCAGCTTTCACCGCTCAAGGCCAGCTGCCAGAGTTGCTGCTGTTGCACCAGGTTGCGGCTGCTGTGCAGGCTGAGCCGCTGGCGGGCGAGCATGTTGCTGACCATCAGGGTCACCAGGGCGGTGATCAGCAGCACACTGAGCAGGGCCATGCCCCGTTGTCGGCGGCGGTCAGTCATTGCCCGGCTCCGCGTCACTGTCGAGGCCGCCGGGCAGCAGGATCACCCGGCGGATCTGCGGGTAACCCGGGGCGTCCAGTTCGATCTCCAGCGCCGCCGGCAGGCTCAGGCTCTCAGTGCCCACTGGCCAATGCTCATGGGCCTGGCCGAGACCGTCGATAAAGCGCAGTCGAGTCAGTTGCACCCCCGTCAGCAGTTGCTGTTGCTGGCCAGTCGGGCCGGGCGCGCGCTGCGCCTCATCGGTCGCCGCCAGGGGCTGTGACAGGGCGCGGGTTTCCCGTAGCCAGACGCCGTCCTGCCAGCGATGGCTGGCCTGCAGCAGATTGCTGCGGGGGTATTCCAGGGGGTTGCTCCAACCGCCGCGGACCAGGCTGATACCGTCGGGCTGGCTGATCAGCGCCTGGCTATGGCTGGGGTCGTCCAGCAGGGGCTGGCGCCGCGCCTGGACCAGGTCGCGCTCCAGCACACTGATGGCCCGTTGCAGGGCTCGCAGTTGCTGCTCGTGCTGGCCAATGCGCTGGTCGCTGCGCATGACTCGGTCGAGAAACTGATAGGTGGCCAGCCCCAGCAGGCTGAAGATGGCGATGGCTACCACCACTTCCAGCAGGGTAAAACCGCGCTGCGTCATGGCCGGGCCTCAAGGTAACCGAGCAGCTGCGCGCGGCTGTATTGACGGGCCTGCTGCGGATTGGATTCGGCGGACACCCGCAGCTGGACCTTCAGCAGGTGAGTGTCGGCCGCCGTCTCGACGTCGCTGAACAACCACCAACTGCGGCCGCCGAATTCGATGCGTTCTTCGGCATGGCGTGCGGGTGGCTCCTGCATCCCGGCGCGCAGTTCATTCATTCGGTTGTCGGCGATCCACAACGCCAGGGTACGTTCGGTGAGGTTGGCGCTGTTCACCGCGACATGCTGCACCGCGCTGAACAGGGCAATCGACAAGGTGGCAAAAATCGCCAGGGCGACCATCACTTCCAGCAGGGTGAAGCCCTGGTCAGTCCTGGGTTTCAAGTTGTGCATCCTGTATTCCGTCGCTGGAAAGGCTCAGCAGTGCCTGGTTGCGGTACTCGATCGACAAGGTGTAGGCGCTGGTTTCATCACTGGAGAGCACCAGCAATTGCGGCAGGCCGTTACGGGTGCTGCTGGCGCCCAGGGTCGGGCCGGCCTCGGGCACTTCCAGGCGCAGGCGCAGCTTTGGCGGCAACGGCTGCGACCGAAAATCCGTAGCCGGGACCCAGCGTCCCCGGGCATCGAGTTGCAACACCGAGTAGCCGTCAGGTTCGATGCGCAGGCCGTAGTCCTGGTAGCCGAGCACCGCTTCCTGGCGCAACAACTGCAACAGGTCCTGCAGGCGCTGGGCTTCCTGGCGTGCCTGGCGCGGTCCCGAGTCAGGGTTGACCAGGCCCACCAGGCCGGCAGTCAGGGCGATCAACAGAATCACCACCAACAACTCCAGCAGGGTGAAGCCCCGGGCTTGACGTCGTTGCACCCCTCAGCGGTCCCAGTTGCCGATCTCGGCGTTCAGGCCTTCGCCACCGATCTTGCCGTCGGCGCCGAACGAAAACAGGTCGTAGGCGCCGCCCCGGGTACCCGGGAACCGGTACTGGTAACCGGTGCCCCACGGATCGATCGGCAAGCGCTTGAGGTAGCCGTCGGGGTTCCAGTTGCGCGCTGGCGGGTTGCCGCTGGGCTTGCTCACCAGGGCTTGCAGGCCTTGCTGGCTGCTGGGGTACTGGTGGTTGTCGAGCCGGTAGATGTCCAGCGCCATGGCGATGGCCTTGATATCGGTTTGCGCGGCCGAGGCCTTGGCCTGGTCGGGGCGACTCATGATCTGCGGAACCACCAGGGCGGCGAGCACGCCGAGGATGACCACCACCACCATGATTTCGATCAGGGTAAAACCGCGTTGTTTCTTCGCTGTGTGCACGTCGGGGGATTCCACATTCAAGTAATCAATTGGTTCAGGCTGAGGATCGGCATGAGGATCGCCAGCACGATGACCAGCACCGAGGCGCCCATGAACACCAGCATCGCCGGCTCGAACAGGCCCACCAGCAGGGCGATGCGGTTGGCCAGTTGCTGTTCCTGCTGCAGGGAGGCGCGTTCGAGCATGCTGTCCAGCTCGCCTGAGCGTTCACCGCTGGCGATCATGTACAGCATCATCGGAGGGAAACTGCCGTTGAGCTCAAGCGCTCGGGTCAGGCTGATACCTTCGCGCACACCTCGGACGATGTCTTTCAGACCCGTACGAATTTTTTGGTTGGCCACCACTTCGCTGGCGATCTCCAGCGCGTCCAGCAATGGCACGCCGCTGCGCCCGAGAATCGCCAGGGTGCTGACGAAACGCGTGCAATTGCTGGCGCGTACCAGGCCGCCGATCAACGGCAGGTTCAGCACCAGGGCGTGCCAGCGTTCACGGTTGGCCGGTTGGCGCAAGGCGACCCGGGTGGCGGTGATCCCGGCACCGATCAGAATCAGCAGCAGCAGGCCGTAGTCGCGCAGCACGCCACTGGTGGCGATCAGGCCACGGGTCAGCAGCGGCAGTTGCTGGCCACTGTCGATAAACACCTTGATCACATCCGGCACCACAAAACCCAGGAGGAAACCGACGATGCTGATGGCCGCCACCATGAGGATGCTCGGGTAGAGCATGGCCAGCTGGATCTGCTGGCGCGCCGCCTGGCTGGCTTCGGTGTAGTCGGCCAGGTTCATCAGCACCTGGTCCAGGTGCCCGGAGCGTTCGCCGGCAGCCACTGTGGCCCGGTACAGATCGGGGAACGCCTTGGGGTAGCCGCCCAGGGCCACCGCCAGGCTGTAGCCTTCCAGGACCCGGGCACGCACCGCCAGCAGCATGCTTTTCAGGCGCTGCTTTTCGCACTGCGCGGCCACTGCCGCGAGCACTTCCTCCAGCGGTAGCGAGGCTTGCACCAGGGTCGCCAACTGGCGCGTCAGCAGGGCCAGTTCGGCGCTGCTCAGGCCGCCGCCGGCGACCTTGGTGGTGCCCGCGCCGGTGCTGCGCTTGCCCTGGGTCGCAGTGACTTTCAGGGCGATCAGTTGCCGCTCCCGCAGCATCTGCCGGGCCTGGCGCGGGCTGTCGGCTTCCAGCACGCCGCTGGATTTCTTCCCGGCGGCGCACATGGCCAGGTATTCGTAGGCAGCCATGTTCAGTCCCTCTGGGTAACCCGCAACAATTCTTCAAGGCTGGTGAGCCCCTGCAGCACCATGGCCTGGCCATCGTCGAACAGGCTCGGGCTGTGTTGCCGGGCGTGGCTCAGCAGTTGCTGTTCACCGGCACCGGTATGCACCAGTTGGCGCAGGGTGTCGTCGAACAGCACCAGTTCGTAGATCCCCCGGCGGCCGCGATAGCCTGACTGCTGGCAGCTCGGGCAACCCACCGCGCGGTGCAACTGCGGCGCGGCGTCGGGGTTCAAGCCCAGGCGCTCGCAGGCAGTGTGATCGGCGTGCTGGGGTTGCTTGCACTCGGGGCACAACAGGCGCACCAGGCGTTGGGCCAGCACGCCGAGCAGGGAGGTGCAGAGCAGGAAGGGCTCGATGCCCATGTCCACCAGCCGGGTCACCGCGCCGATGGCGCTGTTGGTGTGCAGGGTCGAGAGCACCAGGTGCCCGGTGAGAGAGGCCTGGACGGCAATTTCCGCGGTCTCGCGGTCACGGATCTCGCCCACCATCACCACATCCGGGTCCTGGCGCAGGATCGCCCGCAGGCCGCGAGCGAAGGTCATGTCGACCTTGGTGTTGACCTGGGTCTGGCCGATCCCGGTGAGGTGGTATTCCACCGGGTCCTCGATGGTCAGGATGTTGCGCTCCAGGCTGTTGAGGCTGGCCAGCCCGGCGTACAGCGTGGTGGTCTTGCCGGAGCCGGTGGGGCCGGTGACCAGGAGAATGCCGTGGGGTTTGTGCAGGGCGCCTTCCAGGCGCTGGCGCACCTCGGGGTTCATCCCCAGGTGGCCCAGGTCCAGGCGTCCGGCCTGTTTGTCCAGCAGGCGCATCACCACCCGCTCGCCATGGCTCGAAGGCAAGGTCGAAACGCGCACGTCCACTTCATGCCCGGCAATGCGCAAGGCAATGCGACCGTCCTGGGGGATGCGTTTTTCGGCGATGTCGAGCTTGGCCATGACCTTGATCCGCGACACCAGCAGGGTGGCCAGTTCACGTCGTGGGCGCAGCACTTCGCGCAGCAGGCCGTCGACCCGCAGGCGCACCGAAAGGTGTTCCTCGAAGGCCTCCAGGTGCACGTCGGAGGCCTTGCTCTTGACCGCCTCGCTGAGGATCGCGTTGATCAGGCGGATGATCGGCGCGTCGTCTTCCTGCTCCATCAGGTCCGTGGTTTTCGGCAACTGAGCGGCCAGGCTGGAGAGGTCGAACTCTTCGTCGAACTGCTCGCCCAGGCCATCGGCGACCTGCTTGGCACCGTTCTGGCCGTCGCGGTAGTGGGCGGCCAGGCGCAGGGCAAAGGCCGGCTCATCGAGGATCTCGCTGCGCAGGGGCGCGCCGTTGAAGCGCCGGACTTCGGCGATCACCGACCAGGGCGTATTGCTCCGGCAATAGAGTACGGCGCCCTCGGCCTGGTGCTCGAGGACCACGCCGTGGCGCCGGGCATAGGCAAAGGCCAGGCGCGGGCTGTCGATCGGCGTGATCATGGCTGCTGCCTGGCCTCGTTGGTGCGCATGTCGATCAGCCCCTGGTCGCCGTCACGGGTGGCATCGAACAGCTGATGGGGGTTGGCCGGCAACTGGCCCGGGGTCTTGCCGCCCAGGGAGCGCAGGTTGTTGTATTTCTGGGTGCTGAGCTTGTCGGCATTGGCGGTGTTGCGCAGCAGGGTCGGGCGCAGGAACACCATCAGGTTGGTCTTCTCGTTGACCTCCTTGCTGCTGCTGAACAGCTTGCCGATCCAGGGAATATCCCCCAGCAGCGGCACCTTGCTCACCTGGACCTTGACGTTGTCCTTGATCAGCCCGCCGAGGACGATGATCTGCCCATCGTTGGCGAGGATGGTGCTTTTCACCGAGCGCTTGTTGGTGATCACGTCGCTGGTGCTGATACCCGGTGGCGCGGCGGCCAGCTCCGAGCTTTCCTGTTCGACCTTGAGCCGCAGGAAGTTGCCTTCGTTGATGTGCGGGGTGACCTTCAGGGTGATCCCCACGTCCTTGCGCTCCACGGTGGTGAAGGGGTTGCTGGCGCCCGCGGTGTCGGTGGTATAGGAGCCGGTCTGGAACGGCACGTTCTGGCCTACCAGGATCTCCGCTTGCTCGTTGTCCAGGGTCAACAGGCTCGGGGTCGACAACAGGTTGTTGTTGGAATCGCTGGACAAGGCCGTGATCAGCGCGCCGAAGTTGCTGCTGCCGATGCCGATGATGGCGCCGTCCGGCAGGGTTGGGCTCTTGTCGCCTTGCAGGTTGCCCAGGAGGGTGCCGATGGCCATGCCGGCACTGTTGAAGTTGCTCGCACCGGCCCAGTTGCCCCGGGCGCCGGCCCACTGCACACCGAGGGCCTGGTTGATGTCGCCGCTGACTTCGACGATGGCCGCTTCCACCAACACCTGGGCACGGGGCTGGTCGAGCTCGTCGATGATGCTTTCGAAGGTCGCCAGTTGCGCCGGCGAGGCCATCAGTACCAGGGCGTTCTGGCTTTCATCGGCACTCACCAGCACCGGGTTGTCCTGTTTCTGTCCTTCCCCGCGACCGCCGGACTCCATGCGCTTGCCGATGCCGCTCAACAGCTCTTCGAGCTTCTTCGCGTCGCCATGGTTGATGCGCCGCACCCTGGCGTTCTCGCCGGCATTGTTGGGCACGTCGAGGCTCTGGGCCAGGCGTTGCATTTGCTGGCGAATCGGCGCCGGACCCACCAGGATCAGGCGGTTGCTGCGGGCGTCGCCGATGGCCTTGGCGCTGGTCTGGGCGCCGTTGCTGTCGGTCAGGGTGTCGGTCAGGGTCTTGGCTACATCGCCGGCCCAGGCATGCTTGAGCTGGAGGATGTTGAACTGGCGGCTGCCGGCGTTATCCAGTTCCTGCACCACCTGGCGCACCCGCGCCACGTTGTTGGCGCTGTCGGAAACGATCAGTGCGCTGGAGGTGGTGGACGGTGCCATGTAGGCGTCCACGGCCACCAGCGGACGTACCGCAGCAGCCACCTCGCTGGCATTACTGTTGTGCAGTTCGATGACTTCGGTGATGAACTCTTCGCTGGCCCCACTGGGCTGGACATAAGCCTTGGTCTTGGCTTCGGCCACCGGCAGGATCAGCACCCGGTCGCCCTGGTCCATGGCCACATAACCCTGGCTGCGCAAGGCGGTGAGAAACAGCGAGTAGATGCCTTTCTGATTCATCGCCGTGCTCGATTGCACCGTCACCTTGCCGCTCAGGCGTGGGTCGAGAATCATCGTCTTGCCGGTGATTTGCCCGACCTCGTTGACCAGGTCGCGCAGTTCGGCGTCCTTCATGTTCAAGGTCCACTGTTGTTCGTGAACGCTCTTTTCAGCAGCGTGGACAGGACCGATCAAAGTGCCAAGGGCGAGCAGGGAACCTGCGATAAAAGCTCGTTTCATGATGTTTTGGGGGGTCACAAAGAGGGTTGGACAAGGCTGTCGTGGTCGCCCCGCCCCGCGGTGCTGGATGGCAGGTCGCGGGGCGCGGGCAACGGGATCAGCAGGGGAGTGGTGTGGCGGGTCAGGGACAGGGCCTGGTCCTCGCCAAAACGTTGTACGTGCACCTGGTCGGTGCTGATCTCACGCAGGCTGCCGCCTCCGGGAAGCGCCTCGCCGATGCGATAGAAACGGCTGCCTTCAGGGGACTCGATCAGCGCCCGGGACAGTTCCGGGCGGCTTTCCACCAGGCTCGCCAACAGCGTCAGCGGCACCCGTGGCTGGTTGCCGGCGGCTTCCTGGGGCAGCACTCCGAACAATTGGGCAATGGCCGCAGCATCTGGCGGCAGACGCGGAGACGCCGCCGCTTCGGGCGGCGGCGCATTGCCGTGCTGGTCCAGGCTCTGCAGCCAGCGCCAGCTGTCGTGGCCGAGCCAGCCGAGCCAGCCGAGCAACAACCACCACACGCCGACCCGCAGGGCGACGCGTGGGCACAAGCGCAGGGCGTTCATAAGGACATTCGGCGCAGGAGTTTTTCACCGCACCAGTGATGCACCGCCACCGCGGCCACGTGCCCGGCCACCAGCAGTGCCAGGGCCACACAGGCGTATTTGTGCACGGTATTGAAGAACGTGGTGAGCAGTGGCTCCTGCAGTGGTTGCGGCAGGTGCATGAGGCCGAAGACATTGATCGGGCGCTCCATCATCAGCACGCCAGTGAACAGCACCAGGCCGGTCATGACGTAGAGCGCCAAGTGGCCGGCCTTGGCCAGCAGGCCCAGAACACGCTGGGTGGGTGCCGGCTGGTGATGATCCAGGGCACAGAGAATTCGCAGGCCGAACAGCGGGATCAGCAAAGAGGTCAACGACACGTTGATGAAGTTGAGGCCGTCGGCGATCGCTGTGGGCAGAGTGAACATGGCGTTGCCAAAGCCTGTGACCGTGGCCCAAAGAATGATGGCAGCGAAGGTCCAGTGCAGCAGTACCTGAAGCTTCGAGTAGGTGATTGAACTCATGGGGGGCTGTTCCGGCAAAAGGAACATGGCGCCGGAGCGCCATGTTCGGGTTGACGAGGTCGAGACTTACTTGGCGATCCAGGCGTTGCCCCAAGCCCAACCTACACCGGGCTCATAGGCGTTGTTGGCGCTGGTCCACTGGGTGCACCAACCGCTGTAAGGATTGGGCTTGCACTCGTAGGTTTTGCCGGTCTTGGGTTGCAGCACGACGGTGCCGGCCTTGTAGTCCTTCAGGCCGTTGGGGAACACGTAGTCGTACTTGCCTTCGCCACCACCGGTGTCTTCGGCCTTGAGCAGGAAGCTTGTGCCCTGCTGCAGCAGTTCGCCTTTCTTCGAAGTGGCAACCACGGTCAGGTCGTACTTGCCAGCACTCTGGTCAACAAGCGGCATGGAGAAGTGCGGGGTGTTGCCGGCCGGCGCTTGCTGGTGCGCCACGCTTTCGCCCTTGGCGTTGTACACCGTGGCAGCGATGGTGTAGTCGCCGCCCTTGGCAATGGCGTTGAAGTGCAGGTCGGCCTTGCCGTCCTTGAGGGTGTACTCAGGCTGCATGCCGGTGATCGACAGCTCGCCCGGCTTGGCGATCTGTTCTTTGTCGATCATCACATTGACGATGTCGCTGCCCTTCTTGACCAGGATGTCGTTCTTGCCGTAGTTCGGCACGACTTCATTCTTGTCGTTGAGGATACCCATCTGGTAGCCCTGCTTGGCAGCGTTGACCTTCTTCGCCAGCTCTTGCGGCCAGTTGTTGGCCTGGGCCTGGCTTGCGGAGGTGATTTCCAGGACCACTTGCTTGGCCTTCAGCTCACCCTGGGCGTCGAACACCCGGGTCTTGACCTTGTCGCCGATGCTCAGGGGCTCTGGCTGCACGGCGCCGACAGTGGTCCAGTCAGACGGAATGATCGCGCCGTTGTCGATGTTCAGGTCGACCACGCTGTAGAACGTGGCATCGGTGTCGTTGACTTTCCAGGTCGCCAGCAGCACGTGGTAACCGCTGCGGTCAGCCGGGATATTCACGTTGTGATGGGTGCGGCCCTCGGCAGGCGCCGGGACGGTACCCTGAGGCCATGGCTGGTTGAGCAGCGGGGTCATTTCGAAGGAGTCGCGGGTCAGCGGCTGGTTCGGGTTCCAGTCTTTCTTGGTGATGTAGAACTGCCAGTAGCGAGTCGCGTGCCCGGCCTTGTAGAACCAGGTGAAGTTTTGCGGGCCTGGCTTGACGGTGTTCTTGGCCCAGCGAGTGGCGCTCTGTTCGTTGATCTGGGAGAAACGCACCAGGCCGCCGGCGGCGATGGTGCCGTCGGCCGGACCGCAGATCTTGAAATCGCCGGTACAGGCTTGGGCGTTGCTTGGGAAGTGTTCGAGGTCATTGCGGCCAGGAACGCCGATGTACTCGGTGCTTTGTGGCTCGTACTGGACGGGGCCGCAGTTGCCGTTCAAGCCGCCGCCGGCGGCGTTGCACATGTAAGCACGGGATTTTGGGCTTTCGATGTAACCGTGGGCGCTGGCCTGTTGGGCAGCAAGACCGGCAACGCTCATGGCCAGGACCAGAGGTAGTTTGAGGAACGAACGGGCTTGGGTGGTGTTGATCATTGAAAAAGCCTTAAGCAATTTAAAAAGATACAAAAGCTCCCGGGACTGCGACTGGGGCCTGTGTACAAGGCTGGCGCCCTTGCCCACGCTTCCCCGAGAACCATCACAGGCTACGTTGCAGGCCAGAGCGGTCCCATGGGACGAGTACGAGTCTGGAGCGGTAGATGTTTCAGGCCGTTACACGGCAATCGTCCCTCGATCACGGAGGTGGCCCTGGACGATTGCGCCGGCACGGGTGGTTTGCCCGGGCAAAAAAAAGCGTGGCACTTGCGTGCCACGCTCAAGGAGTCAAGCCGTGGTGCTAATTGTTATTGACGATCCCAGGCCATGCTCCAGTGGCTGCCGGTCCCCGGCTCGTACTGGGTTGCGCCGGTTTTCCACTGCACGCAGTAGCCGGCGTACGGCAGCGGCTTGCACTTGTAGGTCTTGCCGTCCTTGGGCTGCAGCACCAGGGTGCCCGCCTTGTAGGCACTCAGGCCTTGAGGGAAGACGTGGTCGTACTTGCTGCCTTCAACCGGCTTGTCGCCACCTTCGCCCGGCTGATTGCCGCCGCCGGTGTTTTCCTCGGCCTTCACGGTGAAGCTGGACGTCTGCTGCATCAGCTGGCCTTTCTTCGAGCTGGACACCACCACCAGGTCGTACTTGCCGGCCTTGAGGTCTTTCAGCGAGATCGAGAAGTGCGGTGCCAGGTTGCCAATCGGCGCGTGCTCATAGGCGAGGGTCTTTTGCGCGGCATCGAATACCTTGGCGTAGACCATGTACTCGTCTTGCGGATCGCTGGCCAGGATGATGGCGTTGAAGTGCAGGTCGACCTGGCCGTTTTTCGCGGTGTAGGTGGGCTGCATGCCGGTGACGTTGAGTTCACTCGGTTTGCCGGCCAGCTCCTTGGCAATGATCACGTTACTGATATCGCTGCCTTTCTTGACGAAGATGTTGTTCTTGCCACGGTTGGGCACGATCTGGTCTTTGTCGTCCAGCAGGCCCATCTGGTAGCCCAGTTTCGCCGCGTTGACCTTCTTCGCCAGCTCGAACGGCCAGATGTTTTCGTTGGCCAGTTCCGCCGAGTCGATGTTCAGCAGCACCTGCTTGGCGCTCTGCTCGGTGTTGGTGAACACCCGGGTCATGACCTTGTCGCCGACTTTCAATGCCTCGGGCTGGACGGCGCCGATGTCATTCCATTGCGAGGGCACGGCGTTGGCATTGTCGATGTTCAGGTCCACCACCGAGTAGAAGGTGTTGGAGTTGTCGTGGACTTTCCAGGTCGCCAGCACCACGTGATAACCACTGCGGTCGGCCGGGATGTTCACCGTGTGCTGGGTGGTACCGCCGCCTTTTACCGGCATGCTGTGGCTTGGCCATGGCTCGTCCAGCAGCGGGGTCATTTCGAAGGAGTCGCGGGTCAGCGGCTGGTTCGGGTTCCAGTCTTTCTTGGTGATATAGAACTGCCAGTAGCGGGTCGCGTGTCCGGCGGTGTATTTCCAGGTGAAGGTGTTCGGACCCGGCTTGATGGTGTTCTTGGTCCAGCGCGACGAAGACTGTTCGTTGAGCTGGGCGAAGCCCTTCATGCCGCCGGCGGCAATGGTGCCGTTGGCCGGCCCGCAGACCCGGAAGTCACCGGTGCAGGCTTGTGAGTTGCTCGGGAAGTGCTCGCGGCCGCCACCCGGGGAGCCGAAGTACTCGACGCTTTGCGGTTCATAGGCAACAGGCCCGCAATTGGCGTTTTTGCCGCCACCGCTGCCGGCGCACATGAATGCGCGGGATTTCGGGCTTTCGATGTAGCCGTGGGCGCTGGCGTGTTGTGACGCGAGAGCGGCCATGCCGATGGCCATCACCAGGGGAAGTTTGAGCGGTGAACGGGCTGGGTGCAGCGTGATCATCGATTGATCCTTAGTTGGACATTATTGGATTCAACAGGCGATCGTGGGGAGGGATGTAGCTGCTCAAGTTGAGTCTGGCATCCTTGTCTGGCGCCCCCCGAAAGCAGGCGCCAGAGTAGGAAGAGTGGGTCGCGGTTTACATCGGACCAGTACGAGAGTGAACCAGGGGCGCGCGGGCGATGCCTCGAGACCAGGGCTTGAGTGGTTGGCGCAAGGCCGCCAGATCGGTCTTGGCCTGCTCGAAGATCCGCTCCAGGGTCTTGAGCAGTTGCGCCTGGCAGTGGCGGATGGCGTGCGGCTGCTGCAGGTTGACCTGCCTCAGCGCGTGGCAGGCAGCCGCCATTTCACTGGCGTCGATCAAGCAGGCAACCCCGGTCAGGCGATGACTCAGGTCGCCGATGCTCTGCGGCACGCCGGCCAGGTCGGTGTCGCGCAGTTGCTGGATTTCCTGCTGCAGGTTCTTGATCAACTCCAGCAGGATGCGCCGCCGCAGGATCGAACTGTTGCGGCCCACCTCGTCCAGGTGATCGAGGTTGAACGAGCGGTCGAACATCTGTTCCTCTTCAATCGAGCTGTGGTTGCTGATGACTTCCTGCAGGCGCGCCAGGGTCACCGGCTTGATCATCAGGTCGTTCATCCCGGCATTGGAGCACTGGGTGGCCTCGTTGCTCAGGGCACTGGCGGTGTAGCCGATGATCAGGCGCGGGGGCATGCCTCGACGCTGCTCGTCCTCGCGTACCGCACGGGTCAGCGCATAGCCGTCCATCTCCGGCATGTTGCAATCACTGATCAGCACGTCATAGGGCTTTTCACTGAGGCTCAACAAGGCCTGTTCACCGCTGCACACGTGCTCTGCCTGGTGGCCCAGGCGAGCCAGTTGCAGCGTCAGCACCAGGCCGTTGGTGGACACGTCATCCACCACCAATACCCGCAACGCCTTGGCTGCCTGCTGTTCCGCTGCCAGGGGTTCGGGGGACGGTGCGAGGGGTAACTGCCAGCTCAGGGGCAGCTCGACATGCACACAGCAGCCCTGGCCAGATTCGCTTTCCAGCCAGATATGGCCGTCCATCAACTGGCTCAGCTGGCTGCAGATACTCAAGCCCAGGCCCGAGCCGCCGTACAGGTGGGCGGTGCGCGCGCTGGCCTGGCGATAGGGCTCGAAGATCAGTGGCTGCAAGGCCTGAGGAATACCGATGCCGGTGTCGCAGACGCTCAGGGTCAGCAGGCTGACGCCTTCACGCAATGCGGTTTCCGTGATCCGCGCCTGGATGCGGCCACGGTCGGTGAATTTCAGTGCGTTGCTGATCAGGTTGTGGAAGATCTGCTGCAGGCGCAGGGAGTCGACCCAGTACAGGCGCTGGCTGTCGGCCTGGTAGTCGAAGTGCAGTTGCAGGTTCTTCTCCCGGGCCTGGGCGGCGAACAGGCCAAGGCTGTTGGTCAGCAACGGCTCCAGGGCGGTGGGGTGGGGGGCCAGTTGCATCAGGCCGCTCTCGATCTTGTCCAGGTCGAGGATGTTGCCGATCAGGTCGATCATCGACGTTGCCGATTGCTGGGCCACCCGCAGGTTGTGCGAGGGCGCGTTGCGGCCGCTGGTTTCCAGCTCCAGCAACCCCACCAGGGCATTCAGTGGCGTGCGCAGTTCATGGCTCATGGAGGCGAGGAATTCGCTCTTGGCGGCGCTGGCCTTGAGCGCCACCTGCTTGGCTTCACGCAGCTTGATCTCCAGGTGCTTGCGTTCGGAGATGTCCAGCCAGCCTCCCAGCAATCCCTGCAACAGCCCGCGGGCGCTGTAGAACGGCACCAGCCATTGATACAGATAGCGTTGCTCACCCTTGATGGACAGGCTGGTGTCGAGAAAGCGCGGCCGGTGGCTGTGCAGCAACTGTTGGTGCTCCTCCTGCAGGACCAGGGCAAAGTCTGCGGGCATGTTGCTCTGCTCGGTGGGCAGGTAGCCCAGGACCTGATCCTCGGAGGTGCAGAAAAACTCCTCGTAGGCACGATTGCAGGTACTCAGCCGTCCATGCAGGTCGCATACATACAGTGGGGTCGGCAGGCCATTGAGCAGGGAAAACTGGAACGCCAGCTTGTCCTGCAGCCGGGTCTGGGCGCAGATCCGTTCCTTGACCTGGATCTTCAGCCGCCAGTTCCATATCAGCGACAGGACGAAGATCACCAGGACCACCACGCCGACGTGCCAGGCCTGGTCGGCAGCCCACTCCCAGAAGTTGTCCCGGGGGTGTTCGGCGATCACCTGGATATCGCTTTGGGGGGTGCGCGACAGCGAGTCCAGCAACTTGTCGATGATGCTCAGCAACTCGGCGGAGTCGGCGGCCGCGGCAAATTGATGGGGCGTCGGCATGGCCTTGACCGACAGGCCGTATTGCAGGCTCGGCCCGGGTTGCACCTCGCTGGCACTGGGGCTGTCCAGGGTGGCATCGACCTGCCGCTGCCGCACCAGGTCCAGGGACTGCTGGAAGTTCTCGGTGAGTATCAGCTGGACCTTGGGGTAGCGCATGCGCAGGTGGTCGTACAGTGGGTGATGACGTGACAGCGAGAGCTTGCGGCCCTCCATGGCTTCCAGGGAGCTGGGCGAGCTGTCGCCGGCGCGGACGATGAAGGTCCAGTTGCGGGGGCCGTAGGGCTGGCTGAAGCGCACGCCGCGCGAGCCGGTGACGACACCCAGGGCCCGGCTCGTCAGGTCGGCGCTGCCCTGGGTCAACTGTTCCAGGTCGTTGCTTCGGGACAGGCTCTGCTGGACGTTGAGCTTCAGGCGAAAGGCGGTGGCCAGGGTTTGCAGCAGGTCGATGCTCAGCCCCGCCCATTGGCCGTCGCTGGTGCGGTACAGGTACGGCGGGGCTTCTTCGGCTAGCAGGTTGATTTGCCCATGGCTGCGCAGCCAGGCCAGTTCCTGGGGGCTGAGCATGAATGCGTCGGTAGGGGAAAAGGGGAAGGGGCCATGGCTGGCGTGCTGCTGGATCCTGAGTTTCTGCGCCTCGGGAACGCCGTACAGGGCATGGTTGAGCAGGGCCAGCAGGGTTGGCTCGTCGCGGCGCACGGCGAAGGCGAAGCCGGTGTTGGGCAGGTGTGCGGAAAACTTGTTGTGCAGGGCCAGGTCCGGACGTGCCTGGAGGTACAGGTTGGCGCGAAACTGGTCGCCGATGAAGGCATCCGCCTCGCCCTGGGCCAGTTGTTCGAAGGCCAGCGCGGTGGTGCGCACCAGGCGTATCGTGGCCAGGGGATAGGCCTGTTGAACTCGCTCCGGTTGCAGGTAGTTTTCCAGCACCAGGAGCTGTTTGCCTTGCAGGTCCGGGGGCAGGCTCTGATCGCTGACCCGCCCGACGATGATCGGCAGGTTGTGCAGATAGGGTTGGCTCAGGCGCAGGTTCGGGTTGGCCTCCTCGAACTCGGTGGCCCGGGACAGCAGGTCGACCCGGTGTTCCAGCAAGGCGTCCACTGCGGCCTGGGGCGAGGGCACTTCGACGGTTTGAAAGTGCAGGTCCAACTGTTTGCCGATCAGCTTCAGGTATTCGTCGGAAATTGATTTCAGGACCTGATTGCCGGCGCTTTCCAAAGGTCGGTCCGGGGGCACGATGCGGGCGACTTTGAGGGTCTTGCGGGGCAGGCTGTTGCGCATGGACAGTAACGTGTTCAGCGGCAGGTTGCTGTCCGTCGTCGCTGCAAAACTGTCGTCAGCGCAGACGGGGGTCAGGGTACCCAGGCAGGCCAGGGGGATGATCAGCAGGCAAAAGCGCTGCATCCTCCGGCGCACGAAGGCAAGCGAAATCAGGGGCATAAGGGGGGAGCTCCGGGATCGGCCGCGCTCGGCGACTCAGGAAAGGCCATGTTCCTGGATGTACAGAAACAGGCTGGCAGAGGTGTCCAGGCCAAGCTTGCGCATGGCGCTGCTTTTTTGCGTGCTGATGGTCTGTTTGCTGCGGCACAAGTGCAGGGCAATGGCGCCGATGCTCATGCCGGTGCCATACAGGCGCAGGACTTCGATCTCCCGGGCGGACAATTGTTCAGGCTGCATCAAGGGTTTGCCGTGCAAGGCGGTGCTGGTATCGAGCAAGTGTTGGATCGACGCTGACACAAAAGGCGCGCGCGAGGTGGCCGCGATTGCCTTGGGCAGGTCGTTGAGCAGGCCGCGCTTGCTCACCAGGCCCTGGATCCCGAGCTTGAGCACGCTGCTGATCAGTGCCGGGTTGTCGAGCATGGTGATCACCACGATCGACAGTGCGGGATACAGCACACGCAGGCGCCGGATCAGGCGGATCCCGTCCACCTGATCGCCACCGGGCATCATCAGGTCGGTCAACAGCAAGTCGCAGGGCTGGCGCTGCAAGTTCTCCAGCAACGCCTGGACACTGTGGGCTTGGGCGACCACCTGCAACTCAGCATGGTTCTCCAGCAGGGTTTGAATCCCGATCAGAGTCAGGGGATGGTCATCGGCTATCTGGACGCGGATCGACATCGGTTTAAGGTACTCGGCTTTTCGACAGGCATAAGCGCACAGCAAAACGCAGGCTTCCTTCGGAGGAGCGGCATTTTGCTAGTGGGTTCGTCAGAGGTTTCGCAGGGTATCACTGAAGTTGACGTCAAAAAGACGTCTGCCGAACTTTAAGAATTGTCTTATGTTTGCTGGGAAACTTCCTTAAAGATTGTAGGGATGTTTGTAGGATAGTTGTAGAAAATGCGTCTAGGTCAGGTATCTCAGCGGTGTTCCAGGTGTCTGTTGGCGCTCTTTCTCGGTTCTGGGAGAGACCTGGAACCCGTCTTCATTCCATGGGTGGCAAGCGCCGTTTGATGGGCGATTTCTTGATGATCGCGGTGTTGGTTTCGGCGAAATGGTTGAGGCGATCCAGCAGCGTGTCCAGCTGTTCCATGGAGCGCACCTGGAGGCGGGCGATGAAGCAGTCGTCGCCGGTGACCTTGTCGCATTCGGTGAACTCGGCAATCGCCAGAATCTGCCGTTCCACCTCCTGCAATTTGCCCGGCAATGGACGGATACGGACGATCGCCTGTAATTGGTAGCCGAGGAACTTGGTGTCGACTTCCAGGGTATAAGCGCTGATCACGCCGCGTTCTTCCAGTTTTTTCAGTCTTTCGGCGACGCTCGGAGCGGACAGCCCGCTGATTTTCGCCAGCGCCTTGAGGGAGCGGCGGGAGTCCTGCATCAGGGCGTTGATCAGGGCCTGGTCGATGGCATCAAGCATGGCAATCTCGTTAGGTGAATGATTATTTTTGCCTTGATAAAAAAGGCTTTGCTGGATTCTAGCCTAGGTTTTGAACTGGTGAGGGCAGGGCGGCGCTGGGCATAATTTGCCCACTTGCAGAGGAGCTTGATGATGGATGCACTGACCCGTCGCGGATCGCTGGAAATGACCGCCGCCATGCTGATTTCCGGAACCATTGGCTGGTTCGTCCTGATGTCCGGGCAGGCGTTGTTGGACGTGGTGTTCTGGCGCTGCCTGTTCGGCGCTGGGACCTTGCTGCTGATTTGCGGCGCTTTCGGTTTTTTACGTAAGAACATTCTGACTAGGCGCTTGCTGATCCTGGCGGTGCTCAGCGGAGTGGCGATTGTCGGTAACTGGGTCCTGCTGTTTGCCTCCTATTCCCGGGCGTCGATTGCCATCGGCACGGCGGTGTACAACGTCCAGCCGTTCATTCTGGTGGCGTTGGGGGCGGTGTTCCTGGGGGAGAAGCTCACTGCGCAGAAACTGTTCTGGTTGTGCCTGTCGTTTGCCGGGATGCTGGCCATCGTCAGCGCCCATGGCGAGCAGGCCGGAACCGGCAGCGACTACCTGCTGGGCATTGCCCTGGCCCTGGGCGCGGCGCTGCTCTATGCCTTCGCCGCGCTGTTGATCAAGCGCCTGAGTGGTACGCCGCCGCACCTGATCGCGCTGATCCAGGTCTGCACCGGCGTGCTGTTGCTGGCGCCCTGGGCCAATCTCGGCACGCCGCCCCAGCAGGCCACGGCCTGGGCCAGCTTGCTGACCTTGGGCATCGTCCACACCGGGGTGATGTATGTGCTGCTGTACGGGGCGATCCAGAAGTTGCCGACGGCGCTGACCGGAGCCCTGTCCTTTATCTATCCGATTGCGGCGATTTTCGTCGACTGGCTGGCCTTTGGTCATCGCCTCGGGCTGCTGCAATGGATCGGCGTCGGCGCGATCCTGCTGGCCGCTGCCGGCATGCAGCAAGGTTGGACCCTGAAGCGCCGGCGCAGTGTCTTGCAGTGAGCGGCCGGCCGACGCTTTCGGGCTCCAGTCGCTACGCCGGGCTGTAGATCCGTGGGGCGTTGCGCTGGGGCACGTGGATCAGGTTCAGGCGGTGCTTGTTGGCCCATTGCACGGTCAGTGCGGTCGGGGCCGAGAGACTCACCAGGGTCCCGAGTTGGGCCCGCACTGCCTTGTGGATCAGCTCCAGGCTGCAGCGGCTGGTGACCACGATGAACCCTTGGCGACTGTCGATCCGGGCATGCAGCAGGGCCCCGATCAGCTTGTCCAGGGCGTTGTGCCGACCGATGTCTTCCTGGCACAGGCGCACTTCACCTTGTTCGTCGAAGTACAGCGCCGCGTGTAGTGCGCCGCTGCTGCGGGCCATGTGCTGCGCCTGTTCGATACGATCGCGCAGGCCTTGCAAATGCTCGGCGGGCGGCAGTGGCACCGGCTGCAGAACCTGCAGTTGCGGCAGTGCCTGTTCCAGCGCTTCCACTCCGCATAAGCCACAGCCGCTGGTGCCGGTCATTTGCCGACGATGGTCCTTCAGCGCCCAGAACGCCCGGTTGGAAATCTCCACGTCGGCCTGGCAGGCCTGGGGAAAGTGGCTGAGGCGGATATCGTAGATTTCATCGAGGTCAGTGACGATGTCGTTGGTGATGCTGAAGCCGCGAATGAAATCCTCGAGGTTGCCGGGAGACACCATCATCACCGCCTGGCTCAGGCCGTTATAGGTGATGGCCAGGGCGATCTCGGCCGCCAGCGGCGCCTGGGACACGAGCCCCGCCGGGGTGTATTCCCGGTACGTCACGCGCTGCGGCGCGGGTGCGGGCGCGTTGGCCTCGGGTTGTTGATCCGCTGGTTCGATCCGGCACACCATGAATTCACCTCGTCATACTCAATGCGCTGCCGGCAATGGATGGGCGGCAGCGCGAAAAAAAGCCCGTGGGCACTTAGTCGCTGGTGGGCGCAAACAGCGCCCTGGCTTGGGCAAAGCACTGCTCGGCAATCACCGAGCGCGGCTCGGTCTTGCGCATCACCAGGCCCAGGGGCGCGAGCACGCTGGCATCCGGCAGGTTGATGAAGGCCAGGTGCTCGATGGGCGAATCCAGGCCGCTGTCCAACGGCATGATCGAGCAGCAGAAGCCCTGGTGAATCGCCTGGAACAATTGGTGGGTCGAATCGCTTTCCAGGATCGGCTGCGGGTTGAGGCCGCGGCTGCGAAAACTCAGGTCGATGGATTTCCGATAATGCATGCCGCTGCTGAGCATGCCCAGCGGCAGCTTGGCGGCCTCTTCCCAGCTCATGTGATTGCCTTCGAAGTGAAAGTGCCGAGTGTCGTAGAGCAGGCCGACCCGTGTCTGGCCGATCTTGAAGAAGTCCAGGTAGTTGGGGTTGACGTGATCCAGGTAGCAGACTCCCAGGTCCAGCTGGTTGTTGCCGATGTCTTCGATAATCCGATCGGAGCTCATGGACGACAGGCTGAACTTGAGTTCGGGAAAGTGTGCGGACAGCTTCTGCACGTAGCTGATGGGATTGAAGCTGCTCAGGGGCACCAGGCCCAGGCGCAGGTTGCCCACCAGTTGCCCACGGCAGGCGGCGGCTTCGGCGAACAGCCCGTCGTGGGCCGCGAGCAGGGTCTTGGCCCAGGCCAGCACCCGTTCGCCGGCCTCGGTGAAGCCCTCGAAGCGCTGGCCGCGGGTTACCAGGATCAGGTCCAGTTCATCCTCAAGGTTGCGCAGGCGCATGGACAGGGTCGGCTGGGTGATATGGCAGCGCGCGGCGGCCTGGCCGAAGTGCCGGGTCTGTTCCAGGGCGATGAGAAACTTGAGTTGCTTGATGTCCACAATGGCACCTGTGGTGGGAAGAGTAAGGGTCAGTATTGCTGCAGGTGCTCGGGTGTGGTTTCGGACAGTCGTTCCGGGGTGTTGAAATTGCTCAGTCGCGGGTCGTCCAGTGCACACTGCAGGGCCGTCAGCCCGTGCCGGTCCAGGGCCCGCAGCAAGCTGCGCTCACCGGTCTCCCAGGCCTGGCGCAAGTCGGCCAAGAGCGCCGTGGGCATCAGGCTGAACATGGGTTGCCATTGCCCAGCCTGTTGCACCATCACCGGGCGCTTGTCGGCGGTGCGTGCGTTCAGCAGCGCCTGGATCAAGGCCGCGTCGATCTTTGGTGCGTCACAGGCCAGGATCAGCAGCCAGGGATGGCGGGCCGCTGCCAGGCCCGCGAGGACACCCGCCAAGGGCCCGGGGAAGTCTTCCTGTGCATCATCCGCCACCAACTGGTCGGCATAGGCCCGATACTGCTCGGCGTTGCGGTTGCAGGAAATGATCAAGTCATCGGTAAAGGGCCGTACCACGGCGTGTACATGGGCAATCAGCGGCTGGCCCTGCCAGGGCAGCAGGCCCTTGTCGCGGCCACCCATGCGCGCCCCGCGTCCACCCGCCAGTAGCAGGATCGAACAGGGCAGGGA
>NZ_JAAARM010000061.1 GCF_009908285.1 Pseudomonas sp. Fl4BN1
GATTACCCCGGGCTGTGCCAGGCCGATACCCTCACGGGGCGCTGCTTGTCGCGGGTGTCGACCATCAACTGTGAGCCACGGCCCGCGACGGGCCAGTTGCAGTTGCGCGATCTGTCTTTGCACAACCTGCACAACGTCAGTGTGGCCATTCCCACCGGGGTGTTGACGGTGGTCACCGGCGTCGCCGGGTCCGGCAAGAGCACGTTGGTCAACCGTCTGCTGCCGCGCAACTACCCTGACGCGGTGTTGATCGACCAGGGCGCGCTGGGTGGCACTCGGCGTTCGTCAGTGGTGAGCTACATCGGCGCGCTCGATGCCGTTCGAGCGCTGTTTGCCCGCACCAGCGGCCAACCCGTCAGCTTGTTCAGCAACAATGCACAGGGCGCCTGCCCGGCATGCAAAGGGCTGGGCTTGATCTACACCGACCTGGCGTTCATGGACAGCGTCGAGACGCCCTGCGAGGCATGCGCCAGCACCGGCTTCAGCCAAGCGGCGCGTGCGGTCACTTGGCAGGGGCTGAACATTGCGCAGGTTCTGGGTGTTTGCGTGACCGAGGCCATGGCGTTCTTTATCGGGCAGACCGAGATCATCGACTTCTTGAGGCGCCTGGTGCGGGTGGGGTTGGGTTATGTCGCTCTCGGGCAGCGCCTGAGCACGCTTTCAGGGGGCGAGCGCCAGCGCCTGAAGCTGGCCTCGCGCCTGGAAGGCGATGGCAGCCTGTACCTTTTCGACGAGCCCACCACCGGGCTGCACAGGGCTGATGTCGACCGGCTGCTGGGCTTGTTCGATGAGCTGACGCACAAGGGTCATACGGTGATTGTCGTCGAACACAATCTGGACGTTATCGCCCATGCCGACTGGTTGATTGAAATGGGCCCGGGTGCCGGTCACAAGGGCGGAGCAGTGATCTTCGAAGGCACGCCGCTGGCGATGCTGGAGGCATCCGGCTCGATTACCGGTGCGTTTCTGAGAACCCATGCAACACCTCGCCCAGGCGCTGTTGCCGCATGGCGTTGAGAGCGCCAGGGTGGATCCGCTCGGCGCGGCGAGCCGCCGGGCTTGTCAGTGATCGCGACGGCATGTCAGGATGCGCGATGATTTTTTCCCGCTGCCGTACTCGTCTCCATCATCACCGGACCTCATCCCAGGGGCCGTGGTCGCGTATGCGCATCGAGCCGTCAGTGATCCGCTCCCGCAATCACTGACCGTTGAGATACCACCAAGGCGCCCTGCAGGGCGCCTTTTTTATTGCCTGTCAAATACCCAGAGGAAATACCCATGACCATGCTCCGTGGCACCCGAATGATCACCGGCGAACAAGCCGCTGCCCTGCGTATCCTTGAAGGAAGGTTTCGGAGCTGGCTTCATCGAAGCGGCTGCTGAAGAAGTCATAGTCCCGGCGCTGTGGGGCCAGGACACGTTTATCGACAAGGCCGGCGGCAGCGAAGTGATTGGCCAGATGTGGGCCTTCAACGACAAGGCCGGCCGCCCTTGCTGCCTGATTCCGGAAGCTACGGCGCTGTTTCAGGAAAGCGCCGACGCACTGCTGGCCGGGCGCCGGCAGGCGAGCTTTTTCTACGTGGCGCGCTGCTACCGCTACGAGCGTCCGCAAGCGGGCCGCTACCGTGAGTTCACCCAATTGGGCCTGGAGATACTCGGCCCCGATCCCGAGCAGGCGCTGGAGTCCGCTCGCGCATTGTGCGTGGGTTTTCTGGATTCTCTGGGCTTGGCCTATGAGCTCAATCTTGGGGTCAAGCGCGGTCTGACCTATTACCTCAATGGCGAAGGTTTCGAGGTGCGGTGTCCGAGCCTGGGGGCGCAGCAGCAAGTGGTGGGGGCGGGGGCTTATCGCCAGGGCGCCGGCTTCGGCATCGGCCTGGAACGCCTGCTGCTGGCGCTGGAAGCCCAGGGCCTCTGGCTCATGCCGCGGCAATGAGCAGGCCTGGCTCTACGCCACTGGCCTGGCGCAGTCAGCCGCCGAGGAACAGGGCAAACAGCTGGCTGCGAAAGTTGATCCCGAGCCGTTCGAAAGCCCGGTTGCGATAGGTCTTTACCGTGCTTTCCTTGAGCCCCAGGTCGGCGGCGATACCGGCATGCGTCATGCCCAGCAGCAGGCGGGTGCAGATCTCGATCTCCTGGGGCGTCAGGCCGGGGCAGTGTGCGAGCAGCCGGTGTCGCTGGTCCCGGGTTTGCAGCTGCTCGCTCAGGGCCAGGTGGCCGCGTAGCAATTGCAGCAGGGCGGGGTTGAGGGCTTCGCACATGTGCAGTTCGTGATCGCTGAAGGTGCCCTGGTCACGGTGCCGGTAGAGGTTGAACAGGGTTGGCCGGTCCTGCTCGTCGAGGTACAGGCTGGACAGCCGTTCGCTGATGCCGTGGCGTAGATAGATGCTTTCCCTGTAAGGGGTGAAGCGGATGTCCTGGGCCCGTAGATGGCCCATTTGCCCGGGCATCTGCCGCAGTGATTCGAACAATGGGTCGTGACGATGGTAGCGCTCGACATACGCCTGCCCACAGCGCATCACCAGGCCGGTGTCGTGGTGCCGGGTGCCGGCCAGGAGCAATTGCGCCCGGTTGTCGCTGATGCGCAGCAAGGAGAAATGTTGGCAGTTGGCCCATTGGCCGAGGTAGCTCAGCAGCGCGCTGGGAAACGCCTGGGTTCCCAGGGTGCAGGCCAGTTGGCTGAAATGCTCGAGTTCCATTGGCAAGGCTGAAGCCTGCTGGGGGCTTGGGCTGATCATGGCATCACGGCTGGTTATTGTTGTTCTGGGTCTGGAAGATCAACCAATGGTTAACCTGTTAACGAGTGTCTGGCAGTGTGCAGTCGATCCCGTGGCCTGTCCACCTCGTGGGGGACAGTGGTTTGTGGCAGGCGATCGTAATCTGGCGCCTATCCCGCTGATCAGGACTGCCATGAACCTTCATCCTTTACGCCTGCGCGTCACCGGGTACTCGGCTCAGGCCAGGGACGTGATGCAGATCGAGTTGGCAGCCATCGACGGTCGGCCATTGCCGCCTTTTACCGCTGGCGCCCATCTGGAAATCCTCCTGGACGGTCACGGCCTGCGTCACTATTCGCTGCTCAACGATCCAGCCGAGCGTCACCGCTATGTGCTTGCGGTCGGCCTGGCGCCGGATACCCGAGGCGGTTCGCGGTATCTGCACCAGCAACTGCGGGTAGGCGACACCCTGGCCTGCAGTGCGCCACGTAATGGTTTCGCGCTGGATCAGGACCTTGAGCGTTATTGCCTGCTGGCCGCTGGCATTGGCATTACGCCGATCCTTTCCATGGCGCGCTGGTGCCAGGCCCAAGGCAGGGACTGGCGGCTGATCTACTGCGCGCGCAATCAGCATCGCGCAGCGTTTTATGAAGTCCTGCGCGAACTGGCCAGCGAGCGGGTGAGCTGGCACTTCAGCGATGAGCCCGGGGGACGCCTGGACCCCGGCCAACTGTTGAACTCCTTGCGCGACGGCGAGCACCTCTATGGCTGCGGACCTGCCTCTTTGCTCGACGCGCTGCAGGCGCAGGCAGGGGCCTTGGCTGAACGCCTGCATTTCGAACGCTTCAGCGCTGCGCCAGTGAGCGTGGCAGGGGAGCAGGGGTTCAACCTGGTGCTGCGGCGCCAGGGTCTGAGCCTGTGGGTGCCGCCGTCGCAGAGCATTCTCGAGACCCTGGAGGCGCACGGCATTCAGGTGCCGTTTGCCTGCCGCTCGGGTATCTGCGGCAGCTGCGAAACCACCGTGTGCGCCGGGGTGCCGGAGCACCGTGATCTGATTCTTTCCGATGCCGAAAAGGCCGCGGGCCGCAGCCTGATGGTCTGCGTCTCGCGTACCTCAAGTGCCACGCTGGAGCTGGACCTGTGAGCCGCCGCGTTGCCACCCGTCCTTTGAAGAGGAAGCTGCCATGTCCCTGCCTACCCCGCAATTGATCACCCATGCGCGCAAGGCCAACGAGCCGATGGCCAATCGCGATACGCCCTTTATCTACAACGAGTGGTACGTCGCGGCGTTCACTCATGAGGTCGGTCGCCACTTGCTGGCTCGGCGCCTGCTGGATCGCCGGGTGGTGCTGTTCCGCACCCTGGCCGGTGACGCGGTGGCGCTGGAGGATCGCTGCGCCCACCGTTCGTTTCCACTGTCACGCAGTGAGCTGGACGGTGACAGCATTGTCTGTGGCTACCACGGCTTTCGTTATGACGCGGCCGGTGATCTGGTCGAGGTGCCGTCGCAAAAGACCTGCCCGCGCGGTATCGGCGTGCGTCGCTACCCGTTGCTGAGCCAGGGGCCATTGCTGTGGATCTGGCTGGGCGACGCCGAACGGGCCGACACCGCACAGATTCCGCCGCTGGCCTGGATCGACGCCGCGGAGTGGGCCTGCACCAGTGGTTATTTCCACCACCCGGGCAACTATGTCAGCTTGCACGAAAACCTCATGGACCTGACCCACCTGAGTTTCCTGCATGCCAACACCATTGGCACTCCCGACTATGCCAGTGCGCCTTACAAGCTCGATCTCAAGGAAGGGCATTACCGCCTGATCCGTGAGGTGGTGCCGACCACCCTGGCGCCGGTATGGGGCCAGACCACAGGGCTTGGGCAATGCGCCACGGCGGCGCGGATCGCCACGTCGGAGTTCCTCTCACCCGGCCTGCACCAGGTCAGCGTGAGCTTCTACGACAGTGCCTTGCCGGCCGCGCAGCGTGAACAGTTCAATATCCGCACGGCGCATATCCTCACCCCGGAAACCACCGGCAGCCTGCACTATTTCATTGTCCACGGGCGCGACTTTGCCCGGCACGACCAGGCCCTGGGGCAGTTCATGCATGAGCAGCTGTTCGCGGCGTTCAATGAGGATGTCGAGGGGCTAGGGGCGCTGGAGGCCGCGCTGGATGCTCAGGATGAGCATCATTATGAAATCTCCGTGGCCAGCGACGCGCCAGCCGTGGCTACACGCATGTACCTGAAACGGCGTGCCGAGGCTGAGCGTCAGGCCGGCTGAACGGTGTTTGCCAGTGCCCTTGTCCACTCCCAAGAGGCAGGGCACCGGCATGCCCGGTGTCAGTGATTGCGTGGCGCAGGGCGACGCACGAACTTGCGCCACAGCCAGACCCACAGCAGCGCCAGGGGGAAGGCCATGATCAAGAAGGGCAGGGCATGGCTGCCTTTCTCCAGGGCTGCGGCAGTGCCGTCGGCCAGGTTGTTCGGCAGGTCGCTGAAGGCGCGCTTGAGGCTTGAACCGCGTTCTGCGCCGTCACTGGGCAGGAAGTTCAGGGTCAGGCGGTTGGTGTCCAGGCGGCGCTGGTGTCCGGCAGCCGTCTGGGCCAGGGCTTGCAGGTCGTTCTCGATTCCCGCCTGCTCCTTGCTCAGGGCAATCAGGTCGCTGACGCTGATGTCCTTGCGTGCCGCCAGTTCATCCAGGCGTTGTTGCTGGCCCTTGAGCCGTTGCTGCTGGCGCTGCACATCGGCCACGGCGTCGGCCAGGTCTTCGGCGCTGGTGATGCGTTCGCCGACCTGGGCGCCTTCGGATGCCAGGCCGACGATGGGCTCGACCCCTTCGGGGGCAATGCGCAGGATCACCTGGGCGCTGTAGGGGCCCTGTTCCAGGCGCAGGATGTTGCAGGCGCCGAACTTGGCGCTTTCACAGGCTTCGCGGGTTTGCTCCAGGCGCGGGCCGATCTGTGCGGCCGGCAGCGACAGGCGCAGTTCATGCTCGTAGGCCAGCAGGGCGCCGGCCTTGCCCTGGGCACCACCGAGGGCCACCGCGGAGCTGTTGTGATCACTGGGAGAGCAGGCGCTGAGGGCCAGGGCGCCCAGCAGGGCAAAGGCCAGTCGGCGTGGGATGGAAGGGTGATCGTCCTGATGTTGCATGGGGGCTCCTTGAATACTTGAAACTGCGACTAGGGCGCAGGCGCGCATCTTAGCGCTCTTCTCGGAGTGGCTACGATCTTGTTGTGGTGCATGAAAGCCAAATACTGCCCAGGCACTTCGTTGCGCAAGATCGCTCGCAGCGATGCGGCCGTTCGTAATCGGCTTAGGCGCATCGTCACCCAGCCGATAGGGTTGGCCCACAGCTGGCGAACACAGCCAACAAGGTCGTCGTCCCTGTCTAAGGCTACCCTGCAACGAAGATCGGTTTAATAGGAAATTAATTAGTGATTTACGTATAAAAATTATTGCTACACGATAATTTTATTTGTATTGTCTGCGCCTCAATCATTCATGAGGCAAGCCGATGTCCCTTAACCCTCTCGCTCAATTTAGCCAGCGTATGGCTGTTCTAACGCTGGTGTTCATTACGTGCATGCTGGTTTTCAATGCCGCGCTGTGGGTCTTTCCGATACTGGGGTCAAGCGATGGATTGGGGGTGGGATTTTCACTAAGCGGAATGATGCTCAACCAGCTTGCGGTAAAAATTGAAATGCTTGCATGGTGGCAAGTATTAGGGGCGATTCTGGTCTCCAGTGTGCCTTTGGTCGCCTTGGCCAGTGGCTTGAATCACCTTCGTCGCCTGTTTCAGGGATATGCCCGTGGCGAGTATTTTTCCAGTAGCGCTGCCGTTCACTTGGGGAAAGTGGGGCGCGGGGTCGTGCTTTGGGTGGTTTCAGGTTTTATATGTACGCCGCTACTGAGCATTCTGGTCACCCTGCATGCGCCACCCGGCGAGCATATTTTTACCGTCAGCTTCACGCCTGCCGATTTCGTCGCTCTTTTCCTTGCCGGATGCATTGCTGTGATAGCCCGGATCTTGGTGCATGCGAGTGAAGTCGACTCTGAAAATCAAACTTTTGTGTAAGGTCACTTCATGACAATCATTATTGAGTTGGATGTGATGCTGGCGAAGCGAAAGGTGAAATCAAAAGACCTTGCAGCAGCGATTGGCATCAACGAACAAAATCTGTCCTTGTTGAAGCAAGGCAAGGTCAAGGGTGTGCGCCTCAGTACTCTTGAAGCGATTTGTCGCCATTTGAGCTGCCAGCCTGGTGACCTGTTGGTGTATCAACCGCAACCCTACGTTTTGACCGACTCTGTTTAGTTGCCTCATTGCGAGCTGCTGGCTGTAGGGCTCTGGAGGCTGGCGTTGGTGACTACCCATCGGACTACCTTTTTCAAGGAAAACACCATGAGTGAAGCGACTATCCCCCAGGGTTTCAGTCCCTTGCCCCGCAGCAGTCCGCTGCTGGAGCTGATCGGCCCGGTCTATGGTCGCGGCAGTGGCCGTGAGCTGTGCCTCGGTCTGCGTGCCGACACCCGGCATGCCAACGGCCGGGGCACGGTGCATGGCGGCATCATCGCCACCCTGGCGGACATCGGCATGGGGTATGCCATGGCGTTTTCCAGCGATCCGCCGCTGCCCTTGATCACTGCCAGCATGACCCTCGACTACCTGGGTGCGGTGCAGGTAGGGGATTGGATCGAGGTGCGCCTGGAGCATGCCAAGCGCGGTCGGCAGATGGCCTTTGCCACGGTGCTGCTGCGGGTCGGCGAACGTGAAGTGGCGCGGGCCAGCGGGGTGTTCGCGGTGCCGGCACCGCGGGATTAGTCGCCGGGGGTGATCTGCTTCCAGTCCAGGCCGAAACGCGCCAGGTATTTGCGCAGGCGGTCGGCGTCGTTGGGGTTGGCCTTGCCCAGGCGTGACACGCCGAACAGCCGGCGCCCGGCATCCGACAGGCTGTCGGCGCGACGGCATTCGGCAATCACCGCCTTGAGTTGCAGGCGGTCGAACAGGTCCAGTTCCACCTCGTCGCCCAGTAGTGCCTGCAGTTCGTCCTCTTCGTTCTCCAGGCCCCAGGCGTGGCGCAGGCGCTGGATCTCCTCCTCGGCCTGGGCCTGGTCGATGCGCCCGCTGTCGGCCAGGGTCGCCATGCGGGTGATGGACGCCGACAGTTCGCGAAAGTTGCCCAGCCACGCCGCTTCGCCGGAGCTGGCAAAGGCCAGGTAACGGCGTCGGGCTTCCAGGTTGAAACGCACCAGTTGCCCTTGCTCGCGGGCATGGCGCTCCAGCTCGAAATCGATGTTCGGCTCGATGTCTTCACGGCGCCCGGCGAGCCCCGGCAGGTCGAAGGTCCAGAGGTTGATCCGGGCATACAGGTCTTCGCGGAACAGGCCCTGGGCGACCCGCCCGCGCAGGTCGCGGTGGGTGCCGGCGATGATCAGGAAATCGCTGTCCACTTCCTTGTCCGAGCCCATGGGGAAGAAGCGTTTCTCCTCGACGGCCTTGAGCAGCATTGCCTGTTCGTCCAGTCCCAGCTCGCCGATCTCGTCGAGGAACAGCATGCCGCCGTCCGCTGCCCGCAGCAGGCCGTCCCGGGCATTCTGCGCGCCGGTGAAGGCGCCCTTGATATGGCCGAACAACGCCGACATGGCGCCGTCGCCGCGCAGGGTGGCGCAGTTGACCTCGACAAAGCGCCCCTGCACCTGATGCCGGCTGCGTTTGAGTTCATAGATGCGCCGCGCCAGGAACGACTTGCCGGCGCCGGTGGGGCCGATCAGCAGCATCGGCGCCTTGGAGCGTACGGCCACGCGCTCGATCTGCTCGATGGAGCGGTTGAAGGCCGGGTTGCGGGTGGCGATCCCCGACTTGAGGAAGGCCAGGCCTTCCAGGCGCTTGTGGGCGAAGCGCGAGGCGATGCGGTCGTAGCGCGACAGGTCGAGGTCGATCAGCGCATGGGTGCCGGTGGCGTGTTCCCCCGGGTCACGGCGCCGCGCCGGCGAAGTCTGGATCAGCCGCGCCGGCAGGTAGCGTGCCTCGGTCAGCAGGAACCAGCAGATCTGCGCCACGTGGGTGCCGGTGGTGATGTGTACCAGGTAGTCCTCGCGCTCGGTGTCGAACGGGTAGGCGCTGGTGAAGTCGTGCAGGGCGCCGTACACCTCCTCGAAATCCCAGGGGTTGTTCAGGCCCATGGGGTGCAGGCGCACCTCGGTCTCCGGCGACACCTGGCGCACGTCATCGGCGATGCGCCCGGCCAGGCTGATGTCCCGGGCATCGATGCCGTGGATCAGCTCCAGCCGGTGGATCAGCACGTCCTGCTGCTGGCACAGGCCGACGCTGGGCCGCCAGTGGCTCCAGCGGTTGGCGCCCTTGCCGACGCGATCGAGGGTGGCACCGACAAAACCGATGGCGACCGTGGGCTTGCTCGACATGTTTATACCTGAAGATAAATAGCGATAAGCAAGGATATAAAATTATCGAAGTGTTTGTCGCGCTGTTGGTTTTCTAAAAGCCGATTAAAAATTAAAACCCTTTAAAATCAATAAGTTGAAAAATAAATTCAGCTAAAAACAAAACCTGGCACAGCGTCTGCAGTGTATCTGGCAACGAACAAGACAACAGAGCGAGACGCCAAGATGGCCAACATCCAGCTGTTCAATACCCAACAGGCAAGTGCTTCAGCCAGCGACACGCTGAATGCTTCCAAGGCGCCGGCTTATGCCTACAACGCCAAGCACCGCCTGGCCCAGCTGGCCGTGACCGGTTGCCTGAACTCGACCTTCTACACCTCGCCTGAAGGTCAGCTGGATGCGGTGCTGCAATTGGTCAGCGAGCTCGACAGCCGCTTTGTCGCCCAGGCGGCCCGTTACGCTCGGCAGCAAGGCCATATGAAAGACATGCCGGCGCTGTTGCTGGCGGCGCTGACGGCGCAACGCTCGGCCCTGGTGCCGGAGCTGTTCGCCCAGGTCGTGGACAACGGCAAGATGCTGCGCAACTTCGTGCAGATCCTGCGCAGCGGTGTGACCGGCCGCAAGTCCCTGGGTTCGCAGCCCAAGCGCCTGGTGCAGAACTGGTTGAACAACGCCACCGAGCGTCAGTTGTTGCAGGCCTCGGTGGGTAACCAGCCCTCGCTGGCGGACGTGGTGAAGATGGTTCACCCCAAGCCAAGCGATGCCTGGCGCGAAGCCTTCTTTGCCTGGTTGATCGGCAAGCCGGTGGATGTGCAGGCGCTGCCGGAGCTGACCCGCGCCTTGCTGGCTTTTCGCAGCGGTGCGACCAGCCAAGTGCCACAGGTGCCGTTCCAGTTGCTCGGCAACGAAACCCTGAGCCGCGAGCAATGGGCAGAGCAGGCGCGCAACATGGGCTGGCAGGGGCTGCGCATGAACCTCAACACCCTGGCCCGCCATGGCGCGTTCCAGGTGCCGGGTTGCACCGAGTATGTGGCGGCGCGGCTGGCGGATGCTGCCGAAGTGGCCAAGGCCCGGGTCTACCCGTACCAGTTGCTGGCGGCGTACCGCATGGCGGGAGAGGAGGTGCCGCAGCAGGTCCGCGAGGCGTTGCAGGATGCCTTGGAGCTGTCGCTGGCCAACGTGCCGACGCTGCAAGGCGCGGTGGTGGTGTGCCCGGATGTCTCGGGGTCGATGCACAGCCCGGTCACCGGTTATCGCCAGGGCGCCACCACGGCGGTGCGTTGCATCGATGTGGCGGCACTGGTGGCGGCAGCGGTGTTGCGCAAGCAGCCAGAGGCGCGGGTCATGCCGTTCGAGCGGGGGGTGGTGAATATCCGCCTCAACCCTCGGGACAGCGTGATGAGCAATGCGCAGAAGCTGGCGGCCATCGGTGGTGGCGGCACCAACTGCTCGGCGCCCCTGGCGCAACTGGCCATGACCCGGGCCAAGGTGGACACCTTGATCCTGGTCTCGGACAACGAGTCGTGGATCGATGCGCGGCGCCATGGGGCGACTGAAACCCTGCGTCAGTGGGAGCGGATCAAGGCCATCAACCCGCAGGCGCGGCTGGTGTGCATCGATATGCAGCCCGGGGCCAGTACCCAGGCGCCGGACCGCGAGGACATCCTCAACGTCGGGGGGTTCAGTGACGCGGTGTTCGATGTGATCGAGCAGTTCACCGCGGGCCACTACGGTGCGCAGCACTGGGTGAAGGCGATCGAGGCGCTGGCGCCCTGATCGGCAATAAATGAGATAAACCGTGCGCCGCTGACCCGGCGCACGCCAAAGATTTCTTGATCATTGGCCCTGAATGCCGCTGTGACTACATCCAAAGACGTCTCAGCAGATTTTGTCAGGGCCCGTGAGGGCACGAATGCCAGTGGCTGTACATCATGGTTATGCCGGTTCGATTCCGGCTATCAGTCACTCCTCTTGTCGTGCCAGCTTTTTTGTTCAGCGGTTTTTGCGACGAATGCTGATGGAACTACATCTCAGGTTCGAGGTGCGGGTTCGACTCCCGCCGGTGCTGGAAAGCGGCACTGTGGTTCAACGGTCAGAACACGAACGCACTGTTTCATCGACCCTTGTCGTCGCAGCGTTTTACCCCGCGTCAGCGGGTTGGCAGCGAATGCCACAGGTACTACATCGTGTCGCGGGTTCGAACCCCGCCAGCCGCCAGGCTGTAGCTCAGTCGGTAGAGCAAATGTGCCTGTTCCCTTGTCGCTGCCCGCGGGCCTGGCCTGCAACCATTACTGATTGACCCGGCGAATGCCGGTGGAACTACAGGACAGCGTGGTCGCGGGTTCGATTCCCGCCAACCGCAAGGGGCTAGCTCAGTGGCAGAGCGCGCTGCATGTTTCACCACTTTTTGTCGCCGTAGAATGCCGGACAGCGCTCCGGCATACCGTATAACCTCAGGCGCCCCAGGCACCTGTATGGAACAGAATCGGGCCGGATCGCCGGCCACAGGAAGAAGAGTCAAGCATATGGAACACAAGACCTACCAACTGCTGGAAGTGGCCAACGGCAAGCCGATCAAGATGTGGACCCAGGGCGTACCCGTGGAAAGCGAAGCCCGCCAGCAATTGATGAACACCGCGAAGATGCCGTTCATCTTCAAGCACCTGGCAGTGATGCCCGATGTGCACCTGGGTAAGGGTTCGACCATCGGCAGCGTGATCCCCACCGTGGGCGCGATCATTCCGGCGGCGGTGGGGGTGGATATCGGCTGCGGGATGATTGCCGCACGCACTTCGCTGACCGCCTCGGACCTGCCGGATAACCTGGCCGGGTTGCGCAGCGCCATCGAGCAGGCGGTGCCCCATGGTCGTACTTCACCCCGTAGCGGTCGCGATAAGGGCGCCTGGGGCGATGTACCGCAGCAGACCGACCTGGCCTGGGCGGCCTTGCAGCCACGGTTCAAGGCGATCACCGATAAGTACCCGGCGCTGGCCAACAGCAACAATCGCCAGCACCTGGGAACCCTGGGTGGCGGGAACCACTTCATCGAGGTCTGCCTGGATGAAGCCAACCGGGTCTGGTTTATGCTGCACAGCGGGTCCCGTGGCGTAGGTAACGCCATCGGCAACCTGTTCATTCACCTGGCCCAGGCGGATATGCGTCAGCACCTGGCCAACCTGCCGGACCGTGACCTGGCCTACTTCGAGGAAGGCAGCCAGCACTTCGATGATTACGTCGAAGCCGTAGCCTGGGCCCAGGATTTTGCCCGGCACAACCGCGAGCTGATGATGCAACTGGTGATCCAGGCCACCCGCAAGGTGATCAGCAAGCCGTTCGAAGTGGCGCTGGAGGCGGTGAACTGCCACCACAACTACGTGCAGAAAGAGCGCCACTTCGGTGAAGAGGTGCTGGTGACCCGCAAGGGCGCGGTGTCGGCGAAGAAGGGCGAGCTGGGGATCATCCCGGGGTCGATGGGGGCCAAGAGCTTCATCGTTCGCGGGTTGGGTAACGAAGAGGCGTTCTGCTCCTGCAGCCACGGCGCAGGGCGGGTGATGAGCCGGACCAAGGCCAAGAACACCTTTACCCTGGCCGACCAGATCCGCGCCACGGCCCACGTGGAATGCCGCAAGGATGAAGCAGTGATCGATGAAATCCCGATGGCCTACAAGGACATCGACCAAGTCATGCACGCCCAGCGCGAGCTGGTGGAAGTGCTGCACACCTTGCGTCAGGTGGTGTGCGTAAAGGGGTAGAACAATGGACGACATGGAAGCCTTGATACCGGTCCCGCTCAGCTGGCACTACCAGCTGAGCGACTACGAAGCCCGCCGCGTGCGGGAGGTGATGGAAGCATTGGACAGGCACCGCGCCTGGCTGGAACTGAGCCGCTTCGGCAACGGTTTCGTGCGTCAGGCCGCCGTGCGCGGCCTGGCCGCGCAGCCTTCGGCCGAGGCCCTGGCGGCCTTGCTGGAACGCCTCAACGACTGGGTGCCCCAGGTGCGTCAGGAGGCGGCCGCGGCGGTCGAGGCCTACCTGGCGCCGGAACATGCCGGGCTGCTGTTGCAGACCCTGGCGCCGCTGCTGGCCCTGGCGAGCAAGCAGCGGGCGGACCACGGCACAACCCTGGCACGGGCCCGCTCGGTGCTGCAGATGGCTCAGGTGAGCGCTGAGGTTGAAGGCGCCTTTGGCACGTGTCGGGGCAAGGCCGCGCGCTTTGTCTTCGAGCTGTTGCTGGAAGGTGTGGCCGACCGGGCGGCGTTGCTGACCCTGGCCTTGCGGCACCCTGAGGTCAGCGTTCGGCAGATGGCCGTGGATGCCTGTGGGGAACTGGCGCCAGAGCAGTCGCTGCCGTTGCTGGAAGAGGTGATGCGTCATGGCGGCGCCAGTGTCCGGGTCAAGGCCCTGCGGCTGCTGTTGCCGTTGCTGGCCGACCCTCGGGAGTATCTGCGCCAGGCCTTGCTCGACCCTTCGGGAGCCTTGCGCTGCCTGGCCCATTGGGCGGCGCCGCGCCACCAGCTGGACCCGCGGCAAGTGCTGCTGGATCGGTTGCAGCAACCGGCACCGCGGAACAAGCGTGGCTGGCTGGGCTTGCTCAGCCTGATCAACGAACTGCAGGAGTCCGCGGGCGATGCCATGGTGCGACAGGCACTGCTGTCGCCGGCGCCCAAGGTGCGTCTGCTGGCCCTGCAAAGCCTTGGCGAGCGCGGCATGGCCGAGCAATTGACGGCCCTGGACGACCCCTCGGACAAGGTCTTCGACTGCGCCCTGGGCCTGTTGCGCCAGCAGTCCTGGGCAGTGTTCGACGAAGCCCTGGAACAGCGCCTGGACCTGCACTGGCATGACCTGCCGAAGGCACGGCGCTGGGCCCTGCTGGCCCTCAAGCCCAGTTGGCGGCAACTGGAATACCTGCTGTGGCGCCTGGGGCAGGCGACGGATGAGCGCGCTTATTGGCGCGATGCCCTGGGGAGCTGGTGCGATTCGCGCTACGGAATGTTCGATCCGGTGACCCCCAAGCCGCTGCGTGAGGCCTTGGTGCAACGGGTGAAAGCCCTGGAAGAAACCGGTGAATTACCTGCAGGCTCGTTGACGCGCCTGTTGTGACGCAAGGAGAGATTTGTCATGCAATCAGCCCTGCTGGTACCGATCGAGAATGAACAGGGGCAGGCCTTGCGCCGGCAGATGAAAGAGGCGTTCTGCGTCTTCGAATTCGTCGTGCTGGCCGTGGCACCACAGGCCAGTGTGGACCTCGAGCTGCATCGCCAGGCACTGAGCGTGTTGTACCGGCAGTTGCAGCAAGAGCGCCGCGATGCCTTACGGCGAATGCGCGAAGACCCGCGTCATGCCGATATCGGCGACGGTGAGCCGATGCGCTGGGAGGTGGAGCGGGCCCAGCCCCGGGAACTGGATGCCGAGCAAATTCGCCAGTTGACCCTGATCAAGCCTGCGGGCGACTCCCTGGCGTTGTACCCGGCCTTCAGCGATCCGCCTTACGGCACGCAGTTTGCCGAGAAGGGTGAGTGCCCCGAGGCGATCTTCCAGCAATGGCTGGCGCTGCTGGGGCTGGAGCCCGAGGCCGGGCCGGTGGTGATCGACTGGGTGAGCAATCTGGAACTGGAGTGGGTGACCGAGGCCCGCGTGGGCCCGGAAATACCGCCCTGGAGCGATTATTTTGATGAGGGCCTGGAGTGGTGGGGCGTCTGGTGCTTGAGCATCTGGAACCCCGAGCGGCGGACTCTTGCGGTATTGATGGCCAGTGCCACGGATTGAACAGGATATTGACAATGGAAGCGGTAGAGCGTCACCCCCTGAGTCGCGCCATGCGCGAACGGGTGCTGGAAGAATTGGCGCGCATCGAGCGCGAACGCAATGTAACGGTGCTGTATGCCTGCGAGTCGGGCAGCCGCGCCTGGGGCTTTGCCTCCACCGACAGTGACTACGATGTGCGCTTTGTCTATGTGGAAAAACCCGAGTGGTTCATCCAGGTGGATGCCGCGCGCGACGTGATCGAACGCCCGCTGGACGATGAACTGGACATCAGCGGCTGGGAGCTGCGCAAGACCCTCGGGCTGTTGCGCAAGTCCAACCCGACCCTGCTGGAATGGCTGGATTCACCCCTGGTGTATCGCAGTGAACCCGCGGCGGCCGCGCGGCTGCGGGAGTTGGCGCAAGCGTTCTATAGCCCGCCCGCGGCGCGTAATCATTATCTGTCGATGGCCAAGAAGAACTTTCGCGGTTACCTGCAAGGCGAGAGCGTGCGGCTCAAGAAATACTTCTACGTGCTCCGACCTTTATTGGCGGTGCGCTGGATCGATCAAGGTCGCGGCCGACCGCCGATGACCTTCGCTGATCTACTGAGCACGGTCGACGATCAGCCACTGCTGGATGAAGTGGATGAGTTGCTGGCGCTCAAGCGCAGTGCCGACGAGTCCGCTTACGGACCGCGGCGCCAGGCGCTGCACGCCTTTATCGCCGCCGAGCTGGAACGCCCGGTGCCGAAGCTTGCGCGCACCCATCAAGACAACGCGGTGCTGGACGACTACTTGAGAGCAACCGTCCACCACTACGCCTAAGGAATGTGATGAAACAGGATGTAATCGAACTGGACGGCGCCATCGGCGGCGGCCAGGTACTGCGCAGCGCCCTGAGCCTGTCGATGCTCACCGGCAAGACCCTGCGGATCGTCAACATACGGGCCAAGCGCAGCCGCCCGGGGCTGATGCGTCAGCACCTGACGGCGGTGCAGGCAGCGGCCGAGGTCTGCGGCGCCAGCACCTCGGGAGTCGAGCTCGGCTCCCAGGCCCTGACCTTCGAGCCGGGGCCGATTCGTGGCGGTGACTACCGCTTCGCCATCGGTACCGCCGGCAGCTGCACCCTGGTGTTGCAGACCTTGCTGCCGGCTTTGCTGCACGCGCCTGAACCGAGCCGCGTCAGTATCAGCGGCGGCACCCACAACCCGCTGGCGCCACCGGTGGACTTCCTCCAGCAGGCCTGGCTGCCGCAGTTGCGGCGCATGGGTGGGCGGGTGGAGCTGCAACTGTTGCGTCATGGATTCGTCCCGGCCGGCGGCGGCGAGCTGGAGGCGTTTATCCAGCCCTCGACCCTGCAGCCTCTGCACCTTGAGCAGCGCGGTGCGCTGCTCGGACGCCGGGCCTGGGCTCTCAGTGCCGGTCTGCCCGAGCATGTGGCGGAACGCGAGTTGCGCCGGGTCGGCAACCGCCTGGACCTGCCCTGGGAACACCTGAGCCCGGTGCAGTTGGACGAGCAATACGGCCCGGGCAATGTCTTGCTGCTGGAGTTTGTCTTCGAGCACCTGACCGAGCTGTTCAGCGCTTTCGGGCAGAACAGCCTGCGGGCCGAGAAAGTCGCGGACCTGGCCATCGATCAGGCCCGTGACTGGTTGGATTCCGATGCCGCGGTGGCGGAGCACCTGGCCGACCAATTGCTGTTGCCCATGGCCCTGGCCGGCGGCGGCCGCTTCACCACCGTGCGCATGACCGAGCACCTGCAAAGCAATATCGCGGTGATCGAGGCTTTCCTGCCGGTGCGCATCGACTGCCAGTCCCTTGGCGACAAGCTGTTGCAGGTCGAATGCCGGCCACTGGGCTGAGCGCTGGGCTCCTCGGAACCTGCGGCTCGACAGCTTTATCTGCTCCAGCGGGTTGAACGAGAAGGGTGGAAACTGGCAGTCTGCGCGCCCGCACCAACAGTCGTACATCCAAGGAAGGCCGTGATGCACAGCAACAAGGGGCTCGGCGCCCTGAACACCCTGATACGCGGCTTGCAGGCGGTCCTGGGCCTGGCGGGCTGGTTGGGCGCGGCGCTGATTCTGGGCCTGCACCTGCGCTCCGATCTGGAGCCATTTCTGTCGATGATCCTGGCCTTTGGGTTGGTGATAGCGGCTGTGGTGGTGCATGAAGGCGGCCACTACCTGGGCGCCAGGCTCAATGCGATGCCGGTGCTGCTGATGCGGGTCGCGGCCGTGGAGGTCCAGGTACAGCGTCGAGGCTGGCAAGCGCGCTGGTCGCCGCAGCTCAAGGGCCGCCGGCTGGGCGGCCTGGTGATGGCCGCGAGCAATCCCCAGCGCCCGTTGCGCCGGCAGATGCTGTGGATGGTGGTGATGGGGCCCTTGCTCAACCTGCTGGTGGGCCTGGCGTGCCTGGGGCTCGGGTGGTCCACCCAGGGCCTGGTGTCTGCCGTGGCCCTGGCGTTTGCCGCGATCAACCTGAGCATGGCGCTGGCCAATCTGCTGCCGACCTTGAGTGGGCATGCCAGTGATGGGGTGGTGCTGATCGCCTGGTGGCTGCACCGCGACGACCAGCGTGACGAACTGGCCCAGGCGCGCTTGCTGGCGCTGATGGTGGCTGGGGTGCCCTGCGAGCAGCTGCCGGCTGCCGATATTGCCCTGCTGGCCCAAGGACCGATGCCCCAGCCCTTGATGGCCATCGATTACCGCCTCGGTGCGCTGTTGAACCAGGGCGACTGGCAGGCGGCCGGGCAACTGGAGCAGGAGCTGGAGGCGCTGCTGCAGACGCATGCGCAGTCACTGACGGGGATGAGCACTTTGATCACCCTGCTGCGCATCGAGCTGGGTTTTGTCCGTGCTTGCCTGCAGCAGGACGCCAGCTGCCTGTGGGACGACTGGATGAACCGCGACCTTGAGTGGTTTGCCCCTTGGCTGCGCCCACGCTGCGAGGCCCTGCGCGCTTTTTTGCAGGGCGACCGGCAACAGGGTGAAGCGCATCTGCAGCGGGCCTTGCAGGCGGCGGAAAACAGCGTAGTGCGCTCGCAATATCCCAGTGAAGCGATCCTCGCGCAGTACCTGCGGGCCTTGCCAGTGGCATCCTGCGGCCCCGCCTGAGCCCTGCATCTGTGTGCCGACCGTGGAAAACCATCGGCCTTGCGGGTGCAAACCTCTTATACTGCGGCGCTTTATTTTTCCAGCCAGCAAGAGGAACGCTCCGTGGCCAATGAAACGGATCAGGATTTCTACAACCGTGCCGACGCCATCATCGAATTGGCAAACACCCATATCGCCGACAGCAGCCGGGGTAAGTCCAGCGCTTCGCTGATGTACGCCAACTCGCGTTTCAGTGCCTGGGTCAGCGCTTGCGGTTGCCGCAATGCCGAGGAGCTGGCCGCGGCCAAGCAGCAGGCGGTGGAGTATTTCGTCGAGGAGTTTCGCCTGATGCTGGAAGAGAACCTCACCGACTATGTCGAGAATTTCGACCTGTACATGGGTCACAAGCAGGACTGAAAGAGTCGCGTCACCCCCTTCCTTCGAACGGCCCCGGGTCTTGCGCCCGGGATGCTGTTCCGGCACCCGATGGCCGACCCTGTGCAGGCTCGAAAGCCCCCGGTTTTAATCGCCGAGAGTGGCCTGTTTTCGGCCTTGAATAGCGCTTTGATCTGAGCCCGCCACCACCACCTCAACCGTTGGTCCTGTTGTCTTTGCCACGTCCTGAGAGCGGCCAATGGCTTGACTACACTGCGCCTGCGGCAGGCAGTCCAGCGCCGTCGAGCCTTCCTGCGGGAGGCCCGGCGGGTGGTCGCCGCAGCTCCCGCAGGAGCCAGGAACACAGCCAATCAACAAGGAGTGCCAATCATGATCGTCATACCACAACGCAATATCGACAACGGCAGTGTCATCTCGCTGCGCGGCGATTCGGGCAACTACATGTCGCGGATGGGCGCCACCGGCCTCGAACTCTCCAAGGGGGCCATCGATCAGTACAGCAAGTTCAAGGTGGTGCTGATACAGATCGGCGGCGACAAGAAACTCGCACTGCAGGGCGACACTGGCAAGTTCATGTCGCGGATGGGCGCGACGGGGCTTGAGCTGTCCAAGGACAGCATCGATCAGTACTGCCAGTTCACCTATGCCATCGACAACGCCAGCGGGCAGATTTCCCTGCGCGGTGACAACGGCAAGTGGATGTCCCGCATGGGCGATACCGGACTGCAGTTGTCCAAGGACGCCATCGATCGCTACAGCCAGTTCCTGCTGGTACTGGAGGGCTGAGGTTGTCTCGCTGAAGTATCAAGCCGCAGGGGCAATGACTCTGTGGCTTGAACGGTCCGCTCAAGCAGGCGGTTGCAGTGCTCGAGAAACCCCCTGGCTCTGCTGCAACAGAAAGTCGATGAACACCCGCACCCGCTGCGGCACATGTCGAGCCTCGGGGTAGAGCAGGATGAACGGCCGCGTGCGGCCGCCGAAGGCCTGCAGCACCTCCACCAGTTCGCCGCGGTCCAGCTCCTTCTGCACACTGAAACGATAAGCCTGCATCAACCCGGCGCCGCTTTTGGCCAGCATCACGGTGGCCAGGAAATCTTCAAGGCAGGTGAAGCTGCCGCAGGTGTCCAGCTCCACTGGCTTGCCATTCACCCGGAAGGCCCAGGGCACCTTGCGTCCGGTGCTGGGCAGCGCGAACTGGATGCACTGGTGCCCAGCCAGGGCCTCGAGGTTGTCCGGGACGCCGACGCGTTTCAGGTAGTCGGGGGTCGCCACCACCACCAGTTCGGCGTCTTCCAGGCGCCGGGCAATCAGGTTGGAATCCGCTGCTTCGCGACCGCGAATCGCCAGGTCGTAGCCGTCTTCGGCGAAATCGATATTGCGGTTGCTCACGTGCAGGTCGATCTGCACCTGGGGATAGTGCTGGTGGAACAGCGGCAGCCAGGGCATCAGGCGGAAATAGGCGTAGGGCGTCGGCAGGCTGATGCGCAACAGGCCGGAGGCCACGCTCTGGTTGCCGCTGACCTGGCGCTCGGCCTCCACCAGTTGGGTCAGGGCCTGGCGACATTCCTGGTAGTAGGCACGGCCGGCCTCGCTGAGACGCATCTGCCGGGTGGTACGCACGAACAGGCGTACGCCGAGCCGTTCCTCCAGGCGGCCGCAGCGGTAAAGCTGGCGGTTTCCGCGGCCAGGCAGAACAGCTCGATGCTGCCCAGTTGAAGATCGTCGAAGTGCCGGCTCATGGCGTGCTCATTAATTACATTGGGTATCAATTGAAGTGCTGTGCGTCTTATTTTTCAATCATTGATTGTTATTTAAAGTCGCTCCACATCACGGGCCACCGGCTCGATCAACGGGAGCAAGCACATGAACACACCTCGTACCGTCATCGTCACCGGTGCCTCCAGCGGCCTGGGCTTCGCCATTGCCGAGGCCTATCTCAAGCGTGGCGACAATGTGCTCGGCAACGGGCGCAGCCTGGCACGCCTGGAGCAAGCCGCCGCACGCCTGGGCAATCCGTCGAACCTGCGGCTGGTGGCCGGCGACATCGGTCAGTCGCAGACCACCCAACGCCTTTTCGATGAGGCTCTGGCGAGTTTCGGCCAGGTCGACATCCTGATCAGCAACGCCGGGATCTTCATTCCCAAGCCGGTGGGCGACTACACCGAGGAGGACTTCGATGCCATTGTCAGCACCAACCTCAAGGGCTTCTTCTACCCGGCCCAGGCGGCGGCCCGGCACATGGCGGCCCGGGGCACCGGGCACATTGTCGCGATCACCGCGTCGATCGCCCTGCAAGCCAACACCAAGGTGCCGGCGCTGTTGCCGGTGCTGGTCAAGGGCGGCCTGAACCAGGCAGTTCGCGCCCTGGCGCTGGAACTGGCTGCCTCCCAGGTAATGGTCAACGGGGTGGCCCCAGGGATCATCGATACGCCGCTGCACCAGGCCGACGAGCAGGCCCGGAAGGGGCTCAAGACCCTGGCTCCGACCGGCCGCATCGGTTCGGCGCAGGATGTGGTGGAGGCGGTGCTGTACCTGACCGACTCGACGTTTGTCACCGGCACGGTACTGGCCGTGGACGGCGGTTCCGCCAGCGGTGTCTGGTAAACGCAAGCAGGAGCAGAACATGCCATACGTGAAGATCCAGGTGACCCAGGAAGGGGTCACCGCCGAACACAAGCGAGCCCTGATCGAGGGGGTGACCGAGTTGCTGCAGCGGGTGCTGAACAAACCTCCAGCCTCGACCTTCGTGGTGATCGAGGAGATCCCGACCGACAACTGGGGCGTCGGCGGCGAGACGGTGACTGCGCTTCGCCAGCGCGAGCGCGACGGGCAGGGTTGAAGGCTGCCGCCGGACGCCGGTCAGAATCCGCAAGGGCGTGATCGGCGTCACTCTTTTCTCAAGTGAACCGTAGCAGTGGTCGATAACCTCTGAATGCCCATCGATATGGAGTTCGTCATGGCCTTGCTACCGGTTCGTCTGTCTCATCGTTTGACCCTCGGCAGTGTGCTGCTGTTGCTGTTCACGGCGTTGGCGGTATTCGCCGTGATGACTTTGCGGGGACAACCCCGAGTGGTGGAGGCGAGCTCGGCATTGATCGAACAGACTGGCAGCGCCATCGTCCGTCAACTGGCGTTGCAGTTGGCGGGCATCGAAGGCGTGACGGCGAGCATGGCCCATCTGGTAGAGGGGCTGCCCAAGGAGCCGGCGCTGTTCATGGCGACCTTGCCCAAGGTCATCGACCACGAAGGCGACAAGGCGATTGCCGGCGGCGGGATCTGGCCGCAGCCCAATGCCTTCGCCCCCGGCGTTGAGCGCCGCAGTTTCTTCTGGGCCCGCAGCGATGCCGGGCCCCTGGCGTTTTCCGATGACTACAACGCCGCCGACAGCGCCGGTTATCACCATGAAGCCTGGTACACCGGCGCGAGCAGCAGTGTGCCGGGGCGTTGCCTGTGGTCCGAGGCGTACCAGGACCCGGTGACCCAGGTGCCGATGACCACTTGCAGCGTGCCCTATCGCCAGGACGGCGCCTTTGCCGGGGTCGCCACCATCGACCTGCGCCTGGACGACTTGGCACGGTTTCTCAAGGAGCAGGGTTCGGTCACCGGCGGTTATGCCTTTGCCCTGGACCAGTCCGGTAACGTCCTGTACTTCCCGGATGCCCAGGCCAGCGGCGGGGCGCAGATGCTCAGCTTCGAGGCCTTGAGCAAGCAGCAGCCCTGGTTGAGCCCGGTGGCCGAGGCCCTGGCCAAGACGGCGGCGCGCCCCGGTCAGGTGCGCAGCCTGGACCTGGCGGAAGATGGCCGGTTGCAGGAAGCGGTGCGGGTCAGCCTGTTCTCCATGCCCGGCAGTGGCTGGACCATCGGCCTGGTGACCCCGGAGCAGAAAGTCACCGGCCTGGCGCGGGCCATGACCACCGAGATCCTGTTGTTCCTCCTGCCGTTGCTGGCCTTGCTGCTGTTCTTTGCCTGGCTGGGCGGCCACAAGCTGATCGCCCAGCTGGAGGAAACCACCCAGCAGATCGACGCCCTGGGACGTGGCCAAGCCACTGACAACGCCGAGCTGCATGTGGCCCGGGCCGACGAGATCGGCGCCTTGCGCGGAGCGGTCAATCGCTATGCCGGGCAGTTGCGGCAGATGCTGCAGAAAATCGCCAGTGAAGCCCGGCAGTTGCACGGTGAAGCCGGGCGCCTGGGGGAACTGAGCAGCACCCTGGCCCTGCGCGCCGAGCAGCAGCGCCAGGAAAACACTCAGCTGGCCACGGCCATCACCGAGATGTCCTCCAGTGCCCTGGAGGTCGCGGAAAATACCAACAACTGCGCCGACACCGCGCGCCAGTCACTGCTGGTGGTGCAGGACGGCCAGCAGAAGGTCAATGCCAACAGCCAGTCGATCCAGCAGTTGTCCACGGAAATGGCCGAGGCAACAGCAGTGATCCAGCGCCTGGAGCAGGACAGCCAACAAGTCGGTGCGGTGCTGGACGTGATCAAGGCAATCTCCGAGCAGACCAACCTGCTGGCACTGAACGCCGCCATCGAGGCGGCTCGTGCCGGGGAGCAGGGCCGCGGTTTTGCGGTGGTCGCGGATGAAGTGCGGACCCTGGCCGGCCGCACCCAGACCTCGGCCAACGAGATCAGCGGGATGATCGGCGATTTGCAGCACGCCTCGCGCCAGGCGGTGCAAGCGATCCAGGCCGGCGAGGCGCGGACCCGCCAGGCGGTGGGCGAGGCCTCCGGGGCTTCGGACGCGCTGTCCAGCACCGTGACCAGCTTCGACGATATCTCCCAGCGGGCGCAGCAGATCGCCGTGGCGGCGCAGCAGCAGAGCCACGTGACTCAGGAGATCAATGAGTTGGCGGTGCGGATCCACGGCATCAGCGAAGACAATGCCCGCGACGCCCAGGCCCTGGACAAGGTCAGCGAGGCCATGCAGGCCCTGTCCGGGCGCCTGTCGCACCTGAGCCAGGGGCACAGCTGAGGCCGGCAGGCCTGGCCGCCCTCCGTCCGGGGGGCGGCGCTCTATTGATTCCCAAGCACATGCAGCACCAGGTCCGCCGAGTCTTCACTGAGCAGGGGCGGTGCCTGGTGTTGCGCTTTGCTCAGTAGGAACAGTGCACCGGGCGCGGTTTCGGCGGGCATCGAGAAGTATGGGTACAAGCGATTTTTCAGCGACTCGGCGTAGCGCAGTACGATGCCTTGCGGCTCGCTGCCGATGCTCGCCAGTTGCCCGCAGCAGTGCAGTCGCAATGAACTGAAGGCGCCGTGCTTCGGCTGCAGTGCCAGCACTGTCGATCCTCCGTGGCGGCTCTTGCGGATCGCTCGGGCCAGGGCGTTGAACTCGGCGCTGGTGGCGTGCAGCTGCAGGGTGGAACCGGCCTGGATGACAAACATCGGCAGTGTCCTGGCGACAGTGGAGACGGGCTGGGCATCGGTGCCGGCCAGCGAAGTGGGGTCATGCGCTGATGGCTCAGTCTCAGCGCTGAGTGAACATGACCAGCAGGAAATTCATCAGCAGCCCCGTGGCCACCCAAGCAAAGCCCGACAGAAAGCCCTTGAACCACCGCCCCGGAGCCATCCGCCGCGCCTGGTAGCGGGCAATCAGGGTGCCGATCAGCGCCCCGGGAAAGTCGAACAGATAGAACAGCCAACCCATGACATCGATCGGCGAGGAGATCCACAGGCTCATCAGCTGCAAGTGTGCGGACAGGGCCAGGGCGACCCCGGTGAACAGTGCCAGGGGCGGCCGGGTCAACAGCAACAGGCCAAGGATCAGTGCCTGGGGCAACCAGTAAAAAGCGAAATTCTCCCAGAAGTAGCCACCGGAGTTCGAGGCTCGCCCGGCAGCCACCAGCAACCCCCAGAGCACGGCAGCGGCGGCGGGTAGATGGGCGCGGGTCAGGGATGGAGTCAACGGCGGGCGGGTGGACATGGACATGTTCTCGATGATCGATGGCGC
>NZ_JAAARM010000062.1 GCF_009908285.1 Pseudomonas sp. Fl4BN1
GGGTGGGGGTTCTGGGGCTGCGCCACAGCCTGTGGCTGGTGGCGCCGATGTTCGCCGTGGTGCTGGGTTTTGGCCTGGCGATTCCGAACATCCTCGGCTCGGCGCTGGTGGCCTACAGCGACCGCCTGGGCAGTGCGGGGGCGTTGTTCGGCCTGTTCTATTACCTGCTGATTGGCGCGGGCTTGCTGCTGGTGGGCTGGGGCCAGGCCCTGGGGCCGAGCCTGATCCTGTGCGGCGCGGTGGCGCTGCTGTTGAGCCTGGTCCGGGCGCGCAATGCTGGCTAATGGCCGACCCAGAGCCTTGGGGCTTTCCGACCTATGGTCGGCCCATTGCCCCTGAAGGTTGCATTGTTTGACCATGATCAAGCCTTCCCCCGGGGTATCCGCGCAGCCTGTCAGCTGAGCTGTGCAGTGGCGCAGACCCCTTCCCGGCAATGGAGATCGGCAACATGGCCAAGATGAAAGCAGCGGTATTCGTGGAAAAGAACCGCATTGTGCTGGAAGACAAGGACATCCCCGAAATCGGTCCACAGGACGCCCTGGTACGCATTACCACCACCACCATCTGCGGCACCGATGTGCACATCCTCCGCGGTGAATACCCGGTGGCCAAGGGCCTGACCATCGGCCACGAGCCGGTAGGCATCATCGAGCGCCTGGGCTCCCAGGTCCGTGGTTTTCATGAAGGCCAGCGGGTAATCGCCGGGGCCATCACCCCCAGCGGCCAGAGCTATGCCTGCCTGTGTGGCTGCGGCTCCCAGGACGGCCCCGACACCCGCCACGGCTTCAAGGCCAGCGGCGGCTGGAAGTTCGGCAACACCATCGACGGCTGCCAGGCCGAGTACGTGCGCGTACCGGATGCCCTGGCCAACCTGTGCCCGATCCCCGACGGCCTTAGCGACGAAGAAGTGCTGATGTGCCCGGACATCATGTCCACCGGCTTCTCCGGTGCCGAGCGCGCCGAAGTGGCGATTGGCGACACCGTGGCGGTGTTTGCCCTGGGGCCGATTGGCCTGTGCGCGGTGGCCGGGGCCCGGCTCAAGGGCGCTACCACGATCATCGGCGTCGACACGGTCGCGGCGCGCATGAGCGTCGCTCGCGAACTGGGCGCTACCCATGTGGTGGACTTCAAGCAGGGCAACGTAGTGGAACAGATCATGGCCCTGACCGACGGCCGTGGGGTCGATGTGTCGATCGAGGCCCTGGGCACCCAGGGCACCTTCGAGTCGGCACTGCGGGTCCTGCGGCCGGGCGGCAAGCTGTCGAGCCTGGGGGTGTATTCCACTGATTTGCGTATCCCCCTGGATGCCTACGCTGCCGGCCTCGGCGACCTGAGCATCCTCAGCACCCTGTGCCCGGGCGGCAAGGAGCGCATGCGGCGCTTGATGGAAGTGGTCGCCAGCGGCCAGGTCGATCTCAAGCCGTTGGTGACCCACCGTTTCAAACTCGACGACATCGAGGCCGCCTACGAGTTGTTCGCCAGCCAGCGCGACGGGGTGATGAAGATTGCCGTGACGCCTTGATCCGCGAGCCGGGCGCCTTTGATGCATATCAAGGCGCCCGGGCCCGCTAGGCTCGACACTCAAGGTCAATCAACGTCCAAGGAGGTGCACCATGAGCCAGTACCAGCGTCTATTGCTGATCGCCGATCCCCAACAGCATCAGTCTCCTGCCGCGCGCCGCGCCGCTGCCCTGGCCCAGGCCAGCGGCGCGGCCCTGCATGCGCTGGTGTTCGTCGAGCCCCCGGCCCGTACCTACCTGTGGGAAGAGCACCTGGAGGACAGCGAGCGCGAGGCCTACCTGAAGCGTCATGAACGCTGGCTGGAGGTAGAGGCGCAATGGATGCGCGAGCAGGGCGTGGAGGTCACCACCCAGGTGGTCTGGAGCACTCAGGTGCTCAAGGACATGCTGCAGTACATCGCGGAGTTCCAGCCTGACCTGCTAATCAAGGACGTGACCCTGGAATCGGCCCTCAAGCGGGTCTTTGTCACCCCGCTGGATTGCCACCTGCTGCGCGACGCGCCGGTGCCGGTGCACCTGGTCAACGACGCTCCGCACAAACTGCCACGGCGCATCGTCGCGGCAGTCGACCCGGCCCAGTCCGACACCCAGATCAGCGGCCTCAACGCGCTGATCATCCAGACCGCCAACGCCCTGGCCCTGCAATGTGATGCACAGCTGCACCTGCTGTACGCCTATGACCTGACGCCCATGCTCGACGGTGTGGCGCCGGTGGCGTCCACCGCCTGGAGCGTCAATTGCCTGGACGAGTTGCGCGATTCCTTGCACAAGGAGTTCGAGCGTTTGGGGGATGCGTACAACGTGCCCCAGGAGTTTCGTCACTTCATCATGGGGCCGCCGGTGCCAGGTATCGCCCAGTTCGTCGACGAGTACCTGGTGGATGTGGTGGTCATGGGCACCGTGCATCGCACCGGCTTTGGCCGGCTGATCGGCAGCACCACCGAGCGCGCCCTGTACTCGATGCCGGGCAGTATCCTGGCGGTCAAGTCAGGGGGCGAGGCCTGAAACCGACGCCGGCCCGGGGGCTGATGCGGCGCCCGGGTCAGCGCCCGGGTTCGGCGATCGATACCGCCAGTTCGACCCCCGGCAGCAGCCGGGCCGCTTCACGCAGGCCGGAGCAATAGGCGCCATCGACATAACCGAAACGTTCGCTTGAGGTGGCTTCTCCCGCCAGCAGCACCCGGCCCCAGGGCGCAGCCAATTCGGCGATGTCCTGCACCGTAGCCTGTGGCGTCAGGTGCAGGTAGGCGCCACGGCTGTAGGGATCACTCAACCAGTTGGTACGGTGCACTGCGGTGGGTGTCGGCAGCGGACCGCCGCAGGCCGTGGCCAGCACTTCCAGAGCCAGGGCCAGGGCAGCCGGATCATCCAGCTTGGCCAATTCCCGGGCCGGAGGCCCCGACACGTGAGCGGCCAGGGTCGGGGTGCCAGTCAGGGGCGACAGGTCGATCCAGTAGGGGAAGACCGGCTGGTCCTTGATCAGCAGCCCACTGCAAGCACCTTCCTCAGTGGACCAGAACGGCTGGTCGAAGCTCAGCAAGAGCTTTTCGAAGGCGCCGAACCCCAGGCGTTGAATGGCCGTCAATTTATCTGCAGGCAAGGCGGGTGAAAACTCGATGGCCTCGGCCTTGAGCACCCCCAGGGGCACGCTCAGCAGCACATGGGAGCCAGACTCGCGGCGCCCGTCGGCGCATTCCAGGGTCACCCCATGGGCGTCGCTGCTGATCTTTGCCACGGGCCAGTCGGTGCTGATGGGCAGGCCCTCGGCCAGGCCCGCGAGCAGGTTCAGGTAACCGCCGCTGATGCAGCGGTCCGCGCCCTCGTAGTCGCACTCCAGGCTGTAGTTGAGCAGGGCAATGTCCCGGGCGGGGGCCGCCAGATCGGCTTGCAATCCAGTCTTGATCACGAAGTGCACCCAGTCCCGCAGAACAGGATCGGCAATGCCCTGCAGGCGTTGCTCCAGCCATTGCTCCAGGGACAGGTCGGCCGGGTACTGAGCGGCATCCTCCATTAGTTCGGCCTCGATGCTGTCGGCCAATTCCAGGATCTGCGCGCGCCGCGCCGGGGGCAGGGGTTGCCCCTGCGGATCGATCAGGGCCATGCCGGCATACAGCTCGGCGATGGAGAATTCACGGGTGCCCAGGCCCATGAATCGGGCCAGCTCGCTCAGGGGATTGCCTTCAGGGTCGTGAATCCACGAACCGCCGGCATCCACCCGGGTGTTGCCCAGGGCCAGGGTCTGGGTGCGGCCGCCGATGCGTGGGCGAGCCTCCACTACCAGCACCTCGATCCCGGCGGTCATCAAGGCGTTGGCGGCGGCGAGGCCGGCGAAACCGGCCCCCACGACCAGGACCCGGGTGACTGCGCCGGGCACTGCTTCCAAGGGGGCAGGGCAGGCCACCGGCAGCAAGCGGCGGGATGTTGCGAAAGGATCTGAAGACATCTGCGGTGCTCTTGTGGGTCAGGAGAGAATCAGCGGCAGGCGCCCAGAGTAGCGTCTGCCTCGAAGGCCTGTCATGGACAAACCGTGGGTTTCAAGCGGCGGCGAACAATGCGCGGGCCGCGGCCAGCAGGAACAGATCCTGGTAGTGCCCGGCAACCAGGGACAGGCCCACCGGCAGGCCCTCGACCTGGCCCAGCGGAATGGAAATCTCCGGCAGTCGCGCGACCCCGGCAAAGCAACTGACGGCCATGCAGCGGTCGTAGAAGTCCATGATCGCCTGCGGATCCTGCAACTGGCCTTTGCCCGGTGGCAGCAGCGGCACCGTGGGAAAGCAGAACAGATCGCCGGGGCCGGTAAAGGCCCTGACCGCGGCAAACAACTGCTCGCAGTGTTGCAGTGCGAGGTTGATCCGGCTGCGATCGAGCTGTTGGACATTGGCGAAGGCGGCCTGGAAACCAGGGCTGCATTGAGGCTGGAAAACGTTAAGCCAATGACCGATGGCGTTGCCGGTTTCGGCGCTCTGCAGCAGGCGCAGCGCTTGTTCATTGCAAGCCTTCAAGTCCCAGTCGCCCTTGACCAACTGCGCGAAAGTCAGCGGCTGGATATTGATGGGCAGACGGTGCTGCAGCGCCTGCAACTGTTCGCGCAGCAGCGCCTGGATTGCCGGGTCGGCCAGCGTCATGGCGTCCTCCAGCACATACAGCGTGCCGATGGCCTGGGGTTGCGCATCAGGACTGCTCAGCAGCACCGGCATGACCCGGCTCAGGCTATCGAGGCTATTGGCCAGGACTCCCACGGTGCTGACGCTGGGCACCGAGGGCAGTACGCCGGCGGCAGAGATGCGCTGCGCAGTCGGGCGCATGCCCCAGACCCCGCAGAAGCTTGCCGGCACTCGCACCGAGCCTGCGCAATCGGTGCCCAGGGCGAAATCCACCAGGCCGCAGGCCACTGCCGAGGCCGAGCCGCTGGACGAACCGCCGGGTATGTGTCCCGGGGCCTTGGGGTTGAGCGGCGTACCGAAGAAGGGGTTTTCCCCTTGCAGGCTGTAGGTGAACTCGTCGCTGACGGTACTGCCCAGGCAAGTGGCCCCGGCGCTGAGCAACTGCTCGACACACAAGGCGTGGTGGCTCGCCGGCGGGTGTGCGGCGCCCCAGGCTGGGCTGCCATAGGAGCAGGTCAGGCCCTTGAGGTCGATGTTGTCCTTGACCGCGAACGTGAGCCCCGAGAGCGGGCCCTCGGTGTAAGGGGCAAAGGTCTGGCGAGTGACGAAGGCGCCACTGTCAGTAAAGGTATCGGGCGTCATGTACTTGGCCATGGCTGGAGAGAAGGGCACCTGCACAGGCCTGGCGCAGCGCCGGGCATGCGCGGAATCTGCCGAGGATTCTCCGCCTCTGGCGCGAGGTTTCTATCAGGAAATTTCAGTCCGGCGGCTTTTGCGCCTGATTTGCCATGGGCAGGTACGGCAGCAGCCGCGCGGTTTCATTGCGCACCACCGCGTAGCACTCGCAGCTGTGCTGTTCCAGGCGCGGTCGGTCGAGCACGTTGATGCGCCCGCGGCTGTACTCGATGATGCCCTGGCGTTGCAGCTTGCCTGCGGCCTCGGTGACCCCCTCGCGGCGTACCCCGAGCATGTTGGCGATCAGCTCCTGGGTCATGATCAGCTGGTTGCCCGGCAGGCGGTCCAGGGACAGCAAGAGCCAGCGGCACAGTTGCTGGTCGATGGAGTGGTGACGGTTGCACACCGCAGTCTGGGCCATCTGGGTGATCAGCGACTGGGTGTAGCGCAGCATCAGCAAGAGCATTTCGCCGTGGCGGTTGAACTCCTCCTTGAGGCGCTGGCCGGGCAGGCGCAAGGCATGCCCGGCACTCTGCACGATGGCCCGGCTGGTGGTGCTTTCGCCGCCCATGACCAGGGCCACGCCCACCAGCCCCTCGTTGCCGACCACAGCGATTTCCGCCGAAGCGCCGTTCTCCATCAGGTACAGCAGCGACACCACTGCGTCCGTGGGGAAGTAGACGTGGCCTGGTACATCCCCGGATTCGTAGAGCACCTGGCCGAGGGGCAGGGCCACCGGCTTGAGGTGAGGCAGCAGGCGCTCCTGCACTTCGACCGGCAGTGCATTGAGCAGGTGATTGGGCCCGAGCCCAAGGTTTTCGAACATGTCATAACCACCGGATAGCAAGGCGTCAGCGCCCACTCAGGGTAGTCCAGGGCTGTGCCCGGAGTCCTTCATGGCGCTGACTCAGTGATGGCCGCGGCCTGGGAATGCCTGGTCCCGGCGGGCATGGCGGTCCCGGGCCAGGTGAGCAACACCCGGTGCGGGTTGCCGTCATCCAGCAGCGGCACCGCCAGCCCCACCAGGGGCCGGTCGTCCAGGCTCAGGCTGAGGGTTGCGCCGGGGTTCTGGCGGACTTCGATACCGTACAGCGTGGCACCGAAGCGATAGTCCAGGGTGTAACCCGGCCAGTGCGCCGGGATCACCGGCTCGATGTACAGGCTGTCGCCTTCACGGCGCAGCCCCAGCAGCGACTCGACGATCAGCCGGTACATCCAGCCCGCCGAGCCGGTGTACCAGCTCCAGCCGCCGCGCCCGGTGTGGGGGGGCACGCCATAGACGTCGGCGGCCATCACATAGGGTTCGACCCGGTAGGTGGCGACCTGTTCGGCGCTGCGCCGGTTTACCGGGTTGATCATGCGCAGCAGTTCCCAGGCCCGGGCACTGTCCCCCAAGCGGGCAAAGGCCATGCTGGCCCAGACCGCCGCGTGGGTGTACTGGCCGCCGTTCTCCCGTACCCCGGGCACGTAGCCCTTGATGTAGCCGGGGTCCAGGGGGCTGTGGGCGAACGGTGGGTCCAGCAGCAGCACCACGCCGCTGTCCCGGCGTACCAGGTACTGGTCCAGGGACTGCATGGCCTGGTGTTGGCGCGCGTCGCTGGCGGCAGCGGACAGCACCGACCAGCTCTGGGCGATGGCGTCGATGCGGCACTCCAGGTTGCTCGCGGTGCCCAGGGCCTGGCCGTCGTCGAACCAGGCGCGGCGGTACCACTGCCCGTCCCAGCCGTGGGTGTCGAGGGCGGCCCGCAGGGCCAGGGCCTGATCCCGACACTCCCGGGCAAAGTCCGGGTCGTTGTGCTGTTCGGCGGTGAGGGCAAAGCGTTGCAGTACCTCATGGCTGAAGAAGCCCAGCCACACGCTTTCGCCCTGGCCCCGTTCCCCGACCCGGTTCATGCCATCGTTCCAGTCCCCGGTGCCCATCAGCGGCAAGCCGTGGACGCCGCGCCGGCTGCCGTGCTCGATGGCGCGCCGGCAGTGCTGGTAGAGGCTTTCGCGCAGCGCGCAAGCCTGGGGCAGGTCGTAGTAGGACTCTTCCCCGGGGTTGAGCGGGCGGCCTTCCAGGTAATCCACCTCGACCGCCAGCACGCTGCGGTCGCCGGTGATCTGCACATAGCGGCTGGTGGCCAGGGGCAGCCAGAGGAAGTCGTCGGAGCAGCCGGTGCGCACCCCGCGATTCTGCGGCGGGTGCCACCAGTGCTGGACGTCGCCTTCGGGGTACTGATGGGCGGCGCAAAGCAACAGGTGCTCGCGGGCCAGGGCCGGCTCGGCGTGGATCATCGCCATGCTGTCCTGCAACTGGTCGCGAAAGCCGATGGCGCCACCGGACTGGTAGTAGCCGCTGCGGGCCCAGAAGCGACAGGCAATGGTCTGGTACATCAGCCAGCCGTTGGCCAGCACGTCGACGGCCGGCTCCGGCGTGCGTATCTGCACCGTGCCGAGGCTGCGCTGCCAATGCCGGTGCACCGCTTCAAGCTCGGTCTGCGCCATCTGCGTGCCACGGTATTGCAGGACCCGCCTCGTAGCGGCCTTGGCATCGACTTCGGCGCCCAGGCGAAACAGCACCTCCTGGCTCTGGCCGTCCGCCAGCTCCAGGCCGACCTGCATCGCCGCGCACGGGTCGAAACCGGCGCCGGAGCGTCCGGACAAGCGCCCTCGGGTCAGTGCTGCGGGGGCCGCAAGGCTGCCGTTGCGGCCGAGGAATTCGCTGCGGTCGCCGCTGAAGCTGCGCACCTGGGAATCGGTGTCGAGAAACGCCACGTGCCCGCAGAACTCCATGTTGTAGGGGTTGCGAGCGAACAGCGCACCGCTGACCGGATCGCTTTCGGTGACCACGTGCATGGCCGAGCGACTGCGCAACTCCCCCAGCACCCATTCCACGTAGCAGGTCACCGACAGCCGCCGCGGCCGGCCGCTGCGGTTGCAGATCTTCAGCCGCGAGAACTTGATCGGCGCTTCCAGCGCCACATACACCGTGAGTTCGCTGTGGATGCCGTTCTCCTCATGCTCAAAGACGCTGTAGCCGAAGCCGTGGCGCGTGCGGTAGCTGCCGCTGCCGGGGCAGGGCTGCGGAGTCGGCGACCAGACCTGGCCGCTATCTTCGTCACGCAGGTACAGGGCCTCGCCGCTGGGGTCGCTGACCGGGTCGTCGTGCCATGGGCTGAGGCGGTATTCGTGGGCGTTTTCGCGCCAGGTGTAGGCGCTGCCGCTTTCCGAGATCACTGTGCCGAACAGCGGGTTGGCGAGGACGTTGGCCCAGGGTGCCGGGGTCGGCTGTCCGGGGTTGAGGGTGATCAGGTATTCGCGGCCGTCGCTGCTGAAACCGCCATAAGGCGTCTGCAGAATCAGCTCCGGCAGCGGTGCGGGCGCAGCACTGATGGCGGGCTGCGGCAGGCGCACCAGAGGCGCTTCCAGACGTGGCAGCGACGGATCGGCACGACGCCGATGGACCTGCTCGGCGAGGCTGCCGCGACTGTCACTGATCACCAGCCGCGCCACCGCCAGCATCAGCGTACGGTCTTCGCTGGACAGTTGCTGGGCCGGGCGCACGAAGATGCCGCCCGAACGATCGATCAGGCTCGCCTCGCTGCCGGAAGTCACCAGGCCCATGATCAGGTCCTGGAGTTGCTGGCGGTAGCCGATCTGATCCTCGTTCCAGATCACCAGGTCCACCGCCAGGCCTTTCTGCCGCCAGTAGGCGTGGGCCTTGATCAACTGCTGCACCAGCGTGATGTTGGCCAGGTCGCCGACTTGCAGCAGGACGATCGGCAGATCGCCGGAAATGCCCTGGCCCCAGAGCCCCGACTGGCTGCGCCGGTTGGCCAGCAGCAGGCTGCTATCGGCGCGCAGGGTGGCGTTGGCGTAGAGCAACGATGCGGCCATCTGTTGGAACAGCCGGGCTTCTGCCAGAGAGGCGTTGAGTTGGCGCAACAGCACCTGGCTGTGGGTCCAGGCCAGGTCGAAGACCCGGTCTGCCAAGTGTCGGTCGCGGTATTTGTGGATCAGTTGCAGGCACTGTTCGCGGCTGTCGCCGACCCCGGTGACCAGGTCGATGGTGGCGCTCTGGCCGGGATCGAGGGTGATCCGGCAACGGATCGCCACGATCGGATCCAGCACCGGTCCGGCCGTCCCCGAGAGCCGCTCGATCTGCGGGTCCAGGGCCAGGGGCGCGGCGAGATCGCGGCCACGGCCGATGAAGCGCGCACGGTCGGTTTCGTAGGAAATCGCGTCGATGTCGACGCCGTGGGCCGCCAGCAAGTGGCACATCCAGGGCACCGGCTGTTCCTGGGCGCGGGGTCGGCGGCTGCAGACGATGGCCTGCAACGGCAGCAGCAGCTCGGTCTCGATGAACAGGTTGCTGAAGGCCGGGTGAGCGGCATCGCTCTGGGCCGGGGCCAGGACCACTTCGGCGTAGCTGGTGAGCTCGATGCTGCGGCGTACCCGGGCACGGTTGCTGATATGCAGGCGGCGCAGTTCGATCGGGTCTTCGGGGGACACGACAATTTCCGTGTGGCTGTCGAAGTCCCGCTCGCGCACCCGGAACTCGGCCCGGGCATCGGTGAAGATCGCTTCGAAGCTTTCCGGGCGGTGCCGGGTCGGCTGGTAGGCGGCGGACCAGAAGTCGCCGCTGGCGACGTCCCGCAGGTAGCAGAACTGGCCCCAGTGATCGCGGGTCGGGTCTTCGTGCCAGCGGGTCACCGCCAGCTCGTTGCAGCGGCTGTAGCCACCGCCGGCACTGCTGAGCATGACGTGGTAATGGCCGTTGGAAAGCAGTTGCACCGCCGGGCGCTTGCGGTCCGGGTCGGCGAACACCCGCAGTTTGTTTTCGTGGGCCCGGGCGGCCTCGTCGGCCGCTGGAGCACCGGCGGCGTGCAGGTACTGGGCCGCGGTTTTCGGCACCCGTTCTTGCAGCAGCAGGGCGATGGCCTGGAACTGCGGATCGGATTCGAAGCGCCGTTGCATCGGCTGGTCCAGCAGTAGCCAGGCCAGGGCCAGCAGGCTCATGCCCTGGTGGTGGGCCATGAACGATTGCACCAGCACGTGGTTCTGGCCGCGAGGCAGGCGCGATTCGGTGTAGTCGACGGCTTCATAGAGGCCGAAGCGTCCAGCCAGGCCCAGTTGCGCCAGGCGTTGCAGGTTCTGGCAGGCGGCCTGTGGCGCCACCATCAGCGCCAGGACGCTGGCATAGGGCGCCACCACCCGTTCCGCACCGAGGCCACGCTTGAGCCCCAGGCCCGGCACGCCGAATGCCCGGTACTGGTAGTTGAACTGGCTGTCGAGGGTGTTGTAGCCCGACTCGGATACGCCCCAGGGCAGGCCCAACTGCTGGCCGTGCTCGATCTGCAAGGCCACGGCGGCGCGGCAGGTCTGGTCCAGCAGGGTGCCCTGGTAGCTGGGCATCACCAGCATCGGCATCAGGTACTCGAACATCGAGCCGGTCCAGGACAGCAGCACCGGGGTGCCGGCGCTGCTGGTGAGCAGGCGGCCGAGGGCGAACCAGCTTTCCTGGGGCAGTTGTCCCTGGGCGATGGCGACGTAGTGGGTCAGGCGCACTTCCGAGGCCAGCAGGTCGTAGTACCCGGCATCCAGGCGTCTTTCATCGGCGTTGTAGCCGATCACCAGCAGATGACGGCGGTTGTCGTAGAGAAAGCCGAAGTCCATCTGCGTCATGCCGACCACGCCTTCGAGCAACTGGTTCACGCAGGCGATGCGCTCCAGTGCCAGTTCCTGCAGGGTTGCGATTCGTTGACGGTGCATCGCCAGCCAGTGCGCGGGGTCCAGTTGCGCCAACTGGCGCCAGCTGAGGACGCCGAGCCGGCGACCATCGGCCATCGGCGGCAGGGTGCGCCATTGCAGCTCGTCGTGCAGGTCGCGGCATTGCGCGGCCAGGGCCTCGCGCCAGAAGGCAACATCGTCGGAGGCCTCGGCCTGCGCCTCGGCGGTGCCCTCGGCGATCCGTTGCAGCAGCCCCAGCAAACCGCCGGCGCCGGCATCGGCATGCAGGCTCAGGTGTTCATGCACGGCTCGTGTTTCCAGGCGCCAGCGCAGTACTGGCGCGGTGTCCTGGGCGGCGGCCGTCAGGGCGTCCTGGTAGACATCGAGGCTGTCCAGCAGGCCGTTGGCGATTTGCAGCAGCGCTGGCGCTGTCTCCACCAGGGCCAGCAGCCCGGGACGCAGGGTCAGCAGCATGCCCGCCAGGTTGCCGCTGTCCACGGTGGACACATAGCGCGGCGGCAAAGGTTGCAGGCTCTGGGTGTCGTACCAGTTGTAGAAGTGCCCGCGATAGCGCTCCAGCCGGCCCATGCTGGCCAGCATCTGCTCCAGGCGCTGCAACAGCCGGCGGCTGCTCAGGTAGCCGAAGTCATGGGCTGCCAGATGCGCCAGCAGGGCCAGGCCGAGGTTGGTCGGCGAGGTGCGATGGGCCACCCGATGCTGGGGCTGCTCCTGCAGGTTGTCCGGGGCCAGCCAGTTGTCCTGGGGCCCGACGTACTGGTCGAAAAAGGCCCAGGTGCGTCGAGCCAGGCTCTGCAGGAAGCGCCGTTGGCTGCTGGACGGCACGAACTCGACCTGGGTCGCGGGCCGGCTCAGCCACCAGGCCAGGGCCGGGCCGGCCAGCCAGGCGAGAAGGAACGGTGCGGCCATCAGCAGTTGTGGCCGCGGCCCGAGCAGCCCCATCAGCAACAGGGCCAGGAGCGGGCCGATCGACATGCGCCGGTAAAGTTGGAGCAGGCTGTCATCAGGACCGCGTTCGGCTTCCCGGGACGGCTGCCATTGCAGCCGGTGCTGTTTGCTGATGCCCATGCGCCACAGGGCGCGGCCTATGGCGTCCAGGCTGTAGGCGGCTTCATAGGGCAGCCAGGCCAGGGGCAGCAGGGCCCGGGCCAAGTGCTGGCCGGCACTGCCCAGGGCCGCGGCCAGATGTTGTTGCAGCGGTACATCCGGGGTCTTGTGCAACAGCTCGCGAAAGGCCGCCGACAGTGGCAGCACCAACAGCAGGATCAACACCGCCAGGGTCCAGGCCAGGGGGTGGCTGGCTCCCAGCCAGCCCCACAACAGCATGCCCAGCAGGGCCATGGGTTCCAGGCTGCGGCGCAGGTTGTCGAGAATCTTCCAGCGCGCCAGGGGACTCAGGCGATTGCTTTCCAGGCCGCCCGCTGCCTTGGGCGACCAGGGCAGGAGCCAGGGCAGCAATTGCCAGTCGCCGCGAATCCAGCGCTGGCGGCGCTTGACGTCGGCGCTGTAGCGGGCGGGGTATTCCTCGAACAGCTGCACATCGCTGAGCAGTCCGGAGCGGGCGTAGCAGCCCTCGATCAGGTCGTGGCTGAGAATCCGGTTGTCGGCGAAGCGTCCGCCCAGGGTCTGTTCGAAGGTGTCCACGACATAGATGCCCTTGCCGACGAAAGAGCCTTCCTGGAACAGGTCCTGATAGACGTCCGACACCGCGCGGGTATAGGGATCGATCCCGGCGTCGCTGGCGAACAGCCGGGCGTAGGCTGCGCGGGCGGTGCTCGACAGGCTGATGCCGACCCGCGGTTGGAGAATCCCGTAGCCACTGACGATGCGCCCGCTGACGGGGTCCGCCTGGGGCCGGTTCAGGGGGTGGTCCATGGCGCCCACGCATTGTTGGGCCACGTCCCGGGGCAACTGGGTGTCGCTGTCCAGGGTGATCACATAGGTGATGCTCGGCAGCGCCTGGATATCGCCGACGATCAGCGAAAAACGCTCCCGGCCGCGGCCGCGCAGCAGGGCGTTGAGGTCTTCGAGCTTGCCGCGTTTGCGCTCATGGCCCATCCAGCAGTGCTCAGCGCTGTTCCACTGGCGCGGGCGGTGCAGCAGGTAGAAGCGCTCAACGGCCTCTTCGGGGTATTTCAGGTTCAGCGCCTCGATCCGTTGTTGGGCCAGCACCAGCAGGCCGGCGTCGCTGTCCAGGGTTTCGCTGGGGGCGTCGAGAAAGTCGCTGAGCAGGGCGAAGTACAACTGGGCATCGCGGTTGGCCAGAAAGCGGACTTCCAGGCCTTCCACCAGCTCCTCGACATCCGCCGCGCAACCGATCAGGCAAGGTACCGCCACCAGGGTCCGGGCCCTGGGCGCAATGCCTTCGCTGTAGTCCAGGCGCGGCAAAATCCCCGGAGCCACGGTCAGGGTCACCAGGCCATTGATCAGGCCGATGGCCAGCCGACTGCTGAGCAGCAGGGCGGGTACGGCCAGCAGGGCCAGCCAGTAGCTGCCGGGCTCGGCCTCCTGGTACAGCGCGTCGAGAAAGGGCCAGGCGAACAGCGCTGAGAGCAGCATCACCGGCACCAGGAAAAAGCCCAGGGGGGCTTGGGTCAGCAGGCGCCGGCCGCGCTCTGCCAGGGGCACCCGGGCGCCGATCTGCTGCTCCAGGGTGCGGCGTCCGGCGCCGATCAGGTAGTGCCCGACGTGCCCGGCCACGGCTTCGGGGGTGTCGGCCCGGTAATGCGCACGGGCCAGTTCGATGCACTGGCGGGCCACCTGTTCCTCACTGTGGGGACAGTGCCGGGCCAGGCGTTCGAGCACATGCCGGTAATGGTCGCGGGTGGCGAAATCCATATCGGCATAGACCCCTGCCGGGTCCTCTTGCAGTACCTGTTCGACCCGGCTCATCAGCTCGACGAACTCGCGCCAGTTGCTCGCCGAGAGCAGGCGCAGGCTGGAAATGCTGTTGCTGATGGACACCTGATCGGCGGCCTGTTGCTGGGCGTCGAGCTGCACCAGGCGTTCGATGTTCAGGCCGGTCTCTCCCAGCAACTGCTCGATCCAGGCCAGGGGCAGCACCAGGGCCGCGTTCTGCCCTTGCAGGCGCCGCGCCAGTTCGGCGACGAAGGACGCACTCATCGGCGGTGCCGAGCGCGCCATGTCGGCCACTGCCAGCACCACGCTCTTGGCGTCCTGTTCGGCGGTTTCCATCAAGCGATCGGCCCAGTCGTTGGCCAGATTGCGTTCGGCCCAGTTGGCCATGACCCGAAAGGCCACCCGGCGCAGGTTCTCGATCAAGGCCAGGCGCAGCATGATCGGGATCGCCCACAGCTCGCCGAGCTTGAGTGGCGTGACGCTCTGGTAGCTGTCGACGAAGCGTCCCAGGCTGTCGCTGTCGACCCGGCCGTCGCCGTGGGAAATGGTTTCCAGGGCGATGTCATAGACCCGTGGCAGGCCCGCCGACTGCCCATTGGCCAGGCGCGGCAACTGCCGGCTGTAATCCCTTGGCAGGTGCGTGCGGGTGATGCGGATCTGTTCTTCCAAGAGGTAGTAGTTATCCAGCAGCCATTCGGCGGCGGGGGTGGCGCGGGGTGAAGTGCGGGTGGCGGCGGTCAGGCTCTTGCAGCAACTGGCCAGGGCGCTGGCATTGTCCGCCAGGCGAGCCAGCAGCCAGTCCGGAGTACGGCTCTGGCTCAGGCGGTGCTGTTGCGCCAGCAGGGTACCGTGGCTGGCCATCTGTTCACTGCTGAACAATTCCGAGCGCAGCGGCGCCTCGTATTCGACGGTCTTGCGCGAGGCCTTCCATTGACCATATCTGGCGGCGGGCAGACGCCAGAACCTCAGGAATGCGTGGGTCCAATGACTGTCCATGTTTTCCTTGGCATAACAGAGCCATCCCTCGGCACAGGGTGCGAAGGAGGGCCGGGAGCGGGGCGTGCGGTCAAATCCATGCACCGTCGCGACGGGCGTGTCAGGCAAAAATGTTCAACCGTGAAGGTTGCGCGGCTGCGGGGGTGTTGTCTGTGCGTTGGGGCACATAGGGGGCACATATCCGTTGCTGCGGTCGCGGCGGCTGGCGGTTTCGCCCTTACGGCCAGCCCTTTCCAGGCCTTTGCTCAAGGCTGCTTCTCTGGTTTTGCAGCCTTGAGCACCCGGTTACTGCCGTCGCCTTAAGGCGTCGATACCGGACGCAGGCGAATTGAATCGATGATGGCGTCCCACAGTTCCAGTGCTGCTTTATCGGATTTGAAAGTCGGAGCCGGTGGGTTGCCATGTTCATCGGAGCTTCGTTCCTCTACGCTCAATTCCGCCTTGAGGTGGGGTTCGCTGACCGACTCGTCCTTGCCCTGGGCCTCCCAGAGGAAGGTATAGGCGCGCTGCCCCTTTGTGCTGCCTGCCAGCAGATACTCTTCGCCTGGAACTGCACCGTCACGCTCTCTTTTGCGCAGGGTCTCGATGCCTGCAACCAGCTTGGCCGCCCCCATCAGAAATCCCCCCACTCGGTCCAATAACCGATCTTGTTCGGCTCCGGTGCTGGATCTGAACGACAAGAAGGCCCCAGGGTGTTCCGGGAAGGTCACGCCAATCCCGAAGTCTTCACTTTGAAAACTATTTCCCGCGATATAGGCCCGGTCCATACAGAACCCCGGCTCGGTGGGGATCTCGTTGGGTTCGCGAGAGCGTAGGTTGCGGGCTAGAGAGGTAGCGATTTCAATGCCGCGATGCTCTCTATCAACTGATATTTCTCCTTTTCGGTAATATGTCCGCTCTTCTGGTTTGGACACGAGGTAAGTGTCTAACCGATACATTTCCGTGCTGGCCTCAGAGCTCCAAGACAGTAGCCCCGTAGCCCCTCCACCAAGGTCTATTCGGCGAAGAAACATGCTGCTCTGAATTTTTTTATGTCGTTGATTCTTCAGCTCCATCTCGCGTTGATCGACCTTGGCCGCTAAGGAGGTAGGAGTATCTTCAAGCTCCTCAATATCTATGCCCCACAAGTCATACCCAGCGTTGATCTCTGACTGTGGCGGTAGATCGATCAGGAAGCGTCCGTAGCAATGAGTAATCCATCCACTCTTGTCCATGGCCGGGCTCCGAGAGGAAAAATTCGATGCGCAACTGATCACGCTAGTCATAGCGATCAGACCAAGGATCGTTAGCAGGCAACGAGCGCGGCTCATAAGCCCCCCTTGTCGTCCAGGTGCCAGTCAGCCAATTGAGTGATCTTGATCACGTCAGATAACGCGGCCCATTGGCGCGCTTGCCGTGGTGGCTCTCTTGGTGTGTAACTCTCGCGCTCAGGCACCGTCGCTCTAGCGTCTGCAGCATTTCCCTTCTCCTTGAGAAACTCACAAATCATCCATCCAGTTATCTTTAGGCTTCAGCTCAGCGAGGAACTCTTCCAGGGCGTAGTCATCATCTACCGATGGGCTGCTAACCATCCGTTGGGGCCCTGTAGGCGGGGAGGGGCTGCCAGCATTGCCGTCGCGTCCAGGTGCCGATACCGGACGCAGGCGAATTGAATCGATGATGGCGTCCCACAATTCCAGTGCGGCTTTATCGGATTTGAAAGTCGGAGCCGGTGGGTTGCCATGTTCATCGGAACTACGTTCCTCTACGCTCAATTCCGCCTTGAGGTGAGGTTCGCTGATCGACTCGTCCTTGCCCTGGGCTTCCCAGAGGAAGGTATAGGCGCGCTGCCCCTTTGCGCTGCCTGCCAGCAGATACTCTTCGCCTGCAACTGCGCCGCCACGTTCTCTTTTGCGCAGGGTCTCGATGCCCGCAACCAGCTTGGCCGCCCCCATCAGAAAGCCACCCACTCGATCCAGTAACCGATCTTGTTCGGCTCCGGTGCTGGATCTGAATGACAAAAAGGCTCCGGGGTGTTCCGGGAAGGTCACGCCAATCCCGAAGTCCTCCATTTGAAAGCTGTCCCCCGCGATATAGGCCCGGTCGATACAGAACCCCGGTTCGGTGGGGATCTCGTTGGCTTCACGAGAACGCAGGTTTCGGGCCAGGGAAGTAGCACTCTCAATGCCTGCCGTCTCACGATCTCGCGTGACACCCCCTTTCCAGCGGTAAGCGCGCCAGGTCGGCGTGGAAATAGCGTAAGTATCCAGCAAGTACATCTCTACGCTGGCATTGGACTTCCAGGAAAGTAGCCCTGTTGAACCATCTCCAAGGTCCAATCGACGCAGAAACATACTCCCTTGTATCTTTTTATGTCGTTCACTCTTCAATTCCTTCTCACGCTGGTCGATTCTGGTTACCAGAGCCTCAGGGCTATCGTCGAGCATTTTGATGTTGTCGCCCCACAGGTAGTATCCAGCGTTGATTTTTGCCTGTGGCGGCAGATCGATCAGAAAGCGTCCGTAGCAGTGGGTAACCCATCCACTCTTGTCCATGGCCGGGCTCCGAGAAGAAAAAATCGATGCACAGCTGATAACGCTACTCAGGGCGATGAGACCAAGGATCGTTAGCAGGCAACGAGCGCGGCTCATAAGCCCCCCTTGTCGTCCAGGTGCCAGTCAGCCAATTGAGTGATCTTGATCACGTCAGATAACGCGGCCCGTTGGCGCGCTTGCCGTGGTAGCGCTCTTGGTGTGTAACTCTCGCGCTCAGGCACCGTCGCTCTAGCGTCTGCAGCATTTCCCTTCTCCTTGAGAAACTCACAAATCATCCATCCAGTTATCTTTAGGCTTCAGCTCAGCGAGGAACTCTTCCAGGGCGTAGTCATCATCTACCGATGGATTGTTGGCCATCCGTTGCGGACCTGTAGGCGGGGAGGGGGTGCCAGCATTGCCGTCGCGTCCAGGTGTCGATACCGGGCGCAGGCGAATTGAATCGATGATGGCGTCCCACAGTTCCAGTGCGGCTTTATCGGATTTGAAAGTCGGAGCCGGTGGGTTGCCATGTTCATCGGAACTACGTTCCTCTACGCTCAATTCCGCCTTGAGGTGAGGTTCGCTGATCGACTTGTCCTTGCCTTGGGCCTCCCAGAGGAAGGTATAGGCGCGCTGCCCCTTTGCGCTGCCTGCCAGCAGATACTCTTCGCCTGCAACTGCACCGCCACGCTCTCTTTTGCGCAAGGTCTCGATGCCCGCAACCATCTTCGCCGCACCCATCAGAAAGCCTCCCACTCGATCCAGTAACCGATTTTGTTCGGCTCCGGTGCTGGATCTGAATGACAAAAAGGCTCCGGGGTGTTCCGGGAAGGTCACGCCAATCCCGAAGCGCTCACTTTGAAAACTGTCACCCGCGATATAGGCCCGGTCGATACAGAACCCCGGCTCGGTGGGGATCTCGTTGGGTTCACGAGAACGTAGGTTACGGGCTAGAGAGGTAGCGATTTCAATGCCCCGACGCTCTCTATCGACTGATATTTCTCCTTTTCGATAATATGCCCGACCCTCTGGTTTAGACACGAGGTAAGTGTCTAATCGATACATTGCCGTGCTGGCTTCAGAGCTCCAAGACAGTAGCCCCGCAGCCCCTCCACCCAGGTCTAATCGGCGAAGAAACATGCTGCTCTGTATCTTTTTATGTCGTTGACTCTTCAGCTCCATCTCGCGTTGATCGACCTTGGCCGCTAAGGATGTAGGAGTATCGTCAAGCGCTTTGATGCTGCTGCCCCACAGGTAATACCCGACATTGATCTCTGCCTGGGGCGGCAGATCGATCAGGAAGCGTCCGTAGCAATGAGTAATCCATCCGGTTTTGTCCATGGTGGGGCTCCGAGAAGATGAGAACGAAGTACAGCTGGTCACACTGGTCAAAGCGACTAGGCCAAGAATGGTCAACAAGCGACTAGTGCGCGTCATAAGCCCCCCTTGTCGCCAGGGTGCCAGTCAGCCAATTGAGTGATCTTGATCACGCCATAAAGCGCAGCCCATTGGGCGCGCTGGTCGTTGTAACTGTCCTGGTGTTCGTAGCCTTGCTCGGTGTTGTACTGCCCCCAACCCTTGCCGCCCTGACGGAAGCTGGCCTTGATCCCGGCCTTCTTGTGGGCCTGCCCGGAGTCGGTGGGTACCGTGCCATCGCCACCACTACCGGACCTGTCCTCCTCGCTGACCGTCCAGCTTTCAAGCCTCGGTACGATGGTGGGCAGGCCACGGCGAAACCAGCTGCTGTAACTGCCGGTCTCATCATCCTTGAGCGTGGAGCCGGGTGCTTCCAGAGGAACAGGATCGCCTTGCCAGATCATGTCGCGCCAACTATGGCGCTCGTCATCAGCCGCATAGTGGGCATAGGTTTCAGGGTGATAGCCCGACGCAGCCAATTCACGATGAAACACTGCAACTTCATCAATCCGCTTTCCGAATTCGAATCGTGGGGTTTTCTCAGTATCGGTATCTTCTCCATCCGACATATCCAAATACTGAGTATTCTGCTCCGGCACCAACCCATACCAGGCGGTACTCTTGTAGATTTCCTCGTAGGGGTCCTGATTCTGCGGATAGGCGCGAGGCTTCCCGTCGATATCCTTGATGATTTGCCCCTGTGCATCGCAGACGAACAACCAGGGACGGCCTTCCCGATACTCGTTGCTAGGCGCCAGTTCCAGCGCACCTGGGGCGTTGGCCACGACTGCGGTCACTTCTCCGGCGTTGGCCCCAAGAATCACGCTGGCCATACCTTCATAACCACAGCGCAGGTGATGGTAGATGACCGAGGAGCCAATTGAGGGTTGCACGCCGTGGACCACCCCAAGAACCCGCTCGTAACCGTGCAGTTGCGTCAAGCAACGGGCCACCAGCCCGCCCATCGAATGGGTGACCAGAATGACCTTCATCTTGTCCGCCTGCTCAGGGCTGACACCGCCGTGTTCGCGGTAGTGGGCGAGTACGGTGTTGTCGATATAGTCACGCACATCCAGGGCGGACTGCCGATTGGACTGAAGCCAGTTGTAACCGGCGCACCAGACGTCGAATTGATACTTGCCCGCCTGTGTCAGTTCATGTTCGCTGAGGGCCGTCGCCTGCCCCAGTTCCTCGCCATAGTCGGCCGGTGTATGCAGGCTTTCAGCATTCCACCATGGCTGGATTTGTCGCTGGCTGACGATACCGTCCAAGCGATTCTCCATCAGCGCCATGAATGGGTTGTAGGAACTACGCATGGCCTTACCCCAGCCACGCGTGCGCGCCGCCTCTTCGCTCAGTCCGGATGAACCCGTATCAATCGAGCCACGATCATCGACCTCGACTTCTTCAGCGTTTAGCAGCTTCTGCCGGTCCTTGGGTCCGCGGCCCCACCAGACGAACAAGGCTACAAGAGTGGCGAAGATATCAGTGGGCCGAAAACTGATATTCGGTGGACTCCAGACCTTGTTCTTGTCTTCCTTATTGCGCAGGTTGGTGCCCATGGTGCCTGGAATGAAGATCACTGGAATCGGTGCTGCCTGCCTCGCCAGCAGCACCTTTTCACGTTGGTCTTCAGTGCGGGTCAGTCGGGTCTTGTAGACAGGGCGTCCCAGATGGTCGCGAGACCGAGGAACAATGACGTCTTGGGTGGTATCGAGCGGCTCGTTGTTCATGTAGTGGACTCCATGTCGTCGTCGGGACGACTTCCCTTGGCCAAAATACGCATCTGCACTTGATCCATGGCCAGATCCTGCTGTTTGGGCAGGCGGCCTTGCCCGTCAGTGGTGAGTTTCGTGACCCCTCCATCGCCACGCAGCAGCTCTACCGTGGTATTTGCCAGGGGCTCAAGAGTGACTTCATCACGCAGGACATAGGCGTCATTGAACGGGGTCGAAGCCCAGCTATTGAAGGTGGTGGAAGCGTAAGCCGGCCCGACCAAATGATGGTCAGCCGCCTTGACGATAAAGCTGCCCGGCATGCCCAGCTCAATATTGCCGCCCTTGAGCGTCAGGTAAGCCCCACCGCACATCAGGGTGATGTGTTCCTTGGCTGAGATCAGCACATGCTGGTTGCTCGCACTGACGTCCACGCTCTGGTCAGCCTCCAGGCGGATAGTGTTCTGTTGCGCCTGCAACAGCATCAATCCCTGGTGGGTGATGTGGCGCATCTCGCCGCTCTGGGCAAACAGCCCCAGGTCGGTGCCGGCATTGACCACGAATTTCTGCCCCGAGGTGAGTTGCTGATTCTGCTGGGCCACGCTGTCGATGTGCTCGCCCGCCGCCAGGGTAACGCTCTTGGGCGACACCGCCGCGATACCCGCCTGGCCACTCAGGGCAATCGCCGGGTTGCCGCCGTTACTCTGGTCGGACTCGTCGTTGGCGCCATGCCCCAGGTCACGCACCGCCTCGCTGAGGGTTTTCTGCGGCGCGGTATCGTGCCCGACGCCTTGATGCTCTTCGGCATAGTCACCCAGCCCCTTGGCCAGTTGCAGCGCGGCCTCCAGCACCTGGATCGCCACGCCGCGGTTCAGCTGCCCGCCATTGGCCTGCAATTGCTCTTCGGTGCTGAGCAACAAGCCCTTGGCCGCGCGCAACGCGCCGTGCTCGTCGGTGCGCAGTTCAAAACCTTCGCCGCGCGGTGCTCCGCCTTCAGGTCGCGGATGGGTCAAGTAGCCCAGGTGCAAGGCACTGCTGCCATGGTCACTCATCAGCGCCGCGCTGATCTGTTTAGTGGTGTCGTCAATGCGCAGTTCGTTGGCCCGGCTGCCTTTGTATTCCTTGCTCTTGATGGTGCTGAGGATCTTGTGGTCCGGCAACCGGTAGGGCGGCATGTGGCTGGCCCGGTAGGTGCGGCCGGTGATGATCGGCTGGTCGCAATCGCCATCCAGGTAATCGACGATCACCTCCTGGCCAATACGCGGGATCGCCATATGGCCCCAGTCCGCCCCCGCCCAGTTCTGTGAGACCCGCACCCAGCAGGAACTGAAGCCGTTGTTCTGGCCTTTGCGGTCCCAGGGGAACTGAATTTTTACCCGGCCAAATTCATCGGTATGGATTTCCTCGCCTTCCGGGCCCACCACGGTCGCCACCTGCGGCCCGTCAATGATTGGCTTGGGCAGCGGCGCAGGGCGCCACTCGCAGTCCTCGGCAATGATCTGGGCGCTGAAGTCATAACTCACACCGACTTCGGCGCCAGCCGCCTCTTCTTGCTGGCTGGCGTGCTGTATGCCTTTGTGGACAATGCGCACCGAGCGCCACCAGCGGTTGAAGTCGGCCCGGGGGTGGCCGGTCAGTTGGAAGGAAAACCCCGGAATCAGCCGCGGATCATCCCCTTGCACCATCGCCACCCGGGCATCGCGACGATGGCCCAGCAGACGGTTCTGCGTGAAGGGTTTGCCGACGGCGCTGGTCTTGTAGCGGCCCGGGTAATCGTAGCGTTCATAACCCTGGGCCTGATGCTCAAGGTCATCGCCAAGCAGACGCTGCTGCTGGTCGAAAGCTGGGCGCTTGAAGCTGTAGTCGCGCTGGGTCTGCTCTGCGGTACGCACGTTTTCGGTGTAGCTGAACGCGTACAGCACCGGTTGCGTGGCATCCCCGGCCGGTTGCGTGGAGTACAGCACCGCGGCCCCCGGGATGCGCTCCTGGACATACAACTTGTCACCCTGAACCAGGGTATGGGTGTTGGCATCGTGCTTGAAAAAGTAGAACAGGCCTTCCTCGATGGACAGGCGTTCGAACAGATAGAGGTCCGTGTCGGCGGCCTGGACGCAGTATTCGCGGGGCTGGTGTTCAGTGTTGATGTAGGTTTGGTAATCAAGGATGCCGTGCTCGTCGAGCACTGACTTGAGGATCTCGGGCACGCTTTGCTGTTGGAAAATACGCCAGTTGGAACTCAGGCCAAGCCGGGCCAGTTGCGGCTCGACCAGCATGCGATACCGGGTACGCCGAAAACCCGTGGTGCCCTGGG
>NZ_JAAARM010000063.1 GCF_009908285.1 Pseudomonas sp. Fl4BN1
CGGCGGGCGGGCAGGGTGTGACGGCGATCATCGAGCGCTGAGGAGGCTCTGCCGCGCCTCAAGGTTCGCCGGCGCGTCGGCTCCTGCAATAGGAGCCGGCTGCCGGCGCAAGGTGCTTCAGGTCTTGAAGCGCCGCACCAGGCTGTCCAGTTCATTGGACAGTCCCGCCAGGCTTTGGGAGTCCAGGCGCGCCGAGTTCGCCAGTTCCGCCACCAACTGCGCATCGCCATGAATCTGGCTGATGTGTCGGTTGATGTCTTCCGCCACCTGATGCTGCTCCTCGGCGGCGGTGGCGATCTGGGTATTCATGTCGCGGATCACGTCCACCGACTCGCGGATCTGCCCGAAGCTATTGCGTGCCAGGCCGATGCGGCTCACCGACTGTTGGGACACCTCCAGGCTGGCGTGCATCTGCTGGGTTACGGCGCTGGTGCGCTTGGCCAGGTTGCCCAGCAGCCCGTCGATTTCGGCGGTGGAGTCGGCGGTGCGCTTGGCCAGGGCCCGGACTTCGTCCGCAACCACGGCAAAACCACGTCCCTGCTCACCGGCCCGTGCCGCCTCGATTGCGGCGTTGAGGGCTAGCAGGTTGGTCTGTTCGGCGATGGAGCGGATGGTGCCGAGGATCGACTGGATGTCGTTGCTGTCGCGTTCGAGTTGCTGCATCGATTGCGCCGACTGTTCGATCTCCTGGCTCAGGCGATCGACGCTGTGCACTGCATCATCGATCTGCTGCTGGCCTTCCCGGGCCTGACGCTGGCCGTTGTCCGCCGATTCGGCTGCCTGGCTGCAGGAACGAGCCACCTCGTTGGCAGTGGCGACCATCTCATGGAACGCCGTGGACACCATGTCCACGGCTTCGCGCTGGCGCCCGGCAGCTTCGGACATGTCGCTGGAGACCTGGGTCGAGGAGTGGGAGGTGGCGAGGATCTTCTGCGCCGCCAGGCCGATGTTCTGGATCAGGCTGCGGATCGCCGCGAGGAACTGGTTGAACCAGTTGGCCAGTTGCGCGGTTTCATCGCTGCCGCGGATGTTCAGGTTCTGGGTCAGGTCGCCGTCACCCTGGGCGATGCCTTCCAGGCCGCTGGCGACGCCGCGGATCGGCCGCACGATAAGGCTGGCGAAGCTCGCCCCGACCACCGCGAACAGCAAAGCCAGGACCCCGGCGATGATGGCGATGATCCAGGTCAGCTGGGTGGCCGAGCCCATGACTTCGCTCTGCTTGATCAGGCCGATGAAGGTCCAGCCCAACTGTTCCGAGGGCCAGACGTTGGCCATGTAGTGCTCGCCGTTGATTTCCACGTTCACCAGGCCTTTGCCGGCCTTGGCCAGTTGGGCGTAACCGTCGCCGAGGCTGCCCAGGGGCTTGAAGTTGTGCTCCGGCTGTTTGGGGTCCACCAGCACCGTGCCGTTGTTCTCCATCAGCATCAGGTAGCCGGACTCTCCGAGCTTGATCTGCTTGACGATTTCGGTGAGCTGCTTGAGGGTCACGTCGATGCTCACCACCCCACCAGGGTTGCCCAGCTTGTTGGCGACGGTGCGCACGGTGCTGACATAGGTCGCGTTATCGGTGGCCCAGTAGTAGGCCGCGGTACGCAACGGCTTGCCCGGATTGGCCATGGCGGCCTTGTACCAGGGGCGCTGGCGCGGGTCGTAGTTGTTCAGTTTGGGATCGTCTGGCCAGGATACATAGCCGCCGGCGTCGGTGCCGATGATCGCGTAGGCGTAAGCCGGATGGCTGGTGCCCAGGCGTTCGAGCAAGGCAAAGACCTGCTTGTCCATCTCGCCTTGGGGGATCTGCTCGGCATCGGCACTGCTGTAGTTCTTCAGGCTGTCATCAGTGTTGGCGATCAGCGGTTGGGAGGCCAGGTAGTCGACGTTCTGGCTGATGCCGTCGAAGAATATTTGCATGGCATTGCTGACCTGGCGGATCTCGCGGCCACTGTTATCGACGAAGCTGTCCTTGGCATCGCTGCGCAGGTTCATGACCACCAGCGTGGCGACCAGCACCACCGGCAGGCAGGCAATGACGGCGAAGGCCCAGGTGAGTTTCTGCTTGATATTCATCCACGCTCCAGATTTTTTTGTATGACCACGAAGTGCAGGTGACTCGCGGATTATGGGCAGGTTGAAAGGTGGCGCTGATTGCCGTCCCTGAGAGTAAGGTCGAGCCGGCGGCGATCGAACCTTGGCCGGCGGCTGACGTCTTTGTTGGGTTGTTGGACAAATCCCGTTGTCTCTGATGACTTCGGCTGGCGCGGCGGAATATTGAGCCGCGCGCAGAAAAAACCTCGGTCAGGGAGCCGAAGGCGTTCGCCGGGCAGCGGCAATCTCGCGGCCTTGCCTGGACATTGGCGGGCGGACTCTCGGCTATGATCTCTGGCTGCATCGATGGATTGATCTGGCACATTGAGTGCATTGCAGTCGTTCGGTGGTCGGCAGCCCTTTCCCGCCGTGGGAGGATTGCCGTATAACGAGTGACTTTCGCGTGTTTGGTAACAAGGGACCCACAATAAAAGCTGATGAAGACTCCAAAACGCATTGAACCGCTGATCGAAGACGGTCTGGTAGACGAGGTGCTGCGCCCACTCATGAGTGGTAAAGAGGCAGCTGTGTATGTGGTGCGCTGCGGCAACGAGCTTCGTTGCGCGAAGGTCTACAAGGAGGCTAACAAACGCAGTTTCCGTCAGGCGGCGGAGTATCAGGAAGGTCGTAAGGTCCGCAACAGCCGTCAGGCGCGGGCGATGGCCAAGGGCTCCAAGTTTGGCCGCAAGGAAACCGAGGACGCGTGGCAGAACGCCGAAGTGGCGGCCTTGTTCCGCCTGGCCAATGCCGGGGTACGAGTGCCCAAGCCGTTCGACTTCCTTGAAGGCGTGCTGCTCATGGAGTTGGTGTCCGACGAATACGGCGATGCCGCGCCGCGGCTCAACGATGTGGTGCTGGATCAGGATCAGGCCCGTGAGTATCACGCCTTCCTGATTTCCCAGATTGTGCTGATGTTGTGTACCGGACTGGTGCACGGTGACCTTTCCGAGTTCAACGTGCTGCTGGGACCGGATGGTCCGGTGATCATCGACCTGCCCCAGGCGGTCGATGCGGCGGGCAACAACCACGCGTTCAGCATGCTCGAACGTGACGTCGGCAACATGGCTTCCTACTTCGGGCGCTTTGCCCCGGAGCTCAGGGACACCCGTTATGCCAAGGAGATGTGGGCCTTGTATGAGGCTGGCATCTTGCACCCGGGCAGCGTACTGACCGGCGAGTTCGACGATCCGGAAGAACTGGCGGATGTCGGCAGCGTGATCCGCGAGATCGAAGCAGCGCGTCTCGACGAGGAGCGTCGTCAGGCAATGCGCGCGGCGGACGAGGTGCCGGCGGGCAAGTCCGAGGAACCACCGCCTCCGCCCTGGATGCAGTGACCCCATGAAAAAATCCGGCCCAGGCCGGATTTTTTTATTTCCGCAGATTGCACCCTGCAGTAGTACAGAGTGCTAGCCAGCGGTCAGGCCTCGCAGCAGCTGCCGGACGCCAGTTCCTTGAGGATCGGGCAGTCTGGGCGATGGTCGCCTTGGCAATGCTCCACCAGGTCCTGCAGGGTGTCGCGCAGCTCCGCCAGTTCGCGGATCTTCTGGTTCAGCTCGTCGATGTGCTGGCGTGCCAGGGCCTTTACATCGGCGCTGGCCCGTTGCCGGTCCTGCCACAGGGTCAGCAGCTTGCCGACCTCTTCCAGGGAAAACCCCAGGTCTCGGGAGCGCTTGATAAAGGCCAGGCTGTGCAGGTCGTCGTCGCCGTACAGGCGATAGCCGCTGTCGCTGCGATGGGCCGGCTTGAGCAGCCCGATGGACTCGTAGTAACGGATCATCTTGGCGCTCAGGCCACTCTTGCGGGCTGCTTGGCCGATGTTCATTCGGCGTTCTCCAGGTATTTGGGTTTCCAGGTTTTCAACAGTAGCGCATTGCTCACCACGCTGACGCTGGACAGGGCCATGGCCGCCCCGGCGAGCACCGGGTTGAGCAGGCCGAAGGCTGCCAGGGGAATGCCGATCAGGTTGTAGACGAAGGCCCAGAACAGGTTCTGGCGGATCTTCGCATAGGTCTTGCGGCTGATTTCCAGGGCTGCCGGGATCAAGCGCGGATCGCCGCGCATCAGGGTGATGCCTGCTGCATGCATGGCGACGTCGGTGCCACCGCCCATGGCGATGCCGATGTCTGCCGCTGCCAGGGCTGGGGCATCATTGATGCCGTCGCCGACCATCGCCACTACGCCGGTCTTTTTCAGTTCGGTGACGGTGGCGGCCTTGTCCGCCGGCAGCACTTCAGCATGCACGTCGGCGATGCCCAGGGCATCGGCCACTACCTTGGCGCTGCCACGGTTGTCTCCGGTCAGCAGGTGGCTGCTGATATGCCGCTCGTTGAGTTGCTGTATTGCCTGCAAGGCTCCCGGCTTGAGGGTGTCGCCAAAGGCGAACAGGCCCAGCACCCGGGGGTGCGGGCTTTGCTCTATCAGCCAGGACAGGGTCCGGCCCTCGTGTTCCCAGTCCTGGGCCGCCTGGGCCAGGCTTCCCGGGATCAAGCCGCTTTCCTCCAACAGGCGACGATTGCCCAGGGCCAGTTGGCGGCCGTCCAGGGTGCCGGCAATGCCGCGTCCGGTCAGGGACTGGCTGGCACTGACATCGGCCACCGGCAGCTGGCGTTCCTGACACAGGTCCAGCACCGCTTTGGCCAGAGGGTGTTCGCTGCCGCGCTGGAGGGCGCCGGCCAGTTGCAAGGTGGTGTTTTCGTCCCCGTCCAGGGCCTGCATATGAGCGATGCGCGGCGTGCCGGAGGTCAAGGTGCCGGTCTTGTCGAAGACCACCGAGCTGACTTCGTGGGCCCGCTCCAGGGCTTCGGCATCCTTGATCAGGATACCGTGGCGGGCGGCGACGCCGGTGCCGGCCATGATCGCGGTGGGCGTGGCCAGGCCCAGGGCACAAGGGCAGGCGATTACCAGCACCGCCACTGCGTTGATCACGGCGGTTTCCAGGGGGGCGCCGTACATCCACCAGCCCACCAGCGTGATCAGGGCCAGCACCAGTACGGTGGGTACGAATACCTGGCTGACTTTATCCACCAGTTTCTGGATCGGCGCCTTGCCGGCCTGGGCGTCTTCCACCAGGCGAATGATTCTTGCCAATACGGTTTCTGCGCCCAGTGCCTGGGTGCGCACCAGCAGGCGGCCTTCGCCATTGATCGCACCGCCGGTGACTTTATCCCCGGGCTGCTTGGGCACTGGCAGGCTTTCACCGCTGATCAGGGCTTCATCGGCATGGCTCTGGCCTTCGATGACTTCACCGTCCACCGGAAAGCGCTCACCGGGCTTGACCAGCACCAGGTCATTCAGGCGCAGGGCGCTGATGGCCACTTCCTGCTCGCGGCCGTCGATCACCTGGATCGCTCGTTCGGGACGCAGAGCCTCCAGGGCGCGGATGGCGCTGGCGGTCTGGCGCTTGGCCCGGCTTTCCAGGTACTTGCCCAGCAGCACCAGGGCGATCACCACAGCTGAGGCTTCGAAGTACAGGTGTGGCATGCTGCCCTCTGCGGCGGTAGCCCACTCGTAGAGACTCAAGCCATAACCGGCGCTGGTGCCCAGGGCCACCAGCAGGTCCATGTTGCCGCTGCCGGCGCGCACGGCTTTCCAGGCCGCCACATAGAAGCGCGCACCGAAGATGAACTGTACCGGGGTGGCCAGGGCGAACTGGGCCCAGGCCGGGAGCATCCAGTGCAGGCCGAAGGGTTGCACCAGCATCGGCAGCACCAGAGGCAGGGCCAGCAGAATCGCCAGTACCAGGCTCCAGCGCTCACGACGCAGATGCTGTTGCTGTTGATCACCGGAGTGCTGCTTTTCGGCCTGCCACAGGCTGGCGGAGTAGCCGGCCTTCGTCACCGCGTTGACCAGCACGGCTGGGTCGAGTTGCCCCAGCAACTCGATGTGGGCCCGTTCGGTGGCCAGGTTGACGCTGGCGTTGCGCACTCCGGGCACCTTGTTCAGGGCGCGCTCAACGCGACCGGCGCAGGTGGCGCAGGTCATGCCGCCGATGGTCAATTCAAGGCTCTGCACGGGAACGCTGTAGCCCGCGTTCTGCACCGCTTCGAGCAAGGCGGGCAGACTGTCTCGCTGGGCTTCGACCCGGGCCTGTTCGGTGGCCAGGTTGACGCTGACGGCACCGGTACCGGCGACTTTGCCCAGAGCACGCTCTACGCGCCCGGCGCAGCTGGCGCAGGTCATGCCGGCAATCGGCAGGTCGAAGGTGGTTGATTCAGGCATGGATGACACTCCCTGTAAATGTTGCCTACAGGATCAACCTTGCCACGCAGGCAAGGTCAAGGGGGGATTCTGCGGGTGCTTCATTTTGTCCCAGGGGCGTGTCAGCCGGGCGAACGCTAGAGCTTAAGACACGCCAGGCATGATCGGTTGCGAGGCGTGCAGAGGGCGGGGCGTCAGTACTCCAGGGCCGCGGGCTTGAGGTACATGCCTGACGGGGTCATGGCGATGCGGAACTTCAGTACGTCGCCGGCCCGCAGGCTGATGTCCTGGGAACCGGGGGCAAGCAGGCCCGGGCTGCAGCCGGGAGCCTGGCCTGGCAGCAGTTTCAGGCGCAGGGAGACTTTGCCCGGCGGCAGGTTGAAGGCGGTGCTCTGTTCCTGGAACAGTCGACCGGCGAGCTGATCCTGAATGTACAGGCCGATTTCGCAAGAGGTGGCGACTTCCAGTCGCTCCCTGGAAATGATCAGTACGCCGTAATCTTCGCCAGCGGCCATGGCCGGGGGCGCTGCGGCGAACAGGCCCAGGAGGCCGAGGAGGCTGAAAGTTGACCAGCGCATGGCTGAATCTCCTGCTGTGATGTCGTAAGACGTGCAGCTTGGCCGAGCACGCCGCTGATTTCCAGCCCGGCAGATCAATCCGGAACTTGACCTTGCCATGGTGGCAAGGACAAGACTCTGCTCAACCCAATACAGGAGAAGCGTGATGCAAGTATTCAACGTTCAAGGCATGTCCTGCGGTCACTGCGTGCGGGCCATTACCCAGGCCCTGCAGAACAAGGACCCGGCGGCTACGGTGCGGGTGGATCTGGCGGCCAAGGAAGTGGGAGTCGAGAGCCGGCTGTCCAGCGAAGAAGTGATCGACCTGATCAGCGAGGAGGGCTACGCCGTCCAGGTGGCGTGAGTCTTTTTAATAGTTAGCGACCTATCGGAATGTTCAAGGCGTCCAAGCGCAGCTAGACTATGCAGCCGCTGACCAACGCTCGCTTGGATGTCATGAACCTCCGCACAATCCTGATTCTCGGCGCCTTGAGCGCTTTCGGCCCTCTGGCCATCGATTTTTATCTGCCGGCCTTTCCCGCGATGGCCTTGGCGTTCGGCACCGATGAAAAACACGTTCAACTGACCCTGGCTGCCTATTTCCTGGGCCTGTCCATTGGCCAACTGGCCTATGGTCCGGTGGCCGACCGTTTTGGCCGACGCCTGCCGTTGCTCGTCGGGGTTGGCTTGTTCACCCTGGCTTCACTGGCTTGCGCTTATGCGCCTAATCTTGAATGGTTGATTGGCGCGCGGTTCGTCCAGGCCCTGGGCGGCTGTGCCGGCATGGTGATCTCCCGCGCCGTGGTCAGCGACAAATGCGATGCAGTGGGCTCGGCCAAGGTGTTCTCCCAGTTGATGCTGGTGATGGGCCTGGCACCAATCCTGGCGCCAATGCTGGGTGGCCTGCTGGTCAACCTCTATGGCTGGCAATCGATCTTCATCATGCTCACGGTGTTCAGTGCCCTGTCCGGATTGGCGGTGGCCCTGGGCCTGCCGGAAAGCATGCCGGCCACTCGCCCGCGCCTGCCATTGTCCGGCGCGTTTCGGCAATACAGCCTACTGTTGGCGGACCGGGTATTCCTCGGTCACGCCCTGACGGGTGGGATTGCCATTGCCGGGATGTTTTCCTACATCGCCGGCTCGCCCTTTGTCTTTATTAAGCTCTACGGCGTACCCGCCGAGCACTTCGGCTGGTTCTTCGGGATCAATGCCGGTGGCTTCATCCTGGTAGCACAGATCAATGCTCGGCTGCTGGCCAAGCGCGGCCCGGCCTTCCTGCTGGCGCGTACCGTGTGGATCTACCTGGCGGCGGGTTTGGCCCTGCTAGGGGTCAGCGTGTTGCACACCAGTGCACTGTGGCCGCTGTTGTTGCCACTGTTCGTGTGCATCGCCAGTCTGGGTTGCATCATTCCCAACGCCGCAGCCTGTGCCATGAATGGCCAGGGTGCACGTGCCGGCAGTGCTTCGGCGATGCTCGGCTGCCTGCAGTTCAGTGTTGCCGCAGGCGCGGCCTACCTGGTGGGAGCCTTGCACGATGGCAGCGCCATGCCGATGGCCTTGGTCATCTGCCTGTGCGGTGTTCTGGCGGTGAGCATGGCGGTGGTGACTCGGCGTTTGCAGAATGCTCGGGCGCTGAAGGCCGCCGAGCTCTGAATCAGCCGACGGCGCGCTGACTCTGGGGGATCTGGTGAGGGGCTTGCAAGCGGGCCTGCAGGGTCTGGGCGAATGCCCTGGCCTCGGCCTCACTGCGGAAGGTTACGCCATGCTGGTCGAGGCGTACCTGCCATTGAGGGCCTTTGGCGGTTGCCAGTTCTTTTATCAGGATCTTCATTGCTGACCTCCTAACGGTAAAAGAGTGCAGTGCAGGGGCCCCCAGTGTAGACCTGAATACGGTCAGAAATATGACCGAAATCAATTCTCGGACTGACGGCCGCCGACCTTTGCAAGGCAGTGGCGGCCGCTGGAAATGACCCTAGAAACCTTCCAGTACGATCTTGCCCTTGGCCTTGCCGCTTTCGAGCAGGGCGTGGGCTCGGCGCAGGTTGGCTGCATTGATCTGGCCGAAATGCTCGCCGACTGTGGTCTTCAGAGTCCCCGCGTCGATCAGCTCGGCGACCCGGTTGAGCAACAGATGCTGCTCCTGCATGTCGGCGGTCTCGAACAGCGAACGGGTGTACATGAACTCCCAATGCAGCGACAGGCTCTTGCGTTTGAGCTTGGTCACGTCGAGGCTTTTCGGATCGTCGATCAACGCCAGCTTGCCCTGGGGGGCCAGGGCTTCCACCAACTGGTCGAGGTGGGTGTCGGTCTGGGTCAGGCTGGCAACATGGGTTACCTGATCGATGCCCACACGCTTGAGCTCGGCACTCAGCGGCTGGCTGTGATCCACCACCGCATGGGCCCCCAGCTCGCGGACCCAGGCCTGTGTCTGTTCGCGGGAGGCACTGCCGATCACCTTGAGGCCGGTGAGTTGGCGGGCCAGTTGGGTGAGGATCGAACCGACCCCGCCGGCAGCACCGACGATCAGCAGGCTCTGGCCTTTGTCAGCAGGTTCCTGACTGATCTGCAGGCGTTCGAACAGCAGTTCCCAGGCGGTGATCGCGGTCAGTGGCAAAGCCGCGGCTTCGGCGAAGCCCAGGCTCTTGGGCATGTGGCCGACGATCCGTTCATCCACGGTGTGCAGCTCGCTGTTGCCACCGGCCCGGGCGATGGAGCCGGCGTAGAACACTCGGTCGCCGGCCTTGAACAGGCTGACTTCATTGCCCACGGCCTTGACCACCCCGGCCACATCCCAGCCCAGCACCTTGGCTGCGCCACCTTCGGGCTGGACGTTCTGGCGCACCTTGGTGTCCACCGGGTTGACCGAGATGGCCTTGACCTCCACTAGCAGGTCCCGGGGACCGGGCACCGGTTCCGGTAGCTGGATGTCCTGCAGGGATTGCGGGTCGTTGATCGGCAGCGAGTGGTAGTAGGCGATGGCTTTCATGGTGAATTCCTGATGAAGGTTGAGGGAAGGTCAGACGAGCAGTTGCAGGCGCTTGAGTTCGAAGTGCTCGATCGCTTCGCGGGTCTGGGCGATGAAGTGCTGGAAGTGCGCGGTGTTGTTGTGGAATTCCAGGGCGGCTTCATCGTCCCAGCGCTCCAGCACGTAGAAGGTTCCCGGCTGCTCGGCGTCCTGATGCAGCTCGTAGTACTGGCAGCCGCTCTCCTCGCGGCTGGGCGGGACCAGGGCGCTGAGTTCGCGCTTGAGGACGGCTTGCTGCTGGGGCTTGGCGATCAGGGTGGCAATCGCGGTGAAGGCTTGGGACATCGGGGATTCCTCGGGATGGCAGGGCGATGGAGAGATAATTGGCTATTTCTCCCGGAGATAAAACCGGCTAAAAGAGCAGTCTCTTTCAATATTTTTTTGATAATGCTGAGGCTGGCCCATGCTGCGATTCGATGACCTGCAACTGTTCGTGCGTGCCGCGGACCTCGGCAGCCTGTCGGCGGCGGCCCGGGTCATGGACCTGTCGCCGGCGGTGGCCAGCGCTGCCCTCAAGCGCATCGAAGAGCATCTGGGCGCGCGCCTGCTGGCCCGTTCCACCCGCAGTCTGCGGCTGACCGCTGAGGGTGAAGGGTTCCTTGAGTACGCCCGGGCTGCGCTGAGCAACCTGGATGAAGGACGGCGCCTGCTGGCCAGCGGCCAGGACCAGGTCAGCGGTGTCCTGCAACTGTCGGCCCCCTCGGATTTTGGTCGCAACCTGCTGTTGCCCTGGCTCGATGAATTCCAGCGCGAACACCCCAAGCTCAACGTGCGCCTGTTACTGGGGGACCGTATCGCCGATCTATTCCGTCAGCCGGTGGATATCGCCCTGCGCTACGGTGAGCCCGAAGATTCGAGCCTGGTGGCGCTGCCGATCGCCCCGGACAATCGTCGGGTACTGTGCGCCGCTCCCAGCTACCTGGCCCGTCACGGTGAACCGCGCCAGTTGGAGCAACTGGCCCAGCACAACTGCCTGCTGTACATGCTCGACAGCCGGGCTCACGACCTCTGGAGCTTTTATGACGGCAAGCGCGAGGTCAGCCTGACCGTCAGTGGCGACCGCCTCAGCGACGATGCCGATGTGGTGCGGCGTTGGGCGGTGGCCGGAGAAGGGATTGCCTACAAGTCCTGGCTGGATGTGGCGGGCGATGTGCTGGCCGGGCGCCTGCAGATACTGCTGCCGGAACTGCGCTGCGAAGGCGCGTCGCTGAACCTGCTGTGCACCCATCGCGCGCACCTGAGCAAACCGGTGAAGCTGTTGCGGGATCTGCTCCAGAGCCGCTGCGCCGAGATCAGCGCCCGGCGCCCGTAGGAGCCGGCTTGCCGGCGAACCCCCGGCGTCGCTGACGGACGCGAACAGGTCGCCCTCGGCAATCAGTCCCGGCCTCGATCCTGCACACTCCAACGGTCAAGCATTCAACCGGGGGACGGTGCATGGGCATACAGGGATACAGCGCCGCAGAGCGCCTGGAGCGGTTACCCATCAGCGGTTATCACCGGGTGATCTTCATCATCATTGCCCTGGCGTTTTTCTTCGACTCCATGGACCTGGCGATGATGACCTTCCTCCTCGGTTCGATCAAAACCGAGTTCGGCCTGAGTTCGGCCCAGGCCGGCCTGCTGGCCAGTTCGAGTTTTTTCGGCATGGTGCTGGGGGCCTCGCTGTCGGGCATGCTCGCCGACCGTTTCGGGCGCAAGCCGGTGTTCCAGTGGAGCATCCTGCTCTGGGGCGTGGCTAGTTACCTGTGCTCTACCGCCCAGAGCGTGGACAGCCTGACTCTATTTCGGGTGCTGCTGGGGATCGGCATGGGCATGGAGTTTCCCATCGCCCAGTCGATGCTCTCGGAGATGATTCCGGCCCAGCGACGCGGGCGCTATATCGCCTTGATGGATGGCTTCTGGCCCCTGGGTTTTGTGGCTGCCGGGGTGCTGTCGTACTTCCTCCTGCCACTGATCGGCTGGCGCGAGATCTTCCTGGTGCTGGCGATCCCGGCGGTGTTCGTGCTGGTGATCCTCTTCTTCATTCCCGAGTCGCCGCGCTGGCTGGAGCAGGCCGGGCGTCACGCCGACGCGGATCAGGTGCTGCGGGGTATCGAGGACAAGGTGCGGATGTCCCTGGGCGTGGCCGAGCTGCCGGAACCGGTGCGCCTGCCGCGCATCGAGAGTACCCCGGGGCACTTTTTTTCCGCACTGAAGCAGATCTGGTCGCCGCTCTACCGCCAGCGCACCTTGATGATCTGGAGCCTGTGGTTCTTCGCGTTGCTGGGCTTCTACGGACTGACTTCCTGGCTCAGTGCCTTGCTGCAACAGTCAGGTTTTGCCGTGACCCAGTCGGTGTACTACACGGTGCTGATTTCTTTGGGGGGGATTCCCGGGTTTCTCATGGCCGCCTGGCTGGTGGAGCGCTGGGGACGCAAACCGGTGTGCATCGTTACCTTGCTGGGAGGTGGCGTCATGGCCTTCTTCTACGGGCAGAGTGCGGTGTTTGGCGGCAACGTCAGCCTGTTGATCGGCAGCGGATTGCTGATGCAATTCTTCCTGTTCGGCATGTGGGCGGTGCTCTACACCTACACGCCCGAGTTGTACCCGACTTCGGCCCGGGCCACGGGTTCGGGTTTCGCCTCGGCGGTTGGCCGGATTGGCTCGCTGCTGGGGCCGCTGGTGACGGGACTGCTGTTTCCGATTACCGGGCAGGGTGGCGTATTCGCCTTGGGGGCGTTGTGCTTTGTGATCGCGGCGGCGGTGGTGTGGCTGTTCGGGATGGAGACCCGGGGCAAGACGCTGGAGGAGTTGAGCGAGGCGGGGGGCTGATAGTGAGAGGTGGTGGAGCGGTTCGCCGGCAAGCCGGCTCCTACAGGTTCGTGTAGGAGCCGGCTTGCCGGCGAAGGCCGTTACGGCTTGACCAGTCGTGCATCCAGGCTGTTCTGCGCCAGGCGTCGTGCCTGGTCCTGGGTCATTCCCAGGTCGGTGTGCAGGGCGTGGAAGTTCTCGGTGACGTAGCCGCCGAAGTAGGCCGGGTCATCGGAGTTGACCGTGACCTTCACCCCGCGTTCGAGCATTTGCAGGATGTTGTGCTGGGACATGTGGTCGAACACGCAGAGCTTGGTGTTGGACAGCGGGCACACGGTCAGCGGGATCTGTTCGTCGATGATCCGCTGCATCAGCCGCTCGTCTTCGAAGGCGCGCACGCCGTGGTCGATGCGCTGGATCTTCAACAGGTCCAGGGCTTGCCAGATGTACTCGGGCGGACCTTCCTCGCCGGCGTGGGCGACGGTCAGGAAGCCTTCGCTACGCGCGCGGTCGAAGACCCGCTGGAACTTGCTCGGCGGATGGCCCATTTCCGAGCTGTCCAGGCCCACGGCGACAAAGGCATCGCGGAACGGCAGCGCCTGGTCGAGGGTTTTCTGCGCTTCTTCTTCGCTCAAGTGGCGCAGGAAACTGAGGATCAGGCCGCTGGTGATGCCCAGTTGCTGCTCGCCGTCTTTCAGTGCGCTGGCGATGCCGTTGAGCACCACTTCGAAAGGCACGCCACGGTCGGTGTGGGTCTGCGGGTCGAAGAAGGGTTCGGTGTGGATCACGTTCTGCTCTTTGCAGCGCAGCAGGTAGGCCCAGGTCAGGTCGTAGAAGTCCTGGGAGGTGCGCAGCACGTCGGCGCCCTGGTAGTACAGGTCGAGGAACTCTTGCAGGTTGTTGAAGGCGTAGGCCTTGCGCAGGGTTTCGACATCGTTCCAAGGCAGGGCGATCTTGTTGCGTTCGGCCAGGGCGAACAGCAGCTCCGGCTCCAGGGAACCTTCCAGGTGCAAGTGCAACTCGGCCTTGGGCAAGGCGTTCAGCCAGTCATACATGGTGTTGTCTCATCAGGTGCAGGCAGGCGCTGCGAGGGTGGTGCGCTGCCGTGGGCCGTGCCTCTCTATAGGAGGATCGGCTGCGGTTCGCGGTTCTCGCCGGGTTTTCACCAGGCCGGAAAAAGCCGCCATTCTACAGCTGGCGGCGCAAATGTTCGGTAAAACCTGACCGAGGGGGGATCAGGCCTGCTCCTGCTCCCGGCGATAGGCGTAGGTGTCGGCAAAGCGCGACAGGAGGAATTCGGCACAGGTGGTTGCCGGGTACTTGGCCGGATGCAAGGCATCCTGGCAGCCGGGCAGGCACTCGATGCGGGTGTCCGGGTGCGGCTCGGCGAAGAACGGCATCGAGTAGCGATCCACCCCCAGCGGGCTGATGACCCGGTGCGGGGTCGACAGGTAACGGTCGTTGCTCCAGCGCGCCATCATGTCCCCAAGGTTGACCACGAAGGTGCCATCGATGGGCGGCGCGTCGATCCACTGGCCCTGGACGTTGCGCACCTGTAGGCCGCCGGCGGCATCCTGATAGAGCAAGGTGATGCAGCCGTAGTCGGTATGGGCGCCAGCGCCTTGCTGCTCCTCGGAACTGGCAGTGTGGCGCGGTGGATAGTGGATCAGCCGCAGCACGCTGACGGGCTCCTGGAAGCGCCTGTCGAAGAAGTCGCGCTCGATGCCCAGGGCCAGGGTCATGGCCCGCAGCAGGGTCTGGGCCAGGGCCTGCATGTCCAGGTAGTGCTGTTCCATTAGCGTTTCCCAGCCCGGCAGGTCCGGATGACGATTGGGGCCGCGCAGGGGCTTGCTCGCCAGCACTTGCGGATGCTCGTTCGGCAGGTGCAGGCCCATGTCGAAGGTTTCCTTGAGGTCGCTGGGCCTGTCCGGGTCGAGCTGCTCGGTTGCGATAGCACCATAACCCCGGTGATGGCGCGTCTGGGTGATGTCGATCTTGAGTTTTTCGCTGCTGGGCAGGGCGAAGAAATGCTTGGCGCTGTCCAGCAGTTGCTCGATGCGTTGCGGGCTGATCGGGTGGCCCTGGATGTAGAAGAACCCCCACTCGCGACAGGCGCGGTCGATCTTGCGGGCCACGCTGTCCCAGCCTTGCTGTGCATCCTGATACAGCGGGCTGATGTCGATGATCGGCAGTTGATTCATGAAAATGCTCTCATCCTGTTGGTTTTTGTAGCCGCTGCCGCAGGCGATGCTGCTTCTGAGGGGGTAAGGCCTCGTGATCCTTATCGCAGCCTGCGATAGCGGCGATGGTTATTGCGGGATGTCTGCCCGCATGCCTTCGACGTAGTAGTTCATCGAGGCTAGCTCGGCATTGCTGGCGCTGACGCCAGCGGCGATTTTCTCAACCCCGGCCTGGTCCTTGATCGGGCCGGTGAACGGGTGGAATTCACCACTCTTGATGCTGGCGATGATCTGTTCGGCTTCGGTCTTCACCGGGGCCGGCAGCAGGTCGCTGAGGGGCAACTCAACCGTACCTTCTTTCAAGCCACCCCAGTAGTCCTGGGATTTCCAGCTGTGCTCCAGCACCCCCTCGGTGGCTTGGATGTAGTGCGGTCCCCAGTTGTTGACGATGGAAGTCAGCACCGCCTTGGGGCCGAAGTGGGCCATGTCCGAGGCGTAGCCCACGGCATAGACGCCACGGCGCTGCGCAGCCTGGATCGGCGCCGGGCTGTCGGTGTGCTGGAAGATCACGTCGGCACCCTGGTCGATCAGGGCATTGGCGGCGTCGGCTTCCTTGCCCGGGTCGAACCAGGAGTTGACCCATACCACCTTGATCTCGGTGCCCGGGTTGTATTTGTTCAGGGCCAGTTGGATGGCATTGATGTCGCGGATCACTTCCGGGATCGGGAAGGAGGCGACGTAGCCGATCTTCTTGCTCTTGGTCATCTTCGCCGCGAGGAAACCGCCGACATACCGGCCTTCATAAGTGCGCGCCAGGTAGGTGCCGAGGTTCTTGTCCTGCTTGTAGCCGGTGGCGTGTTCGAAGGTCACCTTGGGAAACTGCTTGGCCACTTTCAGCGTTGGGTTCATGTAGCCGAAAGAGGTGGTGAAGATCAGGTCGTAATTGTCCTTGGCCATGTTGCGGATCACCCGCTCGGCATCGGCGCCTTCAGCAACGTTTTCCACATAGGTGGTCTTGATCTGGTCGCCGAACTTTTCCACGAGCGCCTTGCGCCCCTGTTCATGCTGATAGGTCCAGCCGTGGTCGCCGATGGGGCCGATATAGACGAAACCGACCTTTAGCGGATCGGCGGCGCTGGCGGCGAGGCTGGCACTCAGGCCGGCGGCGGCGACCAGGGCGCAGAGCAGCTTGTGCAACGGGCGTATATGCATGAATTGAAGCTCCATCTTGTTGTGGGGGTTGGCTGGGGTGGCAAGCGCTGGAGGGCAATGCAAATAGCTGACCAACAGGACAACAAAGTGGGGGCTGCGCTGGCGAGGCGGTTGCTATGGGGTTTTGGCGCGCGCTTTTCGCTGGCAAGCCAGCTCCTACAGGCACGGGTGTAGGAGCCGGCTTGCCGGCGAAGCGCTTTTCAGGAACCAACCCGGTGCGCGGCGCCTGAGGCTGGTGCACTAACATGTAACGAAACGTTAGTGACTCGAAGCAGCCTTTCACTCATCTCCTGTACTCGTTTTTATTTTTGTCAAAGGACTGCAATGCTCACTTCCCTCAAGCAAGAAAAGCTTCTGCTGCTTGCGCTGCTGGCCGCTGTGGCCGCCTATCCCCTGGAACACTTGCTGCTCAACAGTGGCCAAGGCGCCGCCCTGAGCGCCGGGCTGGTGCTGATCGGCTTTATCGTCATCGCCTCGATGCGCGTCGCCCACCACGCTGAACTGCTGGCGGAAAAGGTTGGCGACCCCTACGGCACCATGATCCTGACCCTGGCCGCGGTGCTGGTAGAGGTGGTGATCCTGGCGATCATGATGAACAACGAGGCCTCGCCGACCCTGGTGCGCGACACCATCTACTCGGCGGTGATGCTGGACATCAACGGCATCCTCGGCCTGGCCGCGCTGATGGGCGGCATCAAGCATGGCGAGCAGCCCTATAACGATGATTCGGCGCGCACCTACAGCGTGATGATCCTCACCGCCATGGGAGTGTCGATGGTGGTGCCGGAGTTCATTCCCGAGACTGACTGGAAGGTCTACTCGGCCTTCACCATCGGTGCGATGGTGGTGCTCTATACCTTGTTCCTGCGCATGCAGGTCGGGCCCCACAGCTATTTCTTCAGCTACAGCTACCCGGAAAAACGCCGCCATAAAGAAGCCCAGGAACAGCCCCACGCCGTCAACCTGAGCTGGAGTATCGGCATTCTGGTGTTCGGGGTGGTGGTGATCGGCGCTCTGGCCGAGGTGATGTCCAAGACCCTGGACCTGGGCCTGGAAGGCACCGGCGCACCGCCGGTGATCACGGCGATCCTGGTGGCGGCGATTTCCGCCGCGCCGGAGATTCTCACCGCCCTGCGCGCCGCCCTCGCCAACCGCATGCAGTCGGTGGTCAACGTGGCGTTGGGCGCCTCCCTGTCGACGGTAATCCTCACGGTGCCGGTGATGGAAGCCATGGCGCTGTACACCGGTCAGCCGTTCCAGATGGCCATGACGCCGGTGCAGACGGTGATGGTGTTCATCACCCTGATCGTCAGCGCGATCAACCTCAACGATGGCGAAACCAACGCCATCGAGGGTATGACTCACTTCGTGCTGTTTGCGACCTTCATCATGCTGTCGCTGCTGGGACTTTAAAGCGCTTGCGCTGACTGGATCGCGCAGCGAAAGCTGACACCGGGGGCATTCCAGGCCGCGAGTGCCCCCCAACGCCAGCGGCGGACGGTGCTGGCCGAAGGTGAAAAGGTCGGGTCGTTGGCAAACTCGTTGTTGGCTCCACGCTGCGCCCGATAAATGCCGGTTTCAGGCCCCTGCGGGTTCTCGACGGGAGATTCGCGATAGTAGTGTTTATCGTACCAATCGTTGACCCATTCACTGGCATTGCCGGTGAGGTTGTAGAGGCCAAGCGGATTGGGCGCAAACCTGTCCACGGCGAAGGTTTTGTTGTCGTCAGGCGCCGGAAAGTTGCGGCCGTAGTCCAGGTTGCCGTTGTCGGTCGCGAACATGACCGGCTGGCCACGGTTGCGTGCTGCATATTCCCATTGGGCCTCGGTGGGAAGATCCACCGGATAGCCGCTGAGGTCTGCCAGCCAGCCGCAGTAATCCTTGGCCTCCTGCCATTCTTTAGACGCCGGGGCGGGCAGGTTTTCCTGGTAGAGGTGCTGCATGTCGGCGCGCTTGCGCAGTGCAGCGTCGAATGGCGGCTTGCCTTGCGCGAGGAAGAACAGATCGAAATCGCCCAAGGTGGTTTGCAGCGAGGACAGGTAATAGCTGCTCAATTTGACGGGGTGAACGAAATCGTCGTCGATGGCGAGGCTGATCCGCTCCATTTTTCCCGGGTCCACGCCACAGGGCCATTGGCACAAGGCTTGTGGGTCGAAGCCACGGGGCCAACCGAAATCACCCATCTGGAATTCGCCACCTTCAATCAACACCATGTTGTCCAGCGAACGGACGACCGTGTTCAGCACGCTATCGCGGGTTTGCGGGGAAAGGTCCGGGTATTTACGGCTGATGGTCGAGGCGATTTCTGCAACTTTTGCAGGTGACAGCGCTTTGCTGGCCGGGCCCACAACCTCCTGTTTTTCACAGCCTGAAATCAGCAGCGCGACGCACAACGCCAGTCCGTGCCTTTGTTTCACGTAATGTCCTTATAACGGCTCGTTTGCGGGGGGGGAAACTAACATGTTTCCTCGATCCGATTCCGCTCAACGCGCAGGCGAGGGATGCGCCCCCTCGCCGTTGGAAGCGAAGATCAGGTGCCGGCAATCAGTTGCCGGGCCGCCTGGCTGTGATCGGCGATCAGTTTTTTCAGGTCCAGTCCTTCGACTTGACCATCGATCACCCGCCACTGGCCGCCAATCATGACCCGATCCGCCCGATCCGCCGCGCACAACAGCAGCGCCGAAACCGGGTCATGGCTACCCGAGAAGCGCAGCTCATCGAGTTTGAACAAGGCCAGATCCGCCTGCTTGCCCACCGCCAGTTCGCCGATGTCGGTGCGCCCCAACAGGCTCGCCGACCCTCGGGTCGCCCAGCCCAGTACCCGCTCCGGGGTGATCTTCTCGGCGCCGTAGCGCAGGCGCTGGATGTACAGCGCCTGACGCGCTTCGAGGATCATGTTCGACGCATCATTGGACGCCGAGCCATCCACGCCCAAGCCAAACGGCGCCCCCGCATCGGTCAGCTCGATACTGGGGCAGATGCCCGACGCCAGGCGCATGTTCGAACTCGGACAATGGCAGATGCCGGTGCCGGCAGCGCCCAGGCGGGCGATTTCATCGGGGTTGAAGTGGATGCCGTGGGCCAGCCAGGTACGCGGCCCGAGCCAGCCGACACTGTCCAGATAATCCACGGTGCGCAGGCCGAAGCGCTGCAGGCAGAAGTCTTCTTCGTCGAGGGTCTCGGCGAGGTGCGTGTGCAGGCGCACATCGAGTCCGTTGGCCAGTTCGGCGCTGGCCGCCATGATTTCCGGGGTGACCGAGAACGGCGAGCACGGCGCCAGTGCGATCTGGATTTGCGCGCCGTCGCCACGCTCGTGGTACTGGTGAATCAGGCGCTGACTGTCGTCGAGAATCACCTGACCTTCCTGCACGGTCTGTTGCGGCGGCAGCCCGCCGTCCTTTTCGCCAAGGCTCATGGAACCGCGGGTGAGCATGGCGCGCATGCCCAGTTCACGCACGGTTTCGACTTGCACGTCGATGGCGTTTTCCAGGCCATCCGGGAACAGATAGTGGTGGTCAGCAGCGGTGGTGCAACCGGAGAGCAGCAGTTCGGCCAGCGCCACCTTGGTCGCCAGGGCGAGCTTTTCCGGGGTCAGCCGGGCCCAGACCGGGTACAGGGTCTTCAGCCAGGGGAACAGCGGCTGGTTGACCACCGGCGCCCAGGCGCGGGTCAGGGTTTGGTAGAAATGATGGTGGGTGTTGATCAGACCGGGTAGCAGCACGTGCTCGCGGGCATCGAACACCTGTGTGCAAGGGCTCGCAGGCTGTTGGCCGAGGCTCAGCACTTCAACGATCAGGCCGTCTTGCAGCACCAGGCCGCCACGGGCGTCGAGGGCATTGCCGGTAAAGATGGCCAGGGGGTTTTTTAACCAGGTACGGGTCGCAGGCATGGTGGCCGGCTCCTCTGAAAGTGGGTTCAGGTTAGCCAGCTCAGTGATGCCCTGTCTGCTGATCCAGGGGCGCCCGGGGTGGGCGCGGGGGCAGTTTACGGCGAGAGGCCCCCCCCCCGCCCACCC
>NZ_JAAARM010000064.1 GCF_009908285.1 Pseudomonas sp. Fl4BN1
GCTTCCCGCCGCCTCCCAAGCGCCCGTTCACCCCGCCGTCGATCCGCGTGAAGTGGTGATCGATATTACCGGGCTGAACAAGTTCTACGGCGCCTTCCACGTCCTGCACGACATCGACCTCAAGGTGCGCCAGGGCGAACGCATCGTCCTCTGCGGGCCTTCCGGCTCGGGTAAATCGACCCTGATCCGCTGCATCAACCGCCTGGAAATCGCCGAAAAAGGCCAGATCCTGGTGGACCGCACCGACCTCTCGCAAAACACCCGCGAAGCCGCCCAGGTGCGCAGCCAAGTGGGCATGGTGTTCCAGCACTTCAACCTGTTCCCGCACATGAGCGTGCTGGACAACTGCACCCTGGCCCCGATGACCGTGCGCGGGTTGTCGCGGAAAACAGCCGAAGAACTGGCCCGGGGGTTTCTGGCCAAGGTGGGGATTGAGAACCAGGCGGATAAGTACCCGAGCCAGCTTTCAGGTGGGCAGCAACAGCGCGTGGCGATTGCCCGGGCGTTGTGCATGGAGCCGAAGATTATGTTGTTTGATGAACCGACTTCGGCGCTGGACCCGGAGATGGTGAGTGAGGTGCTGGATGTGATGGTGAAACTGGCGGGGAGTGGGATGACCATGCTTTGCGTGACTCATGAGATGGGGTTTGCAAGGCAGGTGGCGGAGCGCGTGCTGTTTCTCGATGGTGGACGCATCGTAGAAGACGCTCCGCCCGAAGAGTTCTTTGGGGCGCCGAAGAGCCCGAGGGCTAAGGCGTTTCTTGCGCAGATTGTGCATTGAGTGGGCTAATGCAGCATTAGCCTGTGTTACTCACTCCTGTACTCCCAAACCATCCTCGCCCTCTGTAGTCGGGAACAGGCTTTTGTAGAATTCTCCGAATCAGGCAGACTTTCCCTAGCTCTAACACGTGAAACTACAGTGGGAGTAAACCGCAGGTTGAAACAGATGCTGCAATGTTCGAAATTAGCAACAACCGACCAAAATCGAACACTGGTTGGCAATGACTCTTCTATTTTTCGGGCTACACAAACTAGGATTCCAAATAGAACTGCAAAAACGAGCACTCTAACTACAGCTCCTTAGATTCGTCAACCTTGTATTTCCGATTGTATTTTTTGATTTTAGTCGGCTAGATTACTTTAGAAAAATTGACACTAGCGAAATTTTACATCTATTTTCTTAAAAAACCTTGACAACAACCAGGACAGCTCCGCTTACAGCCCATCGAAAACTGCGGAGACATATACAAGGAGAAAAATATGGGACGAAAAATATTCGTAACCTACAAGTATGCTGACGAACTAGTCCATTCTATCGACACCAACAAGACAACAGCACGTAGTTACGTAGACAGGCTTCAAGAATTGCTCAAAGACAAGGAGCATATTAATAAGGGAGAAGAGGATGACGCCGATCTCAGCGAATTCAAAGACGACACTATCCAGACCAAATTAGGGGAGAAAATCTTCGACAGTTCCCTCACCATCATTATGGTATCCAAAGGGATGATTAATCCGAAGATTCCAGAGATCGATCAATGGATGCCTTGGGAAATATCGTATTCTCTGAGGAAAAAAAATCGTGGCGATAGAACATCCAAACCCAATGCGCTCTTGGCAATCACCTTACCTGACGAATCCGGCCTCTATAGTTACTATATCGACGACGAATCATGTCCACACTGCAAATGCCGCACACTGAAGACACACAAACTATTCAAGATCATGAAGGAGAACATGTTCAACATAAAGCAGCCCGAATATACGGACTGCCCCCACCACACTACCGGATCGAAAGTTTACCTAGGTCAATTTTCTTACATTTATTCAGTGAAATGGTCAGCATTTATCGCCAACCCCGAATACTACATTGACCTAGCCATAAAAATTGGCGACAACATTGACGCATACAACATTACAAAGCTTCTTAAACCAGAAAACTAGCGCAAGATAACTTTTCGCAACTCCGTTTCTCAAGCCACTGATAGATATATATCTATTCATAAACTACGGAGGCTCGAGAAGCCTTCATATCATAGGCAATAGACAGATGATCGTAATTCTGCATAACGAGGCATGCAAGGATGTTGCCCAGAGCATGCAAACTGATCTCGTTGACACCTTTCAAAACCACGTATCTGTAGCACTTGCATTGGACTCTAATTCCAACGTTTGGCCAGGCGAAGTGGAATGGAATGACATGTTGATTGTCCTCTACAATGGGACTTCACTCCCGAGCGAGGCGAATGAGTATGTCAAAACATTTTTGGCTAAGCGGCCCGATACAGCATTGATTCTCCCTGTCGCCGTCGATGACAAGTTTCCTGTACCGCCCGGCGCAGCCTCTGCTTATAAAGCGCTGCCCTTTAACAACGACTCGCTCGGAACCGAAGGCCGACTGATACGTCGCGCCGGCGCCATGCTGGGCCTCCGTCTCCAAGGCCGTAATACAAAGGTTTTCATCTCATATCGAGCCATCGATGGATCACAAATCGCTGAGCAGATCTATGACCACCTCCTAGCACTAGGACATAAGCCATGGCGTGATGAGGCTAAGGAACTGGATGGCAATACCAAAATTCTGCCAGGAGAACCCGTTCAACAAGAAATTGAAAAAGCCCTCGCCGATGCGAGCTTGGTACTGCTCGTCGATACGCCAGAGTCCTACAACTCGAAATGGATCAAAGAAGAAATCAACACCGCTGATGGAATGTTGATTCCCATCCTTCCCGTGGTATTCAGGCTGCAAGGGGATAAAAAGAAAGGGCCCCGATTCAGGACGTTGTTGCATCTACAGCGCTGGATCGACATGACATTTGCAGACGCGCCAAAGAAGACAACTCTATCAACTGCAGACTTGGAAAAGATCACATTAGAAATCGAAACCTACCTCTGCGATATTTTCATCAGAAAATGTCGCATACCCTTCCTCGTCGAGAAATGTTTTAGGGATGCAGGATACGACTGGCAAGCATTGAATCGTGCACTTCTTATGTTCAAGTCATACCAGAAATTTTCCTTACGTTTGACTCGGACAGTCCACAGTCATTGCTCCATATTTGATCAAATTTATGATCCTGCCCGTGTACGATTCAAGAGCTTCCTGCAGACACAACAGCATGTCCATCACGCTCTCTTCGTATATGACGGTGATCTTTGGCCCGAGGATGATCTTAAAGATTACTTGGATGACGACATGATCGTTCTACACCACCAGGAGCTATCTGCACTCTTGACTTCAAATTTTACGAAACTGGGGGACGCATGAGCGAAATCGAGCCGCACAACGCAAAAATTGACGTGTCATTGGAGGGCTTGGAAGTCAGCCTCTCCGGGGCCATTCCAGAACGCGAAAAGTGGACTGAACGAGCAATGGATCGAGGAATTCTCGAGTTCGTAGCGCTCTTCAGCGGTTTAGTCTTCAAGTACGGGGGCAGAGTCATTCATGGTAGCCACCCAAGCTTCACTCCCATAATATTGAGGCAAGCTCGGTTGCACTCGACTAGGACCGACAGACCACCAGTGACGTTGGTAATGTCAGACCTGTGGTACGTCGATTACTCGGCTGACGAGATCCAATCAATGACTGACGTCGCAGAATTAATTGTGACCAAAAAAATAGGTAACGGCACTGATACTCATGCACAAACTAGAAATGACAGTTTGACCGCAATGCGCAAGGTACTCATTGCAGCTCAAAACATGATGGTTGCAGTTGGTGGGAAGATGCACGAAAAGGATGGAGTCAACCCTGGCGTGGCCGAAGAGATGGCGCTTGCTGAGAGGCAAAAAATTCCTCGATATCTGATCGGGGGCCTCGGAGGTTATTCACAAAAACTGGCGAAAGAGCTGACACCAACATCCCTGAACAATGAGCTATCAATGAGGGAGAACATAGAGCTTTTCAGCACCAATGACGTTTCCTCCTGCGTCAATATCGTCTTTGAGAGACTGTGTAAACACTACTGGGCCAACAAGTGCATCAGGTTACCTTCCATAAACCTCTCGGGCACTCAAGAACTTATTCATACAACTATCCCACAGAAGAAAAAAATAATGCGCCCTCGCCGACCTTCACTGTAAGTGAAACACCCAAATACTCCGCCACTCATCCATAACTGAATAACTTAATAGAAAACCTCGAAGACGAGAAATAATGCAGGCAACTTGAACAGCACGTTAAAAGGTGGCACTTTGCCTACAAATACAAGGAAAGTTTGCTTATGCCAATTCGCCAGTCGGATCTCCTTAACGCAGGCCAACGCCGCTCCATACAAGGGCAATTCAGTAAGCGTTTCGGTCAACTCACAGCCTTTCTGAGCCATAGCCACAAGGACGCAACACTCGCTCTAGGTTTGCAGGAACTACTTAACAGTCAAGGATGGGACGTCTACGTCGACTGGCAGGATCAGACGATGCCCGACAATCCTGATGCTGAAACGGCCTTCAATATCAAAGTCGCAATTGTCCGCGCCGACTGGTTCCTCTTTCTTGCAACGCAGAACTCGACGATGTCGCGCTGGTGCCCCTGGGAAATCGGCTTCGCAGACGGCAAAAAGGCCCATGATCGCATCGCGATTATTCCCACGCAGGACAACCTTGGCCATTTCTATGGCAATGAGTACCTAAACCTCTATAACAAAATCGACGTGCCTAGTGGCTCTGCTGGCCTTGCTTTCTACGACACGCGGGGCAACGGCAAGTGGGTCAGCACTCTTTAACTTCAACCTACCAGTAGTGCCTAAACCATGAAAAGGGAACATCTACGGCTCATAGACAACCTGTCCAAAGAGCTGGCCGAAGGGAATCTGGCAATTTTTGCAGGTGCGGGCATGTCCCGATCTGCAGGCTTTGTGGATTGGAAGTCGCTGCTGAAGCCGATCGCCGACGATCTGGATCTTGATGTTGAGAAAGAATGGGATCTGGTGACATTGGCGCAATACCACGCTAATGCCAATGCGACCAACCGCTCGAAGCTGAATCAGATGCTGGTCACTGAATTCTCGTCCGGCGTAGCGCCGACTGAAAATCACGAGATCCTAGCCAGGCTACCAATTCAGACCTATTGGACTACAAATTACGACAAGCTCATCGAGAGCTCGCTCGAGCGCAGTGGGAAAGTCCCAGACACTAAGTACACCAACAGGCAGTTGGCAACTACACGCCCCAAACGAGATGCCGTGGTTTACAAGATGCACGGAGACGTCGATCACGCGTCCGATGCTGTGTTGATCCGTGATGACTATGAACGCTATCACATGAAGATGCAGCCATTCATCACTGCACTGAGCGGTGACCTGATCGCCAAGACGTTCCTGTTTCTGGGCTTCAGCTTCACCGATCCCAACCTCGAGTACATTCTGAGTCGAGTTCGGATTCAGTTTGCGCAAGATCAACGCCAACACTATTGCATCCTTCGCAAGGCGAGCAGGATGGAAGGAGAGGAGCAGGCTGATTTCGAATATCGCCAGCGCAAGGAAGACCTCTTCAAACACGAGCTACTACGAGTTGGGATTAAGGCCGTCTACGTCGATGCGTTCTCAGAGATCACCGACGTCCTGCGAGAGATTGAGCATCGTCATAAACGCAAAACGATCTTTATCTCGGGAGCGGCTCATGACTACAGCCCCTGGACCAAGTCGGAGGCGGAGCAGTTCGTTTACAAGCTGAGCAAGGCTATCAGCAAGGAGCAGTACCGGGTCATTTCTGGGTTCGGCTTGGGAATTGGAAGTGCAGTTATCACCGGAGTGCTCGAACAGACCATCATGAATGGTGGTCGCCTAGACAGCGATCAACTAGTCCTTCGCCCCTTCCCCCAAAACCAGTCTGGTGAGCGTCAATTACCAGAGCTTTGGACTGAGTACCGCCGCAACATGCTCGCTCATGCTGGTGTTGCGCTCTTCCTTTTCGGCAACAAGCTGGACAAGGCAGGGACTCTGGTGCCGTCCATCGGCATGCGCGAAGAGTTTGCTATTGCGGTTGCCAATGGCCTCTTCGTCATTCCGGTTGGCATTACTGGCTCGATCTCAGCCGACCTTTGGAAGGAAGTGATCCAAGCGTACGACGAATCAAAGCACAAACATGGCAAGAAGATTACACCCCTGCTTCACGAGCTGGGCGCCTCAGGCACAGATCTGCAGCGCGCTCACGAAGTCATCCTTTCCCTACTGCCCCTGATTTAAGGAAGAGCAACGTGGCAAAACGAGTATTCTTCAGCTTTCACTATCAAGACGTTATCGACTTTCGCGCGAACGTTGTTCGCAATCACTGGATGACCAAGCCAGACCGAGAGGCGGCTGGATATTTCGATGCGTCGGTATGGGAAACGGCGAGAAAACAAGGTGAGCTCGCCCTCAAGCGGCTTATCAACGGCGCCCTTGAGAACACTTCAAACAGCTGCATCCTAGTGGGTTCAGAAACATACGCTCGCCCATGGGTCCGATACGAGATCATGAAGAGTTTCAGACGTGGGAATCACCTTTTCGCAGTCCATGTAAACTCCGTGAAAGGAAAGGACGCGCTTACCAAGCCGCTTGGGCCCAATCCCTTTGAATATGTTGGCGTTACGTACTCTGACGATGGAAAGACCGGAACTCTATGGGAAAGAAACGGAGACACTTGGACCAAGTACGAGCGGATTGATGGGAACGCTACGTTTTCAGCGAAAGTTGGCCCGGAACATCGCGGCAAGAGCTACAACTTGTCCCACTTCTTTCGGATCTATGACTGGGTCACCAATGATGGATACAACAGCTTCTCCGAGTGGCTTAAATGACAAAGATTAAATACTCCTCCGCTTTCAAGGAGCTCCAAACCTGAGAGTTTAAACTGCCCGCTTTTAGCCGACTCCTGCATGAAATATCCGGCAGAGAGCGGCTATTAGCTGTCAGGAGTTTTTTATCTAGTGGACCCAGGGCAATTCACCTGATGCAACCGTTACTGTCGCTACGACACACCCACTCAAACATCTCCTCCAAAGCATGGTTGTCGCACTAAAAGCCCGCCCCTATAGTTCTCCCTCGCAGCAACATCCGCGACGACCTTGGCCGGTCGAATTACAACGCAGCATCAGCGTCCACAACACTTTTGCAGTCACCTATCCGGTGCCTGCGACAGGATGTTATGACGGCTGTGCGCGGTGATTCTCCGGTCGTCATAGGCGCGCATAGCGGTCATTTTCCTCGTCGTCGGCAACCCAGGTGATTGCTCCATAAACAGGAGCTGTACCGATGACTGACCAGCCACTCTCGCGCTTTACCGCCGTCGACACCCACGACGCCAACCAAGCCGTTTTCTACCTCGACACCCAAGCCTCTCTGAACGATCTGGCCAGCAGTGCGGCCCATCGTTTCACCGTGGTGCGGGATCTGATGGACACGCTGTCCACCCTTAACCTGAAAGACATTGCCGACTGCGATCTGACGCGGGTCACCCGAGGGGTGCATCTGCTCACCCGGGAGGGTTGCGCGGTGCTGGAGGTGATTCAGTGGCGAACTGGGCAGGAGTCCTGAAGGCCATTGAACTCAACAAGCGCGTAAAACGCGCATGGGTTTTCTCCAGCGTTTGATCTTCCTGCCTCTTCAGGAAGCCGAGTGCAGGCATTGCGCAAGCGTCAGCAAGGACGATGTATGACTTACGGGCCAATTCGCCGGCAAGCCGGCTCCTACGACAGCGCGTAAAACTCGCTTGGCTTTGCTTGGGCTCTTGATCTGGCTTTTGATCTTCCTGCCCCTTCAGGAGGCCGAACGCAGGTATTGCGTAAGGGGGCAGCTCGGCATGGATGCCGAGCTAGCCGCCATCAGGCCATGGATGGCCTGTGGCGGCGGGCCCCCGGAGCAATGCCGGAGTGAGGGAATGCCGAGCCTAGGCGAGGAACCGGATGCGGGGGCAGGAGCCCTTTACTTACTTTGGGCTGGGCCGGCATTCCGGCTTTTCCAAAGTGAGTCGCTGTAAGAGCGAAACCCTAAGCGGCCATGACCGCAGCAACGGATATCTACACAGAACCGTATGAAGTCAGGTAGTGCGAGCGCCGACCATTCGAAAGCCCATGAGCGAAATCGTTATCTGGACGACCAGAACCAGACACAGCAATACCGCTGCCATTCCCCAGTCACCGTGGTCGGCGATAACCCCCAACGTCGCGATCATTATCGTGGCGCCAATATTGCCGACTAACCAGAAAATTGAGGTCGCCGTCCCAGACCTGGAGAGTCCGGCAGTGTCGGCTATCAGTTGCAGCAGAAGAGGCAGCGGAGATAACAGCGCGGCACCGATCACGATCCCTGCCAGGCTCAATATCCAAGGGGAACCCGAGGTGAAAAGCAGTACCGTGCCTCCCCCTGCCAACAATGAAACCCCGGACAGAATGCCCCCCACGCTTGCACCGCTCCGCACCAGTAAAGGCATGAACGTCATACCCGCAATACCACCGGCCAACATCAGAACAACGATAAATCCTGAAACCTGGGCATCGATCCCCTGACGCAACAGGATCGGCTCCAGCCATGTCGTAATGGCGGAGAAATAGCCGTTGGTTAAAAAAATCATCAGCAAAACCGCCGTGAACGGAGCCGTGCGCAATAAATCGATACCCTCCGCCAGTAAACGGCCGCCGGACTTGGTCGGGGCGGACGTTGTTTGCACAAGAGGGCCATCTCGCGGGACATAAATGAAGGTCAATAGCGCAATCAGCCCCAGGATCGCGACGTCAATCAACAACGAACTGCTGACGTTCCCCTCCTCCGTCAACGGGACAATCATGAACGCGGAGCCTATACCCAGGAAAATCACCGTACTGAACAGCGTCGTGACCCGCACATGTTCATCTTCAGAAAACCAGGTGATCATCAACTTGACGAGCAGCGACATGGTCAAGGGTTGAACAAACCCGAACAACAGTTGGCCGGCAAGCAGGTATTCATAATGGGGTTGTAACACCCGGATCAAGGCCGCCAACAACATAGCAATGGCGGTGATACGCAAGGCTGTTTGCACCGATATCCGGTCAATCAGGCCACCGCTGGGAAGTGCCAGCGGTAATGCAAGTGCCGTCACAGCCAAAGACAGTGAACCGACTTCCCCATAAGTAATACCGTACTGGGTGGACACCTGATCCGTGATAGGCGCAAAACGCATCCACTCATACTGGGTCAACGCCAGCATGCCGGAGTAAATACAAAGAATACGGTAACGTACTGGGATCACTTTAATCTCCCGCAAGAAGACACAAGTGAAGTCCGGGGCGAATGCGCCGGACCTTGAGTTCACACTGTGCAATCAGAACGCCCTCATAGGGCATTGGTTGTCAGCAACCTTAATACTTGATTCCGGTTGCCAGGCTCCAGTCACCGTATTGCGTGCGGGAAACTGTAATATCGCGAAAACCGGCGATCGTCAGCAGCTCCCTTATCTCGGTCTCTGACAATTGCTGACCCTGGGTCCACAGCAACATGTTCGCGTTATAAGCCGCGACATTATGTGGGCCGGTCTTGTCTTTATTAAAAAACATCTCATGAAGAATGATACGGCCGCCGCTGGGCAGTGCATCAAAACTCTTTTTGGCCAGAAACAGACACTTGTCCAGCGGCCAATCATGAAAGATATCACTGTAAAGATGCACATCGGCGGCTGGATACTCAGACGCCCAGATGTCTCCTTTATGGGTTGTGATGCGCCCCGCCATCCGGTACTGCTCGACGTAGGTATCGGCAATATCGCAGACATAGGGAAGATCAAAGATCACGGCATTCAGTTCAGGCCATTTCTCCAGCGCACAAATAGAGTGAACACCCGAACCACCGCCCACATCCAGAAGACAGGTATACCCGGACAGATCAATCCGACCCGACCAGGCCCGAGCCGGTCCTTTGCTTTTACTGTGCATCGCCTTGGTGAAAATTTCGCTGTGTAACTGGTCCTGCGCATTGTTCTCAAACAGATCAGTCTCACCGAACAACCCGGACTCTCCACTGAGCATCGACTCTTTGAAGAATGCATAAGAGAACGCATCTTCTTTGTGGCGTGCGGATTGCAAGACCCCACTGAACGAGGTCTCCGACTTTCGGGTCAGAAACGCTTGCGCCAAAGACGTCAGGCCATAGCACTCCCCACTCTTCTCAAGCAGCCCCTGACTGGTGCACATAGCCACAAGCGCCTGTGCGGCCCGAGGTGCCAGTTCCAATGCCGAGCCGATTTCACCCAGCCTCAGCGCTTTGCCTTCAAGCAGATCAAACAGTTTTACTTCATCCGCAAAAAACAAGGTGTAGGTATTGATAAACCCGAAGTAGATATCAAATATCTGTTTATCACTGTGATGCTCCGTGTGCACTGTACTGTCCATGTAGATGCATATCCCATTTCAAAAATGCCGTTGAAGACCATCAACGATGCCATGACAATAGAAACCCTCAACAACACGATCAAACGCCTGCCTGGCCTCATGCGAAGCGTTGCCCACCAGGTAACCATGTGAACAGGCCTTCAACATCTCGATGTCATTACAACTGTCCCCGAACGAGATGACTCTGGCGGGGGAAATCTCATGTTTCTTGACGATGAAATCGACCCCCTGCTTCTTTCCGCACCCCGGGTGCATGATGGCTACATCGTAGACATTCTCAGGGTCGCCGGCGGCGGCACTGGCGTAGGTAATCGAGGCCTCAAGACCAACCTGCAAACAGAGTCTATGGATCTGCTCGATGGCGATCGCTGCATTGCCATCGGCATTCAAGTAATAACCCCGAATGCGTTTTTGCTGGAAAGCCTCCGACTGCAACGTCAACTCAATACCCTCTTGCTCGAACAGGGCGCTCAGCCTTATGACCCGTTCTGGAAAGGTTTCTGCGCCTTGTAACGGCCAACCCTCATCCTCCAGAACACTGTCCGGGTGATTCCAGTACAACTCGGTTCCCAGACTGGTCAGTGCAAAGTCCCAGGGAAACTCGGGGTATCTCTTCATCTTGTCCAGGACCACCGCTTGACTGTTTCCCGTGGCCCAGCCAAATAACAGGTGGTGCTTGCGTTTCAGTTGATTCAAACAGCTTTCCAGTTTGTCTATCCCGGCATCCGCCTCTCGAGACGACAAGACCGGCATGAACGTCTCGTCAAAATCAGAAACTATCAACCAGGTGTCTTTGCTCGTCATACCTGCTCACTCTCTGATGAGTCCCATGGACTGTGAGGATATTTCAATCCGGGAAAACTCCCCGACCGCTCCCTCGGAAAAGGGCGACTGCACACTAAACCCGACGCGCACTTCATCCGGGCAGTTGCTCACATAGAACGCCCGATGAAAAACCACGGCACCCTCAGAGCCACTCAGATAACACGAGAACACATCCCCACTTCGCGAAATGAACAGCCGCACAGGCTCATCGTTTACCTCGATGCCATTGACTTCATCGCTATAGGGCGATGAATGCACCGATACGATCTTCTTGTTGCTGCCGTACTCTTCAACACCGAACTTCAGCTTGTGCAGCCCGACTTGAAGAAAGAGCCCTGCAGCATCAAACTTGGCCAGGCTGAATAACTTGATGTCAGCACCAAGGGCAAACTCTCCCGTCACCGACGTGAGCAAAGTGCCCAAGCTGTCCACCGTATGAAGCCCTGGAATATTGAACGAATCGCTACCGGGTTCGCTTCGCATTTTCAGAACCGGCGCTACATAACGCAGCTGCGCGCAATGCTCGGCACCGAACACACGATCACTGATCCTCAGTACGGTGTTCGGGTCTTCGCGCAAAAGAGGCGTAGTGCCAACGGTGTCATCCATACAGGTTCATTCCGCCATCGACCGACAGGGATTGAGCCGTGATGTCTTCGTTCTCAAGCACCGCCAGACAGAACCGGGCAATGTTTTCCGGGATCTGTGTGCGACCCAACGGGATCAGACCCTCCATGCGAGCCCACAAGTCATCCAGCGACTCGTTGGGCGCGATGAGGCGGTTCTCCAGGTACTTCCACATATTGGTTTTGACGATGCCGGGGCAAACGCAGTTGACCCGGATATTGTGAGTGGCCAACTCCAGCGCCAAGGCGCCAGAGAAGCCCTGCAACCCGGCTTTCGCGGCGCAGTAGGAAGATATTCCAGGAAAGGCGACTTTTGCGGCAATGGAGCTGATGTTCAGGATCGCGCCGCCCTTGCCTCTCTGGATCAGTGCGCGGGCAGCTTCACGCGACGTCAGGTAAGGTGCTGTAAGGTTGGTTTGCACGATCGCGTCAAACTCGCTCAGCGATGATTCAACCGTGTTGATCAGATGGCTGCTGCCGATGGCGTTGACCAGGCCGTAAAAGTGCTCTGACTCATGGACAACGCCCGCTACGGCTTCTATGACCTGGGCTTCAGACGTTGCGTCGACCGCAATGGCCTTTACCGAAAGCCCTTGCTCCACAAGATCCGCCGCCAGCGTGCGAGCCGCCTGATAACCACTGACATCCTGAGTTTGATAGTGGTTGATTGCATTGGGTGTCCGGTCGGTATCAAAGATGTAGACATGAACACCTTCTTTGGCCAGTACTTCAACAATCGCGGAGCCGATGCCTCTGGCACCGCCCACGACGATCATGGTTTTACCGGACAACTTGCCTTGCGCTTTATTTCCCTGCGTCATAAACCACTGCTCCTGAATCCATAGAAAGCCCGCCGAACCCTATACAGGGCTCAGAAAACCAATAAATAGTTGAAACTGCATTTAAACGTGCGAAGTCTAATTAGCTAATGCGTACGGCGGGTCCGCCAACAATGCACCCAGTGCTCGAGGTGCAACATTTGCCTGGAAAGTCTCGATTGTTGGCCACTCATAGGCATCACCGAAAACCTTGCGAACTCGAACCAGCAACCTGGACTCAATGTATTCAGCCAGGTTGAAGCGACCACTGTTATGTTCTACGACAATAATTTCGGCACATTGGCTCAGCATCTCTTTAACCAACTCAAGATCCGGCCGAACGGACAGGAACCGAATATGTGTGCATCTTTTTGTCGTGGCGACCTGAAAGGCTTCGTACGCCATCGACTCCGATGACACTATCAATGAACCGGCGGCAAACTCGGGCTGAAAAATATAGATATCTTCAGACAGCTTCCGGTACTTCTCTCTCAGGGCACACACTCTTTCCATGGGCTGGTCGTACATTAAGTACAGGCCGTTTCCACCCTGTGCTTTCTGTCGATGAATACAGGCCAACAGATCGAGAGGGTCTGTCAGTTCGTATACGGTTTCTTCCGTCAGCAAGCTGAATACGGTTGAGGCGTACGTAGCGCCGCCCCACACACCGTTTTTCCGAGCGCCAATGACATGCAAATTACGACAGGCAATCAAAGCAGAGTGCAGCACATCTATCGCGTTGAGGTAATACTTGTCATCGGTCAGGACAAACTTCAGTTCATCATCCGGGCACCCCATCGCGCAGGTCAGCAACGCTGACTCGGCCAGGCCGGTGTTGCAATAACCGGACAATGACTTAAGGCCAAACCGAGCGGCCAGATCCGCAGTGAATACATGGACAGGTGCCCCTGACCGAACTTCTTCGATAATGTCGGCCGTCCGGCTGCAACTGGAAGCTTTCCTCAGATCATTCTTCTGCTGATCGTCCGTTGACGTCATCAAACTCTGATGGCTGGCACGTTTGAAGGAGTGAACGCCTTTTTCGGTATGACAGATGATCGCGGCCGAGCGATGGTCCTTCTCTGCCTGGCGAATGTGTTCACTGATCGCCTGGGTATCGTGTCCATCCACTTCATAAACATCAGAAAAGTAGGCGGCCAAATACTCCGGCTTCAACTTCCCGGGAAGTGGGTCAATCCCTCTGCCATTGTTGTCCACTATCAACGTCAGGTTCTTGACCTCAAGTTCGCCAATCAGGCGAATCGCCTCGAAAGACACCCCTTCGTTCAACTCACCGTCACCCGCCACACAGATAACACGTGCATCACGATTGGCATTCGCCCGCCCCAACGCAATGCCCACTCCCTCGCCCAGGCTATGCCGCATGCTGTAGGCAAAACCGTAGTGTTTATTGACAACAGCCGGAATCTTGTCGTGAACCGCAGCCAAAAAAGCCAAAGGCATACCGTTGAGCACATGACGATAAGCATAAAACAATGGCGCAATATGCCCCCTGCCAATCACCAGATCCTGATTGGCCACCCCTGCCGCATTGCAGAGTTCCAATGCAAACAGTGCTTCGGCAATGTTCAGTGACGACAGGCAAGATGCCAGGGTTCCGTAACCGGCAATTTCATGAATCCGCTCCAGGCAGACCCTTACGTCTGAATAGAACGGCGTAAATTGTCTGGCGATGGCTACCGACAGTTCGTTGATCGTCTGGCACTTCGACGACTCGGCAATACCGACTTCAATTTCCTCATTGGCACGCACATACTCATCGGCCGTCAGGTACGCCTTCCGTTTATGCACGCTTTGACGAATGCCATATAACGGCGTCAACAGGCTGGCAACTGGCTCGAGGTCATAACTGACTAATTGATTCATTCAACACCTCGAACACGTCACTTAGCGTTTCTTCTGACATGATGTAGGCGGGCGCCAGGCAAGCCCAATCTTCCTCACCTCGGATAATCAACTTCCTTTCAAAGCACAGCCCACCCAATTTCTTGCCTGCCTGCTCCCCAAGGCTTGAGTCCAGGGTTATGCCGATCAGCAAGCCATGGGATTCAATACGGGCGATCCGCTCATTCCCGGCGATTTCCTGACACAGCGCCTGGGTCTTTGTAATGAGTTTTTGTAGCTGCCCTGCGGCCTCTATCTGTTCCAGCACACGCATCGACGCATTGATGGCCGCGATAGAAACCGGGTTGCTTGCATAGGTATGCGAATAGGAAAACGGGATCCACGGCTCTGGCTTGTCAAACACCGAGGCTATTTTATGGGATGTCACCATAGCGGATGCCGGGTAATAACCACCGCTGATGCCTTTCCCGAGCGCGACGATATCGGCAGAAACCCCAAACTGATGGGTATTCAAGAACTCTCCGGTTCGAGAGGCGCCGGTCACGATTTCATCGGTAATCATCACAATATCGTAACGGTCACACAGTTCACGAATACCGATCAGGTACTCGCGGGGAGTTTGCCGCATCCCTTTCAAATGGTTGACCGGCTCGAAAATAATGCAAGCGATCTGCTCCGCACCATAATGAAGAATAATATTCTCCACATCCGCCACGCTGTGCATTTCCAACGCCTGACCTTCGTGAACGACAGGGAATGGCGGGTTGATCCGAATAGTGTCGTAACCGCTGCAACGCAGGTCCTTGAAATCGTTCCTGCCGGTAATACTGTGGGCCCCCAAGGTGGCGCCGTGATAGGAGTGCTTGCGGCAGATCACTTTCTTCTTGAACGTATTGCCTTTGCGCTGGTGATATTCCAAGGCCATGGCAATCGACGACTCGATGGCTTCCGAGCCGCTGTTGACATACAGCAAGCCGCCATCTTCCATCTTGGCGCGTTTGAGCAGCAGCTCTGAAGTTTCAAACAGCTCGGACGAATAGAAATGATCCTTGGGGTGGAAAGGCAGATCCGTCAACGTTTTGGAAATATGCTGCTTGATGGGGTCGCACGAATACCCGAACGGTACGTTAAACATGCCCGAAATCGCATCCGTGTAGATGCCACCCTCTGCATGAACACTGACATCTTTAACAGAGCCAACAATTTGGTCTTTCACGCGTGACTGATAGACAAACATCCCTTTATGCCCTCTATTGATTAGATCGGATAAACCTGAGAACCAGCGCCCAGCACTTTGCTGTGTGGCGGAACCGACTTTGCCACGACAGCACCTGCACCGATAATTGACCCCTTACCCACTGTGACGCCCGGCAAGATTGTTGCGCCGCCGCCAATCCATACATCATCTTCAATGACTACAGGTGCACCCAATTCTATATAACGACGCCGCTGCTCAAGATCCTTGGCATGGTTAGAGGTATAAATACCGACATGAGGCCCGATAAACACACGGTTCCCGATGTTTATTTCAAACGCATCGAGGAACACCCCATTGGCATTAATAAAAACACCGTCACCAATGTTTATGTTCGAACCAAACTCACAAAAGAAATTTCCCCACTGTTCAAACCCCTCACCCACTGATCCGAACAGGAGTTTATAAAGCGGCTCCCGACCATCAGGGTTATTGCTGATGGTGGAACACAAAGCACGGGCGGTGCGCCTACGGGCAACTAAAGCAGGTTCCGCTGCATCGAATGTCATGAACTCACGCATACGCCACCCTGTACACATGGGCGTAACAGAGAGCACTCATGCCGTGCTGATCGGCAAGTAAACGGGGGCAAACAAGACGATCATTAGTTCCGCGCCCGCCACTACCACCAACAACTAACGCCCACACTTTCCCAATAGCCTGATTCCCTTCAGCCATCATCATCTCCATCTATTATTTATTTTTTAAATGTACTTCGGCACTTCCAGAAATTTTTCCACCTTCTACACTCGCCACCAGTGCTTTGCAAGTTTGTTATTACGTCAATCGTATTGTTATGTCACTGTTTTCAGGGCCTGTTACTTCCGTTCTGGATTGAGTGTGACGGCGCCGATGGGCTGCCAATTACGCGTCGCACCTGACCAGCGATGCGTAGGTTGATAAGGGACTTGCTGCTACATGACCAGCACCTCTTGATCCTCGCCGCGATGACGCTGCGCAAGGGGTCACGAAGCGGATGCGGCGGTGGCGGTGGCGGTGCTCATGGTTGTACCAGCGGATAAAATCTCGCACCCGGCTGCGAGCGGCGTCGAAATTTGCAAAGCCATCCTTGGGCCGTTGCGAGCAGTATTTCAGCGTTCGAAACAGCCATTCTGAGTAGCGGTTGCCATTGCTCACTCGTGGCCGTCCGCGTGAAGGGACGATGCCTAGGTTTTGTACGAAAAGTACTGCCGCATACAACGCAGGCTGCAGCCAAGGTGACCATAGCTGCAAAGCTCTTGGCCAATTTGTCGTAGCGGGTGCCTATCCTGCGGTTCTCTTTTAGCCAACCAGACATCCGCTCAATGATGTTCCGCTGCCGATACTTTCGACGATCAAAGAGCCGGGGCTTGCGTGGCATAGCCCGCAGTGGGATCACCGGCTGCATTCGATGCCGGTCGCAGTAGTGACGCAGGTGTTCTGCGTCATAGCCTTTATCAGCCAGTAACCAGCGACTGCGCTTGCGTGGTCGCCCCGGCTTAACGGGAATTCGTACCTGATCCAGCAGCGGCTGTGCATGGGCGATATCGCTGGCTTGGCCGAAGAAAGCATGAAGCGTAACGGCACGCCATTGGCGTCATAGATCATGTGAATCTTGGTAGTAAGGCCACCTCGACTAGGCCCAACGCATGATCCAGTGGTTCTTCAGCCCCCCTTTTTTTCCGGTTCCTGAAGAGGCTCGGGTTGCACGTACCGCAGTGGAGTCGATCATCCAGGTGTCCAGATCGATCAGCCCTTCCCGGTTCAATTGGATGTGCAAGCGCTCCAGTATCCGGTCAAACGTACCGTCGTCGCGCCAAGCAGCGCCCGAGCACAGAACCCACAGTGGAGTACTAGACGATCATCGCTACGTGGGCGACCCAGTTTCTGCTCTGGAGAAACCAGATCTTGATCAATTCCCACGATGCGTCGGGGAGTTCGTAGCGCCTTGTCATGTCGGCCTCCAGCCAATCATGGCGGTAATTCCACCCACACCGACTTTTCGCACAAAACCTAGGGAAAGCGGACGCTCGATCCAGAGGCTGCTGCCGACATGACCGCGTTACGCACGGGTAAAGGGGCTTGCTCGGGGTGTTGCTGCAAAAAATGCTTGATCGCTTGATCCTGGCGGTCCACCACGCATACGTTCACGCTAGGGCTAGGGACGGTGCATTCGCCAAGCGCGAGGACCCCACAGTTCAATACGCCGTACACCGCAGCCGGTTGCGCGACGGCCGAGCAGCCGTAGACCATCTCGCCAAGGTAATTGAGCTGCCCTTGGGTGACGGTGAAACGCAGCGGTTTGGAGTAAGCCCCCATGACCCCGCGACGGTGACCCAGGCGGCTCACTTCATAGTCACCGGCAGGTAGCCATGCCGAGTAATCATCCTTGGGTCCCCAGCCATAAGTCTTGTCGCTCTTGATATCGCGAAATTCAAGGTAGGTTCCGTAGGGGCCGCCTTCCAGCAGCGTGCCGACCACTAGACCCGCGTTTTGCGCGTTGTAAACAGGCGAATTCAACGCCATTTCAGATGGCATTGACGAACAACCGGCCAGTAATCCGATCAGGCCAATTGTAAAGATGTTGCGCGAGCCAAACATTCCGCTACCTCGGTGGGAGACAAAGAAAATCCCCAGAAAAATTCAGGGACGACAGGCGCGCTGGACGGCGGCGACTGCCTTCTTTAGCATGATGGCCTTTCGCCCATCCGTGCATCAAGGACGATCTATCAACATGTTCTGTTTTTCCCAATGGCGCGTGCGTGGCGCTGTAAGCATTGCCGCGCTGTTACTTGGCGGGTGCAGTTTCAACGGCACCTACCCGGACGCCAGTGCACCCGATGCGGCGAAGCTGCGCTTTATCAGCAGCAGTGACAGCTCGACGCTCGACTTGTTCGATGCCGAACACTGCGGCGGCCAAACCACGGGGCTGCTCAATAACCTGTTCAGCGCCAATACCCGGCGACGGGCAGCCATGAGTGCCGCTGCACCCGAGGATGCCAAGGCCTACTTGGAGGTGCGGCTGCAACCGGGTCATGAGCTATTCGCGCGAGCCAATACCTTGAGCACCGGCAGCGTGTGCACCGTGGGGTTCAACTTTACCCCGCAGAGCGGCGGCGAGTACGAAGCGGACTTCCGCCAAGTAGGTCGCACTTGCCAGGTCACCCTTAGCCGTCTGCGCCAGATCGATGGCAAGACTGTGCGCTCGCCGATCGTGCTGACCAACAAAGGCCTGCCCGCCTGCGTCGGCCACAACCCTATTTTCCCCAAGCCCGCCGAAGCACAACCGCAGTCAGCGGAACGTGCAGCGCTGATCGCGCAGATCGTCGACGCGAGTGTCGTCGCGAAAATGAAGCCCGACGCCGAGGATTCCCCTTCGGTCCAGAAAACACTGCTCGACAAATCGATAGCGGAACGCAAACAGCGCCTCGCCTTCAGCCTGCCCGATGCCTATTGGACTGAGTATCAGCAAAACCTGGAGCAGTTCGCCAATGAGATGAGGGGCACCAAGGCCCGTTCATTGCAGTTGTACAAGGATTACTACAGCAACCGTCTGGGTCTGCTCGACACCCCTGCGATCAAGGAACTGCTGCCCGACAGCGAAGCGGCCGACCGTAGCAAGGCAATGTCGACCAATAATGAAATGCTCGAGTACTACTACCGAACCCAGCAAGCACTGCTGAAGGAAACACTGAGCGCACATCAGGCACGCATGGCCGATCTGGATCAGCGCTTTGAGGTGTGCAAGCGTTTCACGGCCTGCTGGCAACGTTGAATCGGGGTCCGGCTTGAAAATACCGACCGACGCACGTACGCCGCCTTAGCCCTGAGCAGGGGCAGCTCGGCATGGATGCCGAGCTAGCCGCCATCAGGCCAGGGATGGCCTGTGGCGGCGTGCCCCCGGAACAATGCAGGAGTGAGGGAACACCGAGCCTAGGCGAGGGGCCGGATGCGGGGGCAGGAGGCCTTTGGTTACTTTGGATTGGCCGATATTGCGGATTTTCAAAAGTGACCCGCTGTAAGAGCGGCCCCCTAAGCGGCCGTGACCGCAGCAACGGATATGTACCCCCCCGTCCCCAAGCCCTCGCGGAAAGAAGGTGCCTGCGCGTCATCGTTGGCGAGCTTCGCTGGCAAGCCAGCTCCTACAGGACTCGCTGCGAAATCGCCAGCTGCCTCCCTTTCACCCAACAACCCGCCCCAACCGCAGCGCCACGCTCGCCGCCTGCTCCGCACTGACCACATTGGTAAACCCCATCAC
>NZ_JAAARM010000065.1 GCF_009908285.1 Pseudomonas sp. Fl4BN1
CCACTACTTCGCCTCGCTTGGAAACTTTGGATGTGCTCAGCATCGGCATGAGCCTGGATGTATTTCGGCAGGGGCAGACCTGGCAGGCTTTGCAAGAGCAGAGTGCGAAGCAAACGGAGTCACTGCATGTCGGCAGTATCCTGCCCATGGATCCAAAGAAGTACCCGGTAACTGCCAGTGATAAGGATATGGCTTGGGATAAACGCAAGGCGGATGCCTTGGAAATGGGATTGCGAGATTTTTTGGAAAAGTGGCCGATCCCCACCATCACTGTAGTAGGTGATTGGAGCCCTGAGACGCCGAATTTACGTTTTACGCCTGAAAGAACTCGGCGCAGTTTGTCGGTCATGGTTAATAACATGCGAACACCTGCTGGGCTGCATTGGCACCGTATTCGTAATTTCTCTGATGGAGTTGTCTGTAGTAATACCTCTGAGGAGTTGCTTGAAAAGCTTTTCCTAATATTCGAGCGTAATCCAGACTTGCCGGCAATATTGGTTTATAGCGCTGAAGGTCATAACATGACTTTTGCTCTTGCAAACAAGGATAAAAATACTTGGCCAATTGGTCAGGGAAATGGTCCTCGCTTACCTGACGAACTCACCGATTCAATGGTCGCCCTGGTCATCGGCCGCCCCGAGCGTGTCGAATGGCTGCGTTACTACGCACCCTTCACCAAGGTCAACAAGAACAAGATCGATCCCGAGTTCACCGGCTGGGGCTGGCGTAAACCGGCCGTGGAGTTCCAACCTTCAGAGTTCATCCCCCAGCCCTGGACCGAACGCGCCCTTGAGCAATGGGACGCCTTGCCGGTGCTGGCCCAGATCCATCGCCCGGTCACCGTTTCCCTGCAGCGCCCGGGCAACGGCGAACGTCTCAAGCGCGAAGCCCTGAGTGCGCAACTGGCCGCAGGTTGGAAAAAAGCCATCGACAGGATTGCACCAGCCCCGGCCCGGCTGTTCTACGACGGCGGTTTGAACAGCGTGCCACTGGCCGAACTGATGCCGGCCCTCACCATTGCCCATAGCGCCCTGGACCTGCTGGACTCCCGTGAAAGCTACGACCTGACCCAGCGCCTGGGCGATACCGGAGCTGCCTCACCCTTCGTCGGCATTGCCTTGGCCACCATGGCCAGTTACCAGAACGCCGACACCAGCGTGGTGATGCCCCTGCGTCGCAAGGACCAGGCAACGATCATTGCGGTCACCTCACCGACACCGGGGAAAAAACCGCTCGACAACAGGTTCGGCGTCAACCTGATGCCACAAACCGCCAGCACTGACACTAAGCAAGCCGCGCCCGCAAGCAAACCGGCAGCCCCTTCGTTGGCGAAGTTTGAGAACGACGATTACGCAATCGAAGAGTTCGTGGCCAGCCTGAAACCCAAGGGTGACTGGATGGATGATTTGTAAGCCTTGGCCCCAGCACGCCAACACCCGGACGGCAAATGCCGTCCGCTCAGGACAAACGGACAGAGATGGCCATGGATAGCATTCGATTCGGCGACTCCACCACTCAAGGCAGAACGGTGATGCGTTCGGTATTCAGCAGTTTTTCCATGGCTGGTTTGCTGTTGAGCAGTGGCGTGACTCTGGCCACAGAAGATCCGCTCACGCCTATTCGCTGCTTTGCCAGCCCGGCAACGCCTGTAGCTGCTTATCCTCTTGGCAAGAAGACGTCTGACATGTCAGCTGATACCCGCTACCGAGCTCCGACCACTTCGCCTCGATTGGAAACCCTGGATGTGCTCAGCATCGGCATGAGCCTGGATGTATTTCGGCAGGGGCAGACCTGGCAGGCTTTGCAAGAGCAGAGTGCGAAGCAAACGGAGTCACTGCATGTAGGCAGCGTTCTACCCATGGACCCGAAGAAGTATCCGGTGACTTCTGACGATAAAAACATGGCGTGGACTAAGCGCATTGCTGATGCATTGGAGCTGGGATTGCGGGACTTCATGGAGAAGTGGCCAATCCCCACTATCACAGTGGTTCGTGGTTGGGACCCACAAACGCCTAACTTGCGTTTTAGGCCCGAAAGAACACAGAAAATGTTAACCAATACGGTAAATAGTTACCGTACAGATTCGGGCTTGCACTGGCATCGGATTCGTAATGTGCAGGATGGCATTGTCTGTAATGACACTCCCGAAGTTTTGGTAGAAAACCTATTCCAACTATTCGAGCTCAATCCAGACCTTCCTGCAGTGCTGATTTATACCCTTGATGGCATCAATATGGCTGGCGCCCTATCAAGCAAAGATATTTCTTTGAAGTCGCTGGGAGCTGTCGCGGGCCCACGGCAACCTGACAAATTAACTGATGCAATGGTCGCCCTGGTCATCGGCCGCCCCGAGCGCGTCGAATGGCTGCGCTACTACGCCCCTTTTACCAAGGTCAACAAGAACAAGATCGATCCCGAGTTCACTGGCTGGGGTTGGCGTAAACCGGCCGTGGAGTTCCAACCTTCAGAGTTCATCCCTCAGCCCTGGACCGAACACGCCCTTGAGCAATGGGACGCTTTACCGGTGCTGGCCAAGATCCATCGCCCAATCACGGTGTCCCTGCAGCGCCCGGACAATGGCGAACGTCTCAAGCGCGAAGCCCTGAGTGCGCAACTGGCCGCAGGTTGGAAAAAAGCCATCGACGGGATTGCCCCAGCACCGGCCCGGTTGTTCTACGACGGCGGTTTGAACAGCGTGCCACTGGCCGAACTGATGCCGGCCCTCACCATTGCCCATAGCGCCCTGGACCTGCTGGACTCCCGTGAAAGCTACGACCTGACCCAGCGCCTGGGCGATACCGGAGCTGCCTCACCCTTCGTGGGCATTGCCTTGGCCACCATGGCCAGTTACCAGAACGCCGACACCAGCGTGGTGATGCCCCTGCGCCGCAAGGACCAGGCAACGATCATTGCGGTCACCTCACCGACACCGGGAAAAAAACCGCTCGACAACAGGTTCGGCGTCAACCTGATGCCACAAACCGCCAGCACTGACACTAAGCAACCCGCTCCCGCAAGCAAACCGACAGCCCCTTCGTTGGCGAAATTTGAGAACGACGATTACGCAATCGAAGAGTTCGTGGCCAGCCTGAAACCCAAGGGCGACTGGATGGATGATTTGTAAGCCTCGGCCCAACAGTTCGACAGCAGGTCCACCATCCACGACGGGGCCAGGAAGGTGATTGGCAAGAACCGGTGTTGATTGAAGGCGCAGCAGTGCGCGAACACATCATCGAATTGCAAGGCGGCCACTGTTGGCGCTGAGTTGAGCCGAGCCGGCAAACACCTACTGATTCGGGCGATTCGGTGATGTGGTTCTGGAGCAATTTGCCGGACAGTATCAGTGCTCAGCACATTGCTGATTTGTCCCGTCGTCGTTGGAACATTGAAGGGCTGTTTCAGCAGAACGGGTGCTCAAGGCTGCAAAACTGGAGAAGAAGCCTTAACCATCACCCGCCCAAACAACTCGGACTCAAGCCACTCCCGCAACCACCCCTGCAAGGCGCTATAGGGCGTCTGCGCAAACCACTGCCGATCCACGTGAGCAAACTGCCGAACAAATGGTAGCAACGCCATGTCCGCCAAGCTCGGATGTTCGGCCAGCAGATAGCGCCGCTCTTGCAGCAGGCCATCCAACCGAGCGAGAAATGCCTCGCCCTGGCTCCGGTAATGCGCCATGGGCGCTTCGGGATAACGCTCGGCGTACTTGTAGCGATTGAGGTGCACCTTGAACACCTGGTCATTCTCGGCAATCAAGGCCGCCATCTGCGCCTGGGCTTCAGGGGCGCCGCTGAGCCGCCAGTTCTGCGGATCATGCTGCTCCAGCGCCCAGTACATGATCTCCAGGCTCTCATCGATCACCCGCCCATCGATATCCAGCACCGGCACCGTGCCCTTGGCGGACAGCGCCAGCATCTCTGGCGGCTTGGCCTTGAGGCTGACTTCGACGATCCGCACCGGCACTTGGGCATAGCGCAAGGCCAGGCGGGCGCGCATGGCGTAGGGGCAGCGCCGGAACGAGTAAAGAGTCGCCAGCGGCGTTTCGATCAGGCTCATTTCACCTCCAGGGTGCTCAGGCCATTGCCCTGGCGGCTGACCTGGATCTGCACCGGAATCCGTTCGTGCATTTCCTGCACATGGGAAATCACCGCCACCTTGCGCCCCTGGGCCTGCAGGCCGTCGAGGGCGTCCATGGCCAGTTGCAGGGACTCGGGGTCGAGGCTGCCAAAACCTTCATCGATGAACAGCGATTCGATCTTCAGCGTGCTCGACGCCATGGACGCCAGCCCCAAGGCCAGGGCCAGGGACACCAGGAAGGTTTCACCGCCGGACAATGAATGCACCGAGCGCAGTTCATCGCCCATCTCGGTGTCCAGCACCAGCAGGCCGAGCATGCTGCCGCCGCGCTTGAGCCGGTAGCGCCGCACCAATTGGCGCAGCTGGGCGTTGGCGTGGTGCACCAGCAGGTCGAGGTTGTAGGCCTGGGCGATCTTGCGGAAGGTATCGCCGGTGGCCGAGCCGATCAGGGCGTTGAGCCGGGCCCAGCGCTGCCATTCGCCGTAGGCGTCGCTGATGCGCTGGCCCAGGGCCTGGTTGGCCTCTTGGCGACGCTGGTCCTCGCTTTGCCGGGCCCGCAGTTCCGCTACCTGCTGCTCGCTGGCCAGAGCGTGCTGCTGCAGGTCTGCGAGGGCCTGGGTCAGTTGCTCGGCCGCAAGGTTGCCGTTGTGCTGGGCCTGATGCTGTTCCAGGCGCTGCTGGCGCTCCTGCAATAGCACCTTGGCTTGCTCGATGGCCTTGTCGTTGGACTGCAGGCGTTGGCGCAGTTCTTGGATCTGCGGCTCGTCCAGCTCCAGCAGTTGCTGCAGGCCGGCGTCATCCAGTTCCGGGTGTCGTGCACGCCATTGTTCGATGCTGTCGGCCAGTTGCTGCAGTTCGCCTTCCAGGGCTTGCAGGCGTTCTTCCCGGGACTTGAGCTCGACGCTCAGTTGGATCAGTTGCTGATGCAGGGCTTGCAGTTGCTGCTGGGCCGTGGCCTGGGCGTTGCGCGCTTGCTCCACGGCTTGATCGAGCTGTTGCTGCCAGCGCTCGGCGCTGGAGTGGGGGCCCAGGAGTTTGCTGAGTGTCGCCTGGCAGGCCTGCTGTTGTTCGCTCAGGGTGCTGAATTGCTGCTGGGCGTCCGTCAGCTGCTGCTGGCGGGTGAGCTGGCGGTCCTGCTCTTTCTCCAGCAGCTGTTGGCGTTGCTGTTGTTCTTCGGCCTCGTCCTGATGTGCTTGCAGCTGTTCGATGCGTTGCAGCACCTGCTGGTCCAGTTGCATGAAGGTGGTGGCCGGGTCGGCGCGCAGGCCGTCGAGCAGCGTGCCGGGCAACAGCTGGCTGAAGCTGGCCAGTTCCTCGTCCAGGCGCTGGCGGTCGGCGCTCAGTTGTTGCTGCTGTTGTTGCAGGTGCTGGGTTGCTTGTTGGCTGCTTTCAACTGCCTGCTGCAACTGCTGCTGAAGGCGCGCAGCGTCCTTTTGCAGGGTCAGCAGGGCGCCCTGGCGGCTTTCGTCCTGGCCGATGCTCTGTTGCAACTGCTCCAGTTGCTGGCGTAGCCAGGCATCGCGCTTGGGCGGCTCCTGGTCCAGCAGGCTGGCGCTCAGCGGGTGAGCTTGCAGGCTCGGTGCCAGGGCCTGCTGCTGACTGGCCAGTTGCTCCTGCTGCTGAAGGAACTCCTTCTGTTGGGCGATCAGGCCCTGTACCTGGGCCCGCAGTTCGTTGAGTTGTTCCTTGAGGCTGTCCACCGCCTTGCGGGCGTTGGCTTCTTCGTCCTGGTCGTGGCGACCCAGGCTCTGCAGCAGCGCTTCGGGCTGGTGATAGGGGTGCTCGACACTGCCGCACACCGGGCACGGTTGATCGTCCTGCAACTGCTCGCGCAGTTCCTCGACACTGGCACTGCGGGCCAGCCGCTGACGCTCCAACAGCGCCTGGGTGACGCTCAGGGTCTGTTCGGCCAGTGCCAGCTCGGCCTTGGCGTGCAGGCCGACCTTGTTCAGTTCCTCGCGCTGGGTCGCGGCCGTCCGTTGTTTGTCCTGTAGGGCCTGGCTGCGCTGTTCCAGCTCCTGTTGCTGGGTCCACAGCCGTAGCAGTTCCTCGACCGCGCGCTGTTGCTTGCGGTTGTCCTGGAGCAGTGTGCCCAGCAGTTCGATCTGTTCGGCTACGGCCTGGGGTTCGGCACCGGCTTCGCTGTAGAGCAGTTCCAGGTGCGCGCGCTGTTCGCTCAATTGTTCGGCGGCGGCGTTGGCGCGTTGTTCCAGGCCCGGCAGTTCGGCCTGGCCCTGGTTCAGCCGGTTGCCGACCAGCATCAGTTGCTGCAGGCGTTCACGGTAGGCGTTCCAGGCCTCGCTCAAGGGGGCGAGGGCGGCGCTGTGCTGCAGTTGCCCGGCAATCTGCTCCAGGCGCTCGGCCACCAGGCGCTGCTTCTCCTGCAGTTCCTGGATGCCTTGCTGGCCTTGGGCGCTGGCGTGTTCGGCACGCTCACGCTGTTCGCTGGCCTGGGCCAGGCTCTGCGCCAGGCGGGTCAGGTTGCCCTGTTCGGCAAAGGCTTCGCGCAGCAGCGGGACGCTGTCGCGGTGCTGGTCCTGGGCCTGGGTCAAGGCGCTGCCGGCGTCCAGCAGTTGCTGTTGCAGTGGCTCCTGGCGTTGCTGGAGTTCGGTTTGCTGGTGCGCTTGCTGTTGGATCTGCTGGCGCAACGGCGCAACCGATTGCTCCAGTTCAGCCTGACGCAGGAACTGGTGACGCTGTGGCGCGAGTTGTTCCAGGCGTTGCAGGCGCAGGCGCTCCGGGGCCAGGGCTTGCGCCTGTTGCTCGGCCACTTGCAACTGTTCGGCGGCACTCTGCTGCGCCTCCTGCCACTGGCGCAGTTCCTTGAGCCAGCTGTGCTGCGCCTCAAGTTGCTTGAGCTGCGCCTGCTGGCTCTTGAGCTGCTGCTGGGCCTCGCTGAAGTGTTGGTCCAGCTCGGCCCGGGCCTCGGGCTCCAGGGGCATGATGCCGCTGGCCTGGGCCTTGAGCTCCTTGTGAACGTCCTCGGCTTCCTTGCTCTTGCTGTAGGCGCGGCGCCCCAGCTGGCTATAGATCGAGGTGTTGGTGAGCTTCTCCAGCAGTTCGCTGCGTTCTTTGTCATCGGCCTTGAGGAACGCGCTGAACTCGCTCTGGGCCAGCATCACCGCGCGGGTGAATTGCTCGAAATTGAGGCCCAGGCGCGCTTCGATCAGTTGCTTGTATTCGCTCTTGCTCTGGTTGCTCAGCAACTGCTCGCTGTCCAGGTCGCTGAGGTTCTGCCGGCTGGCCTGCAGTTTACCGTTGGCCTTGTCCCGGGCGCGGTTGGCTTCCCAGCGCGCGCGGTAGCGGCGGCCGTCGATGCCGACGAAATCCACCTCGGCGTAACCGCTGCCGGTGCCCCGGCGCAGCAGGGTGCGCGGGTCACTGGTAAGGATCTCACTGTCGATTTCCGGGACCTTGGTTTCCCGGCCGATGTTGTTCAGCCGCGGCACCGCGCCGAACAGCGCCAGGCACAAGGCGTCGAGCAGGGTGCTCTTGCCGGCGCCGGTGGGCCCGGTGATGGCGAACAACCCGGCACTGGCCAGGGGCTCGGCAGTGAAGTCGATCTCGAAGGGGCCGGCCAGGGAGGCCAGGTTCTTCAGGCGGATGGCCAGGATCTTCATGGCTGTTCCCCTTCTTGTTGAACGTCCTGCAACAGCAGGGCGAAGTCCTTGAGGGTGGCTTCGTCCACCTCGCTGGCGTAGCTGTCGCGCCAGGCCCGGCGGAACAGTTCTTCGGGACTCAGCTGGTCCAGTTCGATCAGCTCGGTGCCGCTGTCCTCGCCATCGCGACTGCCGTTACCGGCGTATTCGGCGGCGATCCGCACCAGGCGCACGGCCTTGCCTTGCAGAACACTTTCCACTTGCTGGCGCAGGTCCGGCTGCGGCTCGTCCAGGCGTATCCGCACCTCCAGCCAGGGCTGGCGCTGCTCCTCGGCCAGCAGGTCGATGTCCGGCAGCTCGCCAAGTTGCGTGAGAATCTCGCCCAAGGGGGCCGGGCCCACGCGCTGCAGGTTGACGGCCCGGGGAATCAGTCGCGGCTCCACACTGACCAGGGTTTCACCGTCCAGGCGCACATCGAGGATCTGGTGCTGATAGTTGATCTCGGAAAACGACAGCGGGATCGGCGAGCCGCTGTAGCGGATGCGCTCCTCGCCATTGACCTTCTGCGGCTTGTGCAGGTGCCCCAGGGCCACGTAGCTGACGTCCGCGCTGAACAGGCTGGCGGGCAGGGCCTCGGCGTTGCCGATGATCAGGCTGCGCTCGGAATCTTCGGAAATCGAGCCGCCGGCCATGTGCGCATGGCTTATCGCTACCAACGCCTGGCCCGGCTGGCGCTTGGCGTTAGCGGCGGCGATCAGCCATTCATGGACCTGGGCGATGCCCTTGAGGTAGTCGTCGCCCAGTTGCGCGCCGGTGACCTCTGCCGGCCGCAGGAACGGCAGCGCCAGGCACCAGCCGGCAATCGCGCCGCTGGCATCGGGCAGCGGCAGCAGCAGGCGCTCGGCGTCCAGCTGGCCGTCATCCAGCCACAGCACCCGGCCCAGGGCATGGGTGCGCAAGCGGCGCATCAGCGGCGCGGGCAGTTCGATGCGCGAGCCGGAGTCGTGGTTGCCGGCGATCATCACGATGGTCAGGGCCGGCTGTTGCTCGTGGGCGCTGACGATGAAGTCATACAGCCGTTCCTGGGCTTTGACTGGCGGGTTGACGGTGTCGAAGATGTCGCCGGCGATCAGCAGCACATCCGGCTGCTCGTGTTTGAGCTGGCGCAGTAGCCACTCGAGAAAGCAGGCGTGTTCGAAGTCGCGTTCCTGGCCGTGGAGGTTCTGGCCCAGGTGCCAGTCGGAGGTGTGAAACAGACGCAAGGCAAACTCCGCATGAAAAGGGCTTGGCCGCACACAGGATGACAGCGGCGAAAGGGTACGGAGTTTACTGGCAAATACGACTTCATGCCTGGCGCTGTGGCAAATGCATCCGGGTCACCCCGGCACGCCAGCCTGGCATTGCCACTGCCGGGCCTGCAGGGGCCTGAGACGCAGCGCTCGTCGGTTGGCGTTCAGCCCCGGCCGTTGCGCATTTCGCTGGCGGTGCAGCCGTAATACCGGCGGAAATGCCGGGCGAACTGCGCCTGGTCGCTGAAGCCCCAGCGTGAGGCCAGTTCGCCGATGGACAGGCGGCAGTGCGGGTCGCGCAATTGCCGGTGCACTGCCGCCAGGCGTTGCTGGCGAATCCATTCGCCAAGGCTGCAGGGGTGGTCGGCGAAGAGCTTGTGCAGGTAGCGCAAGGAAATGCCGCAGGCTTCGGCAACCTGCCTGGGTGCCAGTTCTGCTGCGCCCAGGTGCTGTTCTACATAGGCTTCGATGCGTTGCAGGTGCAGGGCCGCGAGGTTCGAGGTTTCACTGTTCAGGACCCGCTCATCCTGGCGCAGGGTCAGCAGCAGGGTCGACAGCGCCTGCTCCAGCAGCATGTGCCGCGCCGCCGGGGCGCATTCATCAAAGCGGGCGGCGCACATCGCCAACTGGTCGGCGAAGATCCGTCCCAGGCCGCGCCGGGCATCGAAGCAGAAGCGGGTGTAGCGTTCGGCCCCGCGCAACTGGCCGTGCAGGGCCTGTTCCGGCAGCTTGAACACCCACAGGTCGTTGTCGCTGGCGTAGCGGAAGCGGTAGGGCGCATCGCCCCGTTCGAAGATGAAGCTGCCGGGCCGGCACTGCAGTTCGCGGCCGTCCTGCTCGAACAGCACCTCGTGGCGCCGGGGAATGGTCACCAGATAGCAGGCCTGGGCATCGTTGCTAACCTGTGCCTTGCTCCGTGAGTAACCCAGCCGACTGGAGCGCAGGCGGGACAGGGCGAGGGCGCTGCTGGGGGTTTCCCAGATCTGCAGGTTGCCCTGGAAGCGGCTGTCGGTGCCGAACTCCAGGGACAGGGGAAAGTAGGCGTTGCCAATGGCCTCGGCCCAGCGCGGCTGGCACTGGCTGTCGGACCAAGAGCGGGTGGAAAGCTGCTGAACCATGATCACGCCTGCCTGTTGTGTTTTTTATAGCCAGGACGGCACCGGGTGGTCAGCCACGGTGCCTGGGGTGGAACATCTTTGGGCAAAAGCCCGGGAGGGTCAATCGACAGGCGTCAGCCGGTAGCAGGCCGACGGCGCCAGGGTGGCTTGCCAGCCCGGCGGCACGACGATGTTGGTGGTGGCTTCCTCGATCACGCAGGGGCCTTGCAGCGTTTGCCCGGCCGGTAACTGCTCGCCGTGGTACACCGGCGTCGGTTGCCAGCCGCTGGCGTCGTTGAACAGCATCGGCCGCTGTTCCCGCGGCGTCGCCGCCTGCCGTTGCTGGGGAACCGGCAACTCTGGCATCGGCGGATGCTGCAGGCGGGCGATCACCGAGCATTCAAGGTTCACCAGCTCGATCGGGCTCTGCGGCTCACTGTAGGAAAACAACGCCTTGTGCCGGGTATGGAAGGCCTCGCGCAAGGCGGCGAGGCCGGCCTGATCCAGGCTGCTGCTGGCCAGTTCGACGCTGCATTCGTGGATCTGCCCCAAGTAGCGGATCTCCAGGTTGTATTGGGTATCGATCCGGTTGCCGTTGCTGAAACCGTCCTGGCGCAGGTTTTCCAGGCCCTGCTCGCGCAACTTCGCCAGGGTCTGGTTGAGCAGCGTCAGGTCCACATGCGCATCGTCCAGGCGCATGGGCAGGGTGGTCAGTTGGTCGTAGCGGATGTCCGAGAGAATCTGCCCGTAGGCGCACAACCCTGAGGCGACCTTGGGGATCAGCACCACCTGGCTGCCGATCTCCTCGGCCAGGCGGATCACGTGCATGCCCGCCGCGCCGCCGGCGCCGATCAGGGCGAACTGGCGCGGGTCGTAGCCGCGCTCCACTGACACCCGGCGGATGCCGCTGACCATGTTCAGGTTGACCAGGGTGATGATCCCCAGGGCCGCACGCTCGACGCTGATCCCCAGGGGCTCGGCGATCTTGCTGCGGATCGCCTCCAGGGCCGCCTGGCGCTGCAGGCGGATGCTGCCGCCCAGCAGCGCACCGTCCGCCAGGTAGCCCAGCGCCAGGTTGGCATCGGTCACCGTCGGTTCGCTGCCACCCTTGCCGTAGCACACCGGCCCGGGGTTGGCCCCGGCGCTGCGTGGGCCGACCTGGAGCATGCCGAAGGGGTCGAGGTAGGCAATGGAGCCGCCGCCGGCGCCCAGGGTTTCCACCTGGATCATCGGCACGCCGATGCGGTAGCGCAGAAAGTCACTGTCCTTGCTGAAGTTGGTGCGCCCGCCCTGGCTCAGGGTGATGTCGAAGGAGGTGCCGCCCATGTCCACGGTGATCACATTGTCGATACCGAACGGCCGGGCCACGCACAAGCCGGCCTGGGGCGCCGAGGCGGGGCCGGAGTTGATCGCGTTGACCGCCCGCTCACGCATGACCGCCCCGGGGGCCAAACCGCCGTTGGACTGGAAGTAGCGGGTCGGCTGCTGCGCACCAAGCTCCTCGAACAGGCTGTCGATGCGTTCGATGTAGCGGCCCATCACCGGGCTCAGGTAGGCGTTGACCACGGTGCTGGAGGTGCGGGTGTACTCGCGGATCTGCGGGAACACTTCATTGCCGGTGCAGACGAACACCTCTGGCAGGGCCGCGCGCACCAGCTGCGCCGCACGTTGTTCGTGGGCCGGGTTGCGCACCGACCAGACGAAGGAAATCGCCACCGCCTGGACCTGCTGTTGGCGAAAGTAATCGATGGCGCGCTGGATCGCCGCTTCGTCGAGGGGCGCGTGTTCGCGGCCGTCGCTGAGCATGCGCCCGCCGATGGGCCGGCGCAGGTGGCGCGGCACCAGCATGTGCGCCGGCGGGTAGCTGGCATCGTAGCGGTGGCCGTCTTCCTTGTGCCCGAGGCGGATCTCCAGGCTGTCTTCATGGCCGTCGGTGCACAGCAGTCCGACCTTGACCCCGGTTTTCTCGATCAGCGCGTTGAGGGCGACGGTGGTGCCGTTGATGCACAGGTCGCAGTCGCCAATGATCTGCGCCGGGCTGCGGCCGATGGCGTCGGCGATCTGCGCCAGGCCGTTGCGGATGGCCAGGGTGCCGTCCTGCGGGGTCGAGGGGGCCTTGAACAACTGCACGTTGCCGTTCTGGTCGGCGAGGATGAAGTCGGTGAAGGTGCCGCCGGCGTCGATGCCCAGGCGATAGTGTTGCTTGCTCATGAGTAAGGCTCCGTGGGCTCGGGTTCAGGGGCGGGCGCGCAGGGCGCGGGTGGCGTCGTGGTCGAGTTGGTCTGCGGCGTCGAATGCCACGCCGTAGTCCAGGCGCGCACCCTGTGCGGAAATCAGGCCGTTGCGCAGGTCTTCGGCGACTCGCGGCAGCGGCCGCTGGAACGGATCGCCATAACCGCCGCCGCCGGGGTTGAAGTTGATCACCCGTTCCCCGGGGTGCGCGGTCAGTTGCGCGTTGTGCTGGTAGGTCTGTTCCTGGCCATCGGCGCGGCGGTGGATCAGCCGCCCGAGCTTGGGCGCCAGCAGGCCGTTGCGTGCACCTGCAGCACCGGCGGTGGGCAGTTGCCGGCCTTCGCCGAAGCCGACCACGGTCATCGGGTGCTGCAGCGGTTCGATCTCGATGCAGGTGCCGGAGCCACCGCGAAACTGCCCGGCGCCGCCACTGTCGGTGATCAGGCTGTAGCGGTGGATGAGGATCGGGTAGGCGTATTCCAGCAACTCGATATCCCCGGACATCAGCGCGCCGAAGCAGCACAGCGGACCGCAGGCCGGCCAGCCGTCCATGGCCTGGTTGGCCCCGGCCCCGGAGATGATCGAAGCCAGGACCATGGTCACGTACTCGGCGTTGTCGTTGCGCGGGTCGTGCCCGGCGATGTTGATCCCGCTGGCGTGGCCCCAGGACGCGGTGACCCGTTCCGGTGCTGCCTGCTCCAGGGCCTGGCGCACCGCGTCGGCGAGGGTTTCCATGGGCGTGGTGGTGCTGTTGACGTGGGGCGCGGGCTCGCTGGCGTTGCACAGGGTGCCCGGGGCGCCGAGGTCGACGCTGATGCAGCGGTACAGGCCCTCGTTATAGGGCGGCGGCACCTGGGCGAACATCATCAGCCCCAGGTACACCCCGGATACCGAGTTGCCGGCGTAGGAATTGATGAAATAGGGCACCTGGGGCGGGCTGTCGATTCGCACATGGGCCTGGTCGCCGCTGATCCGCACCTCGGCGTTGATGGTCAACTGGCCCAGGCCGTGGCCTGCGTCCTCCAGCACCGCGCTGCCGTGGTAGACGCCGTCCGGCACCTCACGCAGCAGCGCGCGCATATGCCGGTCGGCCATGTCCTTGAGCTCATCGATGCAGGCGCGTACCTGTGCCACGCCGTAGCGTTCGAGCAGTTCCAGCAGATGCCGCTCACCGACGCTGCAAGCACCGTACTGGGCATTCAGGTCGCCTTCCTGGTAGGCCCGGGCACGCATGTTGGTCAGCAGCAGGTTGATCACGTCTTCCCGGCGCTGGCCCTCGGACCAGAGCTTGACCGGTGGAATCCGCAGGCCCTCGGCATAGATTTCCTTGGCATCCGGGTTGTAGCCGGCGGGCACCGGGCCGCCGATGTCGGTGAGGTGGCCCTTGCACACCGCCCAGAACACCAGTTCGCCCTGATAGAACACCGGCTTGTACATGCAGCAGTCGAGGATGTGGCTGCCCTGGTAGGCCGGGTCGTTGTGATAGATCACATCGCCTGCGCGGATGTCGTCGCCGAAGAACCCGGCCACGCACTTCATCGCCGGGATCAGCGAGCCGAGGTGGATCGGGATGTCCTGGCCCTGGAGGACCATTTCCGGCAGGTGGTCGAACAACGCGTTGGAGTAGTCGTGGGCCAGGTTGAAGACGCTGGAGCGGCCGGTTTTCTCCAGGGTCAGGGTCATTTCTCGCTGCGCGGTTTCCAGCGCCCCTCGCACCACGGCGAGGGTGATCGGATCTACTGTGCTCATGGCTCACCTGAGTTCTTGTTGTTCTCGGGGTGGGGCGCGGCGAATACCGGGCCCACGGCCTTAAGCTACGCGCAGGGCGCGGCACCTGGCTTGTCGCCAGGTGCAGGGCTTTTTGCGTTCTGGTGCACTGTCGCCACTGCTGAATGTGGGGGCACGCGCTGTAGGAGCTGGCTCGCCAGCGAAGAGGCCCGCAAGAT
>NZ_JAAARM010000066.1 GCF_009908285.1 Pseudomonas sp. Fl4BN1
CCGCCACCCTGACCACCCCCATATCAATCCCCAAATGCACCAACTCCCCATGGGAACTCACCTGCAACTTGCTCTTGAGCAAGGTCAGATAGTTCGACACCGTCTTGCCACTGATACACAACTGCTGCGCAATCACCCGTGCCGGTGTGCCCTTGGCCAGCATCACGAAAATCTCCATCTCGCGCTGGGTCATCCCCTGCAACCGCGGATCGCTCTCATCCCGCAACGGCGTGCACGCCAACTGCGTGGCCAACCCCTGTTCGATATACGCATGCCCGGCCAGAACCCGGTGCACCGCCTCGATCAGCACCTGGGGTGCCGAGCTCTTGGTCAGATACCCCGAAGCCCCCGCTTCCAAAGCCTGACGCACCAGGGGCAACTCATCGTGCATGCTGAAAAACAGCACCCGCAACTGCGGCAAACGCTGGCGCAAGCGCCGAGTGGTCTCCAAACCGCTGATGCCCGGCAAAGCAAAATCCATGATCACCAGTTGCGGCACCTCTTCCTGCACCCGGGCCAGGGCTTCTTCGCCATTGGCCGCTTCACGCACCTGCATGCTCGGCAACACCGCCTGCAGCAGGCTGGCGTAACCCTGACGGACCACCGCGTGATCATCCACCAACAAGATATTCATCAGGCCTCCAGGGGAATGTTCAGGGCCAGCGCCCAACCGGCGCCGGGGCGGTTGATGATGCGCAGTTCGCCGCCCAGGCTGCGGGCCCGCTCGGCCATGGAATGCAGGCCGACTCCGGCGCGGCGGGCCTGGGGCGCGCCGCGGCCGTTGTCGCGGATCAGCAGGCGCAGGCCCGGGCCGCGGCGTTGCAGGCGCACCCGCACCTGGCTGGCGCCGGCGTGCCGGGCGACATTGGTCAGGGCTTCCTGCAACAGGCGATAGAGGTGGGTCTTGCTCGCCCCCGGCAATGCCGGCAGGCGTTCGCCAACCCACAGCCGGCATTCAATCCCCTGGCGCGCTTGCCACTGTTGCACCAGCAGCCCCAGGGCTTCGGCCAGGGGCAGGTGGGCCAGCACCACCGGGTACAGGTCCTGGGTCATGGCGCGAAAGCCCTGTTGCAGGTGCTCGCAGTTGAGCTCCAGGGATTCGGCGGTCTTGGCCACCAGGGCCGGCTGGTCCACCACCAGGCGCAGCAGGCAGGCCTGGGCGCGGATGCCGGCCAGGTATTGGCCGAGGTCGTCGTGCAGGGTCTGCGCCAGGTGGTTGCGCTCTTGCTCCTGCACCGCCAGCAGGGTCTGGGTCAGTTGCTGGTTGTCGGCATGGGCCTGCTCCAGGGCGCTGGCCATGCGGTTGAAATGCTCGGCCAGTTGGCGGGTTTCCGGCAGCGCGGTGCTGCGCAGGCGCACCGCCATCTGGCCGTCGGAGACCTGGGCCAGGGCGTGCAGCACTTCATCAAGCCAGGCCCGGCCACGGCGCACCGCCCAGCCGATGCTCAGCAGGCAAAGCAGCAGCGCCAGCGCACACAGGCCGAGCCATTGCTGCAGGGCCTGGCGCACTTCCCCCAGCTCAGCGGCGGCATTCACCGCAATCAGCACGCGCCGGCCATCATTCAATTCCAGTAGCCGAGCACTCGGCCGGTTATCGCCGAGCAACAGGCGCCCCAGCCAGCCATCAGGCTCGGCGGCGAGCGGTGGCTGTTCACCGGGTGCCAGCCAGTGCACCCGCACATGCCGCAGGCTGCGGGTCAGTGCCGGTTGCAGGCTGGCGGGATGGCGTTCGGCGCTGTCCCCCAGGTACTGCACCAGGGCCTCGGCGGATTGCACTTCGCGCTCGACATCGTCCGCCGCCTGGCGCAGCAACAACCCGGCGCAGGCCAGGGTCAGCAGCGCGAAACAGGCGGTGACCCAGAGGTTGATCCGCCACAGGGCCGACATGCCTAGCGCCCCTGCGCCGCAGGCTGGCCCGCAACCGGTGCCGGCCGTGAGCCGTGCAAGCGATCGACGCCGATCAGGCTGAGGATCAGCAGCAACGGCAAGAGCAGCACTTTCAGGATGCGCATGGGAAGTCCTCCGGGTGGCCATGGCCGCTGCACCCATGCTAAGGCCCGCGCAAGAGTGCCGGCCTACTACCTTGGTACCGCTCTGCTCCTACTTTCTGCATACCCCCACCCGCTGCAGGCGCTGGCTGGCCAGGGAAGAGGCCCGCAAGCCCTGCCTCCCCCCAATGGCCCCTTCGCCGGCACGCCGGCGGCTACGACTTTGGTACTGCTTTTGCTGTCGATGGTCGCATTCCCAAGTGCCCCTGCCCTGGCATGTAATAGGCCCATAACAAAAAGGATAGAAGCCTTATGCCCCGCGCCCTGCAGACCCTGGCCCTGCTCTCCCTGAGCCTGACCCTGGGAATGGCCCACGCCGAGACCCCACTGTTTTCCGCCGAGGGCTATCGCACCAGCCTCTACCGCAGCCCGACGCCCACGCGGATCGAGGCCGCGCAGATCATCGACACCCCGGGCCTGCAAGCGCTGCTCCAGCAGCAGCCCAACCCCCTGCTGATCGACGTCTATCGCCGGCAATGGCTGCAAGGCCGCTTCATCGACAGCGAGCCCCACGCCAACCTCCCCGGCAGCCACTGGCTGGCCAATACCGGCGATGGCGAATTGAACCCCGAGTGGCAAGCCTATTTCACCGGCAACCTGCAACGGCTCAGCAACGCAGACCCGCAGCGGGCCCTGGTGTTCTACTGCCGCGCCGATTGCTGGCTGAGCTGGAACGCGGTAAAACGCGCGGCAGCTCTGGGCTATAAAAACATCTACTGGTACCGCGACGGCCTGGATGCCTGGGAGGCCGCCAGCCTGCCCGTGGTAGCGGCCCGGCCGGAAAGCTTTCCCTGAGCCTGCGCTCCCACAAACACAATAACGAGGTGAAAGGCCATGTATAGAATTCTGATAGCCGACGATCACCCACTGTTTCGCGAAGCCATCCACAACGTCATCAGCGACGGTTTCCCCGGCAGCGAGGTAATGGAAACCGCCGACCTGGACAGCGCCCTGGCCCTGACCCAGGAACACGACGACCTGGACCTGATCCTGCTGGACCTGAACATGCCCGGCATGCACGGCCTCAACGGCCTGATCACCCTGCGCAACGAAGCGCCGACCATCCCCGTGGTGATCGTTTCCGCCGAGCAGGACAAACAGATCGTGCTCCAGGCCATCACCTACGGCGCCGTCGGCTTCATCACCAAATCCTCGCCGCGTTCACAGATGACCGAGGCCATCGAACAGATCCTCAACGGCAACGTGTACCTGCCGCCGGACATCATCCGCACCCAGAAAAGCCAGCCGGGGCGGCGCAACAGCGAGACCCCGAGCTTCCCCCCGGAACTGCTCCAGGCCCTGACCCGCAAACAGCTGCTGGTGCTGGAACGGATGACCAAGGGCGAGTCGAACAAACAGATCGCCTACACCCTGGACATTGCCGAAACCACGGTGAAGGCCCATGTCTCGGCGATTTTGCGCAAGCTCAATGTGCACAACCGAGTGCAGGCGATTCTGAGTGCTGGGGATATTGATTTCGGCGCGTACCTGCGCCGGTGAATTCAGGTGAGCGTGCAGCAGATCCTGTAGGAGCCGGCTTGCCGGCGAAGGCGGTCTTTCGGGCCCCTTCGCTGGCAAGCCAGCTCCTACGGCAGTCAGTGATTCCGTGGGGGGCCCGTAGGAGCCGGCTTGCCGGCGATGGCGGTCTGCGGGCCCCTTCGCTGGCAAGCCAGCTCCTACAGCAGTCAGTGATTCCGTGGGGGGGCCTGTAGGAGCCGGCTTGCCGGCGAAGGCGATCTTGCGGGCCCCTTCGCTGGCGAGCCAGCTCCTACAGCTGTCAGTGATTTCGTGGGGGCCCTGTAGGAGCCGGCTTGCCGGCGAAGGCGATCTTGCGGGCCTCTTCGCTGGCGAGCCAGCTCCTACAGCAGTCAGTGATTTCGTGGGGGGCCCCGTAGGAGCCGGCTTGCCGGCGAAGGCGGTCTGCGGACCCCTTCGCTGGCAAGCCAGCTCCTAAAGCAGTCAGTGATTTCGTGGGGGGCCCGTAGGAGCCGGCTTGCCGGCGAAGGCGATCTCTCGGGCGCCTTCGCTGGCAAGCCAGCTCCTACGGTTGTCAGGGATGGCGCGTTGGGCTCAGCAGGTGGCTGATGGCGGTCTTGAGTTTCATCGGCCGCACCGGTTTGTGCATCAGGGTGTGGCCCAGTTCGCGCAGTTGCTGTTTGAGCTCGTTGCTGTAGTTGGCGGTGATCATCATCGCCGGGATCGCCAGGGCGCGGCGGGCATTGATCCGTGCCACGGCATCGATGCCGTTCTGTTGCTGGTCCAGGTGGTAGTCGGCAATCAGCAGGTCGGCCTCGGCACGGTAGTCGTCCACTTGGCGCGCCAGGTCTTCTTCGGACAAGGCGGTGATCACCTGGCAGCCCCAACCTTCAAGCAAGGTGCGCATGCCGGCGCAGATCGCCGCGTCGTTATCCAGCACCCAGATCCGCGCGCCCTGCAAACGTTCCAGCAGGGCTTCCCCCAGCTCCGGACGCGGCGCTGGCACCGGCGCGCTGGCGCTGATCGGCACTTGCACGCTGAACACCGAGCCGCGCCCCGGCCAGGAACGCACGCCGATGCGGTGCCCGAGAATCCCGGCAATCTTCTCGACAATGGCCAACCCCAGGCCCAGGCCGCGATCCTGGTCCGGGCGCTGCTCTTCGCCACGCTTGAACTCCTGGAAGATTTCCTCCAGGCGTTCGGCGGCGATGCCCATGCCGCTGTCCCAGACTTCCACCGACAGCCAGTGCCCCTGGCGCCGGCAGCCCAGCACCACGCGGCCCTGGCGGGTGTAGCGGATGGCGTTGCTCAGCAGGTTGCGCAGAATCCGCGCCAGCAGTTGGATGTCGCTGCGCACCAGCGCCGAGCAGGCCACGAAGTGCAGTTCCAGGCCCTCGCTGCGGGCCACCTGGGCGTACTCGGCGGCGAGGTTTTCCAGCAGTTCGCTCAAGGCAAAGGGTGCGATATCGGCCTTGATCACCCCGGCATCGAGCTTGGAAATGTCCACCAGGGTGCCCAGCAGGTTTTCCACATCCTCCAGGGAGTTGCTGACATTGCGCACCAAGGCGCTGCTGGCCTGAGGGTCGCGACGCTCGAGCAAGGCGCTGGTGAACAACCGCGCGGCGTTCAGAGGTTGCAGCAGGTCATGGCTGACCGCGGCGAGGAACTTGGTCTTCGACAGGTTGGCCCGTTCGGCCTCGGCCTTGGCTTCGCGCAAGCGTGATTCGACCCGGCTGCGCTCTTCGATCTCGCGCAGCAGTTGCTGGTTGAGGGTGGTCAGCTCGGCGGTGCGTTCGCGCACCCGCAGCTCCAGGTTCTGGTAGGCCTGATGCAGGGCCTCGGCGGTGCGCCGGCGCTCGGTGATGTCGCGGATCAGCACGAAGATCCCCACCACCTCGCCATTGGCCAGGCGGTTGGGCACGTAGGAGCGCAGCATGTAGCGCTCCTGGTTGTTGATGTTGGTCTCGGCGAATTCGAAGGTCACGCTCTCCCCGGCCAGGGCCCGCTCCACATAGCTTTCCAGGCGCTGGTAGTGCTGCTCGCTGTGCACCTCGCGCAGGCTCTGGCCGAGCATCACGCCCCGCGGCCAGCAGTACCACTCCTCATAGACCTTGTTGGTGAACTCGTACACCAGGTCGGCATTGAGGTAGGCGATCAGCGCCGGCACATGGTCGGTGATCAGGCGGATCCAGCGTTCGCTTTCACTCAGGGCCTCGGCGTGCTGGTAGCGTTCGGTGATGTCGGTGAAGGTGTTGACGAAACCACCGGTGGGCAGCGGATGGGTGCGGATCTCCAGCACCCGGCCATCGCTCAGGCGCTGTTCGCATTCGTGGATCGGCCGGCCGTTGGCGTCGCGGCTGTCGGGGCTCAGCAGGCGCAGTTCGCTGTCGCCGATGACCTCGGCAAACAAGCGATGCGCGGCCACCGGGGCCAGCCCGCTGAGTTCGAGGAAGCGCCGGTTCCACAACTCCAGCACGCCCTCGGCGCTGACCATGGCCACGCCCTGGGACAGGTTGTCCACCGCCCGTTGCAGCAGGTGGGACTTTTGCGCCACCGCCTGTTCCCGGCGCAGGGTTTCGCTGTGCTTGACCTCGGTGATGTCGGTGAACAGGATCACCCGCCCGCCTTCCCGGGTCGGCCGCTCGCTGACCTGCAGCCAGCGGCCGTTGTGCAGGCGATAGAGCAACTGCTCCTCAGCGCCGCTGCGCGGTTCTTCGCTGAACAGCCCGGTGCTGGTCATCAGCCGGCGCACTTCCGCGAGGCGCATGCCGGCCATGATCCGCACCCGGCTGTGGCTCCAGAAGGCGCGGAAGCGGCTGTTGAACAGGACGATGCGCTGCTCCTGGTCGAACAGCACGAAGGCGTCGGAAATGCTCTCGATGGCGTCGATCAGATGCTGGTGCGCAGTCTCGGCCCGCAGCCGCGCTTCGCTGAGCAAATGGTTGCCGGCCTTGAGCTCGGCCATGGCCTGGTTCAGGGCGTCGGTGCGTTCGCGCACCTGCTCGGCCAGCACCACCGAATGCTGGAACGCCGCATAAGGATCGTTGCCGCGGGTGATGCCGGATTCGACCCGCTCGATCAGCGCGCTGTTGATCCGCCGCAGCTTGCGGTTCTCGCGTTGCAGGCAGTCGAGCTGGGCTTGCAGCTCAGCGGCGGGCCGGAGTGCGACTGCGGGCAATGGCGACCCCGGTGAAGGTCTGGTTGATGTGCATGCCATTGAACTGTTCTCCGTAGGTGTTGAAACCCATCACCCGCTGTTCCCGCAAAAAGGCCCCGATCTGCTCCAGGCTGCCCTGCCCCTCCAGCTCCAGGCGGCGCAAAAAGCAGTCGCAGCCAATGGTCAGCAACAACCCGCCGAGGCGCTGCTGCAAGCCGTCGAACAGCTGTTGCAGGTTGGGCAGCAAGGGGCCGGGGGTCATGGCGGTGAGGACGATGCCGTTTTCCACCGCGCAGTAGAAACTCAGGCTCAGGTCCGGGTGCACCTGCTGCACCGCGCGCACGTAGTAGTGCTGGTTGATCCGCACCGCCAGCGGGTGGGCGGCGAACACCCGATGGTCGAGCTGCGCCAGGGGCACGCCGATCAGCCGCGCGTACTCTTCGGCGGCGGGTTCCGCATTCAGTTCATAGACCCGGCGCAAGGTACTGTCGGCGCCGGTGACCACCAGTTTTTCTTCCCGGGGCTGAATGTGGTGGGTGGTGAACACCTCGAAATCCAGCCAGGTATTGACCAGCACCAGCACCGCCGCGCCGCTGTGGAATTTGCCGCCGAAGTAGACGTGGGTGTGGGTCAGGTAGTTGTCGTCGCCGGCCGAACCGCCGAAGTGCGGGATGTCCCCCAGGGCCGCGCTGAGGGCAGCAAGGACCATTTCCTCGCGGCTCGACAGGCCGTCCAGCAGGGTCAGGGCGAAGCTGTTGCCCTTGATCGGCGCCAGGGTGTTGCTGCGGCAATCCCCCACCAGGCGTTCGACCATCTGCTGGGCGTCGATCAGGCTGAAGTGTTCCATCTGGTCGATCAATTCAGCGGCGATGGAAAAGTGCCGATGGTCGAAACCGATGGCGGTCACGCAATTGCGCCCGTAGCCCAGGGGCGTGATTTCCCCGGCGCTGGTGCAGCCCACCAGGGGGATGCCGCCAAAGCTCTGTTGCAGGGCCGGGCCCAGGGTGTGCAGGGGGTATTCGGCGGAACAGAAGAACAGCACGAAGCCCAGGTGCGGATGCAGCAACTGGCTGGCCAGGTCCTGAGCCACCTGCTGCGGGTCGACCGCCTGGGACATGGCACTGACCACACCCTCGCTCTGGGCTTGTTGCATCATCGCCTCCGGCGCGGGTTGTCTGAGCAATGAGTGTACGAAGCCGGCCCCGGGGCACGAATGCTACTTGGGTAGCGGGTAGCCGGTTCCATGGGTGTAGGTGCGTGACCGCCTGAATGCCCGACCACCGTGTAGGAGCTGGCTTGCCAGCGAAGGCGTCGGCCGGCCTGGTGCAAGGCTGGCGGGCCTCTTCGCCGGCAAGCCGGCTCCTACGGGGAAGGCGCAGGTACGCGAAAGATCGGGAATGCGGAACGCCCCTCGGTAGGGCCGGCGCTGGGGTTACCCGCTGAGGACTGCACCCGATAAAGCCCTTAGTCGTCGGCCGCCAGGGCCCGCAGCCGTGCCAGCTCGGCAGCGGCCAGGGGAATGCCCTCTTGCAGGGATTTGGCCCGGGTGCGGTAGCGCCGATCCCCCGGCATGCGCTCCAGGCCCACGGCCTGCATCTGCCGCACCAGCTCGCCGCTGCGCTGGGCAAAACGCCCGCCGCCCAGGTGGTTGGGATCGATGACGATCAGCAGTTGCCCGGTCCAGGGCGTCTGCGCCCCCGGGTGTTGCGACCAGTCGAACTCGAAGGAGAAGTTGCCACCGGTCAGCGCCGCCGCCAGCAGCTCCACCATCATCGACAGCGCCGAGCCCTTGTGCCCGCCAAAGGGCAGCAAGGCGCCGCCGTCGAGAATCGCTGCCGGATCGCAGGTGGGCTGGCCGTCGCGGTCCACCCCCATGCCCGGTGGCAGTTGTTCGCCCTGGCGCTTGGCGATCTGCACATCGCCGTGGGCAATGGCGCTGGTGGCCAGGTCGAAGACGATGGGCTCGGCGCCCTCGCGGGGTGCGGCAAAGGCAATCGGGTTGGTGCCGAACAGCGGGCGTTGGGCGCCATGGGGCACCACGCAGGTCATGCTGTTGACCAGGCTCAGGGCCACCAGGCCTTCTTCGGCGAAGGGCTCGACATCCGGCCACAAGGCCGCGAAGTGATGGGAATTGCGAACCGCCAACACCGCGATCCCGGCGCTGCGGGCCTTGCTCAGCAGCAGCTCGCGGGCCGCCGCCAGGGCCGGCTGGGCAAAGCCGCCTGCGGCGTCCACCGCCACCACGCCGGGGGCCACATCCTCCACTTGCGGCACGGCCTGACCGTTGACCCAGCCACTGGCCAGGGACGACAGGTAGCCGGGAATGCGGAACACCCCGTGGCTGTGGGAACCATCGCGCTGGGCCCGGGCGCAGTTGTCGGCCAGCACCCGGGCCACCTCGGCAGAGGTGCCGTGGCGAAGAAAAATCCGTTGCAGCAAGTCGGTCAAGGCAGACAGGCCGAGGTACTCGACATCAGCCTGCGCCAGGGTCGCGTGGTTCGCTTCGGTCATTGCAGCTCCATTGGAATTGTTATTGGAAGGTGCCTGACTATCGCGTCACGCCAGTTAACTGTCAAATATTGACTTAATGACAGAAAACATTCATTTTCCATTGTCAACGGCCAATAACAATGAAAACCCATGAGCCAATCCATCAAACAACGCCTTGAAAGCAGCCTGTCCAGCGCCACCGCGTCGGGCCGGGCGATTGCCAGCTACATGCTGGCCAACCTCTATGAGCTGCCCTTCCAGACCGCCGCCGACATCGCCGAAAAACTCGGCGTCAGCGAGTCCAGCGTCGGGCGGTTCTGCCGCGCCATCGGCTACAGCCATTTCAAGGATTTGAAAAACGACCTGAAGAACGACCTCGGCGAAGGCCCGTGGCTGGTGGGCGACCGCCTGCAGGAATTTCGCCAGCAGCCCAACCCGGCGGCCCAGGGCCTGCCCCGCAGCTTCGAGCTGGAAGTGGCGGCGCTGGTCAAGGTCTACGAATACAGCCTGACCCCGGCCTGGCAGACCGTGGTCCAGCGCCTGGCCAGCCGGCGCCGGGTGTATGTGGCGGGGTTCCAGACCGAGCGCGGCATCGCCGCCTCCATGGTCCACCTGCTGCAATACCTGCGCGACGGCGTGCACCTGGTGGACGGCTCCGCCGGGCATTTCGCCGACGTGCTGCTGAGCCCCGCCGAAGACTGCGCCCTGGTGGTGTTCGAGGCCCGGCGCTATTCGCGCCACGCCCTGACCCTGTGCCGCAAGGCCCGCGAGGCGGGGATTCCGGTGACCCTGGTGACCGACACCTTCTGCGACTGGGCCGAGCAGAACGCCGACGAGGTGTTCCGCGTGCCCACCGAGTTCAACCTGTTTTGGGAATCCACCGCGGCCATGCTGTCGCTGGTGCACCTCTTGATCAACGAGGTGTGCAAGCACCTGGGACCCGAGGTGGAAAAACGCCTGGAAGCCACCGCCGCCCTGCATAACGAATTTGTTGGCTACACATCGTCCACCCGCGCAAAACAATAAATAACCGAGGTGCTCCATGAACAACGTCCTTCGCTTCGCCGGCGCCTGCGCCCTGGTCATCGGCGCTTCCACCGCCCAGGCTGAAACCCTGAAGATCGCCACCGAGGGCGCCTACCCGCCCTTCAACTACGTGGACTCCAACAACCAGCTGCACGGCTTCGACGTGGACATCGCCAATGCCCTGTGCAAGCAGATGCAGGTCGAGTGCCAGATCGTCGCCCAGGACTGGGAAGGCATCATCCCGGCGCTGCTGGCGAAAAAATACGACGCCGTGGTGGCCTCGATGATCGCTACCGACGAGCGCAAGAAAAAGATCGCCTTCAGCAACCACTACTACCGCACCCCGCTGTCGGTGGCGGTGGCCAAGGACTCGGACATCAGCGACGCCCAGACCAACTTCAAGGGCCGCACCGTGGGCGCCCAGGCCTCCTCGACCCAGGCCATCTACGCCGAGGACCACTACGGCCCGGCCGGCGCCGACGTGAAGTTCTACCCGACCCTGGACGAAGCCAACAGCGACCTGGCGGCCGGGCGCGTGGATGGGGTGATCGCCGACAAGTTCCCGCTGCTGGCCTGGGCCGAAAGCGCCGGCAAGGACTGCTGCAAGATCATCGGTGACGTCAATGGCACCACCGCCGACGCCTCGATCGCCGTGCGCAAGGAAGACAACGCCCTGCGCGAGCGCCTGAACAAGGCCCTGGACGAGATCGTCGCCGACGGCACCTACAAGCAGATCTCCAGCCGCTACTTCGCCTTCGACATCTACTGACCGGCCGCCTTTGACGCTGCCTAAGCCCCGCGTTCCCTTGAACGCGGCGGCGCCCTGCACGGTTCATTCTTCCAGAGGGTTCGCGCATGTTCGAACAGCTGTCACTCCTGTCCTTCGCCAGCGGCGGCTGGGGCTCGGCCCTGCTCGCCGGGGCCCTGGTGACCATCGCCCTGGCCCTGGCCTGCGTGCCCATCGGCCTGCCCCTGGGCTTGCTGGTGGCCCTGGCCGCACGCTCGAAAAACCGCTGGGCGCGGGCCTGGGCCACGACCTTTTCCACGGTGTTTCGCGGCCTGCCGGAGCTGTTGACGCTGTTGATCATCTACTACGGCTGCCAGATCGCCGCGCAAAAAATTCTCGGCGCCCTGGGCTACCCCGGTGAAGTGGCGATCAACACCTTCGTCGCCGCGATGATCGCCTTCAGCCTGGTGTTCGCCGCCTTCTCCAGCGAGATCTGGCTGGCCGCGTTCAAGACCCTGCCCAAGGGCCAGTACGAAGCCGCCAGCGCCCTGAGCCTGTCGCGGCGCACCACCTTCAGCCGGGTGCTGCTGCCGCAACTGACCCGCATCGCCCTGCCCGGCCTTTCCAACAACTGGCTGTCGCTGCTCAAGGACACCTCCCTGGTGTCGACCATTTCCCTGGTGGACCTGATGCGCCAGACCAACCTCGCGGTCAGCGTGACCAAGGAGCCCATGCTGTTCTACAGCGTGGCCTGCTTTGGCTACCTGTTCTTCTCGGCGCTGTCGGGGCACCTGTTCAGCTTTCTCGAACGGCGCTTCAACCGTGCGCAACGGAGCCTGCAGCCATGAACCTGGATGACCTGCTGAACCTGTTCCTCAACCAGGAACTGCTGGAACGTTACGGCCCGCGCTTTATCGACGGCCTGCTGGTGACCGCCAAGCTGGTGGCGATTTCCTTCAGCCTGGGCGCCGTGCTCGGCCTGCTGATCGCCCTCGGGCGGCTGTCCAGCAATCGTTTCCTGCGGCGCTTCACCGGGGCCTATGTGTACTTCTTCCGCGGCTCGCCGCTGCTGGCCCAGCTGTTCATGCTGTATTACGGCCTGGGCTCGTTCAAAGGCTTCTGGCAGGACGTGGGCCTGTGGTGGTTCTTCCGCGACGCCTGGTTCTGCACCCTGCTGGCCTTCACCCTGAACACCGCCGCCTACCAGGCGGAGATCCTGCGCGGCAGCCTGCTGGCCGTGGCCCAGGGCCAGCGCGAAGCCTGCAAGGCCCTGAGCCTGTCGCGCTGGACCGCGTTTCGCAAAGTGATACTGCCGCAGTCGCTGCTGATCGCCATCGGGCCTCTGGGCAACGAGCTGATTTTGATGATCAAGGCCAGCGCCATCGCCTCCCTGGTGACCATCTACGACCTGATGGGAGTGACCAAACTGGCCTTCTCCCGCAGCTTCGATTTCCAGATCTACCTGTGGGCCGCGGTGCTCTACCTGCTGATCGTCGAAGTGGTGCGGCGCAGCCTCAAATACCTGGAAGGCCGCCTGGGCCGGCACCTGAACTGAACCCTTTAGCGGGCCGCCGCGCGGCCCCTGTCATAAGGACTGAACCATGCATTGCCAAACCTTAGTTCTGGGCGCCGGAATCGTCGGCGTCAGCAGCGCCCTGCACCTGCAGGCCCGCGGCCGCCAAGTAGTGCTGCTGGACCGCCAGCCTCCGGGCAACGGCACCAGCCACGGCAACGCTGGGCTGATCGAACGCGCCAGCGTGATTCCCTACGCCTTCCCCCGGGAAGTGACCAAGCTGGTGCGCTACGGTCTCAACCAGCAATCGGACGTGCGCTACAGCCTGCGCCACCTGCCCAAGGCCGGCCCCTGGCTGCTGCAATACTGGCGCCACTCCTCGCCCAAGGGCCTGGCTGCCGCCACCCGCGCCATGCTGCCGCTGATCGAACGCTGCGTCACCGAACACCTGGCCCTGGCCCGCCCGGCCAACATGCTGGAGCTGATCGCCGACGGCGGCTGGCTCGAAGCCTTCAACGACCAGCAGGCCTTCGACTTCGCCCAGCGCGCCGCCGCCGACCTGCGCGACTACGAACTCAACTACCGGGTACTGGACCGCGCCGAACTGCTGGCCCTGGAACCCGGCCTGCACCCCGACATAGTGGGCGGCCTGCATTGGCTCGACCCCAAGACCGTCAGCGACCCCGGCGGCCTGACCCGGGGCTACGCCGAACTGTTCAAGCAGCGCGGCGGCCAATTCGTCATCGGCGATGCCCTGACCCTGACCCAGATCGAAGGCGGCTGGCAGGTGCAGAGCGAACTCGGCCCGATCACCGCCCAGGAAGTGGTAGTCGCCCTCGGCCCGCAAGCCAGCGGCATCTTCGAGCCCCTGGGCTACCGCATTCCCCTGGCGATCAAGCGCGGCTACCACATGCACTACGCTGCCCTGCCCGGCACCCGCCTGCAGCACCCGATCCTCGACCCGGTGGGTGGCTACGTCCTGGCGCCGATGGTGGGCGGCATCCGCCTGACCACCGGCATCGAATTCGCCGACCGCGACGACCCGATCAACGAAATCCAACTGCGCCGCTGCGAAGCCCTGGCCCGAAACTTCTACCCCCTGGGCGAGCGCCTCGACGCCGAACCCTGGCTGGGCCGCCGCCCGTGCCTGCCGGACATGTGCCCAGTGATCGGCCCCGCCCCGCGCCACCCTGGCCTGTGGTTCAACTTCGGCCACGCCCACCACGGCCTGACCCTGGGCCCGGTGAGCGGCCAACTGCTGGCGCAGATGGTCACCGGCGAAACCCCGTTTACCGACCCCACCCCTTACCGCGCCGAGCGCTTCAACTGACCGACGGAGAACCGCCATGCAGACCCAGACC
>NZ_JAAARM010000067.1 GCF_009908285.1 Pseudomonas sp. Fl4BN1
TTTTTCACCGCTTTCGACCGAGAGGATCGAATCGTTAATAAGGCTAAAACTCACTGCCTTACCAACTCCTTCTGGCTTCGATGAACTGAAGCGTAACCGCTGCCGAAAACTGCGTAACTCGTTGAATTTCAAGGAGTTTTCCGTTTCGACTGCGCCGGAAGTGGGGCGAATTATAGACGTGTAGAATCTGCCGTCAACACTTAATTTCACAAATCTGTCATATCGGTCAAAAAAGCCCATAAAAGCAAAGGCCGGCCCTAAGGGCCGGCCTTCTATTGCCTCGCTACTTACAAGCTAGGGAAAGCGAACTGCGAGGCTTCATGGCTGGCACGCTGCGGCCAACGCTGAGTGATCGCCTTGCGGCGGGTATAGAAACGCACGCCATCGGGACCGTAGGCATGCAGGTCACCGAACAACGAACGCTTCCAGCCACCGAAGCTGTGATAAGCCACAGGCACCGGCAGGGGTACGTTGACGCCAACCATGCCCACCTCGATCTCATCACAGAACAGACGCGCAGCTTCACCGTCACGCGTGAAGATGCAGGTGCCATTGCCATACTCGTGATCGTTGATCAGTTGCATCGCTTCTTCCAGGCTGTTGACCCGCACGATGCACAGCACCGGACCAAAGATCTCTTCTTTATAGATGCGCATCTCCGGAGTGACACGATCGAACAGGCAGCCACCCAGGAAGAAACCGTCTTCGTGACCTGCCACAGTCAGACCACGACCATCCACCACCAACTTCGCACCGGCAGCAACACCGTCTTCTACATAACCGCTGACCTTGTCCCGTGCCTGAGCAGTCACCAGCGGCCCCATATCCAGGCCACAGGATGTGCCGGCACCGATCTTCAATGCCTTGATCTGTGGCACCAGCTTGGCCACCAGAGCATCAGCCACTTGATCACCCACGCACACAGCCACCGAAATCGCCATGCAACGCTCGCCGCAAGAACCGTACGCAGCCCCCATCAAAGCACTGACCGCGTTATCCAGGTCGGCATCGGGCATCAATACCGCATGGTTCTTCGCCCCACCCAACGCCTGAATGCGTTTGCCACGTTTGGTGCCTTCGGCATAGATGTATTCGGCAATCGGAGTCGAACCAACAAAACTCAGAGCCTTGACTTCCGGCGCCTCGATCAGCGCGTCCACCGCCGCCTTGTCACCGTGCACCACGTTCAGCACGCCCTTGGGCAAACCTGCTTCCTGCAGCAACTGAGCAATCAGCAGGGTCGAACTTGGGTCGCGCTCGGATGGCTTGAGGATGAAGCAGTTACCGCAAACGATCGCCAGCGGGTACATCCACAGCGGCACCATGGCCGGGAAGTTGAACGGCGTAATACCGGCAACCACACCCAACGGCTGGAAGTCGGACCAGGCGTCGATATTCGGGCCAACGTTCTTGCTGTACTCACCTTTCAAGATTTCCGGGGCTGCGCAGGCGTACTCGACGTTCTCGATACCACGCTTCAACTCACCAGCTGCGTCTTCCAGGGTTTTGCCGTGTTCTTCGCTGATCAGTTGAGCAATACGTGCTTCGTTTTGTTCCAGCAGTTGCTTGAAGCGGAACATCACCTGGGCGCGCTTGGCCGGCGGAGTATTACGCCAGGCAGGAAATGCCGACTTGGCGGAATCGATGGCCTGTTGAATCGTTTCACGGCTGGCCAGCGGCACTTTGTGAATCGCCTGACCAGTGGACGGGTTGAATACGTCAGCACTGCGACCGGTGTCGCTTACCAACTCACCGTGGATCAGGTGTTGAATCAGACTCATGCGGGAACTCCAGAAAGAGAGAAGGCACAGGCGCGAATCACTTCGCGCCTGCTGCTATATAAGAAGAATCGAATCAGTCGAGCTTGTTCAGCACTTCACCCACCGCATCGAACAAACGATCGAGGTCCTGCGGTTTGCTATTGAAGGTCGGGCCGAACTGCAGGGTGTCGCCGCCAAAGCGCACGTAGAAGCCCGCTTTCCACAAGGCCATGCCGGCCTCGAATGGACGCACGATTGCATCACCATCACGAGCCGCAATCTGGATCGCACCGGCCAGGCCGTAGTTGCGAATATCGATCACGTTCTTCGCGCCCTTGATGCCGTGCAGCGCATTCTCGAAATGCGGAGCGACTTCAGCCACGCTCTGCACCAGGTTTTCCTTCTGCAGAAGATCCAGTGCCGCCAGGCCAGCAGCACAAGCCACCGGGTGCGCCGAGTAGGTGTAGCCGTGGGGGAATTCCACTGCGTACTCAGGAGTCGCCTGGTTCATGAAGGTCTGATAGATCTCGGAGCTGGCAATCACCGCGCCCATGGGGATCGCGCCATTGGTGACTTGCTTGGCCACGCACATCAGGTCCGGGATCACGCCAAAGCTGTCGGCGCCGAACATCGCACCGGTCCGACCGAAGCCGGTGATCACTTCGTCAAATACCAGCAGGATGCTGTGCTGGTCGCAGATTTCGCGCAGGCGCTTGAGGTAGCCCTGTGGCGGCACCAGCACGCCAGCGGAGCCGGCCATTGGCTCGACGAAGACTGCGGCGATGTTGGAAGCGTCATGCAGTTCGATCAGTTTCAGCAGCTCATCGGCCAGGGCAATACCGCCCAACTCCGGCATGCCACGAGAAAAGGCGTTGCTGGCCAGCAAAGTGTGCGGCAGGTGGTCGACATCCATCATCGCCTGACCGAACAGCTTACGGTTGCCGTTGACACCGCCCAGGCTGGTACCGGCGATGTTCACCCCGTGATAACCACGGGCGCGGCCGATCATCTTGGTCTTGGTCGACTGGCCTTTCAGGCGCCAGTAGGCACGCACCATCTTCACCGCGGTATCGGCGCACTCGGAGCCGGAGTCAGTGAAGAACACGTGGTTCAGGTTGCCAGGAGTCAGGTCGGTGATTTTTTCCGCCAGCTGGAACGACAGCGGATGACCGTATTGGAAGCCTGGGGAGTAATCCAGGGTGCCCAGTTGCTTGGATACCGCTTCCTGGATTTCCTTGCGCGAGTGACCGGCACCACAGGTCCACAGTCCGGACAGCGAGTCATAGATCTTGCGGCCCTTGTCATCCACCAACCAGCTGCCTTCGGCGCCGACAATCAGGCGCGGGTCACGCTGGAAATTGCGGTTGGCGGTGTAGGGCATCCAGTGGGCATCAAGCTTGAGCTGACTGGCCAGGGACTGTGGAGCGGTTTCCGGCATGTTCATGAGCAAAACCTCGCAAGGCAATTAAAGCGGCGTAGGAATCGAAGCGTTGTTGCAGCTAAATTGCCACGGCTATAAAGTCGGTGAAATCCAACTTTAATAACCTTCAGTCTGGAATTTACTAAACTATGAGCAGCCGTCGAGTCGACCCGCTGGCGCAAGTCAGTGACTTTGATATCCGCCTGCTGCGGATCTTTCGCAGCGTGGTTGAGTGCGGTGGCTTCTCCGCCGCAGAAACCGTGCTCGGTATCGGCCGCTCAGCCATCAGCCAGCAAATGAGCGACCTGGAGCAACGGGTCGGCCTGCGTCTGTGCCAACGGGGACGCGCCGGCTTCTCCCTGACCGAAGAAGGCCGCGAGGTCTACCAATCGACCTTGCAACTGCTCAGCGCCCTGGAAAGCTTTCGCACCGAGGTCAATGGCCTGCATCGCCATCTGCGAGGCGAGTTGATCATCGGCCTCACCGACAATCTGGTGACCTTGCCGCACATGCGCATCACCCACGCCCTTGCGCAATTGAAGGAACGCGGGCCGGACGTGCAGATCCAGATCCGCATGATCGCCCCCAACGAAGTCGAGCAAGGGGTGCTCGACGGTCGCCTGCACGTCGGCGTGGTCCCCCAGGCCAGTGCCCTCTCCGGCCTCGAATACCAACCGCTGTATGACGAGCGCTCGCTGCTCTACTGCGCAGTGGGACATCCACTGTTCTATGTGGATGACAGGCAACTGGACGATCAGCGACTCAACGATCAGGACGCCATTGCCCCGACCTTCCGCCTGCCGGCGGAGATCCAGGCCCACTACCAGGCGCTGAACTGCACCGCCAGTGCATCCGACCGTGAAGGCATGGCCTTCCTGATTCTCACCGGGCGCTATATCGGCTACCTGCCGGACCATTACGCCAGCCTCTGGGTGCAACAAGGGCGGCTACGATCGCTCAAACCCAAATCCCGCTTCTATGACCTGAGCCTGGCATCGGTCACGCGCAAGGGGCGGCGCCCCCATTTGGTGCTGGAAAGCTTCCTGGAGAGCCTGGCAGCGACACGTTGAAAAGCGCATCGACTCCAGCACAGCTACGTAATCAAAGACTTTGAGCTGCAACCCCTGAAAACAACCATGAGCACATGGACAGCTTTCTGCAGCGACCTCGGCATCATCAACCCTCAGTCCGAGCTCCATGCCATGCAGCCAGAAAGCAAAAACCCGCTCAATGACGCAAATCCGGCACTGGAAAGTGACACTCTTAAGGCCCATTGAGGCTTTTATAGTGCCAAGGCTTGTCTGATCAATCTGGGTGCGCTATCAACGCACAGGTTGCACCCACAGACTCGCTCGGAAACCTCCATGACCTTTGAAGTCCCTGCCCACAGCGCTCCTCACCCAGGCAAACCCATCAGCCGCATTCGGCAGAAAAATGAACAGGCCATCATCCGGGCCGCCGAAGACGAGTTCGCCCGTCACGGTTTCAAAGGCACCAGCATGAACACCATCGCGCAGAATGCCGGCTTGCCCAAGGCCAACCTGCACTACTACTTCACCAACAAACTGGGGTTGTACATCGCGGTGCTGAGCAACATCCTCGAACTCTGGGACAGCACCTTCAACACCCTCACCGCCGAGGACGACCCGGCCGAGGCCCTGACGCGCTACATCCGCGCCAAGATGGAGTTCTCTCGACGCCAGCCTCAAGCGTCGCGGATCTTTGCCATGGAAATCATCAGCGGCGGCGAATGCCTCAGCGAGTATTTCAGCCAGGACTACCGCGCCTGGTTCCAGGGCCGGGCCGATGTGTTCCAGGCTTGGATCGACGCCGGCAAGATGGATCCGCTGGATCCGGTACACCTGATTTTCCTGCTGTGGGGCAGCACCCAGCACTACGCCGACTTCGCCACCCAGATCTGCCGCGTTACCGGGCGCTCCCGGCTGACCAAGCAGGACATCGAAGACGCCGCCAACAATCTGATCCGCATCATCCTCAAAGGCTGTGGCCTGACTCCCCCTCTGAAAGACTGACGCGCATGCCCTTTACCCTGACCGGCCTTTGCGAGTACCGCGAAGAGATTCGCAAAAGCCGCTTCATCACCTTCGCCGCCCCCATCAGCAGTGCAGCCGAAGCCCAAACCTTCATCCAGCAGCACAGCGACCTCAATGCCTCCCATAACTGCTGGGCGTGGAAGCTTGCCGACCAGTACCGCAGCAACGACGACGGCGAACCCGGCGGCACCGCCGGACGCCCAATCCTCGCGGCCATCGAAGCCCAGGACTGCGACCAGGTAGCGGTCCTGGTGATCCGCTGGTATGGCGGCATCCAACTGGGCACTGGTGGCCTGGCTCGCGCCTATGGCGGCGGCGCCAACAAATGCCTGCAAGGCGCCGAGCGCATCGCCCTGATCAACCGCGTACCGCTGCGTTGTGCCTGCAGCTTCAGCGAGCTGGCCCTGGTCAAGTTGCGGATCGCCGAACTGGGTGGGCTGCTGGTCCAGGAAGACTTCACCGCCAACGGCGTGGAACTGCAACTGGCCCTGGGTGAAACACAGATCGATGCCCTGCAACAGCAACTGGCCGATCTGAGCCGCGGGCGCATCCTCTTGCTGCGCTGAGCGCACCAATTCAGGCCGGGGCCTTGTGCATAACCCTTCATGGGCGCTTGCAGTTGCCCACATCTACTGTGCACCCGGCTGTGGATAAGCTGAGCACATAGCGCTGTAACCCTTCTGCAACGTGGCTTTGCGGACTTTGTTCATTTTTTGTTCAAAGCCCTCGCGGCAGGCTTTTTTACAACGTAAAACAGCAAGTTAGGCCGGTTTATCGCGGTTGGAACACAAGCCCACCGCGCTTATGCCCAAGTCCCGGGCTTGCACACAAATACTGTGGAGCAAGCTGTGGATAACCCGTGCAAGGCTGCCCCAGTAGCTGATTGCACAGGGGCTGCAGGCAACTGATCATTTTTTGCTCAGGCATCAGTGGACAAAAACAGAGCTTTTTCAAGCACTTTGCCCCGAAGTGGTGCCAGCCCAACCTCCCTCCTAGCCTTCAAGGTGCAAGCTGGCATGACCGCCAGGCTTTCCTGACTCACTGGCCAGAAAATTGCTTTATCCACAGGCATAACTCCAAGCCTCCCGAGCCTGCCATGCCAAATCCCGCTGTGCCCATCGGGCAAACACCGCGCCTGCAACTGCGCCAGATCAGCAAAAGCTACCCCGGTTGCCTGGCCAACGATGCTATCGACCTGAGCATTGCCCCAGGTGAAATCCAAGCTCTGCTTGGCGAAAACGGCGCCGGCAAAAGTACTTTGATGAAGATTATCTACGGCGTTCTCCAGGCCGATTCGGGGGAACTGATCTGGCAAGGCCAACGCCAGATCATGAGCAGCCCGGCCCAGGCGCGGCGTCTGGGGATCGGTATGGTGTTCCAGCACTTCTCGCTGTTCGAAACCCTCAGTGTGGCGCAGAACATCGCCCTGGCCATGGGCGCAGCGGCCGGTACACCAAGCCAGCTGGAAGGCAAGATCCGCGAAGTCTCCCAGCGCTATGGCATGCCCCTGGAGCCCCAGCGGCTGGTGCACAGCCTGTCCATCGGCGAGCGCCAGCGGGTAGAGATCGTGCGCTGCCTGATGCAAGACATCCGCTTGTTGATCCTCGACGAGCCCACCTCGGTGCTGACCCCGCAGGAAGCCGAAGAGCTGTTCATCACCTTGCGCTGCCTGGCCAGCGAAGGCTGCAGCATCCTGTTCATCAGCCACAAACTCGCCGAGGTTCGCGCCCTGTGCCACAGCGCCACGGTGCTGCGCAGCGGGCGCGTGGCCGGCCATTGTCGACCGGCGCAATGCTCGGACCACGAGCTGGCAAGGCTGATGGTGGGCGACGCGGCCGCCATGACCACCAACTATCCGAAGGCCCGCGGGACCGATGAATTCCTGCGGATCAGCGGCTTGAGCTGGCACAACCCCGATCCCTTCGGCTGCTCCCTCAAGGACATTGACCTGAGCCTGTGCAGCGGCGAAATCGTCGGCATCGCCGGGGTCGCCGGCAATGGCCAGGACGAACTGCTGGCCCTGCTCAGTGGCGAGCAATGCCTACCGCGCAGCGCTGCCGAACGCATCACTTTCGCTGACCAGCCCGCGGGCCATCTGCGCCCCGATGCCCGTCGCCACCGGGGGCTGGCCTTCGTTCCCGCCGAACGCCTGGGCCATGGCGCGGTGCCGGAACTGAGCCTGGAAGACAATGCCCTGCTCACCGCCTTCCAACAGGGGCTGGTGCGCAACGGCCTGATTCAAAGGCATAAGGTGCGAGCCCTGGCCGAACAGATCATCCAGCGCTTCGGGGTAAAGACCGGCGATGCCCAAAGCCCGGCCCGCAGCCTGTCCGGCGGCAACCTGCAGAAATTCATCCTCGGCCGCGAGATCCTCCAGCAGCCGCGCCTCCTGATCGCCGCACACCCGACCTGGGGCGTGGATGTCGGCGCTGCCGCAACCATTCACCAAGCACTGATCGCCCTGCGCGATGCTGGCGCCGCGATTCTGGTGATCTCCGAAGACTTGGATGAGCTGTTTCAGGTCAGTGATCGCCTCGCCGCCTTGTGCAGCGGTCGTCTATCGGCGTTGAAAACCTGTGCCGACACCTCCCTGATCGAAGTCGGCGGCTGGATGGCTGGCCACTTCGAAGCCTCTCCTTCACCCACCGCGCTGGCGGTTTAACGGAGTCGTCCATGCTGCTTTCACTCGAACCCCGCGGCCGGCAATCGCGGCTGATGCTCTGGTGCTCGCCCCTATTGGCCGCGCTGCTGACCCTCGGTTGCGGCGCCCTGCTGTTCAGCGCCCTGGGCCACGACCCGCTGCTGACCTTGCACACCTTGCTGATCGCCCCGGTCAGCGACCTGTACGGGGTTTCCGAGCTGCTGGTCAAAGCGCTGCCGATCCTGCTCTGCGCCCTGGGCCTGGCCGTGGCCTACCAGGCACGCATCTGGAACATTGGCGCCGAAGGCCAACTGCTGCTCGGCGCCCTGGCCGGCAGCGCCCTGGCGGTGAACCTCATCGAGCTACAAAGCCGCTGGGCGCTGGTACTGATCCTGCTCACCGGAACCCTGGCCGGCGCCGCCTGGGCCGGGCTCACCGCCTGGTTGCGCACACGCTTCAACGCCAATGAAATCCTCACCAGCATCATGCTCAACTACATTGCCCTGAACCTGTTGCTGTACTGCGTTCATGGACCGTTGAAGGACCCGGCGGGATTCAACTTTCCCGAGTCGGCAATGTTCGGCGACGCCAGCCGCCTGCCGTTGTTGATGGAAGACGGCCGAGCACACGCCGGAGTGTATTTCGCTCTGCTGGCCCTGGTGGCGGTCTGGGTGCTATTGCAGAAAAGCTTTGTTGGCTTCCAGATCAAAGTGCTCGGCCTGGACCCGCGCGCCGCCGGCTTCGTCGGCTTTCGCCAGAAACCCCTGATCTGGCTGGCACTGTTGATCAGCGGTGGGCTGGCGGGCCTGGCCGGGGTCTGTGAAGTCACCGGCCCCATTGGCCAACTGGTACCGCAAGTCTCCCCTGGCTACGGCTACGCCGCGATCACCGTGGCCTTTCTCGGACGCCTGAATCCCATAGGTATCGTATTTTCCAGCCTGCTGATGGCGTTGCTCTATATAGGAGGTGAAAGCGCGCAGATGAGCCTCAACCTGCCCCAAGCCATCACCCAATTGTTCCAGGGAATGATGCTGTTCTTCCTCCTCGCCAGTGACGTGCTGATTCTCTATCGGCCGCGCCTGAACCTGCGCTGGGCGCGCCGCGACTCTACCGCCACCGCTACCGCCGGAGCCCTTTGATGGATATCGATCTGCTGAGCAATATTCTCTACGCCATGGTCCGTTGCGGCACGCCGTTGCTGCTGGTGGCCCTGGGCGAACTGATCTGTGAAAAGAGCGGCGTCCTCAACCTCGGTCAGGAAGGCATGATGCTGTTCGGCGCGGTGATCGGTTTTATCGTTGCCCTCAACAGCGGCCATTTGTGGCTTGGCGTACTGCTGGCAATGGCGTCTGGAATGCTGCTGTCGGCACTGTTTGCCCTGGTGGCCCTGGTGTTCAACGCCAATCAGGTGGCTACCGGGCTGGCGTTGACCATCTTCGGGGTTGGCTTGTCGAGCTTTGTCGGCGCGGCCTGGGTCGGCAAGCCCCTGACCGGATTCGAGCCCCTGGCGATTCCCCTCTTGAGTGAAATCCCACTGATCGGCCGCATGCTGTTTGCCCAGGATCTGCTGGTGTACCTGTCCTTCGCGCTGTTCGCCGTGGTGGCCTGGGTGATCCTCAAGAGCCGGGTCGGCCTGATCATCCAGGCCGTCGGCGAAAGCCCCGACGCCGCTAGCGCCATGGGCCTGCCGGTGCTGCGGGTGCGCACCCTCGCGGTACTGTTCGGCGGCGCCATGGCCGGGCTGGCCGGCGCCTACCTGTCCCTGGCTTACACGCCGATGTGGGCCGAGAACATGAGCGCCGGCCGCGGCTGGATCGCCCTGGCGCTGGTGGTATTCGCCAGCTGGCGCGTGTGGCGATTGTTGCTCGGCGCCTACCTGTTCGGCCTGGCGAGCATCCTGCACCTGGTGGCCCAGGGTCTGGGCCTGGCAATACCGTCCAACCTGCTGGCGATGCTGCCCTATGCCGCGACCATTCTGGTGCTGGTGCTACTGTCCCGGAACGCCTTGCGCACCCGTCTGTACGCACCCATCTCCCTGGGCCAGCCGTGGCAAGCAGGGCATTAAATGACCGCCACAGCCCCTCTAGGCGCAGGCTTACTGGCGATGCCTTTAACCGGCCACAACTGCGCCACGCACCAGGCCAGCTCGAAAAACAGGATCACCCCGATCAACGCCGTGGCGCCATGGACCAGGGCATAAATCTGCCAGGTGGCGAACAGAATACGCCCCGCCGCGTCATAACGTCCGAATGCCAGCTGCGGATCACGAATCCGCAGCACCGACCACACACAGACAATCGAGCCCATCAGGTTGGCCATCAACATGTGCATGGGTGCGAACGGCGGCAACTCCCCCGGCAGGTTGAAAGCCAGGGCCGTGTCCTGCATCAGCCCATGCAACATCATGAAACTCCAGGGGGTGACAAAGGCCAGGGTTACCAGCAAGTCGTACCAGCCGCTGGCTCGGACCAATTTTCGGTACTGTTCGGTCGTCCACATAAATGTCGCTCCATCGATTCAAGGAGCGCGCAGGCTAAAGCCTGGAGTATGCTCCAGGGTCAAGCCCTTTCGAGACCCCAGCATGCGTATTGGAGAACTGGCCGAAGCCTGCGCCGTCAGCCGCGACACCTTGCGCTTCTACGAGCAGCGCGGATTGATTGCATCCCAGCGCAGTGCCAACGGCTATCGTGTCTATGCGCCAGAGATGGTGCAGTTGGTGCTCTACATCAAGACGGCGCAACGCTTGGGTTTCAGCCTGGGGGAAATCGGCAGCAGCGTCGGTGCGCTGTGGCAGGCCGCCGACCCTGACCAGGCCGTGAGCCAACTACTGCAAGACAAGCTGACCCTGATTGAAACCCGCATCAGCGAATTGGGCCACTTGCGCCAAGAGCTGCAACAACGGCTCGGGCAAGCCTGCCCATTGAATCCATGATCCTCATTTATCAAGGAACCTCATCATGTCCACGGCAAAAACCGCACTGATCATCGGCGCTTCCCGGGGCCTGGGCCTCGGCCTGGTCCAGCGCCTGCTGGAAGACGGCTGGCAGGTCACCGCCACCGTGCGCAACCCGCACAAGGCCGAGGCCCTGCAAGCCCTGGGCAACGTGCAGATCGAGCAACTGGACATGGACGATCAGCAAGCAGTGATCGCCCTGAGCCAGAAGCTCAAGGATCAGGTGTTCGACCTGCTGTTCGTCAATGCCGGGGTCAAGGGCCCGGACAACCAACTGCCGGGCCACGCGACCCAGGCCGAAGTCGGCCAGTTGTTCTTCACCAACGCGGTGGCGCCGATCAACCTGGCCCAGCGCTTTGTCGGGCAGATCCGCAAGGACAGCGGCGTACTGGCGTTCATGAGTTCGGTACTGGGCAGCGTGACCATTCCGGACGCCCCGGAGATGGCGCTGTACAAGGCCAGCAAGGCCGCGCTGAACTCCATGACCAACAGCTTCGTGACCCAGCTGGAGCAGCAACTCACCGTGCTCTCGCTGCACCCGGGCTGGGTCAAGACCGACATGGGCGGCGAGAACGCCGAGATCGACGTGCCAACCAGCACCCACGGCCTGATCGCCCAGATCAACGCCTACGCCGGCAAGGGCGGCCATCACTTCATCAACTACAAGGGTGAAACCATTCCCTGGTAAGCCCGGCATGAACGGGCCCATCCCCCGCACCGCGGGAGCCGGCTTGCCGGCGGATGGGCCCGTTC
>NZ_JAAARM010000068.1 GCF_009908285.1 Pseudomonas sp. Fl4BN1
CCCCTCAACTGCCCGAAAGACCTCACGGCGAACATCGCCCTGGACCTTTCCAACGACGACTAGGAGTAACCCCACATGTCCCGCATTGGCGGCAAGAACTTCGACATTGCCCTGGGGGATCTCCAGGTGCACGTCGAGAGCTGCACCCTGGATATCACCGACAACACCGCCGTGGCGCAGTCCCGGGGCGTGCCTGATGGCCACGTCGATGGCGACGTGGCGGCCAGTGGTGAATTCGAGTTCGACAGCAATAACTTCAATCTGCTGATCGAGGCCGCCCGCACTGCCGGCAGCTTCCGCCAGTTGGACCCCTTCGACGTGGTGTTTTTTGCCCAAGCGGGCCAGGAAGAACTGCGCATCGAGGCCTTCGGCTGCAAGTTGAAGGTATCCAGCTTGCTCAGTGTTGACCCCAAAGGCGCCGAGAAGACCAAGCACAAGGTGCAATTCAACGTCACCAGCCCGGACTTCATCCGCGTCAACGGTGTGCCGTACCTGGCTGCTGCCGAGATCGAGGGCCTGCGCTGATGGTCTGCCTGTTCGACCGCGCCCAGCGACTGGAAGCGCGCCAGCGGAAACAGGCAATCGCCGCCCAGCTCGCCAACGCGCTGCCGACCGGGCCAAGCCGCACCCACTGTCAGGACTGCGACGACCCCATTCCGGAGGACCGTCGAGCCCTGGGCGGCAAGACCCGCTGCACCCCCTGCCAATCCACCTTTGAGCGAGGACAACGCCGATGACCACCAACCGCTGGCCGAACTTCTCGGCCAAGGAGCTGCGCTGCAAGTGCGGCAAGTGCAACAGCGACGGCAGCGAGATGCAGCCGGAGTTTATGGACCGCCTGCAGCAGCTGCGCAACCAGTACGCCAGGCCCATGGCCCTGAGCAGTGGCTACCGCTGCCGCCGGCACCCCGAGGAAGCCAGGAAGGCCGAACCGGGCGAGCACAACATGGGGCTGGCCGTCGATGTGGCTGTGCGCGGTCCTGACGCGCTGAAGCTACTGCAGCTCGCCCTGGGCCTGGGCTTTACCCGAATCGGCGTGAGCCAGAAGGGCAACAGCCGTTTCTTGCACCTGGGCCTGGCTCCGATCGGCGGACGCCTCCCGAGCCCTGCACTGTGGAGTTACTGACATGAACCGCCTGCTGATTTGTGCCGCTTTCGGCGCCGTTTTCCTGGTCGGGTGTGCGCTGAGCGATTCCCACACCGTGGTTGCGCGTAGCGCCGCCACGCTGGTGGCCACCTACTGCAAAGCGCCGATGCCGGCACGGGTGCTGCTGCGCGAGCAGATCGCCCAGGACACCGCGCCGAACCGGGTCCGCGTGGAGTGTGCCGCCGATGCCCTTTGAAAGTGACCTGGAGCTGAGGCACCGCCCAGGGCACACGCGCTGGGAGGTGATCCGGGTGCTGCAGTACCGCACTCGGGACGGCCGCTTGATCACCGTCCCGGTGGGCTACCTGTCGGACCTGGCCAGCGTGCCGCACCTGGCCCGTCGCATCGTGGACCCGCAGACGCCGGCGGCGCGCCGGCCGTCGGTGGTGCATGACCGCATCTACACCCACGAAACCCATCGATTCACCAAGGCCGAGGCCGATCGGATCTTCTACGACGCATTGCGTGAAGAAGGCATGAACACCGCCTTGGCCTGGCTGATGTACCAGGCCGTCCGGATCGGCGGCCGTGGCACCTGGAGCGCCTGACATGGAAATGCTGGAGAGACTGATGGCCTTGCTGCCCGAACTGCTGTTGACCGCCGTGATCGGCTTCCAGGCCTTCCTGTTTCGCCAGGTCAGTGAGTCCCGACGCGAGCACCTGGAGCTGCGCGTGGAGATCGCCCAGAACTACCCGCGACACAACGACATCGAGCGCGCCATGGACAAGCTGGAAAGCAACCTGCGCGCCCAGCTGGACACCCACTTTTCAACCCTAAGCCAAAGGATACGCACCCCATGACCATCAACAGCCGCGAGATCACCCTGGAAGTCGGCGACAAGGAATTCAGCTTTGCTCTGTCGCCCCAGGACGTGACCAAGTACTTCAACGCCATGACCGCGACCAACAAGGTGGCGCCGTCGTTCAACCTGCTGAGCACCACCGTCAACCAGGAACAGCGGGCCGGCCTGCGCGAGCAGCTGCAGGTCAATCCAGTGCTGACCATGCAAATGGCCGGCGCGCTCCTGGAAGAGTTCGCCCCGGACGTTGAAGTACTCGTAAAAAAGCCCTCGACCACGCCGAGCGCCTGACCGAGGACGGCCTGGGCCAGCTGATGGCCCTCACCAACCGCTGGCTGCCTGGCGCTGAACCCTCAATCGAGAACATGGGGACGGCGCAGTGGCTTGAAAACGAGCACTGGAGACGCATGGAGATTGCCGTGGCAAACGGCATTGCCCATGCGTTGAACGGATAACTGAGCATGGCTGACCGCAGCGCCCGCCTGGACTTCATCCTGGCCCTGACCGACAAGGTCACCGCACCTTTGGGCAAGGTGAAAATGGGCTTTTCGAACCTTGCCGAGCAAAGCGAAAAGAACATCAAGACCATGGGCCTGGGGTTGGCCGGCATGACCGGCGCCTTCGTCGGTATCAACCAGTCGTTGCAGCCCGCCCTGGAGATGAACCGCGCCCTGGGCGAAGTGCGTTCCCTGGGCGTTGCCGAAGACGCGCTGACCGCGCTCAATCAAAAGTCGCTGGAATTCTCCGTGGCCTACGGCGAGAACGCCCGGGACTTCGTGGCCTCGGCGTACAGCATCGAGGGCGCGATTAAGGGCCTGACAGGCAGCCAGCTGGCGACTTTCACCAACACCAGCAACCTGCTGGCCAAGGCCACCAAGTCCGACGCCGAAACCTTGGGCGCCTACGTGGGCACCATGTACAACCTGTTCAAGGTCCAGGCTGACGCCATGGGCAAGGCGGAGTGGGTCGAGAAGCTGGGCGGCCAGACTGCCCTGGCGGTGCAGCTGTTCCGCACCGACGGCGCCCAGCTCAAGGACGCATTCAAGGAGGTGGGAGCGATCGCCACCGCCGGCGGCGTGGACATTGCCGAGCAGTTCGCGGTGATCGGTTCGCTGAGCAGCACCATGGAAGGCGGCGACGCCGGCGGCCGGTACAAGGCGTTTTTCGAGAACATCGGCGCCGCCTCGGACAAGCTCGGGATCAAGTTCACCGACCAGGAAGGGAAGGTGCTGCCGATGCTGCAGATCCTGGAGAAGCTGCAGGGCAAGCTGGGCGACCTCAACAGCGCATCGGCCGGCACCAAGCTGTTGGACGCCTTCGGTGGCGAGGGTGCCCAGGTGATCGGCGCACTGGCGAAAGACACCGACCGGCTACGCCAGGGCCTGGACAAGCTGGGCAAAGTCCGCGGGCTTGAGGATGCCGAGAAGATGGCCCAGGCCATGGTCGATCCGTGGCAGCAGTTCGCGGCCGCTGTTGAGGCGTTGCGGATTGCCTTCGGCCAGGCGTTGATCCCGATCCTGACCCCACTCATGGCCAAGTTGTCCGGGGTCGCCAGCACGCTGACCCGCTGGACTCAACTGTTCCCGAACATCACCCGAGTGGTGGGCATTGCGACCCTCGGGGTGCTGGCCATCATCGCCGCCATGTCGCTGCTGACGTTTGTAGTCGGGGCGTCCCGCATGGCCTGGATGGCCATCATTACCGTCTGGAAAGTGGTTCAACTGCTGAACCTGCGCACCATTGCCGGGTTCCTCCTGCAGGCGGCGGTGATCGCTACCTATGTCGCGGGCCTGACGGTGCTCTACACCACGATGGGCATCATTCGCGTGGCCATGATGCTGTGGCAGGGCGTGATCTGGTTGGTCAACGTGGCGTTGACGGCCAACCCGATCGGCGTGGTGGTGATGGGCATTGCCGTCCTGGTCGCGATCGTGATCGCCGCCGTCTACTACTGGGACGAGTGGACCGGCGCCCTGATGAACACCGAGGCCTTCAAATGGGTGCTGGAGAAGCTGCAGGGGCTGACCGACTGGTTCAACTCGATGGGCGGCTGGGCTGGCATGGCCAAAGGCGCCTGGGACGCGATCGTGGGTGTGTTCTACAAGGCCATCAATAGCTTGATCGAGATGATCAACACGATCCCCGGCGTGAACATCGAGGCCCGCCTGGGCGACATGCCGACGATCCCCGGCGCCGAGCAGGCGACCAGCGCTGCAGACGTCGCCAGCGCCGCGCAGAAGGCGCAACAGACCATCAGCGCGGCTATCCCCTCAATTGCTCCCACGCGGCCTAACGCGGTGCCGCCTGGCGGCCTGCTGACCAGCATTCAGAACACCAGCAACCAAAACAAAGGAACCCATGTGGAGAACGTGAACATCCACACCGGCAAGGCCATGACCCCGTTGGAACTGGAAAACATGATGGGCATGGCGGTGTCCGGATGAGCGAATACATAGACCTTTGGATCGTGGACAACGACCTGGTACTGGACCCGTCCCGCCAGCCGCTGTTGATCGCCGACCGGGCCAGCATCGCCCAGGACATTGCTCACATGATCCGCGACAGCGGCCTGCTGGTGACCCTGGTGGCCGAGCGCGACCGATTGAAGCAACGCGACTGCATCCAGCAACTGGAGCTGCTGGTGGAGGCCGACGAACGCCTGGTGCCCGGTACGGCGCAGATCACCCAGCTGCAGCCGGGGCAGTACCTGGTCACGGCCAAAACCCTGAAATTCGGTGACGTAGAGGTGACCCTGTGAGCGACGTGGATTTCAAGCAGGCGCTGAGTGATGCCGGCATTCCGACCACCGAGGCCGGCCTGCGCCAGGCTTGGGAGAAGGAAGTGGTCGCCCAGGGCGCCAAACTGAGCAATACCGGGGCCTACTCGCCGTTTTGGCGCGTAGTCACTGCCCTGGTGACCAAGCCGGTGCTGTGGCTGCTGGACTTCGTCGTCCAGTCGGTCCTGCCGAACTTCTTTGTAAAGACCGCCGGCGGCAAGTGGCTGGATATGCTGGCCTGGGCCGTGAACGTCGAGCGTAAGGGGGCCACTCGGGCCAAGGGCAAGATCCTGTTCACCCGGGCCAATACCGCCGGCACCCTGGAACTGCCGGCGGGTGTCCTGGTGCAGTCGCCACCGATCAATGGCCACGTCTACCAACTGCGCACCACCGAGGCTGTGGCTTTCGCCGATGGCCAGCTGCAGCTGAGCGTGCCGATCGAGGCGGACGCCACCGGCAGCGGTTACAACCTGGCACCGGGTTACTACGCCATCCTGCCGGAACCCATTGCCGGCATCGTCCAGGTGATCAACACCGAGAGCTGGCTGGAATCACCAGGTGCAGATCCAGAGCCCGACGATCAGTTGCGTCTGCGGGTGCGTAACCAGTTCTCGGCGGTCAACCAGTGGCACACCGACGCGGTCTATCGAGCCATGATCTCGACCTTTCCAGGTGTGCGGCCGGACGGTGTCTATTTCGAGCACGGTGCCCCGCGTGGTCCGGGTAGCGCCAATGCCTACGTGCTGTTTGAAGCTGGCGTGCCGGCGGCCTCGTACCTGGACCAGATCAACGCCCATATCCGCGACCAGGGCAACCATGGCCACGGCGATGACCTGATGGCGATGGCCATGCCTGAAAAGGAGTACAGCTTCACGCTGATGGTCGTGGCGAGGGCCAACACCAGCGCCGAACGCATCGAGGAGCTGCAGAAAGAGATCGATCTGTTCGTGCGCGCGGCCTTCCGTGAAAGCACGTCCCGCGACTACAAACCGACCCTGACTTACCCACAGTCGCGTTTCAGTTTCAGCCGGCTAACTGAGGAACTGCACCACCAGTTCCTCGACGTCGAGTCGTTTCGCTTCTCGGCCCGGGTGGACCTAATCAGCGGCCTGGAAATTCCCCGGATCAGAACCTTTCAGGTGGCGGTGACATGATCAAACTCAAGCTGCCTTTCTGGCTCGCCGGCACCGAGCTTTCCAAGCTGATGGCCGCTGCCCAGCGCTGGTGGGAAACCGCCAGCGGCTGGCTGATGTGGCCCTATGACCAGCTCGACCCCGACACCTGCCACCTGCGCATCCTGGAGCTGTGGGCCTGGCAGCGCGACGTGACGCGCTTTGTCGGTGAGCCTGAGAGCCTTTTCCGGCTTCGGGTGAAATACGCCTTCATCAACGCGGTGGACGCCGGCAGCACCGCCGGCATGAAACGCATCCTGCAGCGCCTCGGGGTTGGCTATATCGAGATCGAGGAACGCCAGCCCGGGCGCGACTGGGACGTGGTGCTTCTGCGGCTTTCCGACTCCCAGCTGTCGCTCAATGCGGACCTGCTGCGCGTCCTGGTGCAGCAGTACGGCCGGACCTGCCGGCGCTACGACTTCGAAAGCGTGACACCGGTGACGCTGCAGGTCGCCGTACTTGATTTCAACGACGACCAGCAAACGCTGGTTGCCTCTCTGTAGGAGATCCCCATGGGGGCCACTATCACCCTGGCGGGCGAAAACCTGATTGCGCAAAAACAAGGTGCGCAGCAGATCCTCACTGCCACCCGTTTCATCCTGGCCAAGGTGCCCGGGCTCGATCCTGAACAGCCTGTCGATCGTGCTGCCGGCAAACCGCCCGCAGCACAGATCGTTGGCACCTTCGACGTGACCCAGGCCGGCTACGTAAACCCTAACCAGGTCGTCTACAGCGTGATGCTGGGCAGCGATATCGGGGACTTTGACTGGAACTGGATTGGCTTAGAGTCGGCCGAGGGCGTGCTGCTGATGGTGGCCCATGTGCCCATGCAGCAGAAACGCCGAAACCAGTTGCCCCAGCAGGTCGGCAACAACGTCACCCGCAATTTCCTGCTGGTGTTCGACGGCGCCAAGGCCCTGACCGGCGTCACCGTGGACGCCAGCACCTGGCAGCACGACTTCACTGCCCGACTGTTTGGCATCGATGAGCGCGAGCGCCTGGCCAACCGGGACGTCTTCGGCCGCGCCTGTTTCTTCGGGTCTTCGCTGTCATTAAAGCGTGTGGGTACAAACCTGCAGCTTGCACCTGGTACTGCCTACATTGAGGGAATCCGGATTGAACAAAGGGGCATGGCGCAGTTTGAACTGCCTTCCGTGCCGACGACCTTCTGGCTGGATGTATCCCTACAACGCCACATGGGCGACGTGATCGCCGGCTGGAACATCGTTCAAAACCCACTGAGCACGTCCGATTACACCGACGCCGCTGGTGTGCGCCGCTACCTCTTTCTGATCGCTACGTTGCTGGCTGACAAGACCCTTGTAGACAACCGCACTGTGGAGCCAATCGACGGGCCACTGGTGAGACACTTTGCCGCCCGAGTGGGTGACTACGAAAAGCTGCGCGCCCGGGCCACCACCAAGGAAGACGTGGGGCTGGGCAACCTGCCCAACGCCAAAAGCGACGACCCGAGCACAAACAGCAGCGAGATCCTGGCCACCACCAAATGCGTCAACAACGTCAAGACTGATGTGATGGCGCCCCTGGTTGGCCAGGTCAGCGTATTTGCCCGGGAGACGGCCCCGGCCGGGTGGCTCAAAGCCAACGGTGCGGCAGTGTCCCGTGTGACCTATGCCGCGCTGTTTGCGGCGATCGGCACCCGTTTCGGCGCCGGCGATTGGGTTAACACGTTCAACATCCCGGACCTACGCGGCGAGTTTATTCGAGGTTGGGACGATGGGCGTGGCCTGGACCCTGGCCGGGATCTGGGCGGGGTTCAAGGCGGCCAGAACGCGCTCCATACCCACACCGCGAGAACTGACGCCGCAGGCGAGCACACCCACGCTGCGAGCAGTGACGCGGCCGGTGAGCACACCCACACCTTCACAAAGTCCGCGGGTTCGAACAACAGCCCCGGCGGCTACGTGACCACCGCCAACGGTGGTGGATCGATCCACGTAACCAACCCCGCCGGCGCTCACTCGCACACCGTCACCATTCAAGGCGCACCCGCGCACAGCCACGCGGTGACCGTGGACGCATCCGGCGGCAACGAAACCCGGCCGCGCAACGTCGCGTTGCTCGCCTGTATCAAATACTGAGGGTGATCATGAGCAAGACCGTTTATCAAACCGATCAGTACGGGATCTATACCGGGCCGATCACAGCAGACGAATCCCCCCTGGAGCCAGGCGTCTGGCTGATTCCTGGCGGCTGCGTCGAGGTTGAACCACCTGCACCAGGTGAACACCAGGTGCCCCACTGGAATGGCAAACGCTGGCAGTTGGTCCGGTCCTTCCAGGGGCTGACGGCGTACAGCACGGCCACCGGCGCGCCGCTGCAGATCCAGCAGGTGGGCGAGCTGCCGCCTGGTTACACACTGAGCGTTCCAGGGCCCGGTCAGGTCTGGCGCAATGGCGATTGGGTGGACGACACCCCGGCCTTGCTCAAGCGCCGGCACACCGAACGCACCCTGCAGGTGAACGCTGCGTGCGAAGCCGCGATCACCGGGGGCTTCTGGTCCAGTGCTTTGGGTGCCCCTCACCAGTACAGCAGCCAGCTGGATGATCAACTGAACCTGACCGGGGTCATTCTCGCCGGCCTCGACACGCTCTATGCCTGCCGCGACCAGGCCGGCGCCAAAGCGTTTCGGGCGCACACGGCCGAGCAGATCCGCAAAGTGGGCGACGACTTCACCGTGTTCAAGCTGCAGCCACTGCAGCACGCCAACGCGCTCAAGCAACGGTTGGACCAGGCCCTGGCCAGCGGCGACCTGGTCGCGCTTGAGGCGGTGACCTGGGAGAGCCCAGAGCCATGACCTGGGCACCAGTCACCATGCGCTGGCCAGAGCAGGCCACCCGCTGGATGGGTGACCTGTCAGCGGCCAAGGAGCTGGCCGGCGGCGAGCTGGCCAGCACGGCCGAACGCCTGGCGGGACTGGATGGCATGACCAGCACCAACCCGGGGCCGGTCGGTGCTGCAGCTGAACAGGCGATCGCCGCCGGCAGAGCTGCCCTGACCAGCCAGATGGACCAGGCGCCGGTCTGCCTGGCCGTGACGCCGTTTCAAAGCGGCGTGGGCACTGGGCGGGGGAATCAGCTCTACCTCTCGGCCCCCAACTTGCTGCAGCAGCTGGCCCTCAAGCTGGGCGACAGTGCCGACAGCGGCCTGCCGATCGGCCAGCACTACGCGCTGTCGGTGATGTTCCTTGGCACCCGTTACGAGCAGTTGGCCAAGACCCTGGCGCGCTTCAATGCGCTGCTGCCGATCCCTGACCTGGTGCGAGCTGAGCGCCGCGCCGATCACCTGGCCAAGCTGGAAACGGAAAAGTGGATGATGCCCACGGCCGGCACTCTGCCGCGCTGGGCGGATCTGCCCCTTGAACGATGCACCCTGATCAAGGCGGCGAAGCAATCCATGGCGGGCCAGATCGCCGTCCTGGAAGGCTACGCGGCCGACAGCTCGCCTATGGGTGACCTGGCGGCCCTGGCCAAGCGCAAGGCCGCACAGCAGAAAGGCCGCGATCAGCAGCTGGACGACCTGAAAGCCCTGCTGGCCGGTGGCAATGCCGACCACAGCATGCGCGCTCGGTTGCTTGGTCCCGGTGGCCCGGGCGACCTGCGGCGGGCCTTGC
>NZ_JAAARM010000069.1 GCF_009908285.1 Pseudomonas sp. Fl4BN1
GGGTATATATCCATTTTTGCGGTAACGGCGGTTTATGGTTTTGAGTGCATATCCGTTGCTGTGGTCAGGGCGGCTGATGGTTTCGCCTTTATGGCGAGGGGGTGAGTACATATTCGTTGCTGCGGTCAGGGCGGCTTATGGTTTTGCCTTTACGGCGAGGGGTTGAGCACATATCCGTTGCTGCGGTCAGGGCGGCTTATGGTTTCGCCTTTACGGCGAGGGGTTGAGTACATATCCATCGCTGCGGTCAGGGCCACTTAGGGTTTCGCCCTTACGGCGACTCACTTTTTTCAAACGCCAAAAAAGTAAGCAAAAACGCTTGCCCCTCCATACGGCCCCTCGCTGGGGCTCGGGGTGCCCTCGCTCCGGCATTGCTCCGGGGGCACGCCGCCACAGGCCATCCATGGCCTGGGGCGGCTAGCTCGGCATCCTTGCCGAGCTGCCCCCTACGCAACGCCTGCGCTCGGCCTGCTGGGAAGGGGCCTGAAGATCAAGATCAAGAGAAAAAGCCAAGCGCGTTTACGCGCTCTTCGTAGGAGCCGGCTTGCCGGCGAAGGGGCCCTCAAGTCATGCATCGTTCTGGCGGACGCCTTCGCTGGCAAGCCAGCTCCTACGGGGCGTTACACACGGCCTCATCTTCAGGCCGGCCGCAAGGCCGCCGTCAGATTTTGATCTTGATCTGCCTGCCCCCTTAGACACGATGGCCGAACGCAGGCATTGAGCCGTGGGTAACCCGGCAGGGATGCCGGGTTAGCCGCCCCAGGCCATGGATGGCCTGTGGCGGCGGCCCACGGATCAATGCCGGAGTGAGGGCATGCCGAGCCTAGGCGAGGCACCGAGTGGAGGGGCAAAGCGTTTTGCTTACTTTTGCGCTGTTCAAAAGTGAGTCGCTGTAAGAGCGAAACCGCCAGCCGCCGTAACCGCCGCAACGGATATGTACTCACTCTCTCAGCCACAAGTGGCTGCTACCGCAGCATCGGATATGTACTCAATCCCTCAGCCGCAAGTGGCGGTTACCGCTGCATCGGATATGCACTCAATCCCTCCGCCACAAGTGGCCGCCCCCGCCACACCGGATATGCACTCACCCCCCTACTTATCCCACGTCCGAGGACACCCCAAACACCCCTCCATATTGGCATCCTGAAAATTCCCATAATGCTGCCGTGCCCCCCGCAGATCGGCCCCTTGCAGATTGCTCTCGCCAAACTTCGCTTCCTGCAGATTGGCATCACTCAGGTCAGCCCCCTGCAGATCCGCCTTGCTCAACCAGGTCATCTCCAGGTCCGCCGCCCGCAGCTTGGCCTGGTGCAGCTTGGCCCCGGACAAGCGGGCAAACTGCAGGTAGGCCGCGCTGAGGTCGGCTTTTTCGAATTGCGCGCCCTGGGCAAACAGCCCCCAGCCCTGGATCGCCACCAGTTTGGCGTTGCTGAAATCCGCCAGCCGCAAGTTGCTCTGTTGCAGGCTGGCGCGGGTCAGGTTGGCGCCCTGCAAGCGGGCTTGTTCCAGGTTGGCCAGGTCCAGTTGGGCATGGCGCAGGTCGGCATCACGCAGGTCGGCGCCGGCCAGGTTCATCTTGCGCAGGTCCTGGTTGGCCAGGTTGGCGCCCCGCAGGTTGGCTCCGGGGCACTGGCTGGATTCGGCAATCACGCAGCCGTTGACGGTCAGCGGTACGTCGTTGCCGTCGTCATCGACGTTCATGGCCAACGCCGGGGAGAGGATCAACATCAGGGCCAGTGGCAGGTAGTTCATGGTGCAGTTCTCCAGGCTGGAGTGAAGGCGGGTGGGGCGAGAATGCGGGCTCCCGGTCGACCGGCGCCCTGGGGCCACAGCCGTCCAGAACCCGGCCCCCGGGGTGTGTCTGGCACCTCCCGGGGGCGGGTTTCGGGGGCGCTGCGCGACCCAGCGCGAGCCAGCGCCCTCGCCACAGACAGAGCGCTGACGGTCAGCGCTGGGCGCTCTGGTTATCCCAGCTCGGGATCTTGAATACCCAGAACGAGCCACCCTGGGCCACCGGCTTGGTCAGCTCGGCCATGTCGCCACCCCACAGCGGCACCGCGCCGCCGTAACCCACGGTCACGCCGATGTACTGCTCGCCATCCTGTTCCCAGGTGATGGGCGGCGAGACGATGCCGCTGCCGGTCTGGAATTTCCACAGCTCCTTGCCGGTCTTGGCGTCGAAGGCCTTGAAGAAGCCGTCGCCGGTGCCGGTGAACACCAGGTTGCCCTTGGTCGCCAGTACCCCGGCCCACAGCGGCAACTGTTCCTTGTGCTCCCAGACCAGCTTGCCGGTGCTCGGGTCCATGGCGCGCAGGGTGCCGACGTGGTCGTCGTACATGCGCTTGATGCGGAAACCCATCCCTAAGTAGGCCGAGCCTTTCTTGTAGTTGACTTCCTCGGTCCAGTACTCCTCTTTCCACTGGTTGCCGGGGATGTAGAACAGCCCGGTGTCCTGGCTGTAGGCCATGGGGTTCCAGTTCTTGCCCCCGAGGAACGGCGGCGAGACTTCCACCGGCTTGCCCTTGGTTTCACCCGGCAGCGGCTTGGCCGGACGCTGGCCTTCGTTTTCCACCGGGCGCCCGGTCTTCAGGTCGATGTGGCTGGCCCAGGTGATGTTGTCGACGAAGGGGAAGGCGTTCTGCAATTTGCCGTTGTTGCGGTCCACCACGTAGAAGAAACCGTTGCGGTCGGCGTGGCCGGTGGCCTTGACCACTTTGCCGTCCTTGCCCTTGTAGTCGAACAGCACCAGCTCGTTGTTGCCGGAGAAGTCCCAGGCATCGTTCGGCGTGTGCTGGTAGAACCATTTCACTTCGCCGGTGCTCGGGTCGACGCCGACCTGGCCCGAGGTGTACAGGCTGTCGTAGTCGTGGGGGTTGCCGTCTTTCGAGGTCCGCGCCCAGGTGTTCCACGGGCCGGGGTTGCCGGCGCCGACGATGATGGTGTTGCTCTCGGCATCGAAGCTCGCGCTCTGCCAGGGGGCGCCGCCGCCGTGGCTCCAGGCTTCGACCTTGCCGGTTTCGGTGGTCTTGTCATCCGGCCAGGACGGCGCCTTGACGTCGCCGGTGGGGGTGCTGTCCTGGCCGTTCAGGCGTCCCATGTGGCCTTCGACGAAGGGCCGCATCCACACCTCTTCGCCGGTGTCCGGGTCGCGGGCGAACAGCTGGCCGACCACGCCGAATTCATCGCCGGAGCTGCCGTGGATCAGCAGCACCTTGCCGCTGGTCTTGTCCTTGATCAGCACCGGGGCGCCGGTCATGGTGTAGCCGGCGCTGTGGTCGCCGAACTTCTTGTTCCACACCACCTTGCCGGTGTTCTTGTCCAGGGCGATGACCCGCGCATCGAGGGTGCCGAAGTAGATCTTGTCGCCGTAGATCGCCGCGCCGCGGTTGACCACGTCGCAGCACGGGCGAATGTTGTCCGGCAGGCGGTGGTTGTAGGTCCACAGGCGCTTGCCGGTCTTGGCGTCGAGGGCGAACACCCGCGAGTAGGAACCGGTGACGTAGACCACGCCGTCGCTGACGATGGCCTGGGATTCCTGGCCGCGCTGCTTCTCGTCGCCGAAGGAGTAGGACCAGGCCGGGGTCAGCTTGAACACGTTCTGGTCGTTGACCTGGGCCAGCGGGCTCCAGCGCTGGGCATTGGTGCCCATGCCGTATTGCAGCACGTCCTTGGTGGTCAGGTGGTCGTTGGCGATGTCTTCCCAGGTGACGTTGCGGGTGCTCGGTGCAGCTGCGGTGGCGGCACTGGCACCGGCGCTCAGGGACAGGCTGCCGGCGAGCACAAAGGCCTGCACGGCCAGGGTCAGCGGGGCAAGGGTGGGTAGCGTTCTTATTCTCATGGTGGCAGTTCCCAGTGGAGGTTTTGGCCTGACTAGGGTGTGCCGGGGCGTGGCCTGGAGATACGGAAAAAGTCCCGCGCTTGCCGGGAAAATTTCCCAGCCGGCACCTGATTTAGACCCGCACCACAAGCCCTACTACCAAGGGAGTAAGGCCCGGCCACCAAAGCAGCATACGGCTGCCCCGGGGGCTGTTTCTAAGATGGCGCCACGGCCTCTGTCGAGAGGCCTCGCGTGCAATCTTGAGGGCATGACAATGATAAGAAAACACAACGCCTGGTTGGCCGCCGGGCTGCTGGCCGGCCTGTTGAGCAGCGGTGCATGGGCCCACGGCAACGTAGTGCCCCAGGCGGTGGAGACCAAGGGCCTGACCCCGGTCAAGGACGCTGGCGTGACCCTGGACGGCGACGGCTGGGCCGCGGTCAATCCGTACCGCACCAGCCCCGAGCGGGACAAGGCGGTGGAAATCGGCGCTTCGGCCTACAACCAGAACTGCGCCGCCTGCCATGGCCTGGAAGCCAAGTCCGGCGGCATTGCCCCGGACCTGCGCATGCTCGATGTGGGTGACGCTGGGGACGAGTGGTTTGTCGAGCGGGTGCGCCACGGCGCGGTGCGCGATGGCCGGGTGTACATGCCGAAGATGGCCGACTACCTGAGCCAGGAAGCCCTGTGGGCGGTGCGCACCTACCTGGACAGCGTGCACGTCGAGGAGTGATGGCCATGGGCCTCTGGCGGCTGTACCTGGGTGGCCTGCTGCTGATGTCGCCGCTGGCCTTTGCGGCCCGCATCGAGCCCGGCCCGGACCCGGTGCCGTCGGTGATGTGGGCCTACTACCAGCGGCAGATCCTGGCGGACGCACCCTTCGTCTTCGATGAACGGGTCAAGCTGCTGGCGCCGCCGTTTGCCGAGGATGCGCGCCAGGTGCCGCTGGAAATCGACGCCCGGGCCTTGGCCGGCGAGGTGGTGAAGATCCTCGCCTGGGCCGAGCTCAACCCGTTGCCGCGGATCGTCGATTTCGAGCCCGGGGCCGGGGTGCAGCCCTGGCTGTCGATCCGAATCCGTATCGAACAGGCCACGCCTTTGCGCGCCGCGGTGCTGACCCGCGATGGCCTGTGGCACGTCGGCTCGGCCCTGATCGACGCCGCCGGCGGTGGCTGCACCGCTCCCAGCCTGGTGCGCAGCCAGCCCGGCTGGGAAGAGCACGTCGGCGAGGTGCTGGGCGCGCGTTATCCCCGGGGCAGCGCCAGCCGCTTGCGCCTGCAGGTGTCGCACCCCATGGACAACGGCCTGCTCAACGGCATCCCCGAATTCTTCCTCAACCAGGCGCAACTGCTGGACGCCGACAACCGCGTGCTGGCGCGCCTGGAGCTGTACCCGGCGGTCAGCGAGAACCCCAACCTGGGGTTCGATATCCAGGCCCCCGGGCAAACCCGCCTGCTGTTGCGGGACAACAACGGCAATCAGTTCGAAGCGACCATTCCCTGAGCCGAGGAGCAAGCCATGCGCTGGATACTGCTGCTGTGTCTGAGCCTGAGCCTGCCGGCCTGGGCCGAACTGGACTACCGCCTCAAGCCCCGGCAGATCGCCGAGGGCACCTGGCTGCTGGAAGGCGGCACCGAGAATTTCTCTCGGGACAACGGCGGCAATATCGTCAACACCGGGTTTATCGTCACCGACGCCGGCGTGCTGGTGATCGACACCGGGCCGTCGAAACGCTACGGCCAAGCCCTGCGCCAGGCAATTGCCGCCACCACCGAGCAACCGCTGGTCCAGGTGCTGCTGACCCATCATCACCCGGACCATGTGCTGGGCAACCAGGCCTTCAGCGACGTGCCGATCGCGGCCCTGGCCGGCACCACCGACCGGCTGCGCGAGCAGGGTGACGCCATGGCCGAGAACCTCTACCGCCTGGTGGGCGACTGGATGCGCGGCACCGAGGTGGTGCTGCCCAACCGGACCCTGGAACCCGGGGTACTGGAGATCGGCGGGCACCGCCTGCGGCTGCTGGCGCTGTCCGGCCATACCGGCGCCGACCTGGCGATTTTCGACGAGCGCACCGGGGTGCTGTTCGCCGGCGACCTGGTGTTCTACCAGCGCGCCCTGACCACCCCCAACAGCCCCGGGCTTCAGGTCTGGCTCAAGGACCTGGAGCGCCTGCAAGCCTTGCCCTGGCGCCTGATCGTTCCCGGCCACGGCCCGGTGGCCAGCAGCGAGGCGCCCTTTGCCCAAATGCGCGACTACCTGGGCTGGCTGCACCAACTGCTGAGCGACGGCGCGGCCCATGGCGACGACATGGCCGAATTGATCCGCGCACCGATTCCCGAGCGCTTTGCCGCCATCAGCCTGACCCGCTACGAGTTGATCCGCAGCGTCAGCCACCTGTACCCGGGCTACGAACGCCAGCGCATGCAGCGGGTTGACCCGCCCTGACCCATCCCCGTGTAGGCGCTGGCTTGCCAGCGAAGAGGCCCGCCAGATCGCCTTCGCCGGCAAGCCGGCTCCTACAGAACTCACGCCATCTCATTGCCTGTTGTAGGAGCTGGCTTGCCAGCGAAGAGGCCCGTCAGATCGCCATCGCCGGCAAGCCGGCTCCTACAGGATCCACGCCATCTCATTGTCTGTTGTAGGAGCTGGCTTGCCAGCGAAGGGGCCCGCCAGATCGCCTTCGCCGGCAAGCCGGCTCCTACAGGATTCACGCCATCTCATTGCCTGCTGTAGGCGCTGGCTTGCCAGCGAAGGGGCCCGCCAGATCGCCTTCGCCGGCAAGCCGGCTCCTACAGGATTCACGCCATCTCATTGTCTGTTGTAGGAGCTGGCTTGCCAGCGAAGGGGCCCGTCAGATTGCCTTCGCCGGCAAGCCGGCTCCTACAGGACTCACGCCATCTCATTGTCTGTTGTAGGAGCTGGCTTGCCAGCGAAGGGGCCCGCCAGATCGCCATCGCCGGCAAGCCGGCTCCTACAGAATTCACGCCATCTCATTGTCTGTTGTAGGAGCTGGTTTGCCAGCGAAGAGGCCCGTCAGATCGCCTTCGCCGGCAAGCCGGCTCCTACACACCAGGGCGCGGCATGGACGCAGGCGTTCAACCTACGACCAAATGACGAGGCCCCCCCTGCCAACGATGCATTCGTCGGCGCTGCGGGGCTCTCTACCATCGAGCCATCGCCTGTCGTCGGACAGGCATCGACCAGCAGAGGCCCAGCATGATCTACGCACAACCCGGAACCCCAGGCGCCGTCGTGTCCTTCAAGCCACGCTACGGCAATTTCATCGGTGGCCAGTTCGTGCCGCCGGTGGACGGCCAGTACTTCAGCAACACTTCGCCGGTCAACGGTGAGGTGATCGCCGAATTCCCGCGCTCCACTGCCGCCGATATCGACCAGGCCCTGGACGCCGCCCATGCCGCCGCCGAGGCCTGGGGCAAGACCAGCGCCCAGGACCGCTCGTTGCTGCTGCTGAAGATCGCCGACCGCATCGAGCAGAACCTAGAGGTGCTGGCGGTCAGCGAAACCTGGGACAACGGCAAGGCGGTGCGCGAAACCCTCAACGCCGACGTGCCCCTGGCCGCCGACCATTTCCGCTACTTCGCCGGTTGCATCCGCGCCCAGGAAGGCGGCGCCGCAGAGATCAACGAGCTGACCACCGCCTACCATTTCCACGAACCCCTGGGGGTGGTGGGGCAGATCATTCCGTGGAACTTCCCGCTGCTGATGGCCGCCTGGAAGCTGGCCCCGGCCCTGGCCGCCGGCAACTGCGTGGTGCTCAAGCCGGCCGAGCAGACCCCGCTGTCGATCATGGTCTTCGCCGAGCTGATCGCCGACTTGCTGCCGGCCGGTGTGCTGAACATCGTCCAGGGCTTTGGCCGCGAGGCCGGCGAGGCCCTGGCCACCAGCAAGCGCATCGCCAAGATTGCCTTCACCGGCTCGACCCCGGTGGGCTCGCACATCATGAAATGCGCCGCCGAAAACATCATTCCCTCCACCGTGGAGCTGGGCGGCAAGTCGCCGAACATCTTCTTCGAAGACATCATGCAGGCCGAGCCTGCGTTCATCGAAAAGGCCGCCGAAGGCCTGGTGCTGGCGTTCTTCAACCAGGGTGAAGTCTGCACCTGCCCGTCCCGGGCCCTGGTGCAGGAATCGATCTACGAGCCGTTCATGGCCGAGGTGATGAAGAAGATCGTCAAGATCAAGCGCGGCAACCCGCTGGACACCGAGACCATGGTCGGCGCCCAGGCCTCCCAGCAGCAGTACGAGAAGATTCTTTCCTACCTGCAGATTGCCCAGGAGGAGGGCGCCGAGCTGCTCACCGGCGGTGCTGCCGAGCGCCTGGAGGGCGACCTTGCCAGCGGCTATTACATCCAGCCGACCCTGCTCAAGGGGCACAACAAGATGCGCGTGTTCCAGGAAGAAATCTTCGGCCCGGTGGTGGGCGTCACCACCTTCAAGGACGAGGCCGAGGCCCTGGCGATCGCCAACGACAGCGAGTTCGGCCTGGGCGCCGGGCTCTGGACCCGCGACATCAACCGCGCCTACCGCATGGGCCGGGCGATCCAGGCCGGGCGCGTGTGGACCAACTGCTACCACCTGTACCCGGCGCACGCCGCGTTCGGTGGCTACAAGAAATCCGGGGTGGGCCGCGAGACCCACAAGATGATGCTCGACCACTACCAGCAGACCAAGAACCTGCTGGTGAGCTACGACATCAACCCCCTGGGCTTCTTCTAAGGGGCGGGAACGGGCGCGGTGGTTGGGTGCCGCCGCGCCTGTGCAGGACGGACACGGGGAGGGCTCATGGGTGGGCACCTCCCCGTGTGCGTTGTGGGCCCAGCACGCAATGCGCAGCCCCTGTAGGAGCCAGCTTGCTGGCGAAGGGGCCCGCAAGATCGCCTTCGCCGGCAAGCTGTTGTGGCTCAATGTTCCTGGACCACTCTGTAGGAGTTTCAACCTAAGGAAGCATCATGGGATTTCGGGTCGTTACCGCTGAAGAAAAGGCTGAAGCCATTCGCTTGGTCGTGGAGATG
>NZ_JAAARM010000006.1 GCF_009908285.1 Pseudomonas sp. Fl4BN1
GGTGGCAGGGGGAGGGCGGTAGATTCTTCACTCATGGGAGGGGCCTGTTTACTCGTTCAATATCCTCCGGTCATCTTTAGGGTTGGGCAGCCAGGAGCGGTTGATCTGGATCAAGTTTCCAATAAGGAAAAGTCGGTAATGAGTAGGAATTTTTTCAGCGGATCAACCCGGTATCGGCCACGTTGCTGTTTAGTGATGAGTCATGGCTGGGAGTACCAGGGTGCCCACCCAGTCATCCGGTAGATCCAGGGCAAAGCACCGATAGGCCGGAGGATGCAGCGGGAACCACTCTGTCAGAGGCAGGCCTGCACACTTGAGGGTCGCTTCGCGCTCGCTCCAGGCCTGGGCGAAAGCCGGGGGGCGCAGGTCCTCGGTAAGCTCCAGTAATTGTCCGGTAACGCTGGGTCCCAGGTAGTCCTGAGCGACCAGTTGCCAATCGGGAATCTCTTCGACCTGCATCAGGTCTACACCCACCGCGCCATACAGGTGGACCGCCGCCAGCGACAGTCCCTGTTCGTGACTGATGGACAGCCCCGCCAGGCCCCAGCCCGGCAGGCTGAGCTGCAACGCCTGACCGGGGGGCGAGTGGATATGAATACTTTCGGTGGCGATGCCCAGGCTCTGGCTCAGGGCTTCGCGCAGTGCCAGGCGAATTTCCTTGCGCGCCCGGGTACGTGAATCGCCAGGCCCGGTGGTGACGCTGACCAGCAACACGCCCTGCTGCCAATGTGCCTGGCAGTAGGGCCAGGCAAATACCTGCAGCGCCGTGTGCGAGCTGCTCCCGGTCATGCTCGGGCAGGGGCCGCTGGGCAGCCGGCCCAACGGCTGGCCTGGGGAATGTGCTCGCCCTTCATCACCAGGGTCAGTGCTCCCAGGTGTGCATCGTTGCCCACTTGAGCGCTGTACAGCACCGAGCTGCGTGGGCCCATGTAGACCCGCTCGCCGATGTGCACCTGGTCGATCTTCATCACCCGGTCTTCGAACAGGTGCGTCTGCGGGCAGGCGCCGGCATTCAGTTCGCTGTGGTCGCCAATGTGCACGCAGTCGAATTCGGTAATGTCGGTGGTGTCCATGTACACCCCGCGCCCGATCTTGCAGCCCAGCAAGTTGAAAGCGGGTGGCAGCCATGGCGTACCGCGCAGGAAACGCATGAGATTCGGTGCGGCCATGCCTTCGTAGAGACTGGTGATGCCTTCGGAGAGCCAGACGAACGGGGTCCACATCGGATCTGCGCGTTTGCGGTAGCGGCCTACCAGCAGCCATTTCAAGGCGGCCACGAACAGGAAGTTGCCGACAGCGTAGGCCAAGCCGATCAATGCCAGGTAACCCAGTACCGCGCCCCAGCGGTCAGCGGCGGCCAGGGGCATCAGGTCGAGCATCACGGTGTAGCCCACGGCGATCACCACCGCATGCGGGGTGACGATGCGCAAGCCTTCGATCAGGCCTCGGGTCAGGCGGCGCAAGGGTGAAGGATGGAAGGTCAGGGATGGCGGGTAGCCGCTGACCTGCTCCCGGGCCGGCAGGTTGATGGGGGGCGAGCCGAGCCAGGTATCGCCGTCCTTGAGTTCGCTGTTGCGCGGAGCAAAGGAGTGCACGCCAATCAGCACGTTTTCCGGCAGCACGGTGCCATCGGGAATGTAGCTGCCATTGCCGACGAAACTGCGATGGGCGATCACGGTCGGTTGAATGCTCATCCAGCCGCCGTCCACCTGTTCATCGCCGAGCATCACGGCGTCGGCGATGAAGGTTTCATCACCCAGGGTGAGCATGTCGGGGATCACTCCCTGGGCGGTGGAAATTTCCGCATCGCGACCGACTTTTGCCCCCAGCAGGCGGTACCAGAACGGCGCGTAGATCGTGGCATACAGGCCTGACAGCACGTTGAGGCTTGCCTCCTGGATATGGCTGACCAGCCACTTGGCGCAGTAGGTGTTGCTGTGCACGGCATACCGGCCGGGCTTCAGGCGTGGCAGGGCGATCCAGCGCAGCGCTGCCGCAGCCAGCATGGTCACGACGATCAGTACGGCGCTGGCGGGGAGCGCCAGGAAGAAGTAGCGCAGCAGTTGCACTGTCACTTCCTGGCCCTGCAGCCAGGGCAAGATCTGCTGTTCGTCGAACCAGTCGATGAGGAAGAAGGTCGGGAACACCGGGATGAAGAACAGCGTGGCGATCAGCAGGATACCGAATACGAAGAACAGCCCTTCACCTCGTTGGCGCCATGCGCTGACCGGTGGCCGTGGCGGCAGGCTGGCCGGGTCGAAGGCGCCGATGTCCCGGGCTGGCGAGCCGTTCCAGACGCGTGTGTCAGGCACCTTGCGGCCATCCGCCAGGGCTGATTGGCCTTGCAAGTGACCTTGGCGGCCGACGGTGGTATTGCCTTCGAGAATCGCATAGGAGCCGATGCAGGCGTGGTCCTGCACTTCGATCCGGCCGAGAAGCAGTTGGCCGCGTTCGACCCGGGCATTTTCCAGGCTGACGCCGTTGCCGATACTGACGTGATTGCCCAGGGTCAACAGGTCGGGCACCCGTACGCCGGCAGAGCCGATATTCGCCTCCTGGCCGACCCTGGCTCCCAGCGCGCGCAGCCACAGGCCGTAGAGCGACGAGCCGCTAAGCAGATACACCGGTGCCGACTCGACGAAGCGATCTGCCGCCCACCAGCGGAAATAGGTCAGGCCCCACAGCGGATAGCTCCCGGCTTGCAGGCGCCCGGCGATCAGCCATTTACCGGCGATAGCGATGACGAACTGCAACAGGGTGGCGAGCAGGAACATCCCTACCGAAGCTGCGGTGGCGGCTGCGACCGAATCCCCAGGAGCGCCAGTAAGGTAGTGATAGGTAAAGAAGGGTGCCAGCCACTGGCTCATCCGCAGGCTGACCATGACCGGCAGCACCAGCGCCTGGGCCAGGCCGCAGCGCCAGCGTTTCCAGGCGGCGGGCGGCGTCCACTGCGCCTGGGCCGGGCCTTGTTCCGGAGCTTGCTGCAGGACTTCGGCAATGGCACCGATGCGCCGCTGTTGATAGATGTCGCGCACGGTGATGTGGGCGAAGCGCGGGTCGGTACGCAGGGCCGAGGCCAGGCGTGCGGCGAAGAACGAATGACCGCCCAGGTCGCTGAAGAAGTCCGCGTCACGGCGGATCGACTGGCCGGGGAAGAGTTTCTCCAGGGCACTGAACAGTGCCTGTTCGGCCGGGTTCTCGGCCGTGTCCGAAGCGTCGCTGACCGCTGGGTTGTCCAGGGTCAGGGGGCGAGCCTTGAGCGCCTTGCGGTCAATCTTGCCAGACGTCAGGCGCGGCATGCTGTCCAGCAATTCAAAGCGCCCCGGCACCATGTAGGGCGGCAGTTGTGCTTGCAGGCCGTGGCGCAGCAGGCTGGGCAGCACATCCAGCGGCAGGCTCTGATCAGGTACCAGATAGGCGATCAACTGGTCGATGCCGTCGTCATTGCGCAGCAGTACCGCCACGGTGCCAACCCCGGGTTGCTGGGCCAGCAAGGCTTCGATTTCTCCCAACTCGACACGGAAACCGCGAATCTTCACCTGATCGTCCGCCCGGCCCAGGCATTGCACCTGGCCGTCAGCGTCGATCCGGGCCAGGTCACCGGTGCGATACAGGCGGGTATCCTGGGCGCTGATGGTCCAAGGGTTGGGCAGGAATTTCTCCTGGGTCAGGTCTGGACGTCCCAGGTAGCCCTCGGCCAGGCCGGGGCCGGTGATGCACGGTTCGCCGGTCTGGCCGCGGGGCATCAGGCTCGGTGCCTGGCCCGGTTGCAGGTCGGCGGCGATCACCAGCAAACCGTAGTTGGGCAGGGGCTTGCCGATGCTGACCGGCTGACCGGGCTCCAGGCGTGCGAGGCTGGCGGAAACCGTGGCTTCGGTGGGGCCGTAGGTGTTGAACATCTGCCGGCCGGGGCGGCTCCAGCGTTCCACCAGCGATTCGGGGCACATTTCGCCACCGAGATTGATCAGGCGCAGGCTAGGTACGTCTTCGCTGAACAGCGCCAGCAGAGTCGGTACCGCGTGCAGCACGCTGATGCGCTGCTGGGTCAGCATGCGCGGCAGGGTTTCCGGGTCGCCGGTGATTTCCTTGGGGCCGATCCACAGGGTGGCGCCCACTAGATAGGCGATCCAGATCTCTTCGAAGGACATGTCGAAGGCCACGGAAAAACCCTGGTAGACCCGGTCGCTGGCCTGGATACCGAGCACCGCGTTTTCGCTGCGCAGGAAGTGGCAGATGCTGCCCTGAGAAATCAGGATGCCCTTGGGCTTGCCGGTGGAGCCGGAGGTATAGATCACGTAGGCCGGGTGCTCGGGACGCACGTTGCTGCGCCGCAGCAGAGGACCGTCGAGGGGCGCGAGCAGGGCTTCGGCGGTCCACAGTGGCAGGCCGATGGCCGCTAGGCTCGGGGCCAGTTGCTCGCAGCACAGGACTCCCACCGCACTGGCGTCGTCCATGCAGATCTGCAGGCGCTCGACTGGTGTGTCCTGATCCAGGGGCAGCCAGGCGGCGCCGGCCTTGGCGATCCCGGCCTGCATCACCAGCAGTTCAAGGCCCCTTGGCAGCCACAGGCCGACAATTTGCCCCGGCTGGACCCCGGCCTGGATCAGCCTGGAGGCCACGCGGTCGGCCTGTTGGTCCAGTTCGCGGTAGGTCAACTGGTGTTCGGCGTAGATCAGTGCCACCTGCTCGGGAGTGCGCCTGGCGCTGGCTTCCAGCAGGTCGGCGAGCACTTCCTCTCGCAGTAGTTCAGGTTGCGCCGCCCCATAAAGCACGTTCGATAGATGGGTGGTGTGACGAGTCTTCAGTAGGGTCACATTGTTCATGGGTGCACATTCGCCGTGAGTGTCAGGGGCAGTTCAAGTGCTGCCTGTCGGTTTTGATCAGGCGGCAGGTGGCTCAAGCCCAGCGCTGGTAGGGCGCTGATAGTTCGCTTGATGTCAGTTTCGATACATTTTTTATTGCAGGTTCCTGCAGGTTCGAGGCACAGGAATTGGCTTCGTAACAGGCAGGCAAGAGGTGAGCTGAACGAATATCTCAGAGGGTAGCTGTACGGTAGTTGAACGAGATTCGAGATCCAGTCCGAGCTTCGCTTGACAGCGACAGCTCAAGAAAACGGCGTCTTGGGGGCATCGCAATCGTAATGGGGGATTTTCCTGCCGACCTGAGAAAGGCCTGCTCTGGGCGCTTCTGGGCAAGAGGTGTTTCATCGCCGGCAGGCATCGCGGGCGACGATGGGAGAGTGGAGGAGCACGGCATTGCTCAGGTTTTGTGTCAGAGAAATGATCTTTACATTTTGTATAGATATGGATAATTTATCCATATTCCGCATGCCCGCATTCGAACATGGCGATCAACCCGCATGGCAAAACACGAAGCAACCTTGAAGCTGTTGGACAAAAACCATGTGGATGCACTGCTCATTCATGAGCAGGTTCTTGAAGCAGTCTGTGAAGCCTTCATCCTTCACAGCCTGGATGAAGGCCGGGGGTTCTCGGTGGTTCGCGAGTCATTGGGTAAGGGCGGCATCTTCGGCATCAAATCTGCTGAAATCAGCAGTCAAGGATTGCTGGGATTCAAAGCCGCAGGCTTTTGGCCGCGAAATCGTAGCTTTGGGGGGGAACCTCACCAGGCAACGATCATGTTGATGGACCCTGCGACGGGTCGTCCCCTGTGCCTGATTGATGGCAATAGCGTGACCACGTTGCGAACCGGGGCAGCGGGAGCCCTGGGCTTGCAACTGCTGGCTTGTCCGCACAGCTCCAGCGCCTGTGTATTTGGCTCAGGCGTGCAAGCGGGTATCCAGTTGGATTACGCATTGCGGGTCATGCCCAAGCTTAGACACGTACTTTATGTGACGGCCAATGGCTTGCCGGACCTGCGTTTTGAAGGGCGTTTCCTTTCGCGGTGCGTGTTGCAACACAGCGTGGATGCCAACAGCGCCGTGGCCCAAAGCAACATTGTGATTACCGCCACTCCAGGCGCTGGTGCGTTGTTTGACCTGGATGCCGTACGTCCCGGCACCCATTTCAACTGTGTGGGTGCTGATACCCGAGGCAAGCGCGAGCTGCCGGAGGGGTTGCTCAAGCGTGCCTGTGTGGTGGTCGATGATCATGGCCAGGCCAGCACACTGGGAGAGACTCAGTGGGCGCCCGAGGTTCCCATTCTGGAACTGGGCGATCTGTTGACTGGCAAGGCGAAGTTCAATCGTGCACTGGTGGATATCTCAGTGTTTGACATGACCGGCCTGGCCCTGCAGGACTTGACCGTGGCTCGCCTGCTGCATCAGCGCGCCTGTGCCGACAACATGGGGCACGATATTTCGTGGCCCTGGTAATTCTCTGAAGGAGATTTTCATGCAACCTCTGGTTTTTCCATCATTTGCGGATGTGGCGGCAGCGGCTGAACGAATAGACGGTCATGCCCACCGCACTCCGGTGTTCACCTCGCGCACGATTGATGCAGAAATCGGCGCCCAGGTGTTTTTCAAGTGCGAGAACCTCCAGCGTACGGGGTCCTTCAAGTTTCGCGGCGCGTTCAACGCACTGGCCAAGTTTGATCCGCAGCAGCGCAAGGCCGGCGTGGTTGCGTTCTCTTCCGGCAACCATGCTCAAGGCATCGCCTTGGCGGCCTCTTTGCTGAACATTCCGGCAACTATTGTCATGCCCTATGACGCACCTGCGGCCAAAGTTGCGGCGACTCAGGAATATGGCGCCAGGGTGGTGTTTTATGACCGCTACACCGAAGACCGCGAACAGATTGGCCGGTCGATGGCGCAAGAGCATGGCATGACGCTGATTCCTTCCTATGACCATCCAGATGTACTGGCAGGGCAAGGTACGGCGGCCAAGGAACTGCATGAGTCAGTCGGCGAGTTGGATGCACTGTTTGTCGGTCTTGGGGGGGGTGGAATGCTCTCCGGAACCACCTTGGCCACTCGCGAGTTAGCCCCCAAGTGCCGCTTGTATGGTGTGGAGCCTGAAGCGGGAAATGACGGCCAGCGATCGTTCAAAACCGGCAGTATCGTGCATATCGATACCCCCGACACTATTGCCGATGGAGCCCAGACCCAGCACTTGGGAAATTACACTTTCCCGATTATCCGCGACGGTGTGAATGACATCCTGACGGTGTCCGATGCTCAGTTGATTGCCGCGATGAAGTTCTTTGCACAACGAATGAAAATGGTCGTGGAGCCCACAGGTTGTCTAGGGCTGGCTGCAATCAGGCAGGTCAAGGAGCAACTTAAAGGCCAGCGCGTAGGTGTCATTGTTACTGGAGGTAATATTGATGTTGAAAAATATGTGGAACTCCTGAAGCGTTAACTTTGCAACTGCTAAACAGACCGAGCTGATTGGTTTAACTAAGTCGTCTTAATTCAATTGATACGCGTGCCAATAATAATGCGCCGGTGCTGAGCCGTTGCCGTAATAAAGTGTTTTGTCGTTTCTGCCGCCCATACAAAATCGCCTGGGAACTGACTGGGCATCAATAAAAAGAGGTGCTTATGAAAAACCGTAATTTGGCACGCTTGATCGTGGTTGCGATTGTATTGGGCATTGCACTGGGTGGGCTGTTACATGCTCAACTGGATGCCGAGTCAGCCAAGACGGTTGCCGGTTACTTGGGCCTGGTGACCGATGTCTTCCTACGCCTGATCAAGATGGTCATTGCCCCATTGGTACTGGCCACCTTGATCGCGGGTGTTGCCAGCATGTCCGACAGCGGTGCTGTCGGACGTATTGGTTTCAAGGCGATCACTTGGTTCCTTCTAGCCTCGATCGTCTCGCTGAGTATTGGCCTGGTGCTGGCTAACCTGTTCCAGCCAGGCGTAGGGCTGAATCTTGTTCATCTCGAGACCGTCTCGGCGACCCAGGTCGGTTTGAACACGGGCGGATTCAATCTTCCGACGTTCCTGACCCATGTATTCCCTCGCAGCATCATCGAGGCGATGGGCAATAACGAAGTTCTGCAGATCGTGGTGTTTTCGTTGTTCTTCGGTTCTGCGTTGGCCTTTGTTAAAGGTCGAGGCAAATCCAGCATCATGGAGATGCTGGAAGAGCTGGCGCAGGTCATGTTCCGCATCACTGACTATGTGATGTTCATTGCCCCCCTGGCGGTGTTCGCGGCAATCGCCGCGACCATTACCGTGCATGGTTTGGGCATGGTTGGCAGCTTTGGCAAATTGATTGTCCAGTTCTATTTGGGGCTGGCATTGCTCTGGGCGCTGATTGCCGGCGTTGCCTTCTTGGCTTTGGGGCAGCGCGCTAAACGGCTGTTGAGACTTATGCGAGAACCTGTCCTTTTGGCGTTCTCCACGGCCAGTAGTGAAGCGGCCTACCCGAAAACCATTGCGGCTCTGGATACCTTCGGTTCGCCGAAACGGATCAACAGCTTTGTGTTGCCGCTGGGCTATTCCTTCAACCTGGACGGTTCGATGATGTACCAGGCGTTCATCGTGCTGTTCATCGCCCAAGCCTACAACATCGACATGAGCTTCTCTCATCAGATCATGGTGCTGCTGACGTTGCTGGTTATCAGCAAAGGGACCGCTGGCGTTGCCCGTGGCTCTTTGGTGGTGCTTGCCGCCGGCCTGCCGATGATTGGCTTGCCGGAAGCCGGGCTGCTACTGGTACTGGCAGTGGACCCTATCCTGGATATGGGGCGTACAGCGACCAACGTCCTAGGCTGCGGTGTAGCTGCTGCGGTCATCGGTGACGGTGCAGACGGTGATCCGGAAGTGGAGCCTGTCGGAACTCAACAACCGGCTTGACCCCTGGCTTGCGCAAAGGCGTACGGCGTGAGGAAGTTCTGCTGATTAATGCGACCTCAGTGAAGCGCTGACATTAAAAGCATCTCTGCAGTCTATTGGCAGGGACTTTCAGAGTGAACCTGTGCTCTTGCCCATTATGTACAAGAGCACTTTAAACAGTTGCGCCACCTCTAGAAGAACGAATAACAATGAAAATCCTGCATACCGATAACGCCTCTTCACCTGCGGGGCATTACTCCCAGGCAGTCAGTTATCAGGGGACTTTATATGTCTCCGGTCAATTACCCGTGAGCCCGGACGGTACACATAATATTGGTGCTTCTTTTGCTGAACAGGCACGCCTCGCTCTGAATAATCTGCTGGCGATTGTTCAAGCCTCGGGGGGAACTCCGGAGAGCCTGCTGAAAGTTACGGTTTATGTTGCTGGGGTAAAGCATTGGCCCGAGTTTGATCAAGTATATGCCCAAGCCCTTGGCGCTCATCGTCCGGCGCGCGTGGTGGTGCCGGTTCCTGAACTGCATCACGGTTACCTGGTAGAAATTGAAGCGTTGGCACAATCGGTTTCTTGAGGCAGCGTCTTTTCTAGCTCGGCGGTGACGACAGACAGTTATCGCTTGGACTTGAATCGAGTAACCCGACGTGCTCGCCAGCGCTGGTCCGTGGTCGAGATGCCTCATTCCTTTGCTATCCCGAGGTGCGCGCGAGTGTGCACCGAGGATAGTTGGCGGTTGTCTCGAAACGGGAAATCTTGAGCTGCCATCAGATTGCCCGGTATGGCCACGTCTGCCTGGCTAGCTTATTTGGCGTAGGTATAGACGGCAGCCCTGGATACTCCCAGGTGCGAAGCGACCGTCTCCATTGCCCGGCGCACATCCATGCAGCCTGAGTCCTTCAACTCTTGCAGCAGTACGCGACGATCCGCGGCCTTGAGTGCGCGAGGCGTGGTCGCCAGTCGAGCGGCAAATTGATCTATCCGGTTGCGGATGGTGTCGGCGCCAATAGGGTCAAGTGATTCGCTGGGGGTATCACCGCTGAAGGAGCCGAATTGCTCCAGCATGCCCTGCAAGCCGCGAAAAATAGACAGATCGATGTTCATGCACAAGGCTGCAACGTACTTCCCGCTGGAGTCCTTGATGCCGATCGAAGTGCTCTTGACCTGACGCCCGTCACTGAATTGATTTTGATAGTTGGCGATGACCTGCGGGTACGCCGGGTCAGCAATGCGGGCCAGGCCGAGTTCGGTTGCAGGAGCGCCGAGCTTGCGGCCGGAAAGGTTGTTGTGAATGGCCAGAATGGCGTGATCGGGATCACGCAGATCATGCAGGACGACCTCGCAGAAAGGGCTGAAGGTCTTGCTGAGCCCCTCTGCAATCTGTTCCAGCTGGCTGATGAGGGCTATTTGTTCTGGGGTATATGTCTTCATCGAGACAACATATCCAGTAATGGATATGTCGTCAATTTCTGCCGAAAGGTCCGAATTTCCCTGACGGTTCTTCGTAGTCGTTGCGAGAGCTGCACCTGCGTTGGGTGCCGCCATCAGCGCTTGAGCAGAGGTTGAGCGCGCAGTGGGATATAGGGAGGAGAACACAATCGCCAGGCACAAAAAAACCGGCTCAGAGGCCGGTTTTCCTGTGCTGCAAGTCCGGTTAGAGACTTGCAGATACTGCTAGATGGTGCCCCGAGGGAGACTCGAACTCCCACTTCTTGCGAAAACGGATTTTGAATCCGCCGCGTCTACCAATTCCGCCATCAGGGCTCAATGGCGGCGAAGTATAGAGACGTGATTACCGTTGGTCAATCGGCTTTCATGGTCAATTTTTAGTTATTCCGCTAAACTTTCCGGCCCTGCTAGACGAACTCCATCATGCGCGTTGCTGACTTTACCTTCGAGCTTCCTGATTCGCTGATCGCCCGCCACCCATTGGCCGAGCGTCGCGGCAGCCGTCTGTTGACCCTGGATGGGCCAACCGGCGCCTTGGCCCACCGTCAATTCACTGATCTGCTGGAGCATTTGCGCCCGGGCGATCTGATGGTGTTCAACAATACTCGGGTGATTCCGGCCCGCCTGTTCGGCCAGAAGGCCTCCGGCGGCAAGCTGGAGATTCTCGTCGAGCGGGTGCTGGACAGCCACCGCGTGCTGGCCCATGTGCGCTCCAGCAAATCGCCCAAGCCGGGATCGAAGATCCTTATCGACGGCGGTGGCGAGGCCGAGATGCTGGCCCGTCACGACACTCTGTTCGAGCTGGGCTTCGCCGAGGAAGTGCTGCCGCTGCTGGATCGGGTCGGGCACATGCCATTGCCTCCTTATATAGACCGCCCGGACGAAGGCTCGGATCGCGAGCGTTATCAGACGGTCTATGCCCAGCGCCTGGGCGCAGTGGCGGCGCCGACGGCGGGCCTGCATTTCGACCAGCCGCTGCTGGAGGCGATTGCCGCCAAAGGCGTGGAGACCGCTTTCGTCACTCTGCATGTCGGTGCCGGGACCTTCCAGCCGGTGCGGGTGGAGCGCATCGAAGATCATCATATGCACAACGAGTGGCTGGAGGTCGGCCAGGACGTGGTGGATGCGGTGGCAGCTTGCCGGGCCCGTGGCGGCCGGGTCGTGGCGGTGGGCACCACCAGTGTTCGTTCCCTGGAAAGTGCCGCTCGCGATGGTGTGCTCAAGCCGTTCAGTGGCGACACCGATATCTTTATCTACCCCGGGCGGCCCTTCCATGTGGTTGATGCCCTGGTGACCAACTTCCATTTGCCGGAATCCACGCTCTTGATGCTGGTTTCGGCGTTCGCCGGTTATCCCGAGACCATGGCCGCCTATCAGGCCGCCGTAGATCAGGGATACCGCTTTTTCAGCTACGGTGATGCGATGTTCATCACCCGTAATCCGGCGCCCACCGGTCCCCGGGACTCGGCCCCAGAGGAAACTGTATGAGTCGTACCTGTCGTATGTCCTTCGAGCTGCTGGCCACTGATGGCAAGGCTCGTCGTGGTCGCCTGACCTTCCCCCGCGGTACGGTGGAAACCCCGGCCTTCATGCCGGTGGGTACCTACGGCACGGTCAAGGGCATGCTGCCACGGGACATCGTCGCCACTGGCGCCGAGATTATCCTGGGTAACACCTTCCACCTGTGGCTGCGCCCGGGTACCGAGGTGATCAAGAAGCACGGCGACCTGCACGATTTCATGCAGTGGAACGGCCCGATCCTCACCGACTCCGGTGGTTTCCAGGTGTTCAGCCTGGGCGCCATGCGCAAGATCAAGGAAGAGGGCGTGACCTTCGCCTCGCCGGTGGACGGTGCCAAGGTGTTCATGGGCCCGGAAGAGTCGATGCAAGTGCAGCGCGACCTGGGTTCGGACATCGTGATGATCTTCGACGAGTGCACGCCGTACCCGGCTGACGAAGACGTGGCACGGATCTCCATGGAACTGTCCCTGCGCTGGGCCCAGCGTTCGAAGAACGCCCATGGTGACAACACTGCGGCGTTGTTCGGCATCGTCCAGGGTGGCATGCACCAGGACCTGCGCATGCGTTCCCTGGAAGGCCTGGACAAGATCGGCTTCGACGGCCTGGCCATCGGTGGCCTGTCGGTGGGCGAGCCCAAGCATGAAATGATCAAGGTGCTGGACTACCTGCCGGGCCAGATGCCGGCCGACAAACCTCGTTACCTTATGGGAGTTGGCAAGCCGGAAGATCTGGTTGAGGGTGTGCGCCGCGGTGTGGACATGTTCGATTGCGTGATGCCAACCCGCAATGCCCGCAATGGGCATCTGTTCATCGACACAGGCGTGCTGAAGATCCGTAACGCGTTCCATCGCCATGATGATTCGCCGTTGGACCCAACTTGTGATTGCTACACCTGCCAGAACTTCTCCCGTGCTTATCTGCATCATCTGGACAAGTGCGGCGAAATGCTGGGTAGCATGTTGAATACCATCCATAATTTGCGGCATTACCAGGTGCTTATGGCTGGTTTGCGCGAGGCTATTCAACAAGGTACATTGGCCGCCTTTGTCGATTCCTTCTATGCCAAACGCGGGTTACCCGTGCCGCCTTTAGAATAAGTTCTAAAGACGTTCAGACACTAATTTTGCAATTATTGGAGTGTTAAATGAGCTTTTTTATCTCTAACGCCATGGCTGACGCTGCTGCACCTGCTGCAGGTCCTATGGGCGGCGGCTTTGAGTGGATTTTCCTGGTCGGCTTCCTGGTCATCTTCTACCTGATGATCTGGCGTCCACAGGCCAAGCGCGCTAAAGAGCAGAAGAACCTGCTGGGCAGCCTGCAGAAAGGTGACGAAGTTGTGACCACTGGTGGCATCGCCGGCAAAATCAACAAAGTGACCGACGACTTCGTGGTTCTGGAAGTGTCGGACTCCGTTGAGCTGAAGTTCCAGAAGGGCGCGATCGCTGCCACGCTGCCAAAAGGCACGCTGAAAGCGATCTAAGTTTCATCTTTTACCAATCGACGGGGCGCGCAAGGCGCCCCGCGTCATAAACGGGCGGCGTGATGCTGAACAAATATCCTCTGTGGAAGTACCTACTGATCCTGGCGGTGCTGGCGATCGGTTTTATTTATTCCGCTCCCAATCTATACCCTGATGATCCGGCCATTCAGGTCAGCGGCGCGAGTACCGCGTTGCAGGTCACTCAGGCGGATCTGGATCGTGCGAGCAAAGCGCTTACCGACGCCGGCATCAACGTCAAGGCTTCTTCCATTGCCGCCAACGGCAAGGGCGGCCTGCTGCGCTTGATCAACAAGGAAGACCAGCTTCCGGCCAAGGATGTAGTGCGCAAGGCGCTGGGCGATGACTATGTGGTGGCGTTGAACCTGGCGCAAACCACTCCGCAATGGCTGCGCAACCTCGGTGCGCACCCGATGAAACTGGGTCTGGACTTGTCCGGTGGTGTGCACTTCCTGCTGGAAGTGGACATGGACAAAGCCCTCGACGCCCGCCTGAAAGTCTATGAAGGCGACGTCAAGAGCCTGCTGCGCAAAGAGCGTCTGCGCTATCGCAGCCTGCCGCAGCTCAATGGTGCCATCCAGCTGGGCTTCAGCGATGAAGACAGCCGTGAACAGGCCCGTTCGCTGATCCGCAAGAACTTCAATGATTTCGATATCGTACCGGCCGACCTCAATGGCCAACCGGTGCTGCGTCTGGCGATGACCCCGGCCAAGCTGGCGGAAATCCGTGAATACTCCATCAAGCAGAACTTGACCACCGTGCGTAACCGGGTCAACGAGCTGGGTGTGGCCGAGCCTCTGGTTCAGCGTCAGGGTGCCAACCGCATCGTGGTTGAGCTGCCGGGCGTGCAGGACACCGCTGAAGCCAAGCGGATCCTGGGCAAGACCGCCAACCTGGAATTCCGTCTGGCCGCTGAGCCGGGTGCTTCCAAGGCGACTTCCGAGTCCTTCGAATTCCGTGAGGGCAATCGTCCTCCTGCACAGATCGAGCGTGGCCTGATCATCACGGGTGACCAGGTGACCGATGCCCAGGCTGGTTATGACGAGCACGGCCGTCCCCAGGTGAACATCAAGCTTGATGGTCACGGCGGCGAGCTGATGAACCGTTCGACCCGGACCAACGTCGGTCGCAGCATGGCGGTGATCTTCATCGAGCAGAAGCCGACCACCACCTACACCAAGCAAGTAGTGGACGGTGTCGAGAAAGACGTGGCGGTGCAGACCTTCAAGGAAGAGAAGAAGATCATCAGCCTGGCGACCATCCAGTCGCCGCTGGGCAGTCAGTTCCGCATCACTGGCCTGAACGGTCAGGGCGAGTCTTCCGAGCTGGCGCTGCTGCTGCGTGCCGGTGGTCTGGCGGCGCCGATGTACTTTGCCGAAGAGCGCACAATCGGTCCAAGCCTGGGTGCTGACAACATCACCAAGGGTATCGATGCATCGCTGTGGGGCATGCTGTTCGTGTCGCTGTTCATCATCGCCATCTATCGCTTCTTCGGCATCATCGCCACCGTGGCGCTGGCGCTGAACATGGTGCTGCTGCTGGCCCTGATGTCTCTGCTGGGTGCCACGCTGACCCTGCCGGGTATCGCCGGTATCGTCTTGACCATGGGTATGGCGGTGGACGCCAACGTGCTGATCTTCTCGCGGATACGTGAAGAGATCGCCGCGGGCATGACCGTGCAACGGGCAATCAACGAAGGCTTCGGCCGGGCATTCACCGCGATCCTCGACTCTAACCTGACCACCTTGCTGGTGGGCGGCATTCTGTTTGCCATGGGTACCGGTCCGGTCAAGGGTTTTGCGGTGACCATGTCCCTCGGGATCTTTACCTCGATGTTCACGGCCATCTGGCTGACCCGCGCGATGGTCAACCTGATCTTCGGCGGTCGTGACTTCAAGAAGTTGTGGATTTAAGGGGCTGCCATGTTACGTACTATTAACTTCATGGGTGTGCGCAACGTCGCGTTCGGCGTCACTGTGCTGCTCACTGTCCTGGCGTTGTTCAGCTGGTTCCACAAGGGCTTGAACTACGGTCTGGACTTCACCGGCGGTACGCTCATCGAGCTGACCTACGAGCGTCCGGCAGACGTGATGAAGGTGCGTTCGCAGTTGAACGATGCCGGTTATCACGAGGCTATCGTGCAGAGCTTCGGTGCTACTACCGACCTGCTGGTGCGGATGCCGGGTGAAGACCCGCAGTTGGGCCATCAGGTGGCGGCGGCGCTGCAGAAGGTCGGCGGCGACAACCCGGCGCAGGTCAAGCGCGTCGAGTTCGTCGGCCCGCAAGTGGGTGAAGAGCTGCGCGACCAGGGTGGCCTTGGCATGCTCATGGCCCTGGGCGGCATCCTCATCTACCTGGCTTTCCGCTTCCAGTGGAAATTCGCGGTCGGCGCCATTGTCTCGCTGATCCACGACGTGATCGTGACCGTGGGTATCCTCTCGTTCTTCCAGATCACCTTCGACCTGACGGTGCTGGCGGCGGTGCTGGCGATCATCGGCTACTCCCTCAACGACACCATCGTGGTGTTCGACCGGGTGCGTGAGAACTTCCGTGTGCTGCGCAAGGCCAGTCTGATCGAGAACATCAATATCTCGACCACCCAGACCCTGCTGCGCACCATGGCCACTTCGATCTCCACCTTGCTGGCGATCGTGGCCCTGTTGTTCTTTGGTGGCGACAACCTGTGGGGCTTCTCCATCGCCCTGTTTGTCGGTGTGTTGGCGGGTACCTACTCGTCGATCTATATCGCCAACGTGGTATTGATCTGGCTGAACCTGAACAGCGAGGATCTGATTCCTCCGGCCAATACCGAGAAGGAAGTGGACGACCGTCCGTGAGGATCTAGCCCTTTCCCGGTTGTCAGTTAAAAAGGCGCGAGTGTTGAACTCGCGCCTTTTTTATTGCTCCAAGGCTGGGAGAAGCGCGGGCTAGGTCCCGTTTGTATGGTCAGGAGGTTCACGTGAACAAGTCGTTGCTGGTTGGTGCGGTATTGGGTGCTGTCGGTGTCACCGCCGGGGGTGCTGTTGCCACCTACAGCTTGGTTAAAAGCGGCCCTGAGTATGCGCAAGTGCTGGCCGTTCAGCCGGTCAAGCAACAGATCAAGACCCCGCGGGAGGTCTGCAAGGACGTCGCCGTGACCCGGCAGCGTCCGGTCAAGGATGAGCATCAGATCCTGGGTACCGTGGCCGGGGCAGTCGGCGGTGGCCTGCTGGGCAGCATGATTGGTAATGGCAATGGCAAGAAGCTCGCCACGGTGGCGGGTGCGGTTGGCGGCGGTTATGCGGGTAACAAGGTGCAGGAAGGTATGCAGGAGCGTGATACCTACACCACTACCCAGACTCGCTGTAACACGGTCAATGACATCAGCGACAAGGTTGTTGGTTATGACGTGAAGTACGACCTGGGCGGCAAGCAGGGTCAGGTGCGCATGGACCGCGATCCGGGTAATCAGATTCCGGTGGATAAAGAAGGTCACCTGATCCTCAGTCAGAACCAGAATCAACCCGGCCAGTAATTCTTGTGTGTAGGGGGCGGCTTGCTGGCGAAGGTGATCTCAAGGTCCCATTCGCCGACAAGCCGACTCCTGCGGGAGTTGCAGGCATAAAAAAAGCACCCCTTGGGGTGCTTTTTTTGTCGCTGGCGCTTAGCGCTTCAGCGAGGCCGGCAGGTGCGGCTGGATGGCGGTCAGTACCGCCTTGAAGCATTTGGTGTTGCCAGCCACTACGTGGCCTTTTTCCAGGAAGTCGTGACCGCCGGTGAAATCGCTCACCAGGCCGCCGGCCTCTTGAATCAGCAGGGCGCCTGCAGCCATGTCCCACTCGGACAGGCCCGACTCCCAGAACGCATCAAAACGACCGGCGGCCACATAGGCCAGGTCCAGGCTTGCAGCGCCGGCGCGACGGATGCCGGCGGTCTGGCCTACCAGGGCGCGGAACATGCCTAGGTAGTTGTCCAGGTTGTCCATCTGGTCGTCACGGAACGGGAAGCCGGTACCCAGCAGGGCGCCGTCCAGGCTGGTGCGGCCGCTGACCCGCAGGCGGCGACCGTTCAGTTGGGCGCCACGGCCACGGCTGGCGGTGAACTCTTCCTGGCGAACCGGGTCCAGGACCACGGCGTGTTCCAGGCGACCACGGTATTTGCAGGCGATGCTCACGGCAAAGTGCGGGATGCCGCGCAGGAAGTTGGTGGTGCCGTCCAGTGGATCGATGATCCACAGGTAGTCTTCGCCTTCGCCACTGCCGGCGTGCATGCCGGTTTCTTCGCCGAGAATGGCGTGGGTTGGATAGGCTTTGCGCAACGCGTCGATGATCTTCTGCTCAGCAGCGCGATCAACTTCGGATACGTAGTCTTTGGCGTCTTTTTCGTCGACCTTGATGGTATCCAGGCGCTCGATGGAGCGGAAAATCAATTCACTGGCGCTGCGGGCGGCGCGCAGCGCGATATTCAGCATTGGCTGCATGGATGGGTCACCTAAGGTTGTTAAAGAAAGCCGAGCATTCTAGCAGAAAACTTTTGCAGATGAAGGTCAGAGTTCGCTTTGATTGCATTGATCCGCTGTGTGGCTGTCCTTCTCGTGTGAGTGTTTTTGCTGGGCTCCAGGTCGGTTTACAGAATGTCGGGATCTCGAGGTGGTTATTTTTGAGGCGGGAGTGTCGCCCGTTCTGTAAGATTTGCTCCCCTTTCCTGTGTCCGAGAGCGCTCCCCTTGCTGCAGAACATTCGTGTCGTCCTGGTCAATACCAGTCATCCCGGCAACATCGGCGGGGCTGCGCGTGCCATGAAGAACATGGGGCTGTCGCGGCTGGTGCTGGTTGAGCCGCGGGTATTCCCGTCTCATGAGGCGGATGCGCGTGCCTCTGGTGCTGGCGATATCCTGCAAAGCGCCCAGGTGGTCGCCACGCTCGAAGAGGCGCTGGCGGGCTGCACCCTGGTGTTTGGCACCAGCGCTCGTGACCGGCGCATTCCCTGGCCGCTGCTCGATCCTCGTGAGTCTGGGCTCAAGGTGGTAGAAGAGGCTGGGCAGGGTGCGCAGATTGCCTTGGTGTTCGGTCGTGAAGATTCCGGCCTGACGAATGACGAGTTGCAGCGATGTCACTTCCATGTGCATATCCCGTCGGATCCTGAGTTCAGCTCGTTGAACCTGGCCACGGCGGTGCAGGTGCTGACCTATGAAGTGCGCATGTCCTGGCTGGCGGCCGAGGGTCGACCAAGCAAGATGGAAAAGGACGAAGTGGCTTCGCCGCGCAGTGAAGAGCTGGCGACCATGGATGAGTTGGAGCGGTTCTACGAGCATCTGCAGCAGACGCTGGTGGCGATCGACTTCCTTGATCCGGAGAAGCCGCGGCATTTGATGACGCGTCTGCGTCGGTTGTACGGCCGCAGTTCGGTCAGTCGGGCAGAAATGAATATATTGCGTGGCATCCTCACGGAAACCCAGAAAGCGGCCCGTGGAGAGCTACAAAAGCGGAAGGATCAATGATGTTCGAGCGTCTGCGTGAAGATATCCAAAGCGTATTCCATCGTGACCCGGCAGCGCGTAATGCCTTTGAGGTGCTGACCTGCTATCCGGGTATGCATGCGATCTGGATTCACCGACTATCCGGCGCCCTGTGGGGCATGGGTTGGAAGTGGCTGGCGCGACTGGTATCGAACTTCGGTCGCTGGTTGACCGGGATCGAGATTCATCCTGGGGCCAAGGTGGGTCGTCGTTTCTTCATCGACCATGGCATGGGCATCGTGATTGGCGAGACCGCCGAGATCGGTGATGACGTGACCCTTTATCAGGGTGTGACCCTGGGCGGAACCAGCTGGAACAAGGGCAAGCGCCATCCGACCCTGGAAGATGGGGTGGTGGTGGGGGCTGGCGCCAAAGTGCTGGGGCCCTTCACTGTTGGTGCGGGGGCCAAGGTCGGCTCCAATGCGGTGGTGACCAAGGCGGTGCCGGCCGGAGCGACGGTGGTTGGTATTCCGGGGCGGATCATCATGAAGTCCAATGATGAGCAGGAAGCCAAGCGCAAGGCGATGGCGGAAAAGCTTGGTTTCGATGCCTATGGCGTCGGTGAAGATATGCCGGACCCGGTGGCTCGGGCCATTGGTCAGTTGCTTGATCACCTGCAGGCGGTCGACGGCCGACTGGAGGGTATGTGTGGCGCCTTGAAGGATCTGGGCAGTGACTACTGCGCCAAGGATCTACCTGTGTTGCGGACAGAGGATTTTGCCGAGGTCAAAGGCAAGGGTGACAGTCAGCTCGGCTGAAGTCCTGGCGCCGGCTTCTTCTCTGGGGTTGGTCGGGCGGTGTTGCGTTTGTCGGTGAAAAGTCCTTGATGGTCGATAAGCGTCCCGCAGGTCAGTTGTTGCCATCCTGCTGTGCCATTACGTCGCAGACTTTGCTATGATTCGCGCGCTCTTTTGCGGGTAAACCCGACTAAAGTAGTTGGTCTTATAGTTGACTCGATTACTCGGGTATTGCATACTCGCTTCCATTCCGAAACTCCGTGGTGCTTGTCCATGCGACTGACTACTAAAGGCCGATACGCGGTGACTGCCATGCTCGATCTGGCGTTGCACGCGCAACATGGCCCGGTCTCCCTGGCCGATATTTCTGAGCGCCAAGGCATCTCCCTGTCTTACCTCGAACAGCTTTTTGCCAAACTGCGCCGCAGTAATTTGGTGTCCAGCGTCCGCGGTCCTGGTGGCGGCTATCAGCTGTCCCGCGACATGCAGGGGATCCAGGTGGCTCAGGTGATCGATGCGGTGAACGAATCGGTCGATGCCACCAAATGCCAGGGCCTGGGTGACTGCCACGCCGGCGACACCTGCCTGACCCATCACCTGTGGTGCGACCTGAGCCTGCAGATCCACGAATTTCTGAGCGGTATCAGCTTGGCTGACCTTGTCACTCGCCGTGAGGTGCAAGAAGTAGCCCAGCGTCAGGACCAGCGCCGTTGCAATGGCAAGGCGCCGCGCCTGGACAAGATTGAAGCGTCCGCCGTCGAATGACAGCCAAAGAGCTAGCGGCACGCCAGCCAGCCTGATTTAGGAGAGAGTCCATGAAATTGCCGATTTACCTTGATTACTCAGCGACTACACCGGTTGATCCGCGCGTCGCGCAAAAGATGAGTGAGTGCCTGCTGGTCGACGGAAACTTCGGTAACCCGGCGTCCCGCTCCCACGTGTTCGGCTGGAAAGCCGAAGAGTCGGTGGAAAATGCCCGTCGCCAAGTGGCTGACCTGGTCAACGCCGACCCGCGTGAAATCGTCTGGACCTCCGGTGCTACCGAGTCCGACAACCTGGCAATCAAGGGCGTCGCGCATTTCTACCACACCAAGGGCAAGCACCTGATCACCTCGAAGATCGAGCACAAGGCTGTCCTGGACACCATGCGCCAACTCGAGCGTGAAGGCTTCGAAGTCACCTACATCGAGCCTGGCGAAGACGGCCTGATCACTCCAGCCATGGTTGAAGCCGCGCTGCGTGACGACACCATCCTGGTTTCGATCATGCACGTGAACAACGAAATCGGCACCGTCAACGACATCGCTGCGATTGGCGAGCTGACTCGCTCCAAAGGCATTCTGTTCCACGTCGACGGCGCCCAGTCCACCGGCAAGGTCGAGATCGACCTGCAGGCCCTGAAAGTCGACCTGATGTCCTTCTGTGCTCACAAAACTTATGGCCCTAAAGGCATTGGCGCGCTGTACGTCAGCCGCAAGCCTCGTGTGCGCCTGGAAGCCGCCATGCACGGCGGCGGTCACGAGCGCGGCATGCGTTCCGGTACCCTGGCCACTCACCAGATCGTCGGCATGGGCGAAGCCTTCCGCCTCGCCAAGGAAGACATGGTGGCCGAGAACCTGCGCATCAAGGCCCTGAGTGACCGCTTCTACAAGCAGGTCGAGCATCTGGAAGAGCTGTACATCAATGGCAGCATGATCGCCCGTGTGCCGCACAACCTGAACCTGAGCTTCAACTACGTTGAAGGCGAATCGCTGATCATGGCCCTCAAGGACCTGGCAGTGTCTTCCGGTTCCGCTTGTACTTCGGCCTCCCTGGAGCCTTCGTACGTGCTGCGCGCCCTGGGTCGCAACGATGAGTTGGCCCACAGCTCGATCCGCTTCACCTTTGGTCGCTTCACCACCGAAGAAGAAATCGATTACGCGGCGCAGAAAGTTTGCGAAGCCGTCACCAAGCTGCGCGCTCTGTCGCCGCTGTGGGACATGTACAAAGACGGTGTCGATATCTCGAAAATCGAGTGGGCGGCGCACTGAATATAAGTCGCCGCACAGGGTTCTGTAGAGCGTACCGATAACGGCGATTTGCAGAACCCCAGAGCGACTCTCTGATGAGTGAGGATTAAGAATCATGGCTTACAGCGAAAAGGTCATCGACCACTACGAGAACCCGCGCAACGTCGGCAAGATGGATGCGGAAGATCCGGATGTCGGCACCGGCATGGTCGGTGCTCCTGCCTGCGGCGACGTGATGCGCCTGCAGATCAAGGTCAACGAGCAGGGCATCATCGAAGATGCCAAGTTCAAGACGTATGGCTGCGGTTCGGCAATCGCCTCCAGCTCCCTCGCCACTGAGTGGATGAAGGGCAAGACCCTGGATGAAGCCGAAACCATCAAGAACACTCAGCTGGCTGAAGAGCTGGCCCTGCCTCCAGTGAAGATCCACTGCTCGGTACTTGCCGAAGACGCCATCAAGGCGGCTGTTCGCGACTACAAGCAGAAGAAAGGCTTGATCTGATCGATCGGCTTTCACAGATTTGGCGACAAGTAAGGAGTCACGATGGCTATCAGCATGACAGAAGCGGCTGCTCAACACGTGCGACGTTCCCTCAATGGGCGCGGCAAGGGTGATGGGATTCGCCTGGGTGTTCGCACCACGGGCTGTTCCGGCCTTGCCTATGTGCTGGAGTTCGTCGACGAGGTTGGCGAGGACGATCAAGTGTTCGAGAGTCACGGCGAGAAAGTGATCATCGACCCGAAAAGCCTGACCTATCTGGATGGCACTGAGCTTGATTTCGTCAAGGAAGGGTTGAACGAAGGCTTCAAGTTCAACAACCCCAACGTGCGCGGTGAGTGTGGCTGCGGCGAAAGCTTCAACATCTGAGGCTTCTCGTGGGTACTCCTTGTCATTTCGCTTTATTTGAGCTGCAACCGAGCTTCCGCCTGGATCTCGAACAGCTGGCCGCGCGCTACCGTGAGTTGGCGCGTGGAGTTCATCCGGACCGTTTTGCCGATGCTTCCGAGCGCGAGCAGCGTCTGGCCCTGGAGCAGTCGGCAAGCCTCAATGAGGCTTACCAGACCCTCAAGAGTCCGCCCAAGCGCGCCCGTTATCTCCTGGCCTTGAATGGCGGTGAGTTGCCGCTGGAAGTCACGGTGCATGATCCGGAGTTTCTTCTGCAGCAGATGCAATGGCGCGAAGAGCTCGAAGACTTGCAGGACAGTGCCGATCTGGCTGGAGTGGCCGCGTTCAAGCGTCGACTCAAGACGGCTCAGGATGAACTGAACGAAAGCTTCGCAGCCTGTTGGGATGATGCAGCGCAGCGCGAACAGGCCGAACGCCTGATGCGGCGCATGCAGTTCCTCGACAAGCTCACCTACGAAGTGCGCCAATTAGAAGAGCGCCTCGACGATTAACCCAGTGCCGCTCCGGTCGCACGCCTGATATACAGATAAGTCCAGATAAGCATGGCCCTACTGCAGATCGCCGAACCCGGCCAAAGTCCTCAACCGCACCAGCGTCGCCTGGCTGTGGGGATCGACTTGGGTACTACCAATTCGCTGGTCGCTGCCTTGCGCAGTGGTCTTTCCGAGCCTCTGGCCGACGCGCAGGGTCAGGTGATTCTGCCGTCCGCCGTGCGTTATCACGCCGACCGCGTCGAAGTGGGCGAATCCGCTCGCCTGGCAGCGCCCACTGATCCTCTGAATACCGTGCTTTCGGTCAAGCGCCTGATGGGGCGCGGCCTGGCCGACGTCAAGCAGCTGGGTGAGCAGCTCCCCTATCGCTTTGTCGATGGTGAGTCGCACATGCCTTTCATTGAGACTATCCAGGGGCCGAAGAGCCCGGTGGAAGTGTCTGCTGAAGTGCTCAAGGTCCTGCGCCAGCGTGCCGAAGCGACCCTGGGTGGCGAGTTGGTAGGGGCAGTGATTACTGTTCCTGCATATTTCGATGATGCGCAGCGCCAAGCTACCAAGGACGCGGCCAAGCTGGCTGGTCTCAATGTGCTGCGCCTGCTCAATGAGCCGACCGCGGCTGCCGTGGCCTATGGTTTGGACCAGCACGCCGAAGGCGTGGTGGCGATCTACGACCTGGGCGGCGGTACTTTCGATATCTCCATTCTGCGCCTGACCGGCGGTGTCTTCGAAGTGCTGGCCACCGGTGGCGATACTGCGCTGGGCGGTGACGATTTCGATCACGCCATTGCCAGTTGGATCATCGAGGGCGCCGGCTTGTCTGCGGACCTGGATCCAGGAACTCAGCGCAGTCTGCTGCAAACTGCTTGCGCGGCCAAGGAAGCCTTGACCAGTGCCGCTTCGGTGGACGTGGTATACGGCGACTGGCGCGCAGCGCTGACCCGTGAAACCTTCGATTCCCTGATCGAGCCTTTGGTTGCCCGAAGCCTGAAAGCTTGCCGCCGCGCTGTACGTGATTCCAATGTCGAGTTGGAAGAAGTGCAGGCAGTGGTCATGGTCGGCGGTTCGACTCGCGTACCACGGGTGCGTGAAGCGGTCGCTGAAATGTTCGGTCGCCAGCCGTTGACCGAGATCGATCCGGATCAGGTGGTGGCCATTGGTGCTGCGATCCAGGCCGATACTTTGGCGGGCAACAAGCGTGAAGGCGGTGAGTTGCTGCTGCTGGACGTGATTCCGCTGTCCTTGGGGTTGGAAACCATGGGCGGGCTGATGGAGAAGGTGATTCCGCGCAACACCACCATCCCGGTTGCTCGTGCCCAGGACTTCACCACCTACAAGGATGGCCAGACGGCCATGATGATTCACGTGCTGCAAGGCGAGCGCGAGCTGATCAGTGACTGCCGCTCCCTGGCGCGTTTTGAATTGCGTGGCATCCCGCCGATGGTGGCTGGTGCGGCGAAAATTCGCGTGACCTTCCAGGTCGACGCCGATGGCCTGCTCAGCGTTTCTGCACGGGAGCTGGGCTCGGGTGTTGAAGCCAGTATCCAGGTCAAGCCGTCCTACGGCCTGACCGATGGTGAAATTGCCAAGATGCTCAAGGATTCCTTCCAGCATGCCAGCGACGACAAAGTGGCTCGTGTGCTGCGTGAGCAGCAGGTTGATGCTCAGCGTCTGATCGAGGCCGTACAGGGTGCACTGGAGGCTGATGGTGATCGCCTGCTGGACGCCGAAGAGCGCATGGTCATCGAGTTGCAGATGCAGGAACTGAGTGAATTGATGCGTGGCACCGATGGTTATGCCATCGAGCAGCAGACCAAGCGTCTGTCGCAAGTGACCGACGCCTTTGCTGCCCGCCGTCTGGATTCGACCGTGAAAGCCGCTCTGGCGGGGCGCAACCTGAATGAAATCGAGGAATAACTGATGCCGCAGATCATTTTTCTGCCACACGCCGTGTACTGCCCGGACGGTCTGGTTGTCGAGGTCGAGCCCGGCGTTTCGGTGCTCGACGTTGCCCATGACCACCATATCGAGATCGAGAGCGCCTGTGGTGGCGTCTGTGCCTGCACCACCTGTCACTGCATCATTCGCGAAGGGTTCGATTCGCTGAACGAGGCTGACGAGCTGGAAGAAGACTTGCTGGACAAGGCTTGGGGCCTGGAAGCACAGTCGCGCTTGTCGTGCCAGGCGATCGTCGGCGACGAAGACCTGACCGTTGAAATTCCCAAGTATTCACTCAACCATGCCGCCGAAGCGCCGCACTGATTCAAGGAGCCGTCATGAGTCTGCAGTGGGTTGATGTACTGGAAATCGCGATCCAGCTGGCTGAGTCCAAGCCAGATGTAGATCCGCGCTATGTGAACTTTGTCGACCTGCACCAATGGGTTCTGGCATTGCCAGAGTTCAGCGACGATCCGGCTCGCGGAGGCGAGAAGGTTCTTGAAGCAATTCAGGCCGCCTGGATCGACGAAGCGGACTGAATCCGCGGGCTACGCAGTTAGGCAATCCCTATAAACCCGCGTATAATTCGCGGGTTTAATTTTTCGCTTTAATCACCGTTTCTGGAGTTACACCATGGCTGTTCAACGTACTTTCTCCATCATCAAGCCTGACGCTGTTGCAAAAAACGTTATCGGCGAGATCACCACCCGTTTCGAAAAAGCTGGCCTGCGCGTTGTAGCTTCGAAACTGAAGCAACTGTCGAAAGCTGAAGCTGAAGGCTTCTACGCTGAGCACAGCGCTCGTGGTTTCTTCGGCGATCTGGTTGCTTTCATGATCTCTGGCCCGGTTGTTGTTCAGGTTCTGGAAGGCGAAAACGCTATCGCTCTGAACCGTGAGCTGATGGGCGCTACCAACCCTAAAGAAGCTGCTGCCGGCACCATCCGTGCTGACTTCGCTGACTCCATCGATGCCAACGCTGTGCACGGTTCGGACTCCGAAGCCGCTGCTGCTCGCGAAATCTCGTACTTCTTCGCAGCTACTGAAGTAACCACTCGCTAAGCATTGGCTTATGAGTGAAGGTGAATCCATGACTACATCGACTGCAAAAACTAACCTGCTGGGTCTGACTCAGCTGGAAATGGAAAAATTCTTCGACTCAATCGGGGAGAAGCGTTTCCGTGCCGGTCAGGTAATGAAGTGGATTCACCATCTTGGCGTCGATGATTTCGACGCCATGACGAACGTCAGCAAGGCCTTGCGCGACAAGCTCAAGGTTATTGCCGAAGTTCGCGGTCCCGAAGTGGTCAGCGAGGACATCTCCAGCGACGGCACCCGTAAATGGGTGGTGCGCGTGGCGTCCGGCAGCTGCGTCGAGACCGTGTACATCCCCCAGGGCAAGCGCGGCACTCTGTGCGTTTCGTCCCAGGCAGGCTGTGCCCTGGATTGCAGCTTCTGCTCCACCGGCAAGCAAGGCTTCAACAGTAACCTCACCGCCGCCGAAGTCATCGGCCAGGTGTGGATTGCCAACAAATCTTTTGGCAGCGTCCCGGCAACCGTCGACCGTGCCATCACCAACGTGGTGATGATGGGCATGGGTGAGCCGCTGCTGAACTTCGACAACGTGGTTGCGGCCATGCACCTGATGATGGACGACCTGGGCTACGGCATTTCCAAGCGCCGTGTGACCCTGTCGACCTCCGGCGTGGTACCGATGATTGATGAGCTGGCCAAGCACATCGACGTCTCCCTGGCGTTGTCGCTGCACGCACCGAATGATGCATTGCGTAACCAGTTGGTGCCGATCAACAAGAAGTATCCGCTGAAGATGCTTCTCGAGTCGTGCCAGCGCTATATGTCCTCCCTGGGCGAGAAGCGTGTGCTGACCATCGAGTACACCCTGCTCAAGGACATCAACGACAAGCTGGAACACGCGACGGAAATGGTCGAGTTGCTCAAGGATATTCCTTGCAAGATCAACCTGATCCCGTTTAACCCCTTCCCGCATTCTGGGTATGAGCGTCCAAGCAACAACGCCATTCGTCGCTTTCAGGACCAACTGCACCATGCCGGCTTCAATGTCACCGTGCGTACGACCCGTGGTGAAGATATCGATGCCGCCTGCGGTCAGTTGGTAGGGCAGGTGCTTGATCGCACCCGGCGCAGCGAACGCTATATCGCCGTGCGCGAATTGAGCGCCGACGCCGATATGCCGCAAAGCGCTGCGACCCGTACCTGAGAGAGGATCTCCATGGCTCTGCGCTTCGCGCTGCTCCTGCTTGTTGCCAGCCTCTGTGCTGGCTGTGTTCTATCGGGTGATTCCAACCCGATGAGCACCAGCAAGGGGCGTGATGAGGCGCGTGAGGCTTATGTGCAGTTGGGCCTGGGTTATTTGCAGCAGGGGATGAGCGAGCGGGCCAAGGTGCCCCTGAAAAAAGCTCTTGAACTGGCCCCGGGCGATGCTGATGTCAATGCGGCACTGGCACTGGCGTTTCAAGCTGAGATGGAACCAGTGCTTGCCGAAGAGTATTTTCGCAAGGCCCTGGCGGCGCGCCCTGACAGTGCGCGGATCCTCAATAACTACGGCAGCTTGCTCTTCGCAGAAAAACGTTACAAAGAGGCTTATCAGCGCTTCGAGCAAGCGGCTGCTGATACTCTGTATCCCGAGCGTTCCCGAGTGTTTGAAAACCTCGGTATGACCGCTTCGAAGCTGGGCCAGCGTGAGCTGGCCCAGTTACAACTGGAAAAAGCCCTGCGCCTGAATCACCAACAGCCTCGAGCATTGCTGGAAATGGCTGAGTTGTCTTACGAAGACAGGCATTATGTGCCCGCGCGTGACTATTACGATCGTTTTAGCCTGCTCGACGAGCAAAATGCACGTAGTCTATTGCTCGGCGTTCGGCTGGCAACGGTATTCGAAGATCGCGACAAGGCCGCCAGTTACGGTCTGCAACTAAAACGACTTTATCCCGGTACGCCGGAATATCAGCAATACCTGTCGGAGCAATGATGAAAGCGGCGCATCCCGAAGTTCAAGCAGTGACTCGCGTAAACCCCGGTGAGACCCTGCGTCAGGCCCGCGAAAGCAATAGTTGGTCGCTGGCTGAAGTAGCCCATAAGCTCAACCTCACCGTGAGCTCCCTGAGCAACCTGGAAGCCGGCGCGTTCGACAAGCTGCCGGGGAACACCTTTGCCCGTGGCTATATTCGCGCCTATGCCAAGTTGCTGGGCATGGATCAGGCGGTTCTGGTCCGGGAGTTCGATCAGTACACCGGTACCGACTCCCAGGGCAGCAACGTTCATGCCCTGGGTCGTATCGAAGAGCCAGTACGGGTTTCCCACACCATCCTGCGCATTGTCAGCTTGCTGCTGCTGGTGGCTGTGGTGGGTGGTGGTTTTATCTGGTGGCAGGATCAATCCTCCTTGCGTGGCAAAGAGCCGATGTCGTTGAGTCCCGAGCACGTCGAGGTCGAAGGCGCAGACGGTACCACGCAGATTCACCCGATCGACGAACCGGAAGACCAGGCCGTTGCCGAGGGCCAGAGCGAAGCTGAGGCCAATGCCGCGCAAACCGAGAGTCTGGCGTCGGCCGAAGCTCCTGCTGCTGCACCATTAGTCTCGGCCTCGGTGGCGACGCCTGTCGCGCCAGTGGCTCCAGCGCATACCACGCCGGTTGTCGCACCCGTGGTCACGACTCCCGTGGTTCAGGCCGTTGCCCCAGCGGTCCCGGCAAACCCTGCCAGCGTGTCGTCTCCGGCAACTCCAGCAGCAGGCTCGGCCCAGGTACAGATCCAGTTCAGCGCCGACTGCTGGGCCCAGGTTACTGATGGCAATGGCAGGGTTCTGCTCAGCGCCCTCAAGCGCAAGGGTGAAACCATCGATGTCAGCGGCAAGCCGCCTTTTGCCGTGCGTCTGGGTTATGCCCGCGGCGCACAAATCACTTACAACGGTCAGGCGGTAGATATCGCCCCGTTCACCAGTGGCGAGACCGCTCGCCTGAAGTTAGGTCAATAAGTCATGCACGGCGAATCTCCAATCAAGCGTCGCGAGTCCCGCAAGATCTGGGTCGGCTCGGTACCGGTCGGTGGCGATGCCCCGATTGCAGTGCAGAGTATGACCAACAGCGATACCAACGACGTGGCTGCAACTGTGGCCCAGATCAACCGCCTGGAAGCTGCCGGTGTCGATATCGTGCGGATTTCGGTACCGGACATGGACGCCGCCGAGGCGTTTGGCCGGATCAAGCAGTTGGTCAAGGTACCTCTGGTAGCCGATATTCATTTCGACTACAAAATCGCCTTGCGCGTGGCTGAGCTGGGTGTTGACTGCCTGCGGATCAATCCGGGCAACATTGGTCGCGAAGACCGAGTGCGTGCGGTGGTGGATGCCGCCCGTGATCGCGGGATCCCGATTCGCATCGGGGTCAACGCCGGCTCCCTGGAAAAAGACCTGCAGAAGAAGTACGGCGAACCGACCCCAGCAGCGCTGGTAGAGTCGGCACTGCGTCACGTTGAGCACCTAGAGCGCCTGAACTTCAAGGATTTCAAGGTCAGTGTGAAGGCGTCGGACGTGTTCATGGCCGTTGAAGCCTACCGTTTGCTGGCCAAGGAAATCATCCAGCCCCTGCACCTGGGCATCACCGAAGCTGGTGGATTGCGCTCAGGCACGGTGAAATCTGCAGTCGGCCTCGGTATGCTGCTGGCCGAAGGAATTGGCGATACCATTCGCATCTCGTTGGCGGCCGACCCGGTCGAGGAAGTGAAGGTCGGCTACGACATTCTCAAGTCCCTGCACCTGCGTTCCCGTGGCATCAACTTCATTGCCTGCCCGAGTTGCTCGCGGCAGAACTTTGATGTGGTGAAAACCATGAACGAGTTGGAAGTGCGCCTTGAAGACTTGCTGGTGCCTATGGATGTCGCAGTGATCGGTTGCGTGGTCAACGGCCCGGGTGAAGCCAAAGAGGCGCACATTGGCCTGACCGGCGGCACACCGAACCTGATCTATATCGATGGCAAGCCAGCGCAGAAACTGACCAATGACAATCTGGTGGAAGAGCTTGAAAGGCTGATCCGGCAGAAGGCGGCCGAAAAGGTCGAAGCCGACGCGGCGCTGATCGCCCGCGGCTAACCGAACGTATTTAAGGATTTTTTGTGAGCAAGTCTCTGCAAGCCATTCGTGGCATGAATGACATCCTGCCCGAGCAGACGCCCCTGTGGCGCTACTTCGAGGGCACCGTGGCGCGTCTGCTGGATAACTACGGTTACAAGCAGATCCGCATGCCGATCGTCGAGTTCACCGAGCTGTTCAAGCGCTCCATCGGTGAAGTGACTGACATCGTCGAAAAAGAGATGTACACCTTCGAAGACCGTAACGGCGACTCCCTGACCCTGCGTCCGGAAGGTACCGCGGCTTGCGTACGCGCAGCGCTGGAGCACGGCATCACTGGCGGTGGCCAGGTGCAGAAACTCTGGTACATCGGCCCGATGTTCCGCCACGAGCGCCCGCAGAAGGGTCGCTATCGTCAGTTCCACCAGATCGGTTGTGAGGTATTCAACCTGGATGGTCCCGACATCGATGCCGAGTTGATCGTGCTGACGTGGCGCTTGTGGGGCGAGTTGGGTATCCGTGATGCGGTCAAGCTCGAACTCAATAGCCTGGGCACCAGCGAAGCGCGCGCGCGTTATCGCGAGGCGTTGGTCGAGTTTCTCTCTGCGCGCCTGGACCAGTTGGATGAAGACAGCCAGCGCCGTCTGAAGACCAATCCACTGCGAGTCCTCGATACCAAGCACCCCGAGACTCAAGCCGTTCTGGTGGATGCCCCGAAACTGGCCGACTATCTCGACGAAGAGTCCCGTGTGCATTTCGAGGGCCTTAAGGCTCGCCTGGATGCTGCCGGTATTCCGTATGTGATCAATCCCAAGCTGGTTCGCGGCCTGGATTACTACAGCAAGACCGTTTTCGAGTGGGTCACCGACAAGCTCGGTGCCCAGGGCACTGTCTGTGCTGGCGGCCGTTACGACGGTCTGGTCGAGCAAATGGGCGGCAAGCCGACCCCGGGCGTTGGTTTCGCCATGGGTATCGAGCGCCTGGTACTGCTGCTGGAAACCCTGGAGCAGATCCCGCAAGAGATTTCCCGTCAGGTTGACGTCTACCTCTGTGCCTTTGGTGAGGCCGCCGAGCTGGCAGCACTGGCCCTGAGTGAGCGTGTGCGTGATCAGTTGCCGAACCTGCGTCTGCAGGTCAACGCCGGCGCTGGCAGCTTCAAGAGCCAATTCAAAAAGGCCGACAAGAGCGGTGCGCTGTACGCGCTGATCCTCGGTGACGACGAACTGGCCCAGCAAGTGGTAGGTTTCAAACCCCTGCGTGGCCAGGGTGAACAACAAAGCATTGCCTGGGATGCACTCGCTGCGCACCTGGCCACCTGCGTCGTGCAGGGTTGAAGCTGTCAAACAGCCGATTTAGCGAATAAGGAGTATTGGGGTGTCGAGTACCGAAGATGAACAGCTGGCGGAATTGAAAGACTGGTGGCAGCGTAACGGCAAACCCCTGGTGACTGGCGGCCTGCTGGCCCTGGTTATCGTGTTCGGCTGGCAAGCCTGGCACAAGTATCAGAACAATCAGTCGCAAGGTGCTTCGGTGCTCTATCAGCAACTGCTGGAAACCACCCTGACGCCTGATGGCAAGCCTGACACTGCCCGTGTTGCGGACCTGGCCGGCAAACTCAACAGCGAGTTCGGTGGCACCGCCTACGCGCAGTACGGCAGCCTGTTCGTGGCCAAGGTGGCAGTGGACACTGGCAAGCTGGACGACGCAGCGGCGCAACTCAAGGCCATTGCCGACAAGCCGGTGAACGCGACCCTGGGTGAAGTGGCGCGTCAGCGTCTGGCTCAGGTACTGGCGGCGCAGAATAAGGCCGATGAAGCCCTGAAACTGCTCGACGGCGATGCCGACAAGGCGTTTCTGGCGACCCGTGAAGAGCTCAAGGGTGATCTGCTGGTCCAGTTGGGCCGTGTGGATGAAGCCCATGCGGCGTACCAAAAAGCCAAGGCGGCGCTGTCGGATGAAGCGGCGGTCGGTGGCTTACAAATCAAGCTGGACGACCTGGCCAAAGGGGATGCATGACGTGATCCGTTGGAAACATGCAGCATTGCTGGCTCTGGCCTTGTTGGCCGCGGGTTGCAGCAGCAACAGCAAGAAAGAACTGCCACCGGCTGAGCTGGTCGACTTCAAAGAAGAAGTGGTCCTGCAAAAGCAGTGGAGCCGTTCGATCGGTGACGGTCAGGGCGAAACCTACAACATGCTGGTGCCAGCCATCGATGGTGACACCATCTATGCTGCTGACGTGACTGGCGTGGTGGTTTCCATGGATCGCATTAACGGCGACGTCAAATGGAAGAAAGATCTCGAGCTGCCCGTTTCCGGCGCTGTTGGCGTGGGTTATGGCCTGGTCATGATCGGCACCCTGAAAGGCGAAGTGGTAGCCCTGGATGCCTCCAGTGGTGAAGAGAAATGGCGTGCCCGCGTTACCAGTGAAGTGTTGGCTCCGCCAGCTACCAATGGTGATGTGGTGGTAGTCCAGACTCAGGATGACCGAGTGATTGGCCTTGAAGCCAGCACTGGCCACCAGATCTGGCTCTACGACAGCACCCCGGCGGTGTTGACCTTGCGGGGCACCAGTGCACCGTTGGCAACCAATCGCCTGGCCCTGGCCGGTCTCTCCACCGGCAAGGTGGTGGCGCTGGATATCCGCAACGGCGTGCCGGTGTGGGAGCAGCGTATAGCGATTCCACAAGGTCGTTCCGAGCTGGATCGGGTGGTGGACATCGACGGCGGCTTGCTGCTGTCCGGCGGTACACTGTATGTCGCCAGTTACCAGGGGCGTGTTGTTGCCCTGGACCTGGAGAGCGGCCGTCCGCTGTGGCAGCGTGATGCTTCCAGCTACGCCGGTGTTGCCCAAGGTTTTGGCAGTGTTTATGTCAGCCTGTCCTCGGGTACGGTGGAAGGTGTGGACGAGCGTTCGACTACTGCCCTGTGGAGCAACGACTCCCTGGCTCGCCGTCAACTGTCGGCACCGGAAGTCTTCTCCAGCTACGTAGCGGTGGGTGACCTGGAAGGTTACCTGCACCTACTGAGCCAGGTTGACGGTCGTTTCGTCGGCCGTGTGCGCATCGACAGCGATGGCCTGCGGGCCCGACCGCTGGTGATGGGCGATATGATTTATGTGTATGGCAACAGCGGCAAACTGGAAGCCCTGACCATCAAGTAATGGTTTGACTATGCTTGGGGTTGATTCCCCAAGCGGCCTTGTCTCGACAAGGTTCGCAGCACGTCAAGGTGCTGCCCCGAGCACCAGCCGCTGCCTCGCAGCGGCTTTTGTATTTTCTGAAATAACGCAGTGGAGAGCCGCATGGTTCCCGTAATCGCCCTGGTGGGCCGACCTAACGTCGGCAAGTCCACCTTGTTCAACCGCCTGACTCGGACTCGCGACGCCATTGTCGGCGACCTGTCCGGTCTGACCCGTGATCGCCAATACGGTGAGGCCAAGTGGCAAGGGCGTACCTATATTTTGATCGACACCGGTGGTATTTCCGGTGACGAGCATGGCATGGACGAAAAGATGGCCGAGCAGTCGCTGCTGGCCATTGAAGAAGCTGATGTGGTGTTGTTCCTGGTGGACGCCAAGGCCGGGTTTACCGCGGCCGACCAGATGATCGGCGAACACCTGCGCAAACGTAACAAGACCTCCTATGTGGTCGCGAACAAGGTCGACAACATCGACCCGGACATGGCTCGCGCCGAGTTCGCGCCGCTGGGCATGGGCGATGCGATCCCGGTCGCCGGTGCCCATGGTCGTGGCATCACCCAGATGCTGGAAATCGCCCTGCGCGAATTCCCGAAAGACGATGAAGATGCGCCGGAAGACGGTGAGGAAGAGATCGTTGCCGAAGGCGAGGAAGCCAAGCGCATTCCTGGCCCAAGCGAAAAAGACGGCATCAAGATAGCGATCATTGGTCGTCCGAACGTCGGCAAATCGACCCTGGTCAACCGCATGCTCGGTGAAGACCGGGTCATCGTGTACGACCAGCCAGGCACCACGCGCGACAGCATTTACATTCCCTTCGAGCGTAACGAAGAGAAGTACACGCTGATCGACACTGCCGGTGTGCGCAAGCGCGGCAAGATCCACGAGGAAGTCGAAAAGTTCTCGGTGGTCAAAACCCTGCAAGCGATCAAAGACGCCAACGTGGTGATCTTCGTCATGGACGCCCGCGAAGGCGTGGTGGACCACGACCTGAACCTGTTGGGCTTTGCCCTGGAAGCCGGTCGGGCCTTGGTGATCGCTCTGAACAAATGGGACGGCATGACGCCGGGCGAACGCGACTACGTGAAGACCGAGCTGCAACGCCGGTTGTTCTTCGTCGACTTCGCCGATATCCACTTCATCTCGGCATTGCACGGTACTGGCGTGGGCAACCTCTACCAGTCGGTGCAGAACTCCTTCAAGTCGGCGGTGACTCGCTGGCCTACCAGCCGCCTGACCCAGATCCTCGAAGACGCCGTTGGCGAGCATGCTCCGCCGATGGTCAACAATCGTCGGATCAAGTTGCGCTACGCCCACTTGGGCGGTGCCAACCCACCGTTGATCGTGATCCACGGCAACCAGGTGGAGAAGGTGCCGAAGTCCTATGTGCGTTACCTAGAAAACACCTACCGTCGAGTGCTGAAGCTGGTGGGTACGCCAATCCGTATCGAGTTCAAAGGTGGCGAGAACCCGTACGAAGGCAACAAGAACACGCTGACTGACCGTCAGGTCAACAAGAAGCGTCGTTTGATGACCCACCACAAGAAGGCCGACAAAAAGCGCCGTGACAAGCGCTGAGTGACCTTGTAGCAGCCGGCTTGCAGGCGAGCGATAGCGCGGATTCAACGCTTCGCTGACAAGCCAGAGGTTACGGATGTGGTAGTGGAAGGAGGGCGCCCATGGCGCCCTTTTTCATGCCTGGTGTTTGGGCTATTCTCGGGGGCCTCCCGCGCCTTCGTAGAGCCGGGTGTCCAGCAGGGAGCCCTCATGATCACCAGTAAGCTGCCGAATGTCGGCACCACCATCTTCACGCAAATGTCCCAGCTCGCGGCGGATACCGGAGCGCTCAACCTGTCCCAGGGTTTTCCTGATTTTAACGGCCCGCAAGCGTTGCTCGATGCGGTTGGCCGTCACGTTGCCAGTGGTCATAACCAGTACGCGCCAATGACCGGCCTGTCGGCCCTGCGGCAGCAGGTGGCGGCGAAAATCGCCCGCAGCTATGGCGTTCAGGTCAATGCCGACAGCGAAGTAACCATCACGCCGGGGGCGACCCAGGCGATCTTCTGTGCGATCCAGGCGGTGATCCAGCACGGTGATGAGGTCATCGTCTTTGACCCCAGCTACGACAGCTATGAGCCAGCGGTAGAACTGGCTGGTGGCCGTTGCGTGCATGTGCAACTGGGCCAGGATGACTTTGCCATCGACTGGCAGAGCCTCGGTGAGGCGTTGAGTACGCGTACGCGGATGATCATCCTCAACACACCGCACAATCCCTGTGGTGCCCTGGTCAGTCGTGCCGAGCTGGATCAGTTGGCGATGTTGATCCGTGATCGCGACATCTACCTGGTCAGCGACGAGGTCTACGAGCACCTGGTGTTCGACGGCGTGCCGCACGTCAGCGTGCTGGCTCACGAAGAGCTTTACCAACGGGCTTTTGTGGTCAGCTCGTTCGGCAAGACCTATCACGTAACTGGCTGGAAGACCGGTTATGTCATTGCTCCACCGGCCCTGAGCGCCGAGCTGCGCAAGGTGCATCAATATGTCAGCTTCTGTGGTGTCACCCCTTTGCAGTACGCTCTGGCGGACTTCATGGCCGAGCACCCGGAGCATGTCGAAGAACTGCCGGCCTTCTATCAGGCCAAGCGTGATCTGTTCTGCGATTTGCTGAGCCCTTCGCGTTTCAGATTTACCCGGGTGGCCGGCACTTACTTTCAACTGGTGGACTATTCGCAGATTCGTCCAGACTTGAATGATGTCGACATGGCGATCTGGATGACTCGCGAGCACGGCGTGGCAGCCATTCCAGTGTCGGTGTTCTATCAGGACCCGCCCCAGGGACAGCGACTGGTGCGTCTGTGTTTTGCCAAGCGCGAGGAGACGCTGCGTCAGGCGGCGGAGAAACTATGCGTGATCTGAGTGCATTACCTGATCTGAATCTGGCTCTGATTCAGACCACCCTGGCCTGGCACGACCGTCAGGCCAACTTCGAGCATTTCGAGCAGTTACTGGAGCAGGCCCGTGGTGCTGACCTGGTCATCCTGCCGGAAATGTTCACCACCGGCTTCTCCATGGAGTCCGTGACCTTGGCGGAAGCGGAGAACGGTCCTACCAGCAAATGGCTGCGTTGCCAGGCGAAGAAGCTCAACGCAGTGATCACTGGCAGTGTGATCGTCCAGGCAGCGGACGGCAGCCACCGTAATCGTTTGTTGTGGGCGCGTCCTGACGGTGAAGTCTGGCACTACGACAAGCGTCACCTGTTCCGCATGGCCGGCGAGCACAATCACTTCACCCCGGGAGAGCGCCAGGTGCAGTTCGAGCTCAAGGGCTGGCGTATTCGCCCGCTGATCTGCTACGACCTGCGTTTTCCAGTGTGGAGTCGGGATGCCCAGGACACTGACCTGCTGCTGTATACCGCCAACTGGCCTGGCGCCCGGCGTCTGCACTGGAACCGCTTGCTGCCGGCCCGGGCGATTGAAAACCTGTGTTACGTGGCTGCGGTGAACCGGGTCGGCACGGATGGTAAAGGCTTCGCTTACACCGGCGACAGCCAAGTGCTGGATTTCCAGGGTGAGACCCTGCTCGGTGCCGGTGAGGCGGATGGGGTGTTTCAGGTCTGCCTGAATGCCGGGGAACTGGCGGCTTATCGTGCGCGTTTTCCGGCGAATCTCGATGCCGATACCTTCCAGTTCACTTGAGAAACGCATAGAGATACACATTTTATTACATTTTCGTCATATCAAGGTTCTGCGCTGAAAGCCGATAGGGCGGTCAACCTAGGAGGAGTCGTTATGACCAGCATCAGCGCTATTACCGCCAACCCTTATCCTGTTGCCGCCCCGAAAGCCGCAGTGGACGGGCACGACGAAACCGGCGCCGGCAAGCTTCAGTCCATGGAGGACACGTCCGGCACCGACGGTCAGGAACTGCGGGTCAATTCCCCCGATGCCAGTATTGATGCGGTCAAGGCGAGTGGCAATTCTATCGAGGAGTTGGAAAAGCAGATCGAGCAAACCCAAGAGATGCTTGCTCAGCAACAGGCGCAGTTGGCGGACATGCAGAAAAGCCAGGCTAGCGACGAGCAGAAGGCCATGCAGGCCATGGAAATGCAGACCCAGATCGCAGTGACTAGCAGCAACCTGCTGGCCCTGCAGGCCGCGTTGCTGCAAGCGATCTTCGGTATTGATGTCCATGCCTGATCGCTGATGTATCCGTGCATTGTCCGGATACGATCAAGCCTTGCTGCAACAAAAAGGCCCCGAGGTATGCCTCGGGGCCTTTTTTTGTATTGCAGCGAGCTTATGCCGCTTTGGCTTCCGGCTGGCTCAGCGAGCGGTTCAGGGCGCTGAACAGCGCCTTGAAGCTGGCGGTGGTGATGTTTTCATCGATGCCCACACCATGCACGGCACGCTCACCGTTCACGCGCAACTCGATGTAGGCCGCTGCCTTGGCGTTGGTGCCCGCGCCAATCGCGTGTTCGTTGTAGTCCATGATCTCCACGGGGATCGGCAGGCCGGCCACCAGGGCTTCCAGGGCGCCATTGCCCTTGCCGCGCCAGTGCAGGTTGGTTTCGCCCTGGCCCTTGCTCGACACTTCCACTTCCACGGCACTGTGGCCGTTTTCTTCTTGCAGGCGATGGCTGACCAGCGCGTACGGGGTGTTGGCCTGCAAGTACTCGCTGTGCAACAACGCGTGGATTTGCTGGGCGGTCATCTCCAGGCCCAGGCGATCGGTTTCCCGCTGCACCACCTGGCTGAATTCGATCTGCATGCGGCGCGGCAGGCTGATGCCGTATTCCTGCTCCAGCAGGTAGGCGATACCGCCTTTACCCGACTGGCTGTTGACGCGGATGACCGCCTCGTAGCTACGGCCGATGTCGGCCGGGTCGATCGGCAAGTAGGGCACTTCCCACAAACCATCGGTTTTCTGCTGGGCAAAGCCCTTGCGGATCGCATCCTGGTGGGAGCCGGAGAAGGCGGTGTGGACCAGGTCGCCAACATAAGGGTGGCGCGGGTGCACGGCAATCTGGTTGCACTCTTCCACTACTTTGCGCACGCCGTCGATGTCGGAGAAATCCAGCTCCGGATAGACGCCCTGGGTGTAGAGGTTCAAGGCCACGGTGACCAGGTCGACGTTACCGGTACGTTCGCCATTGCCAAACAGGCAGCCTTCAACGCGATCAGCGCCGGCCATCAGGCCCAGCTCGGTGGCAGCTACGCCGGTGCCACGGTCGTTGTGGGTGTGCAGGCTGATGAGCACGCTGTCACGGCGGTTGATATGACGGCAGAACCACTCGATCTGGTCGGCATAGATGTTCGGCGTTGCTACTTCAACGGTGGCCGGCAGGTTGAGGATTACCTTGTTGCTTGGGGTCGCGTTCCAGACTTCCACCACGGCGTCGCAGACTTCCTTGGCGAACTCCAGTTCGGTGGCGCTGAAGGTTTCTGGCGAGTATTCGAACTGCCACTGGGTTTCCGGCTGCTGGGCGGCGTACTTGACGAACAGCTTGGCCGCGTTCACCGCGATCTCCTTCACCCCGGCCTTGTCCTGGTTGAAGACAATGCGGCGGAACGAAGGGCTGGTGGCGTTGTACAGGTGGACGATGGCTTTCTTCGCTCCGCGCAGGGATTCGAAGGTCCGGGCAATCAGGTCTTCACGGGCCTGGGTCAGCACCTGGATGGTGGTGTCGTCCGGGATGTGGCCGTCTTCGATCAGGGTGCGCACGAAGTCGAAATCGGTTTGCGACGCGGCTGGGAACGAGGCCTCGATTTCCTTCACACCGACGGCCACCAGGGTTTTCCAGAAACGCAGCTTCTTGACTGCATCCATCGGCTCGATCAACGACTGGTTGCCATCACGCAAGTCAGAGCTGCACCAGATCGGCGCGCTGGTGATGGTTTTCGACGGCCAGGTGCGATCCGGCAAGTTGATGGTCGGAAAAGCGCGGTATTTGGATGATGGGTCTTTGAGCATGGTCATGGAGAAATCCTTATTGTCCGGGCCGAATAGAGGCGGCCTGCCGGTGAGTCAAGAGTGCAGTGTTGACGCAGGGGGATGAGGCACCGCGATTCAGCCTGGCAGTCGTGCGCTGACGAGACAGAGGCTTCGGTGTTGACGACGCTGAATGAGGGTATGAGAAGTTTTCATGTGCTCAACCCTAACCATTGAGATGAACGTTGGCAAGCAGTCGGAAAAAATTGAGAGGAATACTCGAATTAAGGGGTTTGTCGAGATTTTATTCTGGATTTGTTAGCTAAGCGTTGTACGAATTGCGCGGTCCGTACAAGCGGCGCAATCGCTGCAGGGGCCGGCTTGCCGGCGAATCGCTACCGATTGCCGGCAACCGGGGTTGCCCAATCAGGGCTGAAAGGCGCCGATAAAGATTGCCGGGTCGACCCGTGCATCATTCAGGCTGACGTTCCAGTGCATATGCGGCCCAGTAGCACGGCCAGTAGAGCCGACCTTGCCCACCACCGCCCCTCGCGCCAGGGACTGGCCGGCCTTCACGTCGATCTTCGACATGTGGCAGAACATGCTGATAAACCCCTGGCCGTGGTCGACGAACACCGTGTTGCCGTTGAAGAAATAGTTGCCGATCAGAATCACCTTGCCTGCCGCCGGAGTCTTGATCGGCGTTCCTGCCGGCACCGCGAAATCCAGTCCAGCATGAGGGTTGCGTTCCTCGCCGTTGAAGAAGCGGCGTACGCCAAATTTGCTCGACAGTGGCCCGTTGACGGGCTTGTCCAGCAGCAGGTTGCTCGGGGTGTTGGGGCTGAAACTGCGATAGGCGCGGATCTGCTCCGCGAGTTCACCGTCGATGCGTTTCAGGTCCGCGGGGTTCGGGTTCACCTGGCGCTGGTTCTTTAGGGTGATGCGTTGCTCGGGGTATTTCTTGCTGCCGACCGTGAAGTTCAGGTTCTGGCCACCGACACTGACTTGCTGGGTTCCAGGCTTGACCGTCAATGGGATACCAACAATGGCCAGCCAATTGTTCTGCTCCTTCACCACCAGTACCGGCTTGCCCTGGTAGTTGGCCTTGGGCGCCTGGGCGGCACTGCCCAGGTCGATCACGGCCACGCCACCAGGTACGGGCTTGTTCAACAGGCGGGTGATATAGCTGTCGGCGTGAGCGTTGCAGGCCAGGCACAGCAACAGCAGGGAGCAGAGAAAACGTGGCATGGGTCAGTCCAGTAAAGAAAGGGTGACAGGCGTCAGGTGGTTGTCCTCGACCCGTACTTGCAGCTCACCTTCACCGAGGCGGGCAGTGAGGCGCTGGCCGTTGCGGGTTTGTCCGGCTGTACGGATGGCCTGGCCGCGGTCGTCCAGAAGAATGCTGTAGCCCCGACCCAGGGTCGCCAGGGGGCTGACTACATGCAGGGTCTGCATCTGGCTGTGCAGTTGCAGGCGGCGGGCTTTCAGGCCTTCACGCATGGCTCGGGGCAGGCGCTCGGCAAGGCTGTCGAGGCGTTGGCGCAGCAGGGCCAGTTGGCGTCCCGGGTGCTGGGCTCCGAGGCGGGTTTCCAGGCGGATCAGGCGTTCGCGGCGGGTGTTCAGGTTGCGCTCGAAGGCCCGGCGCAAGCGCATGTCCAGATCGTCCAGGCGTTGCGCTTGTTGGCGCAGGCGTTCGCCAGGATGGCGCAGGCGTCGGGCCAGGCCATCCAGGCGCAGGCGGTCGCGCATCAACCGATCGCGAATGCGCATCACCAGGCGCCGATGCAGGCTGTCGACCCGGCGTTGCAGATCGCTGGAGTCCGGCGCCAGCAATTCTGCGGCGGCGGAGGGCGTGGGCGCGCGGACGTCAGCCACGAAATCGCTGATGGACACATCGGTTTCATGGCCGATGGCGCTGACGATGGGCGTCACGCAAGCATCCACGGCTCGGGCCACGGCCTCTTCGTTGAAGCACCAGAGGTCTTCCAGGGAGCCGCCGCCCCGAGCCAGGATCAATGCGTCGAAGCCTCGGGCATCGGCCAGTTGCAAGGCGCGGACGATCTGTGCGGTGGCTTCGCGGCCCTGCACGGCAGTGGGGATCAGGGTCAGGGAAACCTGGGGGGCACGGCGCCGGAATACGCTGATGATGTCGCGAATCACTGCACCGGTGGGCGAACTGATGATGCCAATGCGTTGTGGATGAGCCGGCAACGGCACTTTGCGCTCGGCACTGAATAGCCCTTCGGCGCTGAGCTTGTCTTTCAGTGCATCGAAGGCCAGGCGCAGGGCACCGTCGCCGGCGGGCTCCACGGTATCGAGAATCAGCTGATAGTCGCCGCGCCCTTCGAATAGCGAGACTTTGCCGCGAACCTTGACCGCCAGGCCGTCCTTCAATGCCTGGCGGACCCTCGCGGCATTCTGCCGGAACAGTGCGCAGCGCACCTGGGCGCCGCTGTCCTTGAGGGTGAAATACACATGGCCGGACGCTGGGCGGGCGAGGTTGGAGATCTCGCCTTCGACCCAGATATTGCTGAACACGTCTTCGAGCAGCACCCGGGCGCGGCCGTTGAGCTGGGTGACGGTGAGGACTTCGCGGTCCAGGCCGAGTCGTGCAAAGGGATCTTTAATCATGGCGCGCAGTTTAAAGGCCTGCCTGGCGATGGAACAACGCAAATCGGCAGAGCATGTAGCGACTGCCGAATACTGCGATCGGTCACGAAGTGAGCGCAGGGGCTTGAGAGCGCTGAAAGCCTTGCGGACTTCTTCGTCTGAACGTGGCCCTAGCCTGCGGCAGCGGCTACAGGAGATTGCGGAAATGCTCGACGAATTGTGCCACCAGAGGCGTCGGATCTTGTCGATAGGCGAGGGCGATAGTGCTTTGGCAATCGGTATCGGCCAGCGGCAGAAAATGAATGCTGGTCGGCGCAATGTCCCGCATCGACTCGGGCAGCAGGGCAATGCCAAACCCGGCCTGGATCAGGTGCAACTGAGTGGTCTTGCGGGACACCACGCGAGCCGCCTTGGGAAAGAAACCCTGGCGCATGCACAGCTCTGCCGACAGGTAGCTCAAGCCGCCGCGCTGGGGGTGGGGAATGGAGATGAAGGCTTCTTCCTTGAGCTGCGCCAGGTCGATGCCCTTGGCCGGAGGGTCCAGCGCCAGCGGATGCTCCGGCGGTACCGCCAGCAAGAGCGGCTCGCTGAACAGCGGCACGATTTGCACCCCTTCCCGTTGGCGCAGCACTGGCAGGCGCAATAGGCCGACATCCAGGCGGCCTCCGGCCAGTTCTTCCAACTGTGCCTCGGAAGACAGTTTGACGATGTCCACCGACGCTCCAGCGCAGCGCTGTAAGTAACCGCTGATGCTCTGCAGCAGGCGGCCGCTCATGGGCACGGTGCTGGAGTGGCTGAGGCGCAGGGTACCCAATTGTCCCTGGCCCACTTGGGTGGCCAGTTCGCCGGCCTTGTGCAATTCGGTCAGCAGATTGCGTGCCTTGGGGAAGAAGACTTCGCCTGCGGCCGTCAGCCGTGGCAGGCGCGCGGTGCGCTCGAACAGCGGGGTTTGCAGCTGGCTTTCCAGTTCCTTGATCTGCCGGCTGAGGGCTGACTGGGCGACGAACAGGCGTTCTGCAGCAGCGCTGAAGCTGCCGCATTCGGCGATTTCCACGAAGTAACGCAGTTGACGAGTCGAAATCACAAGGCATGCCTTTTTGCGATGGGTTGGCGGCTTTGACGATATTAGTCGCAAGGCTCGCTGCTGGCTAAAGTCATTGCGTACTCATTTGGGAAGTCGCAGTGATGAGCGTGATCATCGAGGGTTTGAACCAGTGGTCGTTTGGCCCGGGTAGTTGGTTGGCGATAGGCCTGGGCATCGCGCTGGCGTACATAGTGTTTGGCATTGCCGGGTTCGGCACGGCGCTGGTGGCGGGGCCGATCCTGATCCTGTTCATGCCGCTGTCGAAGATCGTGCCGCTGCTGGTGTTGCTGGATTTTGTCGCCGCCTTTGGCAACCTGTTGCCGTCGCGCAAGGAGGTGGCCAGGCCCGAACTGTTGCGCTTGCTGCCATGTATGGCGCTGGGTTGCACCTTGGGGGTGATCTTTCTGCTCAACCTCAAGTCCGATCTGTTACTTCTATTAATGGGGCTGTTCATCAGCGCTTATGCCATTTACAGCTTGTGGGTGAAGGCGCGTCCAACCCGGTTGGCGGCAGGCTGGTCGGTGCCGATGGGAATAGTCGGTGGGATGTTTGGTGCCTTGTTCGGCAGTGGCGGCTTCTTGTATGCCATTTATCTGAACAGCCGCTTGCCCAAGGATCCGGCGCGGGCAACTCAGAGTGCGTTGATCAGTTGCAGTACCGTGGTGCGCCTGAGCCTGTTCACTGTGGCTGGCGTCTATGCCGAGCTGCCGTTGTTGCTGTTGGCGGCGTGCCTGTTGCCGGCGATGGCACTGGGGTTGTGGATCGGGCGCGGCTTGACCAGGAAGTTGTCTCGGGAGGCCTTTGTACGACTGGTGACCTGGTTGGTGCTGGCCAGCGGTATTGCCTTGATTGGCCGCTACCTGAGTACTTGACCTGTGGGGTTCAGGGATTAAGCTGCGGGCCTTCAGATCTGTTCGCTGGCAAACCGGCTTCTACAATTGACAGTAGGAGCCGGCTTGCTGGCGATGCGCGTTTTCTGCCTTTCGACGTTTCAGGCTTATCCATGAATTCCCAAAGCATTCTCGTCCCGAAAATTTCCACTTTGCCGGTGCACGAACCCCGGGCCCGGGCGATCGTGCGTTGGCTGGTGCGCAAGAACATTATCGAGGAGGACTTGACCACCTGCGGGCGGACCGGCAGTCGCATGGGGCACGCCATCGCCCCCGGTGCCCGGGACGTGGTACTGCGTCCAGAGGCCTTGCCTTTTGGCGAGCTGATCAATGGCCTGGAGATCATCACCAAGCGTTGCATCTATACCCCGGCCAAGGGGTTTCTCGAAGAAGCCGGCTGTGCCGAGTGTCGCCAGGAAATCGGTGAAGCGTTGTTCGAGAGTCTGGAAGAGTGGATGCCTGGCCGCACCGACAACTTCACCTGCCCCGAATGCGGTCATGAAGATGACATCAACGGTTTCCTGTTCCTCCAGGAGTGCGGCTTTTCCAACCTGGGGTTCATTTTCAACAACTGGGCGCAGGCGGGCTTCAAGCAGAGCTTCATCGACGAGTTCGCCGATTGGCTGGATCAGCCGGTAAGTTGGGTCAAAGTGCAGTTGTAACCGCTGCTACGGATCGAGGCGAGATATCCATCTATCACTCCAGCGATATTAGGCTGAGTTTTACATTGAGCCCGGGTAGGTGTCTGAGTATAATGGCGCGCTTCCATTTTCCCGCCCGGGAGCCCCCGCGATGCTGCGTATCAGCCAAGAAGCCCTCACCTTCGACGACATCCTCTTAGTGCCCGGTTATTCCGAAGTACTGCCTAATGAAGTCAGTCTAAAGACCCGTTTGACCCGTGGCATCGAGCTGAATATCCCACTGGTTTCCGCCGCCATGGACACCGTCACTGAAGCCCGTCTGGCAATCGCCATGGCTCAGGAAGGCGGCATCGGTATCATCCACAAGAACATGACCATCGAGCAGCAAGCTGCCGAAGTGCGCAAGGTCAAGCGTTTCGAAGCTGGTGTGGTCAAAGACCCCATCACCATCGAAGCCGAAGCCACCGTGCGTGACCTGCTCGAGTTGACCAGCATGCACAACATCTCCGGTGTGCCAGTGCTGCACAACGGTGATTTGGTGGGCATCGTGACTTCCCGCGACGTGCGTTTCGAAAGCCGTCTGGAAGTCAGCGTCCGTGAAGTGATGACGCCTAAAGAGCGTCTGGTCACTGTCAAGGAAGGCGCCGACAAGACCGCCGTTCGTGAGTTGCTGCACAAACACCGTATCGAACGTGTGCTGATCGTCGACGACGCCTTTGCCCTCAAGGGCATGATGACCGTCAATGACATCGAAAAAGCCAAGGCTTACCCGCTGGCCAGCAAGGACGACCAGGGTCGTCTGCGCGTAGGCGCTGCGGTCGGCACCGGTAAAGACACGGGCGATCGCGTTGCTGCGCTGGTCAATGCCGGTGTTGACGTGGTGGTGGTGGACACCGCCCACGGTCACTCCAAAGGCGTGATCGACCGCGTACGCTGGGTCAAAGAGAACTTCCCTGAAGTGCAGGTGATCGGCGGCAACATCGCCACCGGCGCTGCCGCCAAGGCCCTGGCCGAAGCCGGCGCTGACGCGGTCAAGGTCGGTATCGGCCCTGGCTCGATCTGCACCACACGCATCGTCGCGGGTGTTGGCGTACCGCAAATCAGCGCGATCGCCAATGTTGCAGCAGCGCTGGTAGGCACTGGCGTACCTTTGATCGCCGATGGCGGCATCCGTTTCTCCGGTGACCTGTCCAAGGCCATCGTAGCCGGTGCCTCCTGCGTGATGATGGGCTCAATGTTCGCCGGGACTGAAGAAGCTCCAGGCGAGATCGAGCTGTTCCAGGGCCGTTCCTACAAGGCTTACCGTGGCATGGGCTCCCTGGGCGCCATGTCCCAGGCCCAGGGCTCTTCCGATCGCTACTTCCAGGACTCCTCCGCGGGTGCCGAGAAGCTGGTGCCGGAAGGCATCGAAGGTCGTGTGCCGTACAAGGGCACCCTGGGCGCGATCATCCATCAATTGATGGGTGGCCTGCGTTCTTCCATGGGCTACACCGGTAGCGCCAACATCGAAGAAATGCGCACCAAGCCGGAGTTTGTCCGCATCACCGGCGCCGGCATGGCTGAATCCCACGTCCACGACGTGCAGATCACCAAGGAAGCGCCCAACTATCGCGTAGGTTGATAGTGATCGCCTTCAGGCCCAGGCCTGGAGGCGATTGACGAATTTAGTAACCGGGGCTGTGTTTTTCAGCCCCGTGTCGTTTCTGAAATTAGACGAGACTGACCATGGCCCTCGACATCCACGCTCACCGCATCCTGATCCTCGACTTCGGTTCCCAGTACACTCAACTGATCGCCCGCCGCGTGCGTGAGATCGGGGTCTACTGCGAACTGCATCCGTTTGATATGGACGACGAAGCGATTCGCGAATTCGCTCCCAAAGGCGTGATCCTCGCCGGCGGTCCCGAGTCTGTGCACGAAGCCAACAGCCCTCGCTGCCCGCAAGCGGTGTTCGAACTGGGCGTGCCGGTCTTTGGTATCTGCTACGGCATGCAGACCATGGCCGAGCAACTGGGCGGCAAGGTCGAAGGTTCCGAGCTGCGTGAGTTCGGTTATGCCCGGGTTGATGTGGTGGGCAAGAGCCGCCTGCTGGACGGCATCGAAGACCACGTCGACGCCGACGGCCTGTTCGGCCTCGACGTGTGGATGAGCCACGGTGACAAGGTCACCAAGATGCCGCAGGACTTCCACATCCTGGCCAGCACTCCGAGCTGCCCGATTGCCGGCATGTTCAACGATGACCTGCGCTACTACGGCGTGCAGTTCCACCCGGAAGTGACCCACACCAAGCAGGGCGGTCGCATCCTCTCGCGCTTCATCCTCGACATCTGCCAGTGCGAAGCGCTGTGGACCCCGTCGAAAATTGCTGAAGACGCCATCGCCAACATCCGTGCCCAGGTCGGCACCGACAACGTCTTGCTGGGCCTGTCCGGCGGCGTTGACTCTTCGGTAGTTGCCGCGCTGTTGCACAAGGCCATCGGCGACCAGTTGACCTGTGTCTTTGTCGACAATGGCCTGCTGCGCCTGCACGAAGGTGAGCAAGTGATGGCCATGTTCGCCGAGAACATGGGCGTCAAGGTGATCCGCGCCAACGCTGAAGATCAGTTCCTGAACAACCTGGCCGGCGAGTCCGACCCGGAGAAGAAGCGCAAGATCATCGGTCGCACCTTCATCGACGTGTTTGATGCCCAGTCCAACAAACTGGACAACATCAAGTACCTGGCCCAGGGCACCATCTACCCGGACGTGATCGAGTCGGCTGGCGCGAAAAGCGGCAAGGCCCACGTGATCAAGTCGCACCACAACGTCGGCGGCCTGCCGGAAGAGATGAACCTCAAGCTGGTCGAGCCTCTGCGCGAGCTGTTCAAGGACGAAGTCCGCCGTCTGGGCCTGGAGCTGGGCCTGCCGTACGACATGGTCTACCGTCACCCGTTCCCGGGCCCGGGCCTGGGCGTGCGCATCCTCGGTGAAGTGAAGAAGGAATACGCCGACCTGCTGCGTCGTGCCGACCACATCTTCATCGAAGAACTGCGCAAGGCCGATTGGTATCACAAGGTCAGCCAGGCCTTCGTGGTGTTCCAACCGGTGAAATCCGTGGGCGTGGTCGGTGATGGCCGTCGTTACGCCTGGGTCGTGGCCCTGCGCGCCGTGGAAACCATCGACTTCATGACCGCACGTTGGGCGCACCTGCCTTACGAGCTGCTGGAAACCGTCAGCGGCCGCATCATCAATGAGATCGAAGGCATCTCCCGCGTCACCTACGACGTGTCGAGCAAGCCGCCGGCCACGATTGAGTGGGAATGATCGCTCGGTCTCACGCTTGTGAGGCTGTGGTGAATCGGACGAGTGTTTTCTAGTCCGTTAAGAAGGCCCCTGATCGCGAGATCAGGGGCCTTCTTGTTAATGAAAACGGGCTGCCCAATGAGGCTGTCATCGGATAGGGCTGTTGAGATGAGTGTGTTTGGCAAGTTGCTGAGAGCCTTGGGCTTGGCGGCTGAAACGCCGGAGCTGCCGAGCGTGACGGTACCGCCATTGTCACGTTTTGATCGTTTTGCCGCGGACAACCGCGAGGCTTTTGCGTTGATCGGTGCCTTGCCGGAGCAGGACATTGTGGCTGAAGAGAGGCGTCTTGCTGGCGAAGTGACGGACATTCTGCTGGCGCTCAAGCCGCTTATCGTGGAGGGGGGGTCGCGCCTGGAGATTCAGGAGCATGTGCTCCAGCAACTCGATAGCCGTCAGTTGTTGCCTGCGCTGGTGGGCTACAAGGGATACCCCGCAGCCGTTCCTGTTTCGGTGAATGCGCAGCTGATCAGTTGCCTGCCCTCTGAGGAGCTTTTGCCGGCCAGTGCATTGGTCAAGGTCGAGGTCATCGTGTCATCCCGCAAGGGTTATGGTGCGCAGTCCTGGACCTTTGCCACGCCTGGCGCCAGCGAGGAACAACTGCGTTTGCTGAGCTGTGCCAAGGACGCTCTGGGGCAGGGCTTACGGCAGGTACGCGGCGGTGAGTCACTGGGGGCTATCGGCTGCGCTATCCAGGAGGTGCTGGACGCCCAGGGATTCAGTGCAGTGATTGAATATTGCGGTTATGGCATGGGCAGGCAGCGGATCCAGGCGCCTCAGGTCTTGGGTTACCGCGTTGCGGGGCATTGCGAACCCATGGTGGCCGGCCAGGTATTGAATGTTCAGGTATTGGCCAAGGCCGGGACCCCGCATGTCCGGGTTATGTCCAATGGCTGGAATGTGGTCGCCCACGACCGGTGCGACGGGGTGGTGCTGAGTGCCATGGTCCGAGTGACGGAGGAGGGAGCAGAGCGTCTCAGCCGATTTGTCGATTGAAGTCTCTGTGTTGCAAAAAAATGGCGATCGCACCTTGGGTGGATCGCCATTTGTATGTCCGGGTATTGGAAAACCCGGTTTTTTCGCGTTCACGCAATACCGGGAAAGATATTGCCCCGTTTAGCCTCAGGGGGGCCGTGTACCCTTCGAGTCTGCCCCTCATTGTTTTGTCCTTGCAGCGAAGTATCTGCTGAGCGGCGTTGATCGGATTGTTTGTGGTTGTCAGTTGACAACCTTGTGTTCCTGACGATACTGGAGGCTACGGATGGCTCGTGCAATTCATCCCAAGAAGGATATTGAAATGGCCCTGCGCTACGCCGAATGGCAGGGCTGGCGCATCGAGGTCGGCAGTGGTCATGCCTGGGGCCGGATCTACTGCCCGTACAACAACGAAGTGTGCCGCTGTGGCGAGTTCTGCATCACCAGTGTCTGGCGCACACCGAAGAACCCGGCCCAGCACGCCCGGGCGCTGTGTCGGGTGATCGACAACTGCACCGTGAACCAGCTGCGTGGGGCCAAGGCACCGGCAGCCCGTCAGGAGTAAGCACCATGGAATACCTGTTCACCCTCAACTATCTGTTGCCGCTCGAGGGCTGTGATCCGCTGCAACTGGTGGAGCGCCTCGGCGCGGCGGGTTGCACCGATGCCCTGGTGGGCACCGGATTGGCCGGGCGCCTGGCCCTGGAGTTCAGTCGCGAGGCCGAGACTGCCGAAGCGGCGCTGCTCAGTGCCCTGGCGGATATCAAGCGGATCATTCCCGAGGCGCGGCTGGTGGAGGCCAGTCCGGATTTCGTCGGCCTCAGCGAGATCGCCGAGATCGTCGGCGTTTCGCGGCAGAACATGCGCAAGCTGATGCTCGGTCATGCCGACAGCTTTCCCTTGGCGATTCATGAAGGCAGTGCTTCGCTGTGGCACCTGGCGGAGGTCCTGAGCTGGCTCGACAGCAAGGGCGGCTATCCGCTCAAGCACCCGGTGATCGAGGTGGCGCGGGTGGCGCAGCAGGTGAACACCGCCAAGGAGTCGAAGCGCATCGGCCCCCTGAGTGGTGAACTGCTGGCTTTGCTGGGCTGACGAGGCAGGACGGGGCTTAGCGCCGGGCTACGTCGGAGAAGTAGAACTTGTCCAGGGTGTGCCGTGATTCGGTGTACTCGAACTGCCGACCATCCTGGAGAAAGGTCTGGTTGCTCACCACGATTACATGGCTCTGGCCGTCCAGGTCGAGCAACTGCTGGTCATCCTTGCTCCGCGGGCTGGCTTCGATGGTGCGCTGGGCATAGCTGATGTTCAGTTGCAGGGTCTGTTCGATGTACGCATAGATCGAGTGCTCGGCAATCTGCCGGTCCAGCCCGGGAATCAGCTCGGCGACAAAGTGGTTGATGTCGAGAATCACCCGCTTGCCATCGATCCGCCGGACCCGTTTGATCCGGGTGATCAAGCAGCCTTCCTCTGCCTGCAGATGAGTCCGTAGTACGCCTTCAAGCGGAAACTGGCTGAACTCCACCACCTCGGTGCTGACGTCATCGCCCAGCCGGGGATAGGTTTCCTGGAAACTGACGATGCCGCCCAACTGGAACTCGATGGGGTTGGGTGACAGCACGAAGGTGCCCTTGCCATGGATCTTTTGCGCGAAACCGCGCTCCTGTAGCAGTTCGATGGCCTTGCGCACGGTGCCTCGGCTGGCCTGGTAGCTGTCCATCAGTTCGCTTTCCGAAGGCAGGCGGGCGCCACGCTCCAGACGTTCGGTGGTGATGCTGGCAAGCAGATCGCTGTAGATCTGGTTGTATTTGCTCATGGGATGGCTCTGTGCCGGAGTGTGCTCAAGGCAGGCACCTTAAGGGCTGGACGGTGCATTTGTCCATGTGGCTGACAGGTACTGCGCGGGTTGAAAAAACATGACGCCAGGCCGTGGGTAGAAGAAAAGCACAAACTCGTCTGTACGAGTTGTTGATTTAACTCGTACAGACGAGTAGCTTGCTCCTCGGCGTGCTGCCAATAACAAAAAACTCAGGTGGAAGAACAAGCATGAGCCACGACTATTCAACGATCGCCAGCGAGTTGCTGCACAGCCTCGGTGGCGCCAACAACCTCGAACAGGCGGCCCACTGCGTGACCCGCCTGCGCCTGGCGCTCAAGGACCCAAGCCTCGTCGACAGCGCCACACTCAACCAGATCGACCTGGTCAAAGGCTCGTTCTTCACCGGCGGTTTGTTCCAGGTGGTGATCGGCCCCGGCGAAGTGGAAAAGGTCTACGCGGCGTTGCGCCAGCAGACTGGTCTCGCGGTTGCCACGATTGCCGATGTAAAGCAGAAGGGCGCGGAAAAAACCAACGCCATGCAGCGTCTGGTGCGCGTGTTCTCCGATGTGTTCATGCCGATCCTGCCGGCCCTGATCATCGCCGGCCTGCTGATGGGCGTGAACAACCTGCTGGGTGCCAAGGGCATGTTCATCGAGGGCAAGACCCTGCTTGAGGCCTACCCGGGCCTCGATGGGCTCTGGAGCCTGATCAACCTGATGGCCAACACCTCCTTTGTGTTCCTGCCGGCGCTGGTGGGCTGGTCGGCGGCCAAGCGTTTTGGCGGCAGCGAGATCCTCGGCATTGTCCTGGGGCTGATGCTGGTGCACCCGGACCTGCTCAATGCCTGGAACTACGGCAAGGCGGTGGCCGGGTTGGACGGCCAGAGCCTGCCGTACTTCGATATCTTCGGCCTGTTCCGGATCGAGAAGGTTGGCTACCAGGGGCAGATCCTGCCGATTTTGCTGGCGGCCTATGTGATGAGCGTGATTGAGAAGTGGCTGCGTGCCCGAGTGCCCAATGCCATCACCCTGCTGGTGGTGCCCATCACCACCATCGTGGTCACCGGCGTGCTGGCCCTGGGGATCATCGGTCCGGTGACCCGGCACCTGGGTATCTTGATTACCGAAGGCGTGGTCACCTTGTTCGACCTGGCACCGGTGGTCGGTGGTGCCATTTTCGGCCTGCTCTACGCGCCGCTGGTAATCACCGGCATGCACCACATGTTCCTCGCCGTTGACCTGCAGCTGATCTCCACCCAGGGCGGCACTTTCATCTGGCCGATGATCGTCATGTCCAACCTGGCCCAGGGCAGCGCGGCCCTGGCGGTGTTTGTCATGAGTCGCAACGCCCGGGATCGCAGCATGGCCTCGACCTCGGCGATCTCCGCCTACTTCGGCATCACTGAACCGGCGATGTTCGGCGTCAACCTGCGTTACAAGTTCCCGTTCTACGCGGCGCTGATCGGCTCGGCGCTGGGCAGCATCTTCCTCTCGCTGAACAAGGTTCAGGCCTCGGCGATTGGCGTCGGCGGGCTGCCGGGGTTCATCTCGATCATTCCCCAGTCCATTCCGATGTTCGTCGTCGGCATGCTCATCGCCCTGGTGGTGCCTTTTGTCCTCACCTGCGGCCTGTGCCTGAAGATCATTCGTCCCGGCTACCGCGTGGCCTGAGCGGCTCTGTAAACGCCGGCTTGCCGGCGAATGCCCTCGTACTTTCCAAAGGATTCCCCCATGCAAGACTGGCAGCGTTCGGTGATCTACCAGATCTATCCGAAGAGTTTTCACAGCCACCAAGGGCAGGCCACCGGCGACTTGCTGGGCGTGGTGGACAAGCTCGACTACCTGAAATGGCTGGGGGTCGACTGCCTGTGGCTGACGCCGTTCCTGCGTTCGCCGCAACGGGACAACGGCTATGACATCAGCGACTACTACGCCATCGATCCCAGCTACGGCAGCATGGCCGACTGCGAGCGGCTGATCACCGAAGCCGGCAAGCGCGGCATCAAGCTGATGCTGGACATCGTGGTCAACCACACCTCCATCGAGCACGCCTGGTTTCAGCAGGCCCGTAGCAGCCTGGACAACCCCTACCGGGATTTCTACATCTGGCGCGATGAGCCCAACAACTGGGAATCCAAGTTCGGCGGCTCCGCCTGGGAGTACGAGGCGCAGACCGGCCAGTACTACCTGCACCTGTTCGATCACACCCAGGCCGATCTCAACTGGGACAACCCCCAGGTGCGCGCCGAAGTCTTCAAAATGATGCGCTTCTGGCGCGACAAGGGCGTCGGCGGTTTCCGCCTCGATGTGATCAACCTGATCTCCAAGCCGGCGGATTTCCCCGAGGACCAGAGCGACGGACGACGCTTCTACACCGACGGCCCGAACGTTCATGAGTACCTGCAGGAGATGCATCGGGAGGTGTTCGCCGGACACGATCTGGTGAATGTCGGCGAGATGTCCTCCACCCGCCTGGAGCACTGCATCCGCTATTCCCATCCGGAGTCGAAGGAGCTGTCGATGACCTTCAACTTCCATCACCTGAAGGTGGATTACCCCAACCAGCAGAAGTGGCTGCGGGCCGATTTCGACTTCCTCGAACTCAAGCGCATCCTCTCCGATTGGCAAACCGGCATGCAGGCCGGCGGCGGTTGGAATGCGCTGTTCTGGTGTAATCACGACCAGCCGCGGGTGGTCTCGCGCTTTGGCGATGACGGCGAACACCGGGTGGTGTCGGCGAAGATGCTGGCCACCGCGTTGCACCTGCTCCAGGGCACGCCTTTCGTCTACCAGGGTGAAGAGTTGGGCATGACCAATCCGCACTTCGAGCGGATCGAGCAGTATCGCGATGTCGAGACCCTGAACATCCACCGCCTCAAGCGCGAGGCCGGTGAAGAGCCGCAGGCCATCATGGCGGCGATCCAGCAGAAATCCCGGGACAACGGGCGCACGCCGATGCAGTGGAATGCCGGTGCCAATGCCGGTTTCAGCAGCGCCGAGCCCTGGATCGGGATAGCGGCCAATGCCGGTCAGATTAATGTCGAGGCCCAGCTCGGCGACGAAGATTCGGTGCTGCATCACTATCGCCGGCTGATTGCCCTGCGCCGCCATGAGGCACTGATTGAGCACGGTTTCTATCGTCAGCTGCTGCCCGAGCACGGGCAGATCTGGGCCTATGTGCGCGAGGGCAAGGGCGAGCACCTGCTGGTGGTGAACAACTTCTACGGCTCGCCGTGCGCGGTCGAATTGCCGGAAGCGGTCATCAGCGCCGACATGCAACAGCGCCTGCTGATCAGCAACTACCCGGACCATGAACCGCGCAGCCGGCAATTGCAGCTGCGGCCCTACGAGTCCTTCGTCCTGCACCTGACCTTGTAGGAGCCGGCTTGCCGGCGAACCGGCGAACCGGACCACGCGGCTTTCCGGCCGAATGCATGCGCCGGACAGCCGGCTCCGGCGAATTCGAACATCACAATAAAAATAATGGGGTGGCTTATGAAACCAACAATCAATCGCGGCCTGGCGGCGTCCTGCCTGTGCCTGGTATTGCCCTTGCCGGCTCAGGCCCTGGAGTTTGCCGGGTACCTGCGCAGCGGCCTCGGCACCTCGGTCAACAGCGGCTCGCAATCCTGTTTCCAGTTGCCTGGCGCGCAATCCAAGTACCGCCTGGGCAACGAGTGCGAGCAGTACGCCGAGCTGGAGCTGCGCCAGGACCTGTACACCCTGGAAGATGGCTCGGTGCTCAGCGTCGACGGCATGGCCTCGCTCTACAACCGCTACGACCGCAACCTGACCTTCCAGGGCGACAACGGCTCGGCGCGCATGCCGCAGATGTACGCCCAGTGGTCGAACCTGCCCAGTCTCAATGGCGGCTCACTGTGGGCCGGGCGCCGTTACTACAAGCGTAATGACATCCACATCTCCGACTTCTACTACTGGAACCAGAGCGCCACCGGTGGCGGTGTCGAAGACGTGCGCATTGGCGATCTGAAATACAGCTACGCGTTTTCCCGCAAGGACAACCTCTACCAGAAACAGGCCGTGAGCCGTCACGACTTCAACGTCGCCGGGTTCCAGACCAACCCTGGCGGCGAGCTGGAGCTGGGACTGAGTTACCTGGAAAAGCCCGACCGCAGAGGCGCCCACAACGGCTGGGCGATCACCACCCAGCATGTGCAGAAGGCGTTTCTCGGTGGCAAGAACAAACTCGCCCTGCAATATGGCGAGGGGCCCGGCACGGGACTCGGCTACACCGGTAACCCCTATCTGGATGACAGCAACAAGAGTTATCGCCTGGTGGAGTTCTTTGACTGGCAGGTGACTCCGCGTTTCGGCGGTCAGGTGGAGGCGGTCTACCAGAAGGACATTCGCCCCGACGGGCAAGACCAGAACTGGATCTCCCTTGGCGTGCGGCCGGCCTATGCGATCACCGAGCAGTTCAAACTGGTGACCGAGTTCGGCCACGACCAAGTGGAAGCGCCGGGAGGCACGCGCAAGCTCAGCAAATTTACCTTCGCGCCTACCTGGTCACCCAAGGGGCCGGAGTTCTGGGCCCGACCGGAGGTGCGCTTGTACTACACCTATGCCAGCTGGAACGAAGCGGCCAAGCGTGCGGCCAATGAGCTGGCCGCCGGCTCCGCGCTGTCCGATAGCGGTGTGTTCGGCACTGCCCGGCACGGCGCGAACGTCGGTTTGCAGGTCGAGTACTGGTGGAAATAAGCGATGCTGTCGGGGCTCGCGCTCCATCGGCACTTCAAGGAATCAACAGCAGGTGACCTCATGGCCATAACCCAACCCTTGCAATTGCTTGCGCCCCTGTCCGGGGTGCTGTTGCCCCTGGACCAGGTCCCGGACCCGGTGTTTTCCAGCCGGGTCATCGGGGACGGGCTATGCATCGACCCGACTTCCCAGACCCTCTGCGCACCTCTGTCCGGGGTGATCAGCAATCTGCAGCACAGCGGCCACGCGGTGAGCATCACCGGCGAGCAGGGCCAGCAGGTGCTGCTGCATATCGGGCTGGATACGGTGAACCTGGCGGGCAAGGGTTTCACCTGCCTGGTGCAGGAAGGCCAGCAGATCACAGCAGGCCAGCCGCTGATCGAGTTCGACGCCGATTACCTGGCCTTGCACGCCCGCAGCCTGCTGACCCTGATGCTGGTGGTCAGTGGCGAGGCGGTGACGGGGCTGGTTGCCGACAGCCTGCTGGTGGAATTGGGGCAGCCGGTGCTGCGGCTCGATCCAGCCACCGCCGGGGCTGCCCAAGTGCCGGAGGCTGAAGGACAGGCGCAGTTTTCCAAGCCGCTGATTCTGGCTAACCCGCAGGGGCTGCACGCGCGTCCCGCCGCGTTGCTGGCCCAGGCAGCCAAGGGTTTTGCCGCAAGCGTCTACCTGCACCGGCGCGTGGATTCGGCGAATGCCAAGTCCCTGGTGTCGATCATGGCGTTGCAGACGGTTCAGGGCGATGTCTTGCAGGTCAGTGCCGTGGGTGTGGATGCCGAGCAGGCGATCCAGGCTTTGGCGGCGTTGTTGGCGTCTGGTTGTGGCGAAAATGTCAGTACGCTGTCGAGCCCCGAAGCAGTGGCTGTGTTCGATGAGGCGCCTGAGAAAGTCTTGCGCGGTATCTGTGCGTCAGCAGGTTCGGCCTTTGGCCAGGTGTTGCAGGTGGCTGAGCAGCGTCTGCAAATACGTGAGTCGGCGGCCAACCCACAGCAGGAACTGGAGGCCCTCGAAAAGGCGCTGCGGGAGGCGGCCCGAGCCCTGCAAGAGCTGAGGGAAAACGCCCGCGGCGAGGTGCAGGAGGAAATCTTCCGTGCCCATCAGGAGCTTCTGGACGACCCGAGCCTGCTGGAGCAGGCCGAAACCCTGATCGCCAACGGCAAGAGTGCGGCGTTTGCCTGGAACAGCGCCATCGAGGCCATCGCCGATCTGTTCAAGGGGCTGGGTAGCAACCTGCTAGCAGAGCGCGCGGTGGACTTGGCGGACGTCGGCCAGCGGGTACTCAAGTTGCTTCTCGGGGTCGAGGAAGACGCCTGGAGCCTGCCGGACCAGGCCATCCTGATTGCCGAGCAACTGACGCCTTCGCAGACCGCGAGCCTGGATACCGGCAAGGTGTTGGGGTTCGCTACCGTGGGCGGCGGCGCCACTAGCCATGTGGCGATCCTCGCCCGTGCGCTGGGCCTGCCGGCGATCTGTGGCCTGTCGCCCCAGGTCCTGTCCTTGGCCAACGGTACGCGGGTCCTGTTGGATGCCGATCGCGGCGAGCTGCATACAGACCCTGATCCGCTGCTGCTGCAACGTCTTGATGCTCAGCGCCAGCAGCAACGGCTGCGTCAGCGCCAGGACCTGGCCCAGGCGGCGCTGCCGGCGGTGACCCGCGACGGTCATCACCTTGAGGTTACGGCCAACATCGCCTCCCTGGCGGAGGCCGAGCAGGCGGTGAGCCTGGGTGGCGAAGGCGTCGGCCTGCTGCGTTCGGAGTTTCTCTATCAGGACCGCAGCCAGGCACCGAGTCCCGAAGAGCAGGCCGACAACTACCGGGCCATAGCCCAGGCCCTGGGGCCTGGGCGCAACCTGGTGGTGCGAACCCTGGATGTCGGTGGTGACAAGCCCCTGGCCTATGTACCCATGGAGCATGAGGCCAACCCGTTTCTTGGCCTGCGAGGCATTCGCCTGTGCCTGGCGCGTCCCGAACTGCTGCGAGAACAGTTGCGGGCGATTCTCGCCAGCGCTGGGCAGGCTCGGCTGCACATTATGTTGCCGATGGTCAGTCAGTTGGCGGAACTGCGTCAGGCCCGGCAGATACTGGACTCGGAGGTACAGGCCCTGGGCCTCGTGGAACGGCCGAAACTGGGGATCATGATCGAGGTGCCCTCGGCGGCCTTGATGGCGGATCGCTTCGCTACGGAAGTGGATTTCTTCTCCATCGGTACCAACGACCTGACCCAATACACCCTGGCCATGGACCGTGATCATCCGCGTCTGGCGGGGCAGGCGGACAGCTTTCATCCGGCAGTGCTGCGTCTGATCGCTACTACCGTCCGGGCCGCCCATGCTCACGGCAAGTGGGTCGGGGTTTGCGGAGCACTAGCTTCAGAGAGCCTGGCAGTACCGTTGTTGCTGGGCCTGGGGGTGGATGAGCTGTCGGTGAGCGTGCCGCTGATTCCGACCATCAAGGCACGGATACGGGAGCTGGACCTGGGCGAGTGCCAGGCCTTGGCCGCTCGCATTATCGATCTGGAAGATGCCGCTCAGGTGCGTGAATGCCTGCAGCAGCATGAAACCACCACCGTCGGCGCACTGGTTCTGGAGAACTGAAGATGTTCGAGAAATTACAGCAGGCGTTCTGGAAAGCCCTGACCCCTGACCTAGTGCCCGATCAGCCGAAAGCGCCGTCGCCCAAAGCCGCCGACAATGCTCTGGCAGAATCCATGCTGGCGGCATTGGGAGGCAGCGCCAATATCAAGAGCCAGCAACGCTTGGCCCTGACCCGGATGCGGCTCGAGTTGCACGATCCGCAACTGCTGGATGTCACGGCCTTACGGGTGGCCGGGGTGCCGGCGGTGATGTCCCTGGCCGGAGGGGTGGTGCACCTGCTGCTGGGATTGCAGGGTTGAACGGGCCTTTCGCCGGCCAACCGGCGCCGAAAAATGATTGGTGCAGACGCTGGCAGGCCAGCTAAGAGACCCGCAAAAACGCCGCCAACTCCCCGACTTCCCTGCGTCCCGTCGCCACGCCGGCCTTACTGTTTCTCAACTGCGGGTGTATCGTATTCGCCTTTTGCGGGCCTGGGTCCGCCGCAGATATGTGAGGTAGTTGAGTCCATGTCCTTTACCCGTCGACAAATACTCGGTGGTCTGGCCGGTCTGGTAGTGGTTGGCGTGGGAGCAGGCGGCGCGTCGCGTTACTGGCTGGGAAAAATGGCCGATGCTGAGGCGGGCCATGACTACGAGCTGATCGCCGCGCCACTGGATGTGGAACTGGTGCCGGGGCACAAGACCGAGGCCTGGGCCTTTGGTCCTTCGGCGCCGGGCACCGAGCTGCGGGTACGTCAGGGCGAATGGCTGCGGGTGCGCTTCATCAACCACCTATCGGTGGCCACCACCATCCACTGGCATGGCATCCGCCTGCCGCTGGAAATGGACGGCGTACCCTATGTCTCGCAACTGCCGGTGCTGCCCGGCGAATACTTCGACTACAAGTTCCGTGTGCCGGATGCCGGCAGCTACTGGTACCACCCACATGTGAATAGCAGCGAAGAACTGGGCCGCGGCCTGGTGGGACCACTGATCGTCGAAGAACGCGAACCCACCGGGTTCAAGTACGAGCGCACCCTGAGCCTGAAAAGCTGGCACGTGGATGAAGAGGGCGCCTTCATGCCCTTCAGCATTCCCCGGGAAGCGGCACGGGGCGGCACCGCCGGGCGCCTGTCGACTATCAATGGCGTGTCCCAGGCAGTGATCGAGCTGCCGGCCGGGCAGATTACCCGGGTGCGCCTGCTCAACCTCGACAACACCCTGACCTATCGCATCAATATCCCTGGTGTCGAGGCGCAGATCTACGCGTTGGATGGCAATCCCATCGAACCGCGTCCCCTGGGCAAGGAGTACTGGCTGGGCCCGGGCATGCGCATCTGCCTGGCGATCAAGGCACCGGCGGCGGGCGAGGAGCTGTCCTTGCGCAATGGTCCGGTGCGCCTGGGCACCCTGCGCTCGGTGGCCAACACCGATGCGCCGACTACATGGCCGAAGGCCTTGCCGGCCAATCCGGTGGCCGAGCCGGATCTCGACAACGCCGAGAAGCTCAACTTCAATTTCGAGTGGGTTGGCTCGGTCTCGGTGAATGTGGACAATGGCCAGCCGCCGAGCCTGTGGCAGATCAACGGCAAAGCCTGGGACATCACCGACAAGACCTGCGCCGACCGCCCGATTGCCACGCTGAAAAAGGGCCAGAGCTACATTTTCGAATTGAAGAACATGACTCAATACCAGCATCCGATCCACTTGCACGGCATGAGCTTCAAGGTCATTGCCTCGAACCGCAAGAAGATCACCCCGTACTTCACCGACACCTACCTGCTGGGCAAGAACGAGCGTGCCCGAGTGGCACTGGTGGCCGATAACCCGGGTGTCTGGATGTTCCACTGCCATGTGATCGACCACATGGAAACCGGTCTCATGGCCGCCATCGAGGTGGCGTGATGCGCCAGATTCGCCCGGCGTCGATCATCGACCGTAGTCGCGATCAGGATTTCATGCGTGAAGCCCTGGCCCTGGCGGCCCAAGGTGCAGCCCTGGGGGAAGTCCCGGTGGGCGCGGTGCTGGTGTCGGACGGTGAAATCATTGGCCGTGGCTACAACTGCCCGATCAGCGGCAGCGACCCCAGCGCCCACGCCGAAATGGTAGCGATCCGTGCGGCGGCCCAGGCGGTCAGCAACTATCGCCTGCCCGGCAGCACCCTGTACGTGACCCTGGAGCCTTGCAGTATGTGCGCCGGGCTGATCGTCCACTCGCGCATTGCCCGAGTGGTGTACGGCGCCCTGGAGCCCAAGGCGGGGATTGTGCAGAGCCAGGGGCAGTTCTTCACCCAGGGGTTTCTCAATCATCGGGTGTTGTACGAAGGCGGGGTATTGGCCGAAGAGTGCGGCACGGTGCTGAGCGAGTTCTTCAAGGCGCGTCGAGCGCGCTGAGCTCAAACGCGTCCGCGGTTTTCGCGAGCAAGCCGGCTCCTACAAAAAACCGTAGGAGCCGGCTTACCGGCGAAGAGGCCCTTGAGCCCTGCGCCACTCTGGTGGACGCCTTCGCTGGCAAGCCAGCTCCTACAGGGGGAGGGTGGTATTATTTTTTGGCGACAATCACTGCCCGCATCGGTGCCGGCAGGCCCTCGATGGTCTTGCTGTGGTCGTTGGGATCGAGGAAGTCGCTCAGGGACTGATACTTCATCCACTCGGTGCCGCGCTGTTCCTCGATGCTGGTCACGCTGACATCCACGCACCGCACGTCGCTGAACCCGGCGCGCCGCAGCCACAGTTCCAGGGCCGGCACCGAGGGCAGGAACCAGACGTTGCGCATCTGCGCATAGCGGTCTTCCGGCACCAGCACCTGGTGCTGATCACCTTCCACCACCAGGGTTTCCAGCACCAGTTCACCGCCCTTGACCAGGCAGTCCTTGAGCGCCAGCAAGTGCTCGATAGGCGAGCGGCGGTGGTAGAATACCCCCATGGAAAACACCGTGTCGAAACCTTCCAGGTTGGCCGGCAGGTCCTCGAAGGGGAACGGCAGGTGCCACACCGACGGCTCGGACAGGTAGCGCTGGACCGCCTGGAACTGGCAGAAGAACAGCCAGTTGGGGTCGACACCGATCACGCTGTGGGCACCCGCGCCGAGCATGCGCCACATGTAGTAGCCATTGCCGCAGCCGACATCGAGGATGCGCTTGCCTTTCAGGTCCAGGTGCGGGGCGACCCGCGACCATTTCCAGTCCGAGCGCCATTCGGTATCTACGTGCACACCGAACAGATCGAACGGCCCCTTGCGCCATGGCGACAGGCCCATCAGCGCAGAGCGCATCTGTACCCGGGTGGCCTCGTCGCAGTCGCAGTCCAGGCTCAGGCCATTGACCAGGTCGATCTCAGTGGGCTGGATCTTCGGCAGTGCATCGAGGGCGCTTTGCCAGCGCTCCAGGTCGCCGTGGCCTTTGTCCATCTTGGTATCGAGCTGGGCTTGCAGGCCGCTGGCCCATTCGGCCAGGGGAGTGCCCGCCATACGGCGAGCGAGGGGGGACAGATCAATCATGGCAAGGCAATCAACGAGGCAAAATTAAGACACTGGAACCACGGCACGACTTTCGAGAACCCGGCAGCCAGCAGGCGTTCGCGGTGTTCTTCGAGGCTGTCGGGCTTCATGACGTTTTCGATGGCGCTGCGTTTCTGGGCAATTTCCAGTTCGCTGTAGCCGTTGGCGCGTTTGAAGGCGATGTGCAGGTCGGTGAGCAGTGCGTGTTCCTCGCTGTCGTTGAAGCGCAGCTTCTCCGAGAGGATCAGCGCACCACCGGGCAGCAGCGACTGGCGGATGCGCCCGAGCAAGGCCAGGCGCTGCGCTGGAGCAATGAACTGCAGGGTGAAGTTCAACGCCACCACCGAGGCTGGCTGAAACTCCAGGGCCAGGATGTCAGCCTCGATCACCTCGACCGGCAGCAACTCCTGGAACATCGAGTCCTGGCCGTTGAGGTATTCCCGGCAGCGCTCGACCATGGCTGCCGAATTGTCCACGGCGATTACCCGGCAGCCGTCGCTGCGCACATGGCGGCGCAAGGCCTGGGTCACCGCGCCGAGGGAGGCGCCGAGGTCGTAAAGCGCACTGTGGGGCTGGGCGAACTGCGCCGCCAGGACCCCGAGGTTCTCGACAATGGTCGGGTAACCCGGCACCGAGCGCTTGATCATGTCCGGGAAGACCCGCACCACATCCTCGTTAAAGGCGAAGTCGGGCACCTGGGGCAGGGGCTGGGCGAAAAGGCGGTCGGGTTCTTTGCTCACGGCGGTTCCGGCGATGGAGATAAAAAGAGGGCGGCATTGTAGCCGCTGGCGCCGGTGGCGATAAGGCCCGAAGGGCCTTCAGGGGGGCGAGGGCGACACAAGGTGTGGTGCTGTTCGCCGGCCAGCCGGCTCCTACGGATTGTAGGGACCGGCCTGCCGGCGAAGCGGGGGTCAGCGCGGCTTCTGGCGGAACGCCGAAGCGGCGATGCCCCACTGGCCCAGCCAGTAGAAAATGATGATGAGGTAGGGCGCGGCATCGAAGGCCAGCACAAAGCGGCTGATGCCGATCAGGCTGTCGGAGAAGGCGAAGCTCAAGGCGCCCAGTGCCGCCAGCAGCGCCGAGCGCTTGGGCACCTCTGTGCCTAGGCGCGCCAGGGCCCGCCAGAGCATGGCGCTGATGGTCAGGGCGTAGACGATCACCGGGATCAGCAACGGGCCGAGGCCGTGGGATATCAGGATGCCCAACAGCACTGTGCCGATGGCCAGGGCCACCAGCAGCGGTAGCAGGGCCGGGCGCCGGCAATCACTGAGATAGGCCTTGAGATAGGCCAGGTGCGCCACCAGGAAGGCCCCGAGGCCGAACACGAACAGGTCCATGGGCCAGGCTAGCAACACATCGCCCAGTACCGAAAACAGCAGCCCGATAATGACCCAGCGGCGGTAGTCCCCGGGCGGTGCATCGTGCAGCCAGCCCAGCAGGGCGAGTACTGGCAGTGGCTTGACCAGCAGGCAGAGCAGCGTCGCATGTACGCTGACGCCGTAGATGAAGGTGGCGGCGCCCATCAGCGCAAGGATCAGCCAGCCCATGTCAATTGACCGTGATCGAGCAGTCGAAGGCCTTCACCGGGGACTCTTCCGGCGCCCAGGGTTGCTGATAGGTCAGCAACAGCCGGCCGGTACCGCTGGCAAAGGCCTGGAAGCGCCAGCTCGAGTGCCCACCGCTACCCACCAGGCCGGTGTCGTCGGGGTTGTTGTAGACCTCGGGGCTGACCTTGCGCAGGATGCCGCCGGCCGAGTCCTGGATCGCCCAGCGATAACCTGTGGTGGGGTTGCTCGGTAGGGTGACGATCAGGTTTTGCCCGTTGTGCAGTTGCAACGGACATTCACTCTGGTTCTCCACCGTGACGTTTTGCTTGGGCTGGCTGGCGCAGGCAGTAAGCAGGGCAAGGCTGAACAGGGCAAGCAGGCGAGTTACGGGCATGGGGCAGGAGGCTCCGATCATTCATGACGAACGGCGAGCATAACTGAAGATGTTGCGAAGTGTGGGGAGGGGAATAGAGGTTGGCCGTTATGACCTCTTCGCCGGCCAGCCGGCTCCTACAGCTTGGCAGCTATAGGCGTCGGCTTGCTGGCGAATGGGCTTAGAACAGCACTTTGGCCACGTCGGCGAAACGCTTGGCGAAGTGCACGGTGATGCCTTCCTTGAGGTAGTCCGGCAGCTCTTCGAAATGCCCGCGGTTGGGTTCCGGCAGGATCAGCTCGTGGATCTTCTGCCGCCGCGCCGCGATGACTTTCTCACGCACCCCGCCAATCGGCAGCACGTGGCCAGTGAGGGTCAGCTCGCCGGTCATGGCCACGCCTTTTTTCGGCGGCTGGTTGCGTGCCAGGGACAGCAGCGCGCTGGCCATGGTCACCCCGGCGCTGGGGCCGTCCTTGGGCGTAGCGCCTTCCGGCACGTGCAAGTGGACGAAGGCTTCGTCGAAGAACTTGCTGTCGCCACCGAACTGCTTGAGATGCGAACTGACGTAGCTGTAGGCGATCTCCGCCGACTCCTTCATCACATCTCCCAGTTGTCCGGTGAGCTTGAAACCCCGGTTGAGGGTGTGAATCCGCGTCGCCTCGATAGGCAGGGTGGCGCCGCCCATGCTGGTCCAGGCCAGGCCAGTGATGACTCCGGTGCCGCTCAGTAGCTGCTCGTTGCGGAACACCGGCATGCCCAGGGACGCTTCCAGGTCCTTGGGGCCGATCTTGATGCTGGCATCGGGTTCGTCCAGTAGCTTGACCACGGCCTTGCGCACCAGTTTGCCCAATTGCTTTTCCAGCTGGCGCACCCCGGCTTCCCGGGCGTAGCCGTCGATCACCGAGCGCAGGGCGCTGTCGCTGATGCTCAGGCTGTTCTTGGCCACACCGGCCTTCTCCAGTTGCTTGGGCCACAGGTGGCGCTTGGCAATGGCGAGTTTTTCCTCGGTGATGTAGCCCGCCAGGCGAATCACTTCCATGCGGTCAAGCAATGGCCCGGGAATCGAATCCAGGGTGTTGGCGGTGCACACGAACAGGACCTTGGACAGGTCCATGCGCAGGTCCAGGTAGTGGTCGAGGAAGTCGACGTTCTGCTCCGGGTCGAGAGTCTCCAGGAGGGCCGACGCGGGATCGCCCTGGTAGCTCTGGCCCATCTTGTCGATCTCGTCGAGCATGATCACCGGGTTCATCACCTCCACTTCCTTCAACGCCTGCACCAGCTTGCCCGGCTGGGCGCCAATGTAGGTGCGGCGGTGGCCCTTGATCTCGGCTTCGTCGCGCATACCGCCGAGGCTGAAGCGATAGAACGGCCGTCCCAGGGATTCGGCGATGGATTTGCCGACGCTGGTCTTGCCGACCCCGGGTGGGCCCACCAGCAGCACAATGGAGCCACTGATCTCGCCTTTATAGGCACCCACCGCGAGGAATTCGAGAATCCGATTCTTGATGTCGTCGAGCCCTGCGTGATGCTTGTCCAGCACCTTGCGCGCGTGCTTGAGGTCGAGTTTGTCGTCGCCGTAGACACCCCATGGCACTGCGGTGGCCCATTCCAGGTAGTTGCGGGTAACGGCGTATTCCGGCGAGCCGGTCTCGAGGATCGACAGCTTGTTCATTTCCTCTTCGAGGCGTTTCTGCGCCTGAGGTGGCAGGACCTTGCCCTGCAGGCGTTGCTCGAACTGTTCCAGGTCGGCGCTGCGGTCATCCTTGGTCAGTCCCAGCTCCTGCTGGATCACCTTGAGCTGTTCCTTGAGGAAGAACTCGCGCTGGTGCTCGCCGATCTTGCGGTTGACCTCGGCGGAAATCTCTTTCTGCAAGCGCGCGACTTCAACTTCCTTGCGCAGCATCGGCAAGACTTTTTCCATGCGCTTGAGCATTGGCACGCAGTCCAGCACTTCCTGCAGCTCGCTGCCGGTGGCGGAAGTCAGGGCGGCGGCGAAGTCGGTCAAGGGCGACGGGTCATTGGGGCTGAAGCGGTTGAGGTAGTTCTTCAGCTCTTCGCTGTACAGCGGATTGAGCGGCAGCAATTCCTTGATCGCATTGATCAGCGCCATGCCGTAGGCCTTGACCTCGTCGGTGGGCTCGCTGAGCTGGCGCGGGTATTCGACCTCCACCAGGTAGGGCGGACGATGGTGCTTGAGCCAGGTACGGATGCGCACCCGGGTCAGGCCCTGGGCGACGAATTGCAACTTGCCGTTTTCGCGGCTGGCGTGATGAACCTTGACCAGGGTGCCGTATTCCGGCAACGCGGAAGTATCGAAGTGCCGCGGGTCTTCCTGGGGGGTGTCCATGAAAAACAGGGCAAGGGAGTGGTGATCGGATTTGCTCACCAGTTCCAGGGTTTCGGCCCAGGGTTCTTCGTTGACGATGACCGGCAGCACTTGTGCTGGAAAGAACGGCCGATTGTGAATTGGAATGATGTAGACCTTGTCCGGCAGATTCTGCTCGGGCAGGGCCAGGTCGGTGCCATGGGCCGTCGATTGTTCGGTATTTTCCGGATCGATGTACTCACGCGGATCTTCGGGAAATTCTTGCTGGTCGCTCATGGAGGCTCCTGCGCGATGGTCTATGCAAGTTAGATGGGGCAGGTCATGGCGGGTTTCAATGGGAAACTGGTTTCAGCATTTTTCTGGAACGCCAAAAAGTCTGCCCGAGGCACTTTCAGGTATGGCGCAGACGGTGTTCCAGCGGGTATCCGCGTAGGGTTTTATGCTCAGTCCGGGCGTGCCGAGCAGGTCTTCTGAGAGCGTTTGAAGTGTCCGTCTGATACGATTTGTCAATAAAATGACTGAGGTAACACCTGTTTTATTGCGTGATCTTCTGTTGGTTGAGGATTAATCTGAGTGCCAGTCATGCTGGAATGAGACTGGCATTTATTTGACGCGCGCATTCAGCTTCTCTTGAGGGATGGGTATGAAGAACGGACTTTTCAGCTCCCGGCGGCGGCCATCCGCGCAGTCGTTTTCAGGTTTTTTCGTGCCATCGGAGTTGTCGAGAGCAACCTTATGAAGTGGCGCCGAACCTTCCAGGCAAGGATTGTCGGGGTGTTGGCGCTGTTGTTGCTGGTGCTGATCGGAGCGGTGTATTTCGCGGTCAAGACCGCCACCACCCAGGCGGTGGAGAAGCAGGCTCAGCTGCAGTTGAAAATCGGCACCCGGGTATTTGAGCGTCTGCTGGATCTGCGGGGCCGCAACTTGCAATACGGGGTCGACTGGCTGGTGGTGGATTCGGAGTTTCGCCGTGCGGTGCTCAGTGGCAAAGCGGTGGATATCCTCGCGGCCCTGGCTCAACACAGCGGCGGTATCCGTTCCAGCGAGATGTTTGTGCTCAGCCCCGAGGGGCGGGTTATCGCCAGCACCCTGGCGGACATTGTCCGAGACCAGCATTTTCCCTACGACCAGGCCCTGCGCCGAGCCCTGCGACACAACACCCATATGCTGTTCGTTGCGATCAAGGGCCGCCCCTACCTGCTGGTCCAGGGGGAAGTGCTGGATTCGCTACCTATCGCCCGGGTGGTCATGGGCTTTCCCATGGACGAGTTGTTCGCTCGAGAACTGCGCTCCATGAGCAACCTGGAAGTCTCATTCCTGACCGTTGATGGCCCACATCCCGGGGAGCTGTTCAGTACCCAGCCGGAGTTCTTCTGGACACCGATCATTCGCGTTTTGAGTGATTCCCTATGGCAGTCCTTGCCAGAATTGAGCGAAACCCATGGCCAGCGGTTTCTCAACCAGGCACTGCAATTGGCCAACACTGGCGATCGTGACGACCCGCGGGTCATGGCCTTGTTGCAAAGCCCCCTGGAGCAGGCACTGCAAGCGTTTGCGCCGCTGGATCGGGAGTTCTTGTGGATTGCCATGGTGGCGTTGGTGGTTTCGCTGGCCGGAGCCTTGTTCATGGCCCGACGGGTCTCGCGCCCCCTGGAAGACCTGGCCCAGGCGGCGCGACGTATCGGTGCCGGCAATTATCAGGCGCCGGTAACCGTCAAGCGCAGCGATGAGTTCGGGGTGCTGGCGGATGCCTTCAACGCCATGCAAAGCGCCATTGCCTCTCGCGAACGTCAGTTGGCACATAACGCCCTGCATGATGCGCTGACGGGGCTGCCCAACCGCGCCTTGGCCATCGAGCGTCTGAGCAAGGCCATCGCCGTCCGGCGCAATGTGGTGCTGCTGTACTTGGGGATCGACAACTATCGGGCGATCAACGAAGGCTTCGGCAGGGAAGGGCTGGAGCAGATGATGGGCGAGCTCAGCCGGCGGCTGCGCGAAGTGCTGTCCCAGGGGGACACGGCGGCGCGGATCACCGCCAGTGAATTCCTCCTGTTGCTGGAAAACACCGAGCTCGACGGTGCCATTGTCATGGCTGACCGGCTGCATGGCTTGCTGAGCCGACCGCAACTGATTCAGGGGGATGAAGTCCGACGCCAGATCTGCATGGGTGTGGCGGTGTATCCCGCCGACGGCCAGTCTGCCGAGGAACTGATCAGCCGTGCGGCCATTGCCCGCCATGATGCCTCGCTCAAGCCCGGCTATCTGCAGATCTACCAGCAGGACCGCGATCTGGCCCATCAACGGCAGATCAGCCTGATTCGCGATTTGCGTCGCGCTGCCGCAGAGGGTGAACTGTTTCTGTTGTATCAGCCCAAGCTCGACCTGCGCCGGGATTACCTGCATCAGGCTGAAGCCCTGCTGCGGTGGCAGCACCCGGTGTTTGGCGTGGTCTCGCCGGCGGAATTCATTCCCCTGGCCGAACGTACCGGCAGCATGCACAGCCTGACGTCCTGGGTCATCGAGGCCTGCATTCGCCAGTTGGCGGAGTGGAATCGCCGGGCCTTGCCGGTGCGCTTGTCACTGAACATCTCCGCCAGCGACCTGGAGGGCGATGGCCTGGATGCCCGCGTCAGCGACTTCCTCGAGCGCTATCAGGTGGCGGCCGAGCAACTGGTGTTCGAGATCACCGAGAGCGCAATCATGCGCAATCCAGAGCAGTCGCTGGCGGTGCTGCAGAAGTTGCGAGGCTGTGGCATCAGCCTGTCGGTGGATGACTTCGGCACGGGCTATTCATCCCTGGCGCAGTTGCAACGCTTGCCGGTGCAGGAACTGAAGATCGATCAGTCGTTTATCCGCAACCTGGACGAGACCAGCGGCGATGCGGTGATCGTGCGTTCGACCATTGAAATGAGCCACAAGCTGGGGCTCAAGGTCGTGGCTGAAGGGGTGGAGTTCGAGCATTGCCTGAAGCTGTTGGAAAGCTGGCACTGCGACACGGTACAGGGTTACCTGATCAGCCGGCCATTGCCGACCGAAGCCTTTGAACGTTGGTTGTTGCAGTCCCGGGTGCCGAGCTGAGGGGCAGGATGGCCGGCCGGGACATGCCGGCCGGCGTCCGAAGCCTGTCGTTCAGGGGACGGCAGACTCGGCCTTGGTCAGCAGGCTGTGCAGTTCCGGCTCGATGCCTTCTTCACTCAGGTTGTCCATGATTTCCAGGATACAGGGCGCGTAGCGCTGCTCGATGACCGCCTCCGCCCAGTCCAGTTCATAGATCGCCATGACCCGTACATCCAGGTAGGGCGAATCCGCCAACAGGCGTTTCAACAACTTGATGGCTGGCGCTGTGCGCAGCTCCCCGAGGGACACCGCACAGCGGTGCTGCCAGTATTCGGGTCGTGACAACAGCGTCTCGCCGAGCCGCTGCCACTGCGCCAGGGTAAAGGCCTGGAGCACTCCCTTGGCCACCTGTTCGGTGGTGTATTCGTTCCAGTTGGCGGCTTCCGAGTCACCAAACCAGTGTTGTAGCTGATCGAACAATTCATCACGTTTATCCGTATTCATGATGTTTTTCTCCTGCTTGGGGCGGCCGCGCCAGCACGCTGTTCCTGGCGTGCCGCCCGATGCCATGGCGTTTATACAGGCGTGCCGAGTCCGATGCTGCCTCATTTGCGGCAGGCTTCCCAGTGTTAACCGCATGGCAGGGGAAACAACGGCTGAGCGTGCTGGTGCTCGCCATCGGCAATTGGCTGGGCGCTATCCCGGTTTACCAGGCCCCGGCGAACTTTACTGCCGCCGCCGCCCGGGAAGGCACCTTCAGGGTATGGAGCAACGAAGACACATGGATGCGCACGGTGAACGGCGAGATATCCAGCTCACGGGCGATTTCCTTGTTGGTCTTGCCCTGGGCGATCAGACGCAGTACTTCCTGCTGCCGAGTGGTCAACTGGCTCAGCTCGGCGCCGGCATCCAGGGGCAGCAGGAGGCCGGAAGGGGCGTACTTGACCAGCACTTCGCCCTGGCGAATGGCCAGGATGGCTTGGCCGATCTCCTCCGGGGAGATGCTCTTGCCGATGTAGCCATCGGCGCCGGCAGCCATGACTTCGCCGATCAGCTGCTGTTTGTCGACCATCGACACCACGATGATCGAGGTGCGCGGCAATTGCCGGCGCAAGTCGGCAATCATGCTCACGGAGGTCAGCCCGGGAAAGCGCAGGTCGAGAATCAGCGAGTCGGGCTCCTCGCCGCTATTGGCCAGCTCCAGCACGGCGGGCAGATCACCGGCCTCTTCGAGCACGGCTTCGGGCAGCAGACGCTGGATGGTGCGCAGCATGCCCTCGCGAAACAGCGGGTGGTCGTCGGCGACGATAATCCGGCACGTCATGTGTTGAAACTCCTTGAAGCATCCATTTCTGTGAGCATGCTAACTTGGCGCGCGATGTTGTAACGGCCCGCTGGTCGTGTCCGGGATGCTGTGGTGCAGAGGGGCAAAAAACCATGGCAACGCATATTGCACAAGGAGGTGATTGGATGAAAGTTGAGAAGGACAGCGAACTCGACCAGGCCACCCTGCGGATCATCGTGGCCGGTTGTGCCCTGGTTTGGTTTGGCTTGATCGGCTTTCTGCCGGGGCAGGATATCGATACCTATGTGCCGGTGATTATCTATATTTCCCTGTTCATGCTGGGTTCGATCGTCCTGCGTGTGGCCATTGCCCGTTGGCCCGGGCACTATCCGGCGCGGCGCATCCTGGGCATGGTCTACGACTACAGCGGTACCTGTTACGGCCTGGTGATGGGCGGAGAGGGGGCGCTGCCGATCTATGCGGTGATGGTCTGGGTCAACCTGGGCGATGGCATGCGCTTTGGCTCGCGCTACCTGGCCATCGCCACGGTTCTGGCGCTGTTCGCGCTGTTCGTGGTCTACCTGCTGACCCCGTTTTGGCAGGCTCAGCCCTACATGGTGCTGATGCTGATGATCACCAGCACGGTGATTCCGGTGTACGCCCATATCCTGCTCAAGCGTACCCGCCTGGCTTCGGAAGAAGCCATTGCCGCGAACCTGGAAAAGTCTCGCTTCCTGGCCCAGGCCAGCCACGACCTGCGCCAGCCGATCCATTCCATTGGGTTGTTTACCGCGTGCCTGCGTGAAGCCAACCTGGGCGTTGATGAGCGGCGCATGGTGGATAACATCGACCGTTCGCTGCTCAACGTGTCGCAGTTGTTCCGTTCGATCCTCGATCTCTACACCCTGGACAACGGGCGGGTGCAACCCAAGTACGAAACCGTGCACCTGGGCGAATTGCTGCGCGATCTGGTGCGTCAGAACACTGAAGCGGCGCGCTGGGCCGGTGTTGAACTGCGGCTGCGGCCTTGCGGCCATTGGGTGCGGGTTGACCCGGGGCTGTTGGCGACCATGGTGCAGAACGTGCTGTCCAACTGCTTCAAGTACGCGGCGGAACGGCCGGTGCTGATTGGCGTGCGCCGGCGTGGCCAGGGCCTGGCCATCGTCATCTATGACCAGGGCCGGGGGATTGCCGAGGAGCATCTGCCGAAGATCTTCGATGAGTTCTACCGGGTTCGCCAGGTGCGCGACAAGGACGTTGAAGGCGTGGGCCTGGGGTTGTCCATCGTCAAGCGCCTGGGGCAGTTGATCGACCTGGAGGTGACGATCCGCTCGCGGCTTGAGCGGGGCACTGCGGTGTCTCTGCATGGCCTGCCACTGGCTGCACCACAGCAACTGCGCAATCGTGACGAAGCCCTTCAGAGCGGCCTGTTGACCGGATTGCGGGTCTGCCTGGTGGAAGATGACCGCAACGTGCTGCTGGCCACTTCGGCGCTGCTTGAGCGCTGGGGGTGTGTGGTCCAGGCGGAGTCGAGCGGGGAGGATCTGCTGACCGACTGCGACATCATCGTCGCCGACTACGACCTGGGTACCCGCGCCTCGGGTATCGAGTGCATCGACAGCATCCGTCGGCAGCGAGGCTGGGAGGTGCCGGCGCTGATCATCACCGGGCACGACATCGAAAAGATCCACGCCGCCCTGCACGACCGCAACATTGCCATCCTGTCCAAGCCGGTACGCCCGGTGGAACTGCGCAGCACCTTGCGTGCCCTGCGCGAGACACCAATGGCATCCACTCACAGGGCCGTGGTGCAAGAGGCCGCTACCAGGTCCGGCATGGGATAAGCAGGGGATAGTTGGTCATGGTCAGTTTCTTGTTCTCGCCGCTGGCGAGTTCAACGAAGTCGTCGAGCATCCCCGAGTTCGAAGAGGTCGAACTGCGCTCGGTGTAGTAGTGGGTGGTTACCGGCCCGTAGTTGGTGTTGCTCTGCCCGGTACCCACGTACTCGTTCCAGCGGCTGGTGCCGTACACCATGTCCTGGCCCTGGACGAAGTACCGACCGGGCTGCAAGCCGCTGAACTGGAAGATGCCGTTGCCGTTGGTCCGGGTCACCCGGTGCACGGCCACGGCCTCGGGGACCATGCTCACCGGTGCGCCTTCGGGTTGGGACGCGCGCAACTTATGCCAGGCCTGCAAGTGCGGGGTGACCGGGTAGAGATAGATCTTGACGTCGCGGCTGTCCTCGATGCCGTCGTTGCCGACAATGCAGAACTTGCCGGTGAGGGTTGCGCTGCCGGGTTGCAGGGCGGCGCGCGCGGCCTGGGTGTCGAAGGGGACGTCGGGGTACTGCACGGTGGAAATCTTGACCGGCGGGTATTCGTCCAGGGTTCGTCCCTGACGCGGCGCGCAGGCACTCAAGGCACAGGCGAGCAGGAGCGTGCCTGCCACCATGAAGAAGCGAGAGTTCATGGGTTCAAAACCTTTGAAGAAATTGCAGTGTTCGCGTGACATAGCCCTGCCATGGTGCAGGTGCCGGTGGTCGCCGCGAACCTGGGGGCCAGGGGCTAGCTGTTTACTGCTTGGTGCACTGGGCCGGCAGCGCTACCACTCCGCCCATGCTGGCGAAGGCGACCATGCCACCGCTGGGCAACACACAGTCGTATGCGCCGTTGCTGGTGCTGGCGGTGAAGTAGGTCTGGGAGGCGTCGCTGCGCACGTTAGAGACCGTATTCACGGGCTTGCCGAGGGTGGTCTGGGCGCGATTCTTGAGGTCGTCGTTGCTGGGCTTGGCGATGGCGCAACCGCCCAGGGCGAGGGCCAGGACGCTGAGCAGGGCAAGGGGGCGGACGTTGGAGTGGAGTTTCATGATGAGTCTTCCTTGGTGTTGTTGTGCTTTTTACGGCGCAGCCGCTCCCCACGCCGCAAACGGCGGTGTTGAGAGGAACGGGTGGTGGGTTGGCACTATATCGCCGGGATGGGGGAGGGTCGATTAGCACAAATGGGCTAATGTCGCTTTGCAATTACGGGGCGGAGGGAGTGGCGATCAGGGCTGCCTGATGGGACCGACTGCGCGGTCCCGGATCGGGGTCAGGTCAGCAGTTGTTCCTGCAGGCGCCGGCCCAGCACGTCCAGCAGGTCGCAGCCGTCGCGCAGGGGGATGACGCACAGTTGGGCGAAATCCTGGAGCAGGGCCGGGTTGCTCTGGAGGTTGTCGTGGCTGGCGATGTTTTCCAGCAACTGGGTGGCCGCGCGGATGCGGTAGGCGGCGGCTTCGTGGAGCGCGTCCAGTGGCGCCTGAGTGTCCACCAGCAGGGCGGGGATGTTGTAGTCGTTGCTGGTGAGGGGCATGTAGCGTTGCTCCGGCTGGTCAGCGGCGTTGTTGTTCATTGCTTGGGTCCCTCTCGCAGGAGTCGGAATGGCCACTAGGTGGCGTTGTGTACGCCTAACGAGATAGGGGCTTCCACACCCTGTCACGGTCTTGCCGGTGACAGGTCAGACCTTAGAGGCTGAGCCTTTGATGGACAAGGTGATGCGATTCGACGCAGGTTGTAGGAGTTTTCGGTGACCGCCCTTTGAGGGGCTGCTGGTCGAGCAAGATCAAACGCCAGGCACCTTGTAGGAGCCGGCTTGCCGGCGAACAGGCCCGCGAATGATGCATCGCCCTGGCGGACGCCTTCGCTGGCAAGCCAGCTCCTACGGGGAGTGCGAACGGCACAAAAAAAGGCGGCTACCCCAAGGTAGCCGCCCCTTTCATCCCTGCCGGTAGAGCTTATTCCGCCAGTTTGTAGGCAATGATGTAGTCGCCCATCTTGGTGCCCAGGGAGCCATGGCCGCCCACAACCACCAGGACGTACTGCTTGCCATCCTTGCCGGTGTAGCTCATCGGTGTGGCCTGGCCGCCCGCTGGCAGGCGGGACTTCCACAGTTCCTTGCCGTTTTTCACGTCATAGGCGCGGATGTACTGGTCCAGGGTGCCGCTGAGGAAGCCCACGCCACCACCAGTGACCATGGAACCGCCCATGCTCGGCACGCCCATCGGCAGGCCAATCGGGATCGGCGAGCTGTCACGGCTGGTGCCGTTCTTGTGCTTCCACACCACTTTGTTGGTGGTCAGGTCGATACCGGCCACGTAGCCCCAGGCCGGCGCCTGGCACGGTACGCCGAGCGGCGACATGAACGGGTGCATGATCACCGCGTAAGGCGCGCCAGTGTTGGGTTGCACGCCCGAGGTCTCGCTTTCACGCTTGCTGCCGGCAGCCACTTCGGCTTGAGGCACCAGCTTGGAAACGAAGGCCATGTAGTTCGGGCTGGTGAACAGCAGTTGGCGCACTGGGTCCAGCGAGACGCTGCCCCAGTTGAACACGCCGACGTTACCCGGGTAGATCAGGCTGCCCTGCACCGACGGCGGGGTGTATTGCCCCTCGTAGCGCAGTTCCTTGAACTGGATGCGGCACAGCATCTGGTCGAATGGGGTCGCGCCCCACATGGCTTTTTCGTTCAGCGGCGGTGGCAGCAGGTTCAGGTCCGAGCGGGCCTGGGTTGGTGCACTGTGGTCGCCTTCGACAGCGCCGGTCGGAGCCGGCACTTCCTGGATCGGTACGATCGGGGTGCCGTCACGACGGTCCAGTACATACAGGCTGCCTTGCTTGGTCGGCTGAATCAGCGCTGGCTTGACGCCGTTCGCGGTCTTCATGTCGAGCAGGGTCGGCTGGCTGCCCACGTCCATGTCCCACAGGTCGTGGTGAGTGAACTGGTAGTTCCAGCGCAGCTTGCCGGTATCGATGTCCAGGGCCACGGTGCCGGCGCTGAATTTCTCGGAGGTGGGGGTACGGTCGCCACCCCACTGGTCAGGCATCTGGTTGCCCAGTGGCAGGTAGACCAGGCCCAGTTTCTCGTCGACGCTGGCCAGAGACCACATGTTCGGCGAGTTGCGGGTGTAGGTCTTGCCTTCTGGCAGTGGGGTGGTTTCGTCGGGGTTGCCGGCGTCCCAGTTCCATACCAGGTGACCGTCATGCACGTCGAAGGCGCGGATTACGCCGGACGGCTCGTTGGTCGATTCGTTGTCGGTGACGTGACCGCCGATGATCACCAGGTTGCGGGTGATGGCGGCTGGCGAGGTGGAGTAGTAGCCACCCGGGGTGAACGTGCCGATACCGGCTTTCAAGTCCACTGCGCCTTTGTTGCCGAAGTCTTCACAGACCTTGCCGGTGTCGGCGTTGATGGCGATCAGGCGCGCATCGGCGGTTGGCAGGAACAGGCGACGCGGGCAGCTGGCGGTAATGGCCTGGCCGGCTGGAGACAGGCTGGCCGGCTGGCTGATGGCGTCGGACTGTGCGTAGTTGGCTTCGTCGTAGTACGACACGCCACGGCAGGTCATGTGCGCCCAGCCACGGAAGTCATCGCCGTTGGGGCCCTGGATTTGTGGGTCGAAGCGCCAGATTTCCTTGCCGGTATCCGGGTCAAGGGCCAGCACCTTGCTGTGGGCGGTGCAGGCATAGAGCATGCCGTTGACCTTCAGCGGGGTGTTCTGGTTGGTGATTTCCACCGGGTCCTTGGCAGTCGGCATGTCACCGGTGCGGATGCGCCAGGCTTCCTGCAGCTTGCCGATGTTGGCCGGGGTAATCTGTTTCAGCGGCGAGTAGCGGTCGCCGAATTCGGTACGACCATAGGCCTGCCATTCACCGTCGGGCATGGCCGGCGCGGTGCTGGTCATGTCGGTGCTATCGCGGCCCAGGTCACCGGAGATTTCCCCCGGGTGGGTGAACTGGCTGCCAATGGCGGCGCCACCGGCCAGCACCACGGCCACGCTCAGGGCTGCGGTGCCCATGGGGGCCGGGCCATCGCGCAGCAGCGGGCGGCGGAACCAGGGCAGCAGCAGGACCACGCCGAGGGCGAACCACAGCGACAGGCGTGGCACCAGTTGCCACCAGTCCAGGCCGATTTCCCACAACGACCAGACGGTGCTAGCAAACAGTACCAGGGCGTAGAGGCCCAGCGCCGCGCGTTTACCGGCCAGTAGCAGGAGGCCGGTCAACGTCAGGCCGATACCGGCCAGGACGTAGTACAGCGAACCGCCGAGCATGCTCAGCTTGATCCCCCCGGCCAGCAAGGCCAGGCCCATTAGCAGCAGCAAGATTCCGAGCAGGCTTGGCAGCAAGCGGCTCGGGCTTGAAGCACCCTCAGTGCTCATAGTGTGGTTCTCCGTGACGTTTAGAGTGTTCCCGCGCATGTTCACTGTAGATGACGATCAGGCGCGGACTTGGTTCAGCGAAAAAGTGTTGGGCGAGTCGTTTTTGTGCCGTTGGGCCTCAGAACGAACTCTGGATCTTGATCCCGCCGATCAGCGCATCATCCACCTGGCTGACGCCGCCGGGGTGGCGGATGTACTGCAGGTTGGGGCGCACGGTCAGCCAGTTGGCCAGGTGCACGCCGTAGTACAGTTCGGCGCTGTATTCGGTGTCCTGGGGTGGCAGGTAGCCTGGGTTGTCGTAGTCGTAGATTGCCCGGGCCTGGTTGCTGGCCTGGGCATTCTTGCGGAACGCCGGGTTGACGTGGACCCGGGCCAGGGCGAAGCCGATGTCGTCTTTCGCTCGGGCATCGAACAGGCCCTTGTAGACCAGGCCGGCCTGGACGTAGTTATCGATGGCGTTGGTTTTCTTGTCATGCGCGGTGGCATTGGCGAACAGGCTCAGGCCGCGGGAATGATCGCTGGCGACGCTGGTGACTTGCTGCTGGACCCCGAGCCACAGGCCGTGCTTGCTCGAACTGCTGCGGTAGGCCTCGCCACTCAGAGCAGCAGGCTGGCCGTTGCGGTCCTTGTAGACATCGCTGGCCTTGGCGCTGCTGTAGTAGTAACCGGCGCGGTATTCCCCTGCCAGGCCGTTGAGCTTGGGTGTCCACACCAGTTCCACCGGCACTACCGTGCCCTGGGTACCGCTGCCGCTGAGTTTGAAGCCGTTGTCACGGTCCAGGTTCGACGGGTTTTGTTCATAGGCACCGATCTGCGCGTACACCTCGGGAGTCAGGTGATATTTGACCCGCAGTGCCCACTGGCTGACGGGCCAGTTGTACCAGATGCCGCCGGCCCAGTTGCCGACCTGGGAGCCACAGAACGCCAGGTTCTGGAAGTCGCAGGGGAAGCTGTTGAAGTCTTCGCCTTCGCCGAAGCGACCGGCCTTGATGTCGAGCTTCTGGTCGAAGAATTTCTGCTGGTACCACATCTGCGTCAGGCGCCAGGTCTGGCCACGGCCCCAGACTTCCTGGGCCGAGGTGAAGCCGCCGACGCGCGGGTCGTTGATGCGGTCGTTGCTGATGTTGTCGCCGTCGCGCTTGGTCACCGTCAGTTGGAATTCGGCGTCGTCCCAGCCGAGGATCTTCTGCAGGTCCAGGTGGCTGCCGAAGGCAAACTGGTCGCTGTAGCGCGCGGTGCGGTCATGGTCGTAGCCGCCATGCAGGTTGGCGCCCATTTCACCGACATAGTCGACCTTGAAGTCGTAGCCCTTGTTGGCCAGTTCCGTGCGTGTGCCGTTCCAGTCGCCGAGCATCCATGGTGAGTCGCTGTCGAAGGCCGGTGCGGCCTGGGCGCAGGCGGCAAACCCCAGGGCACTGAGCAGGCTCAGGGTTTTGGGCAGGGCAACGGGAGTCAGGACAGCGCTGTCTTTTAAGCGCTGGAAAATGGGCATAGGCATTCGAGTCAGGTCTTTTTCTAGGAATAGGCAGAAGCAAGGGCAGGCTGCGTGGCCTTGATCACGCTGGATCGAGGCGGCATGCCGCTGATTTCAAAAGGAAAGATGAAGCGTTTCAGCTTCAGGGTGCAAAGGATAAAGCGCTGTCTCATCAAGAGAAAGCGCTTTTATTGACATGAACAGTTTCGGATTCGGTAACAGTCACCGGGTCCAGACGGGTTCAGCGCGGGACGGTGGCCCCGGCGAGGGCGGGCTTGTTCCGGGTATAGCTCAGGGCGAAGTGCGCCACCAGGCCGAAGATCAGCCCCCAGAACGCGGCGGCCAGCCCCAGGAAACTCATGCCCGAGGCTGTGACCAGGAAGGTGATCAGTGCCGCTTCACGCTGTTTCTCATCGGCCATGGCGCCGCTCAGTCCGGCGCTGATGGCGCCGAACAGGGCGAGGCCGGCCAGGGCCGCGATCAGTTCCTTGGGCAGGGCGGCGAACACCGAGGCCAGGGTCGCGCCAAAGATGCCCATGAGGATGTAGAACAGGCCGCAGGCGATTCCGGCGATATAGCGCTTGTCCGGATTTTCATGGGCTTCACGGCCGGTGCAGATAGCTGCGGTTATCGCGGCGAGGTTGATCCCGTGGGAGCCGAAGGGTGCCAGCAGCACCGAGGTGATGGCGGTCCAGGAAATGATCGAGCGCGCCGGGGTGGTGTAACCGGCGCTGCGCATCACTGCCATGCCCGGCACGTATTGCCCGGTCAGGGTCACCAGGGCCAGGGGCAGGCCGATGTTGATGATGGCGTGCCAGCTCCACTCGGGGGCGATGAACATCGGCTGGGCCACGGCCAGGGTCATCGAGCCGGCATTGAGCTCGCCCAGGCCGGCGGCCACCGCGCAGCCCACTAGCAGCACGGCGAGAATCGCGTAGCGCGGCGACAGGCGCTTGCCCATCAGGTAGGCGGCGATCATCGCCAGTACCAGGGTCGGTTGCAGGGTGACCGAGGTAAACAGCCCGGCGCCGAAACGGAACAGGATACCCGCCAGCATGGCAGCGGCAATGGCCTTGGGCAGGCGGCTCATGAGCTTGTCGAAAGCCCCGGAAAGCCCGACCACGGCGATGATCAACGAGGCGACGATGTAGGCGCCGATGGCCTGGGGCAGAGATACCGTTGGCAGCATCGACACCAGCAACGCCGCGCCAGGGGTGGACCAGGCGGTAATCACCGGTACTTTCAAGCGCCAGCTGAGCAGCAGGCCGGTGAGGCCGCTGCCGATGGAGATGGCCCAGATCCAGGAGGACACCTGGTCATTGGGCAGATGGGCTTCGCGGGCGGCCTGGAACACGATGATCAACGGGCCGGCGTAGGAAATGATCACAGCGATCAAGCCGGCGATCACGGCGGAGAGGGACAGGTCCTTTCTGAGATTGTGCATGGCATCTCGACTGAGTGGAGGGTGGGAAAGGGATTGATTCGATTAGGTTGGCGGTGATTGAGTGTATTTCAAAAAATTGAATCGATTCAATTGGTCGTTAAGGCAAGGCTCGCTTGAACCAACTGAAAATCTTCTATTTTTCTAAAAAACTTAATGATTAATAAGTACTTATGTTGATCATGAAAAAATCTATCGAATGTTCTGCAGCTTTTTCAGTTGCTCGATTATCAAATCAATGTGTGGATTGAGTCGATTCGAGAGCACGGCAGGCCTGTGATATGCTCCGGTCCACCTCAACGCAGCCGATGGTCATCAGCCTTCATGTGGGTTCCCCAGTTAAGCGAGTTCAACCAACCGGTCTACCTGTCCATCGCCGACGCCTTGGCGCGAGATATCAGCAGCGGCTTGTTGAACGATGGTGACCGCTTGCCGACCCTGCGCGAGCTGGCGGTGACCTTGAATGTCACCCCCGGCACCATCAGCCGCGCCTACAGCGAGGCCCAGCGTCGCGGCCTGGTACAGGGCGAAGTGGGGCGTGGCACTTATGTGCTGGCGCAGCCGCCGCAGGTGTTGGCCGAAGGTTCCAGTGCGCCGTCGCTGTCGCTGGGGCAGTCCGAGGCCTTGGACCTGTCGATCATCAAGCCCTACAGCGAAACCCTGGAATACTGGCTGCGCGGCGCCCTGGTAGGCATGGCCCGCAGCAGCGATTTCGGTCGCGCCCTGGACTACGCCCCCGATGGCGGCCACCCGGCCCATCGCGAGGCCGGGGCGCAATGGCTGCGGCACTCTCTGCCCGAGGCCCATTGGCAGCAGGTAGTGATCACCTCCGGTGCCCAGCATGGGCTGATGGTGGCGATCAGTGCCCTGAGCAACGCTGGTGACCTGGTGCTCTGCGAGTCGCTCTGCTACCCGGGCATCATCTCCGTGGCCCATGGCCTGGAACGGCGCTTGCGTGGCGTGGCGATGGATGAAGAGGGGATGCTTCCCGAAGCCTTGCGCGAGCAGTGCCTGCGGGAGAAACCGGCGTTGCTGGTGTGCGTCGCCAGTTGCCAGAACCCCACCACGGCGATCATGTCGCCAGGGCGTCGGGCGCAGATCGCGGCGATTGCCGAGGAGTTCGACTTCCTCATCATTGATGATGATATCTACGGGTTTCTTGCCACCGATCCCGGGATCAAGCCGCTTTCGGCCTACGCGCCGGAGCGTTCGGTGTACCTCACCAGTTTGTCCAAGGCGATCATGCCGGCATTGCGGGTCGGCTACCTCTACAGCCCGCCGAAGTTGTTGTCGCGCTTGAGTTCGATGGTCCGCAGCAGTGTGTGGATGCCTTCGCCGCTGACCGCGCAGTTGGCCAGCAACGTGATTGTCGAGGGGTTGGATCGCAAGCTGGTGCAGACCCAACGCACTGAAGCCGCGGCGCGCCAGGACATTGCCCGGCAGGTGTTTGCCGGTTTGCAGATCCAGACCCAGCCCCACAGTTATCACCTGTGGTTGACGTTGCCTGAGCCCTGGACTGGCGATGAGTTCGCCACTCTGGCCCGGGCCAACGGAGTGTTGGTGATGAGCGGGACGCAGTTTCAGGTGGAGCGTGGCGCCAGTTCGCGCTGTGTGCGGGTGGTGCTGATGTCGCCCACCACCCAGGACGAGCTGCGCTTTGCCCTGACCCAACTGGCGAGCCTGATCGAGGCCGATCCACGGCGTTATCGCTGAGATCGCTTTCGCCGGCAAGCCGGCTCCTACACGGATCTGTAGGAGCCGGCTTGCCGGCGAAGGGTTTAGAAGGTGGTCCGCAACCCCACTTCCACACTGCGCCCGGCAGCCGGCGCGATATCCCGCAGGATCGAGCTGGCATAGCGCACGGTCTGGTTGGTCAGGTTCTCGCCCTTGACGAAGGCCAGCCACTGGCTGCCACCCACATCGAAGCGATAGCCGGCGCTGGCCCCCAGGGTGGTGTAGCCGTCGGTGCCGCTTTCGTTGTCCGGCACTCGTCCCTGGCTGGCCGCGTGCTGTACATCCAGGCGTGCCTGCCAGCGGTCCAGTTCCCACAGCAAGCCACTGTTCAGGCGTAGCGGAGCAATGCGCGGCAGGTCCTGGCCGTTATCCAGGTTCTTGGCCCGGGTGTAGTCGCCGGACAGTTCCAGGGCGAACTTGCCATAGGCGCCTTCCCCCAGGCTCCAGCGATCCTGAGCCTCGATCCCGGTGAAACGTGCCCGCACCCCGGAGTAGGCGTATTCGGGAATACCCGACGCGTCTTCTTCGCCTTCATCATTGAGGGTCCGCCCTGTGCCCAGCAGGCCGATGTAGTTGGAGAAGTGGCTGTAGAAAACGCCGACGCTGCCTTTGTGGGTACCGTTGTCGAAGCGCAGGGCCAGGTCACTGGATACGGCCTTTTCCTTGGACAATTTGGCGCTGCCCAGTTCATAGGTGCCGGTGGCGACGTGGGCGCCATTGGCATACAGCTCATAGAAGGTTGGGGCGCGTTCGGTGTAGCCCAGGGTGGCGGCGAGGGACCAGACCGGCGTCAGGGTATAGACCGCGCCGGAGGACAGGCTGCCGGCGGTGAAACTGCTGGACTTGTCGGCCTGGGCGAAGCGTTCGTTACCCTTGCTGTCCGGATCCACGGTGGTGTGTTCCAGGCGACCGCCGAGGCTGAGCTTCAGGCGTTCAGTGGCTTGCAGTTCTTCAAGAATGAACAGCGCGCCGCTGTTGGTATCGGTCTGCGGCACGAAGGCCTCTTCGCCCAGGGCGGAGAACTCGTTGCGATTGACCTGGGCGCCGATCACCCCTTCCAGTGGGCCGAGGGGCTGGTGCCGGGCCTCGACCCGGGCCTCGTAGCCCTTGTTCTTGAAGGTGGTGCCGGTTTCGCCGCCTTCGATCTCGCGGTGTTCATAGTCGGTGTAGCCGGCGTTGAACTTGAGCGAGCTGAACGGGCCCTGGAGGTTGCGCAGTTCCGAAGCGAAGGCGTAGTGGTCCTGCTTCATGCGGATGCGTACGTCCTCTTCGGCGGGGGAGCCGTAGTTGGAGTCGTAGTTGCTGTAGGACAGGCCGGCATAACCGTCGTCCCAGGTGTAGGAACCACCGATGGCACCGCCGTCCTGGCGTCCGTCGCTGTTGCCCAGGCGGCCTTTCTTGCCGTCGCCGTCTTCGCTGGCTGGAGCGTGGCGGCTGCGGGCGTAGCCGGGAATCTTCAGGTCATTGAACTGCCGTGAGTTGGCGTCCAGGTGCAGGGCAAAGGTGCCGTCGCCGGCTTCCAGTTTGCCGGCGCTGCTGCGGGTGGTATCGGCGCCGCCGTAGCGCAGTTCACCGGCCCCATGAATACCCTCGATGGCCTCGGTGGGGATGCGATTGTCGAAGCTGTTGATCACTCCGCCAATGGCGTTGCCGCCGTACAGCAGGGCCGCCGGGCCACGGACGATTTCGATGCGCTCGACGTTGACCGGGTCCAGGGGCACTGCGTGGTCATAGGACAATGACGAGGCATCCAGCGCGCCGACACCGTTCTGCAGGATGCGGATGCGGTCGCCGTCCAGGCCACGAATGATCGGCCGGCTGGCGCCCGGACCGAAGTAGGACGAGGACACGCCTGGCTGTTTGTTCAGGGTTTCACCGAGGCTGCCTTTCTGGTCCAAGGTCAGTTGCTCGCCTTCCAGCACGGTGCTCGGCGCGGCCATTTGCGTGCTGCCCAGTGGGTTGGCGGTGATGACCTGAGGCGCTAGTTCCAGGGCCTGAGCCTGGGAAGCGAGCAGCAAGGCGGCGGACAGCGGCGACAGGCGCCACAGTAAAGAGCGAGAAGGGCGAAGGGGTGAGAGGGACATCGGTCATTCCTTGGCAAGCGTTGCGCAGCGCGCTTTGATTCAAAAAACAGGCGGGACACGGGGGTGTCCAGAATGCGGGTGAGTTGTTATTGATTGATACAATATAACATCTCTTTTATTTCGAAAAGCCAGGAACTTTGCGCTTTTCATGCGTCAACGCTTTGGTCGCCACTGCCGCCCACCCGGTTTGCCCCCGAACCACAAGCACTCAGAACCAGCAGTGGACTTGACCTCGCCACGTCCCTTCGACGCGATGCCGCCCAAGTCGATCGCGCCCTGCGGCAGCGGCTACAGTTACTCAAGCGCTCTGGCGCGGGCGCATGCCCTCGGATAAGGTGCGCGGCTTCCTTTTCTTTCTCCGTTCGAAGGCCTGGCATGACCGATACCCAAACCGACCCGCTGCATGGTGTGACCCTGGAACAGATCCTCAAGGCGCTGGTGGAACACTACGAATGGTCGGGGCTGGCCGAACGCATCGATATCCGCTGCTTCAAGAGCGACCCAAGCATCAAGTCGAGCCTGACCTTCCTGCGCAAGACCCCATGGGCTCGGGAGAAAGTCGAGAAGCTCTACGTCAAACTGCAGCGCACCAAGCGTCCGCTTTAAGGAGTCCCATGGCGGGTATATCGCTGCAGGGGCTGTTCAGCCGGCGCGGCCTGACCGCTGTTGCTGCCGTGCTGGGCTGGCTGGGGTTGGCGGTTCAGCTGTACCTGATCCTGCTGCTGCGCTGGGAGGCTGGAGCCAGTCTGCTGGGTGGCCTGGTGAATTTCTTCAGCTTCTTTACCGTGCTCAGCAACACCCTGGTGGCCAGTGTGCTGACCTGTGCCCTGAACCTGCGAGTTTCCCGAGGGCAGGCGTTCATGCTCCAGCCCTGGGTCAGTGGCGCCGTGGCGGCGAGTATTGTGCTGGTGGGGTTGGCGTACAGCCTGCTGTTACGTCACCTGTGGCATCCCCAGGGTTGGCAATGGCTGGCGGATGAGTTGCTGCACGACGTGATGCCCGTGCTGTTCCTGATCTACTGGTGGTGTTGCGTGCCCAAGGGCGGCCTGCGCCTCAGGCACCTGGGAGTGTGGATGCTCTACCCGCTGTTGTACTTCGCCTATCTGCTCCTGCGCGGGCATTTGCTGGGGTTGTACCCCTATCCTTTTATCGCCGTGGACAAACTGGGCTATCCCCAGGTGTTGCTCAATGCCCTGGGGATATTGGCGGGGTTCGTACTGGTGTCGCTGGTGCTGCTGGGCCTGGATCGCTGGCTCGGTCAGCGACGCACCTAGACGGGGTTATTGTTCTTCGCTGCTGTCCAGGCGCCAGTAGCCAGCGGCCTTGACGAAGGCATCGTCGAGCTGATGCTCGTCCAGCAGCACGCGACGAATCTGCCGCGAGACCTTGCTCTCGGTGGCCACCCAGGCATACAGCTTGCCTTCCGGCACCTGCAGTTCACGCACGCAACTGACCAGGTCTTGTAGGCCGCTGTTCCGTTCGACCCAGATCACCTGCACCTCGGCGGCGCTGTGCAGCTCCTGGCGCTCGGCCGCGTCCTGTACTTCGATCACCGCCAGCACCCGGCGTCCGGCGGGTAATTCTTCCAGGCGCCGGGCAATTGCCGGCAGCGCGGTTTCATCGCCGATCAGCCAGTAGCTGTCGAAGATATCCGGCACGATCATCGATCCCCGTGGCCCGCCAATGTGCAAGTACTGACCGGGCGCTGCCTGCTCGGCCCAGGTCGATGCAGGGCCGTCGCCATGCAACACGAAGTCGATGTCCATTTCGCCCAGGTCCAGGTCATAGCGGCGCGGGGTGTAGTCACGCATGGCCGGCATCGGCCCACCGTCCTTGCCCGGACCCAGTACCAGGGTTTCCAGGGCGGCTTGCTGCTCGGCGTTCTGTGGGAACAACAGCTTCACATGGTCATCGCTGCCCAGGCTGATGAACCCGGCCAGCTCTGGCCCGCCGAGGGTGATGCGGCGCATGCGCGGGGTCAGGTCGACGACGCGCAAGACTTCCAGGCGCCGGCGCTTGATCTCGTGGCTGACCCGGTGAATGGATGGTTCTGGGGTTGCAGTCATTCGGTTTTCTCCTGGGCAGAAGGGTGCAGAGGACCATCGACGACGGCCTTGGCGGTGTTGTTCAGCAGGTCTCGGACCCGGAGGATTTCTTCCGGACTCCAGCGGCCGTGGTGCATTTGCAGGGCGTGGCGCAGGTTGTGCACCGCCTCATGGATTTCCGCTGGCCGATCGTGCCCGCGCAGTGAGCGTTTGCTGACTTCGATGCGCATGCGCACCCCGTCCAGGGCAATGGCCTGTTCTTGCAGGGACAGACGACCGGTGTCGGTCACGCTGTAGCGTTTTTTCCCGCCTTCGGCGTCGCCCTGGATCATTTCGCTTTCTTCCAGAAAGGTCAGGGTCGGGTAGATCACTCCAGGGCTTGGGCTGTAGGCGCCGTCGAACATGCCTTCGATCTGGCGGATCAGGTCGTAGCCGTGGCAGGGCTGTTCGGCAATCAGCGCCAACAGCAGCAGTTTCAGGTCGCCGGGGGCAAACACCCGGGGACCGCGGCTGCCGCGTTCGCGACCGGGACGGCGCTCGAAGCCGTCGTGACTGTCACCTTGTTCGCGGTGGGGGTGATGATGCTCTCTCATTTCCTCTTTCTCCTTTTCGATTTAGACATAACTTAAGATATATCTTAATAATTGCGCAAGTGCTTCTGCGCAATCCAAACCTGCCGTTTGTCGGAGAAGGAAGTGGGCGGACCCTGAGGATTTACAGCCTTGAATGGTGTGGGCAGTGTGGCTGCAGCCGACTTGAGTTCATCGTGCCCCTTCGACGGAGTACCCCAGGTCGGTCGACCGAGTGCAGCTTGAGTTGCAGCGGCGGTCACAAACGTTGGAAGGATTCAGCGTTGCGCGAGGCGGCCCAGGCATTGGGTACCACTGCCCGGCTGCAGGTAGGGCATGAGAATCGGCGCCATGCCCTTGAGCACTTGTACCGGCAGGGCCGAGGTGAATTTGAAGGCTTGCGCTGAAGCCCCCGGTACATAGGCGGTAAGGGTGCCGAAGTGGTGCTCGCCAATATAGAACACGAAAGTTGCGGTGCGGTTGATCGACTTCGAACTCAGCACCCGGCCGCCTGCACCAATGGCTTCGATGCGGTTGTCGCCGGTGCCGGTCTTGCCACCCATGGCCAGGGGAGTGCCATCGGCCAGTTTGAAACTGCCGGCAACCCGTTTCGCGGTGCCGGCATCCACCACCTGCGACAAGGCCCCGCGCAGCGCCGTGGCGACTTCCGAGGGCATCACCCGCTTGCCTTTGTCGGGGTCATTGAGCAGGAGGGTCTCATAGGGGGTATTGGCGGCAAAATGCAGGCTGTCGATGCGCAAGGTTGGCAGGCGTACGCCGTCGTTGAGGATGGTCCCCACCAGTTCGGCCAGGGCCGCTGGACGGTCGCCGGAGCTGCCAATGGCAGTGGCCAGGGAGGGCACCAGGTGGTCGAACGGGTAACCGACACTCTGCCAGCGTTGATGGATGTCGAGGAACGCCTCGATCTCCAGCATGGTGCGGATACGGCTGTCCCGGGCGCTGCGATGGCGGCTCTTGAACAACCAACTGTAGACCTCCTGGCGTTCGAACTCGCTGGCTTTGACGATCTGGCTGAAGGTGGCGTCGGGGTTGTTCATCAGGTAGCCCAGCAACCACAGGTCCAGCGGGTGGACCTTGGCGATGTAGCCCTGGTCCGGCAGATCATAGGCACCCGGGCCGTAGCTCTGGTAGAGCTTGTCCAGGCGTTCATCGGTGAGTTTTTCGCTGACCTTGGCGGTTTTCATATGCGCGCGGACGAAGCCGTTGAAGCTCTCCTGGCTGGCATCCGGCAGTAGGTAGCGGTGCACGGCGGACAGGCGAATTGCCGTGGGGTGCATGCCGTCGAGGAAGGTTTCCAGGCGCGATGAGGTGTCTTTGTTACGGTACTTTTTCCAGAACCGTAGTAGGAACGAAGTGCCTTCACGGTCGGCGAAGCGTGCCAGGTATTCTTGGCGCCGTGGGTTCTCGTCGTCCTTGAGCAGTTCGGCGCTGCTGCTGTCGCCGCCATAGGTGCTGTAGCGCACCAGGTCACGCATCAGGCGAATGAACGGCAGGTTGATGGATTCACGCAGGGCATCGCGCAGGCTCGGGCTGCGACCATTGTCCTCGTTGCGGAAGTTATGGAAGTGATGCACCCCGCCGCCAGTGAAGAAGGCTTCGCCGGGGTTGGCGGAGTAGGTGCGGTCCAGGGCCGCCTCGAGCATCTTCGGCAGGCTGCGGTCGCTGTTTTGCATCAGGTAATCGATGGCCCAGCGGCTCAGGCGGTCTTGGTCATTGACCGGCACCTTTTTCAACTGAGCAGGTGTTTGCCCGGTGTACCTGTCGTGTAACTCGGAGATGATTTGCAGGTAGGTGGTCAGCACCCGCAGCTTGGCGGTGGAGCCCAGTTCCAGCTTGCTGCCTTCGTTGATATCGAAGGGCTGGTCGGTGCTGTCGGTCTGCACCCGGACCCGTGAGCCGTCTGGCGTCAGCTCGAACAGCGTGAAGCTGTAGCGCACCTGGGTGGTGCTGGTGGGGGTCAGCAGGCGCTCGCCGAGTACGCCAATCTGCGCGGCGAAGGCCGGGTCGGCGAGGTGCTTGAGGTACTCGGTGGCCTGGCGCTGCAGGTCGCTCTGCAAGGTGCTGGTGGCCGACAGGTCGAGGCGGTCCAGGTCATACAAGGGCCGGTTGAGCAACGCTGCCAGCCGGCTGCGGGCCACGCTGATGCCCTTGTTGGTTTCGATCGGCTGGATCGTCGGTTGTTGCTGCCAGTCGCGGTAGGTCACCTGGCGGGCCAGGGCGGCGGCGCTCAGGGCGGGATCGATGACGTTGTTCTGGGCCAGCAGGCGGATATGGCTGTCGGTCAGCGCCGCAAGTTCTGCGCGGCCCTTTGCCAGGTAATGGGAAGGGCGGCGCTGGGCGATCATCAGTGACAGGACCTGGCGCAGGGCCAATCCGCGCAGGGCCAGGCTTTTCGAGTCCGTGGCGGTGCTATTCAAGGTCAGGTTGACCTGGTCGAAATCGGCGCCGTACCAGACCCGCAGCCCTTCCGCCATGCCGTGCACCTCACCGTGGCCGGGAACCGCCGACAGCGGCACGCTGTTGAAGTAGTCGCGAACGATTCGCTGCCGCGCCTCGAAGGTCTGCGGGCCGTCCTGATAGGCGCGTACGCTGGCGGAAATCATCTGGCGGATCTTCTCGCCGCCGGACACGGTCAAGCCATCCGGCGAGTGACGGTACTTTTCCAACTGGGTGGCCAGGGTGCTGCCACCCGCGGTTTGCCCCGGCAGATGCAGGAGTTTGGCCACTTGGGACCAGGCCGCCTTGGCAAAGCGCGGCCAGTCCACCGCCGGGTTGGCCTGTGCCAATGTGGGGTCCAGCAGATCGCGGTTCTCGATGAACAACAGGCTGTGCACCATCAGCGGCGGAATACTGGCGAAACTCGCATACAGCTGTTGTGGGTAATTGAAGTGATACAGGGGCGCGGCGCGGCAATCGGTGATGGACAGACCGGCCTGGATCTTTTCCGGGTACGGCACGAAAAATCCGTTTTTGCTGTAGTCCATCAGCGCTGGCGAAAACCGCGTCTGGGCTTCGATCAGGTAACCGCGTTTGAGCAGGCGGGGCAGGAATTCACCGAGGGCGCTGTAACCCAGGCGTCGGTCGAAGGGGCCGGCGCCTGGGTAGAACACCGCATCGCTGGGGCCCGGTTGCAGGGAGTAGCTCAAATCATTGGCCAGTCTGCTGAATTCCCGGGCCTGGAATTTCGAGGTGCGTATTTCCCGGTTGGCGGCAAAGCCGAGGGCGATCAACGCAAGCAGCAGTAACAGCCAGAACAGGCGCCAGGCATAGCGACGGGGATTACGACGTTTTGGTAAAGGCGCTTCGTCTTCGCGGTGGCCTGGCACTGCGTTCTCGCGCGAATCGGTCTGCCATAAAGCGCCCATAGTCGATTGATCCATTCACGCAGATTGATCGGACTTGTCTGAAGCTTAGTCGGTGCCGGCTGGCGGTGAAGAAATTGTCAAAACGCTTGGTTTTTTTACGGCCAGCTGTCTTGTGGCGGCGGACCCTGCTCTCGTTGGCTGGTTGCGCGGCGGTAAAACCCGGGCGCCAAGGCTTTTCCGCTAAGCGCCTCAGCCGGTATGACGACTGCTGGCCCCGGAGCAAGCCAATCGAGCACCAGCAAGCGCCTTTATCCCTGGGCGCTTTTTTCATCTATGGGAAAGCGCTGCGATAGAGCCTTCCCCAAGGTAAATACGCCCTAGGTAGGGGCATGACGATGCACCAGGGCTGTGCAATACTCCAAACCCTTTCCGAGTGAGGTTTCCAGGCAAAAAGCAGGCAATGCTTCTCCGTGAAAGCCGGTTTTGCCGAGATTTCTCTCTGAATTTAGCTGCTTATAGAGTGAAAAGCCCTGTCAGGAGCTTTTTATACTGCGCACCCCGCTGATCTGGCAGGTTTTGTCCTACTAGACGCGCCGTCCCATAAGGTCGGTACGGTTGAGCAAGCTTTGGCTACCCGCCGCTGCTTCGAAGACTCGGTGGTTCATATCCAATAACAAAATGAGGTTGTATCTCTATGCCAGTTGGCAACCAACTGCCCCACGGCGAGACCGCTAACGGCGGCCCGCTGAAACGCGAACTCGGCGAACGGCATATTCGCTTGATGGCCCTGGGCGCCTGTATCGGCGTCGGTCTGTTCCTCGGCTCGGCCAAGGCCATCGAAATGGCCGGTCCGGCCATCATGCTGTCCTACATCATCGGCGGCCTGGCGATTCTGGTGATCATGCGCGCCCTCGGTGAGATGGCAGTGCACAACCCGGTCGCAGGCTCTTTCAGCCGCTATGCACAAGATTACCTGGGCCCATTGGCGGGCTTTCTTACCGGCTGGAACTACTGGTTCCTATGGCTGGTGACCTGTGTCGCGGAAATCACTGCAGTGGCGGTATACATGGGGATCTGGTTCCCCGATGTGCCGCGCTGGATCTGGGCCCTGGCGGCCCTGGTGAGCATGGGCTCGATCAACCTGATCGCGGTCAAGGCCTTCGGTGAGTTCGAGTTCTGGTTTGCCCTGATCAAGATCGTCACCATCATCGCCATGGTCGTTGGTGGCATCGGTATCATCGCCTTCGGTTTCGGCAATGACGGCGTCGCCCTGGGTATTTCCAACCTGTGGGCCCACGGCGGCTTCATGCCCAACGGCCTGACCGGTGTGCTGATGTCCTTGCAGATGGTGATGTTCGCCTACCTGGGCGTAGAGATGATCGGCCTCACCGCCGGTGAAGCGCGTAACCCGCAGAAGACCATTCCCAATGCCATCGGCTCGGTGTTCTGGCGCATCCTGCTGTTCTACGTGGGTGCGTTGTTCGTGATCCTGTCGATCTACCCATGGAACGAGATTGGCACCCAGGGCAGTCCCTTCGTGATGACCTTCGAGCGCCTGGGGATCAAGACCGCTGCTGGCATCATCAACTTCGTGGTGATTACCGCCGCGCTGTCGTCCTGCAACGGCGGCATCTTCAGCACCGGGCGCATGCTCTACAGCCTGGCGCAGAACGGTCAGGCCCCGGCCGGTTTTGCCAAGACCTCGAACAACGGCGTGCCTCGTCGGGCGCTGCTGCTGTCGATCTTTGCCCTGCTGCTGGGTGTGCTGATGAACTACCTGGTACCGGAAAAAGTATTCGTCTGGGTGACGTCCATCGCCACCTTCGGCGCGATCTGGACCTGGGTGATGATCCTTTTGGCCCAGCTCAAGTTCCGCAAGGGCCTGAGCCCGGCCGAACGTGCAGGCCTGAAGTACCGCATGTGGCTGTACCCGATCAGTTCCTACCTGGCCCTGGCATTCCTGGTGCTGGTAGTGGGCTTGATGGCCTACTTCCCGGACACCCGCGTAGCGCTGTATATAGGCCCGGCGTTCCTGGTGCTGCTGACCGCGTTGTTCTACGTGTTCAAGTTGCAACCGACCAATGTCCAGCAAGGCGCGGCACGTTCTGCGTCGTGACCGGCGGCCCGCCGATGCTCCTGGCTTGAGCATCCCGGGCTGAATGCCAGGCTTGGAAAAACCGGCGTCCCGCAAGGGGCGCCGGTTTTTTTTGGCCCGGGTCAGCCTCCCAGGGTTCCGCTGGTGTCGGCATCGAAGACCGCCTTGGCCTGTCGGGCCAAGGGCGCCAGCAAGGCCAGCAAGCTTGCCTCGTCATAGACTCGCCGGGCCGCCAGTTGTGCGGGCGTCGGCTCGACGGGAATCAGCAGTTGCTCCTCGCTACCGTGCAGCCAGATTGCGGTGACCTGCAACGCCGGGACGAACAGCAACCGCAGCTCATAGGTTTTGCCCTGCAGCCTTGGCGTTTTCTGCGCAAAGTCCAGGGCGCTGACCGCGGATGCGGCAAGGGCGCCATGGTTGAGCGAGGAAAACTCGAGCTTGCCGGCGACTTCCGTCAGTTGCGCGTCGGCGATCGACAGGCCGCCGGCGAACACCAGGTAATGCCAGTCACCGGCCTTGGCCTGGTCCAGAGCAAGACCCTGGCTCAGCTCCTGCAGGCCGAGGGCGTAGCCACGAAACCCTTGGGACAGGCTCAGGCTGTTGGCGCGGACGCTGGCAAAGCCATGGTTGATGCCAAAGCCCCGGGTTTGCAGGGCCGCCTGCAGCACCGGGCGCAGTTGCTGGACGCCGTTGGCAGGCGCCTTGGGGTAAGTCAGTTGCATGACGCCTCCTAGTTTTTTCGGGTGAAGTAGGTGTGGGTCCAATTGCCGCCGCCGTTGTAGGAACCGGGGAAGCTGTTCAGGGCTCGGGTCGAGTATCCGTAGATCGAGTCCGCCACCAGGATGTAGCCGCCGTCGGTGCCGTAGATCGTCAGGAAATGTGCGCCGCCGCCATACCAGGCACAGCGCAGGCTGACTGGCCGGCCCATACCGAGCTGGTTTTCGATGGCCGGCATCTGCATCCGGTCTTCGCGCATGCCGCCGTAGCTGCGGGTGGTCCTCAGGGCCGAGTCCAGGTAGCCGTAGACATTGCAAGGTCCGGGCTGGTTGCAGCAGGAGTTGCGGCCCAGTTCGGCGTTGGCCACGGCGCATTGGGTCCAGGAGCCGGTGCCGTAATAGTTGCCAACCGAGGCCGACAGGGCCGCCCAACACCAGTTGCTCTGGGTCTGCTGATACACGTTGAAGTTGAGTCGGGCGCCGGCGAGCGCTGCCGTTTGGGTGCGCGGATCGATCTCGGACAGTTCGGGATCCATCAGTGCACTGGCCAGGCACTGCGGCAGTACCTGCGCAGTGCTGGTGTGGGTCAAGGGTGTACTTAACATGTTCATCCTCCAGGAGTGAAAACAAGCCTGTGGCTTGTGTCGTGGTCGCCTACTTGGATAAAGCGACTAGTCCGGCCTGGATGCCAGCCTCGATGGCATGCGCTGGTCGGGTCTGAAAACCACCTTAGAGGCTTGATGCGTTAATGCAATTAATTTATGCGTTTATGCATTTTGGCGGGCGTGGATGTCCCTGTTAAGAGGGTCATCCGTGACGGTCGGGCAGGACCGCCTCGGGGCCGGTTGTCAGCGTATCCGGGCCAGTGCGTGCAGGGGCAGGGCGCTAGACATCGATGATCACCAGGGTGCCATGGCTACCGGGCAGTACGCTGTGGGCCTGACCGGCTTCCACCAGGTACATCTGCCCAGGCAGCACTTCCACTATTGCTTCGCCGAGGCCCAGGCGCAGACAGCCTTGGGTCACCAGCAGGCCTTCGTTGTAGTCGTGGGTTTCTTCCGGGTAGGACTGCGGGCCCATGCGCAGCACCTTGATGCGGGCAGGGCCGACTTGCCCCACCAGCGAGGATTGCCAGGGCGCTGGCAGCGGCAGGGACAGCAGATCGAAGGACAGCAGGGGCATGGGGACTCTCCCAAAAGTCAGCGGGGCGTGGTCTGCTTTCGGTGGTCCGGTCAAGCGTCGGGGCACATAGGATCGTTAGAATGGGTTCATCAACAGCACGCGGCATTCGCGGGCCTGAAAAGCGTTGATCTGCGGTACCAGGCGGGTGAAGTGCTCGGTGCGGCAATGGGCGTCGAGGGCGGCTTGGTCGGGCCATTGTTCGACAAAGATGAAGTGCCCGGGGTCTTTCTGGTCGACGAATAGATCATAGGCAATGCACAGCGGTTCCTGGCGGGTTTTCTCCACCAGTTCGGCGTACCACGGACGCACGGTGTCCAGGTGTTCGGGTTGGATGAAGTCTTCAGCGATAACCTTGAGCATTGCAGTCTTCCTTGTGAGCGGCCCAGGTTCCCGGGGGAGCGCTGGGCCTGCGTGTTCAGGCTGCGGCTTCGGCGTTGGGTTCGAAGCTGTCGGCACGGGCCAGTTGCCACATGCGCGAGTAGAACTCGCCATTGACTTCACCGGTGAGCAATTCGCCAGGCTTGAGGAACACATGCAATTGGGAGAACAGCTTGATCTCTGTGGCCGACATGCGTCGCACCAGGTGTTTGGCTTCCAGTTGCGACGGATGTTGCAGACCCGCAGCGGCGAGCATTTCCGCCAGGGCCTTGAGGGTATTGCGGTGGAAGCTGTACACCCGCTGGGCTTTGTCCGGCACCACCAGGGCGCGCTGGCGCAGGTTGTCCTGGGTGGCCACGCCGGTAGGGCATTTGTTGGTGTGACAGCTTTGCGACTGGATGCAGCCGATGGCGAACATGAAGCCCCGGGCCGAGTTGGCCCAGTCGGCACCGATGGCCAGCACGCTGGCGATGTCGAAAGCGCTGACGATCTTGCCGCTGGCGCCGAGCTTGATCTTGTCCCGCAGGTTCAGGCCCACCAGGGTGTTGTGGACGAACAGCAGGCCTTCGCGCATTGGCGCGCCGATGTGGTCGGTGAACTCCACTGGTGCTGCGCCGGTTCCGCCCTCCTTGCCGTCGACCACGATGAAGTCCGGGAGAATGCCGGTTTCCAGCATGGCCTTGGCAATGCCCATGAACTCCCAGGGATGGCCCAGGCAGAACTTGAAACCCACCGGTTTGCCGCCGGACAGCTCACGCAACTGCTGGATGAAATGCATCATTTCCAGTGGCGTGGAAAAGGCGCTGTGGCTCGACGGCGAAATGCAGTCCTCGCCCATGCGGATGCCGCGGGTGTCGGCGATTTCCTGGGTCACTTTGTGTTTGGGCAGGATGCCGCCGTGGCCCGGCTTGGCGCCCTGGCTCATCTTGATTTCGATCATCCGTACCTGCGGGTTCTGCGCCTGGGTGGCGAAGCGCTCGGGATCGAAACGGCCATCGCTGGTGCGACAGCCGAAGTAGCCGCTGCCCAGTTCCCAGGTCAGGTCGCCACCGTGCTCGCGGTGATAGGGGCTGATGCTGCCTTCACCGGTGTCGTGGGCGAAATTGCCGAGCTTGGCCCCCTGGTTCAGGGCGCGAATGGCGTTGGCGCTCAGGGAGCCGAAGCTCATGGCCGAGATGTTGAACACCGAGGCCGAATAAGGCTGGGTACATTGTGGGCCACCGACCGTGACCCGGAAGCCGTTGGGATCGCTCAGGGGCGCCGGGCGCATGGAGTGGCCGATGAATTCGAAGCCCGACTGGTAGACGTCGATCAGGGTACCGAAGGGCTTGTCGGCACTTTCATTCTTGGCCCGGGAGTACACCAGCGAGCGCTGGGCGCGGGAAAAGGGCAGGGCGTCGCTGTCGGACTCCAGCAGGTATTGGCGGATCTCCGGACGGATACCTTCCACCAGGTAGCGGATATTGCCCAGGATCGGGTAGTTGCGGCGTACCGCGTGGGGGCTTTGCAGCAGGTCGAAGATGCCCAGCAGGCTCAGCAGGCCGGTGACCAGGGTGAATGGCCAGAGCCAGTCGTGTGCGAGAAAGGGCAGGCTGGCGAGGGTGAATATCACGCAGGCGGCAAAGAAGGCGTAGCGGCTCAGGAGTGACAGGCTCATACGGTTTCCTTGGTTCGGACTCATCAGGTCAATCAGGCAGGCGATGCCTGGATAACGGGTAATAGACAGCGGCACCGAGCGAATGGGACGGCGGGCTGCACAGGTATTTCTTATAGGAATTCAAGGCTGTGTCAGAACGTTGCAGCTCAGCATACTGGCCCGCCAGGGCCGTGCGGGCAAGCCTGAAGCTCAGGGCGCAGAGCGGTTGGACTCTTGGCGGGAAATCTTATTGCGATTAGTTCTCGTTTGAAATGAGTTTCAGTGTTACTGTATAACACTTGTTTCTACCCACACCGCTGGAGATTTCCATGAAGCCTGGTATCCATCCTGACTACCGAACCGTACTTTTTCACGACACTGCCGCCGATGTTTACTTCCTGATTGGCTCCACCGTCGACACCGACCGCACTCACCAACACAGCGATGGCAAGACCTATCCCTATGTGGCCCTCGACGTGTCCAGCGCCTCGCACCCGGTGTACACCGGTCAGCAGCGCAAGACTCAGTCCGAAGGTCGTATCGCCGGTTTCAACAAGCGCTTCGCCTCCTTCAGTTCCAGTGGCAAAGCCGCTGCCCAGTGAGGTCCTGGGCCTCTCGATGGTCACCGCTGGCCGTTGGAATCTTTCCAGCGGTCAGATGGTGTTAAAAAGCCACTATTGCGACTGGGAATTCCTCTAGACTGCACTCAGGCAACAGGGATTACCGTTGTCAGCAATAACAATGAAGGACGCGTGCATCCACGTTGACCCGAGGTGTCTCATGGGTGAACTGAACGTTGCCACAGTCACACGCCAGCCCGGGGTTCTGCTGGTGGATGCTCAGGAGGAGATCCTCCAGCGTCTGCGCCAGTTGCTCAGCCCTCACCCTTACACGCTGCATTTCGCTCACGACGCCACCCAGGCCCTGCACGTCATGGCCACCCAGGAAGTGGACCTGGTGATCAGTGCTGCCCATCTGCCACAGATGGATGGCGCGACCCTTCTGGCGCGTATTCATCAGGATTACCCGGCGACCACACGCATATTGCTGACCGGCGATCCGGAGCTGACGCTGATCGCCAAGGCGATCAATGAGGGCGAGATCTACCGCTACCTGAGCAAGCCCTGGGATGACCAGGCGTTGCTGCTGACCTTGCGCCAGGCCCTGGAGCATCAGCATTCCGAGCGTGAACGCCAGCGCCTGGAGGCTTTGGCCCAGCAGCAGAACACTGAGCTCAAGGCACTTAACACCCTGCTGGAAAAACGCGTTGCCGCGCGTACCGCGGAGCTGCAGCAAACCGCCGATATGCTCGACCTGGCCTATGAGGAGCTCAAGCACAGTTATGCCACGGGTGCCGAGTTGTTCTCATTGCTGGTGAACCAGCGCCTGCCAGCGGATAAACAGACCAACCGGCGGATCATCGAACTGGTGCGAGCCTACTGCAAGGTCCAGGGGATCGACGCTGCCACGCAGCGGGATCTGGCCATGGCGGCGGCGCTGCACAACATCGGCAAGCTGAGTTGGAGCGACAGCATGATGATCACCCCGGCGGACCTGCTGCATCATCATCAGCGCGAGCATTATCGGGCGTATCCGCAGCAGAGCGAGTCACTGTTGATGACCCTGGAGCCGGTGCAGGATGCCGCGCACCTGATCCGTCATCACCAGGAACATTGGGATGGCGGCGGTTTTCCCGATCGTCTCAAGGGTGAATTGATTCCCCTGGGCTCGCGCCTGCTCAAGCTGGCGGTGGATTTCATCGAGTTGCAGTGCGGGCTGATTCTCGAACGGCGGATGAACAGCGACGAAGCCCTGGTGTTCATCCGCAAGTACGCCGGTCGACTGTACGACCCCGAGTTGGTGGAAGGTTTCATTCAAGTGTGCTCGGTGTACCTCAGCGATGTGACCTTGGGCGATCCTTCGGTCAAGGTCCTGGGCACCCGGGAGCTGGCGGCGGGCATGGTCCTGGCGCGTAACCTGAATGCCAACAACGGCATGCTGCTGCTCAATGCCGGCAAGGTGCTCAACTTGCCCCTGGTGGACAAGCTGATCGCTTTTGAAACCATGGAGGGCGCTCGTTACAGCGTGTTCGTCAAATTGCCGCCAGAGCCGCCGATGAGCACTTGAGCGCGCGCTGCGTGCGGCTGGAAAAAATCCATCGGCAGGATGACGACCTGCCGTCGGACATGTGATCCTTGCGCCTTTATTTTCAAGGTTGCCGGGTTCCCATGTCGCTGTCTGCCACTGCTGTACCCTCCATCATCCGTATCGCCGCTGCCCTGTTGATTGGTGCCGACGGGCGTACCCTGCTGGTGCGCAAGCGCGGCACCCAGGCCTTCATGCAGCCCGGCGGCAAGATCGAAGTCGGTGAGCAGCCGGTGCATGCCCTGGCCCGTGAGCTGGAGGAAGAGCTGGGCTTGCGCATCGACCCGAGCCAGGCGCGCTACCTGCAGCAGTTCTCGGCACCGGCGGCCAACGAGCCAGGATTCGAGGTCCAGGCTGAGGTGTTTCTGGTGCGTATCGACACACCGGTAACCCCAGCGGCGGAGATCGAGGAAGTGTGCTGGATCGATCCTGCCGGCGACGGTGATTTGTTCCTGGCGCCATTGACACGGGATCTGATCTTGCCGTTTTATCGCAAGGCTCAAGCGACCCTCGCCTGACCGCCCTTATTGCCAAGGACTGCCATGATTCCACTTCCCGACTACCTGATCTTCGCCGCTGCTTCCCTGCTGATGGTGCTGACCCCGGGTCCGAACATGATCTACCTGATTTCCCGTTCGATCTGCCAGGGTCGCAAGGCCGGAGTGACGTCGTTGCTGGGAGTCGTGGCAGGTTTCTTCGTCCACCTATTTGCTGCTGCGCTGGGCCTGACGGCGGTGTTCATGGCGGTGCCCATGGCCTACGAAGTGCTCAAGTGGGCCGGTGCCCTGTACCTGCTGTGGCTGGCTTGGCAGGCGCTCAAGCCTGGCGCACGGTCACCCTTCGAAGCCCAGCAACTGCCGGCGGACTCGCCTCGCAAGCTGGTGACCATGGGCTTTTTGACCAGCGCCCTGAACCCCAAGATTGCGGTGTTCTACCTTTCGGTATTTCCGCAGTTCATCAATCCGGAGCACGGGTCGGTGTTTGCCCAGAGCATCATTCTCGGCCTGACCCAGATCAGCGTGAGCTTCTCGGTGAACCTGCTGATCGCGATGTTCGCTGCGGGGATCGCTTCGTGGTTCGTCAATAACCCCACCTGGCTCTCGGTGCAGCGTTATTTCATGGGTTTTGTACTGGCGGGACTGGCTGTGCGGTTGATGTTCGAACAGCGTCGAGTCAACTGATCAAGGAGCCGTGTCATGCCAGATTTTCCAAGCCCGGAAGCTGTAGTAGAGGAACAACTGCAGGCCTACAACTGCAAGGATGTGCAAGCCTGGCTGGCGACCTATGCGCTGGATGCTCGGCAATACGAGCATCCGGCCACCTTGCTGGCCACGGGGCATGAAGAGATCCGCTCCCGTGCGGTGTTGCGCTTCCAGGAGCCCAACCTGCATGCCCGGCTGATCCAGCGTTCGGTCATGGGCAATGTGGTGATCGACCATGAACTGATCAGCCGGACCTTCGCCGACGGTACCGGAACCCTGGAGACCGTGGCGATCTATGAAGTGCAGGCGGGCAAGATCAAGTGCGCCTCATTCATTACCGGACAGAAGACCCTCGACTGAGTATGCAGATCCAGCGCCTGACCCCTGAGGACGTGGAGCAATACCGGGTCTTGATGCTCGAAGCCTATGACCGCCACCCTCAGGCGTTCACCTCCAGTGTCCGCGAACGGGAAAAACTGCCCCTGGCCTGGTGGGCTGCGCGCCTGGACGGCGAGCTGGACCTGCTGCTAGGGGCCTTTTCCGAGGGCCGCCTGCTGGGGATTGTCGGCCTGGCCTTCGAGCTACGCGAGAAAGCCCGGCACAAGGCGACTCTCTTTGGGCTTTACGTCACCGGCGAGCAGCGCAACAGCGGCCTGGGTTACCAACTGGTGCAGAGTCTGCTGGTCGAGGCCGCTGAATATGACGGGCTGCGCCTGGTGCAACTGACGGTGACGGCGGGAAATGATGCGGCCCTGTCCTTGTACCGACGCTGCGGCTTCGTCCAGTTCGGTCTTGAACCCCAGGCGGTGCGGGTCGCGGATGACTACTTCGACAAGATCCACATGTGGCGCGAAGTGCCGCAGTGAGCCGACTTGGACCCTGAGTAGGCCGGCTTGGCAAGCCGGCAGCTGCAGAGTCGAGGGCGGTTCGGGCCTTGGGATCAGCGCACGGCGCTGACGCCGTCGAGGGTCGAGAACGAGGTGTCCTTGGCGGTCAGCAGGAAGTCGCGCATGTAGGGCGCATCCAGCATGTCGGCGCGAATCGCCGCGTACAGGGTGGCGAACAAGCCCTTTTCCCCCAGGCGCTTGGCCTTCACATAACCCCGTGAACTGTATTCATGCAGGGCCCAGTGGGGCATGCCGCAGACACCACGGCCGCTGGCCACCAGTTGCATCATCATCACCGTCAGTTCCGAGGTGCGTACTTGCGCCGGCTCGATGTCCGCCGGCTCCAGGAAGCGCGTGAAGATATCCAGGCGGTCGCGCTCCACCGGGTAGGTGATCAGGGTTTCCTTCAGCAAGTCTTCCGGGACGATGTAGGGCTTGTTCGCCAGCGCGTGCTGGTTGGCTACCGCGAGCATGGCCTCATAGGTGAACAGCGGCACGTAGGTGATGCCGCTCAGCTCCAGGGGATCGGAGGTCACCACCAGGTCCAGGTCACCCCGGGCCAGGGCCGGCAACGGTGCAAACGAGAAGCCGGAAGCCAGGTCCAGCTCCACTTCCGGCCAGGCGTCGCGGAACTGGTCGATGGTTGGCATCAGCCACTGGAAGCAGCTGTGGCATTCAATGGCCATATGCAGGCGGCCTGCAGTGCCACCTGCCAGCCGGGAGATGTCGCGCTCGGCGCCACGCAGCAGCGGCAGGGCCGCATCTGCCAGTTGCAGCAGGCGCAGGCCGGCGCTGGTGAAACGCACCGGCTTGGTCTTGCGCACGAACAGTTGCATGCCCAGGCGCTCTTCAAGCTCCTTGAACTGGTGGGACAAGGCGGACTGGGTCAGGTGCAGGCGTTCGGCGGCTTCAACCAGGCTGTCGGCTTCGCGCAGGGCGTGCAGGGTCTTCAGGTGACGGATTTCGAGCACCAGGGTCTCCATGAGAAAATTTGATGATGAACACGAAAAGGTTGAGTTTGTCTCATGTTGCGCGGGCTGTCGACAATAGCGCCATCTTTTATAAGAAGGCACTTCCCATGGCACTGGCCCACACCCTAGGTTTTCCTCGCATTGGCGTTGACCGTGAATTGAAAAAAGCCCTCGAGTCCTACTGGAAGGGCGACCTCGATCAGGACTCACTGCAACGGGTCGGTTGTGAACTGCGGGCCAGGCACTGGCAACTGCAGAAAGACGCCGGCATCGATCTGCTGCCCGTGGGCGACTTCGCCTGGTACGACCAGGTACTGAGCCATTCCCTGACGTTCGGGGTGATTCCCCAGCGTTTTGACAGTACCCGCGATGCCCAGGGCCATCCGACCTTGAACACGTTGTTCGCCATGGCCCGTGGCGCCTCCACCCGCTGTTGCGGCGAACATGACCAGGCGCAATATGCTCAGGAACTGACCAAGTGGTTCGACACCAACTACCACTACCTGGTCCCTGAATTCAGCGCGGACCAGTCGTTCAAACTGAGCTGGGAACAGTTGTTCGACGAGGTCGACGAGGCCCGTGCCTTGGGGCATCAGGTCAAGCCGGTATTGATCGGGCCCTTGACCTACCTGTGGCTGGGCAAGGCCAAGGGCAACGGGTTCAACAAGCTCGACCTGCTGGAGCGCCTGCTGCCGCTGTACGGCGAGATCCTCAACCGTCTCAAGGCCCAGGGCGTGGAGTGGGTGCAGATCGACGAACCGATCCTGACCCTCGACCTGCCCCAGGAATGGAAGAGCGCCTTCGAGCGCGCCTACCACGTCCTCCAGTACTCACCCCTGAAAAAGCTGGTGGCGACCTACTTCAGCGGTCTGGAGGACAACCTCGGGCTGGCGGTCGGGCTACCGGTGGACGGTCTGCACATCGATGCGGTGCGGGCCCCGGAACAACTGGGCCAGGTCCTTGATCGCCTGCCGACCTACAAGATCCTTTCGGTGGGCCTGGTCAATGGGCGCAACGTCTGGCGCTGCGAGTTGGAGCAGGCCCTGCAACAGTTGCAGGTGGCCCACGAGCGCTTTGGCGACAACTTGTGGGTCAGCAGTTCCTGTTCCTTGCTGCACAGCCCAGTGGACCTGTCGCGAGAAGATCAGTTGGATGCCGAGCTGAAAAGCTGGCTGGCTTTCGCCGTGCAGAAGTGCGGCGAGATATCGGTCCTGCGCGACGCCCTGAACGATCCCCAGGCTCCGGCGGTGCAGGCGGCCCTGGCGCAAAGCCGGGCGGTGCAGGCCAGTCGTGGGCAATCGCCGAGGATTCACAAAGCCCAGGTCCAGGCACGGATCAAGGCCATCAGCGCCGCTGACAGCCAACGCCGATCGCCCTTTGTTCAACGCATCAAGCAACAGCGGGCGCGGCTCAAGCTGCCGGTCTTTCCGACGACCACCATCGGCTCTTTCCCGCAGACCCCTTCGATCCGCCTGGCACGCCAGGCCTACAAGCAAGGCAAGTTGTCGCTCAACGATTACACCGATGCGATGCACCACGAGATCCGTCATGCGGTGGAGATCCAGGAACGTTTGGGGCTGGATGTCCTGGTTCACGGCGAAGCTGAACGCAACGACATGGTCGAGTACTTTGCCGAGCAACTGGACGGCTACCTGTTTACTCGTTTTGGCTGGGTCCAGAGCTACGGTTCCCGCTGCGTCAAGCCCGCGATCATCTATGGCGACCTGAGCCGTCCCCAGGCCATGACCGTGGACTGGATCCAGTACGCCCAGAGCCTCACCGACAAGGTCATGAAGGGCATGCTCACCGGCCCGGTGACCATGCTCATGTGGTCCTTCCCCCGGGAAGACGTGTCACGCAAGGTCCAGGCTCAACAGTTGGCCCTGGCATTGCGTGATGAGGTTGAGGATCTGGAGCAGGCCGGGATCAAGATCGTGCAGATCGACGAGGCGGCGTTCCGCGAAGGCCTGCCGCTGCGCCGGGCGCAATGGCAGGAGTACCTGGATTGGGCGGTGCAAGCCTTCCGCCTGAGTGCGTCCGGGGTGCGGGACGACACCCAGATCCACACCCACATGTGCTACAGCGAGTTCAACGATGTGATCCAGTCGATTGCCGCCATGGATGCCGACGTGATCACCATTGAGACCTCCCGTTCGGACATGGAGTTACTGCAGGCCTTCGAGGCGTTCGACTACCCCAACGACATCGGCCCGGGGGTGTATGACATCCACTCGCCACGGGTGCCGGACACCGCCGAGATGGTCAAGTTGATGAGTAAGGCTGTCCAGCGGATCCCCGCCGAGCGGCTGTGGGTCAACCCGGACTGCGGCCTGAAGACCCGCGGCTGGCCGGAAGCCGAAGCGGCGCTGGTGAACATGGTGGCGGCGGCTCGGCAACTGCGCAACCAGTTGGCCTGACCCTCAATCGGCAGGCGCACCGGACGGCGTTGCGGTTGCCGGCGAGGATGATCTTGCGCGGCTCTTCGCCGGCACATCGGCTCCTGCAAGGTCGTGACCGCTGGGCAATCTTCATCAAACTGTCACGCAACTGTGGCAGCGCGAATCATCGAAGTTCATCAGACTCGCGCTCTACTGGGGTTCTGCGTTTCGGTGTTTTCCATGCGGGCAAGATTGTTTTCCACTGTCGTCCTGCTGGCCGGGCTTGTGCTCGGCCAGTTGTCTTTTGCGGCTTCGCGTTGCGATATCAACGTCGCGACTCAACGGGTCGACCTGCCCGAGGTGAGCCTGGCTTACCAGAGCATCGGGCGTACCTCCGATCCAGCGCTATTGCTGGTCATGGGCCTGGGCGGACAACTGATCCATTGGCCGGATGAGGTGGTGGTGGCCTTGTGTCAGCAAGGCTTTCGAGTGATCCGTTATGACAACCGCGATGTCGGCCTGTCCACTTGGCGCCAGGCACCGGCCAGCGCCAATCTGACCTTCGAAGTGTTGCGCTACAAGCTCGGCTTGCCGGTGGCCGCGCCTTATACCCTGAGCGATATGGCCGATGACGCCCTGGGCCTGATGGATGCACTGCATGTCGAGCAGTTCCATGTGCTGGGGGCGAGCATGGGCGGCATGATTGCCCAGCACCTGGCGGCCATGGCGCCGCAGCGGGTCGAGAGTTTGACGCTGATCATGACCAGTTCCGGTGCCGAAGGCCTGCCGGCGCCGAATGCCGCGCTGGTGCAGTTGCTTTCCCGGCGCAACGCGCCGAGCCGCGAAGCGGCCCTGGAGCAGCAGGCGGACCTGCTGGCGGCACTGGGCAGCCCGAAGGTCACGGATGATCGCCAGGCGCTGCTGCATCAGGCCGCAGTCGCCTATGACCGGGCGTTCAATCCGGAAGGGGTCAAGCGCCAGATCATGGCGATTCTCGCCGAGCCGAGCCGGGTGGCCCTGCTCAAGCAATTGCGGGTGCCGACCCTGGTGGTGCATGGCACTGCCGATCCGTTGTTACCGGTGATGCACGGGGTGCACCTGGCAGCGCATATCCAGGGCAGTCAGTTGAAACTGATACCGGGGCTGGCCCACCGTTTCCAGGAAGCCTTCAAGGCACCACTGCTGGCGGCGGTGCTGCCGTATCTGCGAAGCCATCGCGAAGACACTTCCCACTGGGCACAGATCGAGCCGGCGGATACCACCCACATTCTGTAGGTGCTGGCTTGGCCTTGGGCAATGGCGAAAGCCCTTTGCCGGCAGCCGGCTGCTACTTCTGTAGCAACCGGTGTGCAGGGGATGGAGGAGGTAGCCTCTCAGCGGACGATCTTGTCGACCTGGATGCCCAGCTTCTTCAGCCGGTACCAGAAGCTGCGTTCGGAAATACCAATCATCTGTGCCGCTGCGGCCTGGACACCGTTGCTTTGGTGCAGGGCGGCGAGAATGTAGGCTTTTTCCACTTCGGCCAGGGCCGCGTCTAGGTCGCTGGGCACTTGCGGGCCAACGCTGATCGAGGTGCCGGCCTCGGCCCCCTGTGGCTGGCTGCCGAACAGATATCCCGGCAGGTCAGTCTCTTCGATGACCTGGCCCGAGGCGACGATGGTCGCGCGCTCGACGCAGTTCTGCAGTTCGCGAATATTCCCGGGCCAGGCGTAGCTGGCCATTGCCTGCAAGGCTTCCGGGCTGAATCCGCTAATGCGTTTGCCGGCAGTGGCGCCCAGGCTGTGGGCGAAGTGCCGGGCCAGCAGGGCGATGTCCTCGACCCGCTCACGCAACGCCGGCAGGGGAATCGGGAACACGTTGAGGCGGTAGTACAGATCCTCGCGGAACTCTTTGTTGGCCACGGCTTCCAGCAGGTTCTTGTTGGTTGCCGCGATCACCCGTACATCGACTTTGCGCTCCCGGGGATCACCCACCGGCTCGATCACCCGTTCCTGCAGGGCGCGGAGGATCTTGGCCTGCAAGGCCAGGGGCATATCACCGACTTCATCGAGGAATAGGGTGCCCTTGTCGGCCTGCTGAAAGCGTCCGACCCGGTCAGCCACCGCACCGGTAAAAGCGCCCTTGCGATGGCCGAACATCTCGCTTTCAAGCAAGCCCTCGGGAATCGCTGCGCAATTGACTGCGACAAATGGCTTGTCGGCGCGATTGCCGTGCTTGTGGATGGCTCGGGCGACCATTTCCTTGCCGGTACCGCTTTCCCCGGTCAGGAGAATGGTGGCGCTGCTTTCCCGTACCGAGTCCACCGCCTGCAGCACCCGGCGAAAGGCCGGGCTGTCGCCCACCAGGCTGTCGAATTGCTGTTGCTCTTCGAGCTCGGCACGCATGCGCTGGTTGTCTTTGAGGATGTCGCGAAACTGCAGGGCCTTGCTGACGGTGATGTCCAACTCGTCGATGTCGAAGGGCTTGGCAATGTAGTCGTAGGCGCCATTGCGCATGGACTGCACGGCGTTTTTCACTGTGCTGTAGGCGGTCATCACGATCACCGGCAGCTGCGGGTAACGCTGTTTGATCTCCGCCAGCAACTGCGGGCCGTCCATGCCGGGCATGCGCCAGTCACTGATCACCAGGTCGATGTCTTCCTGCTCCAGCACCTTGAGGGCGTGCAGGCCATTGCTCGCAGTGAATACCTGGATGCCGTTCTGGCTCAGAGCCGACGACAACAGGTCACAGAGTTTCGGTTCGTCATCAACCACCAGCAGGTTATGCGTCATCACTGTCCTCGTTGTCTTCGTCGTCCTCGTCACCATTGGCCGGAATGTACAGGCTGAAAGTGGCGCCGGCATCTTTTTCGCTGACGCATTCGATGTGGCCGTCATGGCTTTCCATGATCGAGAAGACTTTGGCCAGGCCCAGGCCGGTGCCCGAGGCCTTGGTGGTGACAAACGGGGTAAAGATGCGCTCCAGCATGTCCGGCTCGATGCCTTGGCCGGTGTCGCTGACACTGATGATGGTTTCATTGTCCTGCTGGGCGATGCCCAGGGTCAGGCGGCCGCCGTCGGGCATGGCGTCGATGGCATTGAGGATCAGGTTCAGGCAGGCCTGCTTGAGCTGGCGCGCGTCGGCGTGAATGGTCGCTCCGGGCGCTTGGTCGTCGATTTGCGCGTCGATGTTGTGGGTCGCCAGTTCCGGGGTGCAGAAGCCCAGCAATTCTTCCACCAGCGGCCGTACCGCTTGCGTGGCGCGAATCGGTGCGCTGGGCTTGGCGAAGTCGAGGAACTCGGTGATCAGGTCATTGATCCGGCTGACTTCGCTGATCACGTATTCCAGGTGACGCTTGTCGTTTTCCGGCAGGTTGGCCCGCCGGTGCAGCAACTGGGTGGCGGTCTTGATAATGCCCAGCGGGTTGCGGATCTCGTGGGCCAGGCCCATGGCCACTTCCCCCAGGGCATGCAGGCGGTCGCGGCGGCGCAGTTGCGCTTCCAGGTGCTGCAGGTCTCCCAGACGCTCGGTCATGTGGTTGAAGGTGCTGCTCAGCTCCGCCAGTTCATCGCTGCCTATCACCGGCACCCGTTGTCGATAGTCACCGGCGATCACCGCCTGCACGCCCTTGGACAGCCCTCGCAGCGGTCGAGTCAGGCGTTGCGACACCAGCCAGCCGACACACAGCGAAGCTGCCGAGCTGAGAAGGAAGATCAGGATGAACAGGTTGCTCTGGTTGACCAGGCCCACCAGGCTGCTGTGGCGCAGCAGGCCACTGAAAATCACCCCGACCAGGTCGCCGTTGTCATTGAAGATCGGCCGGTACAGGCCACTGTAGCGGCTGGTGAACTGCTCGGTGGGTTGCCGGGTCGAGCGCAGGATGTCTTCGATCTTGTGCGGTACCCGCGGCGGGTGGTCCTCGAAGCGCTGGGTAGCGAAGATCTCCGAGAAGTCATCGGCCTTGGCCAGGTACAGGCGCAGGTCCAGGGAATGCACGTCGGCCACGCTGGTGAGGAAGCTGGCGTCCAGGTAGGTGGCGATCAGCAGCTGGTAGTCGACGCCGTCGAGGTTGGTCTGGAAGGTCGAGACCACCGCCCCGGTGGCCACGCCGCCGACCTGGATGGTCTGCAGCGCGGCATTGGAGGCAGTACTGATCTGTCCCACCACATCATCGGCGGCGGTGGTGAACATCACTTTGTGATCGTTCTTGCGAATCAGCGCCACCACGTCGATGCCCATGGAGTCGGCGATGTCGGCGGTGAGCTTGTCGTGCTTGGCCGCGTTGCGATCCGTGGGCGGGCGCGTATAGCGCAGGAACAACTGGGCGATCCGCGCGTTGTCATGGAGGATCTCGGTGATCTCGTCCTCGACGATCTTGGTGGATTCCTGCAGCCAGATCCGCACGTTGCTGTCGAAGATTTCCGACAGCGTAGTGGCCGCGAGCTCAGCGGCGATCATGGTCGGGATCACACTGACCAACCAGAACGCCAGCACCAGCTTGCGCTGCAGGCTCCAGCGGGAGATGGCGAAGGGGCGAGGAGGACGACGATCTTTTCTGGTCATGTACTTTCGCTTATAGCAGCAGCCATGGCGGGGTCGGAGCGATCCGGGCGGACAAAGCGTTTTATCACTTTGAGCAGTGCATTGAGCAAGGGATTACGGTGGCGGAAAAACAACATGTTAGCGGTGAAGCGACAGCCCAGGCGCAGTTTGCTGGCATAACCGGCCTGCCCGCATTCGTACAATGGAATCCGCTGCTGGATACAGTAGTCAACATTGGCCAGCCAACTGCGGAAGTACAGATTGTGCTCACGACTGACATTGAGGTCGTGGGCGAAGAACTTGTCGATCAGCCGGTGCTGGTCGATGAGGATCAGGTTGAACGCTACCAACTGGTCGCCGACCCAGTACAGGACGCAGGCGGCACGCTCGTCCAGCTGTTCGAGGATGCCAGTGAAGTAATCCGCTGGCAGGCGTTCGAACTGCAGGTCGCTACGGTTCAGGGTGGCTTCGTACAGGCGCATGATGTCCGGCAGGACATCGTCGATCTGTCGGCGCCACTCGATGCGCGGCCCCGGCGCCCGGAGCTTGCGGCGCAGGTCTTTGCGGGTGGATTTGCCCAGGGTACCCAGGTAGGCATCGATCGAGGCGAAGGGCACCGGCAGCAGTGCGGTGGGCAAGCTCGGCATGGCTTGCAAACCGGCGGCCAGGCAACTGTTGGCCCATTGCCAATCGTTGCTGGGGGCGTCCTTGACCGCCATCAGGCCGATGCCGAAGCTGTCGGCGTCACGTCGGGCGAGCTTGAGCAACTCGTCCAGCAAGGCTTGGCGGCGTTCGTCGGGAATATGGCTGGCAGTGCCGGCACTGCACTGTTCGGCCACCGGCGAGCCGATGGCGTACAGGCGCAGTTGCAGGACGCCGGGCCAATGGCGCTCCAGGCGCTCGGTAAAGCGCTTGGCCAGGCCCGAGACCGTAGTGTCGAGCCGATACTGGGTGGTAAAGGCCGGAGCCACGGCGACCAGGGTCGAGCCCTCGTAGACCGCCAGGTAGCGCCATTGAAAGTCGGCGATGGCGGCTTTTTCCACGGCCAGGTAGTAGTCCCAATCCTCCAGGGCATCTGGAAAACAGTCATTCCAGGCACTGCGTTCGATGGCCTGTATGGTTGAAAAGGCTTGGGCGGTAATCACGTCTCTTCCTTAAGTCACGCCAGCTGTCGGTAGTCTTCGCGTACGGCGGGTTGGACTACTCGCTGCTGGATGAAGTCTGCGCTCAACTCGATCACTCGCTGGTACTGCAGGTCTACGGTGATCATGTGATAACAGTTGTCGAGGAGGATCTTGGTCACCGATCCTCCGAGTTTGCGTTCTACGTAATCGGCGTTCCAGGTACTGGTGATGTCATCTTCGCTGGAGTGCAGCACCAGGGCCGGTGTCATGATCGACGGCATGCGTTTCTTGACCACAGCGTTCATCCGGTGCAGTTCGCGCACCGTCACGCCCTCCATGGTCAGCAGCCCGGCATTGCTGCTTTCGCCGGCTTTCATCTGCTTCTCGACGATCGCCCGCAGACGCTCGTTCTTGATCCCGTACGGCGGTTTTTCCTCGAAACGGCAGATGTGCACACCAAAAGGAATCTTCATCAGCAGCGGGGTGAGGAACGCTAGCTTGTTGATGCTCCAGCCGTCGTACTTCAGGGTCGTGGAGTACATCAACAGGCCACTGATCTGTCCCGGATGCTCGGATGCCAGGTACATGGACATTACCGCGCCCATGGACAGGCCGCCGACGAACACTTGCTCGTGGCGCTGCTGCACACCAACAAAGGTCTTGCGCACGCCTTCGTACCAGTCCTGCCAGCCGGTGGCCTGCAGGTCGCTGTTGTCCCCGCAGTGCCCAGGCAAGGTCGGTACGTACACCGTGCACGTACCGTCCTTGGCCAGGCCCTGGGCCACCCGACGGAGTTCCGTCGGGGTGCCGGTCAGGCCGTGGATCAACAAGACCCCGACCGGACCCGAGCCGAGAACGAAGCCGGCGTTGCCTTCGCCTAGATCGATCTCAGCCATGCTCATCGCTTCATGGCTCGATCCAGCAGGCGGTCCAGCAGAGCGATGCCCAGATCGATTTCCGCGTAGCTGATTTCCAGCGACGGAGCCAGGGTGATGACGTTCTTGTAGTAGCCGCCTACGTCGAGGATCAGGCCCAGGCGCTGGCCGTTGACTTCGATGTCGCCCTTCATGCCTTCCTCGACCATGTAGTCCAGGGTTGCCTTGTCCGGGGTGAAGCCGTCGGTGGTGCAGATTTCGCAGCGCAGCGCCAGGCCCAGGCCGTCGACGTCGCCGATGATCGGGTAGCGCTTCTGCAGGTCCTGCAGGCCGGCCAGGAAGTACTTGCCCTTTTCCATGACCATCGCGCCGTAGTCGACTTCGCTGGTCATCTTGAACATTTCCAGACCTACCGCAGTACCCAGCGGGTTGGAAGCGAAGGTGGAGTGAGTCGAACCTGGCGGGAACACGCCCGGGTTGATCAGCTCTTCACGGGCCCAGATGCCGCCCAGCGGATTGAGGCCGTTGGTCAGTGCCTTGCCGAATACGATCACATCGGGTTTGACGTCGAAGTGTTCGATCGACCACAGCTTGCCGGTGCGGTAGAAGCCCATCTGGATTTCGTCGACAACCATCAGGATGCCGTGCTGGTCCAGCACGTGCTTGAGCTCGCTGTAGAAGTTCATCGGCGGGATCACGTAGCCGCCGGTGCCCTGGATTGGCTCGACGTAGAAGGCTGCGTATTCGCTCTGGCCGACTTTCGGGTCCCAGACGCCGTTGTATTCGGTTTCGAACAGGCGGGCGAACTGCTGCACGCAGTGGCTGCCGTATTCTTCCTTGGTCATGCCCTTAGGACCACGGAAGTGGTACGGGAATGGGATGAACTGCGCGCGCTCGCCGAAGTGGCCGTAGCGGCGACGGTAGCGGTAGCTGGAGGTGATCGACGAAGCGCCCAGGGTACGACCGTGGTAGCCGCCTTCGAAGGCGAACATCAGGCTCTTGCCGTTGGTGGCGTTACGCACTACTTTCAGCGAGTCCTCCACCGACTGCGAACCGCCGACGTTGAAGTGCACGCGACCGTCGAGGCCGAACTTTTTCTTGGCGTCTACCGCGATCATTTCCGACAGTTCGATCTTGCCTTTGTGCAAGTACTGGCTGGCGATCTGCGGCAGGGTGTCGATCTGTTGTTTCAGGGCGTTGTTCAGGCGTGGGTTGGCGTAGCCGAAGTTGACTGCCGAGTACCACATCTGCAGGTCGAGGTAGGCCTGGTCGCTGGTGTCCCAGACATAGGAGCCTTCGCAGCGGCTGAAAATACGCGGAGGTTCGATGTAGTGAACGGTATCGCCGTAGGAGCAGTACTTGGCTTCTTTTTCCAGAAGGATCTGGTCTTCTGGGGTCGCGATGCGGATATCAGACATGGTGGAAGAGTTCCTGGGTTTCAAGAGAGAAATTGGTCGCGTTGGCGGCGTTGTTCGGCAGTTTTGCCAACAGCGCTGGCAGTTCGGCGAAGGAGTCGAACCGCGTATGGGGAATGGCGTTGCGTTCGCAGTAGTCGGCCAGGCGATCCTTGGCGAAGACGAAGTCGGCGGTGGAGGCCACGCACATGTCCGACTGGCCATCGCCGATCACCAGCACGCGTTTGCCCCGTGGGGTGGATTTGCACTTGCAGTTGCCGGAGGCGGCGCGGCAGGCGTCGCTGGCATAAGGGAAGTCGATGCGCCAGCTGTTGTGGTCGACCTGGCGCAGGCGGTTGGCGAGGATCGGCAGCAGGGTTACGTAGTTGCGTGCCAGGATCCGTGCGATGCCTTGCTCGATGCCGTCACTGACCACTTCGATGGAAGCGCCCAGGCCGATCACGTGATCGACGAAGTCAGGGAAGTCGGGGTCGATTTCGACACTGTCGAAATAGCCCAGCAGTTCGCTGGGCGAGGCCTTGACCAGGGCCAGTTGGCGGCTGAGGCATTCACGGGAACCGATGTGACCGTCCAGCCATTCCTGCTCGATGCTTTCCCAGCTTGGGTCGGCGAAGCGTTGGAGAACGTTATCGATCACGTCGGCGCGGGAGATGGTCCCGTCGAAGTCACATACGATATGCCAGTGCATCATCTGCTGTTACCTGTTGAATAAGAGCGCCTTTGCGCTTGCGGCAGGGGTACAGCAGGGACTGTGCCAAAGTGGTGGGAGCCCAGTAGGGCTGGGGCTTTGGCTGGCGGGCTGAGTGATTTGTAGCTTTCTGGCTACAATTTTTGTAGCTTGCTACAAACAACATCAGTGCTTGCGCCCAAGGGCGGCTCTGATGATTGATGCGCGCATGTTCAGTACAAGGAAACTCATTCATGCCCCGGCTTTCTCTACCTGCCTTATTGACCGGCCTGTTGTCGCTGACCGTCGCCTGCGGCGCTGCAGCCGACTCCGGCATCACCGGCGATCTGGGTTTTGGCCTCGGCTATCAACCCCATGACCCCACGGGCAGCAGCTATGACACCGTGCCGTTGCCGTACATGGATCTGGAATGGGGCGATGTCAGCCTGAGCACCGATGATGGCCTGACCTGGAGTGCCTTCAAGAGCAATGGCTTGAGCATCGGTCCCTATGTCAATTACCTGCAGGGGCGTAACGCCGATGGCGCGCTGCGCGGGCTGCGGGATGTTCGCGACATGGCCGATATCGGCGGTTTTGTCGAATACGCCCCGGATGACTTCTGGCGAGTGTTCGCCGCCGTCGGCCAGGCTGTCGGCGGCGCCGGTGGCCAGGGTGGCCTGCTGGGCAAGCTCGGTGGCGAAATCGGTTATCCGCTGGGCATGGGCATCATTGGTAGCAACGAACTGACCCTGCACTTTGCCGACGCCCGCCAGGCCCAGACGTTCTTCGGGGTCAGTGCCAAGGAGTCCCTGGCTTCAGGTATCGGCCAGTACAACGCTGGCGGTGGCATGCAGAACTTCACCCTGAGCCAGAATTTCCGGTTTCCCCTGGGGGACAACTGGTCGTTGGTGGCCAGCGCCAGCTGGATTCGCCTGGCCAATTCCGCAGCGGACAGCAGCATTGTCCGCGACAAGGGCGAGGTCAATCAGGGCCAGGTACAGACGGCCATCAGCTACAAGTTCTGACGGGGTGAACGCGCGCATCATGGAGTTGCTGCGACGCAGTTGCAGGATGCGCCGGGGTCATCAGTAGGGTCTCACCGGCAAAGCTGGTCTGGCCTTTGCAATAGACGCCATGAACTCAATTTCTCAGGAAGTTCTTCATGGCTCGACCTGCATATCGTCTGCTTGCCTATTCGCTTTGGGACCTGATCCCGATTGCCATGGCCCTGGCGCATTTCTCCTTTGTCCTGTGGCTGGTGCTGGCTTTCCACGAGCTGTCCTGGTGGATCATCCTCCCGGCGGCGCTGCTGTACGCGGTCAGCCTGTCGTGGAGCATCAACAGCATTTCCCACAACCAGATCCATAACGCCTATTTCACCCCGGGCTGGATGAATCGCGCCTTCGATCTGTTGTTGTCGGTGACCATCGGCTTTTCCCAGACTCTGTATCGCGACATCCATAACCGTCACCATCGGGGCAACTCGGACCTGCCGGACGCCAATGGCAACACTGTCGATCCGCTGTCGATCTACCTGCACGGCAAGAACGGTCAGCCGGACAATCCCTGGGCCTATACCTTTCTGAGCTTCTTTCGTGATGATCCAAAGGAGATCTATCAGGAAATGCAGCGCAAGCGTCCCGATGATGCGCGCTGGGTGAAGGTGGAGATCGCCGTGACCGTGGCGTTCTACCTGGCACTGGCCTTTTATGACTGGCACGCGGTGCTGGTACTGCTGCCGTTCTGGTACCTGGGGCAGTCGTTGTCGTCACTCAATGGTTATTACGAGCACTTGGGAGGCAATCCTGACTTGCCGATTGCCTGGGGCGTGAGCTCCTACAGCCCGCTGTACAACCTGATCTGGATGAACAACGGCTATCACGCCGAGCACCACTATCGGCCGAAAATGCACTGGACCAAGGTCAAGGCCTTTCACCGCGAGATTCGCCAGCAGCAACAGGCAGCGGGGGTGAAAGTGATTCCCGTGTCCCATGGGCTGGGCTTCCTGGTTTCTCATCGGTAGCCGCAGCCACCTCTTCAAGGCGCGCAAAAGCGGCGCCCCTTCGATGGCGAATGCAGCTTCGGCAGTGGCAACAAAGGTGCAATCGAGCACCGTGTGGCCGTTGCCGCAGACTGCGATAAATCACGGTGTTGCAAGCCACAGGAGGTTCCTGGAACTCGGGCAACGGCGCGTTCTTGGGGCGTGCTGCAGAGGCGCCTCAGGCTTCTTCGCCCTCGGCCAGCAGGGCGATCCCGCCAATGATCACGAAGACACCTACCCAATGCAGCAGGCTGATCTGTTCCCCCAGACCCAGCCAGGAGCCCAGTAACACCACGACGAACACCAAGGAGCTCAAGGGGAAGGCCAGGGACAGGCTGCTGCGGCGCAGAATCAGCATCCAGACGAAAAACGCGCCGATGTAGCAGGCAATCGCCATCAGCACGCCCGGGTTGAGCGCTACCGCTGCCAACCATTGCAGGTTGAAATTCATCTGGCCCAATTGGTCGCCACCGACCTTGGTGGCGATCTGGCCGGCGCTCTCGAAGCCGATCAGCATGGCCCAGAGCACAATGGTGCCCAAGCGCCCGTGCAGCCAGCCGTGGGAGTTGTTCGAACTCATGAAACGCTTCCTTCTATTCGTTGAATAAGGCTCAGGTACTGGCGATGCAGACCAGCATCACGCCAGCGGTGATCACCAGGGTGCCCAGCCAGCGACGGCGACTGACGGTTTCGCCTAGTACCACCTTGCCGGCCATTACCACGCCGCAATAGGCCAGGGCGGCGGCCGGGAACAGCAGGCTCAGGGGCGCACGGGACAGGGCTTCGAGCCAGACGAAAAACTCGATCACATAGGCGCCAATGCCGCACCACAGCAGCGGTGCGTTGAACACCTGGCCCCAGAATGCATTCAGGCGGAAACCACCCTCCAGCTCTGGCAGGCGGTCGAGGCCGAGCTTGAAACAAAGCTGGCCGATCACGTCCAGGACAATGGAAAAAGCCACCAGCAGAACAACGGTCAACGTCACGGGAACAGCTCCTCGAACAGCGAAATCAGGGCTTCATTGGTTACTGAGTTGCGCAGCAGGTCCTCTTGGCTCCAGCGCTCGGCCGGGGGTTGGTCGGACTTGGCTTCCCAGCGCTTGAAGGCGTTGCTGAAGGCCGGCTTGGCAAACTCGCCACAGATATCAATGCCGAGAATTCGCTTGTGCGCCGCCAGCGCGCGCAGGGCTTGCAGCAGATGGCTCAGGCGCATGCCGCCTTGATCCCAGTTGGTGGCGGCGTCCTCGCTGGCCAGCACGTCCTTGTCGATGGTGATCCACACCGCCTCGGTGGGCAGGCTATCGATCATCTGGGTAAGGAAGGCTTGCCAGTCCAGCCCCGCCAGGTTGCGCCAGTGCAGGTGGTTTTCCTGCTGCTGGTGCCCGGCGCCGTCGCCGACCCGGCCCCAGACCTTGGACGGCGCGTGTTGCCAGGGAAACAACTGCAGCTTGCCGTGTTTCAGCGCGCCGAGGTTACCGCCGCGCAGTTGCGGATTGTGCAGGTCTTCACTGCAGGGGCCGAGGGTGACGATGCGCTGGATATTCGGCAGTTTCAGCGCCCGGTTGACCCAGGAACCGCAATGTCGGCGGGGGGCGAAACGCACCCAGTCCGGGTGATTGTCGAAGTGAATCAGGCTGACCGGCTCGGGCAGGTCGGTGAGGAAGGCCGGGGTCAGGTGGTGATAGTCACCGGAGCCGACAAAGAAGATTTCCGGCTGCGGGCCGCTGTGCCGGGGCCGTTGTCGCAGGCGTTCGGCAAAGTGGCGATAAGTGCGCTCGGTGGACCAGAGCCGCAGCTTGGGGCCCAGGTCCAACAGGTCGAGGCGTCGGGCCTGACCGCTTTTCAGGCGCCGGGCAATGGGCTCCTGGGCGGTCAGGCTGTGGTCGAGATCTAGGATATTCAAGGTGTTCTTTACCCATGGCAGCGCCCTCCAGAAAACTGCGTGATACCGCTCAAACGCAGGCTAGCCGGGCTTTGCCGGGTAAATGCAAGGGTCGGGCCAGCCGCCGATTGTAGGAGCCGGCTTGCCGGCGAAGAACGGTGTCAGCCGCTTCGCGAGCAAGCTCGCTCCTACGGGAGTGGAGGGCGGCTCAGGCGTGGACCCGGACCCAGACGCTGACCAGGATGCTCGCGGCAATCAGCCATCCAACGGTGGCCACTGCCAGGGAGGCTTCCAGGCGTAGGCGATCGACCATCAAGTACAGGGTCGCCAAGTAGACGAAGTAGGGAATGATCGACCACATGCCGAAGAGGATGGTGGTCTTCAGATCATCGACTGTGCGCCCTTTGCCGACGATGTAGTGGGCAATCAGGGCGAAGGTCGGGAACAACGGCACCAGGCCCGCAATGTAGTAGTTCCGGGTCTTGGCCAGGGCCGCCAGAATCACTACCACCGCCGCGCCCAAGGCGGCCTTCAACAATAGATCCATAAGCTATCGCGCCTTGGGTTAGTGGCTCAGGCCGTATTTCTTGACCTTGTCGAACAGGGTGGTCTTGGCCATGCCCAGCTCCTGGCTGGCCTGGGTCAGGTTGCCGCCGCTGCGTTGCAAGGCATCGTTCAACAGGTTGCGTTCAAAGGCTTCCACCGCTTCGGCAAAACCCAGGCCTTGGGCGCTGTTGCTGCCGGACTTCTTGAACGCCGGCAGGCCCAGGGCGAAGCGTTCGGCGACGTTGCGCAATTCGCGCACGTTGCCTGGCCAGTCATGGCTCATGAGGGTCGACAGGGTCTGGTTGTCCAGCTCCGGTACTGCGCGGTCGAAACGCAGGGACGACTGCTGCAGGAAGTGTTCGAACAGCTGCAGGATGTCCTCGCGGCGTTCACGCAGGGGCGGCAGCTCCAGGGTCACCACGTTGAGGCGGTAGTACAGGTCGCTGCGAAATTCCTTGGCTCGGCTGAGCTCGTCCAGGTCTGACTTGGTGGCGGCGATCACTCGGCAATCGACGGCCACGCTCTGGTTCGAACCCAGGCGCTCCAGGGTGCGTTCCTGTAACACCCGCAGCAGCTTGATCTGCAGGTTGATCGGCATGCTTTCCACTTCATCGAGGAACAGCGTGCCTTGGTGGGCGTGCTCGATCTTGCCGATCCGGCGTTTGCCGGCACCGGTGAATGCATTGGCCTCGTGGCCGAAGATCTCGCTTTCGAAGAGGTTTTCCGGCAGGCCGCCGCAGTTCAGGGCCACGAACTGCTGTGGGTGGCGGCGGCTGAAGTCGTGCAGGCAACGGGCAACCAGCTCCTTGCCGGTGCCGGTTTCACCTTCGATCAGCACGTTGGCTGAAGTATCGGCGACGTTGGCAATCAACTCCCGCAGGTTCTGCATGGCCGGCGAGCGGCCGATGATCCGTCCTTCCAGGGAGCTGCGTTCTGCCAGTTGGCGGCGCAGCGAGGTCACTTCCCGGGCCAGCCCCCGCTGTTCCAGGGCGCGGCGAGCCACGTCCACCAGGCGCTCGGGGGAAAAGGGCTTTTCCATGAAGTCGTAGGCGCCTTTCTGCATCGCGCCCACGGCCATGGAAATATCGCCGTGGCCGGTGATCAGTACCACTGGCAGGCTGCGATCCCGGGCCTTGAGGTGGGTCAGCAGTTCCAGGCCGTCGATGCCCGGCAGGCGAATATCGCTGACCACGATGCCGGGGAAGTTGTCTCCGACCTGGGCCAAAGCTTCTTCGGCGCTGCCTACGCCGATGCACGGGATGTCTTCCAGGGCCAGGGCCTGTTGGCAACCCAGCAGGACATGGGGGTCGTCTTCGACGATCAGCACGGTCAGCTCGTTGTTCATATCGGCTCGGCTTGAGTAGGGCTTGCCAGGGGCAAGCTGAGGACAAAGGCGGTACCGCCGCTTGCCGGATGCTCCACCCCCAGGCTGCCGCCGGTGGCGGCGGCGAGGCTGGCAGACAGGGTCAGGCCGAGGCCCAGGCCCTGCTCGCCGGGTTTGGTGGTGAAGAAAGGTTCGAACAGGTGTTTGCGGGCTTCGGGGTCGATGCCGTGGCCATTGTCGCGTACGCGCAGGCGATACTTGCTGTCGTTGAGCTCGCCTTCCAGCCACAGCTCTGGCGCCGGTTGTGCCTGCATGGCATCCAGCGCATTGCCAATCAGGTTGACCAGGATCTGCTCCAGGCGGGTCTGATCGATTTGCAGGGTTTGCTCGGTGAAGTTGCGGTGCAACTGCAGTGGCAGGGGGTCGAGGCGTGCGTTGAGGATCTGCAGGGCCGCATCCACGGCTTTGCCGAGGCTGGCCTGGCCCTGGTTGTCGCCGCGGCGGGCAAAGGAGCGCAGGCTGGCGGTGATCCGGCCCATGCGGTCGATCAGTTCGTTGATGGTCTTGAGGTTGGCGCTGGCGGTGTCCAGGGCACCGCGCTCAAGGAAGCGCACGGTGTTGCCGGACAAGGTGCGCAAGGCCGCCAGCGGTTGGTTGAGCTCGTGGGCGATGCTGGTGGACATCTGGCCGATGGCCGCCAGCTTGCCGGCCTGGACCAGTTCGTCCTGGGCTCGACGCAGGGTTTCTTCTGCTTGGCGGCGTTCGCGAATCTGGCCCTTGAGTCGTTCGTTGCTGGCCCGCAGGTCGGCAGTGCGTTCAGTGATCCGCCGCTCCAGTTGGCTGTTGGCTTCCTGCAGGGCTTCGCGGGCGGCAAGACGGGTGGCTATGACTTTGCGCCGCTCGTTCCAGGCGATCAGCAGAAAGGCCACCAGGGCAAAGGCCACGGCCACCAGGATGCCCTGGTTGATGGCTTCTCGGCGCAGGTCCTGCAAGGGGGTCAGCAGGGTGAAGTTCCAGGGGGTGTCGCTCAGGGGACGGGTCTGGGACAGGTAGCTGACTTCCTTGTCGTCGGACACCAGTTCAGTGTTGGCGGGGAAGGTCAGTTTCTCCACGCCTTCGGCCAAGCGTTCCCGGGCCAGGGGTTCCAGTTCGTTGAGGGGGAACCAGTAGTACTGCAGGCTGCGGGCCAGGCGTTCCTTGGTGTCATCGCTCAAGGGACGGACCGACTTGAGTCGGCGTGTCGGATCGCTGGAAAGGATGATGATGCCGTTTTCGTCGCTGACGAAAGCTTCCAGGCGGGCGCGTTGCCAGCGTTCCTCCAGGGCTTCGAGGCGTACCTTGACCACGGCCACGCCAATGATCTTGCCTTGTTCCTCCAGGCCGTGGGCCAGGTAGTAGCCGGGTTCGCCGTTGGTACTGCCGATGCCGTAGAAGCGCCCGGGTTGGCCGCGTACAGCGTTCTGGTAATAGGCCCGGAACGATAGGTCCTCGCCCAGGTAGCTGTCGACGTCGCGCCAGTTGCTGGTGGCCAACACCCGCCCCGTGGTGTCCATCACATAGATGGCGCGGCTGCGGCTGCGACGGTTCAGGCCTTCGAGGTATTGGTTGACGGTTTGCCGGTGTTCCGGCGAAGGATCGGCGAGCAGCTTGGATACGCTGGATTCCAGTTCCAGCAGGCTCGGCAGATAGGTGTACTTGCTGATCTCACTTTCTACGGCGCGGGCGTGCAGCTCCAGTTGGCGTTCGCCATTTTCACTGAGGGTGCGGATGCCGTTGTGTTCGCTGATCCAGAAGCCGGCATAGCCCAGGCCGATCATCAGCAGAATGACCAGGGGCGGTAGGAACAGGTGGCGGATCAGACGGGGTTTCACGGCAAGTGATGGCGGTGCGGCGCGATAGAGAGTGGGGTCGCATTTCATCACAGATGCCTTGGGTCAACCACTGCACGATTCCTGTAGGAGCCGGCTTGTCGGCGATGAGAGCGTCCCTGACGATAGGGGAGTCAGGTTTGCGCGCCCATCGCTGGCAAGCCAGCTTGTGCAGGAGTGCTGGTTTTAGTGCTGCAGAATCTTCTCGAGGAAATGCTGCGCACGTTCGGAGCGGGCGCTGATATCGCCAAAGAACTCTTCTTTCGGACAGTCCTCGATGATCTGGCCCTTGTCCATGAAGATCACCCGGTTCGCCACTTTGCGGGCAAAGCCCATTTCGTGGGTCACGCACATCATGGTCATGCCTTCATTGGCCAGTTGCACCATCACGTCCAGCACCTCGTTGACCATTTCCGGGTCCAGGGCCGAGGTCGGTTCGTCGAACAGCATGACGATCGGGTCCATGGCCAGGGCGCGGGCGATGGCCACACGCTGTTGCTGACCGCCGGAGAGCTGGCCCGGATGCTTGTGAGCGTGGGCCGCCAGGCCGACGCGATCCAGCAGTTGCAGGCCTTTCTTGGTGGCCTCTTCCTTGCTGCGGCCCAGCACCTTGATCTGCGCGATGGTCAGGTTCTCGGTGATGCTCAGGTGCGGGAACAGCTCGAAGTGCTGGAACACCATGCCCACCCGCGAACGCAGTTTCGGCAGGTTGGTCTTCGGGTCGGCAATCGAGGTGCCATCGACCACGATGTCGCCTTTCTGGAAGGGTTCCAGGGCGTTGACGCATTTGATCAGGGTGGATTTGCCGGAGCCGGACGGCCCGCAGACCACCACCACTTCCCCCTTCTTGACCTCGGTGCTGCAATCGGTCAGCACCTGGAAGTCCCCATACCACTTGTTGATGTTCTTGATAGAGATCATACGGCGAACCTTTTTTGCAGACGCTTGACCAGCAGCGAGGCGGCAAAGCTGATTGTGAAATACACCAGACCGGCAACGATCAGGAATTCATTGGAGCGGCCGATGATGTCGCCGCTGGAGCGCGAGGCGTTGAGGAAGTCCACCAGGCCCACGGTGTAGACCAGTGAGGTGTCCTGGAACAGGATGATGCTCTGCTGCAGCAGCAGCGGGGTCATCTTGCGGAACGCCTGGGGCAGGATGATCAGGCGCATGGTCTGGCCATAGCTCATGCCCAGCGCCTGGGCTGCGCCCATCTGGCCCTTGGGGATTGCCTGCACGCCGGCGCGGACGATTTCGCAGAAGTACGCTGCCTCGAACATCATGAAGGCCACGATGCATGAGGTGAAGGCGCCGATCGGGGTGTCTTCACCGGTGATCCAGCGCAGTACGAACGGCACGGCGAGGTAGAACCAGGTAATCACCAGCAGCAGTGGGATCGAGCGGAAATAGTTGACGTAGGCACCGGCCAGGTTCGACAGCAGCTTGTTGTGGGACAAGCGCATCAGTGCCAGCGCGGTGCCGAGGATGATACCGCCGACCACGCCCATGACCATCAGCTTGAGGGTCATCAGCATGCCGTTCCACAGGCCGGGAATGGCCGGGATGATGCCCGAGAAGTCGAGTTCCATTATTTACCCCCCACGGAGATCAGGCCGGGGACCGATACTTTCTTCTCTACCACGCGCATCAGCAGCATCAGGCTCATGTTCAGGGTGAAGTAGATCAAGGTAGCCAGGGTGAAGGCTTCAAACAGGTTGGCCGAGAATTCGGCGGTCTGCTTGGTCTGGGCCAGCAACTCCATCAGGCCGATCAGCGAGGCCACGGAGGAGTTCTTGAAGACGTTGAGGAATTCCGAGGTGAGCGGCGGAATGATGATCCGGTAGGCCTGGGGCAGCAGCACGTTCCAATAGATCTGCGGCAGCGAAAAACCCATGGCGCGTGCGGCGGATTCCTGGCCGCGAGGCAGGGCCTGGATACCAGTACGTACCTGCTCGCAAACCCGCGCGGCAGTGAACAGACCCAGGCACACGACAACGCTCAGATAGGCCGAGGTGGTCGGGTTGAGGTCCTGCTTGTACCACTCCTGGAGGTTCTGCGGCAGCAGGTCCGGCACCAGGAAGTACCAGATGAACAGCTGCACCAGCAGCGGCACGTTGCGGAAAATCTCCACGTAGACGGTGGCGATGCCCGACACCAGACGGTTCGGCACGGTGCGCATGACCCCGAGGACCGAACCCAGCACCAGCGCAATGATCCAGGCCACCACGGCGATAGCGATAGTCCAGCCTAAACCGGTGATGAACCAGTCGAGATAGGTCTCGCTGCCCACGCCGGTGGACTTGAAGAATACGCCCCAGTCCCAGTTGTAATTCATTAGGGTTACCCCTCAGATCGTTCGATGTACAAGCACCCGCCTGGGGACGTCCGTTCCCGCCTGACGTTGACCGTCAGGCACACGCGATCGGCTCGACAACCACCGGTTCGAGTGTTTCCAAAAAATGCCAGCAGGTAGTGACAGACTCCTGAAGGGGCAGGGCCCCTTCAGGAGATAAGATTAGTCAGGAATCAGGACTTTTTATCGTCAGCCGCTTTGTCGGTCGGGTTGGCGATCAGGGCCTTGAGCTCATCGCTCATCGGGAACATCAGGTTCAGGCCTTTTGGCGGGATCGGCGCTTGGAACCACTTGTCGTAGATCTTGTTGATTTCGCCCGACTTGTAGGTGGCGACAATGGCGTCATCCACGGCTTTCTTGAACGGAGCATCGCCCTTGCGAACCATGCAGCCATAGATCTCGTAAGACTGAGGAGTGCCGGTTACGGCCCAGTCGCCTGGCTTCTTGGCCTTGGCCATTTCACCAGCCAGCAGCGCGTCGTCCATCATGAAGGCTACCGCGCGACCCGACTCCAGCATCTGGAACGACTCACCGTGGTCCTTGGCGGAGATCACGTTCATGCCCATCTGCTTGTCGGCATTCATCGACTTGAGGATGCGCTCGGACGTGGTACCAGCGGTGGTTACCACGTTCTTGCCTTTCAGGTCAGCGAAGTCCTTGTAGGTCGAATCCTTCTTGGACAACAGACGGGTACCGATTTCGAAGATGCCGACGGAGAAGTCGACCTGTTGCTGGCGCTCGACGTTGTTGGTGGTGGAGCCGCATTCAACGTCCACGGTGCCGTTCTGCACCAGCGGGATACGGGTCTGCGAAGTCACCAGGTTGTACTTGACCTTGAGGTCGGGAATGTCGAGGTCTTTCTTGATTGCTTCGACGATTTTCAGCTGGATGTCGTGGGAGTAGCCCACTGGCACGCCGGAAGCGTCAGCAATGTAGGAAAACGGAATGGAAGCGTCGCGATGTCCGAGGGTGATGGTGCCGGACTCTTTGATTTTCTTCAGTGTGCCGGTGAGTTCGGCAGCGAAAACTGGAGTGCTAATCAGAGCGGCAGCGATAGCTGCGCCCAACAGATGGGGAACGATGCGCATCAATATTTCCTCGACATTTGTTTTTTTTATGAAGCCAGTTCGACGGCTCTTTTATACAGCGAATGCCTTGACGGCTCCTGGTGTGTTGGCACGACAGGCATTCGTCGCACAGTGTAGAGCATGAGTCGTGCCAGACCCATTGATAGCGCACAAGTCATTGATTTTGCTTGGTATTAAATATTTATGGCTGGGATTTTTCGTTGATTTTATCCGGTTAACCGAATCGCTTCTGGCTAATTGTTCGGAAAACCGAACGCGCTCCGGCTGCTTGTAGGCGACAGCTTGCTGGTGAAACATTCAACTTATTTGGCCCACAAAAAAGCCCCTGAACCTTCCGGTGCAGGGGCTATTGTCTGCCTGAGATATTCAGGCCGCCTGGATCTTGCGGCGATTGTGTTCGACTTTCTGCAGATAATCCTCCAGCTGCTGCTGTTCTGCTTCGTTGGTGAACAGCCCCAGCTTGCTCCGGCGCCAGAGAATGTCCTGAGCCTTCAGCGCCCACTCTTCGGCGCACAGATAGTCCACTTCGCGGGTGTAGAGGCCGCCACCAAGGTGCTCTCCCATGTCGCTGAGGCTGTGCACACCTTCCAGCAAGCGCCAGGTGCGGCTGCCGTAAGTGGTGGCCCAGCGGCGGGCGATCTGGCTGGGCACCCAGTCGAATTTCTTGCGGATGGCTTCCGACAGGGCTTGTGGTGTAGTCATGTTTTCGCCGCCGGGCAAGGTGGCTTGTGCGGTCCAACTTGGCTTGGCCTGCTTGAAGTAGGGCGCCAGTTGCGCCATCGCCGATTCCGCCAGCTTGCGATAGGTGGTCAGCTTGCCGCCAAACACCGACAGCAGTGGCGCTTCGTTGCCACTGCCGGAAAGGGCCAGGGTGTAGTCGCGAGTCACGGCCGAAGGGTTATCGGATTCGTCGTTGCACAGCGGACGAACACCGGAATAGCTGTGCAGGATGTCGCTGCGGCTCAGCTGTTTCTTGAAGTGTGCATTGACCACTTGCAGCAGGTAATCGGTTTCCCCCTCGGTGATCGCCACCTTGGCCGGATCGCCGGTGTATTCCCGGTCGGTGGTGCCAATCAGGGTGAACTGATTGAGATAGGGAATGGTGAAGACGATGCGTTGGTCTTCGTTCTGCAGGATATGCGCGTGCTCACCTTCGTACAGCTTGGGCACGATCAGGTGGCTGCCCTGGATCAGGCGGATGCCGTAAGGCGACTCCAGCTTCAGGTCATCCTTGATGAACTTGGCGACCCACGGGCCAGCAGCGTTTACCAAGGCTTTGGCGGTGATGGAAAACAGGCTGCCGTCGGTGCGTTCCAGGTCCAGCTGCCACAGGCCCTTGCTGCGACGAGCGCTGATGCAGCGAGTCTGGGTGTGAACATGGGCGCCGTGTTCACGGGCGGCCATGGCATTGAGCACCACCAGGCGCGCATCGTCGACCCAGCAATCGGAGTATTCGAAACCCTTGGTGATTTCCGCCTTCAGGGCGCTGTCGGCGCCGAACTTCAGGCTGCGTGAACCGGCGAGTTTTTCCCGCTTGCCCAGGTGGTCATAGAGGAACAGGCCGGCGCGAATCATCCAGGCTGGACGCAGGTGCGGCCGGTGCGGCAGGACAAAACGCATGGGTTTGACGATGTGCGGCGCCTTGGCCAACAGCACTTCACGCTCGGCCAAGGCTTCGCGTACCAGGCGGAACTCGTAATGTTCGAGGTAGCGCAGGCCACCGTGGATCAGCTTGCTGCTGGCCGACGAGGTGTGGCTGGCCAGATCGTCTTTTTCGCAAAGGAATACGGACAAGCCGCGACCCGCCGCATCCGCGGCAATTCCAACACCATTGATCCCACCGCCGATGACGGCGATGTCGTAAACCTCGGAAAGAGGGCGCGCGGGCAAGGTAGAAGTGGGCATCGACGGGCCTCGTGTTGCTTTGATATTTGAATTCGAACATCAAATGTTCATTTTCGAAAATACTAGCGCATAAGGAAGCCAGCATCCAGCGGCTTTCGATTGAAAAAACTGATCGAAAGGGGCTGAAAAGAAGGTTTTCGAACATTTATAAGGATTAACTGTAGCTGCTGCTGCGGCCACGAGCCGTGTTTCGAGGTGCGGCCAGGACGGCCACGGCAATTGGGAAAGGCCTGAGGCCCAGGGTTTTGTATTTGGGGCCTGGCCCAATCCTGGGCGGGCGGTCAGACCACTTCGAGGCGGATCTTGTGCTGGTGGAGCAATTGGGCCAGGGCTGGCACTGGTTGCTGGTCAGTGACCAGGCAATCGATCAGGCTGATGGGGCCGAGGCGAATCATGGCATTGCGCCCGAACTTGCTCGAGTCGGCGGCGAGGATCACCTGGCGGGCGTTGGCAATGATCGCCTGGGAAACCCGTACTTCCTGATAGTCGAAGTCCAGCAGGCTGCCGTCCTCGTCGATGCCGCTGATGCCGACCAAGGCGAAGTCCACCTTGAACTGATTGATGAAATCGACACTGGCCTGGCCTACCACACCGCCATCACGGCGGACATTGCCGCCTGTGAGCAGCACGTCGAAGTCGTCCTTGGCGCTGAGCATCGAGGCGACATGCAGGTTGTTGGTGATGATTTTCAGATGGCTGTGATTGAGCAGGGCGCGGGCAATGGATTCGGTGGTGGTGCCGATGTTGATGAACAGCGAGGCGTGATCGGGGATCTGCGCGGCCACGGCTTCGCCGATGCGTTGTTTCTCATCACGCATCTGGTCGGCGCGCATGGCGTAGGCGGTGTTTTCTACGCTGGAGTCATAGGCCGCGCCGCCGTGGTAGCGACGCAGCAGATTGACTTCCGCCAGTTGGTTGATATCACGGCGGATGGTTTGCGGGGTAACGACGAACAGCTGGGCCAATTCCTCGATGCTGACGTAGCCGCGTTCGCGAACCAGGTCGAGGATTTGCTGCTGACGGGGAGGCAGATTCATGGGGCGTCCTTTGGGCTGCCGTGCAAAATTTGCCCATGATGCCGTACGAATCTGCTCCCTGCCAGTTACAACCGGATACGAATCCGGCTGATGGCTTATTTGGCCTCCTCGTGGGGCTCCCAGTCGCGGGTGCGGCTGACGGCCTTCTTCCAGCCGGCGTACAGGCTTTCTTTCTCCGCCTCAGCCAGCGTTGGCTCGAACTCACGCTCGATCACTGCCTTGCCCCGCAGTTCTTCCAGGCTGCCCCAGAAGCCGCACGCCAGGCCTGCCAGGTAGGCAGCGCCCAGGGCCGTGGTTTCACGCATTTGCGGGCGTTCCACCAGGGTGCCGAGAATGTCGGCCTGGAACTGCATGAGGAAGTTGTTGGCCACAGCACCACCGTCCACCCGCAGTGCTTTCAGGCGTTCGCCGGAGTCTTGCTGCATGGCGTCGAGTACATCGCGGGTCTGGTAGGCGATGGATTCCAGGGCGGCGCGGATGATGTGGTCCACCCGCACACCGCGTGTCAGGCCAAACAGTGCGCCACGGGCATAGGGGTCCCAGTACGGAGCGCCGAGACCGGTGAAGGCCGGTACCAGGTACACGCCATTGCTGTCCTTGACCTTGTTGGCGAAGTATTCGGTGTCATGGGCATCGTTGATGATTTTCAGTTCATCACGCAGCCATTGCACGGTGGAACCACCGTTGAATACCGCGCCTTCCAGGGCATAAGCCACTTCGCCACGCGGGCCGCAAGCGATGGTGGTGAGCATGCCGTGCTTGGACTTGACCGCCTTGTCGCCGGTGTTCATCAGCAGGAAGCAGCCCGTACCGTAGGTGTTTTTCGCCTGGCCCGGTTCTACGCACATCTGGCCGAACAGGGCCGCTTGCTGATCGCCGGCAATGCCGCCGATGGCAATGCCGCTTTTGGTGCGGCCGTAGATTTCCGAGGAGGACTTCACTTCCGGCAGAATTTCCCGTGGGATATCCAGTACCTCCAGCATCTTCGCATCCCACTCCAGGGTGTGGATGTTGAAGAGCATGGTGCGCGAGGCATTGGTGTAGTCGGTGACGTGGGTCTTGCCGCCAGTGAATTTCCAGATCAGCCAGCTGTCGATGGTGCCAAACAGCAGTTCGCCGTTGCGCGCGCGCTCGCGACTGCCTTCGACGTTGTCGAGGATCCACTTGAGCTTGGTGCCGGAGAAGTAGGGGTCGGTGACCAGGCCGGTAGTGTCGCGGATGTAGTCTTCCAGGCCGTCGCGCTTGAGCTGCTGGCAGATCTCGGTGCTGCGGCGGCACTGCCAGACGATGGCGTTGTAGATCGGCCGGCCGGTGCTCTTGTCCCAGACCACAGTGGTTTCACGTTGGTTGGTGATGCCAATGGCAGCCACCTGATCGTGATGCAGGCCGGCTTGTGCCAGGGCCTCGACCATCACTGCGCTCTGGGTGGCGAAGATTTCCATTGGGTCATGCTCGACCCAGCCGGCCTGTGGGTAATGCTGGGCGAATTCACGCTGAGCAGTGCAGACCACGTTGGCGTCGCGATCGAAAATGATCGCCCGGGAGCTGGTCGTACCCTGATCAAGGGCAATGATGTAGTTCTTATTCTGAATGTCGGTCATGTCGATTGCCTTGGACGAAATAAGGGAGTGAGAACCGGCACGTGATCGGTTTGGGCAGGATCACGCACCGCTGGATTCAGGAAGCTTTTACTTTGCCATCGGTGGCCTGTTCTGCCTCAGGGGCAGGGGCGGCGCTGGGTAGATGACGGGCAATCAACCCGCGATAGGCCGCTGCACCGAGGCAGGCACCGAGGATCGGGGCGAAGATTGGCACCAGGAAATAGGGAATATCACGGCCGCCAGTAAACGAAATTTCACCCCAGCCAGCAAAGAACGTCATCAGTTTAGGTCCGAAGTCCCGCGCCGGGTTCATCGCAAAGCCGGTCAGTGGGCCCATGGCGCTGCCGATCACGGCAATCAGCAGGCCGATCAGCAATGGCGCCATCGGGCCCCGAGGCAGGCCATTGTTGTCGTCGGTCAGGGACATGATCACCCCCATGAGGATCGCGGTGATCACCACTTCCACCAGGAACGCCTGGGCAGTGGACAGCGCCGGGTTGGGGAAGGTGGAGAACACCGAGGCCAGTTCCAGGCTGGCCTGTGAGCCACGGATCATCTGGTGGGCTTGTTCGAAATCGAAGAATAGGTTGCTGTACAGCGTGTAAACCAACAGAGCTGCGCAGAAGGCGCCGGCGATCTGGGCGAGGATGTAGAACGGCAGTTTGCGTTTTTCAAAATCGGCGAAGAGGCACAGCGCGATACTTACGGCCGGGTTCAGGTGCGCGCCGGAGACGCCGGCGGTCAGGTAGATCGCCATGCTGACGCCGATCCCCCAGATGATGCTGATTTCCCACAGGCCGAAGCTGGCGCCCGCGACCTTGAGCGCGGCGACACAGCCGGTGCCGAAGAAGATCAACAGTGCAGTACCCAGGAACTCGGCGATGCATTGGCCCGATAGCGACGGTTGTTGCAGAGCAGTTGTCATTGTGAACCTCGATTTTTGTTGTTGTCTGGCGCTGCTGCAAAAGGCATGGAGCGCGACTTCCAACGAAGAGGGAATCCCCATTCCGACCTCGTCTTGCTACGGGGTGCAACTTTGGATCTGTCGCATCATATTCAGAAACGAAAAAATATAGACAAGAAACACCGCTGTCAAAGGTCGAAAGTGAACTAGTGGTCATTTTATAGATATCAATCAAATGAATGATTCCGGGGGCTGGTTCCGTGAGTGATAGGAACCCTCGCTCCCCAAGACTCAAGGGGCGGTTATCAAGGCTTGTAATAGAGCCTTTTGCTGATGAATGGCCTAAAATCCGTGGGCTTTTTTTCCTCTTCATCCATCGCCTGGAGCTGTCATGACCCCCGCACTGGACCTGCTGAAAAAAGTTCGCGCCGAACATCGTATCCACAGTTACGAACATGATCCCAAGGCAGCGTCTTATGGCCTGGAGGCAGCGGAGAAGCTCAACCTCGATCCGGCGCAGGTGTTCAAGACGCTGCTGGCCTGCAGTGAAAAGGGCGAATTGCTGGTGGCGGTGGTGCCGGTCGTCGGAAGTCTTGATCTGAAGGCGCTGGCCCAGGCGGCCGGGGTGAAAAAGGCTGAGATGGCTGATCCGGCCGCCGCCCAGCGTGCCACCGGTTATCTCCTGGGGGGGATCAGCCCGCTAGGGCAGAAGAAACGCCTGCGGACCTTTATTGATAACAGCGCACAACCGTTCGCCAGCATTTTCGTCAGTGCCGGCCGTCGTGGTCTGGAGGTGGAGTTGGCAGCTGCTGTGCTGGCCGAACATACGCAGGCGAAGTTCGCCGATATCGGGCGTTCTTGAGTCGAAGTGTCGGCGGTGGATCAGGCCGCTGCTGTATGCAGGAAAATCTTCCCTTCTGTGTCTGTCGCGTTCCTTGTCCCGGGGCCCATGCTGGCGCTCGACTGTTCAAGGAGAAAGGTTATGCAGCTTGAGTTTCATCAGATCGATGCGTTCAGCGATCGACCATTCGCCGGCAATCCGGCGATGGTTTATCGGCTCGAGTCATGGCTCAGTGATGAGTTGATGCAGCAGATCGCTGCCGAGCACAACCTGGCGGAAACCGCCTTTGTAGTGCGCGAGGCGCAAGGCTGGCGCATCCGCTGGTTCACCCCGGCGACTGAGGTGCCCTTGTGCGGGCATGCCACCTTGGCCAGTGCCTACGTATTGTTCGAAATTTATGAAGAGTCGGCGCAACGCATCGAATTTCTCAGTCGCTCCGGGCCGTTGAGTGTCACCCGGGAGGGCGGGCTGCTGTGGCTGGACTTCCCCCTGCGCAGTCCTGGCGGTCAGGCTGGATTGGAGGTAGTGGCGCAGGCGTTGGGTACCAAGGTGGTCGAGTTGCTGGGAGCCAATGAGTTATTGGCGGTGCTGGAATCCGAGCAGGCGGTGCGCGAGTGCCGACCGGACATGGCGGCATTGGCCAAGCTGCCTTGGCCAGGGGTGATTGTTACCGCCCGAGGCGACAAGCATGACTTTGTCTCGCGTTATTTTGCCCCGGCCATCGGCATCGATGAGGACCCTGTCACGGGTTCGACCCATTGCTGCCTGACGCCATACTGGGCGCAGCAGTTGGGCAAGCAGCAGTTGAGTGCTTATCAGTGCTCCGCGCGGGGTGGTGCCTTGTTCTGTCGGCTGGAAGGCGAGCGCGTGAAGATCGGTGGGCATGCCCGATTGATCGCGAGTGGGCATTTACATCTGCAATGATCGGCCGGGACTTTCGTCGGCAAGCCGACTCCTACGTGCGGTGTTGTAGGAGCAGGCTTGCCAGCGAGGCGTGCTCAGTGAGCGCTGCTGTAGCGGCGCACTCCTGAGTCGCTGGCGGGAATCTGCGCCGCCGTGCTGCCCGAGGCCTGGAACAGCACCAGGTGTTCCGCGGCGACCCGGATCCCTACGTCCGCACCAACCTGGTGATCTGCATGGCTCGGGAAGATCGACTCCAGCTGGCTGCCGGTAGGCAGTTGCAGGCGATACAGGGTCGAGGCACCAAGGAAAGTCTTGCCGACGATACGCGCTTTCAGGCCACTGTCCGGCGCATAGACAATATCGTCAGGGCGCAGCAGCACGTCCACCGCGCCGCCGGCCGGCCAGGTGTAGGCCCGGTTGCCTTGCAGCATGCCCAGTTCGGTCTGTACCGATTCCGGGCTGCTCAACTGACCGCGAATGAAGTAGCCCTGGCCAATGAAGCTGGCGACAAAGGGCGTCTGTGGTTCGTGGTAGAGGTTATAGGGCGTGTCCCACTGCTCCAGGCGACCCTCCTTGAACACCCCTACCTGATCACTCACGGCAAAGGCTTCTTCCTGGTCATGGGTCACCAGGATCGCGCTGGTGCCACGGGCCTTGAGGATGTCACGCACCTCGTGGCTGAGCTTGCGTCGCAGCTCGCCGTCAAGATTGGAGAACGGTTCGTCGAGCAGCAGCAGTTGCGGTTCCGGTGCCAGGGCGCGGGCCAGGGCCACTCGCTGCTGTTGGCCGCCGGACAACTCGTGGGGAAAGCGCTTTCCGAGATTCTTCAGGTTGACCAGCTCCAGCAACTCGCCAACCACCCGATCTTTCTGTGGGTGCTTGCGGATACCGAAGGCAATGTTGTCTGCCACGCTCAGGTGCGGGAACAGGGCGTAATCCTGGAACACCATGCCGATTCGACGCTTCTCCGGTGCCAGGGTGAAGCCAGCGCTGGAAATGGTCTCGCCAGCCAGCTGGATTTCACCTTCATGCACCGGCTCGAATCCGGCGATGGCGCGCAGGGTAGTGGTTTTGCCGCAGCCGGATGAGCCCAGCAGGCAGCCAATATCCCCGGCATTGAGGTGCAGGTTGAGGTTCTGCACTACCCGTTGGTCCTGGTAGCCGCACGCCAGATTGCGCAGGTTCAGCAGTAATGGCTGGCTCATGCGTGGTGGTACGCCGGCTCGACGAGAAACTCGAGCAGGGCCTTCTGTGCGTGGAGGCGGTTTTCCGCCTGATCCCAAGCCACCGAGCGAGAGTCGTCCAGCAGGTCAAGGCTGATTTCCTCACCGCGGTGGGCGGGCAGGCAATGCATGAACAGCACGTCCGGCGCCGCCAGGTCGAGCAGGGCGCGGTTCACCTGGAACGGTGCGAACAGCTTCAGGCGCTTGGCGGTCTCTTCTTCCTGGCCCATGGAGGTCCAGACGTCAGTACTCACCAGGTGGGCTCCGGTTACGGCTTCGCGAGGATCGCGGACAATGATTACACGATCGCCGGCCTTGGCTATGAACTCTGGGTTCGGCTCATAACCTTCCGGGCAAGCGATACGCAGTTGGAAGTCGAATTGGATGGCCGCTTCTATATAGCTGTTGCACATGTTGTTGCCGTCGCCAATCCAGGCCACGGTCTTGCCCTGGATCGAGCCGCGATGCTCGAGGAAGGTCTGCATGTCGGCCAGCAACTGGCACGGGTGCAAATCGTCGGACAGGCCATTGATCACCGGTACGCGGGAATTGGCCGCAAACTCGGTCAGGGTGCTGTGGGCAAAGGTACGGATCATCACCGCGTCGAGCATGCGCGACATGACGATGGCGCAATCGCCGATGGGCTCGCCACGTCCCAGTTGGGTGTCCCGTGGCGAAAGGAAGATGGCTTGGCCGCCGAGCTGGATCATGCCGGCTTCGAAAGACAGCCGGGTACGGGTCGACGACTTCTCGAAAATCATGCCAAGCACACGATTTTTCAAAGGCTCGAAGAGTACGCCGCGGTTACGCAGGTCCTTCAGCTCGATGCCTCGACGAATCACACTGACCAGCTCTTCGGGCGTGCAATCCATCAGGGAGAGAAAGTGCCTTGCGCTCATCATTAACTACCTTTTTGCAACGGACCGCAGATTCTCAAAGCCTTGTTTAATCGAACAACGGGCTGGACCTGCGGCGAAAGCCGCACGGGGCGACGAAATAGGGGAAGGCGCGATCTTATAATTAAATGTCGCGTCTTACCAATAGTGCTACAGCGATTATGGGCATTCAGAGAGGCCAGGACGCGAATGCGCTAGCACTTTTGAGACCGGTTTCCAGGCAGCAGCCAGGCATTTGTACACTGCCCCAACGCGGCTTGGCAATCGAGCGAGGCGGTGGCAGTGCGGTTGCGGTCGTTTTCTGACCTGTGGGCCGAGGGGGGGGGGCTGAGTATTCTGCGAGTTGCCAGACTGAAATATTTCCTAATGCAAAGTGCTGAGGTTATAAAGATCAATCGGCAGTAGGGAAGCGTGTGCAATGGAGTCCAAGGAGCAACAACTGATGACGCTGTTGGGGCTCACGGCCCGCACGCTCACCGACATGACCGCCTCAATGACGGCGTTTTCTTTCGAGCTGTTGCGCAGCGAGGATCCCGTCACTTGTGCCGCGGCGCGCAAGATGATCGACCGGATGATGACCCTGAGTGCCGGTCTGGATGAGCACTGGCGATTGCTCGCCGAGCTGTCCGGGGTGTATGCGGAACAAGGGCCCATCGACTCGACAGTGCAAATCTCCTCGGACGGTGCACCGAGGTTGCCCTCCAATTGAGCACTGCGATCATGGCCAAGGGTGATGGCTGTGAATTCATATGGCGAACGTCGCTGGTGTCCGCTGGAGGCAGCCGCCATAGTTTTTGCTCCCAGCGACCGCATACGGGTCGCCATCAAACAATAGAGACTGGCCATGACCAAGACTCTCCATCACCGTGCCTGCCATCTGTGTGAAGCTATCTGCGGCCTGTCCCTGGAAATCACCGAAGAAGAGGGCAGCGGCCCACGCATCACCTCGATCAAGGGTGATCCCCAGGACAGCTTCAGTCGTGGTCATATCTGCCCCAAGGCGGTGGCCTTGCAAGATATCCAGAATGATCCGGATCGCCTGCGCCAACCGGTGCGGCGTGTCGGCAATGAGTGGCAGCCGATTGAGTGGGATGAGGCTTTTGCCCTGGTAGCGGAGCGTCTGGCGAGTATCCAGGAGCGTCATGGCAATAACGCGGTGGCAACGTACCAGGGGAATCCGAGTGTCCACAATTATGGATTGATGACCCACAGCAACTATTTTCTGGGGCCGCTCAAGACCCGCAACCGCTTCTCGGCCACTTCGGTCGATCAACTGCCGCAGCACCTGACCAGCTACTTGATGTACGGCCACGGTTTGCTGCTGCCGATTCCCGATATCGACCACACCGATTTCATGCTGATCCTGGGCGGCAATCCCCTGGCGTCCAACGGCAGCATCATGACCGTGCCAGATGTGGAGAAACGCCTGAAGGCAATCCAGGCCCGTGGCGGCAAGGTGGTGGTGGTTGATCCGCGGCGCAGCGAAACGGCGGCGATGGCCGATCAGCATCTGTTCGTCCGCCCGGGCGGTGATGTGGCTTTGCTGTTTGGCCTGCTGAACAGCATTTTCGAGGAAGGACCGACCCGCGACAGTCACCTGCAGGTAGACGGTCTGGCCGAGGTGCGCCAAGCCATTTCCCGCTTCACTGCGGAAGCCATGAGCCCGCTGTGCGCCATTCCGGCAGCGCAGATTCGCCAGTTGGCGCGAGAGTTCGCCTCGGCGGACAAGGCGGTTTGCTATGGCCGCATGGGGGTCTCGACTCAAGCGTTCGGTACGCTGTGCCATTGGTTGCTGCAACTGCTCAATCTGGTTACCGGCAATCTTGATCGGGTGGGCGGGGCTTTGTGCACCTCGCCGGCGGTGGACCTGGTGGCAGCGACGTCTGGTGGTCATTTCAATGTCTGGCAGAGTCGGGTTTCCGGGCTGCCGGAGTACGGCGGCGAACTGCCGGTGTCGGCACTGGCCGAGGAAATGCTCACCGAGGGCGATGGGCAGGTGCGTGCCTTGATCACAGTGGCGGGCAACCCAGTATTGTCCACGCCCAATGGTCGACAGTTGGAGCAGGCTCTGGAGGGGCTGGAGTTCATGCTCAGCATCGACTTGTACATCAATGAAACCACCCGTTATGCGGACCTGATTCTGCCGTCCACCTCGGCCCTGGAGAACGATCACTACGACACCACCTTCAACCTGTTCGCGGTGCGCAATGTCAGCCGCTTCAACCGGGCAATTCTGCCCAAGCCCGAAGGTGCATTGCATGATTGGGAGATATTCGTTGGCTTGGCCAAGGCGTTTGCTGCAAGAACCGGCAGTCCGCTCAAACCGACCATCGCGCCAGCGCAAATGATCGATATGGGCTTGCGAGCCGGACCCTACGGGGATGCTTCGACGCTCAAGCTGTCGCTGGCGACTTTGGACCAACATCCGCACGGCATCGACCTTGGAGCGCTGCAGCCGAATTTGGCAGCACGCTTGAAGACTGAGAATCGGCGGATTCAGGCCGCACCGGCAGCGATCATGGCTGACCTTGCACGGTTTGCCGCTCTGCGTGCACCGCAGGAGGATGAATTGCTGCTGATTGGGCGGCGACATGTGCGCAGTAACAATTCCTGGATGCATAACTATCACCGTTTGGTGAAGGGCAAGCCCCGTCACCAGTTGTTGATGCATCCGGAGGATCTGGCCCGCCGAGGTCTGAGTGATGGCCAGCGGGTGCGGATCAGCTCCCGGGTCGGTGCGGTGGAGGTGGAAGTGTTGGCCAGCCGCGAGATGATGCCGGGAGTGGTCAGCCTGCCCCATGGCTGGGGGCATGGACGGCCAGGCGTCCACATGGCGATTGCCACGGAGCAGCCTGGCTGCAGCGCCAATGACCTGACTGATGAGCGCCAGCTCGATGTGTTGTCGGGGAACGCGGCGTTGAACGGGGTGCCAGTCAAGGTGGCGGCGGCCTGAGATGTCTGTCGGAGAGGCCGAGCAGGGCGCTCAGGATTCCGTTACAATGCGCCACCGTGCCGACAACAGAGTCGGAAAGTTCAGCCGAGGTGTTCCATGGATATCATCGAAACTATTAAAGAGCAGATTGCCAACAACACCATTCTGCTTTACATGAAAGGCTCGCCGAATGCCCCGCAGTGCGGCTTCTCTGCGAAAGCCGCTCAGGCCGTAATGGGCTGTGGTGAGAAGTTCGCTTACGTGGACATCCTGCAGAACCCGGAAATTCGCGCCAACCTGCCCAAGTACGCCAACTGGCCAACCTTCCCGCAACTGTGGGTGGGTGGTGAGCTGGTTGGGGGCAGCGACATCATGGCTGAAATGTTTGCCAACGGTGAGTTGCAGACCCTGGTCAAGGCCGCCGCCGAGAAAGCCGCTGCCAAGACCGAGGCCTGAGTCTCGTTGCGCTGTAGGAGCAGCGGGGCAGTGTCCCGCTTGCCGGCGAAGAAGTCCTGAGAATCTTCAAAGTCCTTTTGTCATTCTCAGGATGTTCCATACGCGCATTTGCTCCTGCTTTTTACGTGAATATATCCGCGTAATAAAAAAGCCCCGCCTCTCTTACGAGGGCGGGGCTTTTTATCGCCGGAGCTTTACGAGTTAACTTACTCGTCACCCATTTGCGATTGCAGATAGTTCTCGATACCAACTTTGTCGATCAGGCCAAGTTGAGTTTCCAGCCAGTCGATGTGTTCTTCTTCGGATTCAAGAATATCTTCCAGCAGTTCACGACTGCCGAAGTCACCTACCGATTCACAGTGAGCGATGGCGACCTTGAGGTCCGCATGGCCGGTACGCTCGATGCGCAGGTCACACTCGAGCATTTCCTTGGTGTGTTCGCCGATGTGCAGCTTGCCCAGGTCCTGGACGTTCGGCAGGCCTTCGAGGAAGAGGATGCGCTTGATCAGCTTGTCCGCATGCTTCATCTCGTCGATGGACTCGTGATACTCATGCTTGCCCAGTTTGTTCAGCCCCCAATCTTCATACATGCGCGCATGCAGGAAGTACTGATTGATCGCGACCAGTTCATTGGCAAGGATTTTGTTGAGGTGCTGGATGACTGTGATGTCGCCTTTCATGATGGGGTCCTGCCCTGTATTTAGTGGAACATGGGCAGAGTCTGAGCTGCACAAACATTACTGTCAAACCTAAGTTATTGAATAATATATGAAAATTAATCGGAATAAGAATGTTTGTGTTCCGCGTTTTGTCTCTAAGCGATTGAATTACAGGCATAAAAAAACCGGACGCTAGGTCCGGTTGTTTGAAACAGTGCTATTTATTCGCTAAATCAAGCAACATTAAATTCCACGGGATAGGGAATGGCTGCTTGGCTGCTCTGCAATTCGGTCAGGGTATCGCGGACCACTTGTTTGGCCAGGCATGCACATTTTCCGCATTGGCTGGCAACGCCTGTTGTCTGACGCACTTCGCGGTAGCTGCAGCAACCTTCATAGATCGCTTCGCGAATTTGTCCGTCGGTAACACCGGTGCAGAGGCAGACATACATAGGATGAGAACCGTCGCTGGTTAGGGCTCAATTGCGATGGATCTTAATGTTAACGAGAATGATTGTCAAAGTGGTTTCGGCGGTGTTTGTTGCAGTTTCTTTCTGGGGTGACGAACGGTTTCGTTGGCGATAATGACAGATCAATCGCATTTTCCACTTTGTGGGCCAGCCTGGCGAAAAACCGTTAAGGACAGCTCAAAAACGCGGTGTATGATGGTCGGTCCTTGCGAAGTGGGGTCAGGTCACAGAGCTGTCGCAACCGCGTGGCAGACTCGAGGCCAATCCCCTTCTTCTATTACTACGTCCACACCAGGAGATCTCCAATGAGCGTACTCGTAGGCAAACAAGCCCCTGACTTCACCGTACCGGCCGTTCTCGGCAATGGCGAAATCGTCGACAGCTTCACCCTGTCCTCGGCCATCAAAGGCAAATACGGCCTGGTGTTCTTCTACCCGCTGGACTTCACTTTCGTTTGCCCGTCCGAGCTGATTGCTCTGGACCACCGCATGGCCGACTTCAAGGCACGCAACGTTGAAGTGATCGCTGTTTCGATCGACTCGCACTTCACCCACAACGCCTGGCGCAACACCCCGATCAATGCCGGTGGCATCGGTCAGGTTCAATACATCATGGCCGCTGACATGAAGCACGACATTGCCAAGGCCTATGACGTTGAATCCGAAGGCGGCGTGGCTTTCCGTGGCGCATTCCTGATCGACGACAAAGGCGTGGTTCGTTCGCAGATCATCAACGACCTGCCGCTGGGCCGTAACATGGAAGAGCTGATTCGTCTGGTCGACGCTCTGCAATTCCACGAAGAGCACGGCGAAGTCTGCCCTGCCAACTGGAAGAAAGGCGACAAGGGCATGACCGCTTCGCCAGAAGGCGTTGCTGCATACCTGAGCGAGAACGCCGGCAAGCTGTAAGCCTGGTGTCACGCATAAAAAAACCGGCCTAAGGGCCGGTTTTTTCATGGGCGCGATTTGGCGACTGAATTCAGTCGTCGAAGTCTTGCCAGCCGCCCATCTGCTTCCAACGGTTGACGATGCCGCAGAACAGTTCGGCGGTCTTCTCGGTGTCGTAGCGAGCCGAATGAGCCTCGCGACCGTCAAAGTCGATATCCGCGCTCTGACAGGCCTTGGCCAGTACCGTCTGGCCGTAAGCCAGGCCGGCGAGGGTTGCCGTGTCGAAGCTGGAGAACGGGTGGAACGGGTTGCGCTTCATGTCCAGGCGCGCAACGGCTGCGTTGAGAAAGCCCAGATCGAAGCTGCTGTTGTGGCCCACCAGAATGGCACGTTTGCAGCCATTGGCCTTCAGCGCCTTGCGCACACCACGGAAGATATCGGTGAGGGCAGTTTCTTCGCTGACAGCCATGCGCAGGGGATGGTCGAGCTTGATCCCGGTAAATTCCAGGGCAGCCGCTTCGATGTTCGCGCCTTCAAAAGGCTCGACCCGGAAGAAGTAGGTATGTTCAGGAAACACGAACCCCTTTTCATCCATGCCGATAGTCGTTGCGGCAATTTCCAGCAGGGCGTCGGTTGCCGAGTTGAAACCACCGGTTTCAACGTCGACGACTACCGGCAGGTAACCGCGAAAGCGTGCCGCCATGGGGTGGCGAGGACCGCCGCTGTTACCTTCTTGTTCGTCGTCGAAATGGTCGTCACTCACGAGTGATCCTCCAGCAGGCGCCAGCGCAGTTTTTCTCCGGCGCGCAGCGGAATGACAGTCAGCTCACCGAACGGCAGGCTAGCGGGGGCGGTCCATTCTTCACGAACCAGGGTAATGCGATCAGTGTTGGCCGTCAGGCCATAGAAACGTGGGCCATTGAGGCTGGCAAACGCTTCCAGTCGGTCCAGGGCATTGCGCTGTTCAAACGCCTCAGCGTAGAGCTCGATCGCGGCAAAGGCGCTGTAGCAGCCGGCACAACCGCAAGCGGCTTCCTTGGCATGCTGGGCGTGGGGCGCCGAGTCGGTGCCGAGGAAGAACTTCTCACTGCCGCTGGTGGCTGCATCCAGGAGGGCTTCCTGGTGCGTGTTGCGCTTGAGAATCGGCAGGCAATAGAAGTGCGGACGAATACCGCCCACCAGCATGTGGTTGCGGTTGTACAGCAAGTGGTGCGCGGTGATGGTGGCGCCAACATTGGTCGAGGCCTCCTTGACGAACTGCACCGCTTCACTGGTGGTGATGTGCTCGAAGACCACCTTCAGGCTGGGGAAGCGCTCGACCACACGACGCATATGCTCGTCGATGAAGATCTTCTCGCGGTCAAAGACATCCACATCGCCGCGGGTCACTTCACCGTGGATCAACAGCGGCAGGCCGACTTCGGCCATGGCTTCGAGCACCGGAAAGATCGTGTCGATGCTGGTCACGCCCGAATCCGAGTTGGTGGTCGCGCCGGCCGGGTACAGCTTGGCCGCGTGCACGAAACCACAGGCCTTGGCTGCGCGGATCTCGTCCGGTTGGGTGCGGTCGGTCAGGTAGAGCACCATCAGCGGCTCGAAGCGGCTGCCGGCCGGCCGCGCAGCGAGAATGCGCTGGCGATAGGCGTCGGCTTCCACGGCGTTGCGCACCGGAGGTACCAGGTTAGGCATGATGATGGCGCGGCCAAAGGTGCGCGCGACATCTGCGACTGTATTGGGCAACACGGCCCCATCGCGAAGATGAATATGCCAGTCGTCGGGACGCAGCAGGGTCAGGCGGTCGGACATTGGAGGTTCCAGGCGGGTAAAACTCGAGGGAATGCTACCGGAAAAGACTCTTCCAGGCACTCGCTATCAAGTTTTGCGACGAGCAACCGATATCCCGAAGGTATGGTGAATTAATGCCTGCCGATTTTTTAGTACACGTCAGTGGAGCCTCCCGTGCGCCAGCGTTATCTAGCCTTGCTCAGTGTGTTTGCCAGCCTGCCCGCGATGGCTCTCACTTTCCAGACTCGCCTGGAGAGCATTGAGTGGACGGTCGAAGGCGATAAGTTCGAGTGCCGGCTGATTCAACCCGTCACCGATTTCGGTTCCGGCGAATTCGTTCGTCGTGCCGGCGAGCAGGCGATTTTCCGTCTCAAGAGCTTCAACCCGATGCAGGCGGGTGGTTCGGCGACCTTGCTCGCTGCAGCCGCTCCCTGGCAGCCGGGGCGTGGCGATATCAACCTCGGTGCGGTCAAGGCCGGTTCTGAGGGCGTGCTGTTCAACAGCAACCAGATGCAGGCCGGACGCTTGATCATTGGCCTGCTGGAAGGGCGCAGTCCGGTGGTCCGGCATTTCTCCCGTGAGGGCGGTGTGTCCGAAGTGCGTCTGTTGCCGGTGAAGTTCAGCAAGGCCTATAGCGATTATCAGGGGTGCATGGCCAAGCTGCTGCCGATGAACTACGAGCAAGTGAAACAGGCCGAGATCGGTTTCCCTGGTGGTGGCATTGACCTGGATGCGCGAGCCAAGGCCAGGCTGCAGGTCATGGTGGACTTCATCAAGGCGGACCCGACGGTCAATCACGTCGAGTTGGACGGGCACTCTGACAACAGTGGCAACCGCCTGACCAATCGTGACTTGTCCCGCCGCCGAGCTTTGGCGGTGATGGAGTTCTTCAAGGCCGCCGGCCTGGCCGAAAACCAGATCGTGGTGCGCTTCCACGGCGAGCGCTATCCCCTGGCGCCCAATACCAATGCCGCGAACCGGGCCAAGAATCGCCGGGTAAATGTGCATCTGGAACGGGTCGCCCCTACCGAAAAACCGGCTCCGGCGCCTCAGGCCGCCTCCGGTTCCAGCGCTGCGGCGACTTCCTGATACGGCTGTCGTCGTCGCGCGCTCGACATAATCTGTCGCCTGGTCGTCTTAAGCTGTCGCGCCTCTGTAAATTATCCGCGTGGATCGGTAGACTTGGCGGCTTTCCGTACAACCCCGTGGAGTGATGGCATGGCCGACGTAAACAAGGTCGTTCTCGCGTATTCCGGCGGCCTGGACACTTCGGTGATCCTCAAGTGGCTGCAGGATACTTATAACTGTGAAGTAGTGACTTTCACTGCTGACCTGGGTCAGGGCGAAGAAGTCGAGCCTGCACGTGCCAAGGCGCAAGCCATGGGCGTGAAAGAGATCTACATTGACGACCTGCGTGAAGAGTTCGTGCGCGATTTCGTTTTCCCGATGTTCCGCGCCAACACCGTTTACGAAGGTGAGTACCTGCTGGGTACTTCCATCGCTCGCCCGTTGATCGCCAAGCGTCTGATCGAGATCGCCAACGAAACTGGTGCTGATGCCATTTCCCATGGCGCCACCGGCAAGGGCAACGACCAGGTTCGTTTCGAGCTGGGTGCCTATGCCTTGAAGCCAGGTGTGAAGGTTATCGCTCCATGGCGCGAGTGGGACCTGCTGTCCCGCGAGAAGCTGATGGACTATGCCGAGAAGCACGGTATCCCGATCGAGCGCCACGGCAAGAAGAAGTCGCCGTACTCGATGGACGCCAACCTGCTGCACATCTCCTATGAAGGCGGCGTGCTGGAAGACACCTGGACCGAGCACGAAGAAGACATGTGGCGTTGGACCGTCTCTCCGGAGAACGCTCCTGACGCCCCGCAGTATCTGGAACTGACCTATCGCAACGGCGACATCGTTGCACTGGACGGCGTCGAAATGACTCCGGCTACCGTGCTGGCGACCTTGAACCGCATCGGTGGTGAACACGGTATTGGTCGTCTGGACATCGTCGAGAACCGTTACGTGGGCATGAAGTCCCGTGGCTGCTACGAGACTCCTGGCGGCACTATCATGTTGCGTGCCCACCGCGCCATCGAGTCCATCACCCTGGACCGTGAAGTGGCTCACCTCAAAGACGAGCTGATGCCCAAGTACGCCAGCCTGATCTACACCGGCTACTGGTGGAGCCCGGAGCGTCTGATGCTGCAACAGATGATCGACGCCTCCCAGGCCCACGTGAACGGTGTGGTTCGCCTGAAGCTGTATAAAGGCAATGTGATCGTTACCGGCCGCAAGTCCGATGAATCGCTGTTCGATGCCAACATCGCCACCTTCGAAGAGGACGGCGGCGCCTACAACCAGGCGGACGCAGCAGGCTTCATCAAGCTCAACGCCTTACGCATGCGTATTGCGGCGAACAAGGGTCGGACTCTGGTCTGATTGTTGAGAGCGTTAAAGGAACCCCGCGATAAGCGGGGTTTTTTTTGCCTCGGTTAATTCAAATTTCAGTTGGTTGTACGCGAGGCAAATTGAAGATGACTTTGTTGAATGTGCTGCTGTTATTTGTCAGCGACTAAGATTGGCTATTGAAGCTTTTGATTTTTAGCTAAGTTTTAGTACGAAAAGTAGCTTCTTTAGTGATTAATCTTAAGCGTTCTCCAGAGTAAGCGACCTTTATCTAAATTATTTTGTAAGGCAATTCGGTATTGTTTGTAAGGAACGTCCTCGTAGGCCCGTAACCCCCTGAGACGCAGTGTCAGAGTCACTTCTCTGCGGTATTGTGCTGGCTCTAAAAATAACTCTCAGGACTTGGATGGACCTATGAAAAGAGTATTGATCGTGGATGATCACCCTGTTATTCGCTTGGCTGTGCGCATGTTAATGGAGCGTCATGGCTTTGATGTAGTAGCAGAGGCAGACAACGGCATGGATGCATTGAAGTTAGCTCTTGAGCATGTTCCCGACATCTTGATCCTGGATATCGGGATTCCACAGTTGGATGGTCTTGAGGTGATAGCCCGTCTGATGTCCAAGGCCCCACCGATTAAAGTCCTGGTTTTGACCCTTCAGCTTCCTGGGCCCTTTTCCATGCGCTGCATGCAGGCCGGGGCTGCCGGCTATGTGTGCAAGCAGCAGGATATTACCGAGTTGATCAGTGCAGTACGGGCGGTACTGGCGGGTTACAGCTATTTTCCCAATGAAGCGCTACACACCTTTCGATCGAGTCAGGGCGCCAGCAGCGAGGAAGAAATGATCGAGTTACTTTCCGGTCGTGAGTTGGTCGTATTGAAGCAACTCACCAATGGCATGAGTAACAAGGAGATCGCCGAAGGACTGTGTTTGAGCAACAAGACTGTCAGTACTTACAAGCGTCGACTGCTCGCCAAGCTCAATGCCCGTTCATTGGTTGATCTGATCGAGTTTGCCCAGCGTCATCAGTTGGTGTGAGTGTTTGCTGGGCTATTGCCCTGAAGCGCTAGCGCTGGATGGGCTACCGCTTCAGCGCAGGCATGGCCGGTCAGCCCTGAAGGCTGATCGGTCAGACTTCAACCGGTTGGGGAGGCACAAAAAAACCTCCGATGGGAGGTTTTTCTGCTGCTAGAGATCAAAGTCGTAATCGGCCAGTTGCTTTTGCAAACGCCGTTCTTCCAGAAGATTGTCGATAGTACGGCGCTTGCTCAGGTTGGTTTTCGCCACCTCGACTACGGGTTCGGAATCATCTGTTTCAGCCGCGATGAAGTCGTCTTCTACGTCCAGTTGTTCTTTGCCAGTGCTCATAGGGTCAACTCCAGGCTAAGACTGCCATTGGCGCTCCTTATAGCGATATTCTCCTGGCGGGTAAAAAAGATTTTTTCAATCGACTCATCAGAAAAATCAATGCTCAGTCAATCGTCAGAAGTCTTTTGCTTGTATTCGCACAGGTCTTCGATTCGACAGGCGCCGCAACGCGGCTTGCGTGCCACGCAGACATAGCGACCGTGCAGGATCAGCCAGTGATGAGAGTCCAGCAAAAACTCCTTGGGCACGAACTTCATCAGTTTCTTTTCAACCTCTACCACGTCCTTTCCGGGCGCCAGCCCGGTGCGATTGCTGACGCGGAAGATATGCGTGTCCACAGCCATGGTCAGCTGTCGAAATGCCGTGTTGAGCACCACATTGGCGGTCTTGCGCCCGACACCGGGCAACGCTTCCAGTTCTTCGCGGGTCTGCGGCACTTCACCATTGTGGCGTTCCACCAGCAAGCGGCAGGTCTCGATGACGTTCTTCGCCTTGCTGTTGTAGAGGCCAATGGTCTTGATGTATTCGGACAGGCCCTCGACCCCCAGGGCATGAATAGCCGCCGGTGTATTGGCCACGGGGAAGAGTTTGGCGGTCGCCTTGTTGACTCCGACGTCGGTCGATTGCGCCGAAAGAATGACTGCGATCAGCAACTCGAATGGCGAGGAGTAGGCCAGCTCGGTTTTCGGCTCGGGGTTGTCTTCGTGAAGTCGGCGAAATATTTCCAGACGTTTGGCGGCATTCATGGGTGGTTCATTTCCTCGAAGGCGGTCGGTTGAAGATCGAAGAGGCGGCCCAGGCCCGTTGCGCGGCCAATAGCAGACCCAGCAGGATAAAACCGCCGGGGGCCAGCGTCAGCAGGCGCAATCCGCCTTGCGGCAGCAGCACCCAGCCGCTGCCATCATCCGCGAGGCCGGCGAGCCAACCCAGATGGTTGCCCAGCGCGCCGGTACCCAGCAGTTCGCGCAAGGCGCCCAGCACTATCAGTGCATTGCAGAAACAGCCGGCCAGGCGTAAGCGGGCGGGGTGCTGGAAAAAGCCTGCCTGCTCCAGGACCACGCATTGCAGTGCCAGCAAGCCCAGGTAAAGCCCCAGTTGCTGGTGCAGTTCATAACTCCAGGCTTGCAGCGCCAGCCACAGGCAGCTGCCGAGGGCGGCGCTGAGCAGCAGGCTGGCGAGCAATTGGCAGCGCTTCTCGATGCGTGGGCGCAGCAACTGCATGCTGGCACCAAAGGTGCTGATCAGCAGCATGCAGGCCAGGGCCAGGCCAATGGCCTTGATCCAGGAGTCTGTGGCCCCGATCAGCGGTGTCAGCATCAGCAGGCCCGGCAAGGACAGTGGCTTACTCATGGGGCGCTCCGCTGAGTAACTGCTCGCGATGCTCGTCAAAGTAGCGCAGGGCATCGTGCAGGGCACTGACTACGGCCCGGGAGGTGATGGTGGCACCGGCGATTTGATCGAATTGCCCATTGTCCTTCTTCAAGGCCCAGGCGTTGTCGCCTGGATCATTGCGGGACTTTCCGGAAAAGCCCTGTAGCCAGGCGTTGGGGTGCTCTGCGATACGGCCGCCCAGTCCCGGGGTTTCATCCTGTTTGAGGGTTTTGCTACCCAGCAGGCGCCCATGACTGTCGATGGCGATCAACAGCTCGATGGGGCCGGCGTAACCCGTGACCTGGCTGCGCAACAGCAATGCGCTGGGTTGGCCATCGAGGGTCGCCAGATAGCCGTCCAGCAAGCGACTGTTGCTCAATTGCACATCGTTCAGGTGCAGCGGGTGATCCAGTGGATGATTGTCATAGCTGCCGGAGGGCAGTACATCCAGCAGCTTGCGCGCCTGCAATGCTCGCTGCTCGGCGTCGATGTGGGGCGCGGTAGCGCGTTGCAGCCACAGGGTGGCGCCGACGCCCAGGGCGGCGAGCACCAGTAGCAAGAGCAGGCTGCGAGTTCTCTTCATGATGTGCGTACCTGTTGTTCGGTGCCACAGAACCGTTCCAGTGCGGGCACTGCGAGGTTCATCAACAGCACGGCGAATGCGACCCCGTCTGGATAGCCGCCCCAGGTTCGGATCAGATAAGTCAACAGGCCGACGCCGATGCCAAACAGCAGTCGGGCTTTCGCCGCCTTGGGGCCGGACACCGGCTCTGTGACGATGAAGAATGCGCCGAGCATGCTGGCACCGCTGAGCAGGTGAAACAGCGGTGAGCCATGGGAGTCGGAACCGGTACCGTTCCAGCACAACAGGCTGACCAGCAATAGGGCGCCCAGCATCCCCACCGGCGCCTGCCAACTGATGACTCGTTGCTGCAGCAGAAACAGGCCTCCGGCGAGAAACCCCAGGTTCACCCATTCGGCCCCTCGGCCACCAAAATGGCCGAAGGCCGGGTTGCCGGCAAAGAGTTCGTCGATGGTCAGGCTCTTGTTGATCCGCAGGCTGTCCAGTGCGGTGGCCTGGGCCCAGGCATCCGCTCGCAAATCGCTGCCGAAGCCGAAAACCTGCTGCAGGCCGCCGAGCAGGTCCATGGCATGGGGGGCCGGCCAGTGAGTCGTCGATTGTGGGAAGCACAACAAGGCCAGGGCATAACCCAACATGGCTGGATTGAAGGGGTTTTGCCCGACCCCGCCGTATAGCTGCTTGCCAAAGAGCATGGCGCAGGCCGCGGTACTCAGCGGTAGCCACCAGGGGCAATAGGGTGGCAAGGCCAGGGCCAGCAGGGTGGCGCTGACCAGCGCACTGCCATCACTGAGGGCGGGGGGTAATGGGCGTCGACGCAGGAACATGACCAGGGCTTCCATGGCCAGGGCACCACTGACTGTCAGTAGCAGGTTGAGCAACAGTCCCCAACCGTACAGCCACAGAAGTACCAACAGACCTGGCAGCGTGGCCAGCAGCACTCTCTGCATGGCCTGGCGCAGGCGTAGATCGACTCCGTCAGCCAGCGTCATGGGCGTTCACCTGGCGCTCGGCCTCATTCAGGCGAGCCTGGGCCTGGGCCTGTTGTTCGGGGTTGCTATCGACCTGGCGCTGCAGTCTGTTCAAGTCGGCGCGGGCATAGGCCAGCTCGGTTTTCAGTTGCCGCAACTGTGGGTCAATCGGGCGTTTGTCGATTCGGGTGAGCACCGGGGCGGGCTTTTCACTGGCAGCCTCGGCGGCATGCAGGGCTTGCTCGGCAGTCGCCAGAGCGGCGCTCAAGGCTTCCAGCTCTGTGCTCGAAGCGCCTGCGGCCTGGGTTTTTTTCAGTTCGGCGCGGCGTGTTGCCAGCTGGATCTTCGCTCGCTTGAGGTCGGCATCCTTGGCCACCGGGGCCGGAGCAGGTGGTGCCTCGGCCTCCAACTGGAGCAGTGCCTGCTCGGCGGTCTGGAACTGACTCTGCAGGACGATCAGTTGCGATTGTTGTTCGAAGGTCGGTGGATGACCGAAGGCCTTGAGCGACTTGTTCAACTGCGTCCGACTCATCGCCAGATCGATCTTGGCTTTTTTCAGCGCGGCATCGGCGGCTGCGGCTTTTTGTGCGCGAACGCGTTCGATGGCCGCCTGCAGTGGATCCTGGCTGTTGTCGGTAGCCTGGGCGGCGCGTTGCGCCCGTGCTTGGCGTTCTGCCAGACGCCGCGCCTCTTCCCGTTGCAGCCGTGCATTGCGTTGTTCGAAGCGCCGCCGCGCATGATCGCGCTTGTCACTGCGGGCCAGCAGTTGCTCGGCGCTTTTGGCCAGGCCGCCGACAATTGCTACCACCCGGGCCTCGGGCAGCGGCAGCATGTCGATGCAGTCCACAGGGCAGGGCGCCACGCACAAATCGCAGCCGGTGCATTCGTCGATGAGTACGGTGTGCATCAATTTGGCCGCGCCAAGGATGGCATCCACCGGGCAGGCTTGAATGCACTTGGTACAGCCGATGCATTCGGCTTCACGGATATGCGCCACCTGGGCTGGGGCTTGGCCGCGACTGTGGTCCAGCTCCAGTACGGGCAGCTTGAGTAACTGCGCCAAGGCCGCAATGGTTTCCTGGCCTCCGGGCGGGCACTTGTTGATAGCCTCGCCATCAGCAATGCCCTGGGCATAGGGCTGACATCCGGGATGGCCGCACTTGCCGCATTGGGTCTGGGGCAGCAGGGCATCGATGCGTTGAATCAGACTCATGTTTTGATCAGTCCGTTGAAGCCGAGAAACGCCACTGCCAACAGACCGGCGCTGATCAGGTCGATCGGCAGGCCTTGCCAGGGCAGCGGAACATCGTTGGTGGAGATACGTTGGCGCAGGTCACTGAACAGACCCAATACCAGCCAGAAACCCAGTCCGGCACCCAGGCTCATGGCGCTGAGGGTCACCAGCCCAAGGTTCTCCTGGCTGGCGATCAACAGCAGGCCAAGTATGCCGGCGTTGCCCAGGAGCAAGGGCCAGAGGCCGTCGAACGGCAGTCTGGGCAGGGCTCGGGACAGCAGGCTCAGAAGTGGTTTGATCAGCAGCACGCTCAAGGGCAGCCACAGGAACAACTGCAGCGACTCCAGGCCCCAGGGCACCAGCAGCCCACGATAAAGGACATGCCCCAGCACGCTGCTGACCAGCATCAAGGCCGTGGTGGCAAGGCCCAGGGCGTGGAGCCGTTGCCGAGTAGTGCCAGTTGGGACCTGGAGCAGCGGATCAACGCCCAGGGGCCACTGCAACACAAAGTTGTTGATCAGGGCGGTGCTGATAAGGGCAAGCAGGAAGTGGGTCATGGTTGGGGCCGGGGCGAACAGGCTGTCCCTCAAGAGTAGGCAAACTCCCGCGCGGGCGCAGGGGCGCCAGATATGCAAATCCCCCCGTTACGCCTGTGCGCGACGGGGGGATAGGGTCCAGCGCGAAGTCTTACTTGATCCGCTGGCCTGGCTTGGCGCCGCTGTCCGGGCTCAGCAGGTAGATCTCTTCACCGCCGGGGCCGGCGGCCATCACCATGCCTTCGGAGATGCCAAAGCGCATTTTCCGTGGCTTGAGGTTGGCGATCATCATGGTCAGGCGACCTTCAAGCTTGGACGGATCCGGGTAGGCACTCTTGATTCCGGAGAACACATTGCGCTGTTCGTCACCGATATCCAGGGTCAGGCGCAGCAGCTTGTCGGCACCTTCCACGTGTTCGGCCTTGAGGATCAGGGCTACGCGCAGATCCACGGCGGCAAAGGCGTCGAACTCGATTTCCGGCGACAGCGGGTCCTTACTCAGCTCGCCGTTGCCTTGTGGGGCGCTGGCGCTGGTGTCGGTCTGGCTGGCCGCGAGGTCTTCTTTCGAGGCGTCGGTCATGGCTTGTACCTTTACCGGGTCGATCCGCGTCATCAGCGGCTTGAATTCGTTCAACTGATGGTTGCTCAGCAGGGTCTGATGGTCGTTCCAGGTCAGCGGCGCGACGTTGAGGAACGCCTCGGCATCGGCGGCCAGCAGCGGCAGCACCGGCTTGAGGAAGATCACCAACTGGCGGAACAGGTTGATGCCCTGGGCACAGATGGCCTGGACTTCATCCTGCTTGCCTTCCTGCTTGTTCAACGACCATGGTGCCTTGTCGGCGATCCAGGCGTTGGCACGGTCGGCCAGGCCCATGATTTCGCGCATGGCACGCGCAAAGTCGCGGGCTTCATAGGCTTCGGCGATGCTTGGCGCGGCGGCCAGGAACGCTGCGTCGAGTTCTGGTGCGGCGCTGCCGGCCACCAGTACACCGGCATTGCCCTTGTGGATGAACCCGGCGCAACGGCTGGCGATGTTGACCACCTTGCCGACCAGATCGGAGTTGACCTTCTGCACGAAGTCTTCGAGGTTCAGGTCCAGGTCGTCGACGCCACGGCCCAGCTTGGACGCGTAGTAATAACGCAGGTATTCCGGCGTCAGGTGGTCCAGGTAAGTCCGGGCCTTGATAAAGGTGCCGCGGGACTTGGACATCTTCTGGCCGTTGACGGTCAGGTAACCGTGTACGTTGATGCCGGTCGGTTTGCGGAAACCGGCGCCTTCGAGCATGGCCGGCCAGAACAGTGCGTGGAAGTTGACGATGTCCTTGCCGATGAAGTGGTACAGCTCGGCGGTGGAGTCCTTGCCCCAGAACGCGTCGAAGTCCAGCTCCGGCGTACGCTCGCACAGGTTCTTGAAGCTGGCCATGTAGCCGATCGGCGCGTCCAGCCACACATAGAAGTACTTGCCCGGCTCGTCGGGGATCTCGAAACCGAAGTACGGCGCATCACGGGAGATATCCCACTGCTGCAGGCCGACATCCAGCCACTCGGCAATCTTGTTCGCCACGGCGTCCTGCAGGGTGCCGCTGCGGGTCCACTCCTGCAGCATCTGCTGGAAGTCCGGCAGCTTGAAGAAGAAGTGCTGAGAGTCCTTGAGCACTGGAGTTGCACCGGAAATGGCCGATTTCGGATTCTTCAGGTCGGTCGGTGCATAGGTGGCGCCGCATTTTTCGCAGTTGTCACCGTACTGGTCCTCGGTGCCGCATTTCGGGCAGGTGCCCTTGATGAAGCGGTCGGCCAGGAACATTTTCTTTTCCGGGTCGAAGTACTGGGTGATCGAACGGGTCGCGATGTGCCCGGCGTCACGCAGCTTCAGGTAGATCTGGCTCGACAGCTCACGGTTTTCTTCGGCGTGAGTGGAGTGGAAGTTATCGAAGTCCACCAGGAAATCGGCAAAGTCGGCGCTGTGCTCAGCCTGGACATTGGCGATCAACTGTTCCGGAGTGATGCCTTCCTTTTCCGCGCGCAACATGATGGCCGAGCCGTGTGCGTCGTCCGCGCAGACATAGATGCATTGATTGCCGCGATGCTTCTGGAAGCGCACCCACATGTCGGTCTGGATGTACTCAAGCATGTGGCCAAGGTGGATGGAACCATTGGCATAGGGCAGGGCGCTGGTGACGAGGATCTTGCGTGGCTCGGACATGGGGCTCGGCTACTTGATGAAACGGAGGTCGGCCACTATAAAGCGCCGGCGCGGATTTTTCACCTTTCCGGGCAGATTGTGCACAGCAAGCTTTCTCGCCACAAAGGAGTCGGCGGCGTAGGATAGCCGGCTGATTTTCCTGTCTTGTTATCGGAGTTGCCCATGAGCGCCGTCAATCGCGCAGCGGTGGAAGCCGTCCTTCGCCAATACACCGACCCTTACCTGAACCAGGATCCGGTCAGCGCCGGCTGTGTGCGGGATATCGACGTCCAGGGCGACCGGGTCACGGTTCGCATGGAACTGGGTTATGCCGCCGGTCTGTTCAAGAGCGGTTGGGCGCAGATGCTGCAACTGGCCATCGAGGGCCTGGACGGCGTGAGCTCGGCCAAGGTCGAGATCACCAGCGTGATCGCCGCGCACAAGGCACAGGCACAGATCCCGGGCCTGGCCAACGTCAAGAACGTGGTGGCGGTAGCCTCCGGCAAGGGCGGCGTGGGCAAGTCCACCACCGCCGCCAACCTGGCCCTGGCCCTGGCTCGGGAAGGCGCTAAGGTGGGGATTCTCGATGCTGATATCTATGGTCCGAGCCAGGGCATCATGTTTGGCATCGCCGAAGGCACCCGGCCGAAGATCAAGGACCAGAAGTGGTTCGTGCCGATCGAGTCCCACGGTGTCGAGGTCATGTCCATGGCCTTTCTGACCGACGACAACACGCCGATGGTCTGGCGCGGTCCGATGGTCTCAGGGGCCTTGCTGCAACTGGTGACCCAGACCGATTGGGGCAACCTCGACTACTTGGTGATCGACATGCCGCCGGGCACCGGTGATATCCAGTTGACCCTGGCACAGAAGGTCCCGGTGGCCGGCGCAGTGATCGTCACTACGCCTCAGGACCTGGCTTTGCTGGACGCGCGCAAGGGCGTGGAGATGTTCCGCAAGGTCAACATCCCAGTGCTGGGCGTGGTGGAAAACATGGCGGTGCACATCTGCTCCAACTGCGGCCATGCCGAGCATCTGTTTGGCGAAGGCGGCGGCGAGAAGCTGGCCAGCCAGTACGATGTCGAACTGCTGGCTTCGTTGCCGTTGTCGATGCTGATCCGCGAGCAGGCCGATGGTGGCAAGCCGACAGTGATCGCCGAGCCTGAAAGCCAGATCGCCATGGTCTACCAGGAACTGGCCCGGCACGTTGGAGCACGCATCGTATTGCAGGAAGCCGCCGCGCCGGCGATGCCCAACATCACCATCAGCGACGACTGAAACCCGAGACCGGTGCTTGTATGTAGGAGCCGGCTTGCCGGCGAAGGCGTCCGCGAGATCGCTTTCGCCGGCAAGCCGGCTCCTACGGCAGGTGCGGCAGGATCAGACCCGCAAACCGCCGTCCATCTCCAGGATGCGCCCGGTGTAGTAGTCGTTCTCGAAGATATAGGCCGCCGAGTGGGCGATCTCTTCCGGCCTGCCCATGCGCTTGAGCGGAATGCCGGCGGTCATCTTCTCCAGCGCCTCGGGCTTCATGCCCAGGGTCATCTCGGTCTCGATGAAACCTGGGGCAATGCCCGCGACGCGGATGCCGTAGCGCGCCAACTCCTTGGCCCAGGTCACGGTAGCCGCTGCCACCCCGGCCTTGGCCGCCGAATAGTTGGTCTGGCCGATGTTGCCCGCCCGCGAGATCGAAGAAATATTGATGATCGCGCCGCTGTTGTTCAGCTTGATCATCTTCGCCGCCACTTCCCGCGTGCAAAGGAATACCCCGGTCAGGTTGACGTCGATCACCGCCTGCCATTGGGCCAGGCTCATCTTGGTCATCTCGCCATCCTTGACCTTGACCAGCAGGCCGTCACGCAGGATCCCGGCGTTGTTGATCAAGCCGTGGATGGCACCAAAGTCCTCGGCGACCTGGGCCACCATGTGGGTGACCTGTTCTTCATTGGCGACATTGCACAGATAGGCGCGGGCTTCGACGCCGTGGGCCTTGCAGGCGGCGACGGCCTGGTCGAGCTTTTCCTGGCTCAGGTCCACCAGGGCCAGCCTGGCGCCCTTGGCGGCGAAATACTCGGCCATGGAGCGGCCCAGACCTTGGCAACCGCCCGTGATAATGATTACTTTGTCAGTGAGTTGCATTTGCATGTCCCGCTAGCAGGTCTTTGAAGGTTGTCCTTGTTGGGGAACCTCGGCCGGCGGCCGGACCTGGCTGCAGATGAGAATTGCCCCGTTGGCGTAGCTGGAACAATGCTCCAGGCGCCCGTCCGTTTCCGACGGATTTTAAGGAAGGAGTCACAATGTGAGCGTTGAAGCTGCCAAGAATGCACGAGAATTGCTGCTCAAGGAATACCGCGGCGCGTTGGCGACGCATTCCAAGGCCATGCCGGGTTTTCCCTTCGGTTCCGTGGTGCCTTACTGCCTGGATGCCGAGGGACGGCCGCTGATCCTCATCAGTCGTATCGCCCAGCACACCCACAATCTGCAGAAGGACCCCAAGTGTTCGCTGCTGGTAGGAGAGCGGGGTGCCGAAGACGTGCAGGCGGTGGGACGCCTGACCTACCTGGCCGAAGCCGAGAAGCTTGAGGACAGTGCCGCGATCGAGGCCGCCGCCGAGCGCTACTACCGCTATTTCCCCGAGTCGCAGAACTACCACAAGGCCCATGACTTTGATTTCTGGGTGCTCAAGCCGGTGCGCCATCGCTACATCGGCGGTTTCGGCGCGATTCACTGGGTCGATCAGGTGACCCTGGCCAACCCCTTCGCCGGCAAGGCCGAGCAGAGCATGGTCGAGCACATGAACAGCGACCACGCCAAGGCCATTGCCCATTACGTCGAACTCACTGGGTTGCCGAACCACGAGCCGGCGCAATTGGTCGGGATCGATACCGAGGGCATGCACCTGCGCATCGGCCAGGAGCTGTACTGGTTGTCGTTCCCAAGCCCTTGCAACACGCCGACACAGGTTCGCGAGGCCCTGGTTTTCCTGGCTCACGCCGATCAATGGCCGAAAAAAACGGCTGTCGGTGCTTGAATTCACGAATTGGCGACGTCATTTAAGGTCTATTGGAAGGCATTCTTCCGCAGAGGAAACCATTTGATGCGCCCTTTTCTGTTGCTCTTTCTGCTGTTTCCGGTGTTGGAGCTGTTCGTCTTCGTCAAGGTCAGCGCGGCCATCGGGTTTTTCCCGGCCCTGCTGCTGATCATTCTCGGTTCGATGCTCGGTGTGCTGGTGTTGCGCGTGGCCGGCCTGGCTACGGCACTGCGTGCCCGTGAAAGTCTCAACCGCGGCGAGTTGCCGGCCCAGCAAATGCTCGAGGGCCTGATGCTGGCGCTGGGTGGCGGCCTGCTGATCCTGCCGGGTTTCATTAGCGATGTGTTCGGCCTGCTGATGCTGCTGCCGATCAGCCGTCGCCTGCTGGCCAATAAAATGCGCCGGCGTGCCGAGGAGCAGGCCCAGCGCCAGCGTGCCTTTGCCGACGACATGCGCGCGGCCCGTGGCGGTCCTGCGCCGCAACAGCCGTTGGGTCGTGAGCCCAATGTCATCGAAGGCGAGTTCGAACATCGCGACTCATAAGTCTCTGGCTCAAACACACGGCACCTTCGGGTGCCGTGTTGGTTTTACCGCAAGGGATGTAAAAAAATTCGTCAGCCAGCCCTTGTAATAACCTTATGCGCCCTTATGTAACGGTCACCGCAAGGTTTCTGGTGCTGGTACCAGACAGACTTCCGCGGCTCGCTCGCGAGCCGCAACCGGCCACGCCGGATTTGTTAACCCGCCGGTATCGACACCGGCCGCTGAAAACCACAATTAGGAGAGATCGACAATGAAGCTTCGTCCTCTGCATGACCGCGTCGTCATCCGTCGCAGCGAAGAAGAATCGAAAACTGCCGGCGGTATCGTTCTGCCTGGTTCGGCCGCTGAAAAACCTAACCGTGGCGAAATCGTCGCTGTAGGTACTGGCCGTGTGCTGGACAACGGTGAAGTACGTGCGCTGGCCGTGAAAGTGGGTGACAAAGTGGTGTTTGGCCCGTACTCCGGCAGCAACACTGTGAAAGTAGACGGCGAAGACCTGCTGGTAATGGCTGAGAACGAAATTCTCGCTGTTATCGAAGGCTGATTTCCCGCTCATTTTCCCGTTACTACAAAGTATTTAAGGAATATCGATCATGGCTGCTAAAGAAGTTAAATTCGGCGATTCCGCCCGCAAGAAAATGCTCACCGGTGTCAACGTCCTGGCTGACGCAGTAAAAGCGACCCTGGGCCCGAAAGGCCGTAACGTGATCATCGAGAAGAGCTTCGGCGCTCCGACCATCACCAAGGACGGCGTTTCCGTTGCCAAAGAAATCGAGCTGAAAGATCGCTTCGAGAACATGGGCGCGCAGCTGGTCAAAGACGTTGCCTCCCGTGCCAACGATGACGCTGGCGACGGTACTACCACTGCTACCGTTCTGGCTCAGTCGATCGTCAACGAAGGCCTGAAAGCCGTCGCTGCCGGCATGAACCCGATGGACCTGAAACGCGGCATCGACAAGGCGACCATCGCCATCGTCAAAGAGCTGAAAGGTCTGTCCAAGCCTTGCGCTGATTCCAAGGCCATCGCTCAGGTTGGCACCATCTCCGCCAACTCCGACAACTCCATCGGCGACATCATTGCCGAAGCCATGGAAAAAGTCGGCAAAGAAGGCGTGATCACCGTTGAAGAAGGCTCGGGCCTGGAAAACGAACTGTCGGTTGTTGAAGGCATGCAGTTCGACCGTGGCTACCTGTCCCCGTACTTCATCAACAAGCCGGACACCATGGTTGCCGAGCTGGACGGTCCGCTGATCCTGCTGGTGGACAAGAAGATCTCCAACATCCGCGAAATGCTGCCAGTGCTGGAAGCCGTTGCCAAAGCCGGCCGCCCACTGCTGATCGTTGCTGAAGACGTTGAAGGCGAAGCCCTGGCGACTCTGGTTGTGAACAACATGCGTGGCATCGTTAAAGTCGCCGCCGTTAAAGCCCCAGGCTTTGGCGACCGTCGCAAGGCCATGCTGCAGGACATCGCTGTTCTGACTGGCGGTACCGTTATCTCCGAAGAGATCGGCCTGAGCCTGGAAAGCACCACCCTGGAGCACCTGGGTAACGCCAAGCGCGTGATCCTGTCCAAAGAAAACACCACCATCATCGACGGTGCTGGCGTTGAAGCGGACATCCAGGCTCGTGTGACTCAGATCCGTCAGCAAGTAGCCGACACTTCGTCCGACTACGACCGTGAAAAACTGCAAGAGCGTCTGGCCAAGCTGTCCGGCGGCGTTGCAGTGATCAAGGTTGGCGCTGGTTCCGAAGTTGAAATGAAAGAGAAGAAAGCCCGCGTTGAAGACGCCCTGCACGCTACCCGTGCAGCCGTTGAAGAAGGCGTGGTACCTGGCGGTGGCGTAGCCCTGATCCGTGCTCTGCAAGGCATCAACGACCTGAAAGGCGACAACGCCGATCAGGACGTGGGTATCGCCGTTCTGCGTCGCGCTATCGAAGCTCCGCTGCGCCAGATTGTTGCCAACTCCGGCGACGAGCCAAGCGTTGTTGTCGACAAGGTCAAGCAGGGTTCGGGTAACTTCGGTTACAACGCTGCTACCGGCGTATACGGCGACATGATCGAAATGGGTATCCTGGATCCAACCAAGGTGACCCGTTCCGCGCTGCAAGCAGCATCCTCCATCGGCGGCCTGATCCTGACCACCGAAGCCGCTGTTGCTGAAATCGTGGAAGACAAGCCTTCGGCTGGCGGCATGCCAGACATGGGCGGCATGGGTGGCATGGGCGGCATGATGTAAGCCAGCCTTACCCCTGTACTGAAAAAGCCCCGCCGGTGAAAGCCGGCGGGGCTTTTTTGTGCCCGGCGAAATGTGTCGTCGGACCGCTCTCTTCGCGGGCAAATGCACCAATTCTGGTCTTGCCCCTGTCGTCCGCGGGTGAAACCGTGGTGAAAAACTCGTCAAGCCGCTCACGGCGTCGGAGCGGGCTCCGGAACCTGGCAACAACTCTGGCGGTGTGTCGGACTTGGCCTTAAGCTGCGCGTGCCAAGACGGCTGTAACTGTGTAGGGAGAGAGTTCCGATGCGAATTCTATTGGTTGAAGACAACCGCGATATTCTCGCCAACCTGGCTGATTACCTGGGGCTCAAAGGCTATACCGTGGACTGCGCCCAGGACGGTCTGTCGGGCTTGCACCTGGCCGCCACCGAGCATTACGACCTGATCGTGCTCGACATCATGCTGCCGGGGATCGATGGTTACACCCTGTGCAAGCGCCTGCGCGAAGACGCCCGGCGTGACACGCCGGTGATCATGCTCACCGCTCGTGACCAACTGGATGACCGGCTCCAGGGCTTCAAGTCCGGGGCCGATGATTACCTGCTCAAGCCGTTTGCCCTCTCGGAGCTGGCTGCGCGGATCGAGGCCGTGATGCGGCGTACCCAGGGTGGTGGCCGACGTTCCTTGCAGGTCGGTGACCTGAGCTATGACCTCGATACCCTTGAGGTTACCCGCGAGGGCCGCCTGCTCAAACTCAACCCGGTAGGGCTCAAGCTGCTGGCGGTGTTGATGCAGAAGAGCCCTCATGTGTTGCGCCGGGAAATTCTCGAAGAAGCCCTCTGGGGTGATGATTGCCCCGACAGCGACAGCCTGCGCAGCCATGTCCACCAACTGCGCCAAGTGATCGACAAACCCTTCGCCAAGCCGCTGCTGCACACCGTGCACGGTGTCGGCTACCGCTTGGCAGAGGGGCGTGATGGAGTTTAAGCAGAGCCTTGCCCAGCGCATCATCATTGCCTTTGCCTTGATGAGCGCCTTGGTGGCGGGAGCGTTTGCCATGGGGATCGTGGCGACCGTGCACCTGGTGGAGGAGAAACTCATCTCCGCCGGTTTGGGCGGTGACCTGCAACGCTTGTTGTTGATGGATGACATTGCCGACTGGCGCCACCGTCCCGAGCCCGACCAGTTGTTCTACTTCAGCGGTGGGCGCGGTGATTTCGAGTTGCCCAAGGACCTGCGTCATCTGGACCCGGGCTTTCATGAGGTCTTTCGCGAGCAACTGTCCTACCACGCGATAGTTGAAGTGGTCGATGGTCGACGCTATGTGCTGCTGCAGGATCAAAGTGATTTTGAAGAGCGCGAGCGCATTCTGTTCGCCGTGGTACTGGTGGGTTTTGTCCTCAGCCTGGCGCTTGCGGTGTTCCTCGGCTGGATTCTGGCACGTCGGGTGATGGCGCCGGTGGTACGTCTGGCACGGCAGGTACGTCATCGCGATCAGTTACTGGGGCTGGCCCCGCCGCTGGCTCCGGATTACGCGGCGGACGAGGTCGGTGAGTTGGCCATTGCCTTCGACGCGACCCTGGGGCGCCTGCGTCAGGCGTTGAGTCGCGAGCGGCTGTTTACCAGTGATGTCAGTCACGAACTGCGCACACCGCTGATGGTCTTGGCCACTTCCTGCGAGTTGCTCCTGGAAAACCCAGGGCTGGATCTGCGCGGGCGGGCGCAGGTCGAAAGGATTGCCCGGGCGTGCGAAGAGATGCGTGAGTTGGTACAGACCTTCCTGATGCTGGCGCGAGCCCAGCGGGAAGACGCCAGCATGTCGCCGCAACTGACCCTGAAACAGGCTGCCAATGACCTGCTGGGAGTGTGGAGCCAATCGATCAATGACAAGGGTATCGAGTTGATCTTTGAGCCCGGTCAACCCGGCGACATGCGCTATAACGCAACCTTCCTGCATGCGGTCATGGGCAATCTGCTGCGTAACGCCTTGCACTACACCGAGCGCGGGTTTATTCGCCTTAGCCTGGCACCGGACGGCTTTGTAGTAGAGGACAGTGGGGTTGGTATTCCCGAGGAAAAACGCGAGGCGATGTTCCAGCCCTTCGTACGTGGTGAAGAACAGCGTGGCGAAGGTTTGGGGCTTGGATTATCCCTGGTCCAGCGTATTTGCGAGAACCAGGGCTGGAGTGTCAGCCTCAGCACGATGACTCCCAATGGCTGTCGTTTTCACGTGCAACTGCAATCGGCCAAGACTTGATGGATTCCACCTGGCCCCGTTTTACCGGGCCAGGTGCTTGTCGATTTTTCCAATCAAGTGGCCCCAGGCCACTGTCGACAGGCTGTAAAACCCTGCAATATTTCTCGGTTGGACGGGACAAAGTTTTCACAAAGGGATGACCTGTGGCTGACATGCCGCTGCCTAAGGTGGCGCTATCAGCAGTAGGAGATCTTGATGATGGCTACCCCGATCAAGCTGGAATTTTCCGACAAGTACGATGCTCAACATGCTCAGGAATATCTGCTCAAGCATCAGGATGGCCTGGCGCGTCAGTTGTCGCACAAGCGCGATGAACAATTGGCCCGCGCCGCGCTGGCCCTGGTAGGAGAGCCGGGGCTGGTACTGGACCTGCCATGCGGTGCAGGTCGTTTCTGGCCGCTGCTGGCCGAAAAGGCCAATCGCGTCATCATCGGTGCGGACAATTCAGCGGCGATGTTGAGCACCGCCACGGTGGCGCAGCCGGCTGAAGTGCTGAAACGGGTCAAGCCCTTGCAGACATCTGCATTTGCCATCGATTTGCCGGATAACGCCGTGGATTGTATTTTCTCCATGCGCCTGTTGCATCACATCGGCGAGGCCGAGCATCGGATGACACTGCTACGGGAGTTTCAGCGGGTGACTCGAGACAGCGTGATCATTTCGCTGTGGGTCGATGGTAATTTCAAGGCCTGGAAGCGCAAGCGCATGGAGCGCAAGCGACTGTCCGATGTTGGGCTGGAGGGTTACCAGAATCGTTTCGTGTTACCGGCAGCGATGGTAGAAGAAGAATTCAGGCAAGCCGGTTTTCGTGTCCAGGAGCACTTGGACTTCTTTCCGCTCTACGCCATGTGGCGAGTGTACGTACTACGCAAGAGGTAAAAGGATGGCTGTTGAATGTGCTTCGGAAATGGATGCCGCGCCCTCAGATCGCTTCGAGTACTTCTGGAACAAACAAGGTGAGTGGGTCGAGGAGCCCAATCAGCGTCGAGGCGGCGAGAGCGGCGTACAGCGAATCCTCAGCACCAGCGGTCGTCTGCTCTACGCCAAGCGGCAGATCGGCCATATTTATCGCAGTTGGCAGCACCCTTTTGGTCGACCGACGGTTTTGCGCGAGCGGGATGCAATGATGGGTTTGCGTCTGCTCGACGTAGGGGTGCCGGAATTGGTGTTCTGTGGTTCCCGGCGTGATTCGCAGAATCAATGGCAGGCCTTGCTGGTTACCGCAGCGCTCGATGGTTTTGTCGAGGTCGATACCTGGTATGCCGCCGGTGGGCGCGAGCGCCATGGTGAGGCCTTCCATGACCGACTGTTGCAGGCCCTGGCGACGACCCTGGCGCGCATGCACAAGGGCCGCTGGCAGCATGGTTGCCTGTATGCCAAGCATGTTTTCGTGCGTGTGGATGGCGAAGGCGAGCAGGCTCGGGTGAAGGTTGCCTTGCTGGATTTCGAGAAGTGTCGGCAGCGTCTGAGCAGTCAACGGGCTGCCGCTCATGACCTCAAGCAGCTGCGCCGCCATTCGTCGTGGAATGGCGCGGATTGGCAAAAGCTCTACTACTTTTATAGAACGGTGTTTGGCAGCTCCATCAAAGGTTTATAGCTATGAAGCTAGAAATTGCACGAGGTTTGTTCCTGGCAGGAGCCTTGGCAGTTGCTTCCTTGGCCCTGGTTGTCTGGGAGCAACCACGAACGCAGGTGCTCAGTGCTGCCCAAGGTGCTCATTGTCCGCTGCCGCGGGTAGCGAAGGCCTCTGTAGCGGCCAAGCCCGATCATGATCTGTTGTTGTTCATGTTCGGCATGACACAAGGGTTGAAACCGCAAAGTTGAAGCCGTATTACTGCCACTTGAAGGCCTCGCATCGCGGGGCCTTTTATTTTCCGCCGTTCAGGCGCTCACAGTGACCCCAGAAGGCGTGCAAGCAGCGTCTCATACCAGATGCAGGTGGTTGTCCCAGAGCCCGGCAGGCAGCTCCAGGGGCTTGGCCACAATCGGTGTCTGGCGGCAGTCATAGAAGCGGCAACGACCTTGCCCCGAGGTGACCACGAAACCGTCGGCTACGGCACCAACTCCTGCGCAGTCTGGCAGTGGCGCGTCGACCCGCACGCTGCCGCTGTCCAGGTCCCAGATGAAGAAGCGATTGCCCCGGGGGGCGGTCAGGGCTACCAGTCGCAGGTCGCTGTGTACCGCGACGCTGGCAGTGTAGTGCCCCATGGCTTGCAATTGCTGTTCGGCCACCGGGAAGGCCGCGAAGGGCTGGCCCGGTCGCTTGATCGCCAACAGCTCCGAGGACTCATGGGCTGCCCCCATGAATTGTTGGCCGGTGACAATGGTGCCGTCGCTGGCGATACCCATGTGGCGCACGCTGTTCATCTGCTGGGCCAGGGTTTCCTTGCTCAGCAGCGTACCGTCGCGCTGCATCAACACCAGGCTCGGCGCCATGGCGTCGAGGTTCATCTCCACCCGACTTTCCGCTTCGGTGCGGATACCGCCGTTGGCTACTACCAGGGTTTCTCCGTCGGGCATCCATGACACCTGATGCGGGCCAACTCCGTGGGTGGACAATTCGCCGCTGTGTACCAGGCGCTCGCCTTCGAAGCGATAGACGCCCAGCAGGCCACGGCCCGGATCACGGGTGTCGTTCTCGGTGGCGTACAGCCACTGGCCGTCCTTGTGGACCACCGCGTGTCCGTAGAAGTGCCGGTCGGGCTGTGAGGCCACGGTTTGCAGCAGGGTGCCGTCCCGCAGGTCGATCAAGTAGCTTTCGGTGCCCGGGCGCCGCGCCACGAACAAGGCGATCGGCAGGCTTGGGTGATTGATGATGTCGTGGCAACGCTGGCCGACCTGGGTGGCAAACACCTGTTGACCGTCCAGCTGAAAACCGACGGCGTAGTGTTTGCCATCACCATCGTCCCTGGCCGAAAGCAGCAAGGGCGCTTTGCCCTTTTGCTTGAACAGCGTCCAGCCGCCCAAGGTCACTGCGCTGAGCAGCAGGCTGCCCAGCGCCAAAGCCTGACGTCGCAGCATCATCAGTCACCGTCGTTGGCGTTGAAGCCCAGTTGGATGCCCAGCGCCTTGGCCAACTCACCTTCGTGCAGGCGATGAACCACGTTGAGGCTGTCATACAGATCGTTGAGTTGCTGGCGTCCGGCGTCGTCACCGAGCATTTCGCTCAGCGAGCGTTGGGTGCTGGCAAAGAGTTTCAGCGACGCGGCGTAGGCGGCGTCGATCTTCTCGGCCAGGGGCTTCTGATCGGCCGACAGCAGGCCGCGCAGGCCTTTGTTATCAACCCCGGCCCACACGGTCTGGGCGGCGCTGAGGCTGGCCTCCAAACCTTGCAGGGAAGACTGACTGCGCCAGGCATCGGCCTGGAATGGCTGTGGAATGCCCTTGGTCTGGCGGCCCATTGGCGTGCCGAGTTTCTTCTTCAGGGTATCCAGGGCTGTGACCTGAACCCGCAGCAGATCGGCGATGGCTTCATGGGAGTCGGCGTAGCGCTGGTTGGGGAACTTGCTCATCTGCGCGAGCATGCCGTCGTTGGTGTTCCAGCTCGACAGGATCTCTTCGGCCAGTTGCTTCTGGCGTTCACCGATGGCGGTCAGCAGCGGGCAGTAGCGGGCTTTCTGCGCGCTGTCGGCCATGTCGATCTTGCTGTCGAAGAGGATGTACTCGTAGGCCGACAGGCCCTGGACCACGACACTGGACTTGGCCAGGGCGGCGGCGTCGATCTGCGGGTTGGCGGTGACCAACTGCTCGACCTGGCGCCCCACCAGATTTTTCTTGTCCGGCCAGAACTGCACCTGCCAGGAGCGGTTGCCTTCGGCCAGTGGGCCAATCAGCAGGGGTTGCAACTCGGCCCAGGCTTTTTGCGCGTGGAGGAAGTCGGCACGGGCGGTGTCCAGGTTTTCCTTGCCTTCGCAGAAGGCCAGGGCGCTGATGGCCAGTTGGCGATCAGCGTCGACCCAGCGGCTGTAGGTCGGCAGGATCACCTGCTTGGCGATGGCTGCCGAGGTCACCGCTTGTGGATCCTGGGGTGAGCAGGCGCCTAAAGCGAGTGCGGCAAGGCTGGTGAAGAGCAGTTTGGGGCGGAACATGTTCGGGCTCCCTTTATTGTGGAGAAAGCAAATGAGTCGAGCGTTATAGAGAATTCAGAAATGCCAGCAACGCAGCGCGCTGTTCGGCATTGAAGGCCAGTACCTGTTGTTTCGCACCCTCGGCCTCGCCGCCATGCCACAGCACGGCTTCCATCAGATTGCGGGCGCGACCGTCATGGAGGAACTGAGTGTGACCGCTGACCGTTTCGGTCAGGCCGATGCCCCACAGAGGCGCAGTGCGCCAATCACGACCACTGGCCTTGAACTCGGCGCGGTGGTCGGCCAGGCCTTCACCCATGTCATGCAGCAGCAGGTCGCTGTAAGGGCGTATCACTTGGTTGGCCAGTTCGGGTTCCGCGGCATTGGCCGCAGTGGTAAAACGTGGGGTGTGGCAGGACTGGCAACCGGCCTGGAAGAACAGGTTCTTGCCGGCCAGGACTGGCGACGAACTGACGTCACGGCGTGCCGGCACTGCGAGGTTGCGGGTGTAGAACAGCACCAGGCGCAGGATGTTGTCGCTGACTTCCGCTTCGCCGTCCGGGCCATTGCCATTGGGGGCCTGCTTGCAGGCGTTCTGGGCATCGGTGCAGTCATCGAAGGGTCTCAGGCTGGTGGTCAGGCCCATATCACCAGAAAACGCGTGAACATTTTGTTGATTGAGGTTGGGTTGCCCGGCTTTCCAGCCAAAGCGCCCGAGCACGGTCTTCTGTTGCGCATCATCCCAGACCCAGTTGGGTCGTCCGGCAATGGCGTTTTTTGTGCCGGTGCCAGGCTGGGCGTTGGCCAGGATCGCCTCTTCGGGAATGGCTTCGAGCAGTCCGAGGCCAATCATCGGTGGCGCGACCCGGGCCGAGAATAGCGTGTCCGGGTGCATCGGGCCGTAGCCCAGGTCGGTGATCTGCAGTTTCGGTTTACGCAACTCCACCAGGGTGCCGTCCTTGAAACGTACCGGCACCGGGTCGTAGCTCACCCGCACCCGGCCTTCAGGGGCGACCCCGGGAATGGCCATGTCCTGCAACTGGCCGCCGTATACCGGTTCCGGCAGGACGCCGACTTGCTCGATGAGCTTGGCGTAGGCTGGGTCATTGGGGATCGACAGGCGCACCAGCATCGAGACAGCGTTCAGGGCCTGCGCCGTGGGTGGATGCCCGCGACCATCCTTGATGTGGCAGTTCTGGCAGGCGTTGGTATTGAACAGCGGGCCCAGGCCATCACGAGCGGTGGTGGTGGAGGGCGCGATCACCCAGGGGCTACGGAAGAAGCTGTTGCCAACACTGAAATCCAGGCGTCGGGTGGGCGCGAGGTTGGCCGAGGGCAGGGAAAAGGCATTGCGATCCGTCTTGTTGACGGTTGTCGTACCGCCGGCGCGGGCTTCTCCAGGTTCGGCCTGGGTAAAGCGCGGAGCGTCATCGCAGGCACTCAGGCCCAGGGCCATGAACAGAGCGGACCAGCGAAGCGGCAACGAGGGCATCGGACATCCTGCAAGACGAGCAAAACAAGGGTGCAAAGTCTAACAGGGCAGCCTGGATTGAATAAGAGGAATTATCGTTTGGTTTGACCCAGGACAAGCTCGCCGGGGGCTGCGCTGCAAAGGCAACGCACACTCCTTGGCCATGGCGAGGGCACGCAGCAGGCACAAAAAAGGCGACCCGAAGGTCGCCTTTCTGCTGGGTGCAAGGCTGATCAGAATTCGTGATCGGCGTTGTCCGGGTTCAGGTCGCTGATGCCCAGCTTGCCTGCGGCCTGCTCGATCGAACCGGTCTGCTTGACCAGGGCGGCGATGGCGTCGCGCACGATCTGGTTGCCGGATTCGTTGCCTGCAGCGATCAGTTGGTCGTAGTGCTCACCCTTTTTGGCGTGGTCGACCATGACCTGGATCTTGGCTTCGGTAGCCGCCAGATCGGCTTTCAGGGCAGCGTCGGCGGCCGGATCGGCCTTGGCCACCAGGGACGACAGGCTGGCGCCGCTCATCTTGCTGCCGTCGGTACGGGTGTACTCGCCCAGGTAGACGTTGCGGATGCCCTTGGCGTCGTAGAAGTGCGAGTTGTGGGTGTTGTCGCTGAAGCAGTCCTGCTCGTCTTCCGGGGAGTTGGCTTCCAGGGACACCTTCATCCGCTCGCCGGCCAGCTCGCCCAGGGACAGGCTGCCCATGCCGAACAGCATCTTGCGCAGGCCGGTTTCGGCCGGTTCGGCTTCCAGGGTGGCGCGGTAGTTGTCGGCCACGTCCGGTTTCCAGTTGCCGACCATCTCTTCCAGGTCGTTGACCAGCAGCTGGGTCACGGCTTTCAGGTAGGCACGGCGACGATCGTTGTGGCCACCAGTGGCACCGGCACCTTCCAGGTAGTCGGAGGCCGGGCGTGCGCCGGCGCCAGGGCCGGTGCCGTTGAGGTCTTGGCCCCAGAGCAGGAATTCGATGGCGTGGTAGCCGGTGGCGACGTTGGCCTCGGCCCCGCCCAGCTCATTGAGGCTGGCGAGTTTTTCCGGGGTGATGTCTTTCACGTCGATCTTGTCTTCGCCGACCTGGATCTCGGTGTTGGCGATGATGTTGGCGGTGGCGCCGGGGTTGCCCAATGCGTGTTCGTAGCTCTTGTCGACGTAGTCGATCAGACCCTCGTCCAGCGGCCAGGCGTTCACCTGGCCTTCCCAGTCATCGATGATGGTGTTGCCGAAGCGGAACACTTCGCTCTGCAGGTATGGCACGCGAGCGGCAACCCAGGCAGCCTTGGCGGCGTTCAGGGTCTCGTCGTTGGGCTTGGCGAGGAAGGCATCGATGGCGCTTTGCAGGGTCTTGGCAGTGGATTCGGAATCGCTGTAGACGGCAAACACCATGTCGGCGTAATGCGCCACCACGGCCTTGGCGGCAGCCTCGTCGAGCTTGCCGGCAGCATCAGTCGCTGGGGTGGCGGAGCTGGTGGCCGGGGTCGGCGCTTGAGCGGTAGCCTTGTCGTCTTTGCCTTCGCCACAGCCGGCGAGGGAAATAGCGATGGCCAACAGACTGGCGGTAGCCAGAGGCATACGAATCATGGCGAACATCCTGCTTCGAGAGGGGGGTGGACGGCGCGGGGGCGCGTAAAAGCTGCGACATAATGCGAAAGATTTGCATTATGTGTAAAGGCTTGTGCCGGTAAATATTTCTTGTTCAACAGGCGATTGCGCTGAGTCAAGGCGGCCAGCGCAATGCCTTTTTCAAAGGATCGCCGCGTTGCTGCGCTGCGCCTGTTTCAGATAAGCGCTCAATTCCCGTGCCGGCAAAGGTTTGCTGTAGTGATAGCCCTGACCTTCATGGCAGCCTTCGGAGATGATATAGGCCTCTTGCTCAGGGGTTTCCACGCCCTCGGCGATCACTTGCATGCCCAGGCTTTTGCCCAGCTGGATGATGGCGCGGACGATGGTTGCATCGTCATCATCATCCAGCAGGTCCTGGACGAAGCTCTTGTCGATCTTGATCTTGTCCAGAGGCAGACTCTTCAGGTAACTCAGGGACGAGTAGCCGGTGCCGAAGTCGTCGATGGCGATCAACGCGCCGGAGCGTCGCAGACTCAGCAGGTGTTGGGCCGCGGTACTGATGTCTTCCATCAGGCCGGTTTCGGTGACTTCCAGTTCCAGGCTGCGGGGCGGCAGGCGATAGATCTGCAGCAGGTTGTTGACCACCCGCGGCAGTTCAGCGTGGTGCAGCTGTACCGTGGACAGGTTGACCGCCATGCGCAGGTCGCTGAAGCCCATGTCGTGCCATTCGCGCAGTTGGCGGCAGGCTTGGTCCAGCACCCACTCGCCGATGGCGATGATGGTGCCGTTCTGCTCCGCCAGCGGAATGAACAGGTCCGGCGGCACCAGGCCGTGTTCCGGGTGTTGCCAGCGGATCAGTGCTTCGACGCCGACCACCCGGTGGTCGCGATAGCTGATCTGCGGTTGATAGACGAGAAAGAACTGATCCCGGGCCAGGGCATCGCGTAGGTCCTTTTCCAGCTCTCGGCGACGACGCATCTCGCTGTCGACGCTGGCGATGTAGAACTGATAACGGTTGCGTGACCGGCTCTTGGCCAGGGTCATGGTCTGTTCGGCTTTTTGCAGGAGTTTTTCGGTGCTGTCGCCGTCTTCCGGAAATAGGGTGATGCCGATGGTGGCACGCAGGCGGATTTCCTGGAGATCGAGGGCGAAGGTGGCTTCCAGGTCATCAAGAATGCTCTGCGCCAGTTCCGCAGCTTCATACGGTTGTTCGATGTCGGCCTGGACCAGGGCGAACTGATCGCCTCCCAGGCGTGCCAGGGCACCGAGGCGGCCGCTGTGGCCGCGCAGGCGATCAGCCAGGGCTAGCAGCAGTTGATCGCCGGTCTGGTAGCTGAACTGTTCGTTGATACCCTTGAAGTCATCCAGGCCGACGCAGAGCACCGCCACTCGGCGTTGCAGGCGCCCAGCGTCCACCAGGATCTTGTCCAGTTGTTGTTGCAACTGCTGGCGGTTCGGCAAGCCGGTGAGGAAGTCGTATTGGGCCATGCGCAACAGGCTGTTTTCTGCTTCGTGGCGCAGGTGGGTATTGCGTTCGATGGACGCCAGCAATTGGTTGGCGGTGTTGATCCAGATCCCCAGTTCGTTCTTTTCGTGGCCCTTGAGCAGCGGCAGTTGGTGTTCGCTGGGGCGGTCGGGGTTGATGTTGGTCAGGTGCTCGATAATCCGCGACAGCGGTTTGGTCAGTAGCCAGTGATAGACCAGGTACAGCACCAGGCCCATGGCCAGGGCGCGCAGGACCCCTGAAATGAAGATGATCACCGAGCTGACAATGAAGCCTTGGCCATAGGTGGCAGTGTCGAGGGTGATGCTCAGGTCGCCGTAATACTCGCTATAGGGCCCGCGACCGACCAATTGGGTAGTGAAGGTCCGTTCCTGGCCGAGGATCGGGTCGGTCAGCCAGCGACTGGAAGATTTCTGCAGGTCGCGGGACTTTTCCGCGAGCATGGTTTCGTTGGGGTGGCCGATTGAAGCCATGCGCACCGCATCGTCCTGGAACAGGCCTTCGATGACCTGCATGCCCATTTCCCGGTCGAGGCTGTAGACCGCCTGTGTCGATGGGTCGCGAAACATGTCGAGAATGCGTTGGGCATCGTTAGCGACCGCCTGCTGAGTCTTGTAGGCATCGAAGACTATCTGTGCGCAGCTCAGGACCACGCCCACTATCAGTGCCGACAGCAGCACAACCCGGAGCAACTTCACCGACAAGCTGTTTTTGAGTTCCAGCTTCAAAGGGTTATTCCTTGTTCCGTGCGTGTAGCGTCAAGTTGCCATGAGTATTGGCAATCCCGTGATGGCCGTCAAAGTGACATTAGTGCCGAGAACAGGACGTCTGCGGGCCAGGCCCGGGTGATCAGATTCAGGATTGCTCTAGCTGTGGGTAGTGTGTCGGTAGCGACGCCTTGCAACTTGAGGGGCGGCGATGATTTTTAACTGCAATGAATCTTAGCGCGTCAGTTCGGCGGGACAAGATCCCGGCTTTGTCAAAGGCAAAAAAAACCCGGCCAGGCCGGGTTCTTTGCACTGCAAACGGACTTAAGCGACGAAGTTCTTGCCTTCGAACTGCTCAGCCACGAATTTCCAGTTGACCAGGTTCCAGAACGCTTCGACGTACTTGGGACGAACGTTGCGGTAGTCGATGTAGTAGGCGTGTTCCCAGACGTCGCAGGTCAGCAGCGGGGTGTCGCCACTGGTCAGCGGGTTGCCGGCGCCGATGGTGCTGGCCAGAGCCAGGGAACCGTCAGCCTTTTTCACCAGCCAGCCCCAGCCGGAACCGAAGGTGCCAACGGAAGTCTTGGTGAATTCTTCTTTGAACTTGTCGAACGAACCGAAAGCGGCGTTGATAGCCTCAGCCAGTGCGCCGGTAGGTTGACCGCCGGCGTTTGGCGCCAGGCAGTTCCAGTAGAAAGTGTGGTTCCAGACCTGAGCGGCGTTGTTGAAGATACCGCCCGAAGAGGTTTTGACGATCTCTTCCAGGGTCTTGCCTTCGAACTCGGTGCCTGGCACCAGGTTGTTCAGGTTCACGACGTAGGTGTTGTGGTGCTTGTCGTGGTGGTATTCCAGGGTTTCCTTGGAAATGTGCGGCTGCAGGGCGTCGTGTGCATAGGGCAGCGGCGGCAATTCGAAAGCCATGATGATTCTCCTAATCAGGTCAGTTGCGGTGAGCGCAAGGCCGATCACGGGCGGCCAGACAAGCGCCGGGGAGTTTGTACTCTTTGCGGCGCAGGGTTCGGATCATAGCACCGGGGGTGCGGCATAACCACGCAACAACTGTGTGGAATAGAGGTTCCAGAGCCTTTTGGAATAAGTCACGCCGCGCTGATCAGTTGCAATGCCACGCTGAACATCATCACCGCTACCAGCAGGTCGAGAATCCTCCAGGTACTGGGACGCGCCAGCCACGGCGCCAGCCAGGCGGCGCCCAGGGCCAGGGTGAAAAACCACAGCAACGAAGCGCTGGCGGCCCCTATCACGTAGGCCCCGGGCTCGGTCTGTTGTGCCCCCAGCGAGCCGATCAGCAGCACCGTGTCCAGGTAGACATGGGGGTTGAGCAGGGTCACTGCCAGGGCGCTGAGCATCACTGCACGCAGTGAACGCACGGCCTGGCCGTCGCCCTGTTGCAGGCTTTGTTTCGAGCAGGCCCGACGCAATGCCTGGGCGCCGTACCAGATCAGGAACGCGGCACCACCCCAGCGGGCCACGGCTAGCAATGTCGGGCTCTGGGTGAGCACGGTGGCTAGGCCGAATACGCCGGCGGCTACCAGCAGTGCATCGCAGATGACGCACAGCGCCGCCACCGGCAGGTGGTGCTCACGGCGCAGGCTCTGGGCCAGGACGAAGGCGTTCTGAGTGCCGATCGCCATGATCAGGCCGGCGGCCACCAAGAGACCGTTTACATAGCTTTGCCACATGATTATTGCTCCTCGCCGGCGGCCAGTCGTTGCAGCACGGCCATGGCCCGTCCGGCATCCGCCTGACCGACAAACAGATGATCGTGGTAGTAGCCGGCGATCACGTTGCAACTGATCCCGGCCTGGCCCAGGGCGCCGGCAAAGGCCGCTGTCAGGCCCACGGCCTCCAGAGCCGAATGCACGTTGAGGGTGATCCAGGCGGCCACGTAGTCGAAGCTCAGCCCCAGGCGTTCGGCCTGCTCGCGCTGGATTATCACCGTCAGGCCCTCGCGCTCATGAAAGCTGCCCAGTACCTCACAGTCCTGCAGCAAACTGCGCTCAGTGATGGAACAGAACACATACTCGCCGTCGTTGAGCTGCGGGCTCATGCTGCGCAGCAGGGTTGCGAGGGAGGTTTCACCAGCCATGAAGAAAATCCTTGAGCGAAGTAGCATTGCAGACGCTTTACGCTGGCTATTTTCCGGTCTCGAGCTGTATAAGAAAAACCAATAGTGCTGATCACTCATTAGGAAAACTGATGTTCGACTACAAGTTGCTCTCCGCATTGGCTGCGGTGATCGAACAGGCAGGGTTTGAACGGGCAGCCCAAGTGCTGGGGCTGTCGCAGTCGGCGATTTCCCAGCGCATCAAACTGCTGGAGGCCCGGGTCGGGCAGCCGGTACTGGTGCGGGTGACGCCGCCGGCGCCGACTGAAATTGGCCGGCGCCTGCTCAACCATGTACAGCAGGTGCGCCTGCTGGAGCGGGATCTGCAAAGCCAGGTGCCGGCTTTGGACGAAGAGGGTTTGCCGGAGCGCTTGCGCATTGCCCTCAACGCCGACAGCCTGGCTACCTGGTGGGCCGAAGCCGTGAGTGACTTCTGTGCCGAACATCATTTGCTTCTGGACCTGGTGGTAGAGGATCAGACCGTGGGTCTCAAGCGCATGCGCGCCGGGGAAGTGGCGGCTTGTGTATGTGCCAGCGAGCGTCCGGTGGCCGGTGCCCGCAGCGTATTGCTGGGGGCCATGCGCTACCGGGCCCTGGCCAGCCCGGCGTTCATTGCCCGGCATTTCCCTCAAGGCGTACGCGCCGATCAATTGGCCCGAACGCCGGCACTGGTGTTCGGACCTGACGATTTCCTCCAGCATCGCTACTTGGCGTCTCTGGGAGTCGATGGTGGCTTCGAGCATCATCTGTGCCCTTCTTCCGAGGGTTTCATCCGCTTGACCGAAGCGGGGCTCGGCTGGGGACTGGTGCCCGAACTGCAGGTCCGCGAGCAACTGGAACGGGGCCTGTTGTTGGAGCTTTTGCCCGATAAACCCATCGATGTGCCGTTGTACTGGCATCATTGGCGCAACGGCGGACAACTGCTGGGGTTGTTGACCGAGCACCTGGCACGTTTATCTGCACAATGGTTGGTGCCCTGGGAGCAGCCATAAGCGTCAAGCGACAAGCTGCAGGTAGACAGCTTGCGCTCTGATTTTTAACTTGCAGCTTGTAGCGTGTCGCTCGTCACTGCTTTTTTTAGGAACGTTCATGAAAATTCTGGTTACCGGCGCAAGCGGCTTCATTGGCGGGCGCTTCGCCCGTTTTGCCCTTGAGCAGGGCCTGGAGGTGCGGGTCAATGGACGCCGCGCCGAAGCCACGGAACACCTGGTGCGCCGTGGCGCCGAGTTTGTCCCGGGGGATTTGAGCGATGCCGGCCTGGTGCGCGAACTGTGCCGCGATGTCGACAGCGTGGTGCATTGCGCCGGTGCCGTGGGCCTGTGGGGGCGTTATCAGGACTTCCATCAAGGCAATGTGATGGTCACCGAGAACGTGGTCGAAGCCTGCCTCAAGCAACGGGTACAGCGGCTGGTGCATCTGTCCTCGCCGTCGATCTATTTCGACGGCCGTGATCACCTGGGACTGACCGAAGAGCAGGTGCCCAAGCGCTTCAAGCACCCTTATGCGGCCACCAAGTACCTGGCTGAGCAGAAGGTCTTCGGTGCCCAGGAGTTTGGCCTTGAAGTGATTGCACTGCGCCCGCGATTCGTCACGGGTGCCGGTGACATGAGCATTTTCCCGCGGCTGTTGAAGATGCAGCGCAAGGGCCGCCTGGCCATCGTTGGCAATGGTTTGAACAAAGTCGACTTCACCAGCGTGCACAACCTCAACGAGGCTCTGTTCAGTAGCCTGCACGCCAGCGGTTCGGCCCTGGGCAAGGCCTACAACATCAGTAACGGGGCGCCGGTACCACTGTGGGACGTAGTCAACTACGTGATGCGCCAGATGCAGGTGCCGCAAGTCACCCGTTATCGCTCCTTTGGCCTGGCCTACAGTGTGGCGGCGCTCAATGAGGGCTTCTGCAAGCTCTGGCCGGGACGTCCGGAACCGACCCTGTCGCGCCTGGGGATGCAGGTCATGAACAAGAACTTCACCCTCGATATCAGCCGGGCCCGGCATTACCTTGGCTACGAGCCCAAAGTCAGTCTGTGGGCTGCCCTGGATGAATTCTGCAGCTGGTGGAAGGCTCAGGACATCAGCTGAAATCAAAGAAGGAACCGAGTTTGCCCGGTCCTGTCCATTGGCCGGGTGAATTAGCGGTTTATACTCGCCGCATTCAACCATCACTGCGGTTCAGAAAGGTTGCCCCATGCGTAACGATGCACACGATGACTTCGATGACGTTCCAAGTCTGCGCGCCGATCCCCTCGATGACGATGTCTTCCCCACCACCAGCGGTGCCCGCGAGCGCACCACCGTGCATTCGCGCAGTACACCGGTGGTCAAGGTCAAAGGCCCCAGCACCGGCCCTTTGTGGGCACTGGTCGGTGCCTTGTTCTTTGCCTTCATCGGCCTGGCCTGGTGGAGCTTCCAGCAGATTTCGCTGATGGAGCAGCAGTTGGTAGCGACCCAGGAAAGCTTCGCCAGGATCAGTGAAGAGGCGGCAGGGCGACTGCAGGACATCTCCGGCAAGGTGGTGGCCAGCCAGACCAATGTCACCACGGACAGCGAGGCGTTGAAGCTGCAGATCAAACAGCTGGAAAGCCGCTTGCAGGACCAGGGCCGACAGCAGCAGGGGGTCGCGGGGCAGGCCACGGATCTGGACAAGCGCCTGGCGCAGATGAGTGCGCAGACCGCCGAACAGCAGGCGGCCAGCACACAGTTGCAGGCCCAGGTGAAAGCCTTGAGCGCTGAACTGGCCAGCCTGAAAAGTGCCCAGGCCGATGGCGGCAAGGTCGATGCCCAGCTCAAGAGCCTCAGCGCCGACCTTGCAGCACTGAAGAAACAGGGTAATCCGAGCGCCGCCATCGAACGCCTGGAACAGGACATGATTGTGCTCAAGAGCCAGCAGGATAACCGTCCCGCTGCAGCGCAGAACGGTGCCAGCACTGCTGAGTTCGATGCGTTTCGTGGCCAGGTCACCCGCAATATCAATACGCTGCAAAGCCAGATCCAGAACCTGCAACAGCAGATCGACACCCGTCCCTGAAGGGCTCAGCCTTCCCGCGCGCTGCGTGGGAAGGTTTTGGTAAGCCAACGCCTGCTGAATGTTCACTCATGCCCTGCAGCCATCTACGCTCCTCAAGCGCCAACAAGAACGAGGAGTGGGCTATGAGGCTGCAGCACAAGATTACCTGGATAGGCTGGCTGTTATGGTTGTGCATCGGCTCGCTTCAGGCGGCCGTGCCGGTGGCTGATGACGGCGCGGCAGCCCGTGCGCTGCTGGAGAAAGCCCTGGGTTACTACCACGATCAGGGTGACAAGGCGTTTGCCGCCTTCAGCCGCCAGGGCGAGTTTGTCGACCATGATCGCTATGTGTTCGTGGTGGATACCCGGGGCGTGATGCTGGCCAGTGGCGGCCCTTCGTCGGTGTTGATTGGCCGCGATGTGTCCGAGGTGCTCGGGCCGGACCTGCGCAAGGCGTTCAAGGACGCGCTGAAGACTCCCGAGGCCAATGGCATCCAGCAGGCCGAGTACCGTTGGCAGAACTGGGCCGATGGCAAGATCGAGCGCAAACGCGTGTATTTCCAGCGTATCGGCGAGCGTATTCTGGCGGTGGGTTATTACTTGCCTCGAGCATCCGCCGAACAGGCCAAGGCGCTACTGGAACGGACGGCCACGGCCTTGAGTTCGGATCAGCCCGGCACGCTCAAGGCCATCAATGCCTTGCAGGGCGGGTTTCTTGAAGACGACCTGTATGTGTTTGTGGTGGATCTCGACAGCGGGCGGTACCTGGCCCATGGCACCAACCTGCGGTTGCTCAATACCGACTTCAGCAAGGTCAAGGATCCCCAGGGCAAGCCGGTCGGGGAGCCGATGCTGGCACTCATGGCCCGGCAGGATCAGGGGGAGTACGACTATCGCTGGAAGAACCCGGTGACCGGGAAGACCGAGGACAAGCATGCCTATCTGCGCAAGGTCGGGAATCTGCTGGTTGCTGTGGGCTATTACAGCCCTTGATTGAGTCCTGAACCTGGATCTATCCCTGTAGTCGCAGCTTTCGCTAGCGGCTACAGGGTTCCAGCCAATAGCTCGATCAACGAGCCTTGTCTTCGCGACCGCGCAGCAAACGATTGGGCATGGCAATCGCTGCGACCAGTCCCAGCAGGGAAACCCCGGCACTGACCAACAGCAAGTGCTGGAAGGTCAGCAGCAATTGGGCCCGCAAGGCCTCTCGTGCCGGTCCAGGCGCAGCATTCAGGCCTTCCAGCAGGGCATTGCCGGAATGCCCTTCGCTCATCAACCCGGCGCCGCTCAAATGCGCCAGGCTGGAGTCTTGCAGCAAGGCCAGCAGCAGTGCCGACATCAGTGCCACGCCCACCGCGCCACCCAGGGCGCGGAACAGGTTGGTGGTGCTGGTGGCAACCCCGATATCTCGCTGTTCCACCGAGTTTTGGGTGCCCACCAGCGAAGTGGGAAACTGCATGCCGCCAGCAATCCCGCAGAGCAGCATGAACAGGCTGCTGAGTAGCACCGTCTGGGGCGGTACCAAGGCCATGCCGAGGATCGATACCGGCATCAGCAGCGCTCCGCCCAGGATCATCGGCTTGTAGCGTCCGGTGACCGAGGTCATGCGTCCGGCGCAGTAGGCGCCTATGGGCAGTCCAATGGCCAGCGGCAGCAGGTGCAGGGCGGCGCTGTCGGCTCCGGCCCCAGTGATGCTTTGAAAGCGCAGGGGCATCAGCACGATCAGCGAGATAGCCTGGAAGCTGGTGAAGAAAATCGTGCACCAGCACAGCAGCGCATTGCGGTTGGCGAACAGGTGCATCGGCAGTAGCGGCTCCCGGGTCCGGCGTTCATGCCAGACAAACAGCGCCAGGACGATGAGCGCGATGGCCAGCAGGTCAAGCACCTCGGCGCTGCGCCATGAGTGGCCCTGGCCCACTTGTGTGATGCCCAGTAACAGAGTGCTCAGGCCGATGATCAGCAGGAGGGTACCGAGGTAGTCGATGATCGGTTTGCGTTGCGGCACCGGCAGCCCCCGCAGGGTGCGATGGGCCACCCACCAGGCACCCAGGCCCAGAGGCAGGTTGATCAGGAACACCCAGCGCCAGGACAGGAATTGGGTCATGTAACCACCAAGCACGGGGCCGGCGACGCTGGCTACTGCGTACATGCTGCTGAAGTAGCCTTGGTACCGGCCGCGCTCCCGAGGGGGAACGATGTCGCCAATGATTGCCTGGCTCACCGAAATCATGCCGCCGGCACCGATGCCCTGGAAAATCCGGGCCAGCACCAGTTGCTCCATGTTCTGGGCCAGGCCGCAGAACAACGAGGCCAGGGTGAACAGGCCCATGCCGAACAGCATCAGCCGGCGGCGGCCGTAGAGGTCGCCGAGCTTGCCGTAGATAGGCACGGCAACGGTCATCGCCACCATGTATCCGGAGATTACCCAAGCCAGCAGGCCGATATCCTTGAACTGGGCGGAAATGGCCGGCATGGAGACGGCAACGATGGTCTGGTCCAGGGCACCGAGAAAGATTGCCAGCATCAGGGCGATCAGCACGCTGCGAATGGCCGGTTTTGGCGGGCCAGGCGGTGGGAGGTGAGTCACGAAAGAACCTGCGGGCAGTGATTGACCCACCGGGGCAAGGTTGGTGGGAATGCTTGTCAGTGTACTAGATAGGTACCTACTAGATAGTCTTGCAAGGAAGTCCGCGAGGGTTTTTCGTCAAAGCTTTTCCAAGCATTTGCTGAGTGGGATGTCTTTGGGATGTTCCGGGAATGAGCAGGCCTGGATGCTTGTTTAACGTCGTAATGGGAAGCATTTTGTATACTGCGAAATCTTCGCAGGTTTCCTGGAAGGCAACTGGATGCCTAGGTATTGATGTTGCCGATACTTGCATTTTTCCTGGGTGAAACCGTCAATTGAGCGACACACCCCGGCGGATATCCGATCACCTTGCTTACTGGTGCGATGATCGTCCGTCACTCTGAGGCCTGGACTGAAGTGATCAACAAGCCCGCCCTTGCTGCCATTCCCGTGTTCAAGCTCTATGGCGAAAGCCTGGAGTGGCCCACTCCCGACCTGCTGCATTGCGAGCCCATCAGCCAGCGCAGTCGTGAGCACCACTGGGAAATCAAACCCCATCGACATGCCGATCTGTGCCAATTGTTGTTTGTACGCCGGGGGCAGGCGCAACTGGAGGTCGAAGGCCAGCGGACTCTGCTGGGCGAGTCGGCGGTCCAGGTCCTGCCGCCGTTGTCGGTCCACGGCTTTCGTTTTTCCGAAGATATCGAAGGTTATGTGGTGACTTTGGCGGCACCGCTGGTCGGCCATCTGCAAGCTCAGTTGGGGGCGGCGGAAAATACTTTGTCGAAGTCTGCCAGTTACTCGGCGCGGGGCGATGTGGAGTATTTGAACGAGCTGTTTGCCGCGTTGCAGAACGAGTACCAGGGGCAGCAACCGGCTCGTGAAATGCTCATGCATGCGCTGGTCAGCATGATTGTGGTCTGGGTGGGGCGCCAGGCCTTGCAGCGCAGCAGCGCCAGCCAGCGGCCACAGCGTGCACGGGAATACTTCAACGGGTTTATCCAGTTGGTAGAAACCCACTACCGCGAGCATGTGAAGGTCGAGGAGTTGGCCCACAGGCTGGGGATCTCGGTGTCCCACCTCAACGGCACCTGCCGCGAACTGGCCGGGCAGCCGGCGTTGCAGATCATCCACGAGCGCCAGCTACTGGAAGCCAAGCGCTTGCTGACCTACACCGGAATGACCATCTACGAAATTTCCGCAAACCTGGGGTTTTCCGATCCCACCAACTTCACCCGGCTGTTCCGGCGCCGGGTAGGGATCTCGCCCAAGGTGTTTCGGGACCGCTTGAAGGCCGATCAGGCCAATGACCCCGGCCCCCCGTCACTCACCTGAGGGCGTTCAGGGTGGCGTTGTGGGGAATGCAGTGTTCCAGGTTGCAACTGGCGTCGTTACGCGGCTGCATACGGGCCTGTTCAACGCGATAAGCAGCGGTACCGTACAGCGCCAAGGTCATGGTGCAAGTCATGAAAATGGCCAGGTACCTTCTTGTTTTAACGTTCATGGCAAAGACCTCTGAACCAATACCCGCTTATTTTAAGTGGGTACTGTTATCAGCATAGGTCAGTTGCGGGCGCTCGCCAGACTGCTGTCCGACCGATGTGGCAAGGTATCCAGCAGACGGATCGAGAGTCGGAATTATCTGCTCCTGGCTACCTACAAACCTTCGTCCCAGCGTGGTTCCTGGGGAAACCTGAGTACCAGGAAGTCCAGCATGCTGCGCAAGGTCGCCGGCATGTGCTTGCGTGAGGCATAGACCGCGTACATGTTCATCTTGCGCGGTTCGGCGTTGCTCAGCAGGCGCACCAGCTCCCCGCGCTTGATGTACTCCCCGGCCTGATAGCTGGGCAGCATGGCGATGCCGGCACCCGCCATGGTAGTGCGCAGCAAGGTACTGGCCTCGTTGGCACTGATGTTGCCCTGCACGGGCACCGACACTTGTTCACCGTCCTGTTCGAAATGCCACAGGCTCTTGCCGAAGTAGGAGTGGGTCAGGCAGTTGTGTCGGCTCAACTCTTCCACGCGCTGTGGTGCCGGGTGTTCTTGCAGGTACGCCGGGGAGGCGCAGATCACTGAGCGGCATACAGTCAGGCGCCGGGCAATCAGATTCGGGTCCAGGTCATTGCTGGTGCGGATTGCCAGATCGATACGTTCATCCACCAGGTTCACCGTGCGATCGAGCATTTGCAGGTCGACGCTGACTCCCGGATGGCGCTTGACGTAGTCGGCCATGGCATCGGCCAGCTGTGATTGACCGAACGAGGTGCTGACGCTGATGCGCAGCAGCCCGCGGGGCGCATCATCCGGCTCGCCGACCGCTGCATGCATGTCGTTCGACAGCTCCAGCATCTGCCGGCAGCGGGGCAGAATCTCGCCACCGGCAGCGGTCAGGCTGAGCTTGCGTGTGGTGCGGTGCATCAGCCGGGCGCCGACCCAGTCTTCCAGTTCCGCGAGATAACGTGAAACCACTGGTCGCGACAGGTCCAGGTGATCGGCAGCGGCCGACTGGCTGCCCAGGTCGACAACCGTGACGAAGACCTGCATTGCTTGGAGACGATCCATTATTTGCCCGCTTTCAGAAACAAACTATGTTCAAGCATCGCATTTTTTGTAACGACTCAGGCAACTAAGCTTTGTCCATCCCCAACCACGCCAACAGATGCTGGAGCTACCCTCATGATCGGATTCACCTCACTCAAACGCCTGCTGTTGGCCACCGCCACCCTGGGTTTTGCCGCCCATGCGGCCGCCGCCGAGCCAACCCTGAAACTGGATGTCTACAACCCGGGAGCCAACGCAATTTTCCCGGTGACCTCGGTGCTGGTCAGCGGCAAGAAGGACGCGATCCTGGTGGATGCCCAGTTCGGCAAATCCCAGGCCCAGCAACTGGTAGACAAGATCCGCGCCAGCGGCAAACACCTGACCACCATCTACATCAGCCATGGTGATCCGGACTACTACTTTGGCCTCGACACCCTGACCACTGCCTTCCCGGATGCCAAGGTCGTGGCCTCGCAGCCGACGGTCGACCACATCATGGCCACCGTAGACGGCAAACTCGCCTTCTGGGGCCCGAAAATGGGTGCCGATGTACCGGCCAAGACCATTGTGCCAAGCGTACTCAATGGGCACAGCTTGACCCTGGAGGGGCAGAAGCTCGAGGTTATCGGCTTGGACGGCAAGCAGCCGGACCGCAGCTTTGTCTGGATCCCGTCGATCAAGGCGGTGGTCGGTGGTGTAGTGGTAGCGGAAAACATCCATGTATGGATGGCCGATACCCAGACTGCGCAATCCCATAAGGACTGGTTGAGCACCCTGAAGACCATCGACGGCCTGCAACCCAAGACCGTGATCCCTGGGCACTTCCTCGGTGACAGCGCGCGCTCTCTGGCCCCGGTGCATTTCACTGCGGACTACATCAAGGCTTTCGACGAAGAGACCGCCAAGGCCAAGGATTCCGCAGAACTGATTGCGGCCATGAAGAAGCGTTACCCGGACCTGGGCGAGGACAGCTCCCTGGAGCTGAGCGCCAAGGTCGCCAAGGGCGAAATGAAGTGGTGAAAACGGCTTGACCCGCTCCCTAGTCGGGAGCGGGCGCCTCTGTACTCTCTTAGCCAACTGGAGAATTGTCATGAGCAAGATTGCAATCATTGGTGCCACCGGCCGTGCCGGTAGCCAACTCTTGGAAGAAGCCCTGCGTCGCGGTCACAGCGTCACCGCCATCGCCCGTAACACGGCGAAGATCGGCCAGCGTGCCGGTGTGCTCACCCGTGATGTTGATGTGGCCGACAGTGCCGCTCTGCAAGCGGCGGTGGCCGGTCATGATGTGGTGATCAGTGCTGCGCATTTCTCCACCATCGCGGCCAGCGCTATCATCGACCCGGTGAAAAAGGCTGGGGTCAAGCGCCTGCTAGTGGTGGGCGGTGCCGGTTCGCTGCTGTTGCCCGGTGGTAGCAAGGTCATCGACAGCCCCGGCTTCCCGCCGGAGTACAAGGCCGAAGCCAGCGCCGGTGGGGTCTACCTCGACACCTTGCGCAAGGAGCAGGATCTGGACTGGACCTTCCTCTCGCCTTCGGCGGAGTTCGTCGAAGGTGAACGTACCGGACATTTCCGCCTGGGTCAGGACGATCTGTTGGTCAGCGCTGAAGGGCGCAGCTGGATCACCTTCGCCGACTACGCCATTGCCCTGATCGACGAAGTGGAAAAGCCTGCCCACGTTCGCCAGCGCTTCACTGTCGGTTACTGATGACCCTGTAGCGGGTGCCTTGCCCGGTAACGTGCAAGGCCCCGCTACGCCGCGCGGTAGCGCGTCGATCCTTTCAACGCTGCTGCGCTTGCTCCACCAGCCAGTCAAGCAACTCCTGCAGTTGCGCCGCAGGCCCCGGACGCTCCGGGTAGACCAGGTAGTACGCCTGTCCTGTCGGCACCTTCAATTCAAAAGGCATGACCAGCCGCCCGGCACTCAGGTCGTCGCCAATCAACGCCCAATCGCCAATCGCCACCCCGGTCCCCTGGGACGCCACGGACATCGCCAGGTCCAGGGTTTCGAAATGCTGGCCCTTGCCCAGGGTATTCAGTGGCGTGCCCGCCGCTTTCAGCCAGGTTTGCCAATCCCGTTGATCATGGGACGGGTGCAGCAGCAGATGCTGATGCAGGTCCGCCGGTTTTTTGAGGGGCACCGGGCCCTCCAGCAGGGGACGCGAGCAGACGGGCGTCAGCTGTTCATTGAACAGGTATAGCGAGCCAAGGGAGGGTGCGGGAGGGGCGCCGTACATGACGGCGGCGTCGAAAGGCTCGCGGCTGAAATCCACACCGTGCTGGATGGTGGTGGTCAATTGCACCGGCACGTCGGGGCGCTCCTTCTGCCATTGCAGCAGCCGTGGCAGCAACCAGCGCATCACGCAGGTCGGGGCCTTGAGGCGCAGGTTGCGGCTCTGGCCGCCGATCTCATCCACGGCACGATTGATCAGCTCGAATACCTGCTGCACCCGTGGCAGCCATTCCAGCCCTTCAGCAGTGAGGCTCAGGCCTCGGGCCTGGCGCACGAAGAGTGGGTACCCCAGATGACTTTCCAGCCCGGCGATCTGCCGGCTCACCGCTCCTTGAGTGATGTGCAGCTGCTCGGCGGCGCGAGTGAAATTGCAGCACTGGGCGGTGACCAGGAACGTGTGCAGCGCGGGTAGGGGAGGCAGACGTTTCATGGACAACCAAGGCATGACGTGAGGACATGGCTAGTATGACTTTTTATCCATTGTTGCGGCTACAGGCCCACCGTTCCAATAGCCCTCTTGCGGTGTCTGATGGCGTTTTCAAGCCAGCGGTCAGGCGTCCGGTTTCCAACCAATAAAAAGGGCGATGAGATGGCGACGTGCGGTGAAGTACTGGTCAAGTTACTCGAAGGTTATGGGGTCGAGCAGGTGTTCGGCATTCCTGGGGTGCACACCGTCGAGCTGTATCGCGGCCTGGCCCGTTCGCCGATCAACCATGTCACCCCGCGCCATGAGCAAGGCGCTGGCTTCATGGCTGACGGTTACGCGCGTACCAGCGGCAAGCCCGGCGTGTGTTTCATCATCACCGGTCCCGGGATGACCAATATCACCACCGCCATGGGGCAGGCCTACGCTGACTCGATTCCCATGCTGGTGATCTCCAGCGTGCAGTCCCGCAGCCAGTTGGGCGGCGGGCGCGGCAAACTCCACGAGTTACCGAACCAGGGCGCCCTGGTCAGTGGCGTGGCGGCGTTCTCTCACACTCTGATGTGCGCCGATGAATTGCCGGGCGTGCTGGCTCGGGCTTTCGCGCTGTTCCAGGCGGGTCGCCCACGTCCGGTGCATATCGAGATCCCCCTAGATGTATTGGTCCAGGAGGCGGATCACCTGCTGGCCTGTGAGCCGGTGAACATCGCCCGCGCCGGTGCCGCTCCGGTGGCAGTCGCGCAGATGAGCCAGCTGTTGGCGACAGCCAAGCGGCCGCTGATTCTCGCTGGTGGTGGCGCCATCGACGCGGCGGCGCCGCTGATCCATTTGGCAGAGCTGCTGCAGGCCCCAGTGGCGCTGACCATCAACGCCAAGGGCATGTTGCCGTCGGCACACCCGTTGTTGATCGGCTCCACCCAGTCGATGGTGGCGACCCGGGCCCTGGTGGCGGAAGCCGACGTGGTGCTGGCGATCGGCACCGAGCTGGCGGAAACCGACTACGACGTGACCTTTGCCGGCGGCTTTGAAATCCCTGGGAGCTTGTTGCGGATCGACATCGATACCGATCAGACCGTACGCAATTACCCGCCGAAAGTGGCCCTGGTGGCCGACGCCAGAATGGCTGCCGATGCCCTGCTGGCCGAGCTGTCCCGGCAAACCCTGGTAGCGCGCAGCAGCAATTGGGGGCAAGCCCGCGCCGCGGCCTTGCGCAGTGAGCTCGACGACCTCTGGGATACCCCGACCCGGGCCCAGACCCTGTTTCTGGAAACCGTGGTTGGAGAGCTGCCGGAAATCGTCCTGGTGGGCGACTCCACCCAGCCGGTGTACAGCGGCAACCTGACCTTCAACCCCGAGCAACCGCGCCGCTGGTTCAACTCCTCCACTGGCTACGGCACCCTGGGTTATGCCCTGCCGGCCGCCATTGGCGCCTGGCTCGGTGGCGGTTCGCAGCCCAGTCAGCGGCGGCCGGTGGCCTGCCTGATCGGCGACGGTGGCTTGCAGTTCACCCTGTCGGAGCTGGCCTGCGCGGTGGAGGCACGCACGCCGATCATCGTCCTGTTGTGGAATAACCAGGGCTACGAAGAGATCAAGAAGTACATGCTCAATCGCGCGATCGAGCCGGTGGGCGTCGACATCTACACCCCGGACTTCATCGCCGTGGCCAAGGGCCTGGGCTGCGCCGCGCAGAGCATCGACAACGTCGAACAACTACGCGCGGCCCTGCGCATGGCAGTGGATCGCCAGGGGCCAACGCTGATTGAAATCGACCAGAATCGCTGGACCCAAGGAGTACAGGCATGAGCGCGCTGTCCTTGCTGAACGGGCTGTACATCGATGGTCAATGGTCGGTAGGTGACGAACGGCTGAAGGTGATCAACCCCGCCACCGAGGCACCCCTGGCCGAGGTGGCGGGCGGTGGCCCAGAGGCCGTGGATCGGGCCTTGGATGCTGCTGCCGCTGGCCTCGTGCGCTGGTCGCAGAGCAGCGGTGCCGAGCGTGCCGTGGTATTGCGCAAGATCGCTGCCGGAGTAGCCGAGCGTCGGGAGCGACTGATGTATTTGCAGTCGAGCAACAACGGCAAGCCCCAGTTCGAGGCAGCCATGGATGTGGACGATGTGATTGCCACCTTCGAATACTACGCAGGGCTGGCGCAGGGCCTGGACGCGGCTCAGGACGCCAATGTAGCCCTGCCCAGCGAGGCATTCAGCGCCCGCTTGCGTCGTGAGCCCTGTGGCATCGTCGGGCTGATCGTGCCGTGGAACTTCCCTATGGTCACCACCGCCTGGAAGCTCGCTCCAGCCCTGGCTGCGGGCTGCAGCGTGGTGCTCAAACCCTCGGAGGTCACACCGCTGCCGGAGCTGGAGCTCGCGGCAATCATTGCCGAAAGCGGCTTGCCCAAGGGCGTGTTCAATCTGGTCTGTGGCACGGGGCTGGCGGTGGGCGCACCGTTGGCGGCGGACCCGCGAGTGGCGAAGATTTCCTTCACCGGCAGTAATGCGGTGGGGGTGCAAGTCATGCAGCGGGCAGCGGAAACCATCAAGGGCGTGAGCCTGGAGCTGGGCGGCAAATCCGCCTTGCTGGTGCTGGCCGACGCCGATCTGGATCTGGCGGTGGAGCTGGCCTGTGGCGGCGGTTTCTTCAATGCCGGGCAGATGTGTTCCGCCACCAGCCGGGTGCTGGTGGCTGACGAGTTGGCCGATGAGTTTCTTCTGCGTCTCAAGGCCCGGGCCGAAGGCATTCGGGTGGCCGATCCGTTCGAGCCCGAGGTGGAAATGGGCGCACTGGTAAACCGGCTGCAATACCAGCGGGTGCTGGCGCATATCGACCAGGGTTTGAGTGTCGGCGCCAAGCTAGTCTGCGGTGGCGCTCGTCCGGCCGGTTTGCAACAGGGGTATTTCATTCGGCCCACGGTGTTCACCGAGGTGCCGTTGGACAGTGCCTTGTGGTGCGAAGAAATCTTTGGCCCGGTGCTGTGCGTGCGCAGTTTTACCAGCGAGCAGCAAGCCATCGAGCTGGCCAATGACAGCGAGTTCGGACTGGTGGCCAGCGTGGTGGGGGCGGACGTCGATAATGCCGAGCGGGTTGCCAACGCCCTGCAGGCCGGCCTGGTGTGGATCAACGCGCCTCAGGTGATCTTTCCCCAGGCCGCCTGGGGTGGCTACAAGCAGAGCAGCATTGGTCGCGAGCTGGGCCCGTGGGGCCTACAAGCGTTCCAGGAAATCAAGCATGTGATCCGCGCCCTGTAGGAGACGGCGCACCAGGCATCAACCGCCAACCCGCAAGCGCGCCATGTCTCGCAAGGGAGGTGCGCCGAACAAACGGCTGTACTCGCGGCTGAACTGCGACGGGCTTTCATAGCCGACCCGGTACCCCGCCGCCGAAGCCTCCAGGCCCTCGGCCAGCATCAGCCGCCGCGCCTCTTGCAGGCGCAGCTGCTTCTGGTATTGCAACGGGCTCAGGGCGGTCATCGCCTTGAAGCGATGATGCAGGGTCGACACGCTGAGGTTCACTTCCCGGGCCAGGTCATCGATACGCAATGACTGCTCGAAGTGACGGTTCAGCCACTTGATCGCCTGGTTGACCCGGTGGCTCTGGCTGTTGGTGGTGGCAATCTCATACAGGCGATGGCCCTGGGGGCTGCGCAGCAGGCGATAGAGAATCTCCCGGCGCACCAGAGGTGCGAGCATGGCGATGTCTTTCGGAGTATCCAGCAAGCGGGTCAGGCGCAGCACTGCATCGAGCATCGGCGGGTCGAGATGCTCTACATACAGGCCGCGTCCGGTGGGCCTGGCCGCTACTCCCAGCGGCCCGGCATCGGCAATCAGTGCGTTGATCTCGCCGGGATCGATGTCCAGGCGCAAGGCCAGGATCGGCTCCTCGGGGGACACCATCGCCACCTTGCCGCTCAGGGGCACGGCCACCGAGACCACCAGATAATTCAGCGGGTCGTAATTGTAGGTTTCATCGGCCAGGCGCACTTCCTTGCGACCCTGGGCCATGATGCACAGCGCCGGCTGGGCCAGCACCGGGGCGAACTGGTGGGAGCTGCTGTGGCGCGAGACGAACAGCGCGTCGATGGCCGTGGCATGACTGCCGTCGGTAACGGTGTTGCGCTCGATGATCGCGGCCAGTTCTGCGCGCTGTCTTTCCATTTCCGGGGCCAGGGGCACCTGCAAGTTCTGCAGTGATGACATAGAGCAGCCTCCGGAGGGTTATCGATCGGCACAGCATAAGTTTGTGCAAGCAGGGCAGCTAGGCAATTCCTGCGCAATACTTGCCTGATCCTGCTGCTTGCGTGCGCGATAGACAAGAGGAGCCGATAGCCTGCGGGTTCACTTGCTTGAAACACCGTTGTAGCTCTTTTGTCGCATAGCGTTGGAATCATCGGCCCGTGGCCCACGCTATCGCAGGATTGGGCAAATCAGCGGCAGAAATCGACTAACGTCGTGCGCTGTGCCCCCCGTATCGTTGATCCTGTTGCAGCCCGTCCCACGGCTGCCTCGACAACACCCTGGGAGGGTCGCACATGTCTACGCATATTCCCGTCAGTCACATCGCCTTTGTCCATGCCCGGGCCGGGCGCTCCACGGAGCTGGGTGCACGCTTGAGCAGCCTGATCGAACCGTCTCGCCAGGCGCCTGGTTGCCTGCACTTTGCCTTGCAGCGCTCGCAATGCGATGCGCAGTTGTGGATGGTGTCCGGTTTCTGGAGCAGCCAGCAGACGATGACGGCCTATTTCAGTTCGCCGGCGATGGCGATCTTTGCCGAGCTGGTCCAGGACCTGGTGGTCAATAGCCTGGATTTCCATACCTTCAGCACGGTGTCGGCACTCGAGGCCTGTGGCGAATACGCGCAACTGCAGCGCGCGCCGCTGCACCAACTGGCCAGCTGACGGTTTAGAATGGCCGACTTTCCATTGGCCAGGATCAGCAACATGGCACGCAAAGAGTTTGCACACTACGAAGCAGTTTCCGCTGTGGTTCCAGGGGAGGGTGGTTACAGCGCCGCAATCGCCGTCAAAGCCCTGGGTGGTTCAGGGGCTCCGCGTTTTCACAAAGTCCTGGATGGGCAGAAATTCAACACCGCTCATGACGCCGACCAGGCTGCCGCGCAACAACTCGAACAGCTGAGCGACGTCGATCAAGACGGCGAATTGAGCTGGAAAACCAACTGAGTCGAACTGCTACTTGACCGCCCCGGGGCGGTGCATCTTGAACAAGGCCTCTGGCCCCAACTGAAAATAATCCGCTGGCCCGCCGCCGCGCAGAATCGGTTCTGCCGCGGCGGTGTCGTAGATCCCATCCTTGAGCAGCCATTTGGCGATATGCACGGCGACCACTTCGCCGAGAATCAGCCAACTCGGCACCAATGCCTTGTCTGCCCGTTGCAACTGAATGATCTGTGTGACCTTGCACTCGAAGGACACCGGGCTCTCGGCGACCCGGGGCACGCTGATGATTTTCGAGGCGATCGGCGTCAACCCTGCCAGTTCGAACTCGTCGACCTCGGCGGGGACGGCAGCGCAGCTCTGGTTCATCTGCTCGGCCAGGGGCCGAGTGGCCAGGTTCCAGGCGAACTCGCCGGTCTGCTCGATATTGTTCAGGCTGTCTTTGCGCCCGACGCTGGAGAAACCGATGATCGGCGGAATGTAGTTGAAGGCGTTGAAGAAACTGTAGGGCGCAAGGTTCAGGCGACCTGTGCTGTCCTGGGAAGAGATCCAGCCGATAGGGCGCGGGCCGACGATGGCATTGAACGGGTCGTGGGGCAGGCCATGGCCCAGGGCAGGTTGGTAATAATGGATATCGTCGGGCATGGCTCAAGGTTCCTGCTTGGGTGCGATTGAAGGGCGCCATAGTGCAGTGCGCAATCGTTGAACTCCAGCATCCCTCTAGCGGGTTGGGGGGAGGGGCGAGGATTTCTCTTGGCCGAAAAAGACTAAGCCCGGCCGAAGCCGGGCTGTGATGTCACATGGATCGATCAGCTGATGGTGGCGGAACCGGTGCGGTCGTAACCGTCAGCAGCGAAGGTAGCGGAACCGGTGCGGTCATAGCCGTCTTCAGCGAGGGTGGCGGAACCGGTGCGGTCGTAGCCGTCAGCAGCGAAGGTGGCGGAACCGGTGCGGTCATAGCCGTCTTCAGCGAGGGTGGCGGAACCGGTGCGGTCGTAGCCGTCAGCAGCGAAGGTGGCGGAGCCGGTGCGGTCGTAGCCGTCTTCAGCGAAGGTGGCGGAGCCGGTGCGGTCGTAGCCGTCAGCAGCGAAGGTGGCGGAGCCGGTGCGGTCGTAGCCGTCAGCAGCGAAGGTGGCGGAGCCGGTGCGGTCGTAACCGTCAGCGGCGAGGGTGGCGGAACCAGTGCGGTCATAGCCATCTGCTGCGAAGGTGTTGGCAGCCAGTACCGAGAGGGTCAGGGCGAGGATCAGTTTGCTTTTCATGGTGGTGACTCCGGGTTCGTTGAGGTGTGTGCGTTGGGCTTGGAATTAATCCTACTCCGGTAAAATTGATTGAAAAGCGCAAATTAATGCTAATTAAAATCGATTTTATCGATGTGTAGGGGGTCGCCATTCTCCGTCGATTACCGCGTTCAAGCCTCACTCTGTATACGGACCAAGTCTCGACTTGGATTCAGTACCAGGCTAAACACCGAGCATTAACTGGTCATTAATTGAGCAATCGGTGAGTTGCAAAACCTTTCAACGGTTTTTTCATTCAAGCCTTACCTATTTTTCACCCCGTGGCGTTCAGCCTCCGCGCAAGCCTGCACCCAAGACAGGCCATCTTGAATGTGACCCTTGGAGCTTCTTTGCAAATGAACAAACTTCCTCAGATCACCCTGGCCTTCTGGGTCATGAAAATCTGCGCGACGACCCTGGGCGAAACTGCGGGTGACCTGCTGTCGATGACCCTCAACGTCGGTTACGCCATCAGTTCGCTGATCCTCATCAGCGTGTTCCTGCTGACCTTGTTGACCCAGCTGTTTTCGAAAACCTACAACCCGCTGCTGTACTGGATGGTGATTCTCTCCACCAGCACCGCCGGCACCACGATGTCGGACTTCATGGACCGCACGCTGGGCCTGGGTTATGCCAGTGGTTCGCTGATCCTGATCGCAATACTGCTGACGATCTTCGTGGCCTGGCGCCTGAGCGGCGACTCACTGAATGTGAACAAGATCCAGACCTTTCGTGGCGAGATGTTCTATTGGACGGCGATTCTGTTCTCCAACACCCTGGGCACGGCTCTCGGCGATTACCTGGCGGACGATTCGGGTTTGGGGTTTGCAGGCGGGGCGTTGCTGATCGGCTCCACCATTGTGGTGGTGGTATTGCTCAAGTACTTCACCAAGCTGTCGTCGGTGCTGCTGTTTTGGCTGGCTTTCGTCCTGACCCGGCCATTCGGCGCGACCCTGGGCGACTTCCTGACCAAGCCCCATGAAAAGGGTGGCCTGGACTTCGGCACAATCGGCTCGTCGGCGGTATTGGCGGGGATCCTGCTGGTGCTGATTGTTGGTGCGTCCTGGGCGCAGAACCGCTACTCGCGACAGGGTGCCGCTGAACTGTCCTGAGCCCAGGCTCACTGTGGGCGCCGGCTTACCGGCGAAAACGTTCCCACAGAGATAGACCAACCCATACGCCCGGGCCTTGCACCCGGGCGTTTTTTTCTCAGTCGGTCTCGATCCGCGAGTGCTTGCGGGTGTCCTTCATGGTCACGTAGACCAGCAATGAACAGGCTATGCACGCGGTGACATACCAGTAGTAGCCGGTTTCCATGCCGATGCTCTTGAACCACAGCGCGATGTATTCAGCGGTGCCGCCAAAGATCGATACGGTCAGTGCGTACGGCAGGCCGACGCCCAGTGCACGGATCTCGGTGGGGAACAGCTCGGCTTTGACTACTGCGTTGATCGAGGTGTAGCCGCTGACGATGATCAGCGCGGCCATGATCAGGAAGAATGCGCCCCACCAGCTTTGAATGGTGTGCAGGGTGGTCAGGATCGGCACGGTGAAGATTGTGCCGAGGATACCGAAGGCGATCAGGATCGGACGACGGCCGATCTTGTCCGACAGCGCACCGATCACCGGTTGCAGGCACATGAACAGGAACAGTGTGGCTGCGGAAATGGTGGTGGAGTCGGAAATGCTCATGCCGACGGTGTTCACCAGGTATTTCTGCATGTAGGTGGTGTAGGTGTAGAAAGCCAGGGTGCCGCCCATGGTCAGGCCGACCACGGTCATCAGCTCTTTCGGATGGCGCATCAGGGTACGCATCAGGCTTTCTTTGGGCTTTTCCTTCTTCTTGGTGAAGGACTCGGTTTCTTCCATGCCGCGACGCAGGTACAGCGCTACGACTGCGCAGAGGGCACCGATGCCGAACGGAATCCGCCAGCCCCAGGATTGCAGTTCTTCGGTGGTCAAAACGTTTTGCAGGACGATCAGCACCGCCAGGGCGATGAGCTGGCCGGAGATCAGGGTGACGTACTGGAAGCTGGAGAAGAAGCCACGGCGCTCCTTGGTCGCCATCTCACTGAGATAGGTCGCCGAGGTGCCGTATTCACCGCCCACCGACAGACCCTGCATCAGGCGCGCCAGTACCAGCATGATTGGCGCGCCGACGCCGATGGTTTCATAACCTGGGGTCAGGGCGATGATCAGGGAACCGAAGCACATCAGCAGCACCGAGGCCATCAGCGCGGCTTTACGGCCTTTGCGGTCGGCGTACAAGCCCATCAACCAGCCACCGATCGGCCGCATCAAGAAGCCCACGGCGAAGATTGCGGCGGTGTTCAGCAGTTGGGCAGTGGTGTCGCCCTTGGGGAAGAAAACCTTGGCGAAGTACAACGAGAAAGCCGCATAGACGTACCAGTCGTACCACTCGACCATGTTGCCGACGGAGCCGCTGAAAATCGATTTCAGGCGACTGGCAGTGGTCTTTTCTTTGGCGGGCACAGCCGCCGACCCAGCAGGCAGGGTATTAGAGATATCCATGACGGACCCTTCTATTCATTGTTTTTGTGGAGTGCGCGCAAGCGCAGCCTACAAGGGCTATAGCAGGACCTGTGCCAGGAGAGAGAGCCCCGGTTTAGAGGGGGGCGCTGGAAATAATGAGCGGAAATCCGCTTGTGGGGGAGGGTTGGGTGAGCGGGAAATTGCCGAAGAGCAGCTGCTGCAGCCGCTAGCTTCGGAGGTTGGAGCGTTCAGCTGCCTTTGACAAACATCTCTCTGGTCAGCCCATGACGTTGCATCTTTTCGTTCAGCGTCCGGCGTGGCAGTTGCAGTTCGTTGAGCACTGCCTTGATGTCGCCCTTGTGGCGGGTCAGGGCGGCGCGCAGGCACTGGGCCTCGAAGGCTTCCTGCTGTGCAGCCAGAGACTGGCCGGCGTCGATGACTTCGGTTTCCGGCTCTCCCAGACCCAGCACTTGGCGTTCGGCGACGTTGGCCAGTTCGCGCACGTTGCCCGGCCAGTCATGGCTGAGCAGGCGGCTCAACTGCGTGCCGCTCAAGGGCGTGTTGCTGCGCCCCAGGCGTTCGGCGGCGGCATGGGCGAAGTGCTCATACAGCAACGGAATGTCCTCGCGACGTTCTCGCAGCGGCGGTAGTCGCAGTTCGGCGACGGTCAGGCGATAGGCCAGGTCTTCACGGAAACGTCCGGCCCGGGCTTCGTCCAGCAGGTCGGGTTTGGTCGCGGCGATGATCCGCAGGTCGACCTTGATGCTCTGGTTGGAGCCCAGGCGTTCGAGTTTCTGTTCCTGCAGCACCCGCAGCAGCTTGACCTGCTGGGCCAGGGGCATGCTTTCGATTTCGTCGAGAAACAGCGTACCGCCATGGGCGTACTCCAACTTGCCGATGCGCTTGCCCTGGGCGCCGGTGAAGGCGCCGCTTTCGTGACCGAACAACTCGGCCTCGAACAGTTGTTCAGGGATCGCCGCACAGTTCAGGGCAACGAAGGGCTTGCCGGCCCGGGGGCCGAAATCATGCAGGCAGCGGGCAATCAGCTCCTTGCCGCTGCCGGTTTCCCCGCGGATCAGCACATTCACCGGCAGGGCAGCCAGTTCCAGCACCTGGCGACGCAGGGTCTGCAAGGCCCGGGACACTCCGAGCAGGGTGCTGTCGAGCTTGGCCCGACTATCGGCCTGTTGGTGCAGGCGGCGGTTCTCCATGACCAGGCGGCGCTTGTCCAGGGCCCGGCGCAGGCTGCTGAGCAGGGTGTCGGGGCTGAAGGGTTTTTCCAGGAAGTCGTAGGCTCCGTCGCGCATGGCTTCCACCGCCATGGGCACGTCGCCGTGGCCGGTGAGAAGAATGATCGGCAGGTCGGGATCCAGGAGCTGAACCTGGCCCAGCAGTTCCAGGCCACTGATGCCGGGCATGCGCACATCGCTAAGGATCACCCCGGGGAAGTCCCTGGGCAGATGCGCCAGGCAGTCCTCGGCCCGACTGAACAGTTGGACCTCGAACCCCGACAGGCTCAGCCATTGTTCGATGGCGGTGCGGATGCTGGCTTCGTCATCCACCACGATTACCGAGTTCAGCATTGGATATGTGCCTCCAGGTCGATAGGCAGGCTGAGGGTGAACACCGCGCCCTGATCCTGGTTGGCCGCGCTCAGGCGGCCGCCCAGTTCATGGACGATGGCGTAGGACACCGCCAGCCCCAGGCCCAGGCCATCGCCCACGGGTTTGGTGGTGAAGAATGGGTCGAACACGCTCAGCAGGTGTTCTTCGGCGATCCCGCCACCGGTGTCGGCCACCCGCAGTTGCCACAATTGATCCTCGGCCTCGAGGCGGATCTCCAGGCGCTTGTGAGCTTTGTCCTGCATGGCGTCAAGGGCGTTGCGCAGTAGATTGATCAACACCTGCTCCAGGCGGATGGCATCGCCCCGGACCCAGGCCGGACGGGTCAGGTGCAGCACGACTTCGATCTCTTCGGCGCGCAGCCGGGCTTCCAGCAAGTGCAGCGACTGGTCCACCACCGCTGCCAGGTCCAGGCGTTCGCGCAAGCCACTAGGGCTTTTGCGGGCGAAGATCTTGAGATGGCTGGTGAGGGCGGCCATGCGGGTCAGCATGTCGTCCAGTGGGCGCAGGGCCTTGTAGGCTTCATCCACCCGGCCGTGATCCAGCAGCAGTCTCAGCGTCGCAAGCTGCATGCGCTGGGCGGTCAGGGGTTGGTTGATTTCGTGGGCCAAGGCCGCGGACATCTGCCCCAGGGCGGCGAGTTTGGCCGACTGCACCAGGCCTTCCTGTGCAGTGCGCAGATCCCGGGTGCGCTCCTGGACCAATTGCTCGAGTTCTTCACGGTTGCGCTGGCGGATTTTGCCCAGGCGCCAGCGCTGGTTGAGGAACAGCAACAGGAACACCAGGCTCAGCCAGAGGCCGGCGGCGGCGAGACCGGCGTTGCGGCTTTCCTCGAAGGCATTCGCCGGCTTGCGCAGCAGGTGCAGGGTCCAGCCCTCGGCAGTCAGCGGCAGGGATTCCCAGAGGTAGTTGGCACTGCCTTCAGGGCCGTCGACCCGGACCAGGCGGCTGCTGTCGTCAAACTGCTGCAGGGTCGTGTGTTGCAACGGCGTCAGAGGTTGTTTGTCGTACTGGCGGGTGAGCTTGATTTCCGCCAGGTCGTTGTCGGACAGCGGCTGCAGCTGCCGGTAGCGCCAGCCGGGCTGGTTGGCGATGAAGATGATGCCCCGGGCATCGCTCACCAACAGGGTGTCATTGCCTTGGCTCCATTCATGTTCCAGTTCGGGAAACTCCAGCTTGACCACCATGGCCCCGAGGAAGTCCTCGTTATCGGTCTTGACCGCGCTGGAAAGGAAATAGCCGGGAATGCCGCTGGTCACGCCGACCGCATAAAAGCGCCCGCTGCCCTGGCTGCGGGTCTGCTTGAAGTAGGGGCGAAAGCCGTAGTTGTGGCCGACATAGCTGCTGGGCAGGCGCCAGTTACTGGCGGCCACGGCCAAGCCTTCGTGGTTCAGCAGCTCGAGGGTCGAGGAGCGGGCGGCACCGTTGATCTTTTCCAGTTTGCGGTTCAGCACATCCTGGGTTTGCTCTGTCACCGGGCCCAGGAGCGCCGAGCGCAGTTCCGGGTCCAGGGCCAGCACCGCCGGCAAGGCGCGATAACGTTCGATCAGGGTGTGCAGGGAGTTGGCATACAGCCCCAACTGCTCATTGGCTCGGGCAGCATCCTCCACCAGGGTCTGGCGCTCGGCATGACGCATGGCCAGGCCAGCGCTGATGACGGTGCCAGCGAGAATCACCAGGATATAGAACGTCAGGCGGAGTGGGCGAGAGATCTGGGCCATGAGTCAGGGCAGGCTGCAATGGGGGCGGGAACGATAGCATGAGCGCCGGGTGGAACGTTGATCGCGGACAGTTTCGATAAAGCGCGGAACATAAAAAAGCGCCGGGCTGTTGAATCAACAGCCCGGCGCTTTTGCCGAACGGGGGGAAGGGCTTACTGCACTTCTACCGCCAGGCTGTCACTGATCTTTTTCTGCCAGATGGCAGGACCGGTGATGTGTACCGACTCGCCCTTGCTGTCGACTGCGACAGTGACCGGCATGTCCTTGACGTCGAACTCGTAGATCGCTTCCATGCCCAGTTCGGCAAAGGCCAGGACCTTGGACTTCTTGATCGCCTGGGCCACCAGGTAGGCGGCGCCGCCAACGGCCATCAGGTACACGGCTTTGTTGTCCTTGATCGCTTCAATGGCGGTTGGGCCACGCTCGGACTTGCCGATCATGCCCAGCAGGCCGGTCTGCTCGAGGATCTGTCGGGTGAACTTGTCCATCCGCGTAGCGGTGGTCGGGCCGGCCGGGCCAACCACTTCGTCGCCCACCGGGTCTACCGGGCCAACGTAGTAGATGAAGCGACCCTTGAGGTCTACCGGCAGGGTTTCACCCTTGTTGAGCATCTCGACCATGCGCTTGTGCGCAGCATCACGGCCAGTGAGCATCTTGCCGTTGAGAAGGACGGTTTCACCCGGTTTCCAGCTTTGCACGTCTTCCGGGGTCAGGGTATCGAGGTTGACGCGACGAGCCGACGGGCCGGCCTCCCAGACGATTTCCGGGTAGGCGTCCAACGGTGGCGCTTCCAGCGAGGCCGGGCCGGAACCGTCGAGCACGAAGTGTGCGTGGCGGGTGGCGGCGCAGTTGGGGATCATGCACACCGGCAAGGAGGCGGCGTGGGTCGGGTAGTCCATGATCTTCACGTCGAGCACGGTGGTCAGGCCGCCCAGGCCCTGGGCGCCGATGCCCAGTTGGTTGACCTTCTCGAACAGCTCCAGGCGCATTTCTTCAATGCGGTTGGACGGACCGCGAGCCTTGAGCTCGTGGATGTCGATGGACTCCATCAACACTTCCTTGGCCATTACCGCGGCTTTCTCGGCGGTACCGCCGATGCCGATGCCCAGCATGCCCGGTGGGCACCAGCCGGCGCCCATGGTCGGAACGGTTTTCAGCACCCAGTCGACGATCGAGTCGGACGGGTTGAGCATGGCCATCTTCGATTTGTTCTCGGAGCCGCCGCCCTTGGCCGCCACATCCACTTCCACGGTGTTGCCCGGGACGATGGAGTAGTGGATCACCGCCGGGGTGTTGTCCTTGGTGTTTTTCCGTGCGCCGGCCGGGTCGGCCAGGATGGATGCGCGCAGGACGTTTTCCGGCAGGTTGTAGGCGCGACGCACGCCTTCGTTGATCATGTCATCCAGGCCCATGGTGGCGCCGTCCCAGCGCACGTCCATGCCCACGCGAACGAATACGGTGACGATGCCGGTGTCCTGGCAGATTGGCCGGTGACCGGTGGCGCACATGCGCGAGTTGATCAGGATCTGCGCCATGGAGTCACGGGCGGCCGGCGACTCTTCGCGCAGGTAGGCCTCGTGCATCGCCTGGATGAAGTCCACGGGGTGGTAGTAGGAAATGAACTGCAGGGCGTCGGCAACGCTCTGAATCAGGTCGTCTTGCTTGATCACGGTCATGAGTCGCGCTCCTCTAAAAGACGGGAACATTTAATAAAGGTGACTGCAGCTTGGGTGCATCGGTCGGTTGCAGTCACCTTCCAAGGCACGCCGGACAACAACTGGCGCGACGCTAAAAAGGCGCCGCAGTATACCGCGCCTGGGGGTTGGGCACACCCGCCAGCCAGGCAAACGAAAGTCGCCCATCGGATGGGCACTGTTCTTGCGTGAAACAGCGGCGAAACCCCGGATCACGGCTTAAAATTTGGATAGTCATTTGTCTGCTGCAGCACTAAAGTGGCAAGTGGCCTGCAGGGTAGGAAACTCTTTAAGCCTCCTTTCTCACGGTGAGTCAACGATTGACCCATAAAGCCATCCAGAGCTTGTTGCTCAAGCGCTTCAGTATTGCCGCGGGCACCTACGGACTGATTCTGCTGCTGTTCTGGCTGGCGGTTCTCACGGGGCATTACCGCGCCTCGACCACCAGTGCGCTGTGGGTCACGACTCTGGTCCTGGCCAGTCAGGGACTGCTGTATTGGGTATTCGCCAGCGGCCGCAACCTGCGGTTTGCCGATCCCAGCCTGACCGAGTTCCAGGTGGTCCTGGGCATTGCCTGGCAGACCTGGTTGATCGCCCATCTGGATCAGGCCCGCGGGACCTTCCTGGTGTTCTATATCCTGCCGCTGTTGTTCGGTCTGTTTCATCTATCCCGCGGGGCCTATCTGCGCTGTGCAGTACTGATCTTCTTCTGCTTTGCCGGAGTCACCCTGTGGGACGGTTATCACTTCGTCCTTGCCGATCCGCAACTGGCGGCGCTGCAAGTCTGTGTCCTGCTGGTGATGCTGGTATGGATGTGCCTGTATGCGGCCTATGTCCAGGCTTCGCGTTCACGCATGCGCCAGCGGCGTTTCGCCTTGCAAGCCCATCAGGACACCCTGCGGGGAATGATGCGACAGCTGGAGGATCTGGTGGCCACCGATGAGTTGACCGGCCTGTTCAATCGCCGACACTTTCTACGAATTGCCAGTCGCGAATTGCAAGCCATGGATCAGGAACAGGTGCATGGGCTGGCGTTGATCGATCTGGACCATTTCAAACGCATCAACGATATCCACGGCCATGCCGCGGGAGACCAGGTGCTGCAGGCGTTCGGCGCGGTGGCTACGGCGTGCCTGCGCGATGGCGATGTCTTGGCTCGCTATGGTGGTGAGGAATTCGTGATCCTGCTTCCCGAGTGTGATGCCGAACGCCTGACCTCCTGCTGCGAGCGTTTGCGCCTGGCCTTCATGGAGGTGCAACTGGTGGGCCTGAATGTGCGTGACCTGAGTCTGTCGGCGGGGATGACCCTGCTGCAGGCCGGCGACGATCTGGACAATGCCCTGCAGCGCGCCGATCAGGCGCTGTACCGGGCCAAGCGCGACGGCCGCAATCGTTGTTCCGCGGCCTGGGAAAATCTCGATGCCTGAATTGTCTGTCGGCGCGCGACGCTGGTCGGTGGCGCCTGGAAGCAACCTGCTGGATGCCTTGTGTCAGGCCGGTGTGGCGGTGCCTTACAGCTGTCGCGCCGGCAGTTGCCACGCTTGCCTGGTGCATTGTGTCCAGGGCCTGCCCAGCGACAGCCGGCCGGATGCATTGAGCGATGAACAGCGCCGTCGTGGCTGGCGCCTGGCCTGCCAGTGCCAGGTGGTGGAAGACCTGCAGGTCGAGACCTTCGATCCTTTGCGTGATGGCCTGCCGGCTACGGTTATTGGGATCGACTGGCTGTCATCTACGGTCCTGCGCTTGCGTTTGCAACCTGAACGGCCACTGCGTTACCGCGCCGGCCAGCATCTGGTGTTGTGGGCTGCCAATCAGATTGCTCGGCCTTACTCCCTGGCCAGCCTGCCTGAAGAAGACCGTTTTCTGGAGTTTCACCTGGATTGCCGGCACCCGGGGCAATTCAGCGATCAAGCCCGCCAGTTGCAGCTCGGCGACTCCGTCCGCCTGGGCGAACTGCGAGGCGGCGCGTTGCACTATGATCCGAACTGGCAGCAGCGGCCGCTCTGGCTGCTGGCGTCGGGGACCGGGCTGGCGCCGTTGTTCGGCGTATTGCGCGAGGCCCTGCGTCAGGATCACCAAGGCCCTATCCGGGTCATTCACCTGGCCCATGACAGCAGTGAGCATTACTTGGCCAAACCCTTGGCCGCCCTGGCGGCGAACCGTCCCCAACTGACTGTCGAACTTTGGGAGGGGGCCGGGCTGACAGCGGCTTTGGCGCAACTGCGGCTTGTTTCCCGGCAAACCCAGGCCTTACTCTGCGGGCACCCTGACAGTGTCGAAGCCTTTGCCCGGCGCCTGTACCTGGCGGGGCTGCCGCGCAATCAACTGCTGGCCGATGTGTTCCTGCCCCGTGGTTGAGTGCTGATTCTTCCAGAGCGAGACCTACATGACCGATGCCATCGAGCTGCAACGCGAGGGCGGGCTGCTGACCCTGCGCCTGAACCGCCCCGACAAGAAAAACGCCCTGACCCGTGCCATGTACAGCCGCTTGGCCGAGGCCCTGGCCGAGGCGGACGCCGACCCGGAAATCAATGCCCTGCTGATCTGCGGTAGCAGCGAGTGCTTTACCGCAGGCAACGACATTGCCGACTTTCTGCAACAGCCACCCAGCGACCTCGACAGTCCGGTGTTCCAGTTCATGCTTAATCTGCTGGAGTGTCGCAAGCCGGTGGTGGCGGCAGTGGCTGGTGCTGCGGTGGGCATTGGCACCACCTTGCTGCTGCATTGCGACCTGGTCTATGTCAGCCGTGATGCACGGTTGCGTATGCCGTTCGTCAACCTTGGCCTGTGCCCGGAGTTTGGTTCGAGCCTGATCCTGCCGCGTTTGTTGGGACAGGCCAAGGCGGCTGAGTTGTTGTTGCTCGGTGAGGGTTTCAGTGGTGAACAGGCCGCGGCCTGGGGAATTGCCACTGCCGCCCTGGGGGATGGCGTGGCGACTCTGGCCAGGGCCAGGGAAGTGGCGTTGCGTTTCAGTCAGTTGGCGCCGGCAGCGGTACAGGTCAGCAAGCACTTGATGAAAGCCCCGGACCGCCAGCAACTGCGTGAGGTAATAGCGCAAGAGGGCGCGTTGTTCACCCAGCGTTTGCGCTCGCCGGAAGCGATTGCCGCGTTATCGGGGTTTCTTGCCAAAGGCTGAGGTTGCGGCGCCAAGTTTTTCGTTCCCTGTCGCCGCAACCTTCGGCAGTCGCTACAGGGGCAGGGCAGGCATGAAAAAGCCCCGACGTTTTCACGCCGGGGCTTTTGTGTTCAGCGAACCAGAACTCAGACCATCGGGTCGCCAACGTGCAGGATCTTCATGCCGTTGGTGCCGCCGGTGGTGTGATAGCTGTCGCCCTTGGTGAGAATCACCCAGTCGCCTTTCTCTACCACACCGCGCTTGAGCAGCTCATCGATCGCTGCCTGGCTGACCTGCTCGGGTGGCAGGGAAGCCGGGTCGAACGGGATGGTGTAGACGCCGCGGAACATGGCCGCGCGAGCCTGGGTCTCACGGTGTGGAGAGTAGGCGTAGATCGGCACCGAAGAACGGATACGCGACATGATCAGCGGGGTGTAGCCACTTTCGGTGAGGGCGATGATTGCCTTCACGCCAGGGAAGTGGTTGGCGGTGTACATGGCGGCCAGGGCGATGCTCTGGTCACAGCTTTCAAACACCTTGCCCATGCGATGGCTGGAGGTCTTGCTGGTGGGGTGTTTTTCCGCACCGACGCAGATCCGCGCCATGGCCTGGACCGCTTCCAGTGGGTAGGCACCGGCAGCACTTTCCGCCGAGAGCATGACCGCGTCGGTGTAGTCGAGCACGGCGTTGGCCACGTCGGACACTTCGGCACGGGTCGGCATCGGGTTCTGGATCATCGACTCCATCATCTGGGTCGCAACGATCACTGCCTTGTTGTGACGACGGGCGTGGAGGATGATTTTCTTCTGGATGCCCACCAGCTCGGCGTCGCCGATTTCCACGCCGAGGTCGCCACGGGCCACCATCACTGCGTCACTGGCGTTGATCAGGCCGTCGAGGGTTTCATCATCGGCCACAGCTTCGGCGCGTTCGATCTTTGCCACCAGCCAAGCGGTACTGCCAGCTGCGTCCCGCAGCTTGCGGGCATATTCCATATCGGCGGCATCACGCGGGAAGGACACGGCCAGGTAGTCGACTTGCATCTCGGCCGCCAGCTTGATGTCGGCCTTGTCTTTTTCGGTCAGGGCCGGAGCCGTCAGGCCACCGCCACGACGGTTGATGCCTTTGTGGTCTGACAGTGGGCCGCCGATGGTGACCACGCAATTGAGTTCGGTGGCGGTGGCGGTTTCCACGCGCATTACCACGCGGCCGTCATCCAACAGCAGTTCGTCACCGACGCCGCAGTCCTTGACCAGGTCCGGGTAGTCGATGCCGACAATGTCCTGGGTGCCTTCAGTCAGCGGATGGCCGGTGGAGAAGGTGAACTTGTCACCGATCTTCAGCTCGATACGCTTGTTGGCAAATTTGGCGATACGAATTTTCGGGCCTTGCAGGTCGCCGAGGATAGCAACGAAGCGGCCGTGCTTGGCTGCCAGGTCGCGGACCAGTTGGGCGCGAGCCTTGTGCTCGTCCGGAGTGCCGTGGGAGAAGTTCAGACGGGCAACATCCAGTCCCGCGAGAATCAACTGTTCGAGAACTTCCGGCGAGTTACTGGCCGGGCCAAGGGTGGCGACGATTTTGGTACGACGAACGGACATGCACGGACTCCTGAGTTCAAGCGCAACGAGAGGCTACTATGCTCCGAAGTTGTAGTCATTGTTCGTTTGCACTACTTATTGGTTTGTTTGTTTACCGCAACAACCTTGAAGATTTTTGCCAATGAGTCGATACACTGCACAAGACAGGAGATACCTCATGCGATTCGTACTCATTGCTGCCCTGGCCGTCAGTGTTGTCGGCTGCACCCGCTGGTCCATGGATCACCATTTGAACAACGCCTACCGGGCTTATGACCGTGGCAACTGCGAGAGCGTGATGCTCGAGTTGAGCCAAGTCGACCGTGACAGCCGTGCGCGGCGCTATATCCAGCCGGAAGTGTCGATGCTGCGCGGGCAATGCCTGGAGCGTCAGAGCTTGTTCGTCGATGCCGCGCAGACTTACCAGTTCATCATTACCCAGTACCCCAGCAGCGAATACGCCTATCGCGCCCGGGCCCGCCTGGAGACGCTGCAGCAACTGGGGCATTTTCCGCCCCGCGGTGCCGCTCAGGTTCGCCACACTGCCTTGTGATCGACGCTCGTCAGGGGCGCTTTAATTGCCCCAGAAGCTTGAGCTAACATTCGTGCAGCTTTTTCGAATTCTGCTTCAGCCTTGCCTGCGGCAGGAGCGTTGGAATCCTTCTGGCGATTTTCCTCGCACATCGAATCCGGGAGAACGAGCCGGCACTCAAGGCCCGTTCCGAAGCACTAGTGCGGTCATGCTTAATGGCCTTTCCAAAGCGATACCCAGCATGTTCACGGAACGTCGTATCGAGCGGCATCAACTGTCGTCTTTCTTGAAAGTCTTCAACCGGTTTACTGACAAGCCCGTCGGTTTCCTGGGCAATCTCTCTGCTGATGGGCTGATGTTGATCAGCCAGTTGCCAATGCTGATCGGTGCCGAGTTCGAGTTGCGGGTGAAGGTGCCCTGCGGTGAGGGGCAGGTGCAATTGATCGATTTCAGTGCCAGCTGCCTGTGGTGCCATGAGGACCTCACGCCTCACCACTACGACAGCGGTTTCAGCCTGTTGCGGGTATCGCCCGAGTTCGCCGAGCTGGAGCAAGCCCTGCGTCATTACTTCAGTTTTCATCCGGTGCAGACTTCGGCCTGATGCAGGCGGCTGCCGCTACAGGCTGCCGGCTTTCTTCCAACTCAGATAACGGCTGACCAGTTCGGCCCCCAGCTCCCCCGGACGGGCGTCGAGCAGGGCAATGCCGTGGGCACTCAGGCGTTCATGGAGTTCGGCCCGGGTATTCAGGTAGTTCACCGCCGCGCTATAGGTCAGTGCCTCGGGCAGGGTTTGCACCGGGCTCTGGCGCAACTGGTCAAGGACTTCCTCGCGCAGGCTGGCCACCAGTACCCGATGCTGGCGGCTGATGCGCTTGACCGCGGTCAGCAGCTCCTGGTCATCTTCGTCCCGCAGGTTGGTGACCAGTACCACCAATGCCCGGCGTTTCTGGCGCGCCAGCAACTCGCTGGCGGCGGCCTGGTAGTCGGCGGGACGCTGGCTGCTCTGCAGGTCGTAGACACCGTTGAGCAGGACGCTGAGCTGGGCCGAGCCCTTGACGGGTGCAAGGTAGCGCGAGGTGTCCGCGGCAAAGCTGCACAGGCCCACCGCATCCCCCTGGCGCAGGGCCACATAGCTCAACAACAGGCAGGCGTTGAGGGCATGGTCGAAGTGCGCCAGTTCGCCATCCTGGCTGCGCATGCGACGCCCACAGTCGAGCATGAAAATGATCTGCTGGTCGCGTTCGTCCTGGTACTCCCGAGCGATGGGGGTGCGCTGGCGGGCTGTAGCCTTCCAGTCGATCTGCCGCAGGCTGTCGCCCTCGCGAAATTCGCGTAGTTGATTGAATTCCAGTCCCAGGCCGCGGCGTTGCAGCTGGCGCACTCCAAGCTGGCTGAGCCAGTTGTCCACGGCCAGCAATTGTGCGCCATAGAGACGGGCGAAGTCCGGGTAGACCCGGGTGCTGCCGTGAACCTTCACCAGACGTCTGGCGCTCCACAGACCCAGGGTGCTGGGCAGGCTGACTTCACACTGTTCGAAGTTGAAGTGGCCCCGCTGCAGTGGTCGCACGTTGTAGCTGATCCGGCTGACCTGGCCGGGCTCAAGACTGACTGACTGTGGCAGGTGCTCGAAACTCAGTCCCTGGGGCGGGTGATCGAACAGTTGCACGTCGAGGGGTTGTCGATAGCTGTGCAAGATCTCCAGCTGCACCTCGCTCCAGCGTCCCAGGGGCAGGCTGCCGGGCAGCTGGCGACGCACCTCTGGCGAGGCCAGGCGCAGCAGGCGCAGGGCGTCCAGCAATGCCAGCAGCACCAGCGCCAGCATCAGGCCCCAGGCGATCGAGTCCAGGCGTGAGGCGACCTCGATACCCAGGGCGCGAACTACCCCGAGAACAATGTCCAGGCCAGCCAGGGTGCCCAGCCAGATCAGCAGCAGACGGGTCGGCTTCATCGGCGTGGGCTGCTCACAGGCGCGGTGCGGGGATCTGCTCAAGCATCTGCTTGAGCACCTGTTCCACCGACAGGCCTTCGATGTCCAGTTCCGGGGCAACCCGGACCCGATGCCGCAGCACGGCCATGGCGCAGCCCTTGATGTCATCCGGAATCACGAACTCGCCACCCCGCAACAGGGCCCGCGCCCGTGCCCCGCGGACCAGGGCAATGGAGGCGCGAGGGCCGGCGCCGAGGGTCAGCCCAGGCCAGCTACGGGTTGCCCGAGCCAGGCGCACGGCATAGTCGAGTACCTGTTCGTCCAGGGGCAGGTCGCTGGCAATGCGTTGCAGGGCCAGCACGTCCTTGGCTTGCAGCACAGTGCGTAGAGGCTGCACGTCGAGCATGTCGGCGCGGGTCGAGCGCGCGACCTGGCGAACCATGTTCAGCTCTTCCTCGGCGTCCGGGTAATCCATGCGCAGCTTGAGCATGAAACGGTCCAGTTCGGCTTCCGGCAGCGGGTAGGTCCCTTCCTGCTCGATGGGGTTCTGGGTCGCCAGCACCATGAATGGCTGGGCAATGGGCAGCGCCCGGCCTTCCAGGGTGACCTGGCGTTCCTGCATGGCTTCCAGCAGGGCCGCCTGGGTCTTGGCCGGCGCGCGGTTGATCTCATCCGCCAGCAGCAGGTTGGTGAACAGCGGGCCCTTGCGCAGCTTGAACTGTTCGGTTTGCAGGTCGTACACCGCATGCCCGGTGACGTCGCTGGGCATCAGGTCCGGGGTGAACTGGATGCGCGCGAACTCGCCACCGAAGCACCGGGCCAGGGCACGTACCAGCAGGGTCTTGCCGAGGCCGGGGACCCCTTCGAGCAGCACGTGGCCGCCGGCGATCAGCGCGGTCAGCACATCATCGATCACGGCTTCCTGGCCGATCACCACCTTCTGCAGTTCCTGGCGCACGGCCTGGGCCAGTTGGCTGGCCCGTTGACGCTGCTGGGTCGCATGGGCCTGGGCCTGGGCTTGAGGCGGCTCGACAGACTCAAGCGGTTCGACGGGTTGTTCGCTCATAGGGCATTCCTGAGAGTTTGCAGGTGGGCGACCTGGCGGCTGAAGTCAGCGCTGGAAAGGCGCTGCCCGGAAAAGGCTTGCAGTGCCTGAGTGACGGCACTGACGGGTTGTTGACTGAGCAGGGCAAGTACCTCTCGCTGGGCGTTTTCGTCCAACTGCTCGAAACCCGGATGACGACGTCGCGCCCGGCGTCGGATATCCACTTGCAAGGCATGCAGCAAGGCGGCCTGGCCGCCATGGCGGAGGAGGAAGTCGGCACTGGCGCGCAGATGTTCGAGCAGTTGGCGTCGGGCCTTGGGCGGTGGTGCCAGCAATGGACCCTGGCGCACTCCCGCATGCCAGAGACTCAGGCCGACCAGCAGGGCGATGGCCACCAGCGCCTGGGGGAAATAGCGCCAGAGCAATTGCCAGAGGCTTGGGTGCTCAGTATTGAACAGCAGCGTCACGGCGCTATCGGTGTTCAGGTACCACAGCAGCCAGGCGTTGTCGTAGAGACCAATGGCGGGGGCTTTCCAGATATCGGCATCGGTCAGCACGGTGACCGAGCCCTTGCCATAGTCCAGCTGGATCATGTGGGTGGCGACGCCACTGTTGGCCCAGGACTGGGCAAGGTCGTCCGGGTCGTCCAGGTGGAAGGCGGTATCAAAGCCAATGTAGGCCGGTGCCTGTTCGTCTTCCAGGTAGACCTTGGTCAGTTTTGGATAGGCGTCGTCGGGCTGCTGTTCCGGCGGCTGCTCAAGGTCCTTGCTCAGTTGCTGGTGGATCTGCACCCGGTCCAGCAGCAGGTCGCCGCTTTGTTCGCTGTCTTCGTCCCACAGGGCCTCGGCGACAAACACCAGGCGGCCGCCGGCACGGGCCCACTCCAGCACTTGATCGACCTGGCCAGGGCTCATGTTCGAGCGCTCCCCGAGCATCAGCAGGCTGTTGCCGGCAGGTTTCAAGCTGGCGAGCACCTCCAGGCCGTTGGCGTGGTCGACCTTGAGACCGCGCTCGCGTAGAAACATTTCGGCGGCCAGGTAGGGGTTGGCCCGGGCTTGCGGGGAAGGGCCGTGGTCGACCAGCTCCTGATAAGGCGTGGCGTGGCGATACAGGTAGTAGCCGCTGGCGCTAAGTATCAGGACCAGCAGCAGAGCCAGGCCTCCCCACAGGTAGCGCTTCATGATTGCGCTCCGGGGCCGAACAGGCTGCGCCAGCCGTTACACAGCTGCGGTTGCAGGTCTGCGCCGGGTATCTGATGACCGTAGGCCATGTTCTGCCAGTGCCGGGTCAGGCTGATACTGAACGCTTCCAGTTGCGGCTGCTGCAGGTCCTTGATCCGCTCCAGCACCTGGCCTTCGGTATCGGCTACGCCCAGGGGCAGATGAAAATCTTCCAGCAAGCGACTGAGCAGCGCCCGGTACAACAGCCCCAAGGCTTCCCTGGGCTGGCTGGACCACAGTTCTTCGGCGCGGGCCGCGACATCTGCAGGCAGGGTTTCGCTGCTGACCTCCAGGCCGAACAGTTGCTGGGGTGTCGCTGCCGGGCGCTTTTTGCGCGGCAGCGGGCGGCGGCTGACAAACGCCCGCAGCCAGTCGCGGTAACGCCAGATCAGCCAACCCAGGCCCCCTAGCAGCAAGCCCCAGAGGAGGATTTCCAGGCTTTTGGCGAGGCTGCCGAAGCTGTCCTTGCCGAGACTCTCCAGCAGGCTCTTGAGCCAGCCCGGCGGCGTGCTGTTGGAATCTTTTTTCTGGGTCTGTTCATCGCCGAAGCGGTAGCGGGTGACCGACTCCTGATTCTTGAACGGCGGTTTTTCCAGGATGCCCTGGATGCTGTCCTTCGAGGCCTTGCTGGTCAGGGGTTGCTGCAGCAGGCGCGGACTCTCGGGGCCGGCTGCGGAACTGCTGGGGGGTGCAGCCCAGAGTGACTGGGTCGGCGTCAGCAGGATCAGCCCCACCATCAGCAGCAGTGCCGTGACTCCCGCCAATCGCTGGCGCAGTCGGCGAAACACCAGTTCGATGTCCCAGGCTTCCAGCTCGGTGCGTCGGTTGAGGTAGAGGCTGAAGCCGCAGGCCACGTAGATCGGTTCCCAGATGACCAGGACCAGGGCGTAGAAGGCATTGGTCAGGTGCTCCAGCCACAACCAGTCCTGCTGGGCGGCAATGATCAGCGTCTGCCAGTTCCAGTCCAGCTCGATCTGTTGTGGCAGCAACAGGTAGAACAACACCATCAGGCCGATCCACAGGGCGCCTTCCAGGTGCATGCCAATCAGGGTCAGCCAGCGCGCAGCGCCGGCATTGCGCTGCAACAGCACCGCCAGGCGCATTTGCCGGGCGTCACCGCTCAAGCCTTCGAGTTGGACCACGGGCATGACAAAGCTGCGGCTCATGCTGAAACGGCGCCAGGTCAGGCTGGCCAGTAACTGCGGCTTGAGCAGGCGCGGCCATTGCCTCAGGGCCTGTCCGAGGGTCGGAGTTTCGCCAAACAGGGCCTTGGACAGGATGAACAGCGGCAGGCGCTCGAAAGCCGGCTTCAGCCACCAGAACAGCAGCACCGCCAGGGACGGGGTTTCCCACAGCAGCAGGGTCAGCAAGGCAAACACCGGCAGGCTGACGAGGGCCCAACTGCTCATCAGTAGGCCTCGGTGCTGCTGGCTCAGGAGTACACCCAGGTCCATGGCTTCCCAGGCGTTACGCGGGCGGATCACCACACTGGCGTCACTCAGGCGCATGGGATTCACGTCCGGCCAAGCTCAGGTACGCCAGCACCAGGCTCCAGAGTGCGGCACCGACGCTGTATTTGATCCAGGCGGCGGGCCAGGTCATGGAGGACCAATAGGCTTCGACAAAGGCGGCAATCAGCAGAAATGCAATCACTCCGTAGATCAACTGCACGCTGATTCGCGCCGCCTGCAACAGGGCTTCGCCGCGAGGCAGGCGACCGGGGGCGATCAGCGCCCAACCCAGCTTCAGCCCGGCGGCACCGGACAGGGCAATGGCCGTGAGTTCAAAGGCGCCATGACCAATGACGAAGGGCCAGAAGGTCTGGCCGAAGCCGATCTGGGTCAGATGGCCGGCGATGGCACCGATGATCAGGCCGTTGAAAAACAGGAAGAACACGCTGCCCAGGCCGAACAACAGGCCGCTGGCAAAGGTCTGAAAGGCGATGCCGATGTTGTGCATGATGTAGTAGCCGAACATCACCCAGTCTTCACTGGAGGCCCGTTCGGCGGCCCGTCCCAGGCGCCCGGCAGCCGGGTCGTACATGCCCTGCATTTCCGTCACTTGCTGTGGGCTGACCACGCTGTAGATCAGCTCGGGAAACAGATACACCAGCAGGCCGATGCCCAGCAGGCTGCCGAAGAACAGCAGGCTGGCGATCAACACCAGGCGCCACTCCTGGCGCACCAGGCGGGGAAAGCCGGCCAGTATGAAGCCCAGAATATTGGCACTGATGGCGGTACGTTGGCGGTACAACTGCTGATGGCCACGTAGCGCCAGTTGCTGCAGCGGGTCGATCAGATAGCTGCTGTAGCCGCGTTCCTGAGCCAGGGCCAGGTGTTGGCACAGGCGACGATAGTCCTGGACAAAGGTCTGGCAATCCGCATTTTTGGCCCGGCCTCGTTCCAGCTGTTCAAGCTGTTGCTCGAAGTGCTGCCATTGCGGCTGGTGACGGCTTTCAAAAAGGCTTTGTTTCATGTCGCTCCCAGGAAGCCGCGGGCAATGCCATTGAGTTCGGCAGTGGCCTGGGCGGTGGGCACATGCAGCGGTTGGGCGAGGATGGCCGCCAGCTCCCCAGTCCGCTCGGTCGACAGCTGGCCTTGGCGCTCGGCAAAGCCGAGGATCGCACGTTGCTCATCCAGGCTCAGGGCGAAGGGCACGGAACGGGGCTCGGCGGTTGGCAGCTCTGGGCGCTTGACCGACTGCTCGCGGTAGATCACCAGAGTGCCGGCGGCCAGGTCGCCGAGGCGCTTGAAGGTGGGGTGTTGCAGGCAACTGATGGCGCCGAGGAAATAGCCGAACGGCAGCATGTCGGCGAAGCGCAGCAGATTGCGGGTCAGGGAGGCACTCCAGCCAATAGGGGTACCGTCGTCCTGCACTACTCGCAGGCCCATCAGCAGCTTGCCTGGAGAGCGGCCCTGGTTCAGGACCTCAAACAGCACCATGTACCACCAGCTGATCAGGAACAGTAGGATCGAACCGAGACCGATGCCGATTTCGCCGAAGAAGCCAAGGACGATGAACAGCAGGCCCATGACCAGGCCGCGGATGCCCAGGTCGAGGGCGAAAGCCAGGGAGCGGACCAGCAACCCCGCGGGTCGCAGTGGCAGATCGATGCCCTCGGGGGTTTCGACCTGATACCGCGTATCCAGTGGCGGGTGCAGCGATGCGTTCCTTGGCGTTGCTGTGGTCTCAAGCATGGGTAACTTGTCGACTGGCCTGATAGAGAAAAAATCCAGCGCCGATGCTAGCAGTGTCTGAGGGGCAAACGACATCATTAACTATCAATTAAGCAACCTGGTCTGAGCGTTGCCGGTACGCGCGGCTGGCCCTGGCGGCGCTCGAACGCCTAGACTGCGGCGGTCTTTCAGTTCAGGAACAGGCCGTGACTTCCATCTTTTGGTACGACTACGAAACCACCGGCATCAGTCCGCGCAGTGATCGCCCGTTGCAAGTGGCCGGTATTCGTACCGACCTGGCGCTCAATGAAATCGATGAGCCGGTCAACCTCTACTGCCAGCCCAGCGACGATATCCTGCCGCACCCGGCGGCGTGCATGATCACCGGCATCACCCCGAGCCGCCTGGCCGAGCAGGGCTTGAGCGAAGCCGATTTCATGACCCGGATACACACGCAACTGGCGCGTCCCGGAACCTGTGGCGCCGGCTACAACACCCTGCGCTTCGACGATGAGATGACTCGCTACAGCCTGTACCGCAACTTCTTCGATCCCTATGCCCGGGAGTGGCAGGGCGGCAACAGCCGCTGGGACCTGATCGATGTGGTGCGTACCGCTTACGCGCTACGTCCCCAGGGCATTGTCTGGCCCGAGGAGCAGGGGCAGGTGACGCTGAAGCTGGAGCGCCTGACTGCCGCCAACGGCATCGATCATGGGCAGGCGCACGATGCGCTGTCCGATGTCCGTGCGACCATTGCCTTGGCGCGATTGATTCGCCAGAAGCAACCGAAACTCTATGACTGGCTGTTCCAGTTGCGCAGCAAACAACGGGTGATGGATCAGATCCGCCTGCTGCAACCCATGGTGCACATTTCCGGACGCTTCTCCGCCGCGCGGCACTACGTGGGTGTGGTCTTGCCTCTGGCCTGGCACCCACGCAACCGCAATGCGCTGATTGTCTGTGACCTGCACCTGGATCCGCAGGGCCTGCTGGACCTCGACGCCGAGGCGCTGCGCCAGCGTCTCTATACCCGCCGTGAGGATCTGGCCGAAGGCGAGTTGCCGGTGCCGCTGAAACTCATCCATATCAACCGCTGCCCGGTAGTGGCGCCGTTGAGTGTGTTGCGTAGCGACGATCAACAACGCCTGCACTTGGACATGCAGGAATATCAGCGACGTGCGTTGGTTTTGACTGAGGCTCAGGAAGTTTGGCGGGATAAACTTTCGGTAATTTATGGCCCTGATGAGTTCGCTGCCAGTGAGGACCCGGAGCAACAGTTGTACGACGGTTTTATTGGCGATCGCGACCGGCGTTTGTGTGAACAAGTACGGCAGGCTGATCCGCTGCACTTGGCGCAGCAACAATGGCCATTCGATGATGCGCGCTTGCCGGAACTACTTTTTCGCTACCGTGCCCGTAACTTTACAGAAACATTGAATAGCGCCGAGCAAGAGCGTTGGCGGGGGTTCTGCCAGCAGCGTTTGCTTGATCCGCAATTTGGCGCGCCCAATACCTTGGAAAGTTTTCGGCAGGAGCTTGAAAAGTGCCTGTTAAATGCCGACCCGATGCAACGTCGGGTCTTGGAAGAGTGGCAGGAGTATGTTCGGGCGTTAGCTCTGCGGCTGGCTCTTTGAGAGGTTGCCCTGGCCCTCGAACAGAACGTCGGGGCATAAAAAAACGCCAGCAAGCTGGCGCTTTTTCACTTGGCCTGCAAAGGCCCGGGCACTCGGCTGTAATGCTTAGCCCAGCAGGGTTGCCCAGCCTTCAACGACATCGCCGCCCCACTTGGCTTTCCACTCTTTCAGAGTCTTGTGGTTGCCGCCTTTGGTTTCGATGACTTCACCGTTGTGCGGGTTTTTGTACTGTTTAACTTTACGTGCACGCTTGGTGCCGGTGGTTTTTGCCGCGGCGCGAGGTGCTTTAACTTTCGAGTCCGGATCCAGCAGGGCGATGATGTCGCGCAGGGACTTGGAGTACTCGCCCATCAGGCTGCGCAATTTGCCTTCGAACTCCAGTTCGGCTTTCAGTTTGTCGTCTTGGGACAGGTTCTTCAAACGTGCTTGCAGTTCTTTGATGGCTTCTTCTGTAGCACGGTATTCGTTGATCAGGGACATGAGGACTACCTTGTTGGGCGCTGAGTGGCGGGGTGACATTGGCGCAATAATAGTCACGGAGTTTGTGCAAGTAAACATAATAACGATGTTTTGTTGGTCTCTCTTAGTGTGTTTAGGCGTAAACACCATTTCGCTATTTAATAGATCGATGCATGCGGCTGCGATAGTCAAAAATTAGTTGCGCGCTATTTGCAGGATTCTGCATCAGCGTCGCGAGCCCACTCGATAAGCTGGATCAAGGTGCTGTTGCTGATCTAGTCCGGGGGCGTGCGGCGCAATGAATACTGCAGTTTTTTCGCGTAATGGCTAGAATGGCGACCTTTGCGAAGTTCTGGAGTTTCCCCCTCATGCGCACCTTTCGGTTGGTGATTTCTTGCCCTGACCGCGTTGGCATCGTTGCCAAAGTCAGTAACTTTCTGGCCTCCCACAACGGTTGGATCACCGAAGCGAGCCACCACTCGGACAACCTCAGTGGCTGGTTCTTCATGCGTCACGAGATTCGTGCCGATTCGCTGCCTTTTGGTCTGGAGGCATTCCGTGAGGCTTTTGCGCCGATCGCCGAAGAGTTCTCGATGGACTGGCGGATTACCGACACCGCCGAGAAAAAGCGCGTGGTGTTGATGGCCAGTCGTGAGTCCCATTGCCTGGCCGACTTGCTGCACCGTTGGCACAGCGACGAGCTGGATTGCCAGATCGCTTGTGTGATTTCCAACCACGATGACTTGCGCAGCATGGTCGAGTGGCACGGTATTCCTTATCACCACGTGCCGGTCAATCCTCAGGACAAGGAGCCGGCGTTCGCCGAAGTGTCGCGTCTGGTCAAGCAACACGATGCTGAAGTGGTGGTGCTGGCGCGCTACATGCAAATCCTGCCGCCGGAACTGTGCAGCGAATATGCGCACAAGGTGATCAACATCCACCACAGCTTCTTGCCATCCTTCGTCGGTGCCAAGCCCTACCACCAGGCTTCCCTGCGGGGTGTGAAGCTGATCGGCGCGACGTGCCACTACGTTACCGAAGAACTGGATGCCGGTCCGATCATCGAGCAGGACGTGGTGCGGGTCAGCCACAGCGACAGCATTGAGGACATGGTGCGTTTCGGCCGCGATGTGGAGAAGATGGTACTGGCCCGTGGCTTGCGTTATCACCTGGAAGACCGAGTGCTGGTGCACGGCAATAAGACCGTGGTGTTCTGATTGAAAAAAAACCAGGAACGGGAGTTCAATAGCCCGGTCCTGGTTATTCAAATCACGAGGTCAGCCCGATGACCGATCCCCTGGATAAAGCCACCTCCCAAGCCCCAGCCACCCTCGGCGAGGGGTGTCTGAGTCGTTACGACCCTGATGATCTCGATGCCGAAGATGGCACTGAGTTTCCTGGTGCCGCTGAGCTCTGGGAGCAGCTACAGCCGCCACCGGAGCCGCAGTGAGTGCTTCGCCGGCAAGCTGGTTGCTGCGCTAACGGCAGGTAATCGGCTCCTGATGCAGGAGCCGGTTTGTCGGTGCCAATCCCTCAGCGCTCACTCAAATCCTGAAACTGCCCACCAGTTGCTTCAAGCGCGCCGCCTGCTGTTCCAGATCGGAACAGGCTCGCAGGGTCGCCTGCAGGTTTTCCACACCTTCTTGGTTGAGCGTGTTGATCTCGGTGATGTCCATATTGATGGACTCCACCACCGAGGTCTGCTCTTCCGTCGCCGTCGCCACCGACTGGTTCATGCCGTCGATTTCGCCGATGCGCTGGGTCACGCTGTTCAGCCGCTCCCCGGCCTGGTTGGCAATTTCCACACTGTCCTGGCTGTGACGCTGGCTGTTGCTCATGGTGCTCACCGACTCTCGGGCGCCGACTTGCAGCTCTTCGATCATGGTCTGCACTTGTTGCGCCGACTCCTGGGTACGGTGCGCCAGATTGCGCACTTCATCAGCGACCACGGCGAAACCGCGTCCAGCTTCACCGGCCCGGGCTGCTTCGATGGCGGCGTTGAGGGCCAGCAGGTTGGTTTGCTGGGAAATGCTGGTGATGACTTCGAGAATCTGCCCGATGTTCACCGTCTTGCTGTTGAGGGTCTCGATGTTGCTGCTGGAGGCACTGATCATGTCAGACAGTTGGTTCATTGCCTGGATGCTGCGGTCCACCACTTGCTGACCGTCTTCGGCCAGGTTGCGCGCATCGCTGGCTTGCTGCGAGGCCTGGGCGGCGTTGCGGGCGATTTCCTGGGCCGCAGCCCCCAGCTGATTAATGGCCGCGGCGACACTGTTGGTGCGGCTGGCCTGTTCGTCGGAGTTGAGCATCGACGAGTTGGAGGCGCTGACCACTCGCAAGGCCACTTCGTTGACGTGTGCGGTGGCTGAGGACACTTCGCGGATCGAACCGTGGATGCGTTCGACGAAACGGTTGAAGGCGGTGCCGAGGATGCCAAATTCGTCTTGGTTATGGATGTTCAGGCGGCGGGTCAGGTCGCCTTCGCCTTCGGCAATGTCCTGCATGGCCCGGGTCATCACATGCAAGGGTTGCATCAGCAGGCGGATCAGCAGGCCCAGCAGGGCAATGGTCAGGGCCACGGCAGTCAGGGTGGCAATGATCGCCGAGGTACGGAATTCGCTGAGCATCGCGAAAGCCTTGTCCTTGTCCACCGACAGGCCGATGTACCAGTTCACCGAAGACAAGCCCTTGATCGGAGTGAAGGTAATGATCCGTGGTTTGCCGTCAACGTTGATCTCGCTGAGTTCACTGCTGATCCGTGGGGTGTCCTGGGGGTAGACGTCCTTGAGAGTCTTCATCACCTGGTTCTTGTCCGGGTGCACCAGGATCTTGCCATCGGCGCTGACCAGGAAGGCGTAGCCCATGCCACCGAAGTCCAGGGCGTTGATACTGTCGGCGATCACTTGCAGGCTCAGGTCACCGCCCACTACGCCGATCCGCTGGCCAGCCTTGAGCACGCTGTCGACGATGGAAATCACCAACTGTCCGGAAGCCAGGTCGATATAGGGTTCGGTCAGGGCCGAGCCGTTGCTGTTCTCGGCACTCTTGTACCAGGGGCGTGCACGTGGGTCGTAGCCGTCCGGCATCTTGCTGTCCGGGCGGATGATGAAGGTGCCGTCCTTGTTCCCCAGGTACGCGCCCATGAAGGTCGCGCTCACCGACTTCTGTTCCAGCAGGTTGCTGACATTGGCCGGATCGGGATTGAGGGCCACTGACTGTGAGATGTTTTCGATCAGCAAGGCTCGTCCGGCGAGCCAGGTCTGAATATTTTTTGCAGTAACGTCGCCCATTTCCTGGAGATAGTTGTCCAGATCCTTGCGAATGGCGTTGCGTTGCAGGTAATCGTTGTAGAGCGTGAATAGTGCAAAGGCGACTATGACGATCAGCGAGGCGGCAAGCAGGATCTTGTGGCTGAAGCGCAGATTTTTGTTCATGGCTTGGGGGGTCCGCTAAGGTCTTCGAGTGCAGGGCATCGGGTTGGAAAAGCGCACAAAATGGGCGCTGTTATAAGTAAGCTGGTATCTCCATCTATGCCAAAGGAATTACCTGACCTTTATTTCAGATATTTCTGATACATCATTTATTCATATCGACCGTGCAAGGCCAAAGATTAACCAGGGGTGACAAAATGCCTGACTCATCGCAACTCGTCATCGGTGCCGGCCTCGACGGCCTGCCGATCGCCCAGGCCATGCGCCTGGCCAACCGCCACGGCCTGGTGGCGGGCGCCACCGGTACCGGCAAGACCGTCACCTTGCAGCGTCTGGCGGAGGCCTTCAGTGATGCCGGGGTGGCGGTGTTCGCCGCGGATATCAAAGGCGACCTGTGCGGTCTGGGGGCTGCGGGAAATCCCCAAGGCAAGGTTGCCGAGCGGATCGCCGGCATGCCCTGGCTTGAATACAAGCCGCAGGCGTATCCGGTGACGCTGTGGGATATCCATGGGCAATCCGGTCATCCCTTGCGCACCACCTTGAGTGAAATGGGGCCGTTGCTGCTGGGCAGTTTGCTGGAGCTCACCGACAGTCAGCAGTCGGCGCTGTATGCGGCGTTCAAGGTGGCGGACCGCGAGGGTTTGTTGTTGCTGGACCTGAAGGACCTCAAGGCGCTGCTCAATCACCTCAAGGACAATCCGCAACTGCTGGGGGATGACTCGGCGTTGATGACCACCGGTTCCAGTCAGGCCCTGTTGCGGCGCCTGGCGACCCTGGAGCAGCAAGGGGCCGAGGCATTGTTTGGTGAGCCGGCGCTGCAGTTGGAGGATATCCTGCAACCGGCTGCAGATGGCCGTGGGCGGATTCATCTATTGGATGCCAGCCGCTTGGTGCATGAGGCGCCGAAAGTCTACGCGACCTTCCTTTTATGGCTGCTGGCTGAACTGTTCGAGCAATTGCCGGAGCGCGGTGATGCGGACAAGCCTTTGCTGGCGCTGTTTTTCGATGAGGCGCACCTGCTGTTCGCCGGCACTCCAAAGGCCCTGCAGGATCGGTTGGAGCAAGTGGTGCGGCTGATTCGTTCCAAGGGTGTAGGGGTGTATTTCGTCACCCAGTCGCCGAGCGATCTGCCGGACGATGTGCTGGCGCAACTGGGGTTGCGTATCCAGCATGGCTTGCGGGCGTTTACCGCCAAGGAGCAGAAGTCCTTGCGCGCCGTAGCGGAGGGTTTCCGGCCCAACCCGGCTTTTGATGCGCTGTCGGTACTCACCGAATTGGGCATCGGCGAGGCACTGGTGGGCACCTTGCAGGACAAGGGCACGCCGGAGATGGTCCAGCGGGTACTGGTGGCGCCGCCGCAATCGCGGATCGGGCCGCTGACCGAAGCCGAGCGCCAGGCCCTGATCGCCAGTTCGCCGTTGCTGGGACGCTATGACAAACCTATCGATCGCGAGTCAGCCTACGAAGTGTTGATGGGGCGCAAGGAGCTGGCGCCGGAGGTTCAGTCAGCACCTGGCAAGCCGGTGGTTGAAGAACCGAGCCTGGCTGACCGGGCAGGTGAGTTCCTTGGTACCGCAGCCGGACAGGCACTGAAATCGGCGATGCGCCAGGCGGCCAATCAGTTGGGCCGGCAATTGGTGCGAGGCCTGATGGGCTCGTTGCTGGGGGGCAACAAGCGTCGCTGAAGCGTAGAGACCGAGTCAGCCCCGTGGTTTGGCGTGGCTGGCCAGGCGCTCCAGGGCTGCGCGCAGATTGGGATCGGTGATGCCGTCGGCGGTGGCCTGGATGGTTGCGGCGGCGTTGTTGGACAGATCCATGGTGTTTCCCACCACTCGGTGCTGGACCGTGGGTGGTTGGACCTTGAATAGAATGCGCGTCAGATTGCTGAACTCGTTGAACTCCTGCAATTGGCGTTGCAGGCGTTTTTGCTGATAGCGCAGGCGAGTGGCCCAATGGCCATCGGTGACGATCAGCAACAGGTTGCCTTCACGCCAGGAAGCGACGTGGCAATGTTCGCGAGCCGCCGGCTGCAACTGGCTCTCCAGCAAACGCTGCAGATGCGCCAGGCGCTGGGCGTGGCCGAAAATAGCTTTCAGGGGCTTGGCTTCGCGAAGAAGAACGGCGGGTGCACGTGCCGTAAGGGGGCGAAATGCCATGATCAGAAACCTGAAGTTACAGAGCCGCCATGGTAGCAGAAAGCGCCCGGGACACCGGGCTCATCGCTTTTTCGTACTCTGACTAATTTCTGGCCCTTTGCTGATCGTAATCATTAACTTCTGTGGCGAATGGGCTTGAAGTTCAGCCAAAAGCCCTTATTTTAAGTGAGCCCCGTCACAGCGCTGTGCCAGCATCGTGGAATAACGCCACTTTCCTCACCATCGTTTCCGGGTAGAATGCTCGTTCGCATGCGGCCATGAGGGCTGCTCGGGCGAGTCACGGGGCCGCCCTCCAACCCTACGTGTGGAAGATCCTGCCGATATGTTTGCGCCTTTGTTAAAGAAACTTTTTGGAAGCAAGAACGAGCGTGAAGTCAAACGCATGCTCAAGACGGTACAGATCGTCAATGCCTTCGAAGAGCAAATGGTGGCCCTTTCGGACGATCAATTGCGTGCCAAGACCGCTGAGTTCAAGGCCCGCATCGCCAAGGGTGAAACCCTCGACAAACTGCTTCCCGAAGCCTTTGCGGTCGCCCGTGAAGCCGGCAAGCGTGTCATGGGGATGCGCCACTTCGACGTACAGTTGATCGGCGGCATGACCTTGCATGAAGGCAAGATCGCCGAGATGCGCACCGGTGAGGGCAAGACCCTGGTGGCAACCCTGGGCGTCTACCTCAACGCATTGTCCGGCAAGGGCGTGCACGTAGTGACAGTGAACGACTACCTGGCTCGTCGTGACGCCAACTGGATGCGTCCGCTCTATGAGTTCCTCGGCCTGAGCGTCGGCGTGGTCACGCCGTTCCAGCCGCCGGAAGAAAAGCGTGCAGCCTACGCCGCTGACATTACCTACGGCACCAACAACGAATTCGGTTTCGACTACCTGCGCGACAACATGGCTTTCAGCATGGAAGAGAAATTCCAGCGTGAGCTCAATTTTGCCGTGATCGACGAAGTCGACTCGATCCTCATCGACGAAGCCCGTACCCCGTTGATCATCTCCGGTCAGGCCGAGGACAGTTCCCGCCTGTACATTGAAGTCAACAAGCTGATCCCGCGTCTGGAACAGCACATCGAGGAAGTGGAAGGCCAGGTCACCAAGGCCGGTCACTTCACCGTCGACGAGAAGACCCGTCAGGTCGAACTCAACGAAGCCGGTCACCAGTTCATCGAAGAGATGCTGACCCAGGTCGGCCTGCTGGCGGAAGGCGAGAGCCTGTACTCGGCACACAACCTGGGCCTGCTGACCCACGTCTATGCCGGTCTGCGTGCGCACAAGCTGTTCCATCGCAACGTCGAATACATCGTCCAGGATGGCCAGGTGGTCCTGGTGGACGAACACACCGGTCGTACCATGCCCGGTCGTCGTCTGTCCGAGGGCCTGCACCAGGCCATCGAAGCCAAGGAAAACCTCAACATCCAGGCCGAGAGCCAGACCCTGGCGTCGACCACTTTCCAGAACTACTTCCGTCTCTACACCAAGCTGTCCGGCATGACTGGTACTGCTGATACCGAAGCCTTCGAGTTCCATCAGATCTACGGTCTGCAGGTGATGGTGATTCCACCGAACAAGCCGCTGGCTCGTAAGGACTACAACGACCTGGTGTTCCTGACCGCGGACGAGAAGTACGCTGCGATCATCAACGACATCAAGGAGTGCATGACCAAGGGGCGTCCGGTGCTGGTGGGTACCGCCACCATCGAAACCTCCGAGCACATGTCCAACCTGCTCAACCAGGAAGGCATCGAACACAAGGTCTTGAACGCCAAGTTCCACGAAAAAGAAGCGGAAATCATTGCCCAGGCTGGTCGTCCGGGCGCGCTGACCATCGCCACCAACATGGCGGGTCGTGGTACCGACATCCTGTTGGGCGGCAACTGGGAAGTGGAAGTCGCTTCCCTGGAAGACCCGACTCCGGAGCAGATCGCACAGATCAAGGCCGACTGGCAGAAGCGTCACCAGCAAGTGCTGGAGTCCGGTGGTCTGCAGGTGATCGCATCCGAGCGTCACGAATCGCGTCGTATCGACAACCAGCTGCGTGGCCGTGCCGGTCGCCAGGGCGATGCCGGCTCCAGCCGTTTCTATCTGTCCCTGGAAGACAGCCTGATGCGTATCTTTGCCTCCGACCGGGTGAAGAACTTCATGAAGGCCTTGGGCATGCAGTCTGGCGAAGCGATTGAGCACCGTATGGTGACCAACGCCATCGAGAAGGCTCAGCGCAAGGTTGAAGGCCGCAACTTCGACATCCGCAAGCAGTTGCTGGAGTTCGACGACGTCAACAACGAACAGCGTAAAGTGATCTATCACATGCGTAACACGTTGCTGGCCGCGGACAACATTGGCGAAACCATTGCCGACTTCCGCCTGGACGTGCTCAACGCCACTGTCAGTGCTCACATTCCACCCCAGTCGCTGCCTGAGCAGTGGGATGTGGCAGGTCTGGAAGCTGCAATCCAGAATGACTTTGGTGTGAGCCTGCCGATCCAGCAATGGCTCGATGAAGACGACCACCTGTACGAAGAGACTCTGCGTGAAAAGCTGCTCAACGAGCTGATCGCCGCCTACAACGAAAAAGAAGACCAGGCGGGTGCCGAGGCACTGCGCACCTTCGAGAAGCAGATCGTGTTGCGAGTGCTGGACGATCTGTGGAAAGACCACTTGGCGACCATGGACCATCTGCGCCACGGTATTCACCTGCGTGGTTATGCGCAGAAGAATCCGAAGCAGGAGTACAAGCGTGAGTCCTTCACACTGTTCTCCGAGTTGCTGGATTCGATCAAGCGCGACTCGATTCGTGTCTTGTCCCACGTTCAGGTGCGTCGTGAAGACCCGATCGAGGAAGAAGCGCGTCTGCGCCAGGAGGCCGAGGCACTGGCCCAGCGCATGCAGTTCGAACACCCTGAAGCTCCGGGCCTGGATCAGCCGGAAGCCTTGGAGGAGGGGGTTGATATGGATGTGGCCCTAGCTTCTGCGCCAGTGCGCAACGAGCAGAAACTGGGTCGCAACGAGCTGTGCTACTGCGGTTCGGGCAAGAAGTACAAACACTGTCACGGCCAGATCAACTAAGGTCCTCGCCGGACACTGAAACATCCGCGCCGTGACGGCATCAGCCGTCGCGGCGTTTTTCCATTTGCGACACCGTCTTTTGTGACGACGGTGCAGAGATCTGATAAGAGGAGCGCATTCATGGCTGTTGGTCTTGGTCCTTTGCCAACGTTGCACCCGGTTGCCGGTTTCGAACTCGGTATCGCTTCGGCCGGCATCAAGCGCCCGGGGCGCAAGGATGTGGTAGTCATGCGTTGTGCCGAAGGCTCAACGGTGGCGGGGGTATTCACCCTCAATGCGTTCTGCGCCGCACCGGTGATCCTGGCCAAGCAGCGTGTGCAGGGCCCAGTGCGTTATTTGCTGACCAACACCGGTAATGCCAATGCCGGCACCGGCGAGCCAGGCCTGGCCGCTGCGACCCGTACCTGCGCCAAACTGGCTGAGCTGACCGGGGTCGATGTCAACGCCGTGCTGCCGTATTCCACCGGGGTGATCGGCGAGCCGCTGCCGGTAGAGAAAATCGAAGGTGCCCTGCAAGCCGCGCTGGATGATTTGTCCGTCGACAACTGGGCCGCTGCCGCTACCGGGATCATGACCACCGACACCCTGCCCAAGGGCGCCAGCCGCCAGTTCCAGCATGAGGGTGTGACCATCACCGTGACGGGCATCAGCAAGGGCGCGGGGATGATCCGCCCGAACATGGCGACCATGCTCGGTTATATCGCCACGGACGCCAAAGTCTCCCGAGAGGTGCTGCAGAACCTGTTGCTGGACGGTGCCAACAAGTCCTTCAACCGCATCACCATCGACGGCGATACCTCGACCAACGACTGCTGCATGCTGATCGCCACCGGCCAGGCCAAGTTGCCGCAAATCACCGAGGCCAAGGGCCCGCTATTCAGTGCTCTGAAGCAGGCGGTGTTCGAGGTCTGCATGGAAGTGGCCCAGGCCATCGTCCGTGATGGTGAAGGCGCGACCAAGTTCGTCACCGTTGAAGTCAACGGCGGCGGCACTCACCAGGAGTGCCTGGATGTGGGCTACACCGTGGCCCACTCGCCGCTGATCAAGACCGCGCTGTTCGCTTCCGATCCGAACTGGGGCCGGATCCTGGCTGCCGTCGGCCGTGCCGGCGTGCCAGATCTGGATGTCAGCAAGATCGATGTGTTCCTCGGTGAAGTCTGCATCGCCAGCCGTGGCGCGCGGGCTGCCAGCTATACCGAAGCCCAGGGCGCAGCGGTGATGCAGCAGGAAGAAATCACCATCCGTATTGAGTTGGGTCGCGGCGCTTGCAGCGAAACCATCTGGACTACCGACCTGTCTCACGAATACGTGAAGATCAACGCTGAATACCGTACCTAATCAGGTGCCAGCAGGCCGGCTTCACAGCCCTTGTAGGAGTTGGCTTGCAGGCGAGGCGGTAGTCAATGGCGGGCCGGCAAGGCCCGGCTGAATTCTGGATCAAAGGAAGCAGTGCGGTGAAACGAGTACATGTGGCTGCGGCCGTTATCCGGGATGCCAGTGGCAAGATCCTGATTGCCCGGCGTGCCGATACCCAGCATCAAGGGGGCTTGTGGGAGTTTCCCGGAGGCAAGGTCGAGTCCGGGGAGACGGTGCAAGCCGCACTGGCTCGCGAGCTGCAGGAAGAGCTGGGGATTGTCGTGTTGACGGCGCGTCCGCTGATCAAGGTGCAGCACGATTATCCGGACAAGCAGGTATTGCTGGATGTCTGGGAGGTGTCGGCGTTCACTGGGGAGCCCCACGGCGTCGAAGGGCAGCCCTTGGCCTGGGTCAGCTCGCGTGAACTACCTGACTACCAATTCCCTGCGGCCAATCAGCCGATTGTCGCTGCGGCTTGTCTACCGGCCCACTATCTGATTACTCCCGAAGGTCTGGAAACCCCGACCTTGCTGCGTGGCATGCAGAAAGCCATTGCCCAGGGCAGCAAGCTGATTCAGTTGCGTGCTCCCGGCGGCTACGATCCGCAATACCGCGACCTGGCGGTGGATGCCGTGGGGCTGTGTGCCGGCAAGGCACAACTGATGCTCAAGGGACCGTTCGAGTGGCTGGGGGATTTCCCTTCAGCGGGTTGGCACATTACCTCGTCGCAGTTGCGCAAGTACGCCAGTGCCGGGCGTCCCTTCGGCAAGGATCGCTGGTTGGCGGCCTCCTGTCATGACGCCGAGGAGTTGTCCCTGGCGCAGCAGATGGATGTCGACTTCGTGACCCTGTCCCCGGTGCAGCCGACCCAGACCCATCCCGATGCCCAGGCGTTGGGCTGGGAGCAGGCCGCACAGTTGATCAGCGGCTTCAACAAGCCGGTGTATCTACTGGGTGGCGTGGGTCCGGCCGAATGTCAGCAAGCCTGGGCCGCAGGTGCCCAGGGCGTGGCGGGAATCCGCGCCTTCTGGCCGCAGGACTGAAAGCCCCCTCTGTGTAGGCTCCGGCTTGCCAGCGAAGGCGTCACCCAGGTGCACGCCAGGCTCAAGGGCTCTTTTGCTGGCAAGTCGGCTCCCTTGGTCGCAGGTACAGTCAAGGTTTGGCGGCAGCTTGCCAGAGGATTTCAGCAATCCCCTGGCGCTTGGCAATCAGGCGCGCCGCTACAAACAGCAAGTCCGACAGGCGATTGATGTAGGCCAGCCCGACGCCTTGCAACGGTTCGACGGCATTCAGGTGCTGGCAGCGACGTTCAGTGCTGCGCGCCAGGCTGCGGCAGACATGGGCCTGGGCAATCAGTGCCGAACCACCGGGCAGAATGAAATTCTCCAGCGGCCCCAATTCCTCGTTCCACACATCGATGGCCGCCTCCAGGCGTTCCACCTCGGCGTTATTGAGTGCCTGGTACACCGGCATTGCCAGTTCGCCCCCCAGGTCGAACAGCCGATGTTGGCATGGCGCCAATACCTCGCTCACCTCCTTGAGCCCGGGGCAGGTTGCGCTCTGCTCGGCCAACCCGGCCAAGAGCAACCCCAGTTGGCTGTTCAGGCTATCGACCTCACCAATGGCCTCCACCCGCGGGTGATCCTTGGGCACTCGGCGGCCGTCTCCCAGCCCGGTTTCGCCTTTGTCGCCGGTTCGGGTGTAAATCTTCGACAAGCGAAAACCCATGCTTAGTTCTCCAGTGGTAGGGGTTCTTGAATCAGCGGCTGGCTGCTGGCCAGGGGCAGACGCAAGGTGAAGCAGGTGCCCTGGCCCCGGGTCGACTGCACTTCCATCTGCCCCTTGTGATTGTTGGTGATGATGAAATACGACACCGACAAGCCGAGCCCGGTGCCCTGGCCGATCTCCTTGGTGGTGAAGAAGGGTTCGAAGGTGCGTTTGCGCACGCTCTCGCTCATGCCGATGCCGTTGTCTTCCACCTGGATTTCCGCCCAGGGCGGATTTAGTTTGGTGCGCAGGATAATTCGTCCCGGTTCACTGTCGTCATCGCGCTGGTGGATCGCCTGGGCGGCGTTCTTCAGGAGGTTGAGCAGCACCTGTTCCAGTTCATTGGCGGTGCCGGGAACCGGTCCCAGGTTCGGGTCGAATTGGCGGATGATCGCCTGGCCCTTGAAGTCGAAACCAATGGCCAGGTCGAAGTCGTTGCTGGCGATTTCCACGGCCTGGTCGATCAGTGCCGGCAGGTCGCAGGGGGCCATCTGCCGATTGCTGCGCCGGCTGAAGCTGAGCATATGGGTGACGATCTTCGCCGCCCGGGCGCCGGCTTGTTGAATGCCGTCCAGCAACAGGGGGACCTCACGGCTTTCCAGGTAACGATTGACGGTTTGCAGCTCGACGCCGATCTGTTGCGCGTGTTCGAGGTTCTTCGGCAGTTCGGGGGACAGCCGTCGGCGAATGTTCTGCACGTTGTGCAGGATCGCTCCCAGCGGGTTGTTGATTTCGTGGGCCATGCCCGCTGCGAGGCCACCGACCGAGAGCATTTTCTCCGACTGCACCATCATTTCTTCCAGGGACAGGCGCTGGGTGATGTCGTCGATACGGATCACCACCCCGCGTCCGGCGCCGCCCATCAATGGGTAGAAGGTCAGGGCGTAGTGCTTGGGCTCCTCATCCTTGAACCAGGTGACCCGCTCGACCTTGGTCACCGTGTGTTGCTCGACGGTTTCCTTGAGTTGCGGCAGGAACGGCTTGAGCGGTTCGAAAGCGAGGAAGATCGGCTGGTTCAGGGCTTCGTCGAGCCGGGTGCCGGACAGGGCGCTGGCTTCCTGGTTCCACTGAGTGACATACAGTTGCTCATCCAGGGCGATCAGCGCCGAGGGCATGGAGTCGATGATGCTGTTGAGGTAGTTCTGGAAACCGGTGAGTTTCTTCTCGATCTTGCTGCGCACCTGGACTTCCAGTTCCAGCTTGCGGTTGGTGTGACGGGTCTCTTCCGCCAATCCCTGGGCCTGGTCGTAGGCTGCCTGGGAGTCATCCCGGGCGCGCTTGAGCTGTTGCTCCCGGGCTTCGATGCGCGACAGCATGGTGTTGAAGGCCTCCGCCAGGCTGCCGATTTCATCGTGGTTGCCGCGGGCCGCGCGCAGGGAGTAGTTCTCCTCGCGGGTTACCTGGCGTGACAGTTCTTCGAGTTGATGAATCGGTTGGGTGATCAGGCGCTTGATCTGCCGGGCAATGACCAGCCACAGAAGCACGCTGAAAATCAGGATTCCCAGGCTCGCGGTGAGGGTGCCGGTATAGAACGCCATCGGCAGTTCACTGGTGGCCACCAGTAGCAGGTGCCCAGGTGCCTGGCCTGGGCGGGGCAGGGAGATCACCTGGTTGCTGCGAAACTCGGTCAGTTGCCAGGCTTCGATGTGCCGGTAGCGCTCCGGCAGCTTGAGATGTTCACCGTGCTGCAGTTGAGCCAGGCGCATGCCTTTGCCGTCATAGACAGCTGCCGCTCGCAAGGGCGAATAGCTGTCGAGCTCATGGAGCAGCTTTTCTGCATCTTCGGGGGAGTCCAGGGCCTGCAGCGCCAGGGTCGGGTTGGATACCAGCCGGCCAATAGTCTGCAGGGCCTGGGGCGCCATGCTTTCCTGGGAGATCCAGTAGGCAGCGCTGATAAACGTCAGGTTGGCGACCAGCAGCACGGTAGTCAGCAGGACAAGCAGGGCAGCCAGGAGCTTTTGGCCCACGGGCAGGTTTTCGAGGCGCTGGCGCAATGGCATCGGCTGTATCGCAGGAAATGAGCAAGTGGGCAGCGTAGCCGCTGCTCAGTCGCTGGGCAATCCACGCAGTTGCAGCAGGCTCACCAGCCGCTGTTGCAATTGTTGCAGATGGGGCAGTTGCAGTCGGTGGCGGGCAGCGGCTTCACAGGCATAACCCAACAGATAGCTGATTTCGGTTCGTCGCTGGCTGGCCACGTCCTGGTGCATCGAGGAGTAGTTGGCGGCAGTGGCCTGGATCACTCGTTCGACTTCCTGTTGCAGGTTCTGCGCTGCGGCAGGTTGTCCGCAGCATTGCAGCAGTTCGCTCAACTCAGAGCACAAGGTGGCCACTTCACACGGGTGCTGCTGCAAGCCGCCATTGCGGCAGTCGTGCAAGACCGTCAGTGGATTGATTGCACAGTTGAGCGCCAGCTTGCGCCAGAGTCGGGTGAGGATCTGGGTGCTCCATTCATGGGGGATGCCGCTGGCACTCAGCTCATCCAGCCAGATCGGTGCGGTCGGGTGGCCGGTGTCGCCCAGCCAGGTGTAGCCGTGACCGGCGAAGACCACGCGCCAGTCGCCGTCGCGAAATGCCCCTTCGGTACTGGAGGCGGCAATGCAGCGTGCCTGGGGCACTTTGGCAGCCACCGCATCCTGGCTGCCGAGGCCGTTCTGCAACAGGATCAGTTCGGCTCCTGGGGTCAGGCGTGCAGCGATACTGGCCACGGCCGCTTCTGCATCGTAGGCCTTGCATGCCAGCAGCAGGCGGCTGATGGGGGCCGTGCTGTCGCAGGTTTCACCGGGGATCGCTTGCAGGCTGCTCTGGCCCTGTTCTACCAGGGTCAGGCCGCCGGCTGTCCGATATGCGTGCAGGCGGGCCTGGTCCCGCAGGATCAGGCGTACCGGCAAGCCGGCGCGGGCCAGGCGGGAGGCCCACAGGGTGCCGAGGCTACCGGCGCCGAGAACATGCCAGGTGGTGGACATCAAGTTTTCGCTCTGTTTGGCAGGCCCGCAGAGGGCGCGCGGTGAAGGAGGGGAAAGACCCGTTATAATGAGCGCGGATTTTAACCGCAAGCCGGGCGTGTTCGATGTTTTGAACAGCGCCCCTTTTTATTTGGAGAGATTACATGCCGTCGTTTGACGTGGTATCCGAACTGGACAAGCACGAAGTCACCAACGCGGTGGAAAACGCCGTCAAGGAACTGGACCGTCGTTATGACTTGAAGGGCAAGGGCAGCTTCGAGTTCAAGGACAAGGACCTGACGGTCAACCTGACCGCCGAAGCCGAATTCCAGTTGGAAGCAATGATCGAGATCCTCAAGCTGGCCTTGGTCAAGCGCAAGATCGACGTACAGTGCCTGGAAGTCAAAGATGCCTATGCCTCGGGCAAGGTGATGAAGCAGGAAGCGGTGCTCAAGGAAGGTATCGATAAAGAGCTGGCGAAGAAGATCGTCGCTCATATCAAGGACGCCAAGTTGAAGGTACAGGCCTCGATTCAAGGTGAGCAGGTACGGGTCACTGGCAAGAAACGTGACGACCTGCAAGAGGCCATCGCCGCGCTGCGTGCACACGAGTTCGGCATGCCCCTGCAGTTCAACAACTTCCGCGATTGATCAGCTTCTCCGGGAACCTCTAGAACTTATTGGCGTCCGAGGCCGGAGGAATGGCAGAAACGATTGAGCCCCAATGGAGCCGGTCGTTCTGCCTGTCAGTCATGTACGCCGCAACCCCGGGAATCTGGAGAAATAGATGGATTTGAACGCTGAAGTAGACAACCTGGTCCGAGCTTCCCAAGCCTGGATTCCAATGATCATGGAATACGGCAGCCGGGTGCTGCTGGCAGTGATCACCTTGGCCATCGGCTGGTGGCTGATCAACAGGCTGACCCACAAGGTGGGCAAGTTGCTGGCACTGCGCAATGCCGACATGGCGCTGCAAGGCTTTATCAGCAACCTGGCCAACGTCATTCTCAAAGTGCTGTTGATCGTCAGCGTAGCCTCGATGATCGGTGTTGAAACCACCTCTTTCGTGGCTGCGATCGGTGCTGCAGGCTTGGCGATCGGCCTGGCGCTGCAAGGCAGCCTGGCAAATTTCGCGGGTGGGGTATTGATCCTGTTGTTTCGCCCCTTTCGTATTGGTGACTTTATTGAAGCCCAAGGCATCAGCGGCACCGTGGACAGTATTCAGATCTTCCACACCGTGCTGCGTACCGGTGACAACAAGACGGTGATTGTGCCTAACGGTAACCTGTCCAACGGCATCATCACCAACTACAACCGTCAACCGACCCGCAGGGTGGTGTTCGACGTCGGTGTGAATTACGACGCGGACCTGCAGAAGGCCCGCGAGGTGCTGCTGGAGTTGGCCAAGGATGAACGCGTGCTGGCCGATCCTGCGCCGGTAGCGGTGGTGTCCACCCTGGGTGACAGTGCAATTACTCTTTCGCTGCGAGTCTGGGTCAAGACTGCGGACTACTGGGATGTGATGTTCCATTTCAACGAGCTGTCTCGCGACCATCTGAAGGCTGCAGGGATTGATATTCCATTTCCGCAACGGGTGATTCGAGTCGTTCAGGAATCTGCCGTGCAATAAGTCAGTTTCATGACTTGGCCGTTCGGTCAGATAATGTTGTTCAAGACAAGGGGCTATCAGCCCCTTGTCTGTTTTAAGTCCAGCCATTGGTAACTAGCAAGGCCTGCCTGGAGCCATTGATATCTACTAACAATAGCTGTTTACTTAGTTAGCTTGCTATTTGGTTTTGGGTTTCTTTCTGAAACTTCAAAGAGGCATAAAAAAACCGCCACCCTGAATCAGGATGGCGGTTCTTATTAGAGCTGCGTGTTAGCGCATTCAGCTGAGCACTGAATTACAAGATGCTCAGTGGGTACTCTACGATGATACGAACGTCGTTGTTGTCTGCGGTGTAGTCCTTGTTGTAAGCACCGTTTGCACGATACACAGCGCTACGCAGGCGGAACGACAGGTCTTTGGCTGGACCTTCTTGCATCACGTACTTGGTTTCGAAGTTGAACTCGTTTTCCTTGCCTTCGGTGTTCGACGAAGTGGTGATGTTGTCACCCTTCACGTAACGGGCCATGAAGCTCAGGCCAGGAACACCCAGGGTCGCCATGTTCAGGTCGTAGCGAGCCTGCCAGGAACGCTCGTCTTCACCGATGAAGTCGGAGATCTGGATGGAGTTGGCGACGAAGATGGTGCCGTTGCCGTCAACACCGTACAGGTAGTTGGTGTCGCCGGTGGAGCGCTGGTGAGCGATGGTGAACTTGTTCGGGCCGATGCTGTAAGCAGCTGCCAAGCTCCACAGTTTGTTGTCCAGCTTGCCGTACAGTTTCTTGCCGTCGTCTTCGGTGCGGTAGCCGTTGAAGTCGAGGTTCAGCGACTGGTTGTCAGCGATCGGGAAGGTGTAGTTCAGGTTGATGTACTGCTTCTTGAAGTAGTCATCGACCTTGGACGCAGCGATGCCGCCGACGAAGTTGTCGGTGAACTGGTAGGTGGCACCAGCGAAGTCAGCGGCAGTCAGACCTGGTTTTTTCAGGCCGTCAGCGCCACGACCGTTGATGCTGTCGTTGTACTGGCCGGTCTGCGAGCGCAGTGCGGTGAAGTGACCAGCGTTCAGCTCCAGGCCCTTGATCTCTTTGCTGGTGATCATGGTACCGGTAGCGACTTCAGGCAGCAGGCGGCTGTCGTCGGTGGAGAATACTGGGCTGGCAACCATCTGGTCGCCGTATTTCAGTACGGTGTCAGAGATCCGGAACTTGACCGCGCCGCCTACAGCTGACGAGTCTTTTTCTGGCTCGCCCAGGCTGTTGTTGGCTGCCAGGCCGTTACCGGAGCGACCAGCGCCACCGTCCAGCTTGATCACGCCCATGGCGAAAGCGTCAACACCGACACCTACGGTGCCTTGAGTGAAGCCGGAGTTGTACTGCAGCAGTTCACTCAGGCCGGTATCTTGGCGATAGCCGCTTTTGAAAGTGCCGTCGGCACGTTCGTGGTTACCTGCGCCGTTCTTGAAGTCACGGTTCATGTACTCAAGACGGGTTTTGGCGGTCAGGGTGCTATCTTCGATAAAGCCCTTTGCGTCGTCCTGAGAGGACGCGATTGCGAACTGCGAGGTGCCTGCTGATACAGCCAGGGCGATCATGCTCCACTTCATCACGCGCATCGTGATTTGCTCCTTTGGTTTTTAGAAGAGTACTGCCGTCCCACCTATTTTTTTATCTGGGCGGCTCTTTCTTTTTGTGTCGGCGCAAACTTATATCACGCTGACAATATTGGCGATACTTGCCTATCTATCCTTTCAGCTTCTTTACGACCCTGTCGCAAATTGCTTGATCTGTGTCGTAATTTTGCAGTCGGAGTGTATCCAGACTGACAACTTTAACAGTGTGCTTCGAGCGCTTTTGAGGAGGAAATTAAGCCCTCATGCCAAAACTTTCAAAGTACTGCGGGGCAACCCTGCCACTATTATTATGAGTCTGCAGGGCCTCACTTCCGATGAGCCAATGCAGACGATGTCAGGTTGAATGCAACAAGCGTGCACAAACTGAGTCTGCTCGGTAACTTTTCTTCAAACCCGCATGTGACCCTGTAAAAACCGCATAAAACCGCTCTCTCAGACGTCCTTTTGTTTGGCTTGACGCGGCAGTCTTCATAGTGCAGGGCTGTGCAATAAGTTGCACAGTCAGGCAAAACGTTACCGCGACACACCGCAAAGTGAGTAAACGGCGGATGCTTGGGGTACTGAGCGTAGACCGTCTGTACGGGGTTGCTGCAAAACTTTGGTAACTCTGCGCAAAGTTCATGCAGTCATGTGCGGGAAAGATCAGCAGCGTTACTGGTCAGGTGGGTCACCTTCCGAACGTTCTGGCTGCTCTGTGCGCAAATGGTGCGGCGCGAGGGAAAGTGTTCTGCAGTGGGGCGCATTGCTTGCATTGAAGTCGGCTCCTTGCCGGGGCTTGAGTGGCGGCGCATGGGTTCATTGGTCATGAAGCGCGAGGCGTTCACAGGTATGCTGCGCGTCTGTTGCCTGGTGCGTGTCAGTCATACTGGACGCCAGGTTGGAATGAGCTGAGCGGGAGTAAACGCGGTGTTCACTTTAGATTCACGGCTGCAACAAGACACACTGCCGATCGGGGATTTCCCCCTTTGTCGATTGCTGCTGTCCAATGACGCCAACTATCCCTGGTTCATCCTGGTGCCGCGTCGCGAGGATATCAGCGAGTTGTTTCAACTGGATGTCACCGATCAGCTTCAGTTGTGGCAGGAAACCACCGCACTGGCAGAGGTGCTCAAGGACTCCTTTGATGCCGATAAGTTGAATGTGGCGACCCTGGGCAATGTGGTGAGTCAACTGCACATGCATGTAATCGTGCGTAAACGCGACGATGCCGCATGGCCGGCTCCGGTGTGGGGCAAGCACCCGGCCAAGCCTTACAGTGCTGAGCAGGTTGCGCAGATCCGTGACCGGCTGCGGGTAGTATTGGCTGATGATTTCCAGTTTTTGGAGGGTTGAGTCATGAGCCTGGAAGATCGTGTAACCGACCTGGAAAGCCGACTGGCGTTCCAGGATGACACTATTCAGACTTTGAACGACGTGCTGGTGGCGCAGCAGAAAGTGCTGGAGCGCTTGCAGTTGCAGATGGCTGCGCTGCTCAAGCGTCAGGAAGAAATGGTCGGGCAGTTCGACTCTTTTGAAGAGGAAGCGCCGCCGCCTCATTACTGAGGGGCGCTAGGTACTGAGTTGCCAGAGCAAAAAAAACCGCGCCTAGGCGCGGTTTTTTGTGGGCATGGATCAGCGACGCGGTAGTGCAGCAATCACGTCTTCAGCTTGCAGGCCCTTGTCGCGGTTCATCACCGAGAACTCCACACGCTGGCCTTCGACCAGAACGCGATGACCTTCTCCGCGAATGGCGCGAAAGTGCACAAAAATATCATCGCCAGAATCCCGGGAAATAAAGCCGAACCCCTTGGAGGTGTTGAACCACTTCACAGTGCCGGTATCGCGGTTGCTCATATCGTAAGACGGCGCAGAGGATGCCGCAGGCGATGACTTGTAAAAGCTGACGGCTAGATGCAGGGCCACTGCAATCAGTGCAGTCAACAGGCTGACCAGAACTGCGGGTTGACCACCGATCACTGGCATGGGGGCCAGCAGCGTGAGGGTTTGCAGTACGACAACCAATACCAGCAGAGCGCTGACGAGATTTTGCAGGTGATGACGAGGGCCTCGGTTCCAGTAAGGGATCGCTGGAGCCAGGATCAGGTTGAGCAGGCCGAACAGGGCCAGGTAAAGAGCATCGGGTTGTTGCAGGTAGGGAACTGCGTCAGATCTTAGACTCGGAAGCAAGGACAGCAGCAGAGCTGCGACGCCTGTCAGTAGGTGGACGATTTTCAACATTTTGATTAACTCACGTTAAGAAGCAAGCACAAGGAAGAGCTGATCACGCACGGTTCGCTTCTGAATAAATAGGTGAGGCGGCAGGTACGTACGCGGTGTCAGCCTATGCGCGCTGGCCGAAGAAATAGGCAACAGCGACACGGGCTCTATTTAACAGTAAAGCCCAGGCCTTCTCAAATCAGCAGCGGTGCCCGGTGTGATGGCTGGAACGCCAGGGGGGATGTCGTGAATTCGGACAATCGGGCAAAAAGGCTTGTTCTAGACGGGTGGCTGTGGATTTTTCGGGGAACGTCGATTTTTCCCTGTTGTCGGATATTTCTTGAGCTCAGGGCGAAAAAATCTTGCCCGGTCCACGGGGCAATCCACCGCAGGCTGATTGACGATCCGTGGCGGCGGGGGAGCAGTACTCTTGCTAGAGTGGTCCGGCAGCTGATTGTGTGAATCCATCCCGTTAACGGAGAGAAACATGGCAATTGATATCGGTATCAGTGAAGAAGATCGTAAATCCATCGTCGACGGTCTTTCCCGTCTGCTTTCGGACACCTACGTGTTGTACCTGAAAACCCATAACTTCCATTGGAACGTTACCGGCCCGCAATTTCGCACCCTGCATCTGATGTTTGAAGAGCAGTACAACGAACTGGCCCTGGCGGTCGATCTGATTGCCGAGCGTATTCGCGCCTTGGGTTTCCCGGCTCCGGGTGCCTATTCCATTTATGCTCGGCTGTCCTCGATCAAGGAGGAGGAGGGGGTGCCGGCGGCTGAAGAAATGATCAAGCAACTGGTCAGCGGTCAGGAAGCGGTGACTCGGACCGCGCGTGGCATCTTCCCGTTGCTGGACAAGGTCAGCGACGAGCCGACGGCAGATCTGCTGACCCAGCGCATGCAAGTGCATGAGAAAACCGCATGGATGCTGCGCTCGTTGCTGGAAAATCGTTAAGTCCGCTATTACGAATGGCGCCTCGCTGCGTCATTCGTCCCCTCTATAAGGTCGCTGCTCCTCCAGTCTTGAGTCCGGCGCTGATCGAATCGCTGGCACCTGTCCGACAATCAGCAACTCCCGCTAATAGGGTCATACGGCTGCACAGGGCCGATTTAATGGATATAATCCCGCTCTTTGCTACGTAGCCCGAGCTTTGGCGTGGGCTCTGGCTGTAATTCAAGCAGTAATCTGGATTGCCGAGACGCCCCCATGCCCATGTACGACTACCAATGCGCTTCCTGTGGTCATCAGTTGGAAGCCATTCAAAAGATCAGCGCCGCGCCGCTGGTCGATTGCCCTGCCTGCCAGGCACCTGAACTGAAAAAGATGCTGTCCATGCCCGGTTTCCGCCTCAGTGGCACCGGCTGGTATGAAACCGACTTCAAGACCGGCTCCAAGAAGAACCTGGCCGGTGGCGACAAAGCTGACTAAGTTGAACGACACGCGCGAGTTCTTGCACTATCCGGCACCTTGAGAGGTGCGCAAGGCCTCCATCGAATTTTGAATTACGAGAAGTGAAACCACTACCATGATGCGCAGCCATTATTGCGGCCAACTGAACGAAAGCCTGGAAGGTCAGGAAGTAACCCTTTGCGGATGGGTCCACCGTCGCCGTGACCACGGCGGGGTGATTTTCCTCGATATCCGTGATCGTGAAGGTCTGGCCCAGGTAGTGTTCGACCCGGACCGTGCTGACACCTTCGCCGCCGCCGACCGCGTGCGCAGCGAATACGTGGTCAAGGTCACCGGTAAGGTGCGCCTGCGCCCGGCCGGCGCCGGCAATGCCAACATGGCTTCGGGCATGATCGAAGTCCTGGGCTATGAGCTGGAAGTGCTGAACGAAGCGGAAACCCCGCCGTTCCCGCTCAACGAATACTCCGACGTGGGTGAAGAAACCCGTCTGCGCTATCGCTTCATCGACCTGCGCCGTCCGGAAATGGCCGAGAAACTGCGTCTGCGCTCGCGCATGACCACCAGCATCCGTCGCTACCTGGACGAGAACGGCTTCCTCGACGTGGAAACGCCGATCCTGACCCGCGCCACCCCTGAAGGTGCCCGCGACTACCTGGTGCCGAGCCGTACCCACGCGGGCAGCTTCTTTGCCTTGCCGCAATCGCCGCAGCTGTTCAAGCAGTTGCTGATGGTGGCCGGCTTCGACCGCTACTACCAGATCGCCAAGTGCTTCCGCGACGAAGACCTGCGTGCCGACCGTCAGCCTGAGTTCACTCAGATCGACATCGAAACCAGCTTCCTCGATGAAAAAGACATCATGGGCCTGACCGAAGGCATGATCCGCAACCTGTTCAAGGAAGTGCTGGATCTGGAGTTCGGCGAATTCCCGCACATGACCTTTGAAGAGGCCATGCGCCGTTACGGCTCCGACAAGCCGGACCTGCGCAACCCGCTGGAACTGGTGGACGTTGCCGATCAGCTCAAGGAAGTGGACTTCAAGGTCTTCAGTGGTCCGGCCAACGATCCAAAATGCCGTATCGCCGCCTTGCGCGTGCCAGGCGGGGCGAGCATGCCGCGCAAGCAGATCGACGACTACACCAAGTTTGTCGGTATCTACGGTGCCAAGGGCCTGGCGTACATCAAGGTCAACGAGCGCGCCAAGGGCGTTGAAGGCCTGCAGTCGCCGATCGTCAAGAATATCCCAGAGGCCAACCTGAACGTGATCCTCGATCGCGTTGGTGCGGTTGATGGCGACATCGTGTTCTTCGGTGCCGACAAGGCCAAGATCGTCAGCGAAGCTTTGGGCGCGCTGCGGATCAAGCTCGGTCATGACCTGAGCCTGCTGACCTGCGAGTGGGCGCCTATGTGGGTCGTCGACTTCCCGATGTTCGAAGAGAACGACGACGGTAGCTTCAGCGCGTTGCACCACCCGTTCACCGCGCCGAAGTGCTCGCCACAAGAGCTGGAGGCCAACCCGGCCACCGCATTGTCCCGTGCCTACGACATGGTGCTCAACGGCACCGAGTTGGGTGGCGGTTCGATCCGTATCCATCGCAAGGAAATGCAGCAAGCGGTATTCCGCCTGTTGGGTATCAGCGAAGAGGAACAGGAAGAGAAATTCGGCTTCCTGCTCGACGCCCTCAAGTATGGCGCGCCGCCACACGGTGGTTTGGCCTTCGGTCTGGATCGCCTGGTGATGCTGATGACCGGCGCCCAGTCGATCCGCGAAGTGATCGCTTTCCCGAAAACCCAGAGCGCAGCCTGTGTCATGACTCAGGCGCCGGGTCTGGTGGATGCCAAGGCTCTGCGCGAGCTGCACATCCGCCTGCGCGAACAGCCTAAGGCTGAATAAGCCGGCCCGATAAGGCGCACCTTCGGGTGCGCTTTTTCTATGGGGTCGAGTTTTTGTTGCTCGCATGCCGCAAAGGTGACGCGGGCAATGTTTCAAAGAAAATTTTGGAGCAATTTATGGCAGGTCATTCCAAGTGGGCGAACATCAAGCACCGCAAAGAGCGTCAGGATGCCAAGAAAGGCAAGATTTTCACCAAGTGGATTCGTGAACTGACCGTCGCTGCCCGTCAGGGTGGCGGTGATCCTGGTTCCAACCCGCGTCTGCGTCTGGCGTTGGACAAGGCGCTGAGCGCCAACATGAGCCGGGACATTATCGATCGTGCGGTGGCCCGGGGCGCTGGTGCAGCCGATACCGATGACATGGTCGAGCTGACCTACGAAGGTTATGGTCCGGGCGGCGTGGCGGTGATGGTCGAATGCATGACCGATAACCGTAACCGCACTGCGGCTGCCGTGCGGCATGCGTTTAGCAAGTGTGGTGGCAACCTGGGCACCGATGGTTCGGTGGCCTACCTGTTCGAGCGCAAGGGGCAGATTTCCTTCGCGCCGGGTATCGACGAAGATTCGCTGATCGAAGCCGCGATGGAAGCGGACGCCGATGACGTGGTGAGCAACGACGACGGTTCGATTGACGTCTTCACCTCGTTCGCCGGTTTCTATGCCGTGCGTAATGCCCTGGAAGCGGCGGGGTTCAAGGCCGATGACGCGGAAATCGTCATGCTGCCGACCACCAGTGCCGAGCTGGACCTGGAAGGTGCCGAGAAGGTCCTCAAGCTGATCGACATGCTGGAAGACCTGGATGACGTACAGAACGTCTACTCCAACGCGGACATTCCGGAGTCGGTTGCCGAGCAACTCGGCTGATTCAATTGCACTGCCCTTGAAGCCGGATGTGCAACGCCGCGATTATTGTGCGGCAGAGTGCTTCCGGCTTTTGCTTTTTCGCTGTTCCGCTCATGGCCGACAGGCCTCTTCATTCAAGCAGCAGGCGTTATGACTCTTATTCTTGGCATCGACCCCGGTTCGCGCATCACCGGTTATGGCGTGGTTCGAGATACCGGACGCGGCTGCGTGTATGTGGCCTCCGGTTGTATTCGTACCGGTGCCGGCGAGTTGCCGGAGCGGTTGCAGATCGTCTATCGCGGGGTCCGCGAGGTAATTCAGACCTACGGTCCGGTGACCATGGGCATCGAGAAGGTGTTCATGGCACGTAATGCCGACTCGGCCTTGAAGCTTGGGCAGGCGCGGGGTGCGGCTATCGTTGCGGGTGCCGAGGAGGGCCTGGAGATTGCCGAGTACACCGCTACCCAGGTCAAGCAGGCCGTGGCCGGGACCGGCGCCGCAAATAAGGAGCAGGTGCAGATGATGGTCATGCATTTGCTCAAGTTGACCAGCAAGCCGCAGATCGACGCCTCGGACGCCCTGGCTATTGCCATCTGTCACGCTCATACCCGCTCCAGCTTGTTGCCCCATGGGCTGGGAACGGCACGCAGTCGTGGCGGTCGCCTGCGTCTCTGATAGCATCAGCGCAGTCATTTTTAGGAGTGGAGCGTTGCGCGCCTGTGTTGCCGGCCCGGACGCTTGCTCAGTGAGCCGCCAGTCCCGTACTGGCCATCGTCTAAGGATTTGAAACGTGATTGGACGCTTGCGCGGCACTCTGGCTGAGAAACAGCCGCCGCACCTGATTCTTGATGTAAACGGGCTGGGGTACGAAGTCGAAGTGCCCATGACCACCCTTTATCGCCTGCCGTCGGTCGGCGAACCCCTGACCTTGCACACCCATCTGGTTGTCCGCGAGGACGCGCAGTTACTCTACGGCTTTGCCAGCAAGCGTGAGCGAGACTTTTTTCGCGAGTTGATCCGTCTCAATGGTGTTGGTCCGAAATTGGCCCTGGCGCTGATGTCCAGTCTTGAGGTGGATGAGCTGGTGCGCTGTGTGCAAGCCCAGGACACCTCGGCCCTGACCAAGGTACCTGGGGTTGGCAAGAAGACCGCCGAGCGTCTGCTGGTGGAACTCAAGGACCGCTTCAAGGCCTGGGAAGCGGTACCGAGCATGTTCGCCCTGGTGCCAAACCAGCCGGACGCGCCGATGCCGGTCGCCAGCGCCGAGTCGGATGCAGTCAGTGCGTTGATCTCTCTGGGCTACAAGCCGCAGGAAGCCAGCAAGGCGGTGTCCGCGATCAAAGACAAAGGCTTGAGCAGTGAAGACATGATCCGCCGAGCGCTGAAGGGAATGATTTAAGTGATTGAAGCTGACCGTCTGATCGCCGCCACGGGACCCCGTGAGCGCGAAGAAGTCCAGGACCGGGCGATTCGTCCGGTCAGCCTGGCCGACTACATTGGCCAGCCCAGCGTGCGCGAGCAGATGGAGCTGTTCATCCAGGCGGCCCGTGGGCGCAATGAGTCCCTGGACCACACCCTGATCTTCGGCCCTCCCGGATTGGGCAAGACCACCTTGGCCAACATCATTGCCGAGGAAATGGGCGTATCGATCAAGAGTACATCCGGCCCTGTGCTGGAGCGCCCTGGCGATTTGGCGGCGCTGCTGACCAACCTCGAGCCGCATGATGTGCTGTTCATCGACGAGATCCATCGACTGTCGCCGATCGTTGAAGAAGTGCTGTACCCGGCCATGGAAGATTTCCAGCTCGACATCATGATCGGCGAGGGCCCAGCGGCGCGCTCGATCAAGCTGGACCTGCCGCCGTTTACCCTGGTTGGGGCGACGACCCGCGCGGGGATGTTGACCAACCCGCTGCGGGACCGGTTCGGTATCGTGCAGCGGTTGGAGTTCTATAGCACTGCGGACCTGGCGACCATTGTCAGTCGTTCCGCGAGCATTCTCGGCTTGCCCCTGGATCCGGAAGGCGCCTTCGAGGTGGCTCGCCGTGCAAGGGGCACGCCGCGGATTGCCAACCGTCTGTTGCGCCGGGTACGCGACTTTGCCGAAGTGCGGGCCAAGGGACACATCACCAAGCCGATCGCCGACCTGGCCTTGAACCTGCTGGACGTCGATGAGCGTGGCTTCGATCACCAGGACCGACGTCTGTTGCTGACCATGATCGAGAAATTCGACGGTGGGCCAGTGGGCGTTGACAGCCTGGCAGCGGCGATCAGTGAAGAACGCCATACCATCGAGGATGTGTTGGAGCCGTACCTGATCCAGCAGGGCTACATCATGCGTACCCCACGTGGCCGGGTGGTGACCCGGCATGCTTACCTGCACTTCGGTTTAAACATTCCGTCACGAATGGGGGACATGCCTGTGGTAGACGAATTCCTCGATGCCGTGGACGATTAATAACCCGCTTTTTGTCGATTTATTTGGGGTTTGTGCTGTCCTAGGGGCTGGCATCGTTAAAACTTCAGCAAAAGTCGTTCAAGAATGAAAAAACAGTTGCCTGGCCGGATTGGCAACCCGAGGAGTAAGCACTAGAGTATGCGCGCGCAAAACGGGCTTGGGTCGTTCGCACATCGTTGTCGCGTTTATTACGAGGACACCGATGCCGGCGGCATCGTGTATTACGTTAATTACCTTAAGTTTATGGAGCGGGCTCGAACCGAGCGGCTACGACACTTGGGCTTTGCCCAATCGCAGCTGGCAGGGGAGAACCTGTTATTTGTCGTGCATTCCAGCGAAGCGCGTTACCACGCGCCGGCGCGACTGGACGATGAGCTTCTGGTCAGTGCCCAGGTCACCGAATTGAACCGGGTCAGCCTGCGCTTCACTCAGCAGGTCAGGCGTTCCACGGACAATGTGCTGCTCTGTGAAGGGCAGTTTTTGGTGGCTTGTGTGCGCGCCGACAATTTCAAACCCCGCGCTATTCCAGATGCTCTGCGTACGGCCTTTGCCGACGAGAGCAGCGCGGGTACACACTCAGAGCAGGAGATAAAGCGTGGAAGCTAACGTCGTCGACCATTCCTCCATGTGGAGCCTGGTCAGCAATGCCAGCGTTGTAGTGCAGTTGGTAATGCTGATCCTGGTTGCCGCATCGGTGACTTCATGGATCATGATCTTTCAGCGCAGCAACCTGCTGCGCGCCGGTCGACGTGCCCTGGAGAGCTTCGAGGAGCGCTTCTGGTCCGGTATCGACCTGTCCAAACTCTACCGTCAGGCGGGTAGCAACCCAGACCCGGATTCCGGCGTCGAGCAGATCTTTCGTGCCGGTTTCAAGGAATTCTCCCGCCTGCGCCAGCAACCGGGGGTTGATCCGGAAGCGGTCATGGAAGGTGTGGCCCGTGCGATGCGCGTAGCCATTTCCCGTGAAGAAGAGAAGCTCGAGCAGAGCCTGCCCTTCCTCGCCACCGTAGGTTCGGTCAGCCCGTACATCGGCCTGTTCGGTACTGTATGGGGGATCATGAACTCCTTCCGTGGCTTGGCCCAGGCCCAGCAAGCGACCTTGGCCACTGTGGCCCCGGGTATCGCCGAAGCCCTGATCGCCACGGCCATCGGCCTGTTCGCGGCCATCCCGGCGGTGATCGCCTACAACCGCTTCGCCGCTCGTGGCGAGACCCTGATCAGCCGTTACTACACCTTCGCCGACGAGTTCCAGGCGATCCTGCACCGCAAAGTGCACACCAGCGAAGAGTGAGCAGGTAAATCCAATGGCCCGAGTTCGCCACAAACGCAAGCCGGTTGCCGAGATGAACGTGGTGCCCTACATCGACGTGATGTTGGTACTGCTGGTTATCTTCATGGTGACCGCGCCGATGCTCAACCAGGGCGTGAAAGTTGACCTGCCCAAGGTTTCCAGCGAAGCCTTGCCCCAGGACAACAACACCCAGGTGCTGACTATCTCGATCAAGTCTGACAAGACCTATTACTGGAACCTTGGCAGTGAAGTCGACACCGAGAAGCAACAGGACAAGGCGATGACCTTGCCGCAGATGACGGACGCGGTGACCAAGATCATCCGTGCCGGCAATGAAGGCGGCAAACGCACCCAGGTGTTCATTCGCGGTGATAAAACCGTCGACTATGGCTCCGTGATGGGTGCCATGGGGGGGCTGCAGAAAGCCGGAGTCGGTAACGTTGGCTTGATTACCGAGGCGCCCTGATGCACCAACAGCGAGAGCCGTCCGCCTCGGAAAGCTACTTCTGGCCTAGTGTCTGGGCGGTTGCCCTGCACGTGCTGGTGTTTGGCATGCTGTTTGTCAGCTTTGCCATGACCCCGGAGTTGCCGCCGGCCAAGCCGATCGTCCAGGCGACCCTGTATCAGCTGAAGTCGAAGAGTCCGGCCACTACCCAGACCAATCACAAGATTGCGGGTGAGGCGAAGAAATCCGCCGCGCGCCAGACCGAAGCTGAGCAGTTGGAACAGAAGAAGGTCGAGCAGGAAGAGATCAAGGCTGCGGAACAAAAGAAAGAAGAGGCCGCTCAAAAAGCCGACGAAGCTAAAAAGGCCGATGAGGCCAAGAAAGCCGACGAGGCCAAGAAGGCTGATGAAGCCAAGAAAACCGCGGAAGCAAAAAAGGCTGAAGAGAAACAATTGGCTGATATAGCCAAGAAGAAGTCTGAAGAAGAAGCCAAGAAAGCCGTGGAAGAAGAGGCCAAGAAAAAGGCCGCTGAAGAAGCGAAGAAGAAAGTCGTCGAAGACGCGAAGAAAAAAGCTGCGGAAGACGCGAAGAAGAAATCTGAAGCTGACGAAGCGAAGAAAAAGGTCGCCGAGGACGCGAAGAAGAAAGCTGCCGCCGACGCCGCGAAGAAAAAGGCCCAGGAAGCAGCGCGTAAATCTGCCGAAGAGAAAAAGGCCCAGGCCTTGGCCGATTTGCTTTCCGATAAGCCGGAGCGTGAGGCCACGAAGTCGGATGAGGTGGGTGACAGTGTCGCGGGCAGTTTCGATGACCTGATTCGTATTCGTGCGGCGGAAGGCTGGGCTCGTCCTCCTTCGGCGCGCAAGGGCATGACGGTGGAGCTGCGAATCGGCATGTTGCCTGATGGCACGGTGACCACGGTCAGCGTGATCAAGTCCAGTGGTGATGGGCCGTTCGACGCTTCGGCGGTGGCGGCAGTCAAGAACATTGGGCGTTTGACAGAAATGCAGGGGTTGAGTCCGAAGGATTTTGCTCCCTATCGTTCATTCAAGATGACATTCACACCTGAGGATCTAGCCTTGTGAGAAACCTTCTTCGAGGAATGCTTGTCGTTATTTGCTGTATGGCAGGGATAGCGGCAGCGGATGAAAAGAACATTCTGGTCACCAGTGGCACTGACCGGGCAACGCCTATCGCGGTAGTACCGTTCGGTTGGCAGGGTGGCAGCGTGCTGCCGGACGACATGGCACAGATCATCGGTGATGACCTGCGCAACTCGGGCTATTACTCGCCTATTCCTAAGCAGAACATGATCAGCTTGCCGACCCAGGCCAGTGAAGTCATTTTCCGCGACTGGAAAGCCTTGGGCGCCCAGTACGTGATGGTCGGCAACATTGTTCCCGCTGGCGGTCGCCTGCAGGTGCAGTACACCCTGTTCAACGTCGCTACCGAGCAGCAAGTGCTGACCGGCAGCGTCTCGGGCAGCGTCGATCAATTGCGGGACATGTCGCACTACATTTCCGACCAGTCCTTTGAAAAGCTCACCGGCATCAAGGGGGCTTTCTCGACGCGCCTGTTGTACGTGACGGCCGAGCGCTTCTCGGTGAACAACACGCGTTACACTTTGCAACGCTCCGACTATGACGGCGCTCGTGCAGTGACGCTGTTGCAGTCCCGCGAACCTATCCTGTCGCCGCGTTTCGCGCCCGATGGCAAGCGCATTGCCTATGTGTCGTTCGAGCAGAAGCGTCCGCGCATCTTCGTTCAGCACATTGATACCGGGCGTCGTGAGCAGATCACCAACTTCGAAGGCCTCAATGGTGCGCCAGCCTGGTCGCCCGATGGCAGTCGCCTGGCGTTCGTGCTGTCCAAGGATGGCAACCCGGATATCTACGTGATGAACATGGCCTCGCGCCAGTTGAGTCGTGTCACCAGTGGTCCTGGCATCAATACCGAGCCGTTCTGGGGCAAGGATGGTTCCACCATCTACTTCACCTCTGACCGGGGCGGCAAGCCACAAGTCTATAAAAGCAATGTCAACGGCGGTGGCGCTGAGCGTGTGACCTTTATTGGTAACTACAACGCCAACCCAAAACTTTCTGCTGACGAAAAGACCCTGGTGATGATCCACCGCCAGGATGGCTTCACCAACTTCCGGGTGGCGGCTCAGGATTTGCAGCGCGGTAGCGTAAAAATCCTCACAGACACCAACCTTGATGAGTCAGCTACTGTTGCGCCCAACGGCACCATGGTAATCTACGCCACCCGCCAGCAGGGCCGGGGAGTCTTGATGCTCGTGTCCATTAATGGACGTGTGAGGCTCCCGCTTCCTACCGCTCAAGGCGAAGTCAGAGAACCGTCCTGGTCCCCTTACCTGAACTGACGCGGCGCTACAATGTTTCACTTAACACACTGGGGTTCATTAGGAGTTTCACGATGGAAATGTTGAAGTTTGGTAAGTTTGCTGCGCTGGCTCTGGCCATGGCTGTAGCTGTAGGTTGCTCCTCCAAAGGTGGCGACAACGCCGGTGAAGGCGCTGTTGATCCAAACGCTGGTTACGGCGCTAACACTGGTGCTGTTGATGGCTCCCTGAGCGAAGAAGCTGCTCTGCGCGCAATCACCACCTTCTACTTCGAATACGACAGCTCGGACCTGAAGCCAGAAGCCATGCGCGCTCTGGATGTTCACGCCAAAGACCTGAAAGCAAACGGCGCTCGCGTTGTTCTGGAAGGCAACACCGACGAACGTGGTACTCGTGAGTACAACATGGCACTGGGCGAGCGTCGTGCGAAAGCCGTTCAACGCTACCTGGTTCTGCAAGGCGTTTCCCCAGCTCAGCTGGAGCTGGTTTCCTACGGTAAAGAGCGTCCAGTTGCTACTGGCCACGACGAGCAGTCCTGGGCTCAAAACCGTCGCGTCGAACTGCGTAAGTAATTCGTCATGCGAACGTGCCGTCGTGCTGTAACTATTTTGGCTCTCAGTCTCACGCCGCTTGCGGCGTGGTCTGCGGTTCCTGTGGTTGATAACAACTCTGGCTATAACAATAGCGGGAGCAGTTATCCGCCAGCGGGTTATGGCACGAACGGCGCCTATGCCGGGGGAGGGGTTTCGACCCCTGTCTCGGCACAGGGCGAGCTGTTCCAGCAACTGCAGCAAATGCAGGAGCAGATTGCACGCCAACAGGGTGTGATCGAAGTTCTGCAAAATGATGTAGCGCGGATGAAGCAAGAAAGCCTGGAGCGTTACCAGGATCTTGATCGACGCATAGGAAGCGGTGCAGCACCTGCCGCGACTCCTGAGAATTCTTCTGCCGGTGGCAACATGAATGCCGCCGGTGCCGCAGCCGGGGCTGCTGCTCAAGCGCCTGCCGCCAGCAGCGAACCCGCTGATCCGGCCAAGGAAAAGCTTTATTACGATGCTGCCTTCGACCTGATCAAAGCCAAGGATTTTGACAAGGCCAGCCAGGCCTTCTCGGCATTCCTGCGCAAGTATCCCAACAGCCAGTACGCCGGCAATGCCCAGTACTGGTTGGGTGAAGTGAACCTGGCCAAGGGTGATCTGCAAGGTGCAGGTCAGGCTTTCGCCAAGGTTTCCCAGCTGTATCCCAAGCACGCCAAAGTGCCGGATTCGCTGTACAAGCTGGCTGACGTAGAGCGCCGCCTGGGTCACGCCGACCGGGTCAAGGGCATTCTGCAGCAGGTGGTTGCCCAGTATCCGGGGACTTCAGCTGCTCAACTGGCACAACGGGATCTGCAGCGCATGTAAGCGCGCAGGTAGCTGTTACAAGAAACCCGCGCTTGTCGCGGGTTTTTTCGTTAGAATCCATGCCCTTTTTCTGAAACACGCTTCCTGGGATCTGCGCGATTGCGGGGTTTCTTGAAGTGCCTGACGGAGGCGGACAGCCTGTTTAGCTGTTACGCCCGTGGCGATTATGCAAGACACATTGAGAATTACCGAAGTTTTCTACTCGTTGCAGGGTGAAACTCGGACTGCCGGGCTGCCCACGGTTTTTGTGCGCCTGACTGGTTGTCCGCTGCGTTGTCAGTACTGCGACAGTGCCTACGCCTTCAGCGGTGGTACCCAGCGTACCCTCGACAGCCTGCTGGAGCAGGTTGCCGGTTTCCGTCCGCGCTATGTCTGTGTCACCGGCGGTGAGCCGCTGGCGCAACCCAATGCCATTCCTTTGCTCAAGCAACTGTGCGATGCCGGTTATGAGGTTTCGCTGGAAACCAGTGGCGCCCTGGACATCTCGGCGGTAGACCCGCGAGTCAGTCGGATTCTCGACCTGAAGACTCCAGGTTCCGAGGAGGTTCAGCGCAATCGCTACGAAAACATCCAACTGCTGACCGCCAACGATCAGGTGAAGTTTGTCATCTGCTCTCGCGAGGACTATGACTGGGCGGTGTCCAAGCTGATCCAGTACGGCCTTGAGCGGCGTGCCGGTGAAGTGCTGTTCTCGCCGAGCCACCATGACCTGAATGCGCGGGATCTGGCCGACTGGATCGTTGCTGACAACTTGCCGGTGCGCCTGCAACTGCAATTGCATAAATACCTTTGGAATGATGAGCCGGGGCGCTGAAATGACTGAACAAGCACAGAGCCAAGTTTCCACTGGAAAGCGCGCAGTGATTTTGCTGTCCGGCGGCCTGGACTCGGCCACCGTCGTGGCCATGGCCCGCGCTGAAGGCTATAGCTGCTACACCATGAGCTTCGATTACGGCCAGCGTCATCGTGCAGAGCTGCATGCAGCTGAGCGCGTGGCTCGGGACCTGGGAGTGGTCGAGCACAAGGTCATCGGTCTCAACCTCAACGGCATTGGCGGCTCCGCGCTGACCGACAGCTCCATCGATGTTCCGGAAACGCCGGGTGAAGGCATCCCTGTCACTTATGTGCCTGCGCGCAACACGGTATTCCTGTCCCTGGCCCTAGGCTGGGCAGAAGTCCTTGAAGCGCGGGACATCTTCATTGGTGTCAATGCGGTGGATTACTCCGGTTATCCGGATTGCCGTCCCGAATTTGTAGAGGCCTTTGAGCGCATGGCCAATCTGGCGACCAAGGCTGGCGTCGAAGGGCAGGGCTTTCGTATCCAGGCGCCATTGCAGAACCTTAGCAAGGCCGAGATCATCAAGGCCGGTGTGCATCTGGGAGTCGATTACGGGCTGACGGTTTCTTGCTATCAGGCGGACGACAAGGGGCGTGCATGCAGTAAATGCGACAGCTGCCGCTTGCGTGCAGAAGGCTTTAGCGCGGCTGGTATTAGCGACCCAACACTTTATTTTTGATTTTTTTCACTTAGGGTGTTGAATTACCGTTAGAAATCAGTATTATACGCGCCACCACACAGCGGGTCGTTAGCTCAGTTGGTAGAGCAGTTGGCTTTTAACCAATTGGTCGTAGGTTCGAATCCCACACGACCCACCATATTTGGCGGTTTAGAAAATCCGGAAGGCCCACGAAAGTGAGGATTTCCGGGTTTTTTTTTGTCCTCTGAAAGGTGCCTGCATCGCTCCGCAAGCGAGTGATGGCATCATCCCCTACAGGCAGTGTCGATTCTATTGCCGAGCCCTTTACATCAAGGGTTCAGTCCGCTGACTGGCTCATTGCTTCGCTGTGCCGTGGCCTCCCTTTGAACAATATCCATCGTGGCGATTGTGCTCGATCAATCGACGGCCATGTCCGCACGAGCTCGTCAGTGAACGGGTGGATGCGCCTTGAGAGTGGCCGTGGATAGTTTCTGAGGGGCAGGTGCTATGAGCCGCACCTGAACCACTCTCTGGCCTTTACAGCTGCCCAGAGCCCTGCATTGATTCGTTTGCTCGGCCTTTATGTGACTTTGGTCGTGAAGAACGGGGGGCTGCGACGGATTTGCTTCCAGTACAGCAAGTAGCCTTTGATTTCGCACGTCCGAGAGTCGAAAGTCCATCGACCTGGTGTACCTGGCGGTCCCTCGATCCTGCGGCGTTGACGCTGCGCACGTAGCGAGTTGATACGGCGGCTTCAAGGCTTGCTCAGTTCCAGCTAAGTTTTCTCTCGTAGCCTCTCCCTCGCGCCAATACATGCGCCGTTATGGAGAGGCACCCAATGAAGCCGTTGAGCAAGAACGATTGGCTGAACAAGGTTCCGGAGGTGACGCTGTCCTTCTGGATCATCAAGATCATGTCCACCACCGTGGGCGAAACCTGTGCCGACTATCTGGCTGTCGATGCTGGGCTGGGGCAGGCGGTGACCAGTATCGGTATGGCCCTGCTGTTGGCGTTGGCGCTGTTCGGCCAGCTTCGTTCCCGCGCCTATACACCTTGGATCTATTGGTTGAGCGTGGTGCTGGTGAGCATTGTCGGCACGCAGATCACCGATGTGCTCACGGATAAGTTGGGCATCAGCCTGTATGTCAGTACGGCAGTGTTTGCAGGGTTGTTGGCGATCAACTTTGCCGTCTGGTATGCGATTGAGCGCAACCTGTCGATCCGTCAGATCGTCACTCCGCGCCGCGAGCTGTTTTACTGGACGACCGTGCTTTGTACCTTTGCCCTGGGTACTGCTGCCGGAGACCTGGCCACCGAAGCCCTGGGGCTCGGCTTTACCCTGGGGGCGGGAATCTTTGCGGTGTTGATCGCCGTGACCTTGGCTATCTGGCGTCTTGGGGGTAATGCGGTACTGACCTTCTGGATCGCCTACATCCTCACGCGGCCCTTTGGCGCGGCGTTGGGCGATCTGCTGACCCAAGCCAAAACCTATGGTGGCCTGGGCTTGGGTGCGACCTGGACCAGCGCAATCTTCCTCTGCGTCATTCTCTTGCTGGTGATCGGCGCGCAGATTAGCGTCGGCAATCGCCAGCGCCTTACCTACTGATTATTCGACTCTTATTCAGGGACTCATCATGGCCTTTATTCACGTTGTTACTCGCAACGCCGCGACTCTTTCCGTCATTGTTCTACTGGGACTGGCAGCGGGCTGTTCAAAACCTGACGAAGGGGCCAAGACTGGAGCGCTGGCCGCGTCCGAGATCTCTCAGCCAGCGGCATCCAAGTTGGGCAACCTGTCCGAGTTCCAGGGCATTGCCAGTGAGGTCGCTGCGCTGGTGGACAAGCAGGACCTGGCGGGAGCGAAAAGCCATATCAAGGACCTGGAAGTTGCCTGGGACTCCGCCGAAGCTGGATTGAAGCCCCGCGCCGCAGCCGACTGGCATTTGCTCGATAAGGGCATCGATCGTGCACTCGACGCCTTGCGTGCCAGCACCCCGCAATTGGCCCAGTGCAAGGCGGCAATGGATGATCTGCTGGCAACCTTCAATTCACTGCAGGGCAAAAAATGACACCTGATCCGAGCCATTGGTTTTTTCTCGGCAGATGACGGGCTGAGTGATTACCCTTGGAGTTGACTTGATCCGGGCCCGGCACTCCTCTGGCGAGTGCTGGGCCTGCTTCATTGCGGAGGCACGATGCGGATTTTGCTGGTGGAAGACGACGTCATGATTGGCGAGGCGATACAGGGTGCGCTCAAGGATGCGGGGTACGCCGCTGATTGGGTCACCAATGGTTTGACCGCCTTGGCTGCCTTGGACAGCCAGCACTATGACCAGGTATTGCTGGACCTCGGGCTGCCTGGCAAGGACGGGCTTCAGGTGCTCGACAGCATACGCAAGGGCAACAACCCGGTGCCCCTGTTGATCATCACCGCGCGTGACAGTCTCGATGATCGCCTGCGCGGTCTTGACGGTGGAGCAGATGACTACCTGTTGAAACCTTTTGCAATGGCCGAGTTGTTGGCGCGCATGCGCGCAGTCATGCGCCGTAAAGCCGGGAGTGCAACACCGTTGCTGAGTAATGGCGTGGTTTCGCTGGACCCGGTATCGAAACGAGCGAGCACTGCGGGGCAGTCTGATGTGCAGCTGTCCAACCGAGAGTTCACCCTGTTGCAAACCTTGTTGATCCGGCCCGGAGCGATTCTCTCGCGCAGTGAGCTCGAGGATCGTATCTACGGTTGGGGAGATGAAGTGGAGAGCAATGCCGTGGAGTTTCTGATCCACGCCTTGCGCCGCAAGCTGGGAAGCCAGGTGATCAAGAACGTCAGGGGAATGGGATGGATGGTTTCAAAAAGCGTCTGAGCGAGTCGGTCCAGCTCAGGCTGTCCATTGCCTTGTCGGCGGCGGTGCTGATCGTCGCCCTTCTCGCTGGCGTCTTTGCCTATGTCTCGGCGTTCGATGAGGCCCTGGAGATGCAGGACAACACCCTGCGCCAGGTGGCCGCCTTGTTCGAGCGTCAGCAGATGACCCTTGGCTACCCTGCGCCTGACCAGGTCGTTGCCGACGACAATGAAGAGTCCAGGGTGGTCATTCAGTACCTTGCCGACGGCGCCAAGGCTGCGACAGACAGCGATGCCGATACGCCGCTGCCATTGCCAACCAGCCTGGTCGATGGCCTGTCGACCTTGATGGTCGGGGGTGAGCCGTTTCGCGTACTGGTCAAGACCACAAGCCGCGGTGAGCGCATCGCCGTGGCCCAGGAAACCGGTGCCCGCGACAAGGACGCGCGCGAGAGTGCCTGGCGTGGCCTGTTGCCGTTTTTGATCCTGTTTCCCGTGCTATTGCTGGTACTCGCTGATCTGGTGCGCAAGCTGTTTCGTCCCATCGCAGTATTGGCCGCAGAGATCGATCTGCGTGACGAGCAGGAACTGCACCCGATCGACGAGCGACACCTGCCGACCGAGGTCCGGCCTTTTGTATTGGCAATCAATCGTCTGCTGGCGCGAGTTACTCAGTCCATGACGGCGCAGCGACGTTTTGTGGCCGATGCTGCCCACGAGTTGCGATCGCCGATGGCAGCCCTGTCCCTGCAAGCCGAGCGCCTGGCATCTGCTGAAATGTCGAGCGTTGCCCAAGAGCGTCTGCGGTTGTTGCGGCGAGGTATTGAGCGGGGCAGAAAACTGATCGACCAATTGCTCAGGCTGGCGTCCGTGCAGTCCGGCACCAGCGCGCGTATTTCACGGGTTTCGGTGCATGGTGTGTATCGCCAGGTGCTGGAGGACTTGTTGCCCCTGGCAGAAGACAAAGCGATCGATATCGGCGTGGAGGGCGGTGAGGACGAACAGGTGTTGATCTCTGAGGAGGACCTGCTGACCCTGGTGAAGAACCTGGTGGACAATGCCATTCGCTATACGCCGCAGGGCGGCAGGGTGGATCTGTCGGTGGCCCGGGTGCAAGGCAAGGTTTTGTTGAGGATCAGTGATTCAGGGCCGGGTATCGCGCAGGCCGAGCGGGAGCGGGTATTTGATCCCTTCCATCGCTGCTTGGGCACTGAGGAGGTGGGCTCCGGGCTTGGCTTGTCCATCGTCAAGGCCATCGCGGATCGACACGCTGCCCGAGTGTGGCTCGATTACACCGACGAGCAAGCGAGGAATGGGCTATGCGTATCGGTGGCTTTTGCATCGGTGGAGGTGCTGCCGGAGGGGTAGGTCGCAGTGTGGGGCAGAATAAACTTTTGAATGGCGGGGATATTCTGTAGCCTTGCGCGGCTCCAATGTTGTCCGTGCCTGATGAACTCACTCTCCCGGCGGGGCCTTAAGTGGTCCGGAGCCGGTGGTATACTCGACTTTCGCGCCCAAGCGCCTGCAGGTCTTGCGAACATGACGCAAATTTCCGAACGCCTTCTGGTTCAAGCTCACCTCGACGCCAAGCAGCCCAAACCTTTGAGCGCTGCGCAAGAGGCTCATTTTCGTGCCGCCATCGCCGCTGAGCTCAAGGCTCAAGACGCGGTACTGGTTGCGCATTTCTACTGTGATCCGGTGATTCAGGCCCTGGCCGAAGAAACCGGTGGTTGTGTGTCCGACTCCCTGGAAATGGCCCGCTTTGGCAATGCCCATCCGGCCAAGACTGTGGTGGTGGCGGGTGTGCGCTTCATGGGCGAGACGGCGAAGATTCTCAATCCAGAAAAGCGCGTGCTGATGCCGACGCTGGAAGCCACCTGCTCCCTCGACCTGGGCTGCCCGGTGGATGAATTCTCGGCCTTCTGCGATCAGCACCCCGAACGTACCGTGGTGGTGTATGCCAACACTTCTGCGGCGGTCAAGGCTCGTGCCGATTGGGTGGTGACCTCTAGCTGCGCCCTGGAAATCGTTGAAAGCCTGATGGACAACGGCGAGAAGATCATCTGGGGTCCGGACAAGCATCTGGGTACCTATATCCAGCGCCAGACCGGTGCCGACATGCTGCTTTGGGACGGTGCCTGCATCGTTCATGAAGAGTTCAAGTCCAAGCAGTTGGAAGACATGAAGGCGTTGTATCCGGACGCAGCGATCCTGGTGCATCCGGAGTCCCCCAGCTCGGTGATCGACCTGGCTGACGCGGTAGGCTCCACCAGTCAACTGATCGCCGCTGCGCAGCGTCTGCCGAACAAGACCTTCATCGTCGCTACCGACCGTGGGATCTTCTACAAGATGCAGCAGCTGTGCCCGGACAAGGTGTTTATCGAAGCACCTACGGCTGGTAACGGTGCGGCGTGCCGCAGTTGCGCCCATTGCCCGTGGATGGCGATGAACACCCTGGAGCGCACGCTGCAGTGCCTGCAGGATGGCAGCAATGAGATCAATGTTGATCCCGCGTTGATTCCCAATGCGCTTCGTCCTCTCAAGCGCATGCTGGACTTCACCCAGGCTGCGCGCATGCGGCTTGCAGGCAACGCCTGATCGGTTTATCCCAGCCATAAAAAAACGCCCCGATCTGTCGGGGCGTTTTTGTCTGTGGCGTATTACTTCTTCTGCTTGGGAATGCGCACCAGTTGGGTGTTGGAATAAATGTCGTGCCAACTGCGTTTCTGCTTGTCCACCAGCACCCAGAAGAAGCCCAGGCCGGCACACAGCCAGGATGCGATGGACACCATGAAGCGCAGCAGTGCCTGCCACAGGCTGATGCGGCTGCCGTCGGCGTTCTGTACGCGGATGCCCCAGACCTGCATGCCCAGGGTCTGTCCGGTATGGGTCCAGAATTTGGCGAAGAAGCCGAACAGGACGAACAGCAGGATCGTGGAGTACAGCGGATCGCCGTCCAGGGCGCCGGACTCGGTCAGGGTGCGCATCCGTGCTTCGCCGATGATCTGCATCTGGATCAGCTTGTAGATGCCTCCCGTGACGATCAGCAGGGCGACGCAGAGTAGAAAATCATAGAACATCGCTGCCAGGCGACGACCCAGGCCGACGGCGGGAAAATCGCCTTGTGGGCTTAGCAGATGTTTCGACATGACAGGCTCTCGACTGAAAAAAGAAGCCATTTTACGGAATTGCGCGCACAAAAAAGCCCCTGATGTCAGCATCAGGGGCTTTTTCGTTACAGGCGATTAAGCTTCTGCTTGTACTTCGTCAGCCTGCATGCCTTTCTGGCCTTGCACAGCGATGAAGGTCACTTTCTGGCCTTCTTTCAGGCTTTTGAAGCCGTTGCCCTGAATGGCGCGGAAGTGTACGAACAGATCCGGACCGCTTTCTGGAGTGATAAAACCAAAACCTTTCTCGTCGTTAAACCACTTGACGGTACCGCTCTGACGTTGGGACATTTCTTATTTCCTTTGACGCTAAAAAATTAATGACAGTCTCTTTCTCGTGAAAGAGTACTGGGCTGGGTTGCAGGAAAGTAAGAGACGTCGAACGGGTTGTAGCAAACTTGTTAGCTACTGCCCAGGTCACGATTCCAAGCGACCCATGCAAACACAGTGGAGAAACTCTACGCCAACTACGGGAGAAAAAACAAGCCCCGCGAACCCCCGGTTTTGCTCAGCTTGCCAAGGTTTGGTGGAACTAGCGTGCGGGGCTTATTCGATAGAGTTATTCAATTGTTTTCGGGCGTTCTAAGTAAAGTTCAGTATCGAAAATATGCACTGTTTTATGGCGGTTGCGTTACAGATTAGTGCGCTTTTAACGCAACCGCGTTACTTATGGAAACAGTCCTTTAGCCGCGGTAATAGCGCTGTGGCACGAATGGCATTTTGCTTACAAGCATTGGTACCTTTTTCCCACGAACTATCGCTGCAACTGGTGTATCGAGCGCCGTGTGTTGGATGTCGAGGTAGCCCATGGCCAACGGACTGCCCAGGGTCGGGCCGAAGCCGCCACTGCAGACGTTGCCGATGATGTTTCCTTCGGCGTCGACAATCTCCGCGCCTTCACGTACCGGTGTACGTTCCTGGGGCAGCAGGCCGACACGTTTGCGACTGACGCCGTCTTTCTGCTGGGTAAAGATCACCTCCGCCCCGGGGAAGCCGCCAGCACGAGCGCCGTCGGCTCGACGGACCTTGGAAATAGCCCAGAGCAGGCTGGCCTGGATCGGTGTGGTATCGCTGTTCATGTCGTGGCCATAGAGGCACAGACCAGCCTCCAGACGCAGGGAGTCACGGGCACCCAGACCGATGGCCGCCACTTCCGGTTCGGCCAGCAGGGCACGGGCGAGTTTTTCCGCGTGGGCCGCTGGTACTGAAATTTCGAAACCGTCTTCCCCGGTGTAACCCGAACGGCTGATAAAGCAGTCCACACCCAGCACCGACACTGGCTTGAACTGCATAAAGGTCATCTTCGCCACCTCCGGCGCCAGGCGCGCCAGTACGGTGACGGCCGCCGGGCCTTGCAGTGCCAGCAGGGCACGTTCTTCGAACAGCGGCTGAATCTCGCATTGCTTGCCGATGTGCTGGCGCAGGTGGGCCAGGTCCTGATCCTTGCAGGCCGCGTTGACCACCAGGAACAGTTGGTTGTCACCCAGGTTGGCGACCATCAGGTCGTCGAGGATGCCACCGTGTTCGTTGGTGAACATGGCGTAGCGCTGCATGCCCACCGGTAGGTCGATGATGTCCACTGGCACCAGGCTTTCCAGGGCTTTGGCGGCATTGGCGCCGCTCAGGCGGATCTGCCCCATGTGGGACACGTCGAACAGGCCGGCCTGCTCGCGGGTATGTTGGTGCTCCTTCATCACCCCCAGCGGGTATTGCACTGGCATGTCGTAGCCGGCAAACGGCACCATGCGGGCACCCAGTTCCAGGTGCAGGCTGTGCAGTGGGGTTTTCAACAGTGATTCGGTGGACATGGGCAACTCCTGAAAAATGTACGCAAACGCAATTCGCGTATCAGCACTCGATAATGTTCACGGCCAAACCGCCACGGGCGGTTTCCTTGTATTTGCTTTTCATGTCGGCGCCGGTCTGGCGCATGGTGCGGATCACCTTGTCGAGGGAGACGAAATGTTGCCCGTCCCCTCGCAGCGCCATGCGCACCGCGTTGATGGCTTTAACTGAGCCCATGGCGTTGCGTTCGATACAGGGCACTTGCACCAGGCCGCCAATCGGGTCGCAGGTCAGTCCGAGGTTATGTTCCATGCCGATTTCCGCGGCGTTCTCCACCTGTTGCACGCTGCCACCCAGGACCTCGCATAACGCCCCGGCCGCCATCGAGCAGGCCACGCCCACCTCACCCTGGCATCCGACTTCGGCACCGGAGATCGAGGCGTTTTCCTTGTACAGAATGCCGATGGCGGCTGCGGTCAGGAGGAAGCGCACCACCCCGTCTTCAGTGGCTCCGGGAATGAAGCGCATGTAGTAGTGCAGTACTGCCGGAATGATCCCGGCCGCACCGTTGGTGGGGGCCGTGACCACTCTGCCACCATTGGCGTTTTCCTCATTGACCGCGAGGGCATAGAGGTTGACCCAATCCAGCACCGACAGCGCATCACGCAGCGCCGCCTCCGGGTGCTTGCACAGTTGCCGGTGCAGGGCAGCGGCGCGGCGCTTGACCTTGAGCCCGCCCGGCAGAATCCCTTCGTTGCGGCAGCCCGCATCCACGCAGTCCTGCATCACTTGCCAGATCTTCAGCAGGCCGGCACGGGTTTCCGCTTCCGGGCGCCAGGCACTTTCATTGGTCAGCATCACCTGGCTGATGGACAGGCCGTAGGTACTGCAGTGCTGCAGCAGTTCCTTGGCGTTCCTGAAGGGAAAGGTCAGCGGGGTGGTGTCTTCGACAATGCGGTCCGCACCGGCGGCGTCTTCATCGACCACGAAGCCGCCGCCGACCGAGTAGTACTCGCGGCTGCGGATTTGCAGGCCGGCGCTATCGAAGGCACGAAAGATCATGCCGTTGGGGTGATACGCCAGGGGTTTGCGGATCATCACCAAGTGTTCTTTCTCGTTGAACGCAATGCGCTGTTCACCGAGCAGGTTGAGGTGCGCGCTGCTGCGTATTTCCTGCAGGCGAGCGGCGATGTTTTCGGTATTCACGGTGTCCGGGTGTTCGCCTTCCAGGCCCAGCAAAACCGCCTTGTCGCTGCCGTGACCTTTACCTGTGGCGCCCAGCGAGCCGTACAACTCGACCTTGACGCGGGTGGTGCTTGCCAGCAGGTGTTCGCGACGCAGCCCTTCGACGAAACGCGCAGCCGCGCGCATCGGGCCAACGGTGTGAGAGCTGGAGGGACCGATACCAATCTTGAACAGGTCGAACACGCTCAGGGACATGTTGGTTCTCCGGTTTCTTATTGTAGTGATCGGCAGGCAGGCACTTGTAGGAGTGGGCTTGCCCGCGATCCAGGCGCCGCAGTTCTACTCGATTGATGCGTTGTCGTTCATCGCCGGCGAGCCGGCTCCTACAGGTATACGCGGTATCTGTAGGGGCACGGCTCTCCAGTGATGGACGGCTCAGGCGTCCTGGTAGCTTTCGATCGACGGGCAGGCACACACCAGGTTGCGGTCGCCGAACACGTTGTCGACCCGGCCCACTGGCGGCCAATACTTGCCATCGACCAGCGACGCCACCGGGTACACCGCCTGTTCGCGGCTGTACGGGTGGGACCATTCCCCCACCAGCTCGGCCGCAGTGTGCGGGGCGTTTTTCAGTGGGTTGTCGTCCTTGTCCAGCAGGCCGCTTT
>NZ_JAAARM010000070.1 GCF_009908285.1 Pseudomonas sp. Fl4BN1
GTGTGGCGGGCGGGGTGTCCGGAGGTTCGCCGGCACGCCGGCGCCTACACATTGGGGGTAGGCGCCGGCGTACCGACCAAGGCATCACTCGTCGTCTTTCTTCATCAACCCGGCCAGGGCGGCGAAGGGGTTGTGGGTCGCCTTGGCGACTTTCGGCGTGCTCAGGGAGCCTTCGCCGAAGTATTGCTGGTCGGTGTAGCGCGAGTGCTCGTTGTCGTGGCAGTACAGGCACAGCAGCTCCCAGTTGGAGCCGTCCTGGGGGTTGTTGTCGTGGTTGTGGTCGCGGTGGTGCACGGTCAGTTCGCTGAGGCGCTTACCGGAAAACTCGCGGGCGCAACGGCCACAGACGTGGGGGTACATCTTCAGCGCCTTGTCGCGGTAGCCCATTTCCCGGTCGCGCTGGGCGTCGGCGAGGATGCGGTCGAGCTTGGAGGTGTTGGTCGAACTCATGGGTTCACCTTTGTAGAAAGACTAATGACGGTAATGGACAAAGTTTAGCTCAGGCCTTGAGCTTCTCGGCAATCCAGATGGTGTGCCGGGTGCCCTTGTTGCCATGGGCAAACACCTGCACTTCCTCGGCCTTGAAGCCAGCCTTGCGCAAGCGTTCGGAGAACTGTCGGTCGGCGCTGGCGGACCACACCGCGAGTATCCCCTTGGGGCGCAGGGCACGGGCGCAGGCGGCCAGGCCGCCCGCGGAATAGAGCCAGCTATTGGCCTTTTGGGTCAGGCCTTCAGGGCCGTTGTCGACGTCCAGCATGATCGCGTCAAAACCCTGGGGCTCGGCCTGCAGGACCTTGGCCACATCCTCCAGGCGAATCACCGTGCGCGGGTCCAGCAGCGGCCGGCCGGATTTTTCCCCGAGCGGCCCACGGTTCCATTCCACTACCCCGGGCACCAGTTCGGCGACCACCACCTCGGCGCTCTTGCCCAGGTGCTTGAGGGCCGCGGCCAGGGTGAAACCCATGCCCAGGCCGCCGATCAGCACCCGCGAGTTCGGCCGTCCGGCAACCTTGCTGCAAGGGATCTGCGCCAGGGCGTCCTCGGAGCCGTGCATGCGGGTGTTCATCAGTTGGCCGCCGTCGCCGCCCTGGATCTTGATGACGAAATCTTCACCGTATTCGAACAGGCACAAGGCACCGCCGTTGTCGGGAATTGCAGTGGTGTCCAGCAGTACGAAACGTTTCATGAGGATCTCATTGAGGAAGGCAAAACGGCCCGGTTGGGAGTAGCCTGACGCCAGACAATAGCAATGGAGCCATTGATGAAGCGCACTATTCTAACGGTGATTGCCCGAGCGGCGCTCGCACTGACAGCGGCAGTTGCGATGGGCGCGGGTCCGGCCTGGGCCGACGATACGCAAAGTACTCCGGTGGTCACCCCGACGCCGACCCTTGGCACCCCGGGTACCGCCACTCCCACGCCTTATCCGCAGGTGACCCCGCCCAGCACGCCGAAAGCCGGCAGCAGTGGCAGCGCGCCGTTGCTGCCGCCGATCGACATGCCCAAGCCGCCCAAGGACCAGACCCTGCCGGGGTTGGAGCAGAACGACAACAAACCCAAGGTGCAGGGAGCCTAGATTTGCTGCGCGTGCAACTGGCCGTCGGCCATGCGCAGGCGCTTGGACAGCGATACGGCAAGGGCGCGGATGACCTTGGCGGCGATCTTCGGTGCGTCGTTGAGCATCTTCTCCAGGGAGTCTTTGCCCAGGTTGAGTAACTGGCAATCAGTGGCGGCCACGCACGTGGCTGAGCGCCGCTCGCCATCGAGTACCGCCATCTCGCCAAAGGCCCGGCCGCTGCGCAGGGTGGCGATGGTCAAGGGCTGGCCGTCGTGGTTGCTCTTCTGCACGGCCACTTGGCCGCTGTGGATGATGCACATGAAGCTGCCGGCATCGCCCTCGTGAAAGATCGCCTCGCCCTGGGCGATGCTGCTGATGCTGAAGTAGCCGGCGGCGGCGTTGAAGTCGGCGGGCAGCAGTGGGTCGAACAGCCCGCAGTCCATCAGCCAGTCGCGGATCTCGTTGTTCAGTAAGGTGGGTTCGGTCATGGGATCACGGTCTTTTTCTTGTGTCTGTTGCACGGGCGCAAGCCCGGTCCGGCAATTGCCGGCGGCGGTCCAGAGTTAAGACAGGAGCGCCGCCGGGAGTTCCTCAGCCCTGGCCCAGAATGTTCAGGATAAAGGCATATTCGAGGGCTACGTCACGCAATCCCTGGTAGCGCCCGCTCATGCCGCCATGGCCGGCCCCCAGTTCGGTCTTGAGCAGCAGCGGGTTGTCGTCGGTCTTGCTGGCCCGCAGCTTGGCGACCCATTTGGCCGCTTCCCAATACTGCACGCGACTGTCGTTGTAGCCGGCGATCACCAGGGTCGCCGGGTAGGCCTGGGCGCGGACATTCTCATAAGGCGCGTAGGCCTTGATCCGCTCATAGACCTCTGGCTCTTCGGGATTGCCCCATTCGTCGTACTCGGTGACGGTCAACGGCAGCTCCGGGTCGAGCATGGTGTTGAGCACGTCGACAAACGGTACTTCGGCGACGGCCACCTGGAACAGTTCGGGGCGCTGATTGAGCACCGCGCCGATCAACAGGCCGCCGGCGCTGCCGCCGCTGATCGCCAGTTGCCCGGAGGTGGTCAGGCCCTGGGCAATCAGGTGTTCGGCACAGGCAATGAAGTCGTTGAAGGTGTTCTGCTTGTGTTCCTGCTTGCCGGCGCGGTACCAGGCTTCACCCAACTCGCCGCCGCCGCGTACGTGGGCGATGGCAAAGGCTACGCCGCGATCCAGCAGGCTCAGGCGCGCGTGGGAGAACCACGGGTCGAGGCTTTCGCCATAAGCACCGTAGCCATACAGGTACAGCGGTGTCGGCTGGCCCAGGCATTCACGCTTGAGCACTAGGCTGATCGGCACCTGGGTGCCGTCGGCGGCGGTGGCCCAGAGGCGCTGGCTGACATAGGCGTCGGGGTCGAAGGGGCCCAGCACCGGGGTTTCCTTGAGCACCTGCTGCTGACCGTCGGCCAAGTGCAACTGGCGTATCTGGGCCGGGCGGTTCAGTGCCTCGTAGCGCAGGCGGATATGTTCGCTGGAAAACTCCAGGCTGTTCTGCACATGCAGGCTGTAGGCCGCGTCCGGCAGTTGCACGCGGTAGACAGGCAAGCCTTGCGGATGCACTTCGATGATCGGCAGGCCGCCTTCACGCAGGCTCAGGGTCATGGCGCTGGCGTTGAGGGTCACGCCGTCGAGCATCACCTCGGGGTTGTGGGCAACCAGCAGTTGCCAGTCGCTTTCCTCGGGGACCGTGCCGTTGTCCACGGCCTGATACAGGGCAAAGTTGATGCCGTCACGGTTGCTGCGGATGAACCAGGTCCACTGGCCGTCGAGCTGGCCGTGGTCGACATCGTACTCATGGTCTTCGATCCGTGGCGCCATGCAAGTGAATGGCAGGTGCGGCTGCGCAGCGTCCAGGGCCCAGGTTTCACCGGTGGTCTTGCTGCCCAGGGACAGCAGCAACTGGTGCTCGGAGCTCGAACGGTAGCAGTGCAGGAAGAAACGCCCGTCCGGCTCGTGGAACACTTCTTGCGCGGCGGTACCGTCCAGGCGGTAGCGGAACAGCTTGTGCGGACGGTGAGTGTCGTCCAGTTCGCCGAAGAACAGGGTCAGGCTGTCGTTGGCCCAGGTCATGCTGCCATCGCAATTGGCGAACGACAGTTCGCTGACCTTGTCGTTGCTCAACTCCTTGACGAACAGGGTGTAGATCTCCTCGCCCGTGGTGTCGAGGCTGTAGGCCAGGCGCTGGTGGTCGGGGCTGATGCTGAAGGCGCCGAGGGAGAAGAAACCACCGTTGGCCAGGGCGTTGGGGTCCAGCAGCAGTTGTTCGTGGTTCTCGTCGACCGTCAGGCTGTCGTCTGCCGGGCGCGGGCAGCGGTAATGCCGGGCGTATTCGTCACCGGCGGTGGTGCGGGTGTAGTACAGGTAGGGCCCCCAGGGCGAGGGCAGGGACAGGTCGGTCTCGAGAATCCGCCCCTTGATCTCCTGGAACAGTGTCTCGCGCAGCGGCGCCTGGTGGGCCAGTCGGGCTTCCTGGTAGCTGTTTTCAGCGTTCAGGTAGTCGAGCACCGCTTCGGTGTCGCGTTCCTGCAGCCAGGCATACGGGTCAGCGCCTTTGGCCTTGTGGGCAATCGGGGCACCGGTGTCGTTGGCGGGTAAGGGCATGGGGGGCTCTCGAACGATGACAAATGAGGGCTTGGCAGACGGCGGTGCAGCCTGACAGAGGAAAAGTCGTTATCATAAGCGCCTCTTTGCCTGCCTTGCCATGGACACCATGACCGAGAACGACTATCTGATTGCCTGGGGCCTCTACGCATTCGCCGCCTTGGGCTGCCTGCTGGTGTGGATGCGCCTGACCCGCTGGATGTGGCGTTGGCTGCGTGAGCCGCTGCGTGTACTGATGGCAGTGCTGCTGTTCAGCCCCACCATCATCGACTCGGTCAAGGATAAGTATGCCCCGGCCGTGGCCATCACCGCGCTGGATATCGCCTTCAAGGTGGGCAACAACGCCTGGCGTGCGGTGTCCGACCTGTTCATGTACGGCATGATTGCCTTTGGCCTGTACCTGCTGTTTGTGCTGGTCCGCTGGCCTATCGAGCGTGCAGCCAAGGAGCGCCGACAGCGCACCGAAGCGGCCAAAGCCGCCGCCAAGGCCGCCGAAGTGGAAGACGACCAGCCCTTTGGCGGTGCCGGCAATGATCGTTATGGTCGTCCGCCTGCTGCGGGCAGCCCCCTGAATACGCGGGTCGAACCGCGTTTGTAACGCTGCCCCCCCGGCATTGAAGCGAGAGTCCGAGCATGTGTGAGTTATTGGGCATGAGCGCCAATGTACCGACCGATATCGTTTTCAGCTTTACCGGGCTGATGCAGCGGGGCGGCCGTACCGGCCCCCATCGCGACGGTTGGGGCATCGCTTTCTACGAAGGCCGTGGCCTGCGCCTGTTCCAGGACCCGGCGGCCAGCAGCGAATCGGAAGTGGCCAATCTGGTACAGCGTTACCCGATCAAGAGCGAAGTGGTGATCGGCCATATCCGCCAGGCCAACGTCGGCAAGGTCTGCCTGGCCAACACCCATCCCTTTGTCCGTGAACTCTGGGGTCGCAACTGGTGCTTTGCCCATAACGGCCAGTTGGCGGACTTCCAGCCCGCAGCCAGCTTCTATCGCCCGGTGGGTGATACCGACAGCGAAGCGGCGTTCTGCGACCTGCTCAACCGGGTTCGCCAGGCCTTTCCCGAGCCGGTGGAGATCGAGCAGTTGCTGCCGACGCTGATCCAGGCCTGCAACGAATACCGCAGCAAAGGCGTGTTCAATGGCCTGCTCAGCGATGGTGACTGGCTGTTCTGCTACTGCTCGACCAAATTGGCACAGATCACCCGGCGTGCGCCGTTCGGGCCGGCCCGGCTGAAGGATGTCGATGTGATTGTCGACTTCCAGGCAGAAACCACGCCCAACGATGTGGTGACGGTGATCGCCACCGAACCCTTGACCGAAAACGAAACCTGGACCCGCTATCAGCCGGGCCAGTGGAGCCTGTGGCGGCGCGGCGAATGCGTCAGTCATGGCCAGACCGAATAAGGACGTCCCTATGTTGCTCAGTTATCTGCGGCTGGTGCTGTTCGCCGCCGGTCTGTTGGTCGGTGTGCAAGTGCCGGGTTTCATCAGCGATTACGCTAAGCGCGTCGAAGCCCATATGATCGAGTCGCAGAACAGCCTGCAGGGTTTTCAAGGCACCGCGCAGCAGTTCTTCAAGGGTGACCTGAACGCCCTGGTGGCCCATTACCGGGCCAGCGATGACCCGGTGTTTCGCAGCGATGCCGAGAGCCTGAGCGGCTTGCTCAGTCGCCAGCTGGCCCTGGACAAGCAATACCAGGCGATGCAGGGGCCTTGGTACATACGCATGCTGCAAGTGGTCCTGGCGGCTGATCCGGATATTCGCAAGGAAACCTGGGACGGCTACAGCTACCAGATCTTGCTGACCCCGGAAGCGATGATCTGGGGCATGAGCGGTGCCTTGCTGCTGTCGTTCGGGATTGAGTGCCTGTTCCGGCTGATTGACTGGGTGGTGCTGGGCGGCAAGCGTTTGCGTCAGAGTCGGCCGATCGAAGAGCGCGATCTCAAAGGCCTCTGACCCCCTGTAGGAGCCGGCTTGCCGGCGAAGGGGCCCGCAAGCCTTGCACCTGGCTGAAGATCGCTTTCGCTGGCAAGCCAGCTCCTACGGGAGTCGTATCGAGTTGGTTCTCTGTGTAGGAGCCGGCTTGCCGGCGAAGGGGCCTGCGTGGCTTGCACCTGGCTGAAGATCGCTTTCGCTGGCAAGCCAGCTCCTACGGGAGTCGTATCGAGTTGGTTCTCTGTGTAGGAGCCGGCTTGCCGGCGAAGGGGCCCGCGTGGCTTGCACCTGGCTGAAGATCGCCTTCGCTGGCAAGCTGTTGTGGCTCAATGTTCCTGGACCACTCTGTAGGAGTTTCAACCTAAGGAAGCATCATGGGATTTCGGGTCGTTACCGCTGAAGAAAAGGCTGAAGCCATTCGCTTGGTCGTGGAGATG
>NZ_JAAARM010000071.1:2500-5721 GCF_009908285.1 Pseudomonas sp. Fl4BN1
AGATTGCTTGGGGTTATATGGTCAAGTGAAGAAGCGCATACGGTGGATGCCTTGGCAGTCAGAGGCGATGAAAGACGTGGTAGCCTGCGAAAAGCTTCGGGGAGTCGGCAAACAGACTTTGATCCGGAGATGTCTGAATGGGGGAACCCAGCCATCATAAGATGGTTATCTTGTACTGAATACATAGGTGCAAGAGGCGAACCAGGGGAACTGAAACATCTAAGTACCCTGAGGAAAAGAAATCAACCGAGATTCCCTTAGTAGTGGCGAGCGAACGGGGACTAGCCCTTAAGTGGCTTTGAGATTAGCGGAACGCTCTGGAAAGTGCGGCCATAGTGGGTGATAGCCCTGTACGCGAAAATCTCTTAGTCATGAAATCGAGTAGGACGGGGCACGAGAAACCTTGTCTGAATATGGGGGGACCATCCTCCAAGGCTAAATACTACTGACTGACCGATAGTGAACTAGTACCGTGAGGGAAAGGCGAAAAGAACCCCGGAGAGGGGAGTGAAATAGATCCTGAAACCGTATGCGTACAAGCAGTGGGAGCAGACTTTGTTCTGTGACTGCGTACCTTTTGTATAATGGGTCAGCGACTTATTTTCAGTGGCGAGCTTAACCGAATAGGGGAGGCGTAGCGAAAGCGAGTCTTAATAGGGCGTCTAGTCGCTGGGAATAGACCCGAAACCGGGCGATCTATCCATGGGCAGGTTGAAGGTTGGGTAACACTAACTGGAGGACCGAACCGACTACCGTTGAAAAGTTAGCGGATGACCTGTGGATCGGAGTGAAAGGCTAATCAAGCTCGGAGATAGCTGGTTCTCCTCGAAAGCTATTTAGGTAGCGCCTCATGTATCACTGTAGGGGGTAGAGCACTGTTTCGGCTAGGGGGTCATCCCGACTTACCAAACCGATGCAAACTCCGAATACCTACAAGTGCCGAGCATGGGAGACACACGGCGGGTGCTAACGTCCGTCGTGAAAAGGGAAACAACCCAGACCGTCAGCTAAGGTCCCAAAGTTATGGTTAAGTGGGAAACGATGTGGGAAGGCTTAGACAGCTAGGAGGTTGGCTTAGAAGCAGCCACCCTTTAAAGAAAGCGTAATAGCTCACTAGTCGAGTCGGCCTGCGCGGAAGATGTAACGGGGCTCAAACCATACACCGAAGCTACGGGTATCACGTAAGTGATGCGGTAGAGGAGCGTTCTGTAAGCCTGTGAAGGTGAGTTGAGAAGCTTGCTGGAGGTATCAGAAGTGCGAATGCTGACATGAGTAACGACAATGGGTGTGAAAAACACCCACGCCGAAAGACCAAGGTTTCCTGCGCAACGTTAATCGACGCAGGGTTAGTCGGTCCCTAAGGCGAGGCTGAAAAGCGTAGTCGATGGAAAACAGGTTAATATTCCTGTACTTCTAGTTATTGCGATGGAGGGACGGAGAAGGCTAGGCCAGCTTGGCGTTGGTTGTCCAAGTTTAAGGTGGTAGGCTGGAATCTTAGGTAAATCCGGGATTCTAAGGCCGAGAGCTGATGACGAGTTACCTTTTAGGTGACGAAGTGGTTGATGCCATGCTTCCAAGAAAAGCTTCTAAGCTTCAGATAACTAGGAACCGTACCCCAAACCGACACAGGTGGTTGGGTAGAGAATACCAAGGCGCTTGAGAGAACTCGGGTGAAGGAACTAGGCAAAATGGCACCGTAACTTCGGGAGAAGGTGCGCCGGTGAGGGTGAAGGACTTGCTCCGTAAGCTCATGCCGGTCGAAGATACCAGGCCGCTGCGACTGTTTATTAAAAACACAGCACTCTGCAAACACGAAAGTGGACGTATAGGGTGTGACGCCTGCCCGGTGCCGGAAGGTTAATTGATGGGGTTAGCTAACGCGAAGCTCTTGATCGAAGCCCCGGTAAACGGCGGCCGTAACTATAACGGTCCTAAGGTAGCGAAATTCCTTGTCGGGTAAGTTCCGACCTGCACGAATGGCGTAACGATGGCGGCGCTGTCTCCACCCGAGACTCAGTGAAATTGAAATCGCTGTGAAGATGCAGTGTATCCGCGGCTAGACGGAAAGACCCCGTGAACCTTTACTATAGCTTTGCACTGGACTTTGAATTTGCTTGTGTAGGATAGGTGGGAGGCTTTGAAGCGTGGACGCCAGTTCGCGTGGAGCCATCCTTGAAATACCACCCTGGCAACTTTGAGGTTCTAACTCAGGTCCGTTATCCGGATCGAGGACAGTGTATGGTGGGTAGTTTGACTGGGGCGGTCTCCTCCTAAAGAGTAACGGAGGAGTACGAAGGTGCGCTCAGACCGGTCGGAAATCGGTCGTAGAGTATAAAGGCAAAAGCGCGCTTGACTGCGAGACAGACACGTCGAGCAGGTACGAAAGTAGGTCTTAGTGATCCGGTGGTTCTGTATGGAAGGGCCATCGCTCAACGGATAAAAGGTACTCCGGGGATAACAGGCTGATACCGCCCAAGAGTTCATATCGACGGCGGTGTTTGGCACCTCGATGTCGGCTCATCACATCCTGGGGCTGAAGCCGGTCCCAAGGGTATGGCTGTTCGCCATTTAAAGTGGTACGCGAGCTGGGTTTAGAACGTCGTGAGACAGTTCGGTCCCTATCTGCCGTGGACGTTTGAGATTTGAGAGGGGCTGCTCCTAGTACGAGAGGACCGGAGTGGACGAACCTCTGGTGTTCCGGTTGTCACGCCAGTGGCATTGCCGGGTAGCTATGTTCGGAATAGATAACCGCTGAAAGCATCTAAGCGGGAAACTAGCCTCAAGATGAGATCTCACTGGAACCTTGAGTTCCCTAAAGGGCCGTCGAAGACTACGACGTTGATAGGTTGGGTGTGTAAGCGCTGTGAGGCGTTGAGCTAACCAATACTAATTGCCCGTGAGGCTTGACCATATAACACCCAAGCAATTTGCTGACCTGAAAAGGCACCAGATTGCGGTGTGTGAAGACGATACAGACCGAAAGTTTGCGTAACACACAAATCTATTACATACCCATTCGCTGGAACGTTGACCGTAAGGTAAACGAGCTGGCTACCGAATTTCTTGACGACCATAGAGCGTTGGAACCACCTGATCCCATCCCGAACTCAGTAGTGAAACGATGCATCGCCGATGGTAGTGTGGGGTTTCCCCATGTGAGAGTAGGTCATCGTCAAGATTAAATTCCGAAACCCCAATTGCGAAAGCAGTTGGGGTTTTGT
>NZ_JAAARM010000072.1 GCF_009908285.1 Pseudomonas sp. Fl4BN1
CAATCACCAATAAAAAATTTTTCATTTGCTATTACTCCAACTAGTCTTTAGGTTTCAAGTTAAACACTTTCCCACTTTCGCCTTGAAAATTCTGGTGAAGCCTGCCGCCGAAGACCAGGCTGAAAAGAGATTCGGTCGCCAATTAAATGCCCGTCGCTGACTTGTTCGGAGTTTCCTTAAGCATAAGACCTTCCAGACTCGCAACATGATAAACTTTCCAGCAGTCGAAAATTGCATAGTATGTATATAAAATATTAGCCTACTCAAACCAGCGCAACAGAGCCCCCCCATATGCTACCCGCCATAAAACATGCTTGAGACATCCCTCCCAACGAAGCAATAGACTTACAAATAAAACTCTCAAAGCAAGTAGTTAGAAAAGACCAACTGGGAGTGGTAAACCGCATCGCAGGAATTGATGTTGCCTGCCATAAAAATAACGACACACTAATTGCATCTATTGCTATAGTTGATGCACACAGCCTAAAAATTATCGAAAGCCATGCATGGGCAGGCATAGCGTCATACCCTTATGTACCTGGTCTTTTTTCGTTTAGAGAACTGCCTTCAATCGTAAGGCTTTTATCAACTATAACCCACCGACCTGACCTGATCATTTGCGACGGGCAAGGTATAGCTCACCCTCGTCGGTTTGGCTTGGCTTGGCTTGGCATCGCACTTGGGGGTACTTTATGAGATACCCACTATTGGATGCGGAAAAAGTCGCTTCATCGGTGAATACGCACCTCCCCTTAATGAAAGGGGATGCCAATCAGGCCTGTTCGACGGCGACGAACTAATCGGGGCCGCGCTCAGGACTCAAAAAAATGTAAAACCTGTGTTCGTTTCAATCGGCCACCGAATCTCCCTTGAAACCGCCTGCCACTGGGTATTGAACGCCACACGCAACTATCGATTACCAGAAACAACTCGACTTGCAGATCGATATGGAAGGCAGTTCTACGAACAGAACAACCCGCCCATCAAGCTCCCAAGCCAACCATCCGATTATTAAAGTACACATCACATTCCGGGTGAAGCGCCTTAAACTCCGCACACCACTTGCGCCAAAGATCACGTTTCCCCTCATCTTCGGCGACCCTCAACTCTTTTAATTGATCGAGGCTTCTCAAGCGTCCCAAAGTCTCTGGCGAATCGGAAATACGATCCACATATAATTCCTTTACATGGCTTAAATTTTCACCGCTTAACAAATAATTAATAGCTAATTCATCAACACCACCCCCACTTAGCGATAACCGCGAACCGCATACAAGCTCCGAGAGTTCCTTCTTCTCTCTCAACACAGGGAATCTTATGAAATCAATAACCGTCGACACCCTTCCAAAATAATCTCCCATCAACGTTAAACGCTGCAATCTACCCATTGAAAAACCCAAAGACATCATGAAAGCATCACGCTCATACAGCATTACATCTATTAGATCGCCGTTCTCATACCATTCATATTGTTGTGTGACATCCCCACCTACTTCAAGGGAACGAAGCTGCCCCCCTGAATAGTACGTAACCTCCGCAATAATCCAGCCATACTCAAACAGCCTTTCACTAACACAAACCTCACCGGCAAACTCATAAGCAAATCCATTGTAGACTTCACCATTCAGAAAAAACTGTTCGCCTGTGTAATCACACTCCGACTCGATACCGACGCACTCTCCCTCCGAAATAAACTCGCTGCGATAAACACCTATGTAACAGCCATTGTCATACAAGCCACCCCACATGAGCTCTCCACCCCTAAACTCCAATGCCGCCCCAGAGTATGGTGCACCTCGAAAAATCCATGTACCAGCCTCTTCTGTCAACGCCGTTTTTTTTATAATCATCAGTGTTTCCTCCCAGTAATTACATCCACATCCTTAAGTACGCCACTGCAATTCGAACACGCCTCAAACATGCCACCCTGACCATTTTTTGGTGCCAGCTTCTTTTACATCTTCAATTAGAAGCATTGGATAGCAGGCAAGCGCGCTGTTTACTGCCATGACCTCGGCATGCAAGCCAGGAATACCATTTTGCACATCAAATCTTTTTCCACCGCCAACAAGATTCTCGATCATCTTCCTAACCTGGGGTGTGAGTGGCGTTCCGGCTTTAGTACACAGACCACTCACTTGCTCCATGAACACTTCAGTATTGGTCACTGTGAAATATTGTTTGGTCTCATGGCGGCTGTGCGTGGGAGATCCTTTTGGGTCTGCCGGCTTATCTGGTGCCGGTTCGCCAACCTGCGTACAGCTGCCACCTTTCGTTTGGCGACGGTAGGGACAGCATCACTCCCATTACCAGAGAACTAACCATGAACAGATACATGTCGATTACCGGCCACGACTGCAACATTCCCTCACTGCTGATCGATACCCAAGCCCCCATTGATGTGCTGCACGATGCAGCGGCGTATCGCATTCGCGCTGTGACTCAACTGCTGGAGAACTTCGCGATTTCTGATGAAGCGACCAAAGACGCAGTGGTGCTGCAGGAACTGTCGCTGGTGTGCAGCATTTTGCTGCGCGATAGGTGTGATTTGATGGATGTGGCAGGGCGACGGATGCAAGGTCAGCTATCCGCATAAACAGAAAGGGGCGGTATAAAGCCGCCCCTTCAGCCTTGGTACATAGTTGGGAAGTTTTCATTTACACGTTCCCTGCCCAATAACTGATCAACTGCAAACCCAGGCTACCTGAAACAAAAATGTCTTCTCGCAATAGTTCAACAGCCCCACCGAACACCATTAACGCCCTAAAAAACCATCACACAAGAGAAACCAAAAATCTATAAATCCTAGAAGCATAGATTACCGAAAATACAAAAACATCAACCACCAAACAACGCCATCATCAGATCAAACTATATTTTATTCCTATAAATCATTTTTACGCTCTATATTAGCAACAAATCCCCCACACTCCGCCCACCACTGTCTCCATTCACTTGCAAAACCAGATCATGCAAAAACCCAATCAAATCATAGGAGGTAACCTCAACAACCTCATCATTCGAATCATAATGAAAAACCTCATCCCCTAATGCGCTTTGCACAAAGTAGTACTGAGTTTCGGAAATAAAACAAAAAACAAAAGGCCGATTCAGATACTCTTCATAACCCCCATTTCTCAAATCACTAATAAAAATCTCTTGAAAAAGAAAATGCTCTCGAACCCGCCAAGTTGGCCGATACAATTGGACAATCGCGTCCCCCATCGCTCCACCATCGCACCGCCCCATAGTCGAAAGAAATTCATAAAGCTGCCCTGAAATTCGTAAATTGTATAACCTCGAAATAGCATCAATTTCTTCAGCACTATAACCAACACACTCAGAAGCACAGACTGAGGTACAATTCAACACCTTATTTACAAAATCAACGCTCATATTTCACCCTCTACGAACCAAACTTAGACAACAGATTTTTTTCGACGCCCCCCTAAATATTTAAAAGATCACCTTGCACTGGAAATGTACGCTCAACCTGAGAGACAAGTGCTTTCAAAAAGCCACTCAAATCATAAGGCGTCTCTTTAACAAACTTAGCCTTAGCATCAAAATGATAAACAGCATCACACTCTTTAGTCCGAATATAATAATACCGATCACTTGAGAGCATACAAAATACAAAAGGCATCCCTAAGTATTTGTAAAACCCACCATCTTGCATCTGAGTCAAAAAATCGGTCTGAAATAGCAAATGCTCTCTTACTCGCCAAGATGGTTTGTACAAAGGAATTACTTCATGACCAAACATCCCTCCATCGCAGCGCCCCATCACCGAAAGAAACTCCCCCAACTGACCATCCACTCGTACATTGTACAGCCTCGAAATCGCAGCAAGTTTTTCATTAGTGTAGCCAAAACATTCCGATGCTTTCACAGACGTGTGGACTAATATCTCTTTTAAAAAATCTCCATTCATGGATTTATTCCCGTTGTGCCATGAAACATCCGAATATCAAAACTCGGATTTTTTCAGCGAATATTGCACTACTAATAGAACAGCCTGAGCACATACCAGGCTTGAGTGCAGATATATTCTCCACACCGATTGAAATAGTTGCTTTCTTCCCCGAGTAAGCATTTTGAAAATAGCTCATCAGCTTCTGTTCGGCATGATTAAAGTTTGTAACCCAACCATTACCATTCATAACACTTGGCACTGACTTTGTATCGGTCTTAACAATCGTATACCGAACTCCACCAATTTCTACCACTGAAGGTGAATTCCCCCTCAAATTCTTTCCACTCACCGAGAGCACATATTGCACATTACCGTCAACATTAATCGATCCTGCCGCAACAGATAAAGCCCGAGTTTCACCTTTCTTTACATAATCTCCAAGGGCTTCACGCAACACAGAGGGGTTGATTGCAGCATCTGATATTTTGTTAAGATCATTGACCCATAAATTCGTTGGACGTCCATGCAAATCCGCAGGAACTCTAGTAGACGTCCCAGCTTCACCACCAGTTCCTTTTGTCGCATTAGGTATTGGGACACCAACCACACTGGGCTTCGCCCCCCGGTATCCCCAAGCTAGCAACACCGAGCGCACCCAAGACGATATTAGTCGCCTGGTCCGGGTCGTGAACACTCCTTACGGCGGACATTATCCATCTAAAGTCAATGTTAACTCAGACCAAAACAGACTACACAACAATCAAATAATCTCGATTTTATTAGAACACACACTCAGCGAGCACTTAGAATTGACCACTCCACACCGAACTCTTGATAGCGGCCACTCACTTGAGCATAGGAAAGTAACTCGTCATTTACATCGTACAAGATCGAGTTCCATTTTTTTCCAAAAACAAAAGCAAACCATAAGTAGAGAAG
>NZ_JAAARM010000073.1 GCF_009908285.1 Pseudomonas sp. Fl4BN1
AGCGCTCGATCTCGGTCACGGCACCCTGGCCGAGGTTGAGGTTATGAACGCTGACTTTGCCGAGTGCCATGCTGTGCCTCGTTAGCGGGGAGAATTGAGGATTTGTTGCAGCACCTGGTTCACCAGCAGGCTGGTGTCCCGTTCGCTGCTGACGCCCAGGAACTGGCGCTTGGGCAGGGTAATTTCCCAGCTCTGTGCGCCTGTGCTCTCGGCCTTTTCATCGGAAAGAATGCGGATCAGCAGGCCCGCCTGGGCGTACCCGACGTGTTCCTGTATCCAGGCCACGGGCGGCCGGGACAGGCGCTTTTTGCCCGCCTGGCGAACCTTGAAGCCCAACCGGCGCAGGCGCTTGGCCTGCTTATCGGTCGAGGCCAGGCCTTCCGGGACTTTGTTCCACCGGCGCATCTGCGCGGCGGTGCGGCGCTCCGATTCGCCGTTGTGCTGCTGGGCGGCCACCCAACTGGTCAGGCCGTTGCGCCACCCGAGGGTGGCCTCGTCCGGGCTGACTCGGGTCACCTGCAGCAGCTTGCCCAGGCCGGCCTCCATCTTCTTTTTGCCCTTCTCGGGGTTACGCCGAGGGGCAAACGGGGAGCCGTCCAGGTTCTGCTGCTCGCGGATGCGCTTACGGGACATGGTCCGCACGCGCTTGGAAACGTTGTTCAGCAGCCGCCGGCGAAGCTGCGGCGGCAGACTCAGCAAGGCCAGTTGCTCGCGCACGCCCAGGTAGCCCCGGGCGTCCAGTTCAAAGGTGCTACGCGCCATGGCTGCGGACCTCGCCCTGTTCTGCAGTCCAGAGCTCAAAGTCCACCAGGCCCCACTTCTTGCCGAAGGCATCGATCAAGCCATTGGGGTCTTCAGCCAGGTGCTGGGGCTCGATGAACTCCAGGGTCAGCTCGACGTCGGCCAGGTCGTTATCCAGTTGCTCGACCACGAACGCCGGCGCCGGCAGGTCGTCGCGGTCTGGGTCGTGGGTTTCCAGCCAACTGCCCACCAGGGCCATCAGCAGCGCCGGGTTTTCTGCGAAACGCTCCAGGACCAGGACGGCGCGATAGCGCATGTCGCCCATGTGTAGCCCCTTGGTGCCGTTCTTCCAGATCAGGTCCAGGTTCACCTGCTCGGCGAAGCTGTCGATCTGCTCGGGCGCCACCAGGTTGCAGGCAATGAGATAGGCGGTCAGCGCCTTGAGCTTGATCACTGCAGAAACTCTCCCAGGATGCTCAGGCGGAACTGCTCGGGCGGCATAGATGCACGGTTAGAGCGGACAAAGTCGCGGTAATCGAAGGGCCATTGATAGCGTTCGAACCGTTGACCATTGGCCTGTATCAGCCGCATGAGTAGGTCGTTTTCAGGCGAGTCTTCACCCGCCACGCGCAGGCGCTGGGCTGTGGTCGCGTAATACGCTCCAGGACGCAATTGCACAGACTTGAGCTGTTCGAATTCGTCAAAAAACCACACCGCATGCTGATAGGTGCCGTCACTCAGCGACGGCGCCCCATCGGGGACCACATTCACGTTGGCCAGCGGCACGGGTAGCCAGTTCGCCAGGTGCGGATCACATACAAAAACGACCTGACGGCCACCTGCCGCGACGGCATTGGCCATGCTGCATAGGCGAGTGGTCTTGCCTGTCATCCTTGGCGAGACTTCCAGATAGGCGATGCTGACCGGCTTGCTCATAGCAAGGCCGCCGTGATGCGGCCACGGCCCTGCAGGGCGCGCACGGCCTGCTGGCTGAAAGCGAGGAAGGTTTCAGCCCGCTCCGGGGCTTCCTTGCCGGTGTTCTCGGCGCTTTCGCGGCGGTTCACCGTGGCGAACTGGGGCAGCGCCTGGGCCTTGGCGCGGTTGTAGACGGCGCGCTTGTATAGCTTGGCTTTGAAGGCCCGTTCAGGCAGCAGCAGAGGGTCCGCGGTTTCCACGTTGGTGATACCGACGGCTTGCCAGCGGGCCTTGCACTTGGCCAGGTCGTCATTCACCTCGACCATGGCCATGGTCAGGGTGTCGGTCAGCAGTTCCACCAGGTACTCCGCCGGCAGGCGCTGTTCCTTCTGGAATTCCGATAGCGAAAGGTCCGGCCAGAAGCCGTCGTTCTCGATCGTCAGGTCCACAAAGGTGGTGGGTTTCCCGGAAAAGCTCATTGCTGGCCGCTCAAATAGGGCGGGAAACACCGTTTCAACGGGGCGGGCCATAAATGGCTGACTCGTCTCACGGGTTCCCGCTGGGGGGGTAGTCGGTTACTCGGTGGCCTGGGCGGCCTGTTGTTTTTTCAATGCCTTGCGGCATTCGTCGGTCCGGGTGCCCACACCGACCTTGGGATACAGCTCGGTCGCACGTTCAAAGTGCTTGAGCGCGGTTTCCCAGTCGCCGGCCTCCTGGGCACGGATGCCGATCAACTTGTGGAACTTGGCCGGGATCTGCTCGGTCAGCTGCCATTCGCCGTCCACACGGGGCAGCAAGTCGGACAGGTAAGGCTCGGGACTGCGATTGGCCTTGTGCTCGGCTTCGGCCCACTCAAGGATCGCGTCCGCAACAAAGGTCTGAATGTCCCGGCGCTGGAAGCGCTCAGGCATCTGCTGGCCCTGACTGATCGCGAAGTCGGCAAGCTCCAGGCCGTCCTCGAACTGGGCCGTATCGAACAGCCAGACGATCACCTGGACCAGGACACGGTTCGGCAGGTTCTGGCCGGACTCGACATAGCGCTGGATAAAGTCCTGGTATTTGGGCAAGAGCTCGTCCCGTTTCAGCATCTGTTTCCCGGCCAGACCGTTGATCGCGCTCAAGCGCTCCAGGTCCAAGTCCAGGGCCGCTTCCTGCAGCAGAATGTTTTTGCGGGCATTGGCAGGGCTGCTCAGCGCCTCCGCATGGGAGTACGCCACAGGTGCAGCTGCAGCAGCCGCTACTGCAGCGCCTCCCAGGGCTTGGACGCGGCGCTTGTGCGCCAGGGCCAGGCTCACTTCAGAACCTCCACGTTCTCGGTCAGCGCGAATTTTTCCAGCTGCTCGATCACGTAACCTTCGTTACGGCTGTTGAAGTCCTCAACGCGGGAGCGCCTCGGGTTGTCCACGGTCTGCTTGCGCCAGCTGGAGTCCTGGTAGTAGATCGACAGGTTGTCGAAGCTGGTAACCAGGACCGCGTTCACCGGGAAGAACGGAACGATGAAAGAAGGCAGGCCGCCATAGGTGTCGATCACCTGGGCATCTTCAATGCGTTCTTTTTCGGTCGGCACTTCACCCTGTTTTGCGTACAGCTTGCCCTGGGCGCTGGCCATCAAGTCGGAGCCGATGATTGCTATCAGGTCGCCGCCGTCGCGCAGGCGTTCGTCCACCATTTGCTTGGTGTCGTGCACCAGTTCGTCGAGGTTTGCATAGTCGCCGCCGGCGCCCACCTTGACTTTGCCCGAGCCCTTGACGCCTTCCTGGAGCACTTGGGCCGGGATCAGCTCGCGTGCCTGCTGCAACCAGCCCTTGTTCACGTCCTGGAGCATTGGGTACTTTTCGAGATCGGTCTGCACGGCCGCGTGGGTGCCATGGAAACCGACCATGATCCGGTCCAGGGCGATCTGTTTCTGCACCGCTGCCGAATACTTCTGGTGGAAGTCCGGGAACTTGGCCCAGGCGTCGATCTTCGCGTAAGGCAGGCCCACGTCCGACTCGGTGGAACTCAGTTCGTAGGTCGAATGATCCAGGGCGGAAGCGTCTTTTACCTCGCGATCGGTGGTCTTGGTGTTGGTACGGCCAGTGACAGGGCCAGTGGTACCAATGAACACCTTCTGCCCCTTGATCTCGCTCACGCCGAAAACGTTGATGCGCTCCAAGAAATCGGCTTTCGCGGTGATGGCTTCGTTCAGTTCCTGCGCGATCGACGGTTCCACGCTGAACTGCTTGCTGGGCAGTTCCACACCGTAGGTTTCAGCGATCGCCAGCTGCAGCTCGGCATACATCTTGGCGCCGTAGGCGCTCAGAGACTGGGCCATATCAGAACACCTTCTTTTTGCCAGGGGCTACAGGACCGGCGTTGCGCGGCAGTTGGCGCCCGGTAGTGGTGTTTTGCAGCGTGCTGAACTGCTTCTGCAGGCTGGAGAGTGCGGCCAGCACTTTCTGGTTGGAGCCGCCTTTGCGGCGGTACTCGCGCTCTTCTTCTGCGGTGGCGACGATCTCTTCAACTGCTGCACTGACGTCGTCGATCGGGCCCTGGGCGGGCTCAGGTGCATCTTCTACAGCCGGTTCAATCACGGCCTTGATGCCGGCGGCGACAACCAGCAGCTGTTCCAGCAGGGCTGTCAGGGCCGTTGCGGTGGCTTCATCCATTGGGGGTTTGCTCTCAGTTGGGGTTGACGGGGTTGCGGTGAGGGGTTCGGTGCTAAAG
>NZ_JAAARM010000074.1 GCF_009908285.1 Pseudomonas sp. Fl4BN1
AAAAAAATCCCGCTCAATGGCGGGCTCATGGGGCTTACAGCTGGTTCACTGCGCGTCGATGACGAGCCTCGCTTCGGCTCGCTTGGCAGCCACATCTTCGGGAATGGGCTTACCGGTTTCGAGCTGACGCAGCGCCATCCAGTCAGTTGATTGGAGATATTCCAGTGCGGCCACGGACGTCGCCCTTGCCGCCTCTTGAGCTGGGTCAGGCAGCTTTTCCAACAGGTCAAGATTCAATGGTGAATTCCTCCATTATGGAGCGCTTGGGAAGCGGTACAGGGCCGTCACTTGTTACGATGATCGGCTCGGGGAACCGCATATCTTTAGGATCGTCCCAGCGGATAGGGAAGATCAAGGTGACCTCAAAGCCGTGGCTCTCATGAGCAAGCTCATAAACGAACACATCGGGGTCAGCGGCTGAGGCTGGCAGACGGTAACCAACAGGGATCTGACCGAGGTCAAAATCCTTGCCGCTGACAGTCAGCACGTTTCCATGCACCGAAACTTCCAGCTCTCGAGCATCGATGGCCAGAGGGTGCAAATTGATCCTGATCATTATTTCCACCTTCCGATGCAGAAAACTGAAACGCGCATATCTTGCGCGGTTGGTCCATTGCGGACACCTATGTTCACTGTGCTTGCGTCTGCCGAGAAACAGGCCGTGCACCCGTACTGATCCCAGTTCGTGACGGGCTGCACGGTTCCATAGGCCTGATACGCCCCAACAAATGCAACAGGCAGAGTGATAGATGTTGTTCCAGAATAAAGTGCTGGGATCGCTCTCGCGGTTGCCGGGGTCCAAGCCATCATTAACCCATGCGGAAACTTCACCCAGTAACCAGCAGCGCTTTCACCCTCTTCAACAAATCCACGAATCCACGGCTGGATTGATCCGTTGACGCAGGAGCGCATATAGGTCTGCCGCGGAGGACTGGTACTGATAACGAACTGCGTCCAGTTAGTGGCGTCATACATCACCACTTGCACTGTGCCATATATGGCAGCCGGGGCGTTTGCAGCGTCTGAGATGAACTTGTACGGACCTGATCCGCTAAAAACGTTGAGGTCAGTAAGTGTTGGAACTGAAGTGGAGCCGACGCCAAAATCTCCGACTTTTAGGGCGTGCCCAGCAGTGGCATCTGTCGCGCTGGTAGTGGTGTTCGCAGTCGCGGCTGTTCCAAGGCCCAGGCCAGTACGCGCACCCGCCTGGTCGGCACCACCTGTCCCGCCCTTCTCGACTGGCAACACATCGTAGTTGCCAGTGGTGCCCAGCGCGGCCATTTTGGTGCCGTATTGATTAGTCCAATCACGTACAAGATCGGCCAGAAGCTTCTGATAGCCCTGCACGGGCATCACCGCAAAAGGCTGCCCGGATGCAGTAGGGCCCAGGTACGCCGGCAGGATCGATATAACCGTGTCGCTTGCGACGTTCTGCAGTTCGTACTGGCGACCATCGGGACCGATGAAAGCGTCACCGACCCGGGTGTTCGCTGCGAACCCGGTGTTGGTTCCGGTGACCGTTGTTGAGCCGCTTATAACGGCGACTGTTCCGGCTCTAAGCCAAGCCATATGGTTTTCTCCAGACAAAAAAATACCCGCAACTTGGCGGGTGTGTTCGCACGCTACAACTACAACTGCGGATTGAATGGATAAGGGTATTCAGACACGTCGATGTACGAGCAGGACGGTCTTGGATCTACCGTGAGCGCGGTTATATTTTGCGGAGTCGTACTGTAAACGCTACCGTATGTTGTCTCTGGGGACGTCCAGAAGCAGTGAACAATGCTCCCTTTTTGCCCGTAGCACCCCTCATGAAGACTGCCTCTGTAGACGGTGTCGCTGTTTAGCTGGCCAGTACACCAGCACCCGCGACTCCATGGAATATGAGCTGCGTATGTCTTTGCTGGATCAAGCGCCCTTGTCCAGAACCACCCCCTGAATCCACCTGTGTAGTCCTGGTTGTTTAATTGCGAAACGACGATACCAGTCGTGCCGCCTTGAAATCCCCCCACCGGTACAGTTTCACTCCATGGCCCAGTTGGTGGCGTCGAGATTGACGTGCCGATCACGTTCAGAGGCCGCTGCAAACTATTGAATGTGAATTTGCCGTCCTCAGCCCTTGTCTTCAAAGCTGGACCAGCGAAGATAGGCGCCATGATATCAAAGCAATAAACCTTAATATTACTAACAGGACCAGCAAAATAAAAAACGTGGTCATTACCTTCTTTAGAGGCAACAGGCTGATTGCATGCACCAGTCACAAACACGATAGGGCTTATCGCATTTAGCACAGTGAATTTATAGATATTATCGAAACATATGTGCGGACCTCCACTCGGCTGCTGGCGTCTCCATGCGCCATGGTACTCAACGGGGCCGCTCTTCCTTAGCCCGTAGATAGACTTTGAGGTGTCGTAGAGGATATTACCTGCGGAGTCCCTAGCTATTAACGCCACTTTTGCCATCAGTAGTACCCATAGTAAATTTCGCAGTCAATCGGGAACCCACTAGGAACTGAATAGTTCCAGGAAATCAGGTTCTGCGTAAGCGTGACACCTGGGCGCTTCCCTCCAGTTCTCTGGCTGTCCTCAAGCACCGCAATGATGTAGAAGTAGTTCCGACCAGGCGGCAGGCTAATAGCCTTTGAGCCACCTGCGCGGTTTGTTCTAACAACCCCGTCAGCCTGGCTGAGGCTCTTTGTCATGTCCGTTGTCACGGAACCGTCTTTATCTCGAGTGATCAATCCGACGGTCATGTTGCGTCCAGACTCAAGTCGATACCTTTAACACCGTTCGCGTGGTACACGAAGATGCCCTTGTTGTTTATCAGTAGGCGCGACCCGCCAGGGGAATTGCCCATCATCTGGAAGGTTCCATCAGGACGGAATGCCCAGCCCGAAACATCAGGTACGTAGTTGCTCGACTGCAAGTTGCTGCCGATTTTCAGCATGTCGATGGACCCCTCTTGAATAAATGCAGAGCGGATAAACGTCTGCCCACCGCTCACAGAGAACGGCGAGACAGGGGTGCCGTTGATCAGGTTCAGCAACATGAAGGTGTCGGCCCGCACAACGAACTGCGACGACACCCCGGACGGATCTACTTGTAGGCCCAAGCCGAAAGACGCGGCGTACTTCTGGCCGCCGGCGGTGGCCTCCATCTTCACCGACCACAACGTTTCAAGCTGGCCCTTGGTGTTGGCCAGGGCAGACGATGTTTCTTGAATCGCTGCGGTGTTCTCGCCCACCGAGGCCTGCAGCTTTGTTGTTCGCGTGGCTTCAGCCTCAATGGCCGTTGCCCTGACCTTCTCTTCCGTGACAATGGCTGCGGTGTTGTTCCAGCCCCTAATCGCATCCGCCAGATCACCAGAACCGTCATCCTCACGCCAGGAGGCCCGCAGAGCGCTGGTCGCGCTGGCCTGGGCGGTGACCACGCCGTCCAGCTCCGTGATATCGGCGGTGTTCGTGGCCACCTGCTGGGCCAATCCATTGGCCGTTTCAACCGACTGGCCAACGTCAGACCAGAAGGCCGGGGCCGGTGGCGGGTTGTTGGCGGGCACATCCTTGATCGCCTGGTAGATGCGCCCATCCTCAACGACCATCTGGCCCTTCAGGTAGATCTCTGCCGGGTCGTATCCCTTCAACCCGTCGAGAGCATCGATCTGGTCCTGCAGCCCGTCCAGTTCGCTCAGCAGGTCCTGGCCGAGCTGGGTCTTTGTGACCTTCCCTGTGAGAATGTCGAGGATCGGCCCTGCATCCGAACTGGCCTGGCCCATAACCCCGTTCACAACTGGATAGAACGGCCCCACGTTGCCAGTCCGATCAACCAGGCGAGCCCAGAAGAAGAACCGAGCACCCGCGGCCAAGTTCTGCATGCTGTAGTCGGACTGCGGATAGGCCAGGTCTGTCAGCTTCGTGGCGGCCTCAAGGCTGTTGCCCGGGCCATACCAGATCTCGGTCCGCTGGGTATCCTCTGCGCCAG
>NZ_JAAARM010000075.1 GCF_009908285.1 Pseudomonas sp. Fl4BN1
CCCCCGGCTCCTGCAGTCAAGCCTGCACCCGCCAGCAACAGCGCCGACGCCTTGCTGCACCTGGACAGCGAACTGCGCGCCGCCGCGCAACTGATCATGCAAGACGTGATCGACGATTTCGCCCCGCACATCGAAACCGAGATCAAGCGTCGCCTTGAAGCACGCCTGGAACGGCTGCTCGCCACAGCAACCAGCGGCAAGCCATAAACAGCAGTTACAGCCTCAAGCTGCAAGCGCAAGAAAAACACCGCCTCCCCCTCTTGCCGCTTATAGCTTGCAGCTGCCTTATGGCTTGCAGCGGCTCCCCTCCGCTATACTTGCCGGCTTTTCCTGAATAAATGCCAATAGGGTCCCGCCGCGCATGGATAAGACCTACCAGCCGCACGCCATTGAAACTTCCTGGTACCAAACCTGGGAGTCCGAGAACTACTTCGCCCCGCAAGGCGCGGGCGACTCTTACACCATCATGATCCCGCCGCCGAACGTCACCGGCAGCCTGCACATGGGCCACGGCTTCAACAACGCGATCATGGACGCCCTGATCCGTTTCCGCCGCATGCAGGGTCGCAACACCCTGTGGCAGCCGGGTACCGACCACGCCGGTATCGCCACCCAAATGTTGGTAGAGCGTCAGATCGAAGCCCAGGGCCAGAGTCGTCACGACCTGGGCCGGGAAAAATTCCTTGAGAAGGTCTGGGAGTGGAAGGATCAGTCCGGTGGCAACATCAGCCGCCAGATCCGCCGCCTGGGCTCCTCCGTGGACTGGAGCCGCGAGCGCTTCACCATGGACGACGGCCTCTCGGAGGCGGTGAAGGAAGCCTTCGTACGCCTGCACGAAGACGGCCTGATCTACCGCGGCAAGCGCCTGGTCAACTGGGACACCAAGCTGCACACGGCGATTTCCGACCTTGAAGTGGAAAACCACGACGAGAAAGGCTTCCTGTGGAACCTGAAGTACCCGCTGGCCGACGGCGCCAAGACCGCTGAAGGCAACGACTACCTGATCGTCGCCACCACCCGTCCGGAAACCATGCTCGGCGACTCCGCCGTGGCCGTGAACCCTGAAGACGAGCGCTACAAGGCGCTGATCGGCAAGTTCGTCGAGCTGCCCCTGGTGGGCCGGCGCATCCCGATCATCGCCGATGATTACTGCGACCCTGAATTCGGCACCGGCTGCGTGAAAATCACCCCGGCCCACGACTTCAACGACTACGAAGTCGGCAAGCGCCACAACCTGCCGCTGCTGAACATCTTCGACAAGAATGCCGCTGTCCTCCCTGCCTGCCAGGTGTTCAACCTGGACGGCAGCCTGAACCAGAACATCGACGGCAAGATCCCGGCCGAATACGCCGGCCTGGACCGCTTCGAGGCGCGCAAGCAGATCGTTGCGGCGTTCGACGCCGCCGGCCTGTTGGTCAGCGTCGACGACCACGCCCTGAAAGTACCGAAAGGCGATCGTTCCGGCACCATCATCGAGCCGTGGCTCACCGACCAGTGGTACGTATCGACCAAACCATTGGCCGAGCCTGCGATTGCTGCCGTTGAAGACGGCCGCATTGCCTTCGTACCCAAGCAATACGAAAACATGTACTTCTCCTGGATGCGCGACATCCAGGATTGGTGCATCAGCCGCCAGCTGTGGTGGGGCCACCGGATTCCGGCCTGGTACGACGAGTCGGGCAAGGTATACGTAGGTCGCGATGAAGCCGAAGTCCGAGCCAAGCACAACCTCGGTCCGGACGTTGCCCTGCAGCAGGACAACGACGTGCTCGACACCTGGTTCAGTTCGGGCCTGTGGACGTTCTCCACCCTGGGCTGGCCGGAGCAGACCGACTTCCTCAAGACCTTCCACCCAACCGACGTGCTGGTCACCGGTTTCGACATCATTTTCTTCTGGGTTGCCCGGATGATCATGCTCACCATGCACCTGGTGAAGAACGAAGACGGCACGCCGCAGGTTCCGTTCAAGACCGTGTACGTCCACGGCCTGGTGCGCGATGGCCAGGGCCAGAAGATGTCCAAGTCCAAGGGCAACGTCCTCGACCCGCTGGACATCATCGACGGCATCGACCTCGAAACCCTGGTGCAGAAGCGCACCACCGGCCTGATGCAGCCGAAACTGCAGAAGTCCATCGAGAAGCAGACCCGCGCCGAATTCGCCGACGGCATCGCCAGCTACGGCACCGACGCCCTGCGCTTCACCTTCTGCTCCCTGGCCACCACGGGTCGCGACATCAAGTTCGACATGGGCCGCGTCGAGGGTTATCGCAACTTCTGCAACAAGATCTGGAACGCCGCGCGCTACGTGCTGGACAAGGGCGAAGACTGCGGCCAGAACGGCGAAGCCTATGAGCTGTCCCTGGCAGATCGCTGGATCATCTCGCAGTTGCAACGTACCGAAGCCGAAGTCACCCGCCAGCTCGACCAGTTCCGTTTCGACCTGGCCTCGCAGGCCTTGTACGAGTTCATCTGGAACCAGTATTGCGACTGGTACCTGGAACTTTCCAAGCCAGTGCTGTGGGACGAGAACTCGCCGGTCGAACGCCAGCGTGGCACCCGTCGCACCCTGGTTCGGGTGTTGGAAGTAGCCCTGCGCCTGGCCCACCCGTTCATGCCGTTCATCACCGAGGAAATCTGGCAGCGCCTGGCGCCGCTGGCGGGTGCCGAAGGCAAGACCATCATGCTGCAACCTTGGCCAGTGGCGAACGAAGCACGCATCGACCAGGCTGCCGAAGACGACATCGAATGGCTCAAGGGCCTGATGCTCGGCACCCGTAACATCCGTGCCGAAATGAACATCGGCCCGGGCAAGCCCCTGACCCTGTTCCTGAAGAACGTCAGTGCCGAAGACCAGCGTCGCCTGACCGAGAACGAAGCCTTGCTGAAGAAGCTGGCCAAGCTCGAATCCATCACCGTACTGGCTGCCGGCGACGAAGCACCACTGTCCGCCACCGCCCTGGTAGGCGAGATGGAAGTGCTGGTTCCAATGGCTGGCCTGATCGACAAGGGCGCCGAACTGGCGCGCCTGGACAAGGAAATCCAGCGCCTGCAGGGCGAAGTGCAGCGGGTGGGCGGCAAGCTGTCCAACGCTTCCTTTGTCGACAAGGCCCCGGCTGAAGTGATCGAGAAGGAACGTGCCAGACTGGCCGAGGCCGAACAGGCCCTGGGCAAGCTGGCCGAGCAGCACGCGCGGATCTCCAGCCTGTAACGGCGATCGACGCGACATAAAGAGGGAGGCCCAGACAGGCCTCCCTTTTCTATGGGTCGAAAGATCACCTTCCTGGGCAAGCCCGCGCCTAAACACACTCGCCCCCGCAGCAGGTACGCAGCGTTGCTGCAGGAGCCGGCATGCCGGCGAACAGCCCGCCCCGACACTACAAGATATGGGACAATGCCCATCACTTTGAACCACCCCCGAATCGACTCCCCCA
>NZ_JAAARM010000076.1 GCF_009908285.1 Pseudomonas sp. Fl4BN1
TGCGCAACCTGCTGGAAAACCCGGCCTGGTACACCGCCTACACCCCGTACCAACCGGAAATCTCCCAGGGTCGGCTGGAAGCGCTGCTGAACTTCCAGACCTTGATCAGCGACCTCAGCGGCCTGCCGATCGCCAACGCCTCGCTGCTCGATGAAGGCACTGCCGCCGCCGAAGCCATGACCTTCTGCCAGCGCCTGAGCAAGAACAAGGGCAGCCACGCGTTCTTCGCCTCGGTGCATTGCCACCCGCAAACCCTCGACGTGCTACGCACCCGGGCCGAGCCCCTGGGGATCGATGTGGTGGTGGGTGATGAGCGCCAGCTGACTGACCTCAGCCCGTTCTTCGGCGCGCTGCTGCAATACCCGGCGAGCAACGGCGACCTGTTCGACTACCGCGAACTGACCGAACGCTTCCACGCCGCCAACGCCCTGGTGGCGGTGGCCGCCGACCTGCTGGCCCTGACCCTGCTGACCCCGCCCGGTGAGTTCGGTGCCGACGTGGCCATCGGCAGCGCCCAGCGCTTCGGTGTACCGCTGGGCTTCGGTGGCCCGCACGCGGCTTACTTCGCCACTCGCGATGCCTTCAAGCGCGACATGCCCGGCCGCCTGGTGGGCGTCTCGGTGGACCGTTTCGGCAAGCCGGCCCTGCGCCTGGCGATGCAGACCCGCGAGCAGCACATCCGCCGCGAAAAGGCCACCAGCAACATCTGCACCGCCCAGGTGCTGCTGGCCAACATCGCCAGCATGTACGCCGTGTACCACGGTCCCAAGGGCCTGATCCAGATTGCCCAGCGCATCCACCACCTGACCGCGATCCTGGCCAAGGGCCTGGGCCAGCTGGGCCTGGCCGTGGAACAGGAAAACTTCTTCGACACCCTGAGCCTGCACACCGCCGGCCGCACCGCCGCGCTGCACGACAAGGCTCGCGCCCAGGGCATCAACCTGCGGGTGATCGACGCCGAGCGCCTGGGCCTGTCCCTGGACGAAACCACCACTGCGGCCGATGTTGAAACCCTGTGGAGCCTGCTGGCCGACGGCAAGCCCGCGCCAGACTTCACCGCGCTCGCGGCGGCGGTCACCAGCAGCATCCCCGCAGCCCTGGTACGCCAGTCGGCGATCCTCAGCCACCCAGTGTTCAACCGCTATCACTCGGAAACCGAGCTGATGCGCTACCTGCGCAAGCTGGCAGACAAGGACCTGGCCCTGGATCGCACCATGATCCCGCTGGGCTCCTGCACCATGAAGCTCAACGCCGCCAGCGAAATGATCCCGATCACCTGGGCCGAGTTCGGCGCGCTGCATCCGTTCGCCCCGGCCGAGCAAAGTGCCGGCTACCAGCAACTGACCACTGAGCTGGAAGCCATGCTGTGCGCCGCCACCGGCTACGACGCGGTGTCGCTGCAACCCAACGCCGGTTCCCAGGGCGAGTACGCCGGCCTGCTGGCCATTCGTGCCTATCACCAGAGCCGTGGCGACGACCGTCGCGATATCTGCCTGATTCCATCCTCGGCCCACGGCACCAACCCGGCCACCGCCAACATGGCCGGCATGCGCGTGGTGGTCACCGCCTGCGACGCCCGTGGCAACGTCGACATCGAGGACCTGCGGGCCAAGGCCATCGAGCACCGCGAACACCTCGCCGCGCTGATGATCACCTACCCCTCGACCCACGGCGTGTTCGAGGAAGGCATCCGCGAAATCTGCGGGATCATTCATGACAACGGCGGCCAGGTGTACATCGACGGCGCCAACATGAATGCGATGGTCGGCCTCTGCGCCCCGGGCAAGTTCGGCGGCGACGTGTCGCACCTGAACCTGCACAAGACCTTCTGCATTCCCCACGGCGGTGGCGGCCCGGGCGTCGGCCCGATCGGCGTCAAGTCGCACCTGGCGCCGTTCCTGCCCGGCCACGCCGCGCTGGAAAACAAGAAGGGCGCGGTCTGTGCCGCACCGTTCGGCAGCGCCAGCATCCTGCCGATCACCTGGATGTACATCCGCATGATGGGTGGCGCCGGCCTCAAGCGCGCCTCGCAATTGGCGATCCTCAATGCCAACTACATCTCGCGGCGCCTGGAAGAGCATTACCCGGTGCTCTACACCGGCAGCAACGGCCTGGTGGCCCACGAATGCATCCTCGACCTGCGCCCGCTGAAAGACAGCAGCGGTATCAGTGTCGATGACGTGGCCAAGCGCCTGATCGACTTTGGTTTCCACGCCCCGACCATGTCGTTCCCGGTGGCCGGCACGCTGATGATCGAGCCCACCGAAAGTGAATCCAGGCAAGAGCTGGATCGTTTTTGCGACGCGATGATCCGCATCCGCGAGGAAATCCGCGCGGTGGAAAGCGGCCTGCTGGACAAGGACGACAACCCACTGAAAAACGCCCCGCACACTGCGGCCGAGCTGGTGGGGGAATGGTCCCACCCGTACAGCCGCGAACAGGCGGTGTACCCGGTGGCGTCGCTGGT
>NZ_JAAARM010000077.1 GCF_009908285.1 Pseudomonas sp. Fl4BN1
TGTCCAGGCGTTCATTCAGGCCCTGACACAAGCCGCGCTCGATGCGCTCGTAGCAACCGGCCAGGTCGTTGACCCCATGCACGACGATGGTCACGCAGGGCTTGGGCGGCGTGGCAATCAGGTGCACATCACCACCGCCCGGCATGGTGATTGCCTGGCCTGTGCAAATGGTCCTCATCCGAACGGCGTCATTCATTGTGCATTCGCTCCTTGATGGCTTGAAGAAGATCTTCCTGGCCGCGTTCAGGGGTTACATCCAGTCATTTCTGAAGGCGAGATTGACGCTCTTCGGCATTCCTTCGAGCCAGGCAAAGCGCCGAATCCTGGACCTGCCACGCACCGCCCTCCTCGATTACACAAAACTCCAGGTGGGTGCTGGAGACCGTTTGTTTGTGCCAGCGGCTACGCTCGTTGAATTTAATGTAGAGGTTGTAACTGCCTCCCAGCTGTAGCGCTCCGGGGTTCATCGTTTTGACGACCGCGCCGGGATAGTCTCCTGACAACACTATTCTTGGTTGGATCCAGCCTTCGGGGAACTCAATGCTCCATAGGGTTTCGTAGCAGCGGACTCCAGTCCGACGACAGAGAAACACACGCTTGATCTCCAGGTTGTTGGTATCGGCCAGCAAAAGCCGAAGATCCGTCACCGGACGACCGGACTCGAACGTCACCGGAATATCCGGAGGCATCTTGGACACAGCCCATATCGAATACTTCATGACTCAGCGCTCCGCCAAGTTGCCCTGCACGGGCTTGAGTTTCTTCTATGTCTCGCTATCTCCCATATCGAGGTCCAAGCAGTAGTCCTGCTCTCTGGAAACGGCACGAGCAAATCTGCGTCGCCACCGCCAGTCGCGGTAATCGCCTTCACTAAACAGCGTCGGCGCATAGCAACAGACTCGGTCACGGGCGGGCTTCCTGTTGTTCCTCGGCAAGACTTCGGGCTCGACAACCTGAGCGGGCCTGGACTTGCAACACGCCGCCGTCCTCGATCAAGCAAAACTCCAAGAAAGTGCTGGAGACCGTCTGTTTGTGCCAGCGGCTACGCTCCCTGAAATGAATATCAAGGTTGTAACTGCCCCCCGGCTGTAAAGCTTCAGGGTTCATCGTTCTAACGACCGCGCCTGGATAGTCTCCTAACAACACTATTTTTGGTTGGATCCAGCCAGTAGGAAGATCAATGTCCCATAGGGTTTCGTAGCATTTGACTCCAGTTCGACGGCAGAGAAATACCTGGTTAATCTCCAGGTTGTTGGTATCGGCCAGCAAAGGTCGAAGATCTGCCACCAGACGACCGGACTCCATCGTCACGGGAATACGCGGAGGCATCTTGGACACGGCCCCAACTGGAGACTGCATCAGCAACGCAGTACACAACACAACCCATATCGAGTGTTTCATGATTCAGTACCCCGCCGGAAAGTTGCCCAGTACGGGCTTGAGCCTTGTTAGTACATGAGTATTTCCGGAATCCAAGCCTCGGTAGTAGTCACGCACAATGTCTCCTTGCTGCTCGATGTTGTAGTCCTTTAGAGTTTTACCTGGTTCCAACTGATACAGATATTGGTCACCCACCAAGAACTGTTTCGCCTGCTGATACGCTCCCACCAACAGCACATTGACACCGTGCTGGTGTTGCCAGACATGAGTCATCTCGTGAATGAAGAACCCTCGCCTTTCCGGTTCTTCAAGGCTCCAGTCGGAGATACCGCGCCAGCTCTCCCCAAAGTAGATATGCCCGTTCGGCGACATCGCATAAGTTGCCCCCTGCCAAGGCACATAGTTCTCATCGCGCAGGCGCACCTTGTCGTAATCGATGGAGTCTGCAAATACGCTCTGCGCCAAAACGATCTCGCCTTCCGTCAATGCGCGCCCTTTTTCATTGTCCGGCTCGGAGAAAGCCTTCGCCACTAGAGCCGCCACACCCACTGCAGCCGCGGCCGCAACCATTGGTGTGCTCGAGCGCTTCATGCCAACGTTGGCGATGTTCATTGCGTCTTTCTGCAACAGTTGCGTCGCGCCTTGTGCATCGGTCACGCCTTCGACGATTTCACCATTGGCCATGGTGATCTTGTAGGGCACGTTGGGCATCCCCGACTGGCCATCGATCTGCTTGAGCATGAATCGCCGCTCGGTATCCCCGACCTTGAACTTCGGCAGTTCCGCCGCCAGGCTGGCGCCGCCCACCTGGCTATGTTTCGCCGCCTTGACCGTGAAGTTACCCGGCATGCCCAGCTCAATATTGCCGCCCTTGAGCGTCAGGTAAGCCCCACCGCACATCAGGGTGATGTGTTCCTTGGCTGAGATCAGCACATGCTGGTTGCTCGCACTGACTTCCACGCTCTGGTCAGCCTCCAGGCGGATAGTGTTCTGTTGCGCCTGCAACAGCATCAATCCCTGGTGGGTGATGTGGCGCATCTCGCCGCTCTGGGCAAACAGCCCCAGGTCGGTGCCGGCATTGA
>NZ_JAAARM010000078.1 GCF_009908285.1 Pseudomonas sp. Fl4BN1
TGCAGTGACTCCGTTTGCTTCGCACTCTGCTCTTGCAAAGCCTGCCAGGTCTGCCCCTGCCGAAATACATCCAGGCTCATGCCGATGCTGAGCACATCCAAAGTTTCCAAGCGAGGCGAAGTAGTGGGTGCACGGTAGCGAGTTTCAACGGTCATAGTGGAAGCCTTCTTGGCCGAGCTATAAGCAGTCACGGGCGTGGCCGAACTGGCAAAGCAGCGAATGGATGTCAGTGGGGATTCGGCGGCCTGAATCAGTGGGCTGGTCAGTAGCAAGCCGGAGAGAGACCAGTACCTAAGCATGCTGCGCATCAGACGGGCCCTCCAAAGCGGACGGGGTTGCCCGCTCTGCGTCCCGCCAGAGACTGAGTAGCTACCAGGGAGGGCATTTTGTCCTTTACAGCAGCCGGCAATTCGCCATTCGTGCGATACATTGCTGTCGAGTCAATCAGGTCAAGATTCCTGGGCTCCTCATGACGATAAAGTATCTCTACCGCCTCATCCGGCAGGTCTTGCTCCGAACTCTTTCCCTCATACCCTCCACCATCCGTACTCTCCCAATCCAACCGCCAATCCGCCACCCGACACAAATACGCATAAAACGTCACATCATCCACGCTCTCTCCCGCCCCAATCGCCACGTCATAGGCCAGCACTCGCCGGCTATGGTCAGGGTTGTTGGGAATCGCCGAGTGAAACGACAGTGCCTCTTCATGCTCCCCGTTCTTGCCTCCCCCTTGCAGGCGCATACGGGCCTCGTAGGGCGTTTCTGAACGGGTCACCAGCACCTTGCCGTTGTCTGTCGCCCGGGCGACAAACACGTGGGTCTGTTCTGCCGTGTCCTTGCCTTCATTGAGCGCCTTTTTAACGCTGGCAATATCGCGTCCGTGCTTGAAGGCGATGGCTTCATCGATCGAGTCCAGCTTGGCGTATTGGCTGCTTTCGGAGGTCCAGGCGCCGTTGCTGATCGCGATGGACGCATCGATGGGCGCCAGGGTGTCCTTGACCTGATAGACACCACTGCTGGAGTCCGCTCCCGGCATGACCACTAGGCCATCGGCGTTGAAGTGGGTTTGCGCGGGCACCGGCAATAACGGTGCGGTCAGCATCACCGACTTTCCTTGTTCAAGGGAGGCGCGGGCCACTGACATCCGTTGTTTGTAGGGCAACCCCATGTCCTCCCAGGTGTCCTCACCCTTCAACAGCAATGGATAGACATAGGGTGGCGTGTGCAGGCCAATCAGTTCTTTTTTCTCGCCGCGTTTGCGCAGGGTAAAGATCCGTTGGTGAAAGCTCAGTGGCAAGGTACTGCGTACCGGCTTGCCATGCAGGTGCTCGTCAACGCCCTGCCAGCCGATCCCCTGCACGTTGGCAAGGCCGACGGTCTGGTCCTGAGGGGTGAAGTACAGAAAGATACTGCCGCGGTTATCGCGCTCGTTGAACGAGATCTTTTCACCATCGATGGTGGTGTGCGACGCAGGCCCGCCGCTCCAGCCCGACCCGCCAATGGCGCCATAACCCTGGCAGTTTTTCAGGGCGACGCTCGACAATGCCGGGTACGGATTGGGCGCTCCGGCCATGTATTTGAGGATTCCCTCCAGGGCCGCAATGCGCGCCTCCGAGGTTTGCTGGCTGCCGTAGCCCTGAAACTTCTCCGTGGTGGGCTCACGCAGGCTATAGGGGGAGTTGATCATCACCACGCCGTCGGCCGGGCGTACCTGAACCGCGTCATCCTTGAGAAAGGCATGGGCCAACAGATTGATCAGCGTGCCCTGGCTGTGACCCACCACGTTCACCGTGTCGTTCGGGTAGCGTTTGCGGATGATCCTGATCAACATCGCCAGACGCATGGCGGCCAGCACCATGTAGCGCCGGCCGGGTGCGGAAAACAACGGGTGGGTCAGCTCACCGGCAAAGAAGTCCAGGGAAATGAATCCAAACAGCTTGCCGTTGAAACCCTTGCCCCACATATCGGGAAGGTTAGTGGTGGCATTGACGAAATGGCCCCCCTCCAGGGTGCCGGCCTTGTCCAGGCGGTTGTTGTTGCGGTCCAGCCATTCACCGTGGGGCTCGGTCTTGTTGATTGCCCCCTCTTCTTCGCGAAACCCCCAATAGAACGGAATCACCACGCTTCGCGTGTCCGCGGCACTGAACTTGCGCCGGTAATACACCGCATCCGGGTTGGTCGCCTTGCCATCGTCGTCCTCGGGCAGGCTGTAGCTGGCCGAGCGCAGGAACCCCGGGTTGCTCATGCCGTTGGGCAGCACCGAGGGCATGTCCAGGCGTTCATTCAGGCCCTGACACAAGCCGCGCTCGATGCGCTCGTAGCAACCGGCCAGGTCGTTGACCCCATGCACGACGATGGTCACGCAGGGCTTGGGCGGCGTGGCAATCAGGTGCAC
>NZ_JAAARM010000079.1 GCF_009908285.1 Pseudomonas sp. Fl4BN1
GGGCAGGCAAGGCCGCTATTCTAAGCTTCGCATCGGCCTTGGGAAGGGGGGGCGCAAGGTATTTTTTTGGTCTGGCTCAACCCCTTGAAAAGACTGGGAAACACCCAGGTTATGGGGGGTGTAGCGGATTCCAGGCGGTGCCTGGTGAAGGTTCGGATGCCTGGTTGTGGGACTGGGTTGCGATGGCTTGATATCAGGCTGGCGAATAATCACAGACAGCCTTGGCGGGGCTGACTAGATTGCAGCATCCAGGCTCGCTCGCGTCTGGCCGAATAACAATAAAAGAGATCGACCCATGGATAATTCGACTCAAGCGGCAAATGCCTGGCGCATTCTGTTCCTGTTGTTTTTGGCAAACCTGTTCAACTTCTTCGATCGCACCATCCCCGCCATCATCATCGAGCCGATCCGCATGGAGTGGCACTTGAGTGATTTCCAGCTGGGGATCATTGGCACTGCCTTCACCCTTGTCTACGCCATTGCTGGCTTGCCTCTGGGGCGCATGGCCGACACCGGCTCGCGCAGCAAACTGATGGGCTGGGGCCTGGTGGTGTGGAGCGGGCTTACTGCGGTCAACGGCATGGTCGGCAGCTTCTGGAGCTTTTTGCTGGTGCGCATGGGTGTCGGCATTGGCGAGGCCAGCTACGCGCCAGCGGCCAACTCGCTGATCGGCGACCTGTTTCCCGCCCATCGCCGGGCTCGGGCCATGGGCATCTTCATGTTGGGGCTGCCCTTGGGGCTGGTGCTGGCATTCTTCACCATCGGTGCCATGGTCAAGGCCTTCGACAGCTGGCGAGCGCCGTTCTTCATCGCTGCGGTACCGGGGCTGGTGCTGGCGGTGTTCATGTTTTTCATCAAGGAGCCCAAGCGCGGTGCAGCGGAAACCGTGAAGGTGGATCAGGTGCAGATCGATCGGCCAATTCGCCGGGTGCTGGCGATCCCGACCTTTCTCTGGCTGACCCTGGCCGGCCTCACCTTCAACTTCGCCACTTATGCCTGTAACTCGTTTCTGGTGCCGATGCTGCAACGTTACTTCCTCATGCCCTTGCAGGAAGCGGCCATGGCGACCGGGTTGATCGTCGGTGTCACCGGGCTGGTCGGTCTTACCCTGGGTGGTTGGATCGCCGACAAGATTCACCAGCGTGTCGCCAATGGCCGCCTGTTGTTTGCCGCCTGCAGCCTGATCATCTCGACCTTGGCCACCGGTTGGGCGCTGCATGCCGGGCGGGTTGAGATCGGCGTATTTGTCGCGGTGTTCAGTGTCGGTTGGCTGTTTGCCTACAACTTCTACACCTGTGTCTACACGGCTTTGCAGGATGTGGTCGAGCCGCGTCTGCGGGCGACCGCCATGGCCTTGTTCTTCGCTGGTCTGTATCTGCTGGGTGGCGGCCTGGGGCCGGTAGTGGTGGGGGCCCTGTCCGATCATTTTGCCCACTCGGCGATGTATGCCGCCGGTGCCGAGTTGATGACCGAGGAGTTCAAGGCCATTGGTTTGCACGATGCGATGTACCTGATTCCGGTGGCCTTGTTCATGACCCTGCTGTTTCTGTTTCAGGCGGCACGTTGTTTTGTCCGTGATGCCCAGAGTATGAAGGACGGGCTGGCCAGCACTGCGCCGCTGGCCTCGCCTGTGGCTGTGTAGCCGCTGCCGTAAGCGGGGATAAGGCTTGAGGAGCCCTGAGGTATTCAAGGCGTGACTCCTGTGCAGCACAGTACCGCCCAACTGACTGCAGCCTGCGGCAGGGCTATAGGGGAAGGCGTTGGG
>NZ_JAAARM010000007.1 GCF_009908285.1 Pseudomonas sp. Fl4BN1
TTTTTCACCGCTTTCGACCGAGAGGATCGAATCGTTAATAAGGCTAAAACTCACTGCCTTACCAACTCCTTCTGGCTTCGATGAACTGAAGCGTAACCGCTGCCGAAAACTGCGTAACTCGTTGAATCTCAAGGAGTTTTCCGTTTCGACTGCGCCGGAAGTGGGGCGAATTATAGACGTGTAGAATCTGCCGTCAACACTTAAATTGAATTTTCTATGAATAAGATCAAAAGCCCCTGAAACAGGAGCTTTCGCAAGGCTATATATAGGTGCGATCGACAACCTCGTCATCTACCCGCACACCACCCGCCCCTAGAAGGTCTCGCGCTACGGCAGCATTCTTCACCAGGCCTACCTTATTAAGGACAGCAGCAATCGGCATGTCTCCAGCAACAGTCCACTCAATCTCTGGCAAATCAACATCACAGCTAGAGCCTCTTGAATCACAGCATAAACGTCTAGATCAGCAATACTGGACAGCTTCGCTCATCCAACGCCCGCTAAGCACAGCCCTTTGGCGTAAGCAAAAAACGCCTTCTATATAGTAGAGAGGCATTGCGAACTTATAGAAACACCAAATTTCCCGACACCGGGTCCGACAACGTCGAATTTTGCTTGATCACCTCGGCATAAAAACACTGAATGCCCCAGGGTTCTGGCATAGCCTCATAAAGAAGCAGGTACTACACCCATCAGCGTAGCCAGAAACGCCCTTCAATCGCTTGAGTGATGACATCGACCTGCAGCCCTACCGTGCTTCGACAGATGCAGGACAGCCAGGTAGAAAGCCACGAACAATCGCCGCTCAACACCCACAGCAGTGCAAGAGGGAGTTCAGCAGGATGCTGAAAGTATTGCTTATCTGTAGTCAGAACCGCCTGCGTAGCCCCACCGCCGAACAGGTCTTCGCCGATTGGCCGGGGATCGAAACGGCTTCCGCCGGGCTCAACCACGACGCCGAAGTGCCGCTTGGCCCGGAGCTGCTGACGTGGGCACAACTGATTCTGGTCATGGAGGCCCGCCACCGCAGCAAGCTATCCAAACGCTTCAAGCAGTACCTGGGACAGAAAAAATCATCTGCCTGAACATTCCCGACGACTACGAATTCATGGACCCCGCGCTGGTCCAATTGCTCGGTCAGCGAGCTCCACAATTCCTGCCATCAGCACCGCCCTCAAGCTCGAGCCCCGATCTGCATGTCACTAACACTCAATGACACTCCCGCCCTACGCGTTGAACTGGACATTCTCGGCTATCAGTTTCCCGACAGCCGTGAACGCTGGGACGCTAACTGGCTGCGCATCCAAGGGCGGATCGAACACCCCCAAGGCGCCTGGAGCTTTGAAGATGCCTGCCTGACCGCTTTCGAGTAGGACATACTGGCTCTCTGGCTCGAGGCCTTGACCACCGCCCAAGGCCCATGCAAGCCCTGCTGGTTCACCGAGCCGTGCCTGGAGTTTCACTTTCACCCAGGCCCCCATGCGCAGATCGAGATCCTGTTTGCCCATGAAGCCGCACCGCACTGGCTTGACCCGGCGCAGAAGGCCGATGGTTTCAAGGTCGGCCTGCCCCTGGCGAACAATCCGCTACAGGCTCTGCTGGTAATGGTCGATGCCCTGCGGCAACGCTTTCCAGTGCGCTGAAAGCGCTTTAGTTGCGATGCTGCAGCGCGTCGACCAGGGCCGGCGAAGCGTTGTACAACGGCAGCGTCCCCTGCAACAGAATCTGCGCACTGCGCCGGTAAGCCGCGCCCTCGATCAGCATCTGCGCCCCATCAAGACGCGCAGTGATCAAAGTCTCGAGCACCCCGGCCGGGTTCTCGATGGACACCGCATACTCACCCAAAGACGCACTCAACTGCGGCCCCTGGGCCAATAGCTGATGGGCCACCGTGCCTTCAGCCAGGCACGCCGCTGCCAAGCAGCAGCCACCGGACACCGCCAGGGACGGATGGGCATTCTGCGGAGTGAAATACCGGGTAGACAGCGGCCCCTCCCCCTGGGCCGGGCTAACGATGCAGATCTTCGGAATGGTTTCACTGCACCGCAGCTCATCGGCACTCATCAGGCGGCCATCGCGGTTGCGCAGTTGCATGCGCAAGCCGCCCTTGACCATCTGCTCCAGCAACCGGGCCTTGAACTGCGGGTCGGCATCCAACTGCGCCGGGGTCTCCTGGCCACTTTTGCCCAGGTCACTGGCCTTGACGATGACCATCGGCACCGCCACATCGATGCAGGTAGCAGCGACGCCGTCGAGCAGGTCGAGTCGTTGCCCAGTGGGAAACAAGGCCCCGGTCTTGGCCCCAACCGGGTCGTCGAGAAACAGGTCGACCCCGGGAAACATGCCATTGACCCCAGGAATCTGCGTGTCACTGAGCAGGCGCCCATCGGCGAACCCAAGTCGGGCGTACATCGTGGTCTGGGTGTTGCTGTTGTAGATCTCGATCTGGCTATCGCGCTCGCCCGGTAGCAGCCAGCCCCGCTGCAACGCATACAACGGCAAGGCCGCCGACATGTTGCCGCAGTTGACACTCCAGTCGATGGCACTCTTGCCCGCCGCCATCTGCGCCAAGGTGCTGGTCATTCGAGACTCGCCGGGGCGGCGCTCGACGATAAATACCTTGTTGCTAGTCGGCACGCCTCTGCCCAGGCCCGTGATCTGGGTGTTGCCCGGCCACTCACCGTGCAAAGGCACGCCCATCAGGTGACGCAGCAACTCTTCCACCAGGGCTTCATCCCGGGGCAGCGCTTCCTTGGCCAGGATCAGGCCGGTGGAAGTGCCGCCACGGGCGTGGCACACCGGGAACTAGGGGATGGCAACAGGGATGACGCAACGGGCTTGAGGCTCTGACATGTCGGGCGCGTCCGTAATCGCAGGAGAGAAGGTCGCGTCGCCTGCCGATCAAGGGACAGCGGCGGTACATGATACCTGCTCCAAGGTGGCGGCATGCCTGGTCATTTTCCGTGGACTACGGGGTTATTTGTTATTACTTGGTTTCGTTAAATTGAATCAGCCTTGAGTTAATAGCCGATGGCAATAGAACACAACTAATCTGCCACCCGTCTTAATTCCACCCTTTTCACCAAGATCAATTTGACTAAAAAACCTCAAGAGCTAGATTTCACCCGCAGCCTGTTGAAAGTTGATTCAACACAACAGCACCAAGGCAAGGACGGCTGCGATGAGAAAAAGCACTTAAATCATACAACATCCACTCGATGCTGTAGTTGGCCAAGAACGCCATAGTGTCTCTCGCAGTATCAAGGAGCTATAAATGTCCAACATCTGGAACATCCTGGTTGCTATCGATGCACAAAGCATTCTCGACTATAACGGCAAGAGCTTGAGCGGCAAGCCATTCAATATCAGTCAAAACTCGGCCGCGCCCACCCAGCTCTACAATTTCTTTGTCAACGGCATTCGCCTGGACCAACAAGTCATCCACATGATCAGCAATGCCGATATTGTCGGCGCCAGCCAGGGCACAGCTGAGCTGTCCATCAACGTCCAGTCCGGCGACGTGATTCGCTGGCGCTCCACCAGCCTGTCCAAAGGGCTAGATAAGGCGGTACTGCTGTATCAGTACTCACAAACAGACGGTCCCGGTTCCATTGGCCCCAACTCTGATGGCCCGGCACCTTCCGATGTATACAACTCGCCCTTGCCACTGATTAATACAAAAAATCATGCCGGCACGCCACAAAAACAAAGCGTGGAGAACTTTTATTGGCAAGGTAACGCAGAAAGACCTGGAAAAATCAGATACTCCTGGGCTTTCATGATCGTTGACAGCAGTAACAAAGTTCTTGGCTACTGCTCTTGGGACCCGTACATCTACGTCAATTAAGCAATAACACCCTCTTGCGACAAAGTTCGCAAGAGGGTTCTTCATGTATTATGCCCAGTACCACGATCTCTGACATAACATTGTCACTCGCGCTTAATCATTACTCTCAACTGCGACGGGCCAATACCAACACTGACGCCGCGATAGACAGCAACACCGCGCAGCAACGATTGAACAACCGCTTGCCACCCGGCTCCGCGAACCAGCGCCGCATGTGCAGGCCCATACCGGCATAAGCACTGATGGCGATCCACTCCAGCACCAGGAACAGCGCCCCCAGCAGCAAGAACTGCGGGGCTACCGGCGTTGCAGGATCAACGAACTGGGGCAGGAACGCGGTGAAGATCAACACCGCTTTCGGGTTGCCGATGGCCACCAGGAATTCCTGCCGGCTCAAGGCGAACAGACCGGACAACCGCGTCTTTTTCTCGCTTTCGACCTGGGTGTCCGCCGTCCATAACTGATAGGCCAGGTACAGCAAATAGGCCACCCCGAGGATCTTGATTCCGTAGAACAGCAACTCCGAGGCTTGCAGCACCACCGCGAGCCCGGCTGCGGCCAGGGCAATCATCAGCGAAAACGCTAGCAGACGCCCAACTCCGGCCAGGCATGACGTGCGAAAGCCATAGGTGGTGGCGTTGCGTACCGAGAGCAGGTTATTGGGACCAGGCGCCATGTTCAGTGCGAAACAGGCAGGGAGAAATAATGCCAGAGTGGCAAGGTTCATGAAGGCTCCAAGTACCGAGGGTCGTTGTTGTTCTCAAGAGTCAAAAAATAAATAGTCGTGAGGCGCAACGCAACCTGTAGCTTGATCCTCGACCACTGCATCCTTGATCCAGCCCCCCCTTGAACCACTCGCAACGGCAGCCAGCGATCCTGAATGCCCCGACCATTACCAGGATCGAAGCCAGGCGCAGGATGTACTGACAGCGCATCAGCCCCCTTGATGGCGCTCGATGGCAGCGAACAGCTTCAAGCGCCCACGGTGCAGCAGCACTCGCACGTTGGTCAGGGAAATCTGCAGTTGCTCGGCGATCGCCTCCAGCTCCAGGCCCTGACGCTCACGCAGCAACAACACCCGGCTTTGCAGCCCCGGCATGGCACTCAATACTTGCTCCATGCAATCACGCAACTGTTCTTCATCCAGCAGCGCTTCCGGGCTGTCCTCATGCCATTCCACGGGCGCCGATGCCCAGCTGCCATCCGTCGCCGAGAAGCGCTCAGGGCCAAGACTGCCAGGGGGCGCCGGCAGCGTGCTGTGCCCCAGATCGCGACGATTCTGTACATAACGGCTCTTGGCCGCATTGGCGGTGATGGTCAGCATCCAGGTCTTGAGGCTGGAACGACACTGGAAGCCACCGAGATTGCGCACGATGGCCAACCAGGCTTCCTGCAGCACGTCATCGACGTGCCGTTGGCCGACGATGGCAAACGCCACCGAACGCATGGCACCCGAATGCCGCCTGACCAGTTCGCGATAGGCCTGCTGCTCGCCGGCCAGCAGGCGCGGCAACAACTGTGGGTCGTCCTGGGTTACTACGGGGTTTGCTGGCTGCAGTGCTTGCATGTCCCTGGCTCTCCCTGATGAGGAAGCTTGCCCCTTCACCGGAAGGGTAAGGACCATACGGACCTACCGGGAAAACGGATGCGGTCGACTGCATATTTTTCTCTGACAGCTTCTGCGGGGTCGCTATGATGGTTCCCCATGAACCCTAGCACTCCAATCCGCCTACCCTGCCCGCCCGGCGCCTGTATTTGCCAGCGCGAGCAGTTGCTGGACACCCCCGGAGCCGACCTGCGCATCCTCAACCTCACGCGCCAGGAGGAAAAACGCCTGCTCGAACGCCTGGAAAACCTCAAGGACCTGGCGGACCTGGAACACATGCAACGGCGGATGTACCAGCAACTGGGCATCCGCGTAGAAATCACCCCCAGCGACAACGAAGTGCGCAGCATGCGCGGCATCGCCATCGCCCTGGCCGAGCACCCCGGTCTGTGCCGCAAGACCCGCCAATCGATCCCGGCGGCGATCCGCCGAGCCATGGAAAATCGCCCGGAAATTGCCTATCGCCTGCTGGATGCCCAGGACTTGCTCAGGGATGCTTGAGCGCTGCACGCGCTTATCTGCAAACCGCAAGCAAAGGGGTTCGAATGCCGTGAGATGGCCGAGACATCTGGATAATCGGATCTGGAAAAAAACCTTCAAGCCTCATTCTGCGCGGCACTTTTTTCATCCCGTGGCTTGATCAGCGGGACAGGCCTCATCCAGGAATAGCGACATGCAGAATCAGCCACTGAACGACGCCGAGTTCGACGTCATCGAAAACACCCTGCTGCAGTACGGTGACGATCACTTGGTACTCAATCACTCCGAACTCGATGGCTACCTTGCCGCCCTGGTGTCGAGCCCGGCGCAGGTGGATATCGCCGAGTGGTTCCCAGCCATCTGGGGCGGGCAAAACCCGGAGTGGCAAAGCCCCGAGGAATGCCGTCAGTTCATCGACCTCTGTGTGCGCCATATCAATACCCTGGCACAACAGCTGAGCGCCGACCCCAGCGCTTTCCATGCCCGTTTCGAGCAGACCGAGCATCAGCAACAGATGCTGACCCTGGCTGAGGAATGGTGTTTCGGCTACCTGCGCGGGGTGGCCGTGGGCAACTGGGCGCCGATGCCGGCGCCACAAGCCGCTCTGCTGCAGGCAATCATCGACTGTGCCGAACAGGACAACTTCGAACTACCCGCCGACCTGGACCTGGATCAGCATCGCCAGCAGGTGGCCGCGATCGAGCCCGCGGCCCGGGCCCTGCATCAATACTGGCTGGAGCAGCGCTAAGGCCCCGGGCCTCAAAAGCCAAACCCCGCCGATGAAAAAACGCCGCTTGCCCTCCCAGGGACAAGCGGCGCTTCAACTGCATCCATCCCGCTGCAACAACCCCTACAGCAGACGGCGTTGCACCGCTTCATCCAGGGTGCTGCGGGCCAGCTCCCGGACCACGTCGCGGGTGTCCTGCTGGAAGGGAATCGCCACGATCAGCAACAGTTGCATCCAGGTGCGTACCGACTCGCTCTTGCGAATCCGCCCCAGTTCCTTGCCGTCCTTGTCCTTGAACACGGTTTCCAGGGTGAAGGTGTTCTTCGCCGTGGACGGGATGATGAAGAAGGTGGCGCCGGTGATGATGGCCGAGGCCATGCTGAACTGTTCGTTGTTGTACAGGGTGGCTTCGGCGTACAGATCCGATTCGACCTTGTCGGTGCTGACCCGGGACAGGCGCCCGGACTGGCGGTAGGTCTCGGCCACCACCGCTTCCCAGGCGGCGGCCGGAGCGCCGGCAGCGGCATTGGCCGGGCCGCCATTGACCTGATTCATCGCCGTGGTGCGTACGAAGGCCGTGGGTTTGTGTTGTTCCGCCTGGGCGGTGGGTGGCCAGGCCGTGACCGGCGCCAGTTCCTTTTGCGAGTACGACACGCAGCCGCTCAGCAGCACTGCGGCGAGTACCAGTGTGTGTTTGATGAAACCCAGCATGTGACGCTCCTTGATCCTAGTGTTGCGCCAACCGGGCGGTGGCGGTGTCGAGCAATTTGCCGACCAGCTCGTTGAGTTGCTTGGCGCCCTGGGTCGGGGCCCAGTATTCGCGCCCATACAGACCGACATTGCGCTCGAACTTCAGCTGCTCCCTGGCACTGGCCAGTTCCTTGCCGTCGCGGTCGACGATCGACAGATCACCGGCCAGGTCGAAGCTGTCGACGTAGATCGGGCCGTTGACCCAGATCCACAGGGTCAGGGTCAGCAAGGCCCCCGGCACGTAGCCCGGGTGCGGCCCGCGGTGGCCCTTGAGGGAGGTCATGTTGAACTTCAGCACCACGTCGTTCTCCCCCAGGCGGGTGGGGAATTCGCTGAGCTGCTGGAAGTAGCCGGCGCTCTTCACGTAGGGCGTCAACTGGGCGGTCAGGGAGCGGCCGATGGCGGTGCGGTTGGCTTCGTCAATGCCCGGGGCGGACACCTGCACATCGGCGATTTGCGCGGTGCGCGGGCTGCTGACAGGCGCTGAATGCAGCGGCGCGCCCAGGGGGCCGGTGACGTTGTAGGAGACACAGCCGGTCATCGCCAGCGTGGCGACAAGGGCGGTGGCCCTGAGGAGGGTTCTGAACACGGAATATCCTTATTGACGGACGGACAGCACCAAGGTCTCGACCCCGAAGGCCATAACTTTAGGAACACCGCGCATTCAGTTGGGCGCCACAGGCCCGCTCCCGGGCGTTATTGATAGTCCTCTTCAAAGGCCTCGAGCAGATTGAACAGGTGCTCGTCGGACATCGAGAACATGTCGATCTCTACGGGCGCCACACCGGTCCACTCCAGCTCGGGGTCGGTCTCCACAATCAGCAGCGGCACCTGGGCTTCATTGCAGAAGGCGAGGATGTCGCGCAGTTCCTGCTCACGCTCCACATGGTCGTTGTGAAACAGCCTGGCGCTGTAGAAGAAGCCTTCGGCGCCACGGCGCAGATAGCCCTGGGCAACACTCAGGGACAGGCCCAGGCGCTGATGGAGAAACTTCACCAGTGCCAGGCTGTTGGTGGGAGTCGCTGTGGCGATGCTGATCCGGGACATGGCAGGTTCCTTGAAAAAACGACGGGTAATGACCGCGCGGTTACTCGGGGCGCCACAGTTCGAGCCCTTGCACATGACGTTCGATGTCATCCATGTCGTCCTCCCCCAGGGTGCTGTCGAAGGGTTCGCTGAGAATCCTGCGCACCAGGGCCAGACGCTGGGTGACCTGCTGGTTATCGATGAAATCGGTGGTGGCGCGCTGGTAGTCGGCCACGGGTTTGTCCATGTAATAGGCGCCCATCTTGTGCAGCGAGATCAGGACGAACTCCAACTCCGCCAGGGCTTGCAGTACCTGCTCGCCTGACAGCGTGATGCGGCTGCAGGTGAATTATGAGAACGGGATTATTGATCAGTTGCTGACGCCTCAACCGACCCGGCAGCTGGAGTTTCTGCACTCGAGGTTTCCGCCGGGGATGTACAGCAAGGAGAGCCATAGCCATGAGGGCGAGGAAGCCGGGTATGTGCTGTCGGGGAGTTTTGAGCTGTGGGTGGGCGAACGGCATTTTCAGTTGAGTGAGGGGGATAGCTTTAGCTTCTCCAGCCAGGAGCTGCATAAATATGGGAATCCTGGGGAGGAGGATGCGCTGGTGTTGTGGGTGATCACGCCGCCGACGTTTTAAGGGGCGTGGAAAGGTTGGAGTCAACACCACAGCTTTCGACTAAAAGCAGACTTCATCAGCCTGCGACTTCAAAGTGAATGTGGCGCTTCTTTCCAAGACTGACAGGCCACCGTGATTGGGTTGCTTCTAATAGCTCGTCACTTGACTTAAGTGTTTCCCCATTTAGCACCGTTCAAGGACTTTGGATAAGTCGCTCAGGGGAGGTTTCGAAGTTCAGTGTTTATAACGCTTGAGGAATTACTCACACGATGACCATTTACTCTGAACCTCCGCGTGATCGGAATAGGATGTCGTCTTGCTGAGCTGGAGTGCCACCGACTCCAGCAAATCATCAGCTTAAGCACAAGCAGCTGAATCAGTTCAGTTGCACAAGACGGGATGCCAGGCCGTATACGAATGGGCGTCCGGCTCACAGGATAACTGTTTAAAAATGCACAGGAAAAATTACTAATCAATACAGTTCTTGCTCTACCGAAACCAGATACTGCGCGGGCTTAAAGCCCTAGCAGACTATCCAAAGGGCAACTTCATTTTGGTAGGAAAGGAATCGTGTACATGCTTGTCTCTCGCGCTCTAATTTGCATCAGTTTGTCCACTGCTTTACTTGGGCTGGCAGGTTGTGCGCCTACACCTATTGTGGGTCCCACTGCCAACACCGTACGCATCACCCATAACGAGCCAGGCCCAGAATGCCAATTCTTGGGGGATGTCACGGGTAGTCAAGGCAACTTTCTGCTGGGCAGTATCACCGGGAACGCCGACCTAGAGACCGGAGCCCGTAATGACCTGAAAAACAAAGCAGCTGCGATGGGCGGCAATCGGGTTTATCTGCTCACTCAACGAGCTGGCCAAACCGGTTCGGACAACCGATTGGAGCAAACCAACGTCACCCTCTCAGGAAATGTTTATCGCTGCCCTTAAGTGTCCGGCGAAGTCACCTTCGCTATTCCAGCCATAAAGGCGAAGGCCTCAGGCAGGCGTGCTTGCCGGACGCTCAGGGCAACTCCAGCCAGGAACCGCATAAGTATGGGAATTCTGGGGAGGAGGATGCGCTGGTGTTGTAGGTGATCACGCCGCCGACGTTTTGAGGGAGGTAATTCTGAGTGGTAGCGCCCTGCACCGCTCTTTCGTTTAGTGACAACTAGCTGTCACAGGCTGGGAAGTAGAACTGCTGCCGCAACCACTCGCTGAACTGGACCTCGGTCAGCGGAGCGGGTTGCTCGCCCATTTCATTCCAGGTGCGGTTAATCATGTGCTCCCAATCTCGGGCGACTTCCATGAGTGGCGCTGCTGCTCCCCAGAAGTGTCCGGCCTCCAGCGTTGCCCTGACTCGACCGTTTAGCTCCGCGAGGGTGGCGGTGTTTGCCAGATAGCGCCGCCCGGCTTCTAGCAATTTTCTGAACTCGATGATTTCAACGGTCATGTCTGGTCCCTTAAACAGAGCGTTTGGATAAGCAGCCTTTAGATTGATGCGGAGGATATCTGCTCCTCTGTTGTCACTTCACCCGGGGCGAGCGTAGTCGTATGCAGTACCAGCGTCTGCTTGCGGCCAATAACAGTCACTCAGCTTCCCCCAGGACGGTCGTTCCTAAGTTTTATAAATCTGAATTGAGCTGCGCAACGATGTCTTATCGATTTAAACACGCCTCCGTACTCAAAGTATACGTAAAGGCATGTGTGTAAACTTAGAAAAATCAACTTCCAGCTCATTTGTAAATGGTTCTTCGTACACCCTTGCATCGAAACCGGAGAATGTAAATCCATTTTTCTTTAAGGTACCAAATACCCGGCAGGTCGCAGAAATGAAGACAGGTATAATATTAATATAGATCTGTCCAATTGGATATTTTTCAGATTTTGCATACTTTTTTATTTCCAAGAAACTAAGCTCGGAATCCATTGCATCTAGAAGTGACGCCCGCTTCGCAACTCCCATTTTTTTCTCTAGATAGGGAGAGCTCAGACTATCATCTAGCCGAAGATAAAAGTCTTCGAGTTTGTAGAAGTACCTCATCTTAGAGGGAGCCCCTAGCACAGGGTAGTCAACTAAAAGAAATTCTGCCCCAAGATAATTTTTATACTTTTCATCTAGCGCCACTTCATGATTCCAGCTATTGAAAAGCAAGTGATCACGATGATGGATCGCATTACGCATGAGTATTAAAGATGCTGTATCTGCGCTGGAAAAATAGTCGACTTGATTTTTTGATACATCGTACAAGCTATGAAAAGCCTCAAGCTTTGACTCAAAGGCGCGGTCTAAATTATCAATTGCCTCTTCTTTGTCTATATATTTAAGTCTCTGGAAGTCACAGTGCGCCTCACCATAAATTCTCATCGAGTTTGCGAGTTTTCTTACTGCGAGCTGCAAAATTTCCACGACAGAATCCTTAAAAATAAATATTCCACTCGACAACTTAACTCTTAACTTCACACCTAATCTATCAATCAGTCGAGCTTCGCAGCCTTCGGAAAGGGAGTGCGCATTAGCTCGGCACGAAAAATTTGATGTTGATTTTTCATCCCATGTATTTTCGTCGATCCTCAGCCATGGCTTCCACCGCCCTAAGCTTAACCTCATTCAACCTCTAGCACTGGCGATTTCTAGCCCATTCCCGCCCGCCGCGACACGTCTAGATCGTCCAATGGCGGTGGCTAAACAGCGTATATTAAACCAAAGAGGGTTCATAAATCATCAGAGCCAAAAATCGCTACTCATTGGCCCGAACATTGAGAGATCAATAGATATCAAAAATGACTTCCGAAATACTCTCGGACAATCCATATTCAAGTAGAATAGGAGTTAAACTCAGCGAGTAATCGTAGTTCCGGAAAAGGAAATTACCACAAGCTGTGGAGTTACACAAACGGATCTTAGCGCTTAGTAGTGATTGTATAATTCAATGGAGTGATAGAAATAAACGCAAAAGGTGAAAAGTTTAAGGCTGTAGCTTAGACTCTGATAAAACTCTATATGTAGGATGTGAAAAATGTCGCGAATGGGTGAGTTTTTACTCTCGGTTTGCCAAGAGAGAGATGAGGTCTTGGTGTTGATCGAAGAAAGAATAGATATTGATCATGAAATATTTTTCGGTTATGGATCTAATGCGCCACCCTCCGAGGAGTTCGACGCTTGTTACCCACACGCAAAAGGATATGCTCTTCTCTTGGTAGGGCTTAATAACGCAATGGAAGTGGCTTACGCGAATGTAAACCAACGGCACAGACGGCTCGCATACGCAATGGCCTACTCGCACTCGGTGACTCTTCTCGAAGTATTCCTTGCTGAGTCTCTAATATCGCTCGTGCGGCGACATAGTTCATTTATCGATGGACTTGCTAAATATTATGACGGCTTTGTACCGAAGATGACTTTGAGTCAGGCCTTGAGCCTGTCAAATTATGCAGAGGGGAAAATAATCGAGTTATTGCGGAATGATGTATTTCATAACCCCGAGAAGATAAAAAAAATATTCAGCTCTATGTTTAACGAAAGGGAAGGCGAGTTAAATATTTCCGATATACTACCAATTATCGAGCAGCGCCACGATATCGTTCATCGGAATGGCGTCAATCTATCCGGCGAATCCGTTATTATTGAGCTAGAGATACTCGAGGTGGCGGTGAAAGAAATCACTCAGTTTGCTGGAGAACTCAAGCGCAGGATGACTCACGGCGTAAATAGAGAACTTCAAAAGCGGTTAACTTGATATTACATATTGAAAGCTGACTAAAGGTTGTTTTGCTATTACAATATTTAATCACTCAATCACCATCTTTCGAATCTTCGAAACTTTCTTCGTTGCTCGCCGACTCATTCAAAATTAATTTTGAGCTACTAACTTTAACTTTGGACGGGGTGTATTTTTTTAAGTCAGTATCTGCACCGACCAAGCCGGTTCGCGTGTAGATTCTAATCGCTCGATCGATTCGTTTATCACTAATGGGTAACTGCTGTCTGTACTTGTACAACTCAAGATCGATACCCCAAAATTCCTTGTGCATCATTTCGTGAACCCGAAGGATTTTAGTGTTTGCGATACTGTGATATAAACCCGTGTCCGCCAATAACTCTCGGAGACTATATTCATCGTTAAACGTCAGCGCGATTAAAAAAAAGTACGAGGTCTCTGTATGATTTAGCTGCGCCTTAAGAAGATCAAAATATGGTTGCCCATCAAGGTGGGCGGGTAGCGCGCGAACTGTATGCTTCAAAAGCATTTTGAACGTTTCAACCAAGCGCTTTTGTCTTTCCAACTCAACTCTAAGTATTTTAAAATTTCGAAAATAAAAATAATCAATTAACTCTTGATTTTCAGTTGAGAGATTGTTTTTGTCGTGCTTGATACGTAGCGAATGAGGGATATTGTTAACGCCTTGCTCCCGTAATACACGGTACGCCCTATCTATGGAACCTCTTAATACGTTTCGACCGGTGAGTTCGCGATTTTTGTTAGTGACCTCTCCTAAGGTTTTTGAATAGAGGGAAAGTAATCTATAAAACAATTCCTCATAGTGCTGCGTCTCGTCGAACTTCCTTCGAGCACTCACTTCTTTTTCTTGAAGGGTAATTTGTTTCTGTTGATAGAGGAGGGTAATTATTACGCCACCGAAACCCAAGCCCGAGAATAAGGAGTTCAGAACGCCAAAACTATCACCAAACTGGCCGCGCTGTTCAAAATTATTTCCTTTGACAGGAATGTAGCCTAAATAAAAAGCGACAAAAGCTATAAGTACTAGCAGCATTGGCAATGCCCACCAGAGCTTCCTTACGTATCCGCTGAGTACTCGAAGTGCTCTCATTGGATTCAGCGTCGATCTGCCTGCTTGCAGACGCCTATACAGATTCACCAATTCACCAAGCCTCACTGCAATTTTGCATTGTATGGCACTATGGCATCTGATGTGCAATAGTTCAATTCGTGCCTCCTTAAAAACCGATTTCGTTAGCTTCGGTGATAAATCAGCTACCAACAAAGAGCTAAATTACCTCTGATTTCGAAGCTTCCCGACTGCTTAGTTCGCCTCGGACTGACCGACCGCTTCTGGCCGGAAGGTGCCGCTCTCAAACGTCCGCTTTTGGCCGATAGCTGTCCCTCAAATCATAAAGACGCCACTTATCAACCAGCGGTAAGCGGCGTTTATATCTACCTAGTACGGTGTGGCCCTAACTCAGAATCCCACCCTCTCTTTCCCTCAACCCCAACCCAACATCATCAATCACCGCCTTCCCCATCTCCGCCAAAAAGTACGCCGCCCACGCATACCGCTCCCCCTGCTCTTCCATAGCCGCATCCAGCGCTAACTTCTTTGCGTAGTACAACAAGGTCGAAGCCTGCTCCAGCGCCTGCTGCAAAGGCACATCCGCATTGACGCGAAACAACGTTAGTTCAGGATCGGCACATTGGCCAAAGGTGACAAAACCCTGGGTTTTGATGGGGGTTGACTGGCTCATCGGGCACCTCCCGCCAGGGTCTGGCAGCAGAGGCTTTTGAGCGGAGGAAGGTGAATGGAACGGCAGAAAATTATGGACAGATTACCGGCAGACATGATTGAAACTCCCTGATCAACAATGTGCCTGCATCTGATCGGGTTCTCAGGCCCGGTCGCTGATTTTGCAGCGACCGCAGCAGACTAGGCGGCTGTTCGCGCTGGGGCAATGGCTAAACCGTCGCCGGTTATGTCCAGGGCTTTTTCCCACAGGTATGCTCGACGGGTTATTGCAGATAAGGATATCCAGCCCCTATGACCGCCCGCCAACAACTCCACCGCAATGGCTATGCCCTGCTGCGCCAGGCCATCCCGCTCGACTGGCTGACGGACCTGCGCGCCACCTTCGATGCCGGGGTAAAGCCGTCGGACCAATGGCCCGTGCCCCGTGGCTGGGACTGGCGCCATTCGCAGTTGGATACGGATGCACAGGTGCAGGCCCTATGCCGCCTGCCCCAGGTGCTGGCGGTGGTGGGCGAGTTGATCGCCGAGCGTTTCTTTCTCGCCCAAGTGGAGGGGCGCGAGCCGCTGGCCGGGGGCGGCCATCAGCAGTTGCACCGGGATTTTTCGGCGCAGCGGCCAGGGGATGTGGTGAACGCTATCGCCTATTTCGATGACTACGGCCCAGAGAACGGTGCGACGCGCCTTGTTCCCGGCAGTCATCGCCCGGGGGGGCAGGAAGGGGCGTTCGACTTCGCCGACGAATCCCGCACGGTGCAGCTTTCTGGTGCGGCGGGGGACATTCTGCTGTTCGATGCCGATCTGGTGCATGGGGCCAGTCTGAACCCCAGCGGTGCGCGCCGGCGTTCGCTGCTGATCGCCTACTTTGCCGAGCCGCTGTACGCCAGCCATCAGCAAACCGCGAGCCTGCGCAACATTCAGATGGACACCCGCGAGCGCTTCGATCCCAAGGATTTTGCCCTCGTGGGCTGAGGGCCCGCCCCCTGTCTTATGAACTCTGGATGATCAGGGCCCCGGCCATCAGGTCTTCGTCATCAATGCCTTGCTTCAATAGCAGATAGCCGGTTCCGCCGACCAAAATGCCCTTGTGCCCTGGAGCGGCCCTGTTCAGCCGGGAGTTGTTGATCTGCAGCACATAGTTCAAGCCTGGGCGTGTCTCTTGATCCTGAATCCAGGCGGGTATTCCGGCGATCTTGGCCAGGCCGTTTTCGTCGCTGTCCTGCCGCGGATTTTCAACCACTTCGATTCGCCGCGCCGGGGTGATGGGCTGTCCGTAACCATCCACCTGTCGCGCCGCGGGTCTGTAGGCCAGCACCTTGCCGCCCTCTTGCATGGCCTGGTCGATGTAGGTATCGCTGACGCTTGAGTAAGGCGTAAACAGCGAAACCACCAGCTCGTCATTCAATTGCATGCCGGCAAGGTATCGATTGATAACGCTGGCCGGCAGACTGGCAAGGTGCAGCAAGGGGGCGCCCGTCGAGTCAGTGGGCCAAGGGATGGACTCAGGCAGGTAGGGGTTGCCGCCGAGGTAGGCGGAGTCCTGGTCGGGCTCTTCGGGCAAAAACACCAGTTCGTTAAACAGGATCTGTTCCTCTCAGGTGTGCCGTTGCCCAGGTGGTTGCGTGGGCGCTGGGGCTGCTCAGTCCGCAAGGCGGCTGGCCAAACGTTGCAGGGCCTGTTCTGCCGTCAGTTCCACCGGGTCGTTGTGCGGGCTGATGGCCTTGAGATGAATTGCACTGCCCTGCTCTATCCATAGGCGCACGGCGCCCTCGCTGCTCTCGAAATAATCCGTTGTGCGGTCAACCGACATGTTCATTCACCTTGTGCGTAGGCCGTGGCCAGTTCCAGCAGACGGGTGAAGCTGGCAATCGCAAAGTAGTAATCATCCAGGGTGTCGCCATCCCATTCTTCGACCGCCTCCCTGGCAGCGGTGAGGGAAGCGATTCGGGTTTTGATCTCGGCAATTTCCGCCGCGCCGCATTGTCTGGAGATGAGTTCCCAGCCGATCGGCGAGATGCTTTGCTGGATGCAAAGTCCTTCACGGGCTTGTTCAATCAGCGCTGTCAGTTGGCTCATGGGAATTGTCCTTAAGAGGCTGGGGGGTTACCGGCTACCTTGCCGGGCAAGCGCAGGCGTTGTGCCTTGGCGCCCAGGCGGCGGATGGTAACCCACTGGCTGCGGGCCCTGCGCGGGTTGTGTGTACAGGGATTTGGACCCCGTGCACTGTTCAGGGTACTTGGCAGAGCAGCACCGGTCCGCTTCAATGAGCCCCCGTTTACATATTCAGGAGCTTGAAGGATGCAGCTTTATTACCGCTGGACAGCCGCATGGGTCATGGCGTGGGTACTGGGAGCTGGGCTGGCGCAAGCCGAGGAACGGCCACAGGTGGCGGACAAGATCCTGGCCTACACCGGGCCACACGGGGTGAAGGTCTGGACTCTGCGCATCGGTGAGCGCAGCGCCAATCAGGCGCTGGTGCAGGTGGAAGACGCCGACCACGACTGGAACATGCGCATTCAGAAAATGAGCGTGGAGCAAACCTCGCGTGACACCCGTTACTTCACTCAGGTGGACGGGCAGAAGTTCGTGGTGCTGCTGCTTCAGGAAGGCTATGGCGAGTTGCATCTGCCGGGTGAGGCCAAGCCGCTGAAGGTGGGTTATGACAGCAACCTGTCCAGCTATGGCGATGCCCAGGCGTTCCTCAATGAGTACCTCAAGACCAAGTAAGCGCTTGGCAGGCGCTACATGGCCCGCCCTGATTGCCGCCAGTCGTGCTCGAAACGCCTCGACCGCGCTGGCAAAAACGCCTCCCTAGGGAGGCGTTATCGTTTTACCCGGTCTGAAGTTGCCTTGAAGCAGATCAAGCGACTAGGGACCATCACCTGCCGCTGCCTTTCAGTGAGCTACCCTGCGCGGCATTAGGTCCGTTTGAAAAACAACATGGCGTCAACGAACCGCTGAGCCTTCTGCTGCGTGTCGACCTGCGAACTGTTCAGCACTCCACCTGCCTGGTTCCTGGTCTGCACGACCCAACGACCACGCTTTGAGTAGAGCGTGACGCTACCAATCGAGTTGAAATAAATACGGGTTTGCACCGCTTTGGAGGAAGTCTTGGAGCTGCCGGCTGCTATGGCTCCTACACCGATAGGCGTTGCACTTGCAAAGCCGCTAGTGGCGGAAATAGTTCCGCTGCCATAACCGATGTATTCGTCGGTGAAGAACACTTGTTCGGGTCTGGTTTTCAGCGGTTGTTCCATCAGAACCTGTTCGATGATCGACTCCGCCTGGCTCTGTGTAATAGGCAATGCCTTGTACTCAACAATCTTTGCTACACACCCTGTAAGTAACAGCAGCGCTGCAATGACAATGGCTTTCATCCCTAACTCCCTGAATTGATACAGGGCATTTTGCCATAGCGCATCCTGCACCGCGCGAGTTCGCAGTAGCTTTTGCCTGCCACTAAACCTCCCGCTTGGGGTTGAGAGGATCGAGGGCATCGCCAGAATTTGTCACAGACAGACGCAGCCCTCGACCTGAATACTCAAGTCGAAGGCCGCCAGTTGCTAAACGTTAAGCCCCCTGCCCTCAGCGCAGATCGAACCGATCCAGGTTCATCACCTTGTCCCAGGCCGCGACAAAGTCGCGCACGAACTTCTCGCCCGCGTCCGCCGCGGCATACACCTCGGCCAGGGCCCGCAACTGGGAGTTGGAGCCCAGCAGCAGGTCAACCCGAGTGCCGCTCCACTTGTACTGCCCGCTGACGCGGTCGCTGCCTTCGAACTGTTCGCGGGCCTCGGACAGGGCTTTCCATTCGGTACCCATGTCCAGCAGGTTGACGAAGAAGTCGTTGCTCAGGGTTTGCGGCCGGGTGGTGAACACGCCGTGGGGCGATTGCCCGACGTTGGCCCCCAGCACCCGCAAGCCGCCCAGCAGTACGGTGAGTTGCGGGGCGGTCAGGGTCAGCAGTTGCGCTCGGTCCACCAGCAGGGCCTCGGCGGTGACGCCGCTGACCGGCTTGAGGTAGTTGCGAAAGCCATCGGCCACGGGTTCGAGCACGGCGAAGGATTCGACATCGGTCTGTTCCTGGCTGGCGTCCATGCGCCCTGGGGCGAACGGCACCGTGATGCTGTAGCCGGCATTTTTTGCCGCCAGCTCCATCGCCGCGCAGCCGCCGAGGACGATCAGATCCGCCAGGGATACGCGCTTGCCGTTGCTCTGAGCATTGTTGAAGGCCCCCTGGATGGCTTCCAGGCTGCGCAGCACCTGGGCCAGTTGCACCGGCTGGTTGACCTCCCAGTCTTTCTGCGGCGCCAGGCGAATACGCGCTCCGTTGGCGCCGCCGCGCTTGTCCGAGCCGCGAAAGGTCGAGGCCGAGGCCCAGGCGGTGGATACCAGTTGCGCCACGGACAGCCCGGACAAAAGGATCTGCTCCTTAAGCGCCTGGATGTCCTGGGCGTCGATCAGCGGGTGGTTCACCGCGGGAATCGGGTCTTGCCAGATCAGTTCCTCGGCCGGCACTTCCGGGCCCAGGTAGCGGGCCCGGGGGCCCATGTCGCGGTGGGTGAGTTTGAACCAGGCGCGGGAGAAGGCTTCGGCCAGTTGCTCGGGGTGCTCATGGAAGCGCCGGGAGATCGCCTCGTAGGCCGGGTCGAAACGCAGCGACAGGTCGGTGGTGAGCATCGACGGCGTGCGGCGTTTATTCGGATCGTGGGGGTCGGGCACGCTGTCGGCCCCGGCGCCGCCCTTGGGTTGCCATTGGTGGGCGCCGGCGGGGCTGGTGGTCAACTCCCATTCGAAGCCGAACAGGTGGTCGAAGAAGTCGTTGCTCCAGTGGGTCGGGGTGGTGGTCCAGATCACTTCCAGGCCGCTGGTGATGGCGTCACCGCCGACGCCCGTGCCGAAGCTGCTGTGCCAGCCCAGGCCTTGCTGTTCGAGGCCGGCGGCTTCCGGTTCTGGCCCGACGTGGCTCGCCGGGCCGGCGCCGTGGCTCTTGCCGAAGGTGTGACCGCCGGCGATCAGGGCCACGGTTTCTTCGTCGTCCATGGCCATGCGGGCGAAGGTTTCGCGGATGTCCCGGGCCGCCGCCAGGGGGTCGGGGTTGCCGTTGGGGCCTTCCGGGTTGACGTAGATCAGGCCCATCTGCACCGCCCCCAGGGGGTTCTCCAGCTCCCGATCGCCGCTGTAGCGGCTGTCGCCGAGCCAGGTGGTTTCGCTGCCCCAGTAGACGCTGTCTTCCGGTTCCCAGACGTCCTGGCGGCCACCGGCAAAGCCGAAGGTCTTGAAGCCCATGGATTCCAAGGCGACGTTGCCGGTGAGGATGATCAGGTCGGCCCAGGAGAGCTTGCGCCCGTATTTCTGCTTGATCGGCCAGATCAGCCGCCGCGCCTTGTCCAGGCTGACGTTGTCCGGCCAGCTGTTGAGCGGGGCGAAACGCTGCTGGCCGCCGCCGGCGCCACCACGGCCATCGGCGATGCGGTAAGTGCCGGCGCTGTGCCAGGCCATGCGGATGAACAGCGGGCCGTAGTGGCCGAAGTCCGCCGGCCACCAGGGTTGGGAATCGGTCATCAGCGCCAGCAGGTCGCGCTTCACTGCGGCCAGGTCCAGGCTGTTGAATTCGGCGGCGTAGTCGAAACCCTCGGCCATGGGGTCGGACAGGTGCGAGTGCTGGTGGAGGATCTTCAGGTTCAGTTGGCCGGGCCACCAGTCACGGTTGCTGGTGCCTTCGCCGGCGCTGTGTTTGAACGGACACTTGGCTTGGTTGGACATGATTCACTCCTTCGGGCGCGGCTACCTGGTCGCTCGATGTCGGCCCGAGGCTGGACGTCCGTATGAAAAGCGTAGTGAAGGGCAAGCGAAGGTAAAAATAGCTTCGCTGCATGACCTCGGCATAAAAAAACCATGACCGTTGCAGGGTTTCTTGAATCAGGGCGCGCTGGCCGCGCCCCAACGCCTCAACCCTGGGCGTCGAAGCCCGGGTGGAAGCTGACCTCGCCCGTCGGGTATGGCCCATGGAACGCCAGGGCCTGGAAGTACTCGGGCGGGACTCCGGGCAGCAGCGGGCCCTGCCCGGCCTGGAAGCCAAAGCGCGAGTAGTAGCCGGGGTCGCCCAGCACCACGCAGCCGGCCGCACCCAGGGCTTGCAGTTGAGCCAGCAGTTGGCGGACCAGTTGCGCGCCAATGCCCTGGCCCTGGCGCGCCGGCGTCACCGACACCGGGGCCAGCCCGTACCAGCCGGGTTCGCCGCTGCTCAAGGTCACCGGCGAGATCGCGGCATGGCCCACCACCTGCCCTTCGTCTTCGGCCACCAGGGACAGGGTCAGGGCGCCGGCACTGCGCAGGGCGTTAACGATGTACTGCTCGGTGTGGCTGGAATGCGCGGCGTCAAGAAAGGCTTCGCGGGTGACCTGTTCGATGGCAGGGATGTCGTCGGCTCGTTCGGCTCTGAGAATAACGCTCATAAAGGTCGGGGTACTCCATTCAATAAAAGAGTGGGGATCACTCGGCGCCATCCAGGCGCCGGACGGCGCTGCCACCGAACCGCTCGGCGGCGGGCGGCTGCTTGATCCGGTGCAGCAGGCGCCAGCGCCTGAGGGCTAGGTCCCGATGGAGGGAGGTGAACAAGGCTGCGGACATGGCAAGGGCGGCACAGGTCAAGGGCCGACAGTTTCGCAGCCTCGGCCGACGGCGGGCAACTAGCGCTGCCCCATAAAAAACCCGCTGCCCGCCACAAGCCACTGGACAGCGCGGCCAAAGCCCCGAAAAATCAGCGCCTTTGCTCCGCCCTCTACGGGCCGGGTGTATGTGCCAGGGAGTTTGGCCGAATGCTCAATGTCCTGTTTGTCTGCAGCCAGAACAAGCTGCGCAGCCCCACCGCCGAGCAGCTGTTCGCCGACTGGCCGGGGATCGAGACCGCCTCGGCGGGCCTCAACCACGACGCCGAGGTGCCCCTGGGCCCGGAGCTGGTGGAATGGGCCGGGCTGATTGTGGTGATGGAAACCCGGCACCGGGAAAAACTGCGCAAACGCTTCAAGGCGCACCTGCACAAGCAGCAGATCGTCTGTCTGAACATTCCCGATGACTACGAGTTCATGGACCCGGAGCTGATCCAGTTGTTGCAGCAGAAGGTTCCGCAGTTTCTCCCCGATGACAGCGCGGCTCGCTGATATGGCGTTGATCTTCAGGGCGCCGCCGGAGCTGCGGGTGGAGTTGGAGATCCTCGGCTACCAGTTCCCCGAGAGCCGTGAGCGCCTGGACGGCAACTGGCTGCTGGTGCGCGGCCGCATTCAGCATCCCCGGGGCGCCTGGAGCTTCGAGGATGCCTGCCTGACCACCTTCGAACTGGACAAGCTGGCCCAGTGGCTTCAAGCCCTGGAGCAACCCGAAGGCCCTGCCCGGCCCTGCTGGTTCACCGAGCCCTGCCTGGAGCTCCACTACCTGGGCGGCTCCGAGCCGCAGATCCAGGTTCACTTTTCCCATGAGGCGGCACCGCCCTGGCTGGAGCCGGAGCAACGGCTGGACGGTTGCCAAGTGACCCTGCCCCTTAGCTGCAACTGCGTACCTCGACTGCGAGTGATGGTGGATGCCCTGCGCCGGGATTTCCCTGCGCGCTGAGCCAGCAAGACCGCCCTCTGTAGCCGCTGCCGCAGGCTGCGCAAGGCATCGCAGGGACCTCGGCGGTTGGGATATCGCAGGCGAGCCGGCGGCTAGTTTGCAGCCTTCGGCAGCGGCTACAAGGCGCCAAGGGCGGCCGTCAGTTCAGGCGAGGCGTTGTACAGCGGTGTGCTGCCCTGCAACAGAATCTGCGCGCTGCGTCGGTAGGCGGCGCCATCGATCAACAACTCATCGCCGGCCCGCCGGGCATTGATCAGGGTCTCCAGCACTCCGGCGGGGTTTTCAATCGCCAGCGGGTACTCGCCCTGCTCCTCGCCGATGGCCGGTGCACGCGCCAGCAGGGCATGGGCCACGGTGCCCTCGGCCAGGCAGGCCGCCGCCAGGCAGCAGCCACCGGACACCGCCAGGGACGGATGGGCGTTCTGCGGGGTGAAGTAGCGGGTGGCTATATCGCCGCCTTCTCGCGCCGGGCTGACGATGCAGATCTTGGGGATGGTTTCGCTGCACCGCAGGTCGTCGGCGCTCATCAAACTGCCGTCGCGCTGGCGCAGGCCCATGCGCAACCCGCCCAGCACCATCAGTTCCAGCAGGCGCGCCTTGAACTGCGGATCGGCGTCCAGTTCGGCCGGGGGCTCCTGCCCGGTCTTGCCCAGGTCGGCGGCGCGGATGATGACCATGGGCACCGCCACATCGATGCAGGTGGCGGCAATCCCGTCCAGCAGGTCCACCCGTTGCCCACTGGGAAACAGTGCGCCGGTCTTGGCCCCCACCGGCTTGTCGAGAAACAGGTCGACCCCGGGAAACACCCCGTTGACCCCGGGAATCCGCGTGTCGCTCAGCAGTCGGCCATCGGCGAACCCCAGGCGCGCGTACATCGTGGTCTGGGTGTTGCTGTTGTAGATCTCGATCTGTCCACCGCCCTCCTCGGGTTCCAGCCAGCCGCGCTGCAGGGCGTACAACGGCAGGGCCGCGGACATGTTGCCGCAGTTGACGCTCCAGTCGATGGCGCTCTTGCCCGCAGCCAACTGCGCCAGGGTACTGATCATCCGCGTCTCGCCAGGGCGGCGCTCGACGATGAACACCTTGTTGCTGGTGGGCCCGCCGCGCCCCAGGCCGGTGATCTGGGTGTTGCCCGGCCACTCACCGTGCAAGGGCACGCCCATCAGGTGACGCAGCAGCTCCTCCACCAGGGCTTCGTCCCGGGGCAGCGCTTCGCGGGCCAGGATCAGCCCGGTGGAGGTGCCGCCACGGGCGTGACACACGGGGAACTCGGGGATGGCGGCTGGACGGGCAGCAGGCTTGGGCAGATCGGACACGGCGGGCGCCTCCACGGTGGGGAAAAGAGCAGCCCCTTGTCGGACAGGCAACGGGCAGCAGCGCAGCATGATAAACCGTCGCGGCCAATTCCGGGGCGGCGGCATGGCGCCCTGCTGTCGCCTGATACAGCGCTTGCTCGTGCAACCCGAGCACCGTATTTTCTAGCGCCCTCGCGCGGCCTGGCCGTCAGCGCGAGGGTTCTATTCGCCGCCCATGGACCCGGAGCGATGCCATGCCCCAAGCCCCCCAACAACTGTTGTTCCTGCCCGGCGCCTCGGGCAATCGGCAATTCTGGCAACCCCTGGCCGCGCAATTGCGCCATCCGGCGCGCCAGGTGCACCTGGGCTGGCCGGGTTTCGGCGACACCCCGGCACAGCCGGACGTCCAGGGCATGGACGATCTGGTCGACCTGGTATTGCAACGGGTCGACCGGCCGACGGCGCTGGTGGCCCAGTCCATGGGCGGCATCATCGCAGTGCGTGCGGCCCTGCAGCAGCCGGAGTTGATCACCCATCTGGTCTTGAGTGTCACCTCCGGCGGCGTGGACATGCGCGACCTTGGCGCCACGGACTGGCGTGGCGACTATGCCGCGGCCTATCCGCGGTTGCCTCGCTGGTTTATCGACGATCACAGCGACCTCGGCCCGCGACTCGGGGAGTTGCGCATGCCGACGCTGCTGCTGTGGGGCGACTGCGACCCGATCAGCCCGGTGGCGGTGGGTCAGCGCCTGGCCCGCCTGTTGCCCCGGGCCCGCCTGCGCATCGTACCGGGAGCCGACCACGACCTGGGCCTGACCCACGCCAACCTGGCGGCGCACTGGCTGGAAGAGCATCTGCAGCGGCCAGGCCCGGGCTGACAGCGGGCACCCGGGCATCCAACGCGACAGCAGGGAGCTGGACATGAGCGACGTAGACATCATGGTCACCATCGATGTGGACACTCTCCTGGGCAGCGAAGGCCAAACCTTCGACTCCGGCGCATTCCATCTCGAAAAAAACAACCCGAACGCCCCCACCCACCTTTACAACTACACCAACCCGTCGGGACGACTCTCCAGCCAGGCGATCTACATGGTGGCCCGGCGCGACGCGACCAACCAGACGTCCGAGGGTACCGACGAACTGGTGGTCAACGTCCGCGAGGGCGACCCTATCCGCTGGCGCACCACCAGCCTGTCCAAGGGGCTTGACCACGCCGTGCTGCTGTAGCCCGACGGTTACGCTGCAAAACCGAGACTACGTGCAGAACGTCCAGCCGAAGGTTCTCGACCAGACGCCCTTGCCCATCATCGACCTGAACAACCCATCCGGGCCACCCATAGCGCAAGTGGTGGGGATGTACGAGCAACTGGGCATCCGCGTCGACATCAGCCCCAGCTTCAACGAAGTGCGCAGCATGCGCGGCATCTCGATTTCCCTCGGCGATTTGCCCGGCCTGTGCCGCAAGATCCGACAATCGATTCCGGCCGCCATTCGCCGGGCCATGGAGAACCGCCCGGAAATCGCCTAGCGCCTGCTGGACTCCCAGGACCTGTTGCGCGGCACCTGAGGGCGGCGCGTCGACGCATCAGTCCTGCCGTTCAAGGCTTGCAGCCTGGCGCCTGAACCCTGAAACTTGCCGCTGCTTTTTCCAGGACTTCCTTCATGCAAAACACCCCACTGAACGCCGCCGACTTCGAGCTGATCGAAGACACCCTGCTCCAGTACGGCGACGACCACTCGGTGCTCAACCCCTGCGAACTGGACGGCTACTTCACCGCGCTGGTGTCGGGCCCGGCTCAAGTCGATATCGCCGAATGGTTCCCGGGCATCTGGGGCGGCGAAAACCCCAACTGGGAAACCCCGGAGCAATGCCGGCAGTTCATCGACCTGTGCGTGCGCCACATCAACACCCTGGCCGAGCAATTGACCCAGGCCCCGCAAGCGTTCAAGGCGCGCTTCGAACAGACCGAGCACCAGGGCCATGACCTGCTGCTGGCCGAAGAATGGTGCTTCGGCTACCTGCGCGGCGTGGCGGTGGGCAACTGGCCGGAAATGCCCGCGCCGCAGACCGGGTTGCTGCAAGCGATCATCGACTGCGCCGAACAGGACAACTTCGAACTGCCGGCCGACCTGAACCTGGAGCAGCATCGCCAGCAAGTGGCGGCCATCGAACCGGCGGCGCGCACGCTGCATGCCTATTGGGCGGCGCAGCGCTGACACCCGCCCCAAAGCCCCCCGGGGTTCAAGAAACGGCAGATTTTCCGCTCAGGGAAATCTGCCCGCCAACGATCGACATTGCCCCATGCTCAAGCGCATCAGAAGACTGCTCACCTGGCCGCTCCCGGTGACAGGCCCGCTACAAGGCACTCCCACATAAGCCCCTGCGCCACCAACATTCGAGGAGTATTTATCCGGCCTGCCGACTTGCGAGCATGTGCCCAGCGAGGATTTCTATTCCAGGACAGAGGCCGCTGAAAAATGGCCGCAATACTTCTCAAGCAAGTTCAGAGCGGCCTGCCGCGCAGTCTGATCTGCGCTCATGAGCATCGGATGCCTTGCTCAGCGAATCACGCGCCTCTTCCTTGCTCCAGGCCTTGAAGGTCTGATCAAGCTGGAGCATCCGCAGTTGCATTTGAACAGGGCGGCAGCACTCAGGCCCGCAAGTCATCGGGCTGGCGCATATTCCTCAATCAGCTTCCACAGCAGACGGCTCATCGGCAGGCGATAGATATCACTGTGGGCTCCTCCCCCGGATCCTGGCGAATTGAATTGGGTAATACCGTTCAACGCATCGATGTAAGCCACTTTCCTGTCTGGACCAGCCCCCTTGAACGGCTCGGCACAGCCTGGTTGACCGTACTTGCAGACTTCGAACTTGCCTCCTGGGACCGCGGATGTGTCAGAAGCCGTCATGCATTCGAAAATGCGCTGGTAGCGCGGATCGGCGCCCTCACAAGCCTTGCGATACGAGCCGATCGATCCGGCAGGATCGGTCCAGACGATAAGTGGGGCACCGGTCGCCGAATCAACGCCCACATCGAAGACTTGTTCGATAGCCAACTTATAGTTAGTTGACAATCAACTTGTACTTTATAGATTTGAGGAACAGTCGGAGGACGCAAGTTCAAGCAGGCCGCTGGCCCTGCCCCGGCTCAGCGGCGTTTCACTTACCGCTTTACGGCTCCCCAAGCCCGCAGCATCAACAATAGCCGTCGCAGGCATCGAGCAGATTGAGCAGGTGCTCGTCGGGCATCGAGAACATGTCGATCTCTGCGGGCGCCACACCGGTCCACTCCAGCTCGGGGTCGGTCTCCACAATCAGCAGCGGCACCTGGGCTTCATTGCAGAAGGCGAGGATGTCGCGCAGTTCCTGCTCACGCTCCACATGGTCGTTGTGAAACAGCTTGGCGCTGTAGAAGAAGCCCTCGGCGCCACGGCGCAGATAGCCCTGGGCAACGCTCAGGGACAGGCCCAGGCGCTGATGGAGAAACTTCACCAGTGCCAGGCTGTTGGTGGGAGTCGCTGTGGCGATGCTGATCCGGGACATGGCAGGTTCCTTGAAAAAACGACGGGTAATGACCGCGCGGTTACTCGGGGCGCCACAGTTCGAGCCCTTGCACATGACGTTCGATGTCATCCATGTCGTCGTCCCCCAGGGTGCTGTCGAAGGGTTCGCTGAGAATCCTGCGCACCAGGGCCAGACGCTGGGTGACCTGCTGGTTATCGATGAAATCGGTGGTCGCACGCTGGTAGTCGGCCACGGGTTTATCCATGTAATAGGCGCCCATCTTGTGCAGCGAGATCAGGACGAACTCCAACTCCGCCAGGGCTTGCAGTGCCTGCTCGCCTGACAGCGTGATGGTGCGGTTGCTTTCCAGCATCGAATAGCTCCTTGCTTCTGAACAGTTGGACAGACCGCCGTCACCTGGGTAGCGTGCGGCGCTCACTTCAATCAGACAGGCCCCCGCACATGTTGATCAGGGACTATCAATCCAGCGACCTTCAAGGGTTGCTGACACTCTGGCTGGATGCCTCGATCCAGGCCCACCACTTTGTCGACCCCGACTTCTGGCGCTCCAAGGTCGAGGACATGGGCAACCTCTACATTCCCAATGCCCAGACCCGGGTGGCCGAACGCGACGGCGAGCTTCTGGGCTTCTACTGCCTGGTCCAGGACCAGTTGGCGGCGCTGTTCGTCAGGGTCCAGCAGCAAGGCCAGGGCCTGGGCAAGCAGCTGCTGGTCGATGCCCGTGAACGGCGCTCGCGCCTGGAGCTGGCGGTGTATGCCGACAACCTGCCAAGCATCGGTTTTTACCGCCAGCAGGGTTTCCAGGTGATCGACAACGGCATCGACCCCGATACCGGGCAGGCCGAACTGATCATGGCGTGGCCGGGGCCAGCTTGAGCCGGGTCGGATCGACCCCGCAGGCCATGTTGCGCAATTCCCCCAACAGCGACTGGCGCGGGAACGCGGTCCATTGGGCAAGATCGTCCTTGCGCGTGACCTCCACGCCCTGGGCGTAAGGCTCGGAAAAATACACCCGGCCGAACTGCGCCGACTCATCCTTCTCGCAGTTGATTACCCGGGTCGCCCGGGAGCTGTAGATCGGCGGTTTGCCGTCGCTGAGCTGGGTGGGCTTGGCGTAGTTGTTGACCAGATAGAACTGCCGCAGGTTCGGGTTGTTCTGGTAAAGGGCCAGCGAGTTGGCAGCGAAGTAGGTGCCCAGCTCCGGGGTCTCCAGCACCTTGAACATGCCGTCCGGACGCTGCGCCGCCGGGGCCTCCTTGGGGGCACCCGAATGTGCGCAACCGGCGAGCACAACCGCCACGCTCAAGCTCAACAGCTTGTTCATCGGCTCGCACCCTGGGCCAGGTCCGGCCGTTCCTGGTGCAGCAGTGGCTGCTCGATGCTGCCCTGCAACGAGCAGAGCAAACGGGTCTTGCCGTCCTCATCGCTGAGCATCAGGATCTTTTCTGCGGAACCCGGCGCCGGGGCGATGCCCGAGGCGGCGGCCGGGTTGTCCTGCCAGGGCGCGGCGGCGTTGGCCTTGATCTGCGGCCGGGAGATGAAGTATTCGCCGGCCTCCTGCCAACCGGCCTGGGGCAGCGCGGCCATGACCGCCTTGCGGCTGGCGTCGATTTCAAAGCCCCAGAAGTGGAAGATGCCCTGCTCGCCCAGGTCAAACTGGCGGTCGTAGTAGGCGGTCAGGAGCAGGCCCTGGTCCAGCAGCGGGCGGGAAAACACCGTCAGCGCGGTAGCGCTGTTGCGGCGCTCGACCACCGGAATCCAGGCGATGCCCTGGCGCTGATTCTCCGCCAGTTTCACCACCTGCCCGAGCTCGGCGCGCTGCTGATACAGGGCCTTGAAGAACCCCGGCTGGCACTCCAGCAGGCTCTCGCTGAGGCTGGTCGCCTGGGAGCTTGCGGCCCACAGGCCGAAGAACAGGGCCATCAGCGATGTGCTGGAAAGGCGGGGCAAGGTGCGGGTCCGTTGCATGGTCTGGAGCATCCTGAGCAGGCGAAAAAAGCGCGACTCTACTCCCGCAGGCACTGCCGAGACAAATCTGCCTGAGGGCGCCAGGTTCCCATGACAGAGCGGCGCCGCAGATGGTTCAGAGGAAGATGCTGCCCTTGAGGTACAACGCGCCGTAGCCGCTGATCAATACCCGGTCGTGGTCCAGCAACTGACACTGCAACTGGCCCTTGCGCGCCCCGCCCTGCTGCGCCCGCAGTTGGCGCTTGCCCAGGCGCGCGGCCCAGTAAGGCGCCAGCGAGGTATGGGCGGAACCGGTGACCGGGTCTTCATTGACCCCGACCCGCGGGCCGAACCAGCGCGAGACAAAATCGAACTCCCGTGACGGCGCCGTGACCGCGATACCCCGCACATCGAAGGCGGCCAGGGCGGCGAAATCGGGCTTGAGCTCGTCCAGCAGACGCTCGTCGTCCACCACCAGCAGGTAGTCATCGGTGCGGTACAGAGCCTCGGCGGCAGGCAACCCCAGGGCTTGCAGCAGGGCCGCTGGAATGGCCACCTGCTCGGGTTGCTTTGCCGGAAAGTCCATGGACAGCAGGCCGCCCTCGCGGCTCACCCGCAACTCGCCGCTGCGGGTGGCAAAGCGCAACACCTCACGCTGCTCGCCCAACTGCTCGAACAGCACCCACGCCGCTGCCAGAGTGGCGTGCCCGCAGAGGTCGACTTCCACCGCGGGAGTGAACCAGCGCAGTTCGAAGACTTCGCCCCGGGGCACGAAATAGGCGGTTTCCGACAGGTTGTTCTCCAGGGCAATGCGCTGCAGGACCGCGTCCGGCAACCAGGCATCCAGAGGGCATACCGCAGCCGGGTTGCCACCAAAGACCTGGGAGGTAAAAGCATCCACTTGAAAGATATCGAGTTGCATCGCGGTCATTCCTCGGCGCCCTGGGCGCGGATCTGTTCCAGATAGTTGTAGATGGTGTAGCGGGTCACCCCCAGGGCCGTGGCAGCTTTCTCGACCCCGCCCTTGACGATGAACACTCCGCGTTCCTGCATCTGGCGCACGGCGTCGAGCTTGTGCTGCTTGGTCATGCGCACCCCGGCTGGACAGGCACCGTGGATGATCTGCGCCAGCACCTGCTCCAGGTCTCGGGGTTCGTCGCCGCGTGGCGCAGGCGCGCCGCCCAGCCCCAGCATCTGCCCCAGGCAGGCGTGGGCGGCGGCAATGCCGCTCAGGTCGCTGTTGCTGCACAGGCTGGCGAAGGGCTGTCCGCTGCTGTCGCGGAAGATCACCGTGGAGCTGCGCAGCTCACGGCCGTCGGGGGCCAGGGTCGGGTAGTTCTCCAGCACCAGCGGGGTGCCGGCGGAGCGATCCTGTAGGGCCTGCATCACGGCGGCAAAGCCCAGGTCCTGGCGCGGCCCGCCCAGCACCGGGCCACCGACCCGACGCCCGGTGACATGCCCATTGGCGATGGCGACGATCGAAGACTCGGGCCGGTCGAGGTCATGCAGGACGATTTCCACATGGGGGCCAACCACACCGGCGAGCATCTGCAAGGTGCTGCGCAGCACCTGCAACACCAGTTGGCGCTCGGCAAGCAGGGAAGCGGAAGACGGGTTCATAGACGGCTACCAGGGAAAACAGCCAGGAAAAATATCAACGCCTTGTTGAATATTCAACTTTTTGTTTGGCTAATCCCGATCACGGCCGTCCATCATGGCAATTGCATAGCCCGGGGCATTGCTGCAATATTCGCAAATGTAAAACATTCTCATTAAAGCCAGCCCCTTCATTCAAGTGCTCTCCCCCATGATCCCCAACCTGCTCCTCGTGGAAGACGACGCCCGCCTGCGTAACGACCTGGACCTGCATTTCCGCCAGCGCGGCTTTGCCGTCACCCCTTGCGCCGATGGCCGCCAGGGCCTGGCGGCCGTGCGTGCCGGCCACTTCGACCTGGTGCTGCTGGACATCATGCTGCCGGGCATGGACGGCCTGGCCCTGCTGGAAACCTTGCGCCAGGAACAGGGCACGCCAGTGATGCTGATGTCGGCCCTGGGCGCCGAGCAGGACCGCATCACCGGCTTCACCCGCGGCGCCGACGACTACCTGCCCAAGCCCTTCAGCCTGGCCGAACTGGACGCCCGGGCCGACGCCCTGCTGCGGCGCATGGCCCGGGTGCAACAGCAGCAGGCCACATGCCTGGACCCGGACCTGAGCTTCGACGACCAGGCCCAGGACGTGCTGCACCAGGGCCGTGCGGCCGGCCTTACCGGTTCCGAATACCGGCTACTGGTGACCCTGCGCGAGCATCCCGGGGCAACCCTGAGCAAGCCCTTCCTCTATCAGCAGGTGCTGCATCGCATCTACACCCGCCTGGATCGCGGCCTGGACGTGCACGTGTGCAACCTGCGGCGCAAACTTGCCGACCTGGGGGTGCAGCACCTGCAGATCCAGGCGGTGCGCGGCGCCGGCTACATCCTCGTGGAAGCGGACCGTCACTGATGCGCCGCCATCCCCTGCTGTGGAAACTGGCCGGACTGCAGATCGGCTTCTGCCTGCTGCTGACCTGGATCATCTGGACCTGGGGCCTGTCGGCCGAGCGCAGCACCTATTTCCTCGACCCCGCTGACCGCCAGTACCTGGCGAACTACGCCCAGCAGGCCGAGGCCGCCTGGCACCAGGGCGGGGCGGCGGCGGTGGATGCCTTCGAAAAACGCTTGGCGGCCGAGGAAGACACTTGGGTCGCGGTGCTTGGCGAGCGCCTGCAACGCCTGGGCAGCACCGCGCTGACCGCTGAAGAAGCCAGCCGCCTGACCTTCATGCGCAAGCTCGATTGGCCCATGAGCCGGCGCCTGCAAGACCAGTTGCCCTACGTCAGCATCGAATTCCCCGAACACCCGGAGCAAGGCCGGCTGGTGCTGCAACTGCCCGAGCGCCTGCTGCCCGGCGGCCTGACGCCCTGGACCCACGTGTTCAGCCATGGCGTGGTGCCGACCCTGCTGGCCGCCCTGCTCGGCCTGTTGCTGTACCGCCACCTGGTGCTGCCGCTGAACCGCCTGCGCGACCGCGCCGACGCCTTGCGCGCCGATGACCTGGAAAGCCAGGGGCTGGGCACGCCCCTGGTGAACCGCCACGACGAACTGGGCGAGCTGGCCCTGGCCTTCGAGCACATGGCCGAACGCCTGCGCCAGAGCCTGGCCCAGCAGCGCCTGCTGCTGCGTACGTTGTCCCATGAACTGCGCACGCCCCTGGCGCGGTTGCGCATCGCCCATGACAGCCAACTGCCGTCGGAACAGTTGCGCCAGCGCCTGGACCGGGAAATAGCCGACATGCAACGCCTGTTGGAAGACACCCTGGACCTGGCCTGGCTCGACACCGAGCGCCCACAACTGCCCACCGAGCCGGTGCAAGTGCTGTCGATCTGGGAGGCCCTGCGCGAGGACGCCTGCTTTGAAAGTGGCTGGGACGCCGCACGCCTGCCGTGCCTGCTGGACGCCGATTGCCGGGTACTGGTGCACCTGGACAGCATCGCCCAGGCCCTGGAAAACCTGCTGCGCAATGCCATTCGCTATTCCCCCGCCGAAGGCCGAGTGAGCTTGCGTGGCTGGCGCGAGGGCAGCCACTGGCACCTGTGCCTGGAAGACCAGGGCCCCGGGGTTGCCGAGCACGACCTGCAACGGATTTTCCAGCCCTACCAGCGCCTGGACTCGGCCCAAGGCGATGGTTTCGGCCTCGGCCTGGCCATTGCCAGGCGCGCCGTCGAACTGCACCAGGGGCGGATCTGGGCCAGCAATGGCAGCCGCGGCCTGTGCATGCATGTGCTGCTGCCCGCCGCCTGAGAAGTGTTTAGAAAGTTAATGCGCTTTACTCGCAATTAGCAGTCATTATCATTCGTGATCTTCCTGTTACAGCCCTGTCCCGGAGATCACCGATGTCCAAGTGCTCGATGCGCCCTTTCACCCCTTTCCTGCTGTCCGGTTGCTGCCTGCTCAGCCAAGCCGTGCAGGCGGCCACTGCAGACCCGACCCGGACGACTCTGGAACTGGAACCGCAGACCGTCATCGCCACCGCCAAGGAAGAAACCAAGCAGGCGCCGGGGGTCTCGGTGATCACCGCCGAAGATATCCAGAAACGCCCACCGGCCAACGACCTGTCGCAAATCATCCGCAGCATGCCCGGAGTCAACCTCACCGGTAACTCCACCAGCGGCCAACGCGGCAACAACCGGCAGATCGACATCCGCGGCATGGGCCCGGAAAACACCCTGATCCTGGTGGACGGCAAGCCAGTGGGCAGCCGCAACTCGGTACGCTACGGCTGGCGCGGCGAGCGAGACAGCCGTGGCGACACCAACTGGGTACCGGCCGACCAGGTGGAACGCATCGAAGTGATTCGTGGCCCGGCAGCCGCGCGCTACGGCAACGGCGCGGCCGGTGGGGTGATCAACATCGTCACCAAGCAGGCCGGCAGCCAGACCCACGGCAACGCCACCGTCTACAGCTCGTTCCCGACCCACAAGGACGAGGGCGCGACCCAGCGCATGAGCTTCGGCCTCAATGGCCCGCTGACCGAAAACTTCAGCTACCGGGTCTACGGCAACATCGCCAAGACCGATTCCGACGACGCCGACATCAACGCCGGCCACCAATCCCTGCGTACCGGCAACCAGGTCGGCACCCTGCCCGCCGGCCGCGAAGGCGTGCGCAACAAGGACCTCAACGGCCTGCTCAGCTGGCACCTGACGCCGGACCAGACCCTGGATGTCGAAACCGGCTTCAGCCGCCAGGGCAACCTCTACACCGGCGACACCCAGAACACCAACAGCAACAGCAATGTGAAAAACCTGCTGGGCCACGAGACCAACCGCAGCTACCGCGAAACCTATTCCCTGACCCATCGCGGCGAATGGGACTTCGGCAGCTCCATGGCCTACCTGCAATACGAAAAAACCCGCAACACGCGGATCAACGAAGGCCTGGCCGGCGGCACTGAAGGTATCTTCAGCAACAGCAATTTCTACACCGCGGTGCTGCGCGACCTGACCGCCCATGGCGAGCTCAACCTGCCGTTGCACGCTGGCTTCGAGCAGACCCTGACCCTGGGCAGCGAATGGTCCCAGCAGAAGCTTGACGACCCCAGCGCCAACAGCCAGGCCACCAGCGAGGGCGGCGCAGTCAACGGCCTGACCTCGAGCAACCGCAGCACCCAGTCCAGTGCGCAGATCTTCTCGCTGTTCGCCGAAGACAACATCGAACTGCAGCCGGGCACCATGCTCACCCCGGGCCTGCGCTTCGACCACCACAGCGTCGTCGGTGACAACTGGAGCCCCTCGCTCAACCTGTCCCACGCCCTCAGCGACAGCCTGACCCTGAAAGCCGGTATCGCCCGTGCCTACAAGGCGCCGAACCTCTACCAGCTGAATCCCGACTACCTGCTCTACAGCCGCGGCCAGGGCTGCTACGGGCAGAGCACCAGTTGCTACCTGCAGGGCAACGACCAGCTCAAGGCAGAAACCAGCGTCAACAAGGAACTGGGCCTGGAGTACAAGGCCGACGGCTGGGTTGCCGGCCTGACCTACTTCCGCAACGACTACAAGAACAAGGTGGAATCCGGCCTGGCTCCGGTGAGCAAGGCCAGCGGTGGCAGCGGCGCTTACCGCAACGCGGCGATCTACCAGTGGGAAAACGTGCCCAAGGCCCTGGTGGAAGGCCTGGAAGGCACCCTGACGATTCCGTTGGCCAGCCAGCTGACCTGGAACAACAACTTCACCTACATGCTGCAATCGAAGAACAAGCAAACCGGCGACTACCTCTCGGTGACCCCGCGCTACACCCTCAACTCGATGCTCGACTGGCAGGCCACCCAGGACCTGTCGCTGCAGGCCACCGTGGCCTGGTACGGCCAGCAGACGCCGAAGAAGTACGACTACCACGGCGACCGCGTCACCGGCAGCGCCACCCAGCAACTGGCGCCCTACGCCATTGCCGGGGTCAGCGGCACCTACGCCCTGACCCGCAACCTGAGCCTGACTGCCGGGGTCGACAACCTGTTCGACAAGCGCCTGTTCCGTGAAGGCAATGCCCAGGGCGTGAACAACATCGCTGGCGCCGGCGCCGCCACCTACAACGAACCCGGGCGCACCTTGTATACCAGCCTGACCGCATCGTTCTGAGCCATCACCAAGAACCCGCCGAGAACGCCTGATGAGAACTTTCTTCCTGCCCCTGGCCCTGGCCTGGGGCCTTGCGGGAGCGGCCCTGGCCGCCCCCGCCGCGGACCAGCCCATGGACCGCAGCCTGCTGCAACGCCAGGACCTGCCTTACCGCTTCAGCAGCCTGCAACTGGATTCCGCCGACGGCCAGCGGCACTACCAACTGTGGATCGGCAAGCCGCTGCAGGCGCCGCCGCCCCAGGGCTACCCGGTGCTGTGGATGCTCGATGGCAACGCCGCCATCGGCGCCCTCGACCCCGAGCAGCTCAAGCGCCTGCCCGCCGATCAGGCACCGTTGCTGGTGGCCGTGGGTTACCAGACCCCGCTGCGCATCGAGCGCACCGCCCGGACCTATGACTACACCCCGCACCAGCCGGGCCTTGAAGAGCAGAAAGACCCGCTGACCGGACAGCCCAGCGGCGGTGCCGAAGCCTTCCTGCAAGGGCTGCGCGAGCGCATGCGGCCAGCGGTGGCGGCACAGGTGCCGATCGATCCTGCACAACAGACCTTGTGGGGCCACTCCTACGGTGGCCTGCTGGTGTTGCAGGCGTTGTTCAAGCACCCGCAGGAGTTTCGCCACTACGCTGCTGCGAGCCCCTCGCTGTGGTGGGGTGACGGCCTGATTCTCGGCCAGGCCCAAGGTCTGGAGCAGCGTCTGCAGGGGCACCGTGCGCAATTGCTGCTGATGCGCGGCGGCGCCGAGCCGGGCAACCCGCGCCAGCCGCCGGGGCCCGAAGCCGACCAGCGCGCCAGACAGTTGCAGGGGCAACTGGCCCAGGTGCCGGGGCTGGCGCTGGACTACCACAGCTTCGAAAAGCTCAGCCATGGCCAAACCCTGGCGGCCTCGCTGCACTACGTGCTGGAGCGGCTCTACCTGTCGGCGACCCAGGACTGAAAACCCTGCGCCCGGGTGCAAGGCCCGGGCCACGAGTTCCAGCGCAAGAGACCGGGTGCACGCGCCGGGGCGGCAGGCTAATCTGCCGCTCGCCCCGCCACCTGTTCCGGATCACCAATGCCCACCTGCCCTGCCACTCGTTTTCTTGCCGCACTGGATGCCGACTGGGCCGCGCTGATCGCCGCCGTTGGCCCCTGTCTGCACCAACCCCGCCCGGAGCGCGAGCCTTATCAGGCGCTGGTGCGCGCGGTGGCTTACCAGCAACTGCATGCCCGCGCCGGCGACGCGATACTGGGCCGCCTGCGCGCCTTGTTTCCCGGGCAGGACTTCCCTACGCCCCGGCAACTGGCTGATGCCAGCCTTGAAAGCCTGCGCGGCTGCGGCTTTTCCGCACGCAAGGTGGCGACCCTGCAAGGCATCGCCCAAGCCCGGCTCGACGGCCGCGTGCCGGATGCCCGGGATGCGCGAAAGATGGACGATGAACAACTGATCGAGCGCCTGACCCAACTGCCGGGCATCGGCCGCTGGACCGTGGAGATGCTGCTGATCTACAGCCTTGAGCGCGAGGACATATTGCCGGTGGATGATTTTGGCGTACGCGAAGGCTACCGCCGGCTCAAGGGCCTGGAAAAGCAGCCCGGCCCCCGGCAACTGCGCCAGATCGGCCAGGCCTGGAGCCCCTGGCGCACCACCGCAGCCTGGTACCTGTGGCGCGTGCCGTCGGCCTGACCCACTCATGGGCATTAGTCGTTGAACCGAACCCGGCAGACCACCGCGCCATCCACCTGTAGGAGCTGGCTTGCCAGCGAAAGCGCCCGCAAGCGCGACGCAATGTCCAACCGCTGAACCGGCACCGCCTGGCCGCTGCGCGGTTCGCCGGCAAGCCGGCTCCTACAGGGATATGTCGTTTTGTAGGAGCTGGCTTGCCAGCGAAAGCGCCCGCAAGCGCGACGCAATGTCCAACCGCTGAACCGGCACCGCCTGGCCGCTGCGCGGTTCGCCGGCAAGCCGGCTCCTACGGAAATATGTCCGTCTGTAGGAGCTGGCTTGCCAGCGAAAGCACCCGCAAGCGCAACGCAATGTCCAACCGCTGAACCGGCGCCGCCTGGCCGCTGCGCGGTTCGCCGGCAAGCCGCCTCCTACGGAAATATATCCGTCTGTAGGAGCTGGCTTGCCAGCGAAAGCGCCCTCAAGCGCGACGCAATGTCCAACCGCTGAACCGGCGCCGCCTGGCCGCTGCGCGGTTCGCCGGCAAGCCGGCTCCTACGGAAATATGTCCGTCTGTAGGAGCTGGCTTGCCAGCGAAAGCACCCGCAAGCGCGACGCAATGTCCAACCGCTGAACCGACGCCGCCTGGCCGCTGCGCGGTTCGCCGGCAAGCCGGCTCCTACGGAAATATGTCCGTCTGTAGGAGCTGGCTTGCCAGCGAAAGCGCCCGCAAGCGCGACGCAATATCCAACCGCTGAACCGGCGCCGCCTGGCCGCTGCGCGGTTCGCCGGCAAGCCGGCTCCTACGGAAATATGTCTGTCTGTAGGAGCTGGCTTGCCAGCGAAAGCGCCCGCAAGCGCGACGCAATATCCAACCGCTGAACCGGCACCGCCTGGCCGCTGCGCGGTTCGCCGGCAAGCCGGCTCCTACATGCCCAGCCAGTTGGGCAAGGCCAGGGAAATCAGCGGGACGTAGGTCACCAGGATCAGGAACAGCAGCAGGATCATCAGCCACGGCATCGCCGCGCGGATGGTCTGGCCCAAGGTCAGGCCGGTCACCGCCGAGGTCACGAACAGGTTCAGCCCCACCGGCGGATGCACCAGGCCAATCTCCATGTTGACCACCATGACGATCCCCAGGTGAATCGGGTCGATCCCCAGCTTCATGGCAATCGGGAAGAAGATTGGCGCCAGGATCAGCACGATCGCCGAGGGCTCCATGAAGCTGCCCGCCACCAGCAGCACCACGTTGACCATCAGCAGGAAACCCAGCGGCGTCAGCCCCTCGGAGATCACCCAGGCGGTGATTTCCTGGGGGATCTGCTCAGTGGTCAGCACATGGGCGAAGAGCATGGCGTTGGCGATGATGAACATCAGCATGATCGACAGCCGCCCCGACTCCAGCAGCACTTTGGGGCAGTCTCGCAGTTTCATGTCGCGGTACACGAACAGCGCGACGAAGGCCGAATACACCGCGGCCACCGCCGCCGCTTCAGTGGGGGTGAACATGCCGCTGTAGATGCCGCCGAGGATGATCACCAGCAACAGCAACCCCCAGAACGCCCGGCGCGCGCAGCTCAGCCACTCGCGGAACGTGGCCCGTGGCTGGGCCGGCAGTTTCTTCACCCGGGCCACGATGTAGATCGCCACCATCAGCAGCAACCCCAGCAACAGGCCGGGAATCACCCCGGCCATGAACAGCTTGCCGACTGAAGTTTCGGTGGCCGCCGAATACACCACCATCACGATCGATGGCGGGATCAGGATGCCCAGGGTCCCGGCGTTGCAGATGATCCCGGCGCCGAACTCCTTCGGATAGCCGGAGCGCACCATGCCTGCCACCGCGATCGACCCCACCGCCGCCACGGTGGCCGGCGAGGAGCCGGACAAGGCGGCGAACAGCATGCACGCCAATACTGCGGCAATCGCCAGGCCGCCACGAATGTGCCCGACGCAGGCGTTGGCGAAATCGATCAGGCGCTGGGCCACGCCGCCGGTAGTCATGAAGGCTCCGGACAGCAGGAAGAATGGAATCGCCAGGAAGGTATAGGCGTCTGAGGTCTCGAACAGCTTGATCGCCAGGGAGCTGAGGGAGTCCTGGCTGAACATCAGGATCGACAGCGCCCCAGACAGGCCCAGGGCAATCGCGATCGGCACGCCGAGGAACATCAACACCAGCAGCAACAGGAACAGACAGAGCACGGTCATCAGTGACGCTCCTCATGGCTGCCCGCCAGCTTGCTGGCCTCGCCCGCCTCGTCGGCCAGGCCCAGGCCGACCTGCCGTCGAGTGAAGATGCGGTAGAAGATTTCCAGGTAGCGGACCAGCACCAGGGCGAAGCCGATGGGCACGATCACTACGATATGGCTGATCTGGATGCCGAAGCGGTCCAGGTCCTCGGCACCGATGTGCGCGGCCATGATCGCGCTCAGCCACTTGTAGCTGGCCACCATGAACAGCCCGGCATACACCAGGCAGCACAGGCAGGCGAGCAGCGCCAGGTAGCGTTGCACCGGGCGCGGGGTCAGGCGCACCAAAGCATCGACTCCCAGGTGCCCGGCGGTGCGCACGCCATAAGACATGCCGAAGAAGATCAGCCAGCCGAACAGCGCCTTGGTCAGGGCCACGCTCCAGGTCATGTCCTGGGCCAGGCCCATGGTCGCGTCCCCCAGGGTATTGAAGACGCTGCTGCCCAGGGCCCATTTGTCAGCCAGGGCAAAGAACAGCGTGTAGACGTTGTTGAGCATTACGTAGACGAAGGTCACCAGGGTCATGGTCGCCAGCAGCAGGGCGATCAGGCCCTCCTCCAGGTGCTCCCAGATACGTCTCAGGGACTGCATAGAGATACCTCGCGAAACAGGCGGGAAACGGTCGCCCGCAGGTGGACGACCGCAAGCGGCGGACGTAGCGCAATCAGGGGCGCTGGTTGGCGGCTTCGGCGGCCTGGATCAGCTCGGCGCCGATCTGGCCCTCGAACTGGCTCCACACCGGGCGCATGGTGTCGCGCCAGGCCTGGCGCTGCTCCGGGGTCAGCTCGATGATTTCGCTGGTCTTGGCCTCGACGATCTTCTGCTTGGCGCTCTGGTTCAGGGCTTCGGCCTGCTTGTTCACCTCCACCGAGACCTCAACCATGATCGCTTCCAACTCACCGCGCAGATCCGCCGGCAGGCCGTTCCAGAAGCTCGCGTTGGTGATCACCATGTAGTCGATCAGGCCGTGGTTGGACTCGGTGAAGTACTTCTGCACCTCGTTGACCTTCTGGCTTTCGTAGTTCGACCAAGTGTTCTCGGTGCCATTCACCGTGCCGGTCTGCAGGCCCTGGTAGACCTCGGCGAAGCTCATCTTGCGTGGGTTGGCCCGCAAGGCCTTGAACTGCTCCTCAAGCACGCTGGAGGCCTGCACCCGGAACTTCAGGCCCCGAGCGTCCTTGGGCTCGCGCAGGGGCTTGTTCGCCGACAACTGCTTGAGGCCGTTGTGCCAGTAGGCCAGGCCGAGAACGCCCTTGGCCTGCATCGTGGTCAGCAACTGACGACCTTGCGCCGCCTGGAAGCGGTCCACCGCCGCCAGGTCATCGAACAGGAACGGCAGGTCATAGATCTGGATCTGCTTGGTGTACTGCTCGAACTTGGCCAGGGACGGCGCCAGCATCTGCACATCCCCCAACAGCAGCGCCTCCATCTCCTTGCCGTCACCGAACAACGACGAGTTGGGATAGACCTCGACCTTGACCCGGCCGGGCAACCGTTCCTCGGCAAGCCTCTTGAACAGCAGCGCGCCCTGGCCCTTGGGGGTGTTCTCGGCCACCACGTGGGCGAACTTGATAATGATCGGGTTGCCGGTGGATTCGGCGGCCTGGGCCAACCCGGCAACGAGCAATGCGGCGGCACAGAACAGCGCTCTTGAGAGCTTGAACATGGACTTCACCTTTTTATTGTTGTGATTGAGGGAAGAGTGCCCAAGGTGCGGCGTATAGAGAATTTCGAATTTTTGATACCCGCGTTCACCCCAGCCGAACACCCCCTCTGTAGGAGCCGGCTTGCCGGCGAACAGGCCCTCAAGCCTTGCGCAGCCCTCGCCGACGCCTTCGCTGGCAAGCCAGCTCCTACAAGGGTGGTGCCTGCGAAATCGGCACCAACCGCCGTCCCGTAGGAGCCGGCTTGTCGGCGAAAGGGCCATCAAGCCTGGCGCTGCCCTCGCCGACGCCTTCGCTGGCAAGCCAGCTCCTACAAGGGCAGTGCCTGAGAAATCGGCGCCAACCGCCGTCCCGTAGGAGCCGGCTTGCCGGCGAAAGGGCCATCAAGCCTGGCGCTGCCCTCGCCGACGCCTTCGCTGGCAAGCCAGCTCCTACCAGGGTGGTGCCTGCGAAATCGGCGCCAACCGCCGTCCCGTAGGAGCCGGCTTGCCGGCGAAAGGGCCCTCAAGCCTTGCGCAACCCTCGCCGACGCCTTCGCTGGCAAGCCAGCTCCTACAAGGGCAGTGCCTGCGAAATCGGCGCCAACCGCCGCCCCGTAGGAGCCGGCTTGCCGGCGAAAGGGCCATCAAGCCTGGCGCAGCCCTCGCCGACGCCTTCGCTGGCAAGCCAGCTCCTACCAGGGCGGTGCCTGCGAAATCGGCGCCAACCGCCACCCCGTAGGAGCCGGCTTGCCGGCGAAAGGGCCCTCAAGCCTGGCGCTGCACCCGCCAACGCCTTCGCTGGCACGCCAGCTCCTGCAAGGGGGCAATTGAACCGCGCACGCGTAACCCCTAAAGTCACGCCTCCGATATCACCTTGAGATCGCCGATGGCCGTACTTCGCCTGACTACCCTGCACACCACGCAAGCGGTGCTGGACGCCTTTCGCGACAGCGAGGTGCCCGCCGAGGTACTGCTGGAGGGCAGTGGCATCCAGCTCGCGGACCTCGACCTGCCCAACAGCCTGATCAACATCAGCCAGGAAATGCGTGTGTTCAGCAACGCCGTAGCCTTGCGCCAGGACTTGGGCCTGGTGCTCGGCCGCAATCTGCACATCTCGGCCTATGGCATGTTCGGCCTGACCCTGCTGACCAGTGCCACCCTGCGCGAGGGCTGGTCCCTGGCGCTGCGCTATCCGTTGCTGCTGGGCACCTTCTTCCGCCTCGACCTGGAGATCCGCGATGGCCTGGCCTGGCTCACCGCCGACCAGTACAGCGAAACCGAACTGGAGGTGTTCAACACCGATTTCTGCATGTCGTCGTACCGGGTCACCTGCCAGGACCTGCTGGGCTGCAGCCTGCCGCTGCGCGAAGTGCACCTGGTGCATGGCCCGCAACCCTACCTGGACAGCTACGAACAGGCCTTCAATTGCCCGGTGCGCTTCAACGCCGAACGCAACGCCATCGGCTTCGACCTGGAATGGCTGGACCGGCGCCTGCCCCTGGCGGACCTGGTGACCCAGAACGACATGCTGCAACGCTGCATCCGTCTCAACGAGGAGCTCAGCGCGCGGCCGACCTGGATCGATCAGGTACGGCGCATCCTCAATGAACAACTGCACGCAGTGCCGGACTTCGACAGCCTGGCGCGCCAGGTGCACTGCTCCCCCAGCACCCTGCGCCGGCGCCTGCGGGCCCAGGACACCAGCTATCAGCAGTTGCTGGACGAACTGCGCTACGCCCGTGCCCAGCAACTGCTGGGGCAGCACAGCCTGCCCATCTACCGCATCGCCGAAGCCCTGGGCTTCAAGGAGACCGCGAGTTTCCGCCATGCCTTCCTGCGCTGGAGCGGCGTCGCCCCAGGGCGCTTTCGGCAGTTGGCCGGGCAACTCGGCCCGCTCTCCGACTGTGCTGAAGAATGACGCTAAATATCCCCTATTGACCGTTGCCAACATTCTCTCTACCGGCCATCCGGCCAAGAATGACTGATCAGAAAATTCTGATCATTTCAGACATGGAGTTGTCGTATGAAATCGCTGCACACCGTCCTTAGCCGCCTGGCCTTAGGCTTGGCCATGACTTGTTCCTACAGCGCCCTGGCCGCCCCCGAGCGCACGGTGAACATCTTCAACTGGTCGGAATACATTGCCCCCAACACCATCAAGGACTTCCAGGCAGGCAGCGGGATCAAGGTCAAATACGACATCTTCGAAAGCAATGAAGTCCTCGAGGCCAAGCTGCTCACGGGCAACAGCGGCTACGACGTGGTGGTGCCTTCCAGTGGTTTCGTCAGCAAGCAGATCAGCGCCGGCGCCTTCCAGCCCCTGGATCGCAAGCGACTGCCAAACTGGAAGAACCTCGACCCGGCGGTGATGAAGCTGCTGGAGCAGAGCGACCCCGGCAACCGCTACGTGATCCCCTACATGTGGGGCACCAACCTGATCGGCTACAACCGCGACAAGGTCCAGGAACTGCTGGGCACTGATGCGCCGGTCAACAGTTGGGACCTGGTGTTCAAGGAAGAGAACCTGAAGAAGCTCAGCCAGTGCGGCGTGACCTTCCTCGATTCGCCAGCGGAAATGCTGCCCCTGGCCCTGCATTACCTGGGCCTGGACCCCAACAGCCAGAACCCCGAGGACTATCGCAAGGCCGAGGCCATGCTGCTCAAGCTGCGTCCCTATGTGCGCTACTTCCACGGTGCGAAGTGGATGGGCGATATCGCCAACGGCAACATCTGCGTGGCCGTGGGCTACTCCGGCGGCTTCCTGCAGGCTGCCAACCGCGCCAACGAAGCCAAGAACGGCGTGCACATCGAAATGCGCATTCCCAAGGAAGGCACCCTGGTGTGGATCGACACCGTGGCCATCCCCGCCGGTGCCAAGCATGTGGACACCGCCCATGAGTTCCTCAATTACCTGATGGAGCCTGAAGTCATCGCTTCCGTCAGCAATTACGTTGGCTACCCCAACGGCGTCAAGGACTCCAAGCCGTTCATCCTGCAGTCGCTGCTGGACAACCCGGACCTGTTCCCCAGTGCCGAGACCATGACCCGCCTGTTCCCCCTGGCGCCGCTGCCGGCCAAGGCCGAACGCACCCGTACCCGCACCTGGGTCAAGGTCACCAGTGGGCGCTGAGTCACTCACTCCGAAGGTTCTCCGGGCCGCCGCCAGCGGTGCGTCCGGAGACTTTCCACGCCGGTGCGCAGCCCGCGCCCTGCGTCCTTGAAAGAAGACCCGTCCATGTCGTTAGCCACCTCCAGCCATCCGGCCCTGCACCTGCTGTCCATCGAGGCGTTGCTGCAAGGTTTTGCCACCCGGCAGTTCACTCCGGTGGACCTATTGCAAGCGCTGCTGGCCCAGATCGAACGCCACGAACCGCAGCTCAATGCCCTGTGCGAGCGTCAGGACGCGGCAGCGCTGCTCGCCGCCCAAGCGTCCAGCGCACGCTGGGCGGCCGGGCAACCGCTGGGCCGGCTGGACGGTATTGCACTGCTGGTCAAGGACAACAGCGACATTCAAGGCTGGCAGACCCGCAGCGGCTCAAAGGCCCTGGCGGATCGACCGGCAATGAGCCGCGACACCAGCCTGGTGGCGCGGCTGCGCGAGGCTGGGGCAATTTTCATCGGCAAGACCACCCTGCCCGAGTTGGGTAGCACACCGTTGACCGACAGCCCACTGACCGGGATCACCCGCAATCCGTGGAACCTCGCCCTGCATGCCGGTGGCAGCAGTGGCGGCAGTACCGCTGGCGTGGCCGCAGGTTACGCCCCGGCGGCCACCGGCAACGATGCCGCAGGATCGATTCGCACCCCGGCCAGCTTTTGCGGAGTGATAGGTTTCAAGCCCAGCCATGGCCTGGTTTCCGCCTGCCCGAGCATCGACCCCGGAGGCATGGCCGCCGAAGGACCGATTGCCCGCCATGTGCGTGACATCGCCCTGCTGATGGAACTCCTCAGCGCCGACGAACCCGGCGAACCGTTTGCCCGGCCCCATGGGCCCAAGCAATTTCTGCAACACATCGAGGACGGTGTCAGCGGACTGCGCATCGCCTTCAGCGCCGACCTGGGCTACGCCGCCCATGTCGACCCACAGATCGCCGCAGCCTGCCTGGCCGCTGCCCAGCACTTGCAACAGGCGGGCGCGATCCTGGTCCAGGCCTCGCCGGACATCGGCAACCCGGCACCGAACTATCTGCGCGCCTGGCCGGTGGAAGTCGCCTGCGCGGTGGTCCAGGAAATTCCTGCCGAGCGCCGCCACCTGGTAGGGGATTTCCTCCAGCAGGCCCAGGTCCGGGCGCGCCAGCTCAATGCCCTGGATTACGCCTGCGCAGTACAGGAGCGGCATCAGGTCGCGCACAAGCTGCATGATTTTCTCTGCGATTACGACCTGCTATTGACCCCCACCGCGGTGATCGAGCCGTTCGCCGTCGAGCGCCTGAGCTCACCTGACTGGCCGAGTGAAATCAGCGCAATGTGGCAGCCGACCACCTTCCCGTTCAACTTCAGCCGCCAGCCGGCGCTGAGCATGCCCTGCGGCCTGAGCGCTGGCGGATTGCCCATCGGCCTGCAGATCGTCGCCCGCTTCGACCGCGATGAGTTAGTGCTGCGCGCCGCCCGAACCCTGGAAAAACTGTTGCCCGAAGGCGTGTTCGCGCACCCCGCCGGGCTGCTTGACGCACCATCGGCGTCAACCCGCTAGACCCGTACAGAACAACCCGCTGACGCCGCTGAGACGGCATCGCTACAAGGACAAGGAGGTGGACCATGGACTATTCAAGCAGTTGGTATCAAGACACCCAATTCGACCACGACATCTACGTGATGCTCATTCGTGAGCCGAGCTCGCCAAGCCTTGACCCGCACCAATCCGGCTCCAGCTACAGCTATGTCGGCCGCCTTACCGGCCGCGGCCAGCACCCGTGCTTTTCGCTGCACTTCGCCTGCCCGCCTTATGGCAATGACTACACCAGCACCGAGGCCGCGCTGCAGGCCGGCCTGGCCCACGGCCGGGCACTGATCGAACACTGGCGCACCCGTGGCCGCAAGCCGCCGGCGCGTACCGCCGAGCTGGCCCTTTCCAGCTACAGCAACTGAGCGCCCGCCAGCCGAGCCCGCGCAACTGCAACCAGATCACTGGGCCTTGGTGATCGATACACGCCCTGAGCACGCCACGCGCACGCCCTGACGCAGCCAATGTCTGCGCCAGTGGCTACAGCGGGCGCAAGCGTTCCAGGTAGTCGATGGCCTCACGGTATTTTTCCAGCCGCTGCAGGTCGCTCGCGCCGGGCGCGGCAATGCGCGACAGATCACTGTTTTCCGCCAGGTCCGCCAGCTTCACCCGGCGCGCCAACGGGTTCTGCCCAGCACGACGGATAAAGGCTGGATAATCCTCACCCGCGGTCTTGGTCAACGCCGCCAGCGCACGCAGTACCTGGTCACTGAAGCCCTCGCTACGCAATTCTTCCAGGGTCACCGGGCTGTCTTCGATGACATCGTGGAGCACCGCAACGATGCGTTCTTCAGGCGCCGACAAGCGCAGCATGACTCGCAGCGGATGCAGGATGTAGGGCGCGCCGCCCTTGTCGACTTGCCCGGCATGGGCTTGGGCGGCAATCGCGATAGCCCGTTCCAGGCTGCTCATTGCCCGGTACTCCGGACGTCGGTTGAGATGACAATGGTCTGCATGTTCGCTCTCGGCAGGAAAAATACCGCGACCATACTAACCGCCCCGCTCTTGCCGTCGCAGCCCCTTCAAGCCAGCGACAGCAGACGCTGGGCCCGCAGCAACACCGGCGCATCGACCATCTGCCCATCGACCTGATACGCGCCAACCCCGGTGCGCCCGCCCGCCACCACCCGCCTGGCCCAAGCCAGTTCCTCGGGGCTCGGAGCCAGGGCCTGGTGGATCACCGGCACCTGCCGTGGGTGGATGCACAGGGCACCGGCAAACCCCATCGCATAGGCATGCCGGATCGAGGCCGCCAGGCCTTCGAGGTCGTCGATCCCCGGGTGCACACCATCCAGCGGTGCCAGCAGCCCCGCCGCCCGGGAGTGCAGGATCAGCGCCAGGCGTGCCTGGTCCAGCGCGAACTGCGCGGCCGCAGAACCGCTGCTGAGATTGAGGTCCAGGGCCAGGTCCAGGCCGCCGAAGGACAAGCGCTGGACCCCATCAGCCCTGGCGATCTCGGCCAGCGCCAACAAGCCCCGGGCACTCTCGATGATCGGCCAGACCCACTTGCCAGTGGCGGCCACCCGGGCGACCTGGGCGGCGCTTTCGACTTTCGGCAGGAGGATACCCACCACGCCGGGATGGCGCGTGCAGAAATCCAGATCGGCCACATGCTCAGAGTGTTCCGCAGCGTTGATCCGTACCCAGGTCCGGGCTGACGGCTGCTGCTCGAGAAACTGCGCCAGATGTTCCCGGGCCTGGACCTTAAGGGGCTCTTCAACCGCGTCCTCGAAGTCGACGATCACCGCATCGGCGCCGCTGGCCAAGGCCTTGGCAAAGCGCTCGGGACGGCTGCCGGGGACGAACAGCGCGGAGCGGACAATGGAGGTGGACATGTTCGATTCCTTGTTATCAATAAGCGGATCAGCGCAAACACCGTGGGAGCAGGCAAGTGGCGTCCGGTGGATGCAGGCGCTTTGGCGGCCTTCTTCATAGGCAAGCCAACGCCGGGTCAGACCACACCGCCGGCGCGCAACTGCTGGATGCGCTCCTCTGTCAGGCCCAGTTGGTCAAGAATCGCCGCGCTGTGCTGGCCCAGCGCCGGGACTGCATCCATGCGCGGAACAAAGGCGCTGTTACGTGCCGGAGGCAGCAGTGCTGGCAACCTGCCTGCCGGGCTGTCCACCTGGCGCCAGGCATCCCGGGCCGTCAGTTGCGGGTGCTGCCACACGCCCTGCATGTCATTGACCCGGGCGTTGGCAATCTGCGCCTGGTCCAGCCGGGCAATCACCTGGCTGACGCTCAGACGAGCAAAATGTTCGACGATGATCTGGCGCAATGCCTCGCGGTTAGCCGAGCGCAGGAAGTTGGCACTGAAGCGCGGGTCAGTCGTCAGCGCCGGCAGCGCCAGGACCTTGTCACAGAACGCCGCCCATTCACGTTCGTTCTGCAGGCCGAGCATCACCGTGCCGCCGTCACCGGCGGGAAACGGACCGTAGGGGTAAATCGTCGAATGGGCAGCGCCGGCCCGGGGTGGCGGTTCGGCGCCGTCGAAGGCGTAGTACATCGGGTAGCCCATCCACTCCACCAGGCTTTCGAGCATGCTGATGTCGATCCGGCTGCCCAGGCCGGTCCGGCCCCGCAGCAGCAGGGCCGAAAGAATCCCGCTGTAGGCGTACATGCCAGCGGCGATGTCAGCGATGGAGCAGCCGGCCTTGGCCATTTGCTCATCCCCCGGGCCGCCGGTCACCGAAAGAAAACCGCCTTCGCTCTGGATCAGCAGGTCGTAGGCCTTTTTCTTTTCATAAGGACCGCCCTCGCCGTAGCCGGAAATATCGCAGACGATCAGCCGGGGAAAACGCTCGTGCAACGCTTCGAAGGACAACCCCATGCGCGCCGCCGCGCCCGGTGCGAGGTTCTGCACCAGGACGTCGGCCTCGGCCAGCAAGCTGTCCAGCAGGCCTTCGGCTTCGGGCTGCTTGAGGTCCAGGGTCAGGCTTTCCTTGGAGCGGTTGGTCCAGACGAAGTGCGATGCCAGGCCCTTGACTCGCTGGTCGTAACCCCGGGCAAAGTCGCCGCTGCCGGGGCGCTCGACCTTGATCACCCGGGCGCCGAGATCCGCCAGTTGGCGGGTGCAGAACGGCGCGGCAATCGCGTGTTCCAGGCTGACCACGGTGATGCCGTCCAACGGCCGGGGCTGTGCTGTGTCGTGTGTCATGTGCAGTCCTCGCCCTGAATCGAAACAGGGAGTTCAGAGCAGTGAATTGAGCTTGGCCACATCGCGCAGCGCCCAGACCCGGCGGATCAACGCAGCGCCTTGCTGCGCGGTACGCGCCCCGGAGAACTGCAGCAGGCGCTGGAACTTGTCCTCCAGTTCGGCCCGGGACAGGCCATTGCCCGGATCGCCCCTGGGTTCGTCGATGGCCCCGTGCAAGGTCCGGCCGTCCAGGCACCGCACCTCGACCCGGCCCAGCCAGAGCTTGGGATAGGCGGCGTCCACCTCGGGGTCCAGCTGCATCGTCACCCGGTCGCGAAACATCGCCACCTGCGGGTCCGTCAGGGCCCACTGCTGGAACTCCGGCAGCCCGGCCTTGCCATGCACTGCGATCAGGCCAAGCACGGTGCCCATGGAAAACTTGGCCTGGTGCACGGTCTGCGGCACCCGGACCCGGCCCAGTACATCGAGCGCGCCCTGGTGCACCCGGGCCTGTACCCGGGCAATCTGCCGATGCGCCAAGCCCTCACGCTGCATCAGGGCCAGCAAGGCATCGGCGGCGGGATGGGTGTGACGGCAAGAAGCGTGGAACTTGAACGAGGTCTCCAGCAGCGCCCAGCGACTGCCGAGACGGTCGCTCAGGTACTTCGGCTCGGCATCGCTGGACATGCCCGCGGCCATGCCCTGCGGGCCTTCGAGAATGTTGCGCGCACCGCTGAGGCCGTCCCGGGTCAGGTAGGCGGCGAGCAAGCCGTCGGCCGCGGCCTTGGCGCTGTGCAATTGCTTGGAGTCGGCGGCGTCGCGCAGGAACTCCCAGAGCCCGGCGGCCTGGGTGCCGGCGCTGCCCAGCAGGTTGATGAACTGCTCGGTGTCGAAGTCCATCAGTTTGCCCACGGCCACGGCGGCAGCCAGGGTGCCGACGGTGGCCGTGGTGTGGAAGATCCGATAGTGGGAACGACCCAGGAACTCACCGATGCGAATCCCCGCCTCATAACCGGCGACCGCCGCCAGCAACAGCTCGCGGCCAGACCGGCCCAGGTCCTGGGCCGCCGCCAGCGCCGCCGGAAACACCACCGTGGCCGGGTGCAGCACGGAACTGTTGTGCAGGTCGTCCTGTTCCACCAGATGGGATGAGGCCGCGTTCACCAGGGCCGCAAAGTAGGCTGAACTGCGGCTGTCATTGACCAGGATTTGCGCGGGGCCGTCCGCCGGCCCCATGTGCCGGGCATAAGCCTCGAACAGCGGAATCGGATGGGCACCCTGGGCTGCCAGGGCCGAACCCAGCCAGTCGAGGAACAGCTCCTCGGTCCGCAGCAGCACCTGTTCGGGCACATCGTCGTAGCGCAGGCCGGCAAGGAACCCGGCCAGTTCATGGGTATGGCTCATGGGGGGTTCCTCAGAAACTGCGGGGCAATTCCAACAGATGCTCGGCGACGTAGGACAGGATCAGGTTGGTGGAGATCGGCGCCACCTGGTACAGCCGGGTCTCGCGGAACTTGCGCTCGATATCGTATTCGCAGGCGAAACCAAAGCCGCCGTGGGTTTGCAGGCAGGCATTGGCTGCTTCCCAGGAGGCCTTGGCCGCCAGGTACTTGGCCATGTTGGCGCTGGCCCCCGCGTGGCGTCCGCTGTCGTACTCCTCGCAGGCGCGCCAACGCATCAGGTCGGCGGCCTCAATCTCGACATGAGCCTCGGCGATGGGGAACTGCACCCCCTGGTTCTGCCCGATGGGCCGGCCGAACACCACTCGGTCGCGGGCGTAGGCGCTGGCCTTTTCAATGAACCAGCGACCGTCGCCGATGCACTCGGCGGCGATCAGCGTGCGCTCGGCATTGAGGCCGTCGAGGATGTACTTGAAGCCCTGCCCCTGCTCGCCGATCAAGCTGTCGGCAGGCAGCTCCAGGTTGTCGAAGAACAACTCGTTGGTCTCGTGATTGACCATGTTGGCAATCGGTTGCACGGTCAGGCCGTTGCCGATGGCGTCACGCAGGTCCACCAGGAAGATCGACATACCCTCGGACTTCTTCTTGACCTCGGCCAGCGGCGTGGTACGGGCCAGGAGGATCATCAGGTCGGAATGCTGGACCCGGGAGATCCAAACCTTCTGGCCGTTGATCACGTACTTGTCGCCGCGCTTGTGTGCGGTGGTCTTGATCTTGGTGGTGTCGGTGCCGGTGCTGGGCTCAGTCACGCCCATCGATTGCAGGCGCAGTTCGCCACTGGCGAGTTTCGGCAGGTAGTAGCTTTTCTGCGCGTCGCTGCCATGGCGCAGCAGGGTGAACAGGTTGTACATCTGCCCGTGGACGGTGCCGGAATTGCCACCGCAACGGTTGACCTCCTCCAGGATCACCGACGCCTCAGCCAGGCCCAGGCCGGAGCCACCGTACTCCAGCGGGATCATTGCCGACAGCCAGCCGGCCGCGGTCAGCGCCTTGACGAAGGCCTCCGGGAAACCCTTGCGTTCGTCGATGCCGCGCCAGTAGGCGGCATCGAACTCGGCGCACAGCGCGCGCACGCCTTCACGTATGGCATTGAGTGCTTCAGTGTCATGGGGGGGCATCAATAGGCTCTCCGCCTGGGGTTATTGTTGGAATTCAGTCGAATTGCACGGCGCCGCGCTGGGCCAGCCCGGTCTCGTTGCCGGCCCACAGTTCAGCGTGGCCGGGAGCGCCGAGGCGTCCGCCGACGACAAAGGGCTGTGGGGCGATCAGCGGGCGCAGGCCGCGGTAGGCGAACGTGCGCAGGCGCGCCCGGGGATTGGCCCGGCAGAAAGCCCCCAGGCTCAGGGTGGCGATCAGCGGGCCGTGCACCACCAACCCGGAGTAACCCTCGGTGGCGGTGACATAGGGATAGTCGTAATGAATGCGGTGGCCGTTGAAGGTCACCGCGCTGTAGCGAAACAGCAGGGTTGGACTCGGCACCAGCGACTCCTGCCAGTCACCCTGGATCAGCGCCTCGCCACTGTCCTGCTTGGGCGGAGTCGGTTCGCGGTAGACGATGTCCTGCTCTTCACGCAGTGCCAATCGGCCGTCCTGGAAATACTCATGACACAAGGTCACGAACAGCAGCTTGCCGGTGCGCCCGGCCTTCTCCTGGACCTGGGTAATGGTGCTCAGGCAACTGGCCTCGGCGCCGGCCCGCAGCGGCTCATGGAATTCCAGGCGGCCACCGGCCCACATCCGGTTGCGCCTGTCCGCCGGCGGCAGGAAGCCGCCCCGGGCCGGGTGACCATCGCTGCCCAAGGCCGACTCAGCCTGCGGCTGCTGGAAAAAGCACCAGTGCCACAGGGGCGGCAAGGCTTGGCCCGGGGCAGGCGTTTCCTGGCCCAGGGTCGCGGCGATGCGCGCCAACAGGTTGTGGCTGAGGTGGTCGTCAATCCGCTGGCTGCGGCCAATCCAGGTGCGGGGGTCGATGGCACTCATAGAGGCAGGATCCTGATACGCAAAGGTGATGGCGGCCATCATGCAAGGGGCCGGTGCGTATCGAGAATTTGCATTTTTATAAACCGGCGTTCGCTTATGCTGAACGCCTTGCGCCCATAGGAGCCCGGACATGCATTTCGATCTGGCGGACCTCCGCCTGTTTATCCATATTGCCGAATCCCCCAGCCTGACCCAGGGCGCACGCCGCGCCTTCCTCTCCCCGGCCGCCGCCAGTGCACGGATCAAGGCCCTGGAAGGCCAGCTTGAAACCCGCCTGCTGTACCGCGACAGCCGCGGCGTGGAAGTCACTCCGGCCGGCGAACGCCTGCTGCAGCACGCGCGCCTGATCATGCGCCAAGTGGATTACCTGAAAAGCGAATTCACCCAATACGGCGGTGACGCCACCGGGCATATCCGCATCTTCGCCAACACCACGGCGGTCACCGAATTCCTTCCGGAAATACTCGCGGGTTTTCTCTCCAAGCGCCCGGGGGTCACGGTGGACCTGCAGGAGCGCCTGTCCCGGGACATCGTCCGTGGGGTGCTGGACGGCACCTCGGACATGGGCATCATCGCCGGCCCGGTGGCAGCCGCCGGCCTGCAAGTACTGCACTTCAGCACCGACCGCCTGGTGCTGATGGTGCCGGTGGACCACCCGCTGGCCGGCGCGGCGGCGCTGACCCTGGAACAGACCCTGGCCTACCAGCACATCGGCCTGCAGGAAGGCAGCACCTTGCTGAGTTTTCTGCGCGAGCACGTGGAGCGCCTGGGCAAGCAACTGTCGCTGCGCATTCAGGTGTCGAGCTTCGAGGCGATCTGCCGCATGGTCGAGGCCGGAGTCGGCATCGGCATCATTCCCGAATCCGCTGCGCTGCGGCACAGCCGGACCATGCAGCTGGTGACGGTGAAACTCGATGAGCCCTGGGCCATCCGCGAGCGCAGCATCATCGTGCGCGAACTGGAGGCCCTGCCCGGCACCGTGCGGGCGCTGATCGCGACGCTGATGCCGACGGCGGTGGAGCCGGTCCCGAGCCAGGTTGACGAGTGAAGCCGGCCCGGCACTGGCCGGCCTCAGACGCGGCAAAACCCCAGGGCCTGGTCCCCCGGGGCATGGCGGCCGCGGTCAGGGTCGATGGCTTACTGCGGGCAGCCGTTGCTGATCCAGGCGCTGAGCTCGTCTATCTGTGCCTGAGGCATGGAAGGGCCCCCGGGAGGCATCGGGCCGATCGCTCCTTCCGGCCCCCAGAGGGTGCCCGCCGTACCACTCAAGGCATAGATGAGGTTCGAGTGGGCGCCGTCACCCTTGCTCAGGATCGGTAGCGCCAACCCCGTGTTCGGGTCCTGTACCCCCGGCACGCTGCCCGTCACGAAGGCCTGATACGTGGTCTGCCAGAAGGCGCCATGGGGGGCCCCCGATATGGGCAGGTTGTTCTGCGCGACGTAGCTGTCGAGAAGGTTTTGCACATCCTTGAAACTGGTGAGCGCCATGCTTATTCCCCTTCGATATGCGGATTGAACAACTGCAGATATTGCACGCTGGCTGCCGCCGCCGACTCGGCACCTGCGGCCTCGGGCGACCGGACATTCCCGCCTTGCAGGATGAAACTGAAGTCGTAGCCGGCGACCTGGGCGTTGCCATGGCAGCCCATGCAGCCGCCCATGTTCACCCCCTGCACCGCGGAGCTACTGGTGCGCTTGGAGAACACGTTCGGTGGCGGCGGTGCTCCTGCCGTCGGGAAGGAAGTCGGCGCGCCGCTGGCGGCAATTCGGCCCCTGAACTGCTGCAGGGTGTAGTCGGTTTCCACCATGATATTGGCCTGGTAGTAAACCCCTCGGCCATGGCTGATATCGGTCTGGGATATCTGAGTGGTATCGAACGGCTGGGCCTGGACCGAGACCAGTTTGTAGTACAACCAGGGGGAGTTCTGGATCTTGCGAGCCTGGCTGTACTCCTCTATCGCCCGGTGCGCGGCCTGATTGACCTGTACCACGGCCGAGGTAATCGGCTCATAGCGCTGGTTGACACAGATCGGGCCGCCAGACGGTAGCCCGGGCTTGTTCTGCTCCTGGAAATACAGTTGTTTTCCAGGCTTGCAAAAACCACCGCTGGCTTTGACCAACGGCAGATTGGGCTGTTGGGGCGTAGGTATCGCGTCCTGGTAATTCAACTTGGGCATGGTGGGATAGGGCGTCGAGGGCCGGTTGACGATGTTGCCGTCCTGATCTTCCACCGCCCGGCCGTTGGCCAGCAAGATGTTGTCGGCCTGCTCGAAGGTGGCGTAGATAAAACTCGGGGCGCTGGGGGTCTTCTGGATGATATGCAGCGCGACCATGGCCCACTGATCCTCGAAATAGCAGATGCCGCTGTTCGGCGCCTTCTGCCGCTCATAGAAACGCACGGTCTGCACATGGAATCGTGACGGATTCTCCCCGGGGCCCAGCTTGCGCCAGGCAGACTTGACCTCGATGGTGCCGTTGGGAAAGTTGACCCGCGGGCCGCTGGGGAACACCGGCGGCTTTTGCTTGACCGCCGTGTTGAAAGCGTTTGCGGCCTGGCGCAGCGAGGAGTTGGCGTACCAGTACTGATTGGCAGCCACGTAGGCGTATTGCACCTGGTTGGCCTTGGCCAGGAAACGCACCAGCTGGGGTTGGGAATTGCCGCCGACGGGGGCCGAAGGCGATGCCCCGGCGAACATCTGGTCGAGGCCGATCTGGGTGGTTTCGTCGAGGTTGACCCAGGCCGGCTGGCGCACCGGGGCCTGGCCGGAACAGGCCGGAACCTTGATCGCGTAATTGTAGGTCGGGGGAAAGTTGTAACCATAACTGCTGGCCGCCCCGGACCCCGGATAGCCAGGCGGTCCGATATTGGCGTTGCCATTGCCCGGGAAAATCTCCACCTTGCTGCGGTAGGTCTGCCACACCAGGGGGCCGGTCTGGCTACCGAACAACTGCCGGGTATCGGCCACATCACGCTGCCCTGCCTGGGCTGGCCAATTGAGGGCAATGAACTCTTGCCAGGCGAAGGCCGCGGCCTGCGCCAACGAGGCCTGGGGCGCGCCTCCGGGAATATCGGCAGGCACCTTGGGCGAGACGGTGATGCTCATCGGGGCGGCCTGGGAGATCGCCCCCAGCAGGACCATGCCACTCCCGAGCACGCCGAGAATCAACTGCCGAGGGATAGGGTGCTTACCAGTTTGACGGTCCATGTCCTGCCTCCTGTTTTTCCTGATCCAGAGCGTAGATCAGCGCTTACGCGGGCAAACACCCGTGAAAAGACCATTAGGCACTAGGGTAAATAGCCAAATGCCTGCACGGTTTTGGCCACGGCAACAACCTGGCCTGCATCCATGCCGCACCGCCTGCGGCTAGTCTTGGGCAGGCTCCCGGTCTGTTCCCTGAGGTCCCCATGCAACCCGAAGGTTCCTGTCACTGCGGCGCCGTCAGCTTCAGCCTGGACAGCGCCCCCCCTCCCCCTATCAACGCTGCTACTGCTCGATCTGCCGCAAGACCCAGGGCGATGCCATCAACCTCGGGGGTGATATGGCCAGCCTGAAGGTCCGGGGCCGCCAGCACATCAGCGTCTACCAGGCGTTGATCAAGGAACCCGGGGGCAGCCGGGCCCGACGCAGCAGCGCCGAGCGCCATTTCTGCAGCCGTTGCGGCTCCGGGCTGTGGCTGTTCAGTCCGCAATGGCCGGAGTTGATCCACCCCTTCGCTTCGGCTATCGACACCCCGTTGCCGGTGCCGCCGGAACATACCCACCTGACGCTCGACTCCATGGCGCCCTGGGTGGAGATCGACTGGCAGCCACATGACTTGCAGTTCGCGCACTACCCCGAGGAATCCATCGACCAATGGCATGCGCGCCTGGACCTGCAACGGTAGGCAAAGGGGCTTCAGCGCCGTTGCCGGTTTCCGTGCCAGGCCCCTGCCGCCCACGCGCCAAGGCAGTTACGCCGCTGATCAGCCTGCGACCGATGATCGCTATCAGGCCCGGGACAGTGACAGACATTGATGCCGGTCAAGCGCCCGGCCCCGCAGCGGAGTAAAGCTCTAGGTAATTGCTCGCCCTTTGGTTTTCCGGAGACTTGATCATGCCCAACAGCGCTCTCGATGTTCTCGCCCCCCCGCCGTTCCCGGCACAACAAGGCCAATACTGGATCGACGCCTTGAGCGACGGCAGCCATGTACTGATCCGTCCGCTCCGGCCTCAGGACCGCGAGCGGGAAAAGGCCTTTATCGAAAACCTCTCCCCCGTCACCCGGCACCAGCGCTTCCTCGGTGAAATCAAGGAGGTGGGCGACCAGTTGCTGGATCAGTTGATGGACGTTGGCACCCCACAACGGATGGCCTACGTGGCCCTGGTCCATGACAACGGTGACCTGCGCGAAGTCGGTATCAGCCGCTACGCGCAACTCGACGATCAACCCTGGCGCTGCGAATTCGCCGTGACCATCGCCGATGAGTGGCAAGGCAAGGGCCTCGGCGCACTGCTGATGCAGCACCTGATCGACGAGGCCCGAAACAATGGTTTCAAGCAGATGTATTCGGTGGATGCGGCTTCCAACTACAGCATGCGCCGGCTGGCGAAAACCCTCGGCATGCGCAGCGCCATCGACCCCGACGATGCCACCCAGGTGATTCACAGCCTGGAGTTGTAACCTCCCGCCCGCACCGCGCCTCAGTTCGAGGCGCGGCCACATTGCCCACAAAACCGCGCGCCCGCCGCCAATGTCGCACCGCATTGAGCGCAGCCGGCCGGCACCAGCGATGCTGCACATTGCTGGCAGAAACGCGCGGACGCAGGGTTCAACGCCCGGCATTGCGGGCAAGGGCTGCCGGCCCCTGTCGAATGCCCAGAGCCCGGATGCCCGCCCCGAGAACCGTCGTGCCCACCACCGTGATGCCCTGCCAACAACCGTCCGAAAAAGCTCATGTCGATCACTCCACTAGACTGTGATCGCCAGTAAAAACCCTGTAGTAACTACAGAGTCAAGCCAGCGCCGACAAGTGCTCGTAGAGAATGCCGGAGCCGACAATGATCAACACCACGCCACCCAATATTTCCGCACGCTGCCCCATCACCGTACCTATGGCCCGGCCCAGCATGACGCCGAGAGTGACCATGGTCATGGTGGCCAGGCCGATAGCGCTGGCCGCGACCCAGATGTTGACGTCGACGAAAGCCAGGCCCACGCCCACTGCCAAGGCATCGATGCTGGTAGCGAAACCGGTGACCGCCAGCACCCAGAAACCATGCTGGCGGGGCTTTTCTTCCTCGGTTTCGGTTTGCAGCTGTGTGCCGTTGTAGATCATGTGCAGGCCCAGCAACAGCAGCAGACTGAAGGCGATCCAGTGGTCCCAGTTGGCCACCCACTGCGTCGCGGCCTGGCCGATGAACCAGCCGACCACCGGGGTGATGGCTTCAATGACGCCGAAGATCAGGCCGATGCGCAAGGCTTCCAGCAGGCGTGGCTTAAGCATGGCCGAACCCTTGCCTACCGCGGCGGCAAAGGCATCGGTGGACATGGCGAAGGCGAGGAAAATGATCGAGGCAGGGTTCATCTTGGGTCTTCCGGTCGGGCTTGAGTCCACGACATACCCACGCGCCCGACTTCAGCACAGGTATGTCGATGGTCTCACCAACCGAAACGGCGCCCGCACCACGGCAGGTTGCCGAGTGTGTTGATACGGGCTCCACCGCAGCAGGCGGTGGCAGGTTACTCCCCAAAGAGGCGCGCAGCTTAGCCCGTCGATTGTGAAAATTTCATTGCCGTACACGGGCTCATGACGCTCGGCGGCAACATCCTGCAGCGCCCCCCATGAAAGGCAGCGGATGTCTGAGCCGGCGGTCTTAACACTCTTTGACAGTTTCCAGACAAAGCTGCCAAAGACTGACCAGCCCCCCTTCCCTAGCATGCGCACATCAAATTTCCGCTCGGGTGTTGCATGTCTGCCAAACTTCTCGGCCTGCCGTTGCTAGGCATTCTGCTGGGTAGCCTGGGCTGCAATCAGCAGCCCGCTTTAGCGCCGCCTATCGAGCCTGGCGACTACGCCAGCATCATTCGCTACCTGAAGCAGTACATCCCCCAGGAGATGGCCAGGCATCAGGTACCGGGCCTGTCGATCGCCCTGGTGGATGGCCAGGAACTGATCTGGGCTCGGGGCTTTGGTTTTGCCGACCAGGCCCGGGGCGTGCAAGTCACCGAGAACACCGCCTTTCGTGCCGGCGCCCTGTCCCAGTTGCTGACCGCCACCGCAGTCATGCAGCTGATTGAACAAGGCCGCTTGCAACTCGATGCGCCCCTGCAGGACACCCTCAAGGAGTTCTACGTCCGCTCACGCTTTCACGAGGAGCAGAGTGCCGCCGACCAGGCGGTGACCCTGCGTCGCCTGCTCAGCCACCAGGCCGGGATGCCCGCCGAATACCTGCGCGAACTGCACACGCCCCCGGCCCTCGGCGAGTTGCCGAGAAAGCTCAGCGGCCTCTGGCTGAGCAACGCCCCGGGCACCCAGACCGCCTATTCCAATCTGGGCTATGCGCTGCTGGGCGCGGCGATCGAGCGCTGCAGCGGCCTGGACCTCGAACGGCAACTGCAAAAAACCCTGCTGCGTCCACTGGGCATGGGCCAGTCGAGCTTCAGCGGTGACAGCCATGCCCAACCCAATCGCGCCCAGGGTTATGCAAACGGCACCCGCAGCAACGACACCCTGGTCCGCGACCTCTCCGCCAACGGTTTGTGGAGCAGCCCCCGGGACCTGAGTCGCTACGTGCGGATGCTCTTCGCCCAGGGCCACTACAAGAATCACCAGCTGTTGTCGGCGGCTTCGATCAACGAAATGGTGCGCCCGCAGAACACCGGCAATCCGCTGGATTTCGATTGCCAGGTGGGCCTGGGCTGGTTCCTTTCACCCTGCGGCGATGAGTGGGTGCGCCCAGGCATTCGCACCTGGCAGCACGGCGGAGTGAGCGGCGACTTTCATGCGCAGATCAGCGTGCTCCCGGAGCAGCAACTGGCGGTGATCGTAATGAGCAATTCCAGCAGCGGCGAAGCCCTCGCCCAGCCCCTGGTGAATCAGGTCCTGCGCATGCTGCTGCAGGCTCACGGCACTGCCGACGAGGATCAACCGAGCACCGCTCAGGCAGCGCCCCCACCGATCCAGCGGCGTCGAGTACCGGAAGCCGCGGATCGCCAACACCTGGCCGGCTTCTATGCCACAGCCTGGGGCGTGTTGCGGATCCGCGACCAGGACCAGCACCTGTTCGGCGAACTGGCCGGCACCCGCTTTGAACTGCTGCGCGACGAATACGGCTGGCTGCGGGCACAGAAGAAATTCCTCGGGCTCTGGCTGCAGGACCTCGGCGACCTAGGCCGGGTGCAGCTGGACGTCATGAGCGTCCAGGGTCACCGGGTGTTCACCGCCAGGAGTCATGGCCAGCTGTTGGCGGTAGGAGAACGCATCGATCCGGTGCCCCTGCCCGACAACTGGCTGGCCACGGTGGGTACCTACCAGACCCTCAACGAAGGCCAGGCCAATGCCCCCATGAATGGCGTCAGCATCACCCTTGAAGACGGTTTCCTGATGATCCGCAGCCTGCATGAGGGCCGTCCCCTCACCGACTACATCCTGGCGCCAGTGGACAACGCACACGCGGTGATCGCCGGCCATGGTCCAGGCCTGGGCGACACCGTGCGCCGCCAGATCAACGGGGTCAACGTCCTCGGCTACTCATTCAAACGCACCTACAACAACCACTACCTGAGGTTCTAAACCGGGATGAAAACCCTGAAACGCTCCACCACTGCCGCGGCTCTTTGGGTCAGCACTATCGGCTTGACCACAGCGTCCGCCCCGCTGCATGCCGAAGACTGGAAATATGGCGTGCACGCCGGCGTCGCCAGCGTTCCACGCTACAGCGGCAGCGACGAGCGCACCGTGGCACCGCTGCTCGGCGGCGAGATCGTCAGCCCCTACGGCATTTTCCTCAACACGGACCAGGGCTTGGGCTGGGGTAGCGAATGGGGTGACTTGTCGTTCAGTACCTGGGTTGGCGCAAGCGAGGAGCGGCGCGACAAGAATCATATGGGCCAAGGCTCCAAGCGGCTCAAGGGCATGGGTGAGATCAAGTCCCGGGCACAGTTCGGTGCACATTTGGGCTACGACCTGGGCCCCTTCGAACTGGGGGCCACGCTGACCCACGCAATGAAGAAGAATGATCGCCGCGACACCGGTTCGGCCTATAGCCAGTTGGAGCTGAGCATTGGCACCCAGCTGTATGAGGGCGGTTTCGGCAGCCTCGACGTCAGCGTCAACAGCCTGTTTGGCAACGCCGACTACCTGCAGACCTGGTATGGCGTGAGTGACACCCAGGCAGCCAACAGCCGCTTCAGCACCTACCGCGCCAAGGGCGGACGAGTCAGCAGTGGCGCCGACCTGGCGTGGACCCTGCCCCTCAACGAGCAGACCAAGCTGTCGACCCTGCTGTCGATGAAATACCTGAGCAAGGAAGCCGGTGACAGCCCGATCGTCGATCGGCGCATGCAGACCAGCATCGGCACGCAGATCGAGTACAGCTTCTAAGGTGTCAATGAACCGGCCCGTGATCATGGGCCGGCTTGCCCTGGTCAAGGGCGGCGGCCAGGCCCTGGCCGGCTGGCACTTCGACGCCCAGCGGACCTGCGTCCACTGGGCGTTCGATCGCAGGTCCGCCAGCCGCTACAAGGGCTTGGTCGAACTCAATCGACATGGGCCCAAGTCATGCGGAACGAGGCCCCGCCCCACTCCGAATCCACCACTTCAACCTTGCCCCCATGCCATTGCGATACGCGCCGTACCAGCGCCAGGCCCAGGCCGAAGCCGCCGGTACGACGGTCGCGGCTGGCATCGAGGCGGGAGAAGGGTTCAAAGACCTTTTCCCGTCCGTCCACCGGCACGCCCGGGCCATCATCGTTGACCCGCACTTCGTAGCCGTGCTCCAGGCGGACCAGGGACACCTCCACCCGCCGGTCAGCGTAACGAATGGCGTTGCGCAACAGGTTGATCACCGCCCGGGCCATGAAGCGCGGCTCGATACGCACGTACTCCACCTGGCAGGAACGTATCAACAACTGCACCCCGGCCGCCTCGGCCTCCAGAGTAACGCTGCCGACCACACTGTCGAGCCAGCTCTGGGCCTGGATGTTTTCCCGATTGATCGTCGCCGCACCGTGCTCCAGGCTGGCGTAGCTCAGCAGCTCGGAAACCATTTCCTCCAGTTCGCCAAGGTCTGCGTACATGTCGGCGATCAGTTCGCGATTTTCCTCAGGGTCCGGTTGCTGCTGGAGTTGGTCGAGTTCAAAGGACAGGCGCGCGATCGGCGTGCGCAACTCGTGGGACACCGCGTTGGTCAGCTCGCGCTGATTGGCGATCAGCCCCTCGATACGCGCCGCCATGCGATTGAAGTGCTGGGCCAGGTCGCGGATATTGGAACGTCGCGAAAGATGCAGCCGGGTGCTCAGGTCATTGTCGCCAAACCGCTCGGCCGCCAGGCGCAGGCGCTCCAGGTCACGCCAGTGCGGCCGGACCCAGAAGTACAGGACGATGCCCACCAGCGCCCCGAGCAAGGCATAGGCGGCAATGTTGTAGAGCAGGGTCAGAGGCGGGTCTTCCGGCAGCTTGATGCTCAGCAGCTGCGAGCCGCCGTCGATGCTGGAAATGAACTCGGTGAACTCTTCGCGGACCACCAGTTGGTTGGAGCCCAGCAGGGCTTGCTCACGCTCGGTGAGGCCCAGTTCATCGGCCTTCACCAGTTTGAGCAACAACCCGTAATGGGGCTTGAGCAGCTCCAACTGGTGCTTGCGCCCGGCCTCGTCGAAAGGCCGCAACTGCTCGCCCAGGCTGTAGGCCGGCCCACGCACCGCATCGCGGTTGTAGGACTCGATCAGGTCGGCTGCCAGGTAGTGCATGAAGATGTGCTGCACCGCCGTCATGGCCCCGGCGAAACCCAGGGCCAGGAACAGGTACAAGCCGAGAAATAGCCGCAGCATTCAAACCTCCCAGCCAAACGGATTGAACAGATAGCCCTTGCCCCACACCGTCTTGATGCAGACCGGCTCACGCGGATTGTCCTTGAGCTTGTTGCGCAGCTTGCTGATGTAGACGTCGACACTGCGGTTGAGACCGTCAAACTCGATGCCGCGCATGCGGTTGAGAATGTCGTCACGGGACAGGGTCTTGCCCGCCGCGCTGGCCAGCAGCCAGAGCAGTTCGAACTCCATGGTGGTCAGCTCGATCGGCTCGCCGGAGAGGCGCACCTCGCGACTGCTGCGATCGATGCTCAGCACACCAAATTCCAGGGCCCCGCGCGGGGTCGTCGCTTCCGGCACCTGGCGCCGTTGCAAGGCCCGCAGGCGCGCCAGCAGCACCGCCGGCTTGATCGGCTTGATCACATAGTCGTCCGCGCCGGACTCCAGGCCGAGGATATGATCGAGGTCGTCTTCCTTGGCCGTGAGGATGACGATGGGGGTATCGGACACCGCGCGGATTTCCCGGCACACGTGCAGACCGCTCTGCCCTGGCAACATCAGGTCGAGCACCACCAGTTTCGGTTTGAATTCGAGAAACGCCGCGAGGGCCACATCACCACGGTGGACCGTCAGCACTTCAAAGCCATGCTGGGACAGGAAATGCGCGATCAGCCCAGCGAGCTTCTCGTCATCTTCCACCAGCAGCACTTTGCCAAGACCCAGGTTATCCATAAATACCAGTCTGTGAACGCACGATTTGAGTGCGCGCATTATAGGCGGCAAAGGATTAAAGAAAGGCTAACGTCCGCCACAAAACCGGGGGTCTGGAGTGGTTTTTGCGCGAAGTTTCATTTTTTTAAGAGTTTTTAACAATTTGCCCCTGCTTTTACACAGGGGCCGCGTGTTTACCAGGCCGGCACGCCACTGTGGAAGCGGAATTCCTGATCCGGCGACTCGATCAGTTCCTGCTCCGCGGCTCTTACCTTGTCGATCACCTGGGCAATGTCCTTGGCGTCACCGTATTGATAAGCCAGCTTCAGATAACCCTGGTAATGGCGGGCCTCGCTTTTCAGCAGGCCGAAGTAGAACTTGCCCAGCTCCTCATCCAGGTGCGGCACCAGGGCTTCGAAGCGCTCGCAGCTGCGGGCCTCGATAAAGGCGCCCACCACCAGGGTGTCCACCAGTTTCACCGGCTCGTGGCTGCGCACCACCTTGCGCAGGCCCGAGGCGTAGCGCCCGGCGTGCAGCTGGCGTAGCTCGACCTTGCGCTTCTTCATCAGGCGCATGACCTGTTCGTGGTGCACCAGCTCTTCCCGGGCCAGGCGCGACATCATGTTGATCAGGTCGACATGGGAGTGGTACTTGGCGATCAGGCTCAAGGCGGTGCTGGCGGCCTTGAACTCGCAGTTCTTGTGGTCGATCAGCAGGGTTTCCTGGTCGGCCAGGGCGGCCTGGACCCAGGCGTCGGGGGTCTGGCAGCCAAGAAAGTCATTAATTTCCGGAAAGTTCATCGGGGTATTTCCGAGCAATCCACCACAGCCGGGAGCTGGATGGCGGCACTATCAGTGATCGATAACATGAGGCTCACGAGACAAGAAGGCTTCACAGCGAAAAGGCTGGCGATTATACCGGCCATGCCGCAGACCACCAGCCGCCGCGCTTGATATGCATCAACATCCGCTCTGGGCGCGAGCAACTATAGTTGTGCACGGTAGCCGTTCATCCTTTCCTGGAGATCCCGATCATGCAAAGTATCCGCAGCATCCTGGTGGTCATCGATCCCACGCCTGGCGAAAGTCTCGCCCTCAAGCGCGCCAAGCTGATTGCCGGGGTCACCCAGGCCCATCTGCACCTGCTGGTCTGCGATAAGAAGCACGAACACTCGGCGCTGCTCAGCGTCCTCAAGAGCAGCCTGAGCGGCGAAGGCTACAGCGTCACCACCGAGCAAGCCTGGAACGAGAGCCTGCACGAAACCATCATCGAGGTGCAGCAAGCCGAAGGCTGCGGCCTGGTGATCAAGCAACACCTGCCCGACACCCCGCTGAAAAAGGCCCTGCTGACTCCGGCGGACTGGAAACTGCTGCGCTACTGCCCGACCCCGGTGCTGCTGGTCAAGACTGCCACGCCCTGGGCCGGCGGTGTGGTCATGGCAGCGATCGACGTCGGCAACATGGACGGCGAACATCGGGCCCTGCACGCCAGCATCGTCGACTATGGCTTCGACATCGCCAGCCTGGCCAAGGCCCAGCTGCATGTGATCAGTGCCCATCCATCACCGATGCTGTCGGCGGCCGATCCGGTATTTCAGCTCAAGGAAACCATCGAGGCGCGTTACCGCGAGCAGTGCCAGACCTTCCAGGCCGAGTTCGACATCGACGACCAGCACCTGCACATCGAGGAGGGCCCGGCAGACGTATTGATTCCACACCTGGCGCACAAGCTGGGGGCGGTACTGACAATCATCGGCACCGTGGCACGGACCGGGTTCTCGGGGGCCCTGATCGGCAACACCGCCGAAGTGGTGCTTGATTCCCTGGACAGCGACGTGCTGGTGCTCAAGCCGGCAGACATCATGGACCACCTGGAAGAGCTGGCGGCCAAGGCCTGAGCCCCCTCCCCGCTACGCCACTGCGTAACCTGCGCCGCCCATGACGACGCTTTCGCCGGCAAGCCAGCGCCTACAGAGCCATTTGCGTAGGAGCCGGCTTGCCGGCGAAGAGGCCTTCGGGCCTTGTACCGCCCTTGCGGGCGCCTTCGCTGGCAAGCCAGCTCCTACGATGGCATTTCCGAGGGGGGAATCAGCCCAGGGCGTCCTTGAGGAACCCCGGGGCGATGTAGCGCTGGTAATGGGCTTCCGATAGCAGGAAGAATTCCCGATCAATGGCATCGCGCAACTCTGGCAGGCTCCAGTCGCGAAACTCCGGCAGCAACACCATCCCATAGGCATCCAGCTGGTTGATCACCCGGGCGCCCCGGGCAATCAGTTGATAGGCCCAGCAATACTCCGACTGATGCGGCACGAAGCGAATCTTGCGCTGCTCCAGCTGCTCGCGCAGGCGTGGCGAATCGAAGACTTCCAGCTTGCCCGCCATTACCTGCACCAGCAGTTGCTCCAGACGCAACCAGACCGCGCGTTTCTCTTCCTCGTTGTAACCGTTCCAGTTGATCACTTCATGGTGGAAACGCTTGCAGCCACGGCACACCAGGTCACCGTAGACGGTGGAGCAGAGGCCGACGCAGGGGGTCTTGATAGTCTGATTGGGCATAGATAGACAGCACGCGGAAAAACAAAACAGGTCGGCATGTTAGCCCTTTGTCTAACATTGATCACCCCTCAAACTTTAATACGCCAACTTACGTTTAGATTTTTTTTGCCGTAGAATTAGCCAGCCTTTTTAGGCGCCAATGTCCGTTTGAAGCTGTTTTCAAAGCGTCACGAGCACAGTCGTTCCTTCAGAGCGGTGTTGGCGAGGGGTTTTTCCAGCGGGGAAAAACTCAACGCCAACCCTCATCAGCTCCCCGTTCTGCAGGCGTAAAACTTTGAAAGCAGCTTCTGTAAGGAATTGTCGGTAATTCTGGCTAAGTGGCCCACAACGCCACGCAGCGCATGAGTACGGCAATTTCGGGATGAGCGTCCCGGACACCCATTTGGGACCACTGATGAGGGTAATAACTGTGCTTGAAGCCTACCGCAAACATATCGAAGAGCGCGCAGCACTGGGTATCGTTCCCCAGCCGCTTAACGCCGAACAAACTGCAGGCCTGGTCGAGCTGCTGAAGAATCCCCCGGCTGGCGAAGAAGCTTTCCTGGTTGACCTGATCACCAACCGCATTCCACCTGGTGTGGACGAAGCAGCCTATGTAAAGGCTGGCTTCCTGTCCGCCCTCGCCAAAGGCGAAGCCACTTCCCCTCTGATCGACAAAAAGCGCGCTGTTGAACTGCTTGGCACCATGCAAGGCGGCTACAACATCGTGACTCTGGTTGACCTGCTCGACGACGCCGAACTGGCACCGGTCGCTGCCGCGCAACTCAAGCACACCCTGCTGATGTTCGATGCCTTCCACGACGTCGCGGAAAAAGCCAAGAACGGCAACGCTCACGCCAAAGGCGTGCTGCAATCCTGGGCTGACGGCGAGTGGTTCCAGAACCGTCCGGTACTGGCCGACAAGATCAGCCTGCGGGTGTTCAAGGTCACTGGCGAAACCAACACCGACGACCTGTCCCCTGCCCCGGACGCCTGGTCCCGCCCGGACATCCCGCTGCACGCTCTGGCCATGCTGAAAATGGCCCGTGAAGGCATCGTTCCTGACGTCCAGGGCGTTACCGGCCCGATGAAACAGATCGAGGAAATGCGCGGCCAAGGCTTCCCGATCGCCTACGTCGGTGACGTGGTCGGTACCGGTTCGTCGCGTAAATCGGCAACCAACTCGGTGCTGTGGTTCTTCGGCGACGACGTTCCTTACGTACCGAACAAGCGTGCTGGCGGTTTCTGCTTCGGCAGCAAGATCGCTCCAATCTTCTACAACACCATGGAAGATGCTGGCGCACTGCCGATCGAATTCGACGTGACCAACATGAACATGGGCGACGTGATCGACCTGTACCCGCATGCTGGCAAAGTCTGCAAACACGGCACCGACGAAGTCCTGACCACCTTCGAAATGAAGACTCCGGTTCTGTTGGACGAAGTTCGTGCCGGCGGCCGTATCCCGCTGATCATCGGTCGCGGCCTGACTGACAAGGCTCGTGCCGAGCTGGGCCTGGGCCCTACCGATCTGTTCAAACTGCCTGAAGCACCTGTCGACACTGGCAAGGGCTACACCCTGGCACAGAAAATGGTCGGCAAGGCGTGCGGCCTGCCAGAAGGCAAAGGTGTTCGTCCAGGTACCTACTGCGAACCGAAAATGACCACCGTCGGCTCCCAGGACACCACCGGTCCAATGACCCGTGATGAACTCAAAGACCTGGCGTGCCTGGGCTTCTCCACCGACCTGGTGATGCAGTCGTTCTGCCACACCGCGGCGTATCCAAAGCCGATCGACGTCACCACGCACCACACCCTGCCCGACTTCATCATGACCCGCGGCGGCGTTTCCCTGCGTCCGGGCGACGGCATCATCCACTCGTGGCTGAACCGCATGCTGCTGCCGGACACCGTCGGTACCGGTGGTGACTCGCACACCCGTTTCCCGATGGGCATTTCCTTCCCGGCCGGTTCCGGCCTGGTGGCATTTGCTGCAGCCACTGGGGTGATGCCGCTGGACATGCCGGAATCGATCCTGGTGCGCTTCAAAGGTGAGATGCAACCGGGCGTTACCCTGCGTGACCTGGTGCATGCCATCCCTTACTTCGCGATCCAGGCTGGCCTGCTGACCGTCGAGAAGAAAGGCAAGAAGAACGCTTTCTCCGGCCGCATCCTGGAAATCGAAGGCCTGGACAACCTGAGCATCGAACAAGCTTTCGAGCTGTCCGACGCCTCGGCCGAACGTTCGGCTGCCGGTTGCACCATCAAGCTGTCGAAAGACTCCATCACCGAGTACCTGAACTCCAACATCACCCTGCTGCGCTGGATGATCGGCGAAGGCTACGGCGATGCGCGGACCCTGGAACGTCGTGCGCAAGCGATGGAAGCCTGGGTTGCCAACCCTGAGCTGATGGTTGCCGATGCTGACGCTGAATACGCCGAAATCATCGAGATCGACCTGGCCGATATCAAGGAGCCTGTGCTCTGCGCGCCAAACGATCCGGACGACGCCCGTCTGCTGTCCAGCGTTGCTGGCGAGAAGATCGACGAAGTGTTCATCGGCTCGTGCATGACCAACATCGGTCACTTCCGCGCGGCCGGTAAGCTGCTGGATCAGGTCAAGGGTCAGCTGCCAACTCGTCTGTGGTTGTCGCCACCGACCAAGATGGACGCTCACCAGCTGACCGAAGAAGGCTACTACGGCATCTACGGCAAGGCCGGCGCGCGCATGGAAATGCCGGGATGCTCGCTGTGCATGGGTAACCAGGCACGTGTAGAACCGAACTCCACCGTGGTGTCGACTTCTACCCGTAACTTCCCGAACCGTCTGGGTGACGGCGCGAACGTCTACCTGGCCTCAGCCGAGCTGGCGTCCGTTGCATCGATCCTGGGTCGCCTGCCGACCGTCGAGGAGTACATGGAATACGCTGGCAAGATCGACAGCATGGCAGCGGACGTGTACCGCTACCTGAGCTTCGACCAGATCGCCGAGTTCCGTGAAGCGGCCGCCAACGCCAACATCCCGGTGGTGCAAGCCTAAGGTTGTAGCGTTGTAGAAAGGAACGCCGCGTATCCCACGATACGCGGCGTTTTTTATGCCTGGGATAACTCCCCGGCCCTCCAGCCCCGCAGGCTCTCCTGCAGCGTGTCGTCGACACTGGTACCACTGAGCAGCACCTGATACTCGGCACTTGATGGCAAGGCCGCGAGGGCATTCCTGGCCTCGTGCTTGAGCCGAGCCAGGGCCAGCTGCTTGTGCTCGAGGCTGACCTGACGGAAGAACTCGTCCAGTGCCTCGATGCTGGTGCCGTCCAGGTCCGGGGACTCCTCCAGGCTGAGGATGATGGTGTGGATCGGCGCCTCGACATGGCGGATCAGGCTCAACGCACCACCGAGGATGCGCTCGGCGTTGGCAAAGAACAGCGCCTCACCCGGACGCAGGATCAGGATACCCGGCACCTGACGGGCCTGGGGATGGCGGCTCAGGTCGACAAAGTCGTGACCACTGCCCAGTTGGCCGAGAATCTGGATGTCCGCTGACGACAACTGGCGCAGCATCAACAAAATGCTCACGCCCACGGAAAGCAGCAGGCCGTCCAGCACCCCCAGCACCAGCACTGCCATCACCGCACAGATCACCAGCACCCGGTCCCGACGCCAAATGAAATAGCGCCCCAAAGGCTGCAGGCTCAAGCCATGGCCCAGGGCATACATGACGATCGCCGCCAGTACCGGCTCCGGGGTCAAGGCAATGTAGGGCAGCACGGTGAGCACGATGACCAGCATCACCGCAGCGGCAGTCAGCCCGGCCAGCCGCGACCGGGCCCCCGCCGCCTCGTTGGCCGAGGTGGCCGAGTAACCGGCGCCAGCGGGCATGCCATGGAACAGCCCCGACACCAGGTTGGACGCACCCAGGGCCAGCAAGTCGCGGTTGGACGACACCCGGTCGCCGTGCTTCAAGGCAAAGGAGCTGATGGAACCATAGGATTCGGCATACAGGATCATCACCAGCGCGAACGCCAGCTCTCCCAGCCGCAGCCAGTCGGCGAACGGCAGCTGCGGCAGGCTCGGCACCTCCAGATTGAGCTCGATAACACCGATCAGGTCGACGCCGTGGGCCGGCAGGTTCAACCACTGCCCGGCCCCGATGCCAAGGACCACGGCCACCAGCCCCCCGGGCACATAGGGAATTCGCGAACAGATCGCCAGCACCAGCAAGGCCGCCGCCGCGACTCCGGCGCCGGCCCAGTTCCACTGGGGCCATTGCTCGAGCAACTGCGGCAGAAAGCGCACCAGGTTGCCGGTGCTCAAGTGCACCCCGACCACCGTGGCGAACTGCTTGAGCACAATGGTCAGCGCCAGGCCGAAAGCAAAGCCGCGCAGCACCGGTTTGGCGATGAAGGCGGTCACGCCCCCCAGGCGAAACAGCCCGGCGAGCAAGAAGAAGACCCCGGTCAGCAGCACCAGGGCAAACGCCAGGGTCAAGCGCAATTGCGCATCGCCCCCGGCCAGGGACAGGGTTGCCGCTGCCAGCACCGCCGCCGAGGAGGACGTGGCCGAGACGATGGCGAAGCGGCTGGTACCGAACAAGCCATAGCACAGCAGCCCGGCGAACAGAGCAATGACCCCGGCCTGGGGCGGCAAGGCAGCGATGCTCGAATAGGCCACCGCTTCCGGCAGCAACAGGCCAGCGATGGACAAGCCAGCCAGCAGGTCCCGAGAACGCCGGGGCGCGGGAGTGGCAGCAACCTGCCCTTGATCAGTCGACAATCTGGCCCACCCATCCTGGCAAGTAACGTGCGTCCTGGCTGCGGGCCAGCTTCATGCCGCGGGCCCGGACCTTGGCCCCCAGCTTGCCCAACGCCTCGATGTCGATGCGCCGGCGGAAAAAGTCCGCCCAGAGGAACTCGCTGAACGGTGTGGCGTCCTTGGCAAAACCACCGGCGCGGCGCAACAAGCCGGCCAGGCTGCGATACGGATCGTCCTGCAGGTCGAGGATGCGCCCGGGGATGCGCTCGAAAGAGCGCCGCACGCCCTGAGCGTCATAGGGATGGGCCCACTGGTTGAACCCCATCACTTCCCAGAAGCTGTCCGGCTCGACAAAGGACAGGTCCTTGAGCACCAGCAACGGCACCTCTTTCACCTCTTCCTGCAGCAAGGCCAGGCCGAAGTGGTGGTGATCGACGATGTAATAACGCTGCCGGGGACCCAGCACGCAGGGAAACCAGTGATCGTTCAGCGCAGCCGTCCGCGCCTTGCGCTTGAGCTGTTGCCATTCCTGGCGCTTGGCCTGAACTTCGGCCAGCCCCACGGTGAGTTGGGTCGGGTGCAGGGTCTCCAGACGGGCGCGGATCAACTGCGGGCGGGCACGGGCCATGAAGTGACTCCAGACAGGAACAAAATCATCAGCTTAGACCTTTATTCCCCGGCGGCAGAGGATCTCCGTCAACTTCCTGCAACCGTGCTTGCTCACCCCGCGCCTGCATCCGCACTCCCGAGGCCACCAGGCGCCACACCGCCACCTGCTCCCAGGACGCAAACAAAAACGCCGCCGGTGCTTTCACAGCACCGGCGGCGTCGTTTGCAACCGCTCACCCCATCGGACCAACCCGCCTGATGGGCAAGCCAGGACTCAAGAAGCCAGCGAGTACACCAATGCCGTAATAGCGACCAGGCCCACCAGGGTCACGAACACATTGGACGCCTGGCCGCGATAACGGGCCATGGCCGGTACCTTGCGGATCGCGTACATCGGCATCAGGAACAGGATCGAGGCGATCACCGGGCCACCGAGGGTTTCGATCATCCCCAGGATGCTCGGATTGAGGGTCGCCACCACCCAGCAGATCACCAGCATGAAGGCTGCGGTCATGCGGTCCAGGGTTTTCGCCGCCGGACGTCGACCACTCTTGATGATCAGGCCCTTGAGGCCCTCGCTGGCACCGATGTAGTGACCCAGGAAGGACTTGGAAATGGCCACGAAGGCAATCAACGGCGCAGCGAAGGCGATGGTCGGGTTGCTGAAGTGGTTGGCCAGGTAAGACAGGATCGACAGGTTCTGCGCCTTGGCTTCCGCCAGTTGCGCAGGCGACAGGGTCAATACGCAGCTGAAGACGAAGAACAGCACCATGGCCACCATCAGCAGGTGGGCGCGGGAGAGGATCTGCGAGCTGCGCTCTTCAGCGTGCTGGCCATAGCGACGCTTCTGGTCCACGGCAAAGGCCGAGATGATCGGCGAGTGGTTGAACGAGAACACCATCACCGGAATCGCCAGCCACAGGGTATGCAGGAAGGCCGAAGGGGCCGGTACATCGCTCGCGGTAGCGAGGATGCCGCCATTCCAGTGAGGCACCAGGAACACCGCGAGGAACAGCAAGGCGACGATGAACGGATAGACCATCAGGCTCATGGCCTTGACGATCACCTGCTCGCCGCAGCGCACCACGGCCAGCAGGCCGAGGATCAGCAGCAGGGACAGGATCGCCCGCGGTGGCGGCGCGATATGCAACTGGTGCTCCATGAAGCTGCCGACCGTATTGGTCAGGGCCACGCTGTAGATCAGCAGGATCGGGAAGATCGCGAAGAAATAGAGCAAGGTGATCAGCGCACCGGCCTTGATCCCGAAGTGCTCTTCCACCACTTCGGTGATGTCCGCACCGTCACGTCCAGAGAGCACGAAGCGGGTCAGCCCGCGGTGCGCATAGAAGGTCATGGGGAATGCCAGCAGCGCCAGGATCAGCAGCGGCCAGAAGCCACCCAGGCCGGCATTGATGGGCAGAAACAGGGTACCCGCACCGATCGCGGTGCCAAACAGGCCCAGCATCCAGGTGGTGTCTTGGCGGTTCCAGCGGCTCAGAGTTGCTGGGGCTGCCGCTTCAAAGCGTTGATCGACGCTGTTGGCCTGATCATTCATCCGGTGGGATCTCCACATTCCGGTCGTTTGCCATTCGGTCAGGGCGAGTCGGAGTACCCGACGATAAGTGCCTCGACCGAAACAGGGGGGGCGCGATTGTCCGGGATTCCAAGGGCGCTGCATAGACTCAGCTGAGGAACGGTTTGTACGCCGCAGATAAATTCTTCCTGCGGACCGAGGTGTCTGGCCCGCCACTTTGCCGATACTCGGCAACACCACCACGGGCATCGGCCGGTGCTTCGGGGGGCGGGCCAGAGCCGGGTATCGCGTTGACAAGATTCATCTGACGACGGCATGATCCGCCCCATGAATATTTACGCGCTCAACCCTGTCACTAGCACCACGACTGCCTTCGGCGGGTCGTGTGGTGGCTGTGCAGGATGAAGCAAGCACAGTAAAACCAAGGCCCCGCCAGCAATGGACGGGGCCTTTTGTTTCTCCGTCCACCTGGCCTACAAGGAGAGACAAGATGCCTTCAACCCATGCCAAGCGTGCCCTGCTGGTCATCGACATGCAGGTCGGACTGTTCAACGGACCGGACAAACCCTACAAGCGCGAACAAGTCCTGGAAAACATCAACCAGCTGATCCGCCGCGCCCGCCAGGCCGGGGCGCCGATCTTCGCCATGCGTCATACCGGCCCCGCCGATTCCCCAATCGCCGCCGGCAGCGCGTTCTGGCAGTTGCTGCCCACCCTGGAGCTGGATGAAGAACAGGACTGCGTGCTGAACAAGACCCGCCCCAGCTGCTTTGTCGGCACCGGGCTGGCCGAGCACCTGCAAGACGCCGAGGTCAATGAACTGGTGATCGTCGGCATGAAGACCCAGTACTGCGTAGATGCCACCTGCCGCGCCGCCGGCGACCTGGGTTTCACGGTGCTGCTGGCGGAGGACGCCCACACCTGCATGGACACACCGCTGCTGGGGGCGAAAAAAATCATTGCCCACCATAACGCCACCTTGAACGGCCCCTTCGTGCGCCTGGCCAAGACCCATGATCTGACTTTCTAGAAACCTGCCCCCTACCCGGGTCGCGCCGGCAACGGCGCAGCCCCCCCGGCAAGGGCCTCACCGAGCATTGCCAAAGTTCCAGCAAAACCGCACTCTTGAGCCCTTTCCTCGCCTTTATGGAGTTCTCCATGAGTGCCACGACCGTCGCCGGATGCGTGCTCTACAGCGTTCACCCGGCCACCCTCGCGCAGTTCTATGCCGAACTCCTCGGCTGGCCAATCAGCGAACGACACGACGACTACCTGCAACTCGAGCACCAGGGCTTCGAACTGACCCTGGTCCAGGTGCCTGCGGCGCTTGCCGAACGCATCCAGTTAGAGGTCCCGCCCCGCCCCCGCAGCGACTCGCCCTGCAAGCCAGTGTTCCAGGTCGACGATCTGCAACAGGCCCGCCAGCGTGCTGCCGCCGCCGGTGGCCAACTGTACGAAAGCCAACGCGAATGGCTGTTCAAGGAGGCCCGGGTCTGCGACGGCGTCGACCCGGAAGGCAACGTCTTCCAACTGCGCCAGCCCCTGCCCCGTTAACCCCCGGAGGAAATCCTTGATGCACGCCACCGTCCTGGTCCTGGTTGAAAACGTCAACGCCTACCTGCCCCTGCTCGAACAGCAGGGCTTCCAGCTGATCCTGGCGCCGACGCCCGCCGAGCGTGCCCAGGCAATCAAGACCCATGCCGGACAGATCGACGCGGTACTGACCCGTGGCCCCCTGGGCCTGACAGCGGCGGAGATCGCTGCCCTGCCCCAGCTGCAGATCATCTGCGTGATCGGCGCCGGCTATGAGCAGGTGGACCTGCAAGCCGCGAGCAACCACGGGGTTGCCGTGACCAATGGCGCCGGGGTCAATGCCTCCTCCGTGGCCGATCACACCCTGGCATTGCTGCTGTCCCTGGTGCGCGGCATTCCCCAGGCCGATGCCGCCGTGCGCCAGGGTCAATGGCCAAAAGTCATGCGCCCGTCCCTGGCCGGCATGCGCCTGGGGATCCTTGGCCTCGGCGCCGTGGGCCAGGCGATCGCCCGGCGCTGCGCCCTGGGTTTCGACATGACGGTGGGTTATCACAGCCGTCAGCCAAGACCGGACCAGCCCTACCGCTTTTACCCAACCCTGGTTGAGCTGGCGCAGGACTCGGACGTGCTGGTAATTGCCACGCCCGGCGGCGCCGAGACCCAACACTTGGTGGGCTCCCCCGTGCTCGAGGCTCTTGGCCCGGAGGGGTTCCTGGTGAACATTGCCCGCGCCAGCGTGGTCGACACCGACGCACTGCTGCAGGTCCTGGAACAACGGCGGATTGCCGGCGCGGCCCTGGATGTGTTCGATGACGAGCCAGGGGTGCCGGAACGCCTCAAGGCCCTGGACAACACAGTGCTGACACCCCACGTCGCCGGGCTCTCGCCCCAGGCCAGCCAGGACACCGTGGCAATGGTCGGCCGCAACCTGCTCGCGCACTTCGCCGACCAGCCGCTGCTGACCCCGGTGGCACTGCCCGCGCCGAACCGAAACGTCCCCTGATAGAAAGCACGGCCTATGCTCGTAACGGCGACCGGGGGTTGTTGCGTTCGCCAATGACAATGATCCAGCGACCGCCTCGCAACCAGGAACACTCGGTTGGCCGGCAAGCCGGTTGCTACAGATTCAAACGCTTGTATCAAAAGCAATGATTGTCCAGCAACACGCGCACCTATAAAGGCCCGCCGCGATTGTGAGGGGCCAGTAGGCGCATTAGATTAGCCAATAATCTCTGGCCTCCAGAATAAGCAGAAGGGATAAGCATGGCGCTTACAGACCAATCCACCCGAACGCGCTCCGGCGAGGAACTCGATGCCAGCCTGATCGATCCGTACCTCAAGGCACAGATTCCAGGCCTGACCGGCACGCCGCAGATCAGCCAGTTCCCGGGCGGTGCCTCGAACCTCACCTACCTGCTGGAATACCCCGGCCAGGAGTTCGTCCTGCGCCGCCCACCCTTCGGCCACAAGGCCAAGTCCGCCCACGACATGGGCCGCGAGTTCCGGATCCTCAATCAGCTGCGCGAGGGTTTTCCGTACTGCCCCAAAGCCTACGTGCATTGCACCGACGAAGCGGTGATCGGCGCCGAGTTCTATGTCATGGAACGGGTCAAGGGCATCATCCTGCGCTCCGATTTGCCGCCGGAGTTGGGGCTCGACGCGAACCAGACCCAAACCCTGTGCAAGAGCTTCATCGACCGCTTGGTCGAACTGCACCGGGTCGACTACAACGCCTGCGGCCTGGGCGACCTGGGCAAGCCCGAAGGTTACGTGCAGCGCCAGATCAAGGGCTGGAGCGATCGTTACGAAAAGGCCCTGACCCCCGACGCACCGCAGTGGCAAGCGGTGAAGGCCTGGCTCAACGACAAGATGCCCGCCGACCATCCGACTTCGAGCATCGTGCACAACGACTACCGCTTCGACAACGTGATCCTCGACCCGCAGAACCCGATGCAGATCATCGGCGTGCTGGACTGGGAACTGACCACCCTGGGTGATCCGCTGATGGACCTGGGCAACACCTTGGCCTATTGGATCGAAGCCGCCGACCCGGCGCCGGTGCAACTGATGCGCCGCCAGCCGAGCAACGCTCCGGGCATGCTGACCCGCCAGCAGTTCGTCGACTACTACGCCGAGCGCGCAGGTCTGCAGATCGGCAACTTCGACTTCTACTACACCTATGGCCTGTTCCGCCTGGCCGGCATCGTGCAGCAGATCTACTACCGCTTCTACCACGGCCAGACCCAGGACAAACGCTTCGCACAGTTCATCCACATGAACACACTGCTGGAGCAGATGAGCCTGCAAGTCATCGGCAAATCCAGCCTCTGACAGCGCCCCGGCACCCGACCGCCCAACAAGGAAACACCATGTCCAAGACTCAGTTGTTCGACCTCGACGGCAAGATCGCATTCGTCTCCGGCGCCAGCCGCGGCATCGGTGAGGCCATCGCCAAGCTCCTGGCCCAGCAAGGTGCCCATGTGATCGTCTCGAGCCGCAAGCTCGAGGGCTGCCAGCATGTGGCCGACGCCATCATCGCCGCGGGCGGCAAGGCCACCGCCGTTGCCTGCCACATCGGTGAAATGGAGCAGATCAGCCAGGTCTTCGCCGGGATTCGCGAGCAGTTCGGACGCCTGGACATCCTGATCAACAACGCTGCCACCAACCCACAGTTCTGCAACGTCCTGGACACCGACCTGGGCGCCTTCCAGAAGACCGTCGACGTCAACATCCGCGGCTACTTCTTCATGTCGGTGGAAGCCGGCAAGCTGATGCGCGAGAACGGCGGCGGCAGCATCATCAACGTGGCCTCGATCAACGGCGTGTCGCCGGGGATCTTCCAGGGCATCTACTCGGTGACCAAGGCCGCGGTGATCAACATGACCAAAGTCTTCGCCAAGGAATGCGCACCGTTCGGCATCCGTTGCAACGCCTTGTTGCCGGGCCTGACCGACACCAAGTTCGCCTCGGCCCTGGTGAAGAACGACGCCATCCTCAAAACCGCCCTGGCACAGATCCCCCTCAAACGCGTGGCCGACCCGAGCGAAATGGCCGGTGCGGTGCTCTACCTGGCCAGTGATGCATCAAGCTACACCACTGGTGTTGCGCTCAACGTGGACGGTGGCTTCCTTTCCTGAAGTCCACTTGCGCCACCCAAAAGGCAGCCTCCCTGGCTGCCTTTTTCATTTCCCGCAGGAGCTGGCGTGCCAGCGAAGAGGACCTTGAACCCAGCGCCCCGCCACAGGCCCTTTCGCCGGCAAGCCGGCTCCTACACGACGAGGTCAAAACTTTTATTCCAGTAATTGCAATTAGAGAATATTTATTCCATAACTAGCCCTTCCTACAACAATAATCCTGCAGGTGCGGTTATGGATGAACTTGGCATTGGCTTGATCGGTACCGGCTTCATGGGTCGCGCTCACGCCCTGGCGTTTCGTAGCGTCAGCGCGGTCTTCGAACTGCCGGTGCGCCTGCACCTGGCAGCCCTGGCGGATGCCGATCCTCAGCGCGCCGAACAGTGTGCCGGCGCCTGGGGGTTTGCCCAGGCCCACGCCGACTGGCAACAGTTGATCGACAACCCCCGCGTCAACCTGGTGGCGATCACCACCCCCAACCACCTGCACTTTCCCATGGCCATGGCAGCACTGGCGGCGGGCAAGGCGTTGTACTGTGAAAAGCCCCTGGCGGTCAGCGTCGAGCAGGCCCGGCAAATGCATCACGCAGCCCAGGCCGCCGGGGTGGTGACGCGGGTCGGCTACAACTACCAGCACAACCCGATGATCACCCTGGCCCGGGAGCTGATTGGCAACGGCGAGCTGGGCCAGTTGGTGAGTTTCCAGGGGGAGTTCAGCGAGGACTTCATGGCCGACCCGGACTCGCCCTGGTCCTGGCGCTGCGAGCCGCAGCATGCCGGTGGCGCCCTGGCGGACCTGGGCAGCCACCTGCTGGCGATGGCGCGTTTTCTCATGGGCCCGGTGCAGGCCGTGTGCGCCGACACCCAGACCGTGCATCTGCAACGGCCCATCAGCGCCGGCAGCCAGGAGCGGCGCAGCATCAACGTGGATGATCAGGCCCACGCCTTGCTGCGCTTTGCCAATGGCGCCCGGGGCACGGTAAGCAGCAGCTGGATCAAGCATGGCTACAAGAACCACCTGAGTTTCGAGATCAGCGGCACCCTGGGTACCTTGGCTTTCGATCAGGAGCGGCTCAACGAACTGCGCCTGTACCGGGTTGGCCAGAAAGGTTTCCAGCGACTGCTGGCCGGCCCTTCCCTGCCCGGCTATGCGGCCTTCAGCCCGGCACCTGGGCATCAGTTGGGGTACAACGAACTCAAGACCCTGGAGGTGCAGGAGCTGATCATGGCCCTGGGCGGACAGGGTCGCCATGGCACGGATTTCCAGGAAGCCTGGGAAGTGGAGCGCCTGGCGGCGGCGATCCGCATTGCCGCCGAGGAACAGCGCTGGGTGACACTGTAGGAACCGGCTTGCCGGCGCGGGTGGTCTTGCGGGCCTCTTCGCTGGCAAGCCAGCTCCTACGGCTGGCACAGATATCGCGGGGGTCTGTAGGAGCCGGCTTGCCGGCGAAGGCGGTCTTGCGGGCCCCTTCGCTGGCAAGCCAGCTCCTACGGCTGGCAGAGATATCGCGGAGGTTCTGTAGGAGCCGGCTTGCCGGCGAAGGCGGTCTTGCGGGCCTCTTCGCTGGCAAGCCAGCTCCTACGGCTGGCAGAGATATCGCGGGGGTCTGTAGGAGCCGGCTTGCCGGCGAAGGCGATCTTGCGGGCCTCTTCGCTGGCAAGCCAGCTCCTACGGTTGGCAGAGATATTGCGGGGGTCTGTAGGAGCCGGCTTGCCGGCGAAGGCGATCTTGCGGGCCTCTTCGCTGGCAAGCCAGCTCCTACGGCTGGCAGAGATATCGCGGTGGGGTTACAGGGGGAGCGCGGCCAGACGTGCGGCCAGGGCCTTGGCTTGCAGGGCCACGTCGGTGACCGCGGTGCTTTCCCACCACATGCCACGCAAGGGCGGGCCCAGGGCGAACAGACGCGCGGATGCCTGGCCCCGGGCGTCGTGCACGGCGCCATCGGCAGCGGCGCTGATGCCCAGGGCCAAAGGCCCGGGCGTGACCAGGCCACGGGCCAGCAGTTGCCGGGGCAAGGGCCGCGCTACCCGGCGCCAGTCGTATTCGATGCCGCTGGAGTTGATCAGGGCATCACCCGCCAGGCGCACGCTCTCCTGGCTGCCCCGATACCGCAGGCGGATCGCCAGCCCTCCGTCTTCGCTCGGCTCAAGCCCCTGGTAGGACCCGGCATGAATCCGCAAGCGCCCTTGCCCATGCAGCCGCGCCACCAGTTCCGCGCTCAGGGGCGGCGAGCGATGGTGATGGCTCTCCCACCACGGCCGCACATGGCGCACGAACTGGCGCCGCTGAACATCCGTGGCCTGGCTCCACAAGCGCCCGATATGCACCCGCACCGTGTCCAGCGGCGCCTGCCAGTCGATGCCTTGGGCCTGGGCCGCGTGGCATTGCTGGCGCAGCGCCCGCAGCAGTTGCCGGGGGCTGCGGATGCTCAGGTCGGCGGCGAGAAAGTCCTCCCAGGCCGGGGGCTGGCGGCGCACGTGGGGCAGTAGCCCATGGCGGGAAAACACCTCGATCGGCCCGCGATGCCCGGCCTGCTCCAGGGACACCACGGCGTCCACCATGGTCAGCCCGGAGCCGATGATCAGCACCCGCGCCTGGGGGTCAAGAGCGGCCATGGCGGCTACATCCCAGAGGTCCAGCGCTGCAGCATTCAGGCCGCTGGAGCGGGTCTGCGGGGTACGCGCCGCGGGGAACATGCCGGTGGCCAGCACCGCCACGGCGCCGCGCAGTTGCCGGCCATCCGCGAGGCTCAGCCGCGCGCCGTCGCGGTCGATCTCCAGGTCCACCGCTTCGCCCTGCACATGGGTCACCGAGGAACCCCGGGCCCGGCCCTGCTCCCGGGCTTCGGCCAGCCGCTGCTGGACGTACACGCCAAACAGCCCGCGGGGCGCAAACAGCTGACTGACTGGCACATGCTGGCGGTCCGACTCGGGCCAGCCTCCAGCGGCGATATGCTGGGTGAGCCAATGAGTCAGGTCATCGGGATTGTCCGGGTCGACGCTCATGCGCGCGGCATTGCCGTTCAAGGTATGCCCAAGCTCCACGGCGCTGTAGGCCTCGCCACGCCCCAGCTCACTGCGCGACTCGATCACCAGGATCCGCCGCCGGCCCGGCAGACGCAGCAGTTGCGCCGCCAGCAAGGCGCCACTGAGGCCACCACCGACGATCAGAACCTCGGCATCACGGGTGGCAGGGTTTGCCTGTGCAACGTCGGTTTGGCTCATGGAATGCTCACGGTCAGTGTTTACCCAGGTAAAAGTCGTGCAGGTCGCTCCGACCCCATCGTGGCTCGGCGCTGCCCGGCAAGTAGGCACGGGAAACGCATTTGAGCGCCAGATCAATCCGTCGCTTGGCCCACATAAAGCGCGGCTCACCCCGTGCTTGAGCTGGGCGACGCTCTGAAAATCGCCGGGACGATAATAAGCGCCAAAACCATGGACGGTTCAGCAACCGGTACCAAAGTAGGACGCTTGCTCAGCGCCCCTGCGCTGGCGACCAGGGCAAAGGGCGGCGCCGTGAAGGATCGACTCGACCCGGGTCATGCAATGTTCCGTTTGAATGCGCTGACCCAGGCCGGGACTGTGGGCTGTGGGCTGGACGGCGGTTGCCAGATGAACTGCAGGCGCTGAAAGCCCAACAGACGGCGCACGGGCTGTATGAGCAGCCTTGGCAGGGTGCGATGGGAATGTGCGATGCCCCACTCCCACAGGCGCCGCCGCCAATTGTCCGCAGGCGCCAGGCGGCGCTCGATCTGGTTCGCCAGGTGTTGCAGGCGCTGGGGCGAAAGCAGCAGGCCGCTGGGGGCTACGTCGCGGCGGTCGCGACAGGCCGAGCGGCGGGCCTCGGGGAAGGCCAGGCTGTGACCGCTGCTCAGCCACTGCTCCAACAGCACCGCCAAGCCGCCCTGCCACTCCGTGCCCTCCTCGCTCCACAGCTGTGCAGCGCCGATCGGGTGTCGCCAGCAGGTCTGGCGCCGAGGCGTTTCACGGGTCTGCAGCAACTCGCTGAAGACCCGCAGCCGCCCGGATGAAGTCGCAGGAAGGCGCGGCTGGGCCTGCCGAGCGATCAACAGTTGCGGGGCCATGCAGCGTTCTCCGGCAGCCAGCCAGCGCAACACCTGCTGGCGCGAATCGACCAGCGCGTGGGTCGGCCGCAGGCGCCACAGAGCCTGGTGCAAAGCCTCGGGGCCCAGCTCATGGTCGATGCTCAGAACTTTGCCACCGATGCTCAGGGCGGCCAGGGCCAGCAGCAACAGGTCAGGCTCGAACAGCGCGCTCAGGGCCAGCCGCGAATGCTGATTGAAACCCTGCTGGTGCAGGCCGTCGGCCAGGCGCTCAACATCGCGCAACGCGTCGATCCAGCGCCAGGCGTACCAGTGACCGTGGCGCTTGTGGCGCAGGGCGTTGTGCAACGGGCTGACCTGGGCCCAATGGTGCAATTGCTCCAGGGCTCCAGGTAGCTGGAGCAGGGCCTGTGGTTGCGGCGAATCCGCAGTCGACGGCGGTTTGAGTAGCTGCACGCTCATGGAGCAACCTCGCGGGCTTGGCAAAGCGTGCGGTGTTCCGCTGGCTGAAAATGAACATCGAGCTGATCGCCCACGGTAGGAGCGTACTTGCCGGCGCAGGCGACTTCACCAAGCCTCTACGCTGGCAAGCCCCCATCTGCACCGGCGCCTCACTGGATACGTTGTCCAATACACCGCAGCGCCAGTTGCAAGCGTCGCTCGCAGGCAGGGCCGTCAGGCAGATGCACGTTTATGCGCCTCCTGGCGTTGTCCGCCAAGGTTGCGCCAAGCGCTGCCGGGGTGGCTCTCGGGCAGCCGTGGCGCAGCGCCGAAGAGCTTCTCCCGCAGAGTGCCCGGGGCGTAGTCGGTTTTGTAGACGCCACGCTTTTGCAGCTCGGGCACCAACAGCTCCACTGCGTCGATAAAGGTTTCGTGGGTCAACGCGTAGGCCAGGTTGAAGCCGTCGACGTCGGTCTCTTCGACCCATTCCTGAAGCAGGTCCGACACAGTCTCCGGGCTGCCGACAAACAGTGGGCCAAAGCCACCGATGCCAACCCAGTCGGCCAGCTCATGGGGCGTCCAGACCTTGTTCGGGTCCGCTGTGGAGAAGGCGTCCACCGCCGACTGGATAGCGTTGGTGTGCACGTGCCTGAGGGGTTCATCAGGCTTGAAGCGGCTGAAGTCGATGCCGGTCCAGCCACAGATCAGCGCCATGGCGCCTTCGTAGCTGACCCAGGATTTGTACTCCTCGAACTTGGCCTTGGCCTGGGCATCGGTCTCGCCAAGAATCACCGTCTGCAGGTTGAAGACCAGGATCTTCGACGGATCGCGCCCAGCCTCGGCGGCGCGCCGGCGAATGTCGGCCACGGTCTTCTTCAGCAGCACCTTGGAGGGCGCGGCGACGAACACGCATTCGGCGTGCTCGGCGGCGAACTGCTTGCCGCGGCTCGACGCCCCGGCCTGGTAGAGCAGCGGGGTGCGTTGCGGCGAGGGTTCGCACAAGTGAATCCCCGGCACCTGGAAGTGTTTGCCGACGTGGCGGATCTCGTGGATCTTGCTCGGGTCGCTGAAGATCCGCCGCTCCCGGTCACGCAGGACCGCGCCGTCTTCCCAACTGCCTTCCCAGAGTTTGTAGCAGACCTCCAGGTACTCCTCGGCATAGTCATAGCGCGCATCGTGTTCAATCTGGGCTTGCTGGCCGAGGTTCTTCGCCCCGCTCTCCAGATACGAGGTGACAATGTTCCAGCCGGCGCGGCCCTTGGTCAGATGATCCAGGGTCGACAGGCGCCGGGCGAACGGATACGGGTGTTCGAAAGACAGCGACGCCGTCAGGCCAAAACCCAGGTGCTCGGTGACCAAGGCCATGGGCGGGATCAATTGCAGCGGATCGTTCACCGGGACCTGGGTCGCCTGGCGGATCGCCGCGTCGCCATTGCCGTGGTAGACGTCGTAGATGCCCAGCACATCGGCGATGAACAGTCCGTCGAACTTGCCCCGCTCGAGGATCTTGGCCAGGTCGGTCCAGTACTCCAGGTCCTTGTACTGCCAGGAGCGGTCGCGAGGATGGGCCCAGAGCCCCGGCGACTGGTGACCGACACAGTTCATGTCAAACGCATTCAGGCGAATTTCACGAGGCATCACACCGCACTCCCGAGACCCTGGGGGAGCACGCCGTTGAGGCGGTAGTTGCCGATCACTTGGTACTTCCAGCGCAACGGGTCTTGCACGGTTGGCGGCTGCGGGGTGCGCTGCCCGGTGAGCTCGAACTCGGCGTTGGCGGCCGCCAGCAGTGCCTCGGCAGCAGCAATCGCCGCTTCTGCCAGGGCGATGCTAACCTCGGCCGGCTCCTGATCCTCTGCCAACTGCAGCTCAGCCCGCTCTTGCAGGGCCGCCGCCACTTCGATACGGACCTGCAGGTCGCCAAAGCGACTGATCACATAAGGGTCGTCACTGGCCTTGGCCAGGCCACTGGCGGCCCAGGGCTGTGCCTGCTCACGGATGAAGTCCAGGCTGCGCTGCAACAGCCCGCGGGCTCGTTGTAGATCGTCGGCGCTGCTGGCCAGGGCGGCCTGGGGGCTGTGGGCTTGAGCGTGGATCAATGCATTCATGTCCGATTCCTTCAGTTCCAGGCGTGACGGGCCGGCTTGACGCCGTTGAGCAGGAAGTTGCCGATCAGGTGATATTTCCAACGGACCGGATCATGCAGGGTGTGAGTTCGCGCATTGCGCCAGTGCCGGTCGAGGTTGTACTTGCCCGCCACCGAACGGGTGCCGGCCAGCTCGAACAGCTTGCTGGCTGCCAGCAAGGCGCTTTCCGCCGACAACACCTTGGCCTGGGCCACCACTATCGAGGCCTGGGCGACACTGTCCTCATTGGCATTGACCAGGGCCTGCTCGATGGCCCGGGCGGCCTTGGCGAGCACCGCTTCGGTGCCATGAACCCGCCATTCCAGATCGCCGATGGCGGCGATCGTGAACGGGTCCTGCCAGCCATGATCCAGGCCGCTGTCGATCCACGGCCGGGATTGCCGGGCATGCTGCTTGGCGTCTTCCAGGGCGGCGACGGCGATGCCCGTGTCCACCGCGGCCTGGATGATCTGCGAAATCGGACCATCGGCGGTGGGCTGCTCGAATGCCCGGTGGGCCGGGATCACCGCGCTGCGCGGTACCTGTACGGCCTTGAGGCTGACGCCGCCGCTGGCGGTGGTGCGCTGGCCGAAACCGTCCCAGCTGTCGATCACCGTCAACCCGGGGTTGTCCCGTTCAATAAAGGCAATGTGGGCCTGGTTGTGCTCATCCACCGCCACCGCCGGAACGATGTGGGCAAACAAGGCGCCGGTGCAGTAGAACTTCTCACCGTCGATTTGCGCCTGGTCGCCGGTAAAACGGATCTGCGTCTCGAAGGCCCCGACGTGCTTGCTGCCGGCTTCGGAAAACGCATTGCCGAAGCGCTGACCCTGCAGCACCTTGGCGAAGTAATGGCGCTTCTGCTCCTCGCTGGCGGTCTGCAGCAGGATGTCCACCACCCCCAGGTGGTTCTGCGGCAACTGGCCCAGGGAGGGGTCGGCGGCGGAGATCAGCTTGATCACCTCCACCAGGGTCACATAGGACACTCCGGCACCGCCGTAGGCCCGGGGAATGGTGATGCCCCACAGGCCGCTGGCGGAGAATTCGTCGAGTTCCGCCAGCGGCAGGCGCCGTTCGCGATCGCGTACCGCCGCCTCCACCGCGAAGCGCTGGGCCAGCGCCCGGGCAACGCTGATCGCCTCGGCATCACTGCGGATGATATGGGCACTGAATGGGGGTTGAGCTGGGGCTGTCATGGGCCGACTCCGCTTCCTGAAGATCAAGATGAACACCCGTGGAGGGGTTCCTGTCAGCAGCGTTGCAGGAGTCGAGCCAACGACTTAAATGCTTCTATTTCAATCAGTTATAAAACAATTCAAATAATCGACATCAACTGAAAACCAGCAAAATGTTCAATCACTGTTGCTGGGCCAACAGTAGCCACCGAGCCTCGCCCTCAGATCACCACGTTGCGTACGAAGCGCGTGGCTTCGCTACCGTCATTGCGATAGCCGTGGGGCACATGGCTGGCGAACATGAAGAACTCACCGCTTTGCAAACGCCGCTCGCTGTCGCCGAAGAACACCGTCAGGCAGCCTTCGAAGACATAGATCTGCTCGCTCCAGCCCTGGGCGTCGCATTCCGAACGGTAGATCTCCCCCGGCTCCAGTTGCCACTCCCAGAGTTCCACTTCGCGCCGGGCCTCGGCCTTGGCCAGCAGTACCGCCTTGCTACCGGGAATGACACCGGCCCAGGCCAGTTCGTTGATACGGCTCGGGTCCGGGGAACCGGGGGCCTGGATCAGGTCGCTGAAGGCCACATCCAGGGCTTCGGCCACCCGGTCCAGGGTGCCGAGGCTGACATTCTTTTCCCCCGCTTCGATGGCCACCAGCATTCGCCGGCTGACATCGGACTTTTCCGCCAGGGCGCTCTGGCTCAGGCCCGCGGCATGGCGCAGGCGCCGCACATTGAGGCTGACGTGTTGCAGGACCGAAGCCCGCTGGCTGTTTTCTTTGTGCACTATATTGCTCACTCTCCAGGCCTGCGCAGTATACTGCCCAACTTCCGGCGCATTGTGCGTCCCCCTCAGGTAGCACGCAAGGCCATGACGTCCAGACCCTCCCGCGGATTGCAGTTCAAACTCAGCAAGGCCGAAGCCGTGCTGGTGCTGATCACCATGATCTGGGGCGGCACCTTCTACCTGGTGCAACAGGCCATGACCGTCAGCGGGCCGATGTTCTTCGTCGGCCTGCGCTTCGCCGCGGCGGCCTGCATCGTCACCCTGTTTTCCCTGCGCCACCTGCGCGGCCTAACCCTGTTCGAGCTGCGCGCCGGCAGTTTTATCGGTACCGCCATCATGCTCGGCTATGGCCTGCAGACGGTAGGCCTGCAAAGCATCCCCAGCAGCCAGTCGGCGTTCATCACCGCGTTGTATGTGCCCTTCGTGCCGTTGCTGCAATGGCTGTTCATGGGCAAGCGCCCTGGCCTGCTGCCGAGCATCGGCATCATGCTGGCATTCACTGGGTTGATGCTGCTGTCCGGGCCCAACGGCGCCTCCCTGGACTTCAGCCCGGGGGAGATCGCCACCCTGATCAGCACCGTGGCGATAGCCGCCGAGATCATCATGATCAGCAGTTTCGCCGGGCGCGTGGATGTGCGCCGGGTCACCGTGGTGCAACTGGCCGTCACCTCGCTCCTGGCCTTTGCCGTGGTGGGACCGACCGGCGAGGCGCTGCCGGGGTTTTCCTGGCTGCTGCTGGCCAGCGCCCTGGGCCTGGGCGCCGCCAGCGCGGCGATCCAGGTGGCGATGAACTGGGCGCAGAGAAGCGTCTCGCCGACCCGCGCCACCCTGATCTACGCCGGTGAACCGGTGTGGGCCGGAGTGATCGGGCGGATCGTCGGCGAACGCCTGCCGGGGCTGGCATTGCTGGGCGGCGCCTTGATCGTGCTGGCGGTGATCATCAGCGAATGGAAACCCAAGGCAGAAGCCGGGCAACCGAGCGGCGAGGCGCTGGAGTCCTGAGCACCGGCCCGCGGTAGGGGCCGGCTTGCTGGTGAGGGTGGTCTTGAGGGCCCTTTCGCTGGCAAGCCAGCTCCTACGGCTGGCAGGGATAGTTGTGGGGACTGTAGGAGCCGGCTTGCCGGCGAAGGCGGGCTTGGATGCCAGCGCCTACAGGGACTCGGGGCCGTAGAGCCAGGTGGGCACGGTCAGCGAGCCCTTGTGCTTGGGTTCCAGTAGCACCCGGTCGTTTTCGGGCTCGCCGTGATAATAGAAATAGGCGTGGTAGAGCATGTGCCCCTCGGCAAAGGCGTGGTCGAAGTAGAGCACCGTGCCCGGCGGCAGCACGTAGCTGCGGTCATCCCCCAACGGGCCTTCGATGACCAGGGCCTGGCGGGTCTTGAGCATCTCGGGACGGTTGAGAAAATACTCCAGTCCGAGCCCCAGCGCCGCGCCGAAACAGGTGAACAGCAACGCGAAACATACACGTCGAATAATCCGAGCCATGGTCGATCCTTGAATGAGGTGCACCGTCAGCGATCCTTGTAGCGGGTTGTCTTGGGCAGGACATTTGCCCCACAGCTCCCGGTAAGTGGGCGCATTGGGCATTTGTCTCCTACCTTTGAAAGCGCATGTAACATTTCTTATGAAGGCCTAGCTGCGCTTGGCGGTTGGTGATCCAGAGCCTGGCACGTATTATGCCTCATACTTTTCCGCAGATTAGAAGCCTATGTCCCTGATAGTTCTACTGCTTCTGCCGTTCGTAGGCAGCTGTCTGGCGGCCCTGTTGCCGCACAACGCACGTAACACCGAATCGCTGCTGGCCGGCCTGGTGGCATTGATTGGCACCATTCAGGTGGCGTTGCTGTACCCGCAGATCGCCGATGGAGGGGTCATCCGCGAGGAGTTCACCTGGCTGCCGAGCCTGGGGGTGAACTTTGTGCTGCGCCTGGACGGTTTCGCCTGGCTGTTCTCGCTGCTGGTACTGGGGATCGGCACCCTGGTGTCGCTGTACGCGCGCTACTACATGTCGCCGGAAGATCCGGTGCCGCGCTTCTTCGCCTTCTTCCTGGCGTTCATGGGGGCCATGCTTGGCCTGGTGATCTCCGGCAACCTGATCCAGATGGTGTTCTTCTGGGAGTTGACCAGCCTCTTCTCCTTCCTGCTGATCGGCTATTGGCACCACCGCTCCGACGCCCGCCGCGGCGCCTACATGGCGCTGATGGTGACCGGCGCAGGAGGACTCTGCCTGCTGGCGGGGGTCATGCTGCTCGGCCATGTGGTCGGCAGCTACGACCTGGATCAGGTATTAGCTGCCGGCGACAAGATCAGGGCCCATGCCCTCTACCCTGTCCTGCTTCCTCTGATACTGCTCGGCGCCTTGAGCAAAAGCGCACAATTTCCCTTCCACTTCTGGCTCCCCCACGCCATGGCCGCACCGACACCGGTTTCGGCCTACCTGCACTCCGCGACCATGGTCAAGGCCGGGGTATTTCTCCTGGCCCGCCTGTGGCCATCGCTGTCGGGCAGTGATGAATGGTTCTGGATGGTCAGCGGCGCCGGCGCCTGCACCCTGGTGCTGGGCGCTTATTGCGCGATGTTCCAGAACGACCTCAAGGGCTTGCTGGCCTACTCCACCATCAGTCACCTGGGCCTGATTACCCTGCTGCTGGGCCTCAACAGCCCCCTGGCGGCGGTGGCGGCCGTGTTCCACATTCTCAACCACGCCACCTTCAAGGCCTCGCTGTTCATGGCTGCGGGGATCATCGACCACGAAAGCGGCAGCCGCGATATCCGCAAGCTCAACGGCCTGATCAAGCTGATGCCCTTTACCGCGACCCTGGCCATGGTCGCCAGTGCCTCCATGGCCGGTGTACCGCTGCTCAACGGCTTCTTGTCCAAGGAGATGTTCTTCGCCGAAACGGTGTTCATCAACTCCACCGCCTGGGTGGAAACCGCCCTGCCGGTGATCGCCACCATCGCCGGGACCTTCAGCGTCGCCTATGCCCTGCGCTTTACCGTCGACGTATTCTTCGGCGAGCCGGCCACTGACCTGCCGCACACCCCGCACGAGCCGCCACGCTGGATGCGCGCGCCGGTGGAACTGCTGGTGTTCACCTGCCTGCTGGTGGGGATTTTCCCGGCGCAGATCATCGGCCCGTCACTGGCCGCCGCGGCCCTGCCGGTGGTGGGTGGCACCCTGCCGGAATACAGCCTGGCGATCTGGCACGGCCTGAATGCGCCCATGATCATGAGCCTGATTGCCATGGCCTGCGGCATCCTCCTCTACCTGTTGCTGCGCAAGCCGCTGGTGCGGGGTCGCTTCGCCTTCCCGCCGGGAGTCGGCCGCCTCAACGGCAAGCGCCTGTTCGAACGCAGCCTGGTGGGCATGATGCGCCTGGCGCGGCGCCTGGAACGCCGACTGAGCACCAAGCGCCTGCAGACCCAGTTGTTCCTGCTGGTGCTGGCGGCGGTGATCGCCGGACTGATCCCCATGCTCTACAGCCAGCTGACCTGGGGCGACCGGCCGAAGATCCCCGGTTCCATCGTCTTTGTGACCTTCTGGCTGCTGGCCATTGCCTGCGCCCTGGGCGCCGCCTGGCAGGCCAAGTACCACCGTCTCGCCGCCCTGACCATGGTCAGCGTCTGCGGGCTGATGACCTGCGTGACCTTCGTCTGGTTCTCCGCACCGGACCTGGCCCTGACCCAGTTGGTGGTGGAAGTGGTGACCACGGTGCTGATCCTGCTCGGCCTGCGCTGGCTGCCGCGCCGGATCGAAGACGTCTCGCCGTTGCCCAGCAGTGTGCCCAAGGCACGTATCCGGCGCCTGCGCGACTTGTGCCTGTCGATTGCCGTCGGCCTGGGCATGGCCGTGCTGTCCTACGCCATGCTGACCCGCCCGACCCCCAACGATATTTCCTCGTTCTACCTCAGCCGTGCGCTGCCTGAAGGCGGCGGCACCAATGTGGTCAACGTGACCCTGGTGGACTTCCGCAGCTTCGACACCCTGGGCGAGATCACCGTGCTGGCAGCGGTGGCCCTGACCGTGTTCGCCCTGCTGCGGCGCTTCCGCCCGCCCAAGGAAAGCATGCAGTTGCCGGCCCAGCAGCGCCTGCTGGCGCCTGACGTGGTCACCGACCTGGTCAACCCACGCCAGGCCAGCGACACCGCCCTGGGCTTCATGATGGTGCCCGCGGTGCTGGTGCGCCTGCTGCTGCCGATTGCCCTGGTGGTGTCCTTCTACCTGTTCATGCGTGGGCATAACCTGCCGGGCGGCGGTTTCGTCGCCGGGCTGGTGATGTCGGTGGCGTTCATTCTCCAGTACATGGTGGCCGGCACCCAGTGGGTCGAGGCGCAAATGAGCCTGCGGCCGCTGCGCTGGATGGGCACCGGGTTGCTGTTTGCCCTGGCCACCGGGCTCGGCGCCCTGGCCTGGGGTTATCCGTTCCTCACCACCCACACCCTGCACCTGGACCTGCCGCTGTTCGGTGACATTCACCTGGCCAGCGCACTGTTCTTCGACATCGGTGTGTTTGCCGTGGTGCTGGGCGCGACCCTGCTGATTCTCACGGCACTGGCGCACCAGTCGGTGCGGGCCCACAAGCCCGCCAGCCAGTCCAAATCCCTGATCAAGAGCGGAGCCGCCTGATGGAAGAAGTCATTGCAATCGCCATTGGTGTGCTGGCCGCATCCGGCGTCTGGCTGGTGCTGCGGCCGCGGACCTTCCAGGTGGTGATGGGCCTGTGCCTGCTGTCCTACGCGGTCAACCTGTTCATCTTCAGCATGGGCAGCCTGTTCATCGGCAAGGAGCCGATCATCAAGGACGGCGTACCCCAGGACCTGCTGCACTACACCGACCCCCTGCCCCAGGCACTGGTACTCACCGCCATCGTCATCAGCTTCGCCATGACCGCATTGTTCCTGGTGGTGCTGCTGGCCTCCCGGGGCCTGACCGGCACTGACCACGTCGACGGCCGGGAGCCCAAGGAATGAGTGCGTTGTCCCATCTGATAGTTGCCCCCATCCTCCTGCCGCTGTTGACCGCGGCGATCATGTTGCTGCTGGGCGAGAAACACCGCCCGCTCAAGGCCCGGATCAACCTGTTCTCCAGTCTTTTGGGGCTGGGGCTGGCCTGCTACCTGCTGTACTGGACCCAGGTCCAGGGCGCCACCGGCTCCTTTGGCGTGTACCTGCCGAGCAACTGGCAAGTGCCCTTCGGCATCGTCCTGGTGGTGGATCGCCTGTCGGCGCTGATGATGGTGCTCACCGGGATCATCGGGGTCAGCGCGCTGCTGTTCGCCATGGCCCGCTGGGACGGCGCCGGGGCCAGCTTCCACGCGTTGTTCCAGATCCAGCTGATGGGCCTCTACGGGGCCTTCCTGACCGCCGACCTGTTCAACCTGTTCGTGTTCTTCGAGGTGCTGCTGGCGGCCTCCTACGGCCTGATGCTGCACGGTTCGGGACGAGCGCGGGTATCCTCCGGGCTGCACTACGTCACCATCAACCTTGTGGCTTCTTCGCTGTTCCTGATCGGCACGGCGATGATCTATGGCGTGACCGGGACCCTGAACATGGCCGACCTGGCGATGAAGATCCCCCTGGTGCCGGAAGCCGACCGCGGCCTGCTGCACGCCGGTACCGCGATCCTGGCCATCGCCTTCCTGGCCAAGGCCGGGATGTGGCCGCTGAACTTCTGGCTGGTGCCGGCCTATTCCTCGGCCAGTGCCCCGGTGGCGGCCCTGTTCGCCGTCATGACCAAGGTCGGGGTGTATACCGTGCTGCGCCTGTGGACCCTGCTGTTCTCCGGGCAGGCCGGAGCCTCGGCCTACTTCGGTAGCCAGTGGCTGGTGTACGGCGGCATGGCAACGATGTTCTGCGCGGCCCTGGCGATTCTCCCCGCCCAGCGCCTGGAACGCATGGCCAGCCTGAGCATCCTGGTCTCGGCGGGGATCCTGATCTCGGTGATCGGCTTCGCCCAGCCAGCCCTTACCGGCGCGGCGTTGTTCTACCTGTTCAGCTCGACCCTGGCGCTGTGTGCACTGTTCCTGCTGGCGGAGCTGATCGAGCGCTCGCGCTCGGCCAACGAGATTCCCCTGGAAGACGAAGGCGAGGTCCTGCCGCGGCCGCTGGAGTCGCTGCATCCACCGCGGGGCAGCAACCTGGATGACGAACAGAAGGTCGTAGTGGGCCAGGTGATTCCCTGGACCATGGCCTTCCTCGGCTTGAGCTTCATTGCCTGCGCCTTGCTGATCATCGGCATGCCGCCGCTGTCGGGTTTCATCGGCAAGCTCAACCTGATTGCCGCCCTGCTCAACCCGCTGGGCCTGGGCGTCAGCGATGGCACACCGATCTCGGTGGCGGCCTGGTGCTTCCTGGCGCTGTTGATCCTCTCCGGCCTGGCGTCGCTGATCGCCTTTGCACGCTTGGGTATCCAGCGTTTCTGGACCCCGGAGGAACGCCCGTCGCCGGTGCTGCGGCGTCTGGAGTGCGTGCCGATCGTGGCGCTGCTGGGGCTCTGCGTGCTGCTCAGCATCAAGGCCGAGCCGCTGCTGCGCTTCACCCAGGCCACCGCCGACAGCCTCAACCACCCGGAGCATTACGTGATGGCGGTGCTCGGCACCCGTACCGTACTCAGCCCTGAAGCCAAGGCCGCCACCGTGCTGGAGGTGCAACCATGAAGCGCCTGTTTCCCGCCCCCTTCCTGTCCCTGGCGCTGTGGCTGCTGTGGCTGGTGCTGAACCTCTCCGTGAGCCCGGGCAACCTGCTGCTGGGCGCTCTGCTGGGCTTTCTCGCGCCGCTGCTGATGCGCCCGCTGCGGCCGCTGCCGATCCGCATCCGCCGCCCCGGCACCATCCTGCGCCTGTTCCTGCTGGTGGGCCGCGATGTGCTGGTGTCGAACCTGCTGGTGGCCTGGGGCGTGCTCAATGACAGCCGGCGCCCGGTGCACTCGGCCTTCGTCAAGATCCCCCTCGACCTGCGGGACGCCAACGGCCTGGCGGCGCTGTCCACCATCACCACGGTGGTGCCGGGCACGGTCTGGTCCGAGCTGTCCCTGGACCGCAGCCTGCTGTTGCTGCACGTCTTCGACCTGCAGGACGAGGCGCAATTCATCCAGCACTTCAAGGCCACGTACGAGCGGCCGCTGATGGAGATTTTCGAATGAGCGTCCTGTTGACCAACGCGATCCTGCTGAGCCTGTTCCTGTTTTCCCTGGCCATGGTCCTGACCCTGGTGCGCCTGTTCAAGGGCCCCTCGGCCCAGGACCGGGTCCTGGCCCTGGATTACCTGTACATCCTGGCGATGCTGATGATGCTGGTACTGGGCATCCGTTATGCCAGTGACACCTATTTCGAGGCGGCGCTGCTGATCGCCCTGTTCGGCTTTGTCGGCTCGTTTGCCCTGGCCAAATTCCTCCTGCGTGGCGAGGTGATCGAATGAACAGCCTGGAACAACTGCCGTTGTGGGTGGAGATCCTGGTGGCCCTGCTGCTGGTGATCAGCAGCGTCTTCGCGCTGATCGGCGCCCTGGGCATCCTGCGCATGAAGAGTTACTTCCAGCGCATGCACCCACCGGCTCTGGCCTCGACCATGGGCTCCTGGAGCGTGGCCCTGGCCTCGATCCTGTACTTCTCGACACTCAAGTCGGAGCTGGTACTGCACGCCTGGCTGATCCCCATCCTGCTGTCGATCACCGTGCCGGTGACCACCCTGCTGCTGGCCCGGGCAGCGCTGTTCCGCAAGCGCATGGCCGGCGACGATGTGCCGGCGGAAATCAGCAGCAAACGCAACGAGACCGGCAATTAGCCACGCCCGCCAAGCGTAGGAGCCGGCTTGCCGGCGAGGAGCTCCGTGAACCTTGCAGCGACTCTGAAAACGCCTTCGCTGGCAAGCCAGCTCCTACACCCGTCAGCGCCTGCAGCGAGCTGGCGGCCCTTCAGGCCCAGGCCAGGACCAGCAGCCCGGTGCCCAGCAGTACGCACAGCGGCGAGTAGAACAGGGTGTCGAGGCGGGCGAATTTCGAATCCCGTACTTGCTTGAAAAAACCCACCAGTTCGGAGTCGCCAATGGCCCGGGCGAACATCAGCAAGGCAATGGCGCTGATCACCCACTGCAGGGAGGGATGGCTCACCGTCGGCAGGTAGAGCCCGACCCGCAGGCAAACCAGCATCGCCACCAGCAGCAGCCCCACCGACACCAGCATCGTGGCCAAGGCCGGCGGGTGAAACGCCGGCTGGGTCATTCCCGGCAACGGCCCCGGTACTTGGGGAATCACCGCATCACTGCCACGCTTGCCACCGGTGGCCCAGTACAGATGGGCCATGCTGATCAACAGGAAGCTGCCAGCCACTCCCTGCGCAAGCAGAAGATTCATGTTCCGACATCCTTGTAAAAAAGTCGTAAAGAGAATGGACCCGAATCGCAACTTTTGTAAGTACGTCTGTCACCTTCGATGATAAAGTGCCGCCCCATGAAATTTGCCCGATCCGATCGCTCACTCGTTGCCTGGATGCTCTATTGCTGCGTCCTGTTCAATGTGTTCGCCTGCAGCATCGGTCACGGGCAGATGCTCGGCATGCAGCTCAACGGCATTGGCGGGCAGTTCTGCAGCATCGATCCCAACACCCAGGCACCGGCGCAGAACCCGGCCGAACAGGACTCGCTGCCGACCCTGTCCAAGGCCTTCGGTTGCCCGCTGTGCTCCACCGGCGGCATGGGCCCGGCGCTGAACTCCAGCCTGAGCCTGGTCGTGCTGCCGCAACCCCAGGCACCGCCGCTGGCACTCCCGGCCCCGCCTCATCTCCCCGCCCGCTACACCTGGCCCGACGCCCATCCCCGGGCACCGCCTCTCGCCTGACTCTTGCTCGTGCTCAATCAGCCCACTGCGCCTTTGCGCGGCGCTGTCTCGTGGGCCTTTTCCTAGTCAAGAATTCAGGATGCACCGATGAAACACCTTCCTTTACTGGCGAGCCTGCTGGGCTGCCTGTGCGTTAACGCCTGGGGCCAGCCGAGCCTCGAACTGGCCCCTACCACCGTGGGCGCCGATGAGGCCGATGCCGAACCGGGCCTGAGCCTGGACCAGTCCAGCGGCATGGCCTCGCGCCTGGGCCTGAGCCTGCGGGAGACGCCGGCCTCGGTGGCCGTGGCCAGCCGCCAGGACCTCGAACGGCGTGGCGCCCGGACCTTCCAGGACGCCGCCAATGCCCTGCCCGGGGTCAATGCCAGTGCACCGCCAGGCTTTGGCGGTTTCATCTCCTACCGAGGTTTTACCAGCAGCCAGATCACCCAGATGTTCAACGGCATCAACGTCGCCACCGGCCTGGCGCGGCCGGTGGACGCCTGGATCTATGACCGGGTGGAACTGCTGGGCGGGCCCTCGTCGCTGGTCAATGGCGCAGGCTCCGTGGGCGGCTCGCTAAACTACGTGACCAAGCTCGCGGAGCGTCGCGAACAGGCTGCCGAAGGGCTGCTCAGCTATGGCAGCTACGACACTACGCAAACCGCCTTTGGGGTCAATCATGGCCTCAGCCCGGCCGGCGCCGAGGTACAGCACTACGCGCGCTTCGACGTCAGCCACAACACCAGCAACGGCTACATCGACCGCCAGCAGCGGGATGCCTGGAGCCTGGCGTTTTCCCTGCTCAGCGACCTGACCCCGGACCTGTCCCACACCCTGGCCCTGGAGTACCAGGACGAGCACGAAGACAGCCCCTACTGGGGCACCCCGGTGCTCAACCCCAAGGCCGGCGAACTGAAGATCGACAAGCACAACCGCTTCAACAACTACAACGTCGCCGACGGCCTCTATGAACAGCGCACGGTGTGGCTGCGCTCGATCATCGACTATCGGATCAACCCCAGCACCACCCTGCGCAGCACCCTCTATCACCTGGACAGCCAGCGCGACTACCGCAACCTGGAAACCTACCGCTACAGCCCCGACAACACCCAGGTGAACCGCTCCACCGCCTACCTGGTACGGCACCAGGGCGAGCAATACGGCAACCAGTTCGAACTGCGCCACGATGACCAACTGCTAGGGCTCGACACCACCTGGTCCGGGGGCTTGGAGTACAAGGTCAACAGCACCACCAGTTCGCCGTGGAATGTGCCGGCCACCAACAGTGTCGATCCTGGCAATTTCCAGCCGGGGTATTTCTATGACCTGAAAGGCACCCGCCAGGGCTTCGTCAAGGACAAGACCAATCAGGTCACCACCCACGCGCTGTTCGTCGAGAACCGCCTGGCGCTGACCGATGAACTGTCCCTGCTCAGCGGCCTGCGCTATGACGCCATCGACCTCGACGTGACCAACCACCGGGTGATCAGCGCCAGCAACCCAAGGCACCTGAAACGCAGCTGGGAGCCGATCACCGGCCGCCTGGGGCTGACTTACCAGTTCCTGCCCAGTGCCAATGTCTATGTGCAATACAGCACCGCCGCCGAACAGCCCAGCGGGACCCAGAACTTCGAGGTGTCGACCGGCAAGCAATGGGAAGTGGGCAGCAAGTTCGACTACCTGGACGGACGCGGCTCGGCGACCGTTGCCGCCTATCGCATCGAGCGCAAGGACTTTGCCGTCACCGATCCCCTGGACCCGGCCAACAGCATCCCGGTGGGCCAGCAGACCTCCAGGGGCATCGAACTGGCCAGCTCCCTGCGCATCACCCCCAAGCTGCTGGCGGAAGCCAACTTCGCCTGGGTGGATGCCGAGTACGGTGCATTCAACGAGAAAATCGCCAGCGGCGCGGTGGTCTCGCGCAAGGGCAACACCCCGACCAACGTCCCGGACCAGGTGGCCAACCTGTGGCTGACCTATGACCTGACGCCGAGCTGGCAGACCGGGGTCGATGCGCGCTACGTGGCCTCGGTCTACGCCGACAACGCCAACACCCTGACCATGCCCGCCTACACCTTGTACGGCAGCTTCCTGCGCTACAAGGTCGACAGCCATACCAGCGTCACCGGCCGCGTACGCAACCTGACCAACGAGGTCTACGGCCAGTTTGCCCATGTCTCGCCGGCCTACTACCTGGGCACACCGCGCACCTTCGAGGTCGCAGTGCAGACACGCTTCTAAGCCAGACCGCGCCCCGGTCGACGAGCAGGTCTGCCGGGGCCTTAGGTTCGGCGCCTACAGGGCGGCGCTGAGTTTATCGGCGACGTCTTCGGGCACCCAGGCGCGCCAGATGTCGGGGTGTTGCTTGAGGAATGCCCGGGCCGCCTCGCGTGGTGCGCTGTGGTTCTCACTCATCTGCGCCAGGGCCTGGTTCAAGGGGTCGATGGGCAGGTCGACCTTGCTGAAGAAACCACCAACTGCGGGTACTGCTTATGAAAAGGCGCGGACACACCAATCGATAATTTCGAGGCCAGGGAACGCGTCGGGCGCGGGTTGGGATTGTCGGCGTCGGTCAGGGTCTTCCAGGCTTCGGCATCTGGAGTGGTGGTTGGCCAGGGCCGTCTCCAGGGTGATGCCGGTACCCGGCAAGGTGTCGGTGGGCAGGCCATAACCGCTCTCGACAATAATCCGCAGGAGTTCGGTGATCAGGCTGCCGCTTTCCCAGTTCCGGTCGGCGAAGTGAATCGGCTGGGACGCCGCGGCCACCGGCGGCGCACTCAGCGCGGCCAGGGTCAACAGGTTGCCGGCAAGCAGCGCTCGGAATCCTTGCGTGGGGTGCTCCTCTTGGCTCGGGATCAGGGCCAAAGGGTCTTCCTGCGTATGCACGCCAGGCCCCTGAAGCATTAAGTCAACTGACTGTAGTAGAGGTTGCGCATTTTCCACCCGGAGTGACGCCGGATCGGGCGGTCATCGCTCCGCCGGCTCCTGCAGGCGCTGCAATTCACGGCGCACCATGCTGGCGTAGGCCGCCGGGCGCAGGCCGTAGATCTGTGCAGCCACCCAACTCAGCCAGGCCCCCTGCAACACCGCCTTCTGTGCGAACAGGCGCTGGGCCTCGCTACAGGCGGCGGCCAGGTGCTGCTGATGAAACTCGGCACGGCTCTGGCGCGTCACTCGCTGGCCTTGAAGCTCACCAACTCACCCTTGCGAAACTTGGCGGCCTTGGCGGTGACGGCCTTGAGGGTCTTGGTCAGGCCTTCCTGCAATTGCTCGTGGGCGGCGAAGACCGTCACCACCGAATGCCCTTCCTTGAAGACGATCCCCTGCCCCAGAGGGCTGCTGACAAAGGCGTAGTCGCCCAGACCATAGACCGTCAGCTTGATCTCGCGAAAGCGGATCTCCAGCTTGCCGCCTTCTCGGCTGGGCAGCACAGCGGCGCGAAAGTGATCGCCGACCTTGAGTTCCAGGCGCTGCTTATCGTCCACCACCAGAGCCGTCTCGGTGTCGATCTCGGCGATGTAGGTACCTTCGGCGGATTGTTCGGTGACATAGACAAAACGAGATTGGAATTGCTTGACCAGTTTTGCGCGCAAATCGCCCAAAACGAACAACGCATGCATTTCAAGATTACTTACTGCCAAGGAACACTCCCCGATACTCAAAATGATGCCGCCCGAGGAAAAACGGACAGCACGAAAAAACCGCCATGGCGGCGTAGTGACTCCAATCAATCATCCATCAATTGCTCTAGTGAACCTGGCACTCCTGCGGCCACGGCGCTGGGCAAAGCGTAATTCGCCGATGCATCAGGCACATGTCGAAGGCTCAAGGAGTAGGCTCTGACAGCCCGATGTGGCAGCGCATAATCCGGGACAGGGCTGAAACAGGCCAACTGGCCGGACACACCCAGATCATGAATCCCGGTTCGGCAGCCACTGCGGGTTGCAGAGGCAATTCTAGAGCAACTTTGTGCATTTCGACTATTTAAAGCGACTTGTCACTTCGCACCTGCGTACTCAAACAAACCGCTCTTTTGCTCTTCGGCGGGTAATGTTGCCCTGAACCAGTGCTCAACGGCGTCTCTATTCTAACCACTGACACTCTGAAACGCTGCTGCACATTGCCGGAGTTAAACAGAAGAAGTTTCAGTTTAGGCCATCAGACTCCTCGCCACCTAGAGCCCAGGTGACATAACTCAGCCCACCACAGCGCAACAACTGCCATACTCCGCTGTTGGTTGAATGACCGCAGCATGCGGACGTTCAAGCACTCACTCATCTCCAAGGGAAGGCTAGAAGTGATCGAACTAGATATTGGCGAGTTTTTCATTCGTGGCGAGTGCAGAGAAGTCGAGGGCGAATTCCAGGCCGTGATTGCCATGCGCGCCAAACCTCCACTCACCCAGATCACCTTCCACCAAGTGGAACGCGACCGTTGGTTCAAGACCTCGGAAGAGGCGGCAGCGGCAGCCAGGGAGTCCGCCAAGGCCCTCAAGCTGGCCGTCGACCAGGGCGCCCTGAACGCCTGATGTGTGCCGCGCCGATCAAGGATCCGGCGGCGCGACCGACACAAAGGCGAGATCCGTTTTAAGAGCATCACGATGATTAACTTAAATCCACCGACTCGCCTTGCCGAACTGTTCACCCCGCCTCCCGGCACCGCCACACTGGAGCCCTCGGACGACGGCGAGACCCTGGTCCTCAGTCGCTCCAGTGCCAACAGCGAGGCCGAGGCATTACTGCTGGCCAAGAAGAAACGCATCCGCCAGTTGAAAAAACAGATCGAGCTACTGCAACACAAACTGCTACGGGCCAAGGTACGCCTGGAGACAGTCAAGGGGGCCACCTCCAGCTCCGAGACCGGTCACGCCATGGCCCGGTCATCCGCGCAGGCCCAGGTCATGGCCTACAGCACCGCCCTGTCGATGGCCCAGTCCGCGCTGTTCCAAGCCCAGAGCGGCACCCTGACCTGACGACGCCGATCGAACTTGCGAGCCCGCACTGCCTCAGAGACTCAGAGGCAGCGCCGGTGCTGCCACGCCAAGCAAGGGGATCATCATGGAAGCGCCAACCCACACCCTCGAAGGCCTGTTCGATCAATTGGGCCTGGACTCCAGCCCCGCGGCCATCGACGCCTTCATCAGCCAATATTCGCCCCTGGCCGAAGACTGCAAACTGGTGGACGCCGAATTCAGGACCGCACCACAAGCGGCCTTCCTCAAGCAGCAACTGCGCGAAGACGCCGACTGGACCCCGGTAGTAGACGAACTCAACCTGCGCCTGCATCAAGCGGGCTAAGCCGAGTGCTTGAGGTGTCGCTGGCCAGGCTGGCAGACCGCCAGTTGCTGCTGCCAGGCCTGGCGGCACTCTTCGGCCTCGGCGCGACTGGCAAAGGCCGTGCCGCGCTGTTCGCCATTGACCAGCACCACCCAGCAGGCCTTGCGCCCCAAGGCTCGCAGTGAGCTCGGTACGCCACTGCCTATCATCACCGCCACATCGACTTTACCGTGCATGGAGAACCCTCCAGGAAATTAGTTAGCTGCCTAACGATGTTGGGCATACTAATAACTTCCTGGTCCTCGCAACAGCCTGATTCTGCACAGCTGCGTTACATCACGCGTAACAATCGCCGTTCTCAGCCCTTGCGCTGCGGCGCTGCCTGCTCGGGTTTGTAGCCCAGGCGCAGGCCGCCCCAATGCCGCCCCTGAACCATGATTGGCACCGATAAGTCATGCATCAGCTCGCCGGTATCGCGGGTGTAGGTCTGCAGCAACAGCGGTTGCTGGTGGCTGCCACAACGGATGCCGGTGCGATCGGCAAACTTGCGCTTGCTGCGGTTATGCAGGTTGTCCACCTGCGGGTCACCGGTCAGTGGCTGGGAGAACACCTGGTTGTGGGTCGGCACATAACCTTCCTGGGTACAGGCGATGGCGAACACCAGGCCATTGTGGCGCGGCAGCAGGGATTCCTGGATCGGCGGCAGCACCTGATCGGTATAGCGGTCGAAACGGGTCTGGTACTTGGCTGGATCGGTGTTGGCGATCAGCTGGTAGTGACGGTCGAACAGGTCATCCTGGCTGATCCGGTTCTCTGCCAGGTCGGTCTCGAACTGCTCGGTGATGCGTTTCGCACCTTCACGCGCCAGGTCATAGATGCGCTGGTGGTAGTCATCCAGGCCAACTGCGGCCAGGCGCTCACTGATGGTTTCCGCCTGCCCCTCCATCTGTACCGCGGCCTGGGCCAGGCTGCGGGTCTGCTGGTCACTGACCGCCAGATCGCTGCGCATCTGTTCCACCGCATGGAACAGACTGTCCAACTGCTCGCGATTGGTCTCGGCGCCCCGGGCGATCTCGCCGACCTGCCCTTCCACGCCTGCCGCCAAGTGAGCGATGGTGTCCAGGTGCTGGCCGGTGTGCTCCACCTGCTCGACCCCCAGGTTCAGGTCGTCGGACAGCTGGCGGATCTGCTCCACCACATCACTGGTGCGTTGCTGGATATCGGCCACCATCACCCCGACTTCATCGGTGGCGGTGGCGGTACGCCCGGCCAGCCCGCGCACCTCGTCGGCAACCACGGCAAAACCGCGGCCATGCTCCCCGGCCCGGGCCGCCTCGATGGCGGCGTTCAAGGCCAGCAGATTGGTCTGGCTGGCGATCGACTGGATCACCAGGGTCACCCGCTGGATCTCCTCACTGCGTTGACTCAGGGCCTCGATCAGCTCGCGGCTGCCATTGGCGCGCTGGCTCAAGGAGTGCATGCGGCTGATGGACTCGCCCAGCACCGTGCGCCCTTCCGCGCTGCGGGCGTGGGCCTCACTGGCGGCGCTCAGGGCCTGGCGACTGAGTTGCGAGGTGGCCTGTTCGGTCTTGATCATCACTTCGGCGCTGCCGACGATGCGTGCCGCAGCGTCCAGCTGGGATTGCAGCTTGCCCGCCAGTTGAGTCACCGAGTAGGCCACTCCGGCGGCGGACAGCGCGTTATGGGTGGTGCTGTAGGACAGGTCGCGGGTCAGCGTGGACAGTTCATTTTCAGCGGTTGCCGTCGACGCCTCGGGCGCCTTGCGCGTCCGCAGCCTGGGTAGCCAGACCACCAGCACCGCCAGCGGCAGGCACAGGTATAGCGGCCACTCGCCCAGGGCCTGGCCACCCAGCAACCCCATCAAGGCCGCGCTCTGCAAGCTCGGCGCCCACCAGCTGGCAGTCCCGGGTGTTGCCAGCGGTTGCGCGACAGGCACCGCTAGAGATCCTTCTCTTGACATGTTGCTCACCCCACATCGTTCTATTTGTTTTCCGGCATTAGACGCCACTAGAAAGCCATTATCCATGGTCCCTTAGTAGGACAGCGCAGCGGCAGGCTCCAAACCATAAACGGCCAGAGGCATGCGTCGGCCATTATTCAGGGTCTGTGGGGGCGGGGGTTGCAGGAGATCAATAAAGCAGCGGCAGGCGCAGGGCTTTTTGCACTCGGCGATGAGGGCTGGGGTGGAACCTGGGAGGTTCGCTGTGGGCGCGTTCCTTGCGCCCGCACTGGCGGAGCTTCAAGCGAATGGACAATGCCAGGATTGAGCAGGTCGATCCCCGGAGCACATGGTCATGGGCCCGGCGCCTCTCTTGCCGCTTGAAGCTTGCAACTTGCAGCGGCTATCAAGCCTGTCGCTGATGCTTGTCGATCTGCTCGTGGCGTTCTTGGGCTTCGATGCAGTACTTGGTGGTCGGGCTGATCAGCAGGCGCTTGAGGCCAATCGCCTCGCCGCTGTCATCGCACCAGCCGAAGCTGTCGTCACTGATCCGGCCCAGGGCCTGCTCCAGTTGCGGCAGCATGCGCTGGTCACGATCAATGGCGTTGACCAACCAAGTGCGCTCTTCTTCAACGGAGGCGGCATCAGCCGGGTCAGCCGGGGTGTCCAGGCTTTCAATGGCGATCCGGTTCTGTTCGATGCGCTCGTGGGTTTCCACCTTCATGGCTTGCAACAGATCGCTGAAAAAAGCGTGCTGCTCGGCATTCATGTAGTCATCCGCCGGCATGGCCAGCAACTTTTCCTTGGTCATTGATTTCTCTATAAAAAATACGTGCATTAAGGCGAATTCAAACTGTTTCCGGTTGACCCGTCAGGTCATCAGAAAGGCGCCATACCTTCTAAGCGCCACCCGGCACTCAATTTACGAGGGGCGGCAGTCTAAGGCCGGTTTGAGGGCGCAGCAACTGAAATGACAGCGAATCTGTCCGACAAACCGAGCAAAGCCCGCAATTGCGGGCTTTGGTGGCGATTATCGGAGTGCGTTTATAACAAAAAATTCCATAACCGCGGGCCTGTTAGAAGACAAACGGCAGTACCAGACAGCAGATTCACGGTTTTCTTGCAGTTTTCCAACCTCTTTGCAGGCAAAAAGTGGCTGCGAAAACAACCTTGATCAACCTCGGCCGCCCGCCCCCACTCCAGCACTCAACGCTTGAGCTTGCGTTTGTTGCGGTACTGGTCGATGACCACCGCCACCACAATGATCAAGCCCTTGATAATGTCCTGGATGTAGGCATCGACGCCAACGAAGGTGAAGCCGCTGGCCATGACCCCGAGGATCAGCGCCCCAATCACCGTGCCGGTGATGCGCCCGACCCCTCCCGCCAGGCTGGTGCCGCCGATCACCGCGGCGGCAATTGCGTCCAGTTCATAGGACATGCCCATCCCCGCCTGGCCGGTCGCGGCCCGCGCCGAGGCCACCACCCCGGCCAGCCCCGCCAGCAACCCGGCGATGCTGTAGACGATCACCAGGTGACGCTTGACGTTGATCCCTGAAGTGCGCGCCGCCTGCATGTTGCCGCCGATGGCGTAGGTGTACTTGCCGTACTTGGTGTAGCGCAGGGCGATGTGGAAGATCACCGCCACCACCAGGAAGATCACCACCGGCATCGCGCCCTGGCCAATCGCGGTGTAGGCGTCCGAGAGCATGCTCACCGGCTGGCCCTGGGTGTAGTAGCGCGCCAGGCCACGGGCCGAGACCATCATCCCCAGCGTGGCAATAAAGGGCGGAATGCCGGTCAGGGCAATCACGCTACCGTTGATTGCCCCCGCCAGCAGGCCGACCCCGAGCCCGACCAGTACCGGAATCCACACCGGCAGGTCGGTCAGCGAGGGAAACACCGCGCGGCTGAAGTCCGAAGTCTGCGCCAGGCTCGCGGCAATCATTGCCGACAACGCCAGCACCGAGCCGGAGGACAGGTCAATGCCGGTGGTGATGATCACCTGGGTCACGCCGATGGCCAGCAAGCCGATGACCGACACCTGGAGGATCATCAGCACCAGGCGCTGGGAGTTGAGCAGGAAGCTCTGGTCGCGGACGATCCAGCCAAACAGCTCGAACACCAGGCCGATGCCGATCAGTACCAGGAAGATGCTCAACTCGCTCGGCAGTCGCCGGCGACGGTTGACCACTGCCGCTGCCGGTTTTTTTTCCAGTATTGCGTTCATAACCGCTCACCTTGATCAACAGCGACGCCAGCGCCGGACACGCCGGGCCAGCGCCCCTGGGTTGAATATCTAGTTCAGGCCCGAGGCCAGTTGCATGACCCGTTCCTGAGTCGCCTCAGCGCGGTCCAGGGTGCCCATCAGCTGGCCTTCGTGCATGACCATGAGCCGGTCGCTCATGCCCAGCACCTCAGGCAGCTCCGAAGAAATCATGATCACCGCCATGCCTTCGCTGGCGAGGAAGGCAATCAGCCGGTAGATCTCGGCCTTGGCCCCGACATCGATGCCCCGGGTCGGCTCGTCGAGAATCAGAATCCGCGGCTGGGTCATCAGCCAGCGCGCGAGCAAGGCTTTCTGCTGGTTGCCGCCGGACAGGGTATCGATGCACTGCTCCAGCGACGGGGTCTTGACCCGCAGCCGCTGGCACATGTCCTCGCACAGCGCACGCAGGGCCTTCTGCCGGACGAAACCGCCACCGGTGTAATGCGGCAACACCGCCACCTCCATGTTTTCCAGGACCGACAGACAGGGAAACAGGCCGCTGAGCTTGCGGTCCTCGGTGAGCAGGGCAAACCCTTGGCTGATGGCCATGTACGGCTCGCTGATGTGCAGCGGCCGACCGTCGAGGAACACCTCGCCGCCGTCGCTGGGGGTGATGCCGAACAGGGTTTGCGCCACATTGGTGCGCCCCGAGCCCATCAGCCCGGCGATGCCCAGGATCTCCCCGGCATGCAGATCGAACGACACCCCGTCGAACACCCCGTCCAGGCGCAAGTCGCGGACCTTGAGCAGCAGGTCGCCGACAGGTTTCTCGCGCTGGGGGAACAGCTGGCTCAGCTCGCGCCCCACCATCATCGAAATCAGGCTGTCGCCGTCCAGGCTGTCGGCCCGTTGCAGGCCGATATAGGCACCGTCGCGCAGCACCGCCACTTCATCGGCGATGGCGAACACTTCGTTCATCTTGTGGGTGATGTAGATGATGCCCTTACCCTGAGCCTTGAGGTCGGCAATGATCGAGAACAGGTGCGCCACCTCCTTGTCGGTGATGGCCGAGGTCGGTTCGTCCATGATCAGCACGCCGGAGTCGTAGGACACCGCCTTGGCAATCTCCACCATCTGCCGCTCGGCAATACTCAGGTTGCCCACCTGCTCCTCGGGGTCCAGGTCGATGCGCAAGCGCGCCAGCAAGGCCGCGGTGCAGCGGTGCATTTCCCGGTGATCGATCATGCGCAGGGCGTTGAGCTGCTCGCGGCCGATCCAGATGTTCTCGGCGATGCTCATGTGCGGCATCAGGTTGAGCTCCTGGTGGATCATCGCGATCCCCGCTTGCAGCGCCGCCAGCGGCGAGGCGAAGCTCACCGGCCGGCCCTTGAGCCGCAGCTCGCCGGAGTCGGGCTGATAGATGCCGGCGATGATCTTCATCAGGGTCGACTTGCCGGCGCCGTTTTCCCCCATCAGCGCCAGTACCGTGCCGGGACGCACTCGCAACTGCACCTCGGACAAGGCCACCACTCCCGGGAAGCTCTTGCTGACATTGATCACCTCCAGCAGATAAGGCTCCTGGGGCGGCACGACGGCTACCGTGCTCAGGGGTTCCAGGCTCGAAACAGACGCGCAAGCGTGCATGATCAGCTACTCCAGCCGCCCGGCGCGCATGGCCGCCCGGCCGGCTTGATGATTGAAGGACCGGCTGGCTACTTGAACTGGGCGACGTTTTCCGGGGTGATCAGCCGATAGGGAATCCACACTGCGGCCTCCACCGGTTGCTGGTTGATCATCTTCACTGCGGTCTCCACCGAGCCATCGGCCTGGCCCTTGGCGTCCTGGAACACCGATACCGCCAGCTCGCCACGCTCAACCGCGCGCAAGCCGTCCGGCGTGCCGTCGACCCCGGCGATCAGCACACTGCCCTTGGCCACGCCGGCCTGTTTCAGGGCCATGGCCGCGCCAATGGCCATCTCATCGTTGTTGGCCACCACCGCATTGAACTGGCGGCCCTGGGTCAGCCAGTCATTGACCAGGGTCATGCCCTTGTCCCGCAACCAGACGCCGGACTGTTCCTGGTCGACCTTGATGCCCGGGTACTGCGCCAGCACCTCCTTGACGCCCTTGGTGCGGTTGGTCGTGGAGTTGTTCGCCAAGTCCCCCAGCAGCATCACGATGCTGCCCTTGCCGCCCATTTTCTCGGCCAGGTACTGCATCTGCATCTTGCCCGCCTCCAGGTCATTGGACGCCACCGTGACCACGCCCCTGGGCAGGTTCAGGTCATCGGGGCGGCGGTTGACGTAGACCAGGGGAATCCCGGCCTTGACCGCCGCTTCAGTGATCTTGCGCACGGCGGCGGTGTCCACCGGGTTGACCACAATCGCGTCGACCTTCTGGCTGATGAAGCTTTCCACCTGGCTCAGTTGCTTGACCACGTCACTGCGGGCGTCCTCGAACTGTAACTGCACCCCCTCGGGCATGGACTTGGCCTTCTGGTCCATGGACTCGCGCAGGTAGGTCAGGTAGGTGTCATCGAACTGCGACATGCTCACGCCGATTCGCACCTGGGCCAGCGCCGCGCCGCTGAACACCATCAGCGCCAGGCTGAGGGAAAGCATTCGGATCTGAATGTTCATCAAAAGTCGTTCTCCACATTCTTATCGGTTTTCATGGATAAAACGCAGTCGCCGCTCAAGCCGGCGCATACAGCACTGGCGCGCCGGGCATGCAGCACAGCAACGAGCCCTGGTGTTCAACACACAGGCCGCTGAGCAGGGATAACAATCGAGAAGACCACGGGACGCGAAGCAGGTCGCGGGGTGAAGTGGCAAGTGCGCGGAACGGCAGTTGCAAAACAGAGCGAAAGGTTTTCATCAACGGCACCTGTTTGTTCTTGTTGGTTGGCTCGCCATGCTCTCAAGCGGGGCTTGAGGGCTGTGGGAGCCTTGATAGTCGGCAACCTGAAAATGACTTTATTGGAAAATAATTTCTATATCAACAACTTTTAGAATTTAATTCTATTGCTCTTCCATCCCGGCAAGATGCGGTTACTGGCAGCCCCCACCGACGCCTCCGAACACCCGCCACCCGCCATTAATCCCTGCGCATGTGGCGGCTTACCGGCGCAGAGGCCGGCAAGTTTTGTCGCGGTCTTGAGCCTGCCTGCACCGGCCAACGCAACGCCGCCCTGCCGCCCCTGCAACACGCCAGCCTCTGGGCAACAGTCAGGCGTAGAACCCTGGCCGCTCAGGCAGGCTCACCGGCACAATCGCCCCGCTCTGCTGGGCCTGGATGCAGGCATCAGCCGCTACCGCTGCAGCAAAGCCATCCCAGGCCGAGGGGCCACCGACCTGGCCGGCCCGCACACCGTCGATAAACGCCTGCAACTCAACGTCATAGGCGGCGATGAAACGGTCTTTCCAGTCCATCAGAATCGCCGTGGACAACGTGGCCTCGCTGCGCAGCTGCACCTGGGACGGCTCCGGCAAACGGGCAATGCCGCTCTCCCCCACCACTTCACACTGGATGTCGTAGCCGTACTGGCAGTTGACGAACACTTCGACGTCGATGCGCGTACCACGGGCGGTTTCCAGCAGCACAATCTGCGGATCGCGTAACCGGGCATGGGCATTGCGGGTGGTACGCGGAAACAGCACCTGCACCGACACATAGTCGTCCGCCAGCAACCAGCGCAGCACGTCCAGTTCATGAATCAAGGTGTCGGTGATCGCCATGTCGGTCTGGTAGTTCTCCCCCACCCTGGGATTGCGGTGGGCGCAGTGGAGCATCAGCGGCTCGCCGATCCGGCCGCTGTCGATCACCGCCTTGAGGGCCTGGTAGCCGGCATCGTAGGGCCGCATGAAGCCCACCTGCACCAGTCGCCGGCCATGGGCGATCTCGGCCTCGACGATGCGCCGGCACCCTTCAGCGGTGACCGCCAGGGGCTTTTCGCAGAACACCGGCTTGCCGGCGGCAATCGCCGCCAGCACGAACGCCTCGTGGCTCGGCCCCCAGGAAGTGACCAGCAGCGCCTGCACGTGCGCGGCCTTGATCAACGCATGGCCGTCCGCGTAGACCTCGGCGTCGAGCCCCAGCTCGCTGACCACCCGGGCCGCCTGCTCCAGATTGATGTCGGTAACAGCCACCACTCGACTGCCCAACAGGGTCTGGCTGCAACGCCGAATGTGATCCTGACCAATGGCACCGGTGCCGATAACGCCTAATTGCAGAGTCATGCAAGTACTCCTGTGATTGTTCGGTTCGCGAGTTTCAATACTGCCGGGCCTTGGCCAGTTGCTCGCGGATGCCCTCGGCGGCAGCGGCAACCCGGGCGCTGGTGGAGACCTCGGCCACCCCCACATGCCACCACGACAGGTAGCCGTGAAGCATGGTCTTGGGCAGCACCTTGATGTCGATCAGGGTCGAGACGGTCTGCCGGCGCGCATCCGCAAGGGCCGCGTGCAGCTGTTCAAGGGTGCACACCGTGTAGGTCTTGCAGCCATAGGCGGCGGCGCTCATTGCGTAGTCCACCGGGATCAGGCCGCCATCGAGCTGGCCGGTGTGCGGATCGCGGTAGCGAAACTCGGTGGCGAAACTGTCCAGGCCCTGGCCCAGTTGCAGGTTGTTGATGCAACCGAAGGCCATGTTGTCCAGCAACACCACGTTGATCTTGCGCCGCTCCTGGATCGAGGTGACCAGCTCCGAATGCAGCATCAGGTAGGAACCGTCCCCCACCAGGGCATAAACCTCGCGCTCGGGCTCGGCGAGCTTGACCCCAAGGGCCGCGCTGACCTCGTAGCCCATGCATGAATAGCCGTATTCCACGTGGTAGGTATTGACCCCCTTGCTGCGCCAGCTGCGCTGCAGGTCACCGGGCAGGCTGCCGGCAGCGGCGACGATCACCGCGTCATCGGCCAGGGTCTGGTTGAGCACTCCAAGCACCTGGCTCTGGGTCAGGCAGGAACCGCTCAGTTCGATGAATTCCCTCAGCACTGCCGGGTCCAGGCGGTCGCTGATCTCGGCAACAAAACCATCGCTCTGGTAGTGCAGCCCATGAACCCGGTCCACTTCCGCCTCCAGTTGCGCCTTGGCCGCCGCCACCTGCGTGCCCCAGTCGGCGCGGTAGGCATGGCTCGCCAGGAGTGTGCCCAGCGCCTGCAAACCGGCCTTGGCGTCCGCCAGCAGTTGCACGCCATCAAGTTTCAAGGCATCGCCAGGATGGATATTAAGGTTGAGAAACTGCACCTGCGGGTGCTGGAACAACCACTTCGACGAGGTGGTGAAATCGCTGTAGCGGGTACCGACGCCAATGATCAGGTCGGCATCCCGGGCCAGTAGATTGGCGGCCAGGCAGCCCGTCTCACCGATCCCGCCGACATTCAACGGATGGCTGGACAGCAGCGCACTCTTGCCCGCCTGGGTTTCGGCGATCGGGATCTGGAAGCGTTCGGCAAAGTCCTGCAGCACCTGGTTGGCCCCGGCGTACTTGACCCCGCCGCCGCAGATAATCAGCGGCTGACGCTTGCCCTGCAGCAGCGCCAGTGCGTCCGCCAGCATGGCCTCGGTGGCCGGGCGCCGGTCGATGCGGTGCACCCGCCGGGCGAAGAAATAATCCGGGTAATCGTAGGCTTGCGCCTGCACATCCTGAGGCAGCGCCAGGGTCACCGCGCCGGTTTCCGCAGGATCGGTCAACACCCGCATGGCCTGCAGCGCCGCGCTCATCAGCTGTTCCGGGCGATTGATCCGGTCCCAGTATTTGCTCACTGCCTTGAAGGCATCGTTGGTGCTGATGCTCAGGTCATGGAACTGCTCGATCTGTTGCAGCACCGGGTCTGGCTGGCGACTGGCGAACACATCCCCGGGCAACAGCAGCAAGGGAATGCGGTTGGCGGTGGCAGTGGCCGCCGCGGTAAGCATATTGGCCGCGCCGGGGCCCACCGAGGCGCTGCAGGCGTAGATCTTGCGTCGCAGGTGCTGCTTGGCAAAGCCGATGGCGGCGTGGGCCATGCCCTGCTCGTTGCGCCCCTGGTGCACCAACAGCTCGCCCGGCGCCTGCTGCAACGCCTGGCCCAGCCCCAGCACGTTGCCGTGACCGAAAATGCAAAAGACCCCGGCGACAAACTTGCTCTGCCGCCCATCCACCTCGACGTACTGGTTGTCGAGAAACTTCACCAGGGCCTGGGCCATGGTCAACCGTGTCGTGCTCATGTCAGTTCCTTCAGAGGTACATGGGTGCTACTGAACCCGCAGCACTGTGTTCTTTGTCGGCGCCCACCGCGGGTCGTGAGCTCAGGGCCTGGCGTAGGTGGCGGATGCTGGCCTCCAGGGCCTGGCGAATATCCGACCGCCCGTGGACGCTGGCGGCAAACGGCTCGAACGACAGGTAGCCGCCATAACCGCCATCGAGCAGGCCGGCGATCTGCGCCGTGGTGCCGAGAAGATCCGCGTCGCCCACCAGCACTCGGTGGCCGTCGCGCAGAGCGGACAGCGGCGTCTGCAGCGCTTCGACACCGGAGATGTGCAGCAACCCGGTGAGCTCGGGGAACAGCACCTGCTCGCCCGCCAAGTGGTGGTGGAAGGTGTCGTGCACCAGGCGCAGCACGTCCAGCCCGGCACAGGCCCTGATCGCCTCCAGCGCCACGCGCTTGTAGCGCAGCGCGCTTTGCTCAAACCCCAGCGGCTCGACCAGACCCTGCAAGCCATGCTCGCGCAGAATCGGCGCAATCTCGCTCAATGCGCGCTCCAGCCCCGCCACTCGCTGGGCCTCGGTACGCGGGTCGTCACGCTCGTTGCATGGGCACAGCACCAGGCCTGCGGCTCCACAGGCACGGGCATAGCCCGCCAGGTCGAGCAATTGCCGGCGGCGTTGCTCGTTCCACACATCAAAGGGATACAGCGCATTGATCGACAGCACCTTGACGCCGCGAACCGCGCACAGCTCGCGGACCCGCTCGGCAGACGTGCCATCTTCGATCTCCACCCCCTTGAGGTCGTTACGGAGCTCGATGGCGTCGACCTTCACGGCCAGCGCCAGGTCAATGAAGTCGCTTAGGGACAGCTGCGGTGCAACCATCCGGTTCAAGGCAAAACGCAAGGGCTGAGGCATGGTCCTGGTGCTCCCGCGGGCAACTGAGAAAGCAAGCGGCTCAGAGGTCCAGCAGCCAACTGTGCTGCGGATCGTTATGGAACTGCCAGACCCGCTTCGGCCCGGCCATCACGTTCAGGTAATAGGACTCGTAGCCGTAAGGCACGCTGACCGGGTGATAGCCCTTGGGCACCACCACCAGGTCACTGTGCTCCACCGCCATGGCCTGATCGATGCTCCGGTCATCGGTGTAGACCCGCTGGAACACAAAGCCCTGGGACGGGCTGATCTGGTGGTAGTAGGTCTCTTCGAGCAAGCTCTGGTGCGGCAGGTCATCGCTGTCGTGCTTGTGCGGCGGGTAGCTGGAGGAATGCCCCGACGGCGTGCGCACCTCCACCACCAGCAGCGAATGGGCCGGCTCGCTGTCCGGCAGAATGTCGCAGACATAGCGGGTGTTGGCGCCCTTGCCGCGCACACTGCGCGAGCACTGCTCGGGGCGGATCAGCCGCGGCCCCAGGCCCGCTTCACGGCAGCCGGGAGCGGAGCATACGGCTATCTGCACCTCGCTCAGGGCGCTGACCTGGACCTGGCTGCCCGGCGGCAGATAGACCGCAAAGGGCGACTTGTCCTCGAACACCGAGTGGCGGTCGCCGATGTTGTCCCAGTTGAAACGTCCCTGCCTCGGCGCCTCGCCGTGGATATCCACTCGCCCGCCGAGCAGTACCAGGCACAGCTCGCGGTCGCCGGCACTGAGCGGCAGGCTTTCGCCACGGCTCAGGCGGTAGGCGGCAAACCCCACGTATTGCAACACGCCCTCATCGAGCTGGACCATGGTCCGGCCCATGGCGTTGCTCTTGACCAGCAGGCTCATGCCCCCATCCTCCGTTGCTGCGCAGCATCAAGCAGAGTGCGCAGCGTGTCGTAGCCCTTCTTCGCGTAGACGTAGCTGGGCGCCACCGCCGGGTCCTGCTCGGCCTCCACCACCAACCAGCCCTGATACCCGGCATCCAGCAGTTCCTCCAGCAACCCGGCGAAATCGATAGCGCCGTCACCAGGCACGGTGAAGGTGCCGTTGATGATGCAGTCGGGAAAGCTCCACAGGTGATTGCGCGCCAGTTGCACCACAGCCTTGCGCACGTCCTTGAAGTGCACATGGCAGACCCGTCCGATGTGCCGACGCAGCACCGTCAAGGGCTCGCCGCCGCCCATGTAGCAGTGGCCCGAGTCGAACAGCAGGCCGACTTCAGGTCCGCTGCGCCGCATCAGTTGGTCGATATCGGCGGCGGATTCAACGTAGGCGCCCATGTGATGGTGATAAGCCAGGCGCACGCCTTGGGACAGGGTGAAACGGGCCAGTTCGCTGAGCTTGTCGGCATAGTCCTGCCACGCCTGTTCGGAGTGAAAACGCGGGCGCTCCACCAAGGCAATGGCCTGGCCCTGGATCGAGTCGGCGACTTCGCCATAGACCAGCACCTGAGCGCCGTTTTGCCCCAGCAGTTGCACATGGGCGCCGATGGCGTCGATCTCCTCGGCCGCCGAGCGGTGGGCCAGGCGGCCGGAGTACCAGCCCGAAACCAGCGCCAGGTCATAGGGCCGCAGCACATCGCCGACGCCCTTGGCATCCTTGGGAAACTTGCCGTTGAGTTCAAAACCTTCGTAGCCGATCGCCTTGCCTTCGGCCAGCGCCGTGCTCAAGGGGGTTTCACCGCCCAGGGCCGGCAGGTCGTCGTTGCTCCAGGAAATCGGATTGATGCCAATTCGGATGGCGGGCATGGCTGCACCTTTTATTGTTGTTCAGATCAATCTGGCGACGGCTGCTCTCAACCCTCGCCATCACCCCCGGGCACTGCGCCAGGCGTCAATCAGCTGGACCAGGGTGCCCTGCACCCGGGCAATCAGCGCCTGGTCATCGATGTCTCCCGCCAGCCAGGCGCGGCTGGGTTCCTGGAAGATCGTGCGGCCCACCGCAAAGCCCCGGCAACTGCGGCTGCGAGCGGCCTGGCGGAAGCTTTCGGCAAGGTCCGCCGGCGGTGCATTGAGGCCCAGCAGGAGCACCCCACGGCAATAGGGGTCACGTGCCTCGATCAGCTCATCCAGACACTGCCATTGCTCCGCGTCCTGGCCTTCGATCTTCCACCAGGCCGGGTAGATTCCCAGGTTGTAAAGGCGCTTGATGGCCCGGTACAGCACCTGCGGATGGGCGCCGGGCAGATCCTTGGGCGGGATGATTTCCAGCAGCAGTTCATGACCGCTGACCTGGGACGCCTGGTACAACCCCTTGAGCTGCGCTTCCTGCTCCAGGCGCAGCAACGGTTCGTCATCGGGGTGGTACTGCACCAGGCACTTGATGATCTGCTCCTGGGGCCAGGCGATCAGGTTGCTGCCAATCGAGCGCCCATGCTCGAACGCCAGGGGCCGCGAGCCCTGGACTTCCACCGGGCGCGCCACCCACCAGCCGCGACCGGTGGCGGCATTCAACGCGTCCTGGCCGAAACGCTGGTCGGCCAGCAACCCGACATCGGCCTCGATGCCCTGCTCGCGCAGGTCGGCTTCGACCTGCTGCAGCGCTTCGATGAACAGCAACTTGAGTTGACCAATGGCCTTGAGCTCGCGACCGCCCTGCTGGGCCAGCTCCAGCAGTTGCCCACGGTGGTCGAAAGCGAAGATGAACAGCGGCCGCCAGACCTTGCGCGGCACGCTGACCTGGTGCAGGCGCTGCAACGTCGCATCCTGGTCCGGCCGGGTAATCGGCAGCGGGCTGCTGAGCAGATAATCCAGTTCGGCCCGGGTCGGCATCGCCGGGGCGCAGGCATGACGCGACACCACCAGGCCGCCACAGGCATTGGCCAGTTCGCAGCAGCGCTGATCGTCCGCGCCCTCCAGCCAGCCACTGAGAAACCCCGACAGGAAAGCATCACCGGCCCCCAGTACATTGAGCACTTCGACCCGCACCCCGGGGTACAGCGCCGCGTCCTCCAGGCGCGACGGAATTGCCCCATGAATCACCGTGCAACCCTGGGGACCGAGCTTGACCACCAGGGTCGCGGCCGTCAGTTCGCGTACCCGGCGCAAGGCCGGCAGCAGCGCCTGGCAACCACCGGCAATCAGGAATTCCTCTTCCGTGCCGACGATCAAGTCGAAGCGCGGCAGGATGCTCTGCACATGCTGGCTGACCTGCTGGTCGGCGACGAAGCGGGTCTGGCCATCGGCCTTGGCCGCCAGGCCCCAGAGCACCGGCCGGTAGTCGATATCCAGCACCCGCTGCACACCATGGCGCTCGGCGTACTCCAAGGCTTGGACGCTGGCCCGATAGACCCCGGCGCTGGAGAAATGCGTACCGGTGATCAACAGCGCCTTGCTCGACGCAATAAAGGCCTCGCTGATGTCCTCGGCACACAGCGCCATGTCGGCGCAGTTCTCGCGGTAGAACAACAGGGGAAAGGTCTCGCGGTCCTTGAGACCCAGCAGCACCAGGGCAGTGAGACGCTCGGGGTCGACCTTGACCGCACTGACATCGCAGCCTTCGCGCTGCAGCGACTCCAGCAGGAAGCGCCCCATGTGATCGTCACCGACCCGGCTCAGCATTGCCGACTTCAACCCCAGCCGCGCGGTGCCGAAAGCGATGTTGGCGGACGAGCCGCCGAGGTACTTGGCGAAGCTGCTGACGTCTTCCAGGCGAGCGCCCACCTGCTGGGCATAGAGGTCGACGGCCAAGCGGCCAAGGCAGATCAGATCCAATTGACGCCCACTGGCAAAACGAGTCTGGCCCATGCTGGCTCCTGTTATTTTTATCAGCCGCTGCCCGCCGCCGTTGTTGCGCTGGCAGGCACTCTTGGTGGATGCAGACTAGAACGACTGTCGAAACCAATCAATATTTATTCTATATATTTTTACTTGGAATATTTTTTCCATTAAACTTATTTTCAAGGCCCAGCCCCGTGGCGTGCATCGTTTCAGCAGTGCCACCAGGCCTGGACCGCTGAAGATTTCCCCGACGCCGACCCTGTAGACTGGCCGCAGCCAACCTATTGTCCGGGGCGCTGCCCGCAACCGCCCCCACAGCATCCGCCAGAAGGATTCCCTATGTCCCGCACCGATCAGCCGGCCCTGTCCGAGAGTACGCCAGAGAGCGACCTCGTCAGCCCCCCAGCCAATGCCGAGCGCCTGCTGCAGCTGATCACCGAGGAGTACGAAAGCCTGCCCCGCCAGCTCAAGCGCATTGCCAGCTACATGAGCCAGCAGAGCGAGCGGATCATGGTCGACCGGATCAGCGACATCGCCCAGGAATGCGAAGTGCATCCCTCGGCCATCGTGCGTTTCTCCCAGCGTTTCGGCTTCAGCGGCTTCAGTGAAATGCAGGCGCTGTTTCGCCAGGCCTACACCCACAAGGCCACGCCGGTGCAGAACTACCAACAGCGCGTGCGCAGCATGATCGCCAACAAATCGCAGAAAGCCAGCGGCGGCGACCTGGCCCGGGAATGCATCAACGCCACCCTCTCGGGCATCGAGCGCCTGGGGCTGGAACTGGACGACACGGCCTTCGACCAGGCCGTGGACCTGGTGGTCAACGCCGACAACATCTATGTGGTGGGGGTACGTCGCTCCTTCGCCGTGGCCGACTACCTGGTGTACAACCTGCAGCACACCAACAAGCGCATCCACCTGGTGTCGGGGCTGGGGGGCAGCTATCGAGAGCAGATGCGCAGCATCCGTCCCAACGATCTGGTGATCGCCATCAGCTTCACCCCCTACGCCAAAGAGACCCAGCACTGCCTGCGCATTGCCCAGCATAACCAGGCCAAGACCCTGATCATCACTGACAGCACCCTCTCGCCCCTGGCCAAGCGCGCCAACAGCGTGCTGCTGGTCAACGAAGGCAGCTCCTTCGCTTTCCGTTCACTGAGCGCCACCCTGTGCCTGTGCCAGGCGCTGTTCATCGCCGTGGCCTATCGCCTGGAATTGAAGGTGGACGAGATTCACGAACAGGCCGGCTTCGACGACTAGCCCGACGCCGCCCCATGACTGTGGGCCTGCAGTGCGCCCGGTACACCACTGCGCTGCAGGCCGCCCTGCTCGACCCAGTCCAGGGTCTGCCGGTAAGCCCGCTGCAGCAACTGGTCGGTTTGATTGAAATCGAACACCGAAACGCCCAGCGGGCACAGCGGGTCGACCACATGGATCGCCACCCGCGGTGCGTAGAGTTCGATGTCGCGCACCAGCTGGCGCATGCTCAACAGGTTCAAGGTGTGCAGCGCCAGGGCCAGCATCCCGGCCGGCGGCGCCAGGCAAGCGCAGCCGAAACCGGTAGGCAGGACAATCACCCGCGTCGCCCCCAGCCCTACTGCCGCGGCGATCGGCGTGTTGCTCGCGACCCCGCCGTCCACCAGCAACTTGTCGCCGATGCGCACCCAGGGAAACACCAGGGGAATCGCCGCACTGGCCAGCAGCGCCTGCTCGGTGCTGCCGCTGGACAGCACTTCCTGGGCGCCGGTGAGCAGGTTGGTGGTGACGATGTGCAGTGGCAGTTCGCAGTCTTCGATGCGCGCCACCGGCAAGGCCCGCCGCACCAGCCGGGCCAGGGCCGTGGACGGCAGCAGGCAACCACGGTGACGCAAGAACGCCACCAGGCTGTCGAGCAGGGAAAAGGGAAACACATCGGCCTTGCGCAAGCCGCGCCAGAAGTCCGCCAGCTCGGCGACGCCCCGGGCATTGGGCCGAGCGGCGAAGTAAGCACCGTTGATCGCCCCCACCGAGGCGCCCACCACCAGATCGAATTCGATCCCCAGTTCCACCAGGGCTTGCAGCATGCCGACCTGGACGGCTCCGAGACTGCCGCCCCCGGAAAGCACCAACGCGGTTTGGTCCTGACTCATGATCGAGCTCCCGCGCCAAGGCTGGCGCCGTAGAAGCTGAGCATAGCGGGTAGGCTTATTCGTAGATCTTGCCGCAGTACAAAAACACCGCAAAACGCTGCCAGGGCGAGGCCTCGGCCAGCCCCTGGGTGGCGCCGACAGCCGTCGCCTCGGCCCAGGCGTGGGCGCTGTCGAGATAGTCCTCGATGGAATCGTTGTGCCAACTGCCGGATTGCCCGGCCAGGGTCTTGCGCTGTTCCTGACGGCGGTCGGCGATCAGCGCCTGGACAAACTCCAGGAAGCTGCGTTCATCCACCACCTGCTGCAATCGCTGATCAAGGTCCACGGGCACTCCAGGTTCAAGTCGACGGCTGCAATGCCAGGCCTTTGCGCAGCAGCTCCTTGCGCAGGATCGGCCGTGTCAGGCAACGCAAGCCGTCCAGGCCCGGGCACTCTAGCAGTCGGTCGAGCTTGCGTGCACTGTCGGGGTTGCTGCCGGTGAGCAAGTAGCTGCGGCCCTCGCTGAGGCAGATCAGGTTCAGCAACCAGTCGTCACCGCGCTGCCCCAGCACTCTTTCGATCAAGGGCCGCTGGTGCTGCAACAACCCGGCGCCATTCCACAGGGTCAGTTGGGCAAAGTACCGGGGCAGATTGCTCGAGGCTTCAAGCACCTTCAGGTCCTTGAGCAACGCCTGCTCCAAGCCCCCTTCGATCTGCTGCTGGCATTCGCGGAAGTAATGTTCGGGCCACTGCCAGTCCAGGCCCGCACGCTGGGCCAGCGCGGCATAGGCTTGCAGGTCCGCCGGGGTGCAACTGTCGCCGGTGAAATTCAGGGTGTTGTCGAGAATCCCGGCCGCCAGCAGTTGCGCGCTGTCGCGGCTGATCCGTGGCAGCAGCCCGGAATCGCGCCAGCGCTCGTAGACCTGGGTGCAGGCGGCGCCAATCGGCCGGATATCCGCGTGACTGCCCAGGCGCTCATCCCAGAACGCTTCGAAGCCCGGGTGATGATCGATGACTTCCACCACCCGCGACAGGTCCACCAGGGGATCCAGGTGCAGGTGATTGGAAACATCCACCAGGACGAACTGCTCGCTGCCGTCAGGGACGTGGCAATCCAGGCCCTTGAGGTCGCGCCTGAAACTTTCGGGAATGCTCTCGTTGAGCGCAGCGCTGCTCAGGGCCCGGGCCGGACGGCCGCTGAGGCTGAGGCTGAGCCACTCGGCGTAGGCGATGCAACCGGCGTAGGCGTCAATATCCAGATAGGCCGCGCCGGAGGTAACAATGATCATGACGTCCCTGTAGTACACAAAGGCCTAAAGGCCGGGGCATCGAGCATGCCGCAAAGACATGACCGTGACATGACAATCAACCCTCATCCCGGCCTTGCGCCTCGGCCACCAGCAAGGCCGCCAGTCGCGAACCGCTGAAGCGGATCTGCGCCAGGCTCAGGGCCGCATAACCAATGATCACCGCCGGGGGCCGGCGCACCTGCTGACAACTCTCGGCCACCCCCTGCAGGAACAATCCGGCTTGCGCGGCGGCTTGGCAAAACCGCGCCTCATCGCTGCCCGGCGGCAACTCCAGGAGCAGATGCAATCCGGCCTGCTGGCCGCTGACGGTGTAACAGCCCGGCGCTTCGCGCTGCAAAATCGCCAGCAACTGGTCACGGCGCTCCTGATAGGCCTGGCGGGCCGCACGCAGGTAACGCAGGAAGGCACCGCTGGCAATGTAGTCGGCCAGGGCCACCTGCTCGATCACCCCCACCGAACGCCCGGTGCTCTGCAAGGTGGCCAGCAGCCGTGGGCGCAGGGCCTCGGGCACCAGCATGAAGCCCACCCGCAAACCGGCGAACAGGGTCTTGTTGAAGCTGCCGCAGTAGATCACCCGGTCCTCCCGGTCCAGGGACTTGAGGGCCGCCAGCGGCGCGCCCTGGTAGTTGAATTCACTGTCGTAGTCGTCCTCCACCACCCAGGCCTCGCTACGTCGCGCCCAGTCCAACAGGGCCAGGCGCCGGGACACCGGCATGGTCATGCCCAGGGGGGCCTGATGGGCCGGGGTCACGTAGACCATGCGCGCATCGCGGTGACGCTGCAGGCACTGCACATCGATGCCCTCCTCCTGCACCGGGATCGGCACCAGACGCGCCCCGGCCAAGGCAAACAGCCCCTTGGCCGATTGATAGCCGGGGTCTTCGATGCACACCTTGTCGCCAGGTTGCAGCAGGCTGCGGGCCAGCAGGTCGAGACCGTGGCGAATGCCCGTGGTGACCATTACCTGGCGCGGATCACAGGCAATGCCGCGGTGCTGCCCCAGGTACTCGGCGATCTGCTGGCGCAGGGCTGGCAGGCCACCGGGGTCCGGGTCGCAAAGCAATTGCGCCGGGGCATTCGCCAGGGCCCGGGTCAGCGCGCGGGCCCAGCGCTGCAGGGGAAACAGTGCCGGGTCGGCGAGCCGAGCAACAAATGGCTGGCCGGCGCGCACGGCAAACGGCTGGGACTGAAGACTGTCGACACGCTCGGGCCGCACCAACGCCCGTGCCGGGGGACTCAGATAGAGGTCCGGCACCACCGCGCAAACCTGGGTCCCGGAGCCGCAAAGCCGGCTGACGTAACCTTCGCTGCGCAAGCGATCGAAGACCACTTCCAGGGTCCCCCGGGACATCGACCAGCGCTGGGCCAGGGTCCGCGTCGACGGCAGGCGGCAACCGGCCGGCAAGCGTTTCTCGAGGATCGCCTGGCGCAGGGCGCTGTAGGCGCTGTCCTGCTTGCTCAGGCCCTCAGCGGTGGTTTGCGGGAGCGGCAGATCCAGCGGCACGGGGTGTTTTCCACGGCTCATAGTGGTCCAGTCAATAGCGGCCTAAATGGTGCTCGGCATTAAACCATAGAGCCTTTAATTTCACGTCCATGCGGTTTTTCTCCGCCCCTTATCGCCAAGAGCCCGTCATGAATTCGATTGCCAACACCGCGCCCACCGCCACCGCGCCACCACAAGCCCTGGCGCCCTGGCTCTGGACGTTCCTGCTGCTGGTGCTGGTCTGCCTGCCACGCATCAGCATCGACCTGTACCTGCCAGCGCTACCGGCCATGGCCGATGAGCTGGGGGCCAGCGATAGCCAACTGCAACTGACCCTGAGCCTCTACATGCTTGGTTATGCCCTGTCGATGCTGCTCGGCGGCCCTCTCTGCGACCGCTATGGACGGCGCCCGGTGCTATTGGCGGGCATGGCGCTGTACCTGATTGCCAGCCTGGCGTGCATGCTCGCCAGCAGCGTCGAAGTGCTGATGGCCGCACGGCTGCTGCAGGCCCTGGGTGGCTGCTGCGGCACCCTGATCGGCCGGGTCATGGTCCGCGACCGCTGCGAGCCCCAGGAACAGGCGCGGGTGCTGGGCCTGTTGTCCATGGGCATCGCCCTGTCGCCGATGCTGGCGCCGCTGCTGGGCAGCCTGATCGACAACCTGCTGGGTTGGCGTGGAATGTTCCTGAGCCTCAGCCTGATCGCCACCGGGGTGTGGTTGCTGATGCTGCTTAAGCTTGCAGAAACCCGCCCACCGCGCCGCGCCGAGCCCAATGCCGAAAGCCTGCCGCGGTTGTATCTGCGGTTGCTGCAAACGCCCTACTTCATGCGTTATTCGCTGGCCATTGGCTGCCTGTACTGCACCTATTTCCCCTTTATCCTGCAATCGCCGGCCCTGCTGCAGCGCAGCCTGGGGCTGTCCTCGACGGCCTACGCCCTGGTGTTCGCCGCCACCGTGGCGGGTTACCTACTGGGCTCGCGGTTGTTCCAGCGCCTGGCGGTCCGCCACAGCGCCGACCGCCTGATCGCCCGCGCCACGCTGCTGAACCTGGCAGGCTCGGGCCTGCTGTTGATCAGCAGCAACCTGTGGCCTCAGAGCCTGCTGGCGATCGTGTTGCCGATGATGCCGATCATGATTTCGGTGGGCCTGGCGATTCCCGCCTGCCAACTGGCGATCCTGCAACCCTATGCGGCAGTAGCGGGCAGCGCCTCCGGCTTGTTTTTCTTCATCCAGATGGCCATGAGCGCCGCTTGTGGGCTGCTGGCGAGTCTGTGGGCGGACAGCTTTGCCGGTTCCCTGGGCGCCTTGACCGGCCTGTTCAGTGTGGCCCTGGGCCTGGCCTGGTGGTGCCTGGGGCCTCGATCCCGATAGCCGTTGGCAGCGGCGGCCATCGCCCTCAAGGCGGACGCCGCAGTCGAGAACCGCGAAGGCCCTGCGGTCCGTTACCCGGCCTGCCACTGCGGCCACACAAAACCTGGCGACAGCGCGACTGGGCACTGTTCAAGAGAAATCCAATGCCGCTACATTAGCCGCCCCCGCCCTTTCGCCGCTCAAGACAAGGAAACACTTGATGAAGCTTATTGGAATGCTCGACTCACCCTACGTGCGCCGCGTCGCCATCAGCCTCAAATGCCTGGACCTGCCGTTCGAGCACCACTCGCTCTCGGTGTTCAGCACCTTCGAGCAGTTCAAGGCGATCAACCCGGTGGTCAAGGCGCCGAGCCTGGTCTGCGCAGACGGTGAAGTGCTGATGGATTCGAGCCTGATCCTCGATTACCTGGAAACCCTGGCCGGACCGGCCAAGAGCCTGATGCCGAAAACCGTGCCGGAACGCCTGCATGAGTTGCGGCTGATCGGCCTGGCCCTGGCAGCCTGCGAGAAAGCGGTACAGATCGTCTACGAAAGAAACCTGCGCCCTGCCGAAAAGCAGCACGGCCCCTGGCTGGAGCGGGTCGGCGGCCAGTTGCAGGCGGCTTATGCCGAGTTGGAGGAGGAGTTGCGCAAACGCCCATTGCCCCGGGATGGCTCCCTGGGCCAGGCCGCAATCAGCCTGGCGGTGGCCTGGAGCTTCAGCCAGATGATGGTTGCGGATCAGTTCAGCCCCGGGCAATTCCCGGCAGTGCGGGACTTTGCCGAATACGCCGAGCAGTTGCCGGTGTTCCTCGACACCCCGGCCACCTGAGCCGTTGTAGCGAGGGGTCAGCCGCTACCCCGAAACGCAGGAGCCGGCTTGCCGGCGAAGAGGCCCACAGGCTTTACATCGCCCTCATGGTGGTCTTCGCCCGCAAGCCAGCACCTGCGCAGGGCAATCAGGCGGGAAGTGCCTGCTTGGCCTTCTTCTCCGGGACCGCGGCAAAGCGCCGAGCCAGGAACGGGGTGATATCCAGCGGCAGGGCTTCGTCGTTCACCAGCTTGTCCAGCAGCACCCCGGTGATCGCCGAGGTCAGGATGCCGGTGCGGAAGTGCCCGCAGGCATTGAGGTAACCCTCGACCCCGTCCATCGGCCCAAGGATCGGCAACTCGTCCGGCGAGCCCGGGCGCAACCCGGCCCAGCAACGCTTGAGGTTGACGTTGGCCAGTTCGGGAATGCAGCGCACCGCGCCCTGTACCAGACCGTTGATCTCCGGGTAGGTGGTGCTGACGTCAAACCCTTTGTCCTCGGTGGTGCTGCCGATCAGGATCTCGCCATTGTCCTTCTGCGCCATGTAGCAGTCGCTGGTGGTCAGGCAGCCGTTGAGCAGCTTGGGCATGCGCTCGGTCAGGAGGATCTGGCCCTTCACCGGCTTCACCGGAATCTCGATGCCCGTGGCCTGCAGGCTCAGTTCGGCGGCCCAGGCCCCGGCGGCATTGATCAGGGTCGAGCAGTGGAACAGCCCGGCGACGTCGGTCGTCACCCCACTGACCCGGTTGCCCTGGTGCAGGACCCCGGTGACGTTGGTGTTGAAGTACACATCCACGCCGTTCTGCCGTGCGCCTTCGGTGTAGGCGTCGGTGAGGCGGAAGGGGTTGACCTGGTGGTCGCAGAGGAACTCCAGGGCACCCTTGGCTTCGTGGGTGATGGTCGGTTCAGAGGCGCGCAGGGCCGCTTGGTCGAGCCAGCGCACCTGATCCGCCAAGTGCGGGATGCAGCCAACAATATGCTCGGCATACAGGCGGTCTTCCTCGTCATAAATGACGAACTTCAGCCCAGTCTCCTCGAACTTGAAATCCATGCCGTGCATGCCCACCAGCTCGCGGTGCAGGCGCGGATAGAGCTCGTTGGACTGCAAGGCGAAGTCGAAGAATGACTGCGGCAGGATATGTGGCGTGGAGGAATCCACCAGCACTGCCGAACCCTGGGCCTCGCGCTTGCGGTTGGCCGACATCATCCGGAAGAAGATCACCCCGCAGCCCAGGCCCACCGACTCACCGATGGCCCACAGGCCGCCGGCCGAGGCGCGGCTGGCATTGCCTGGACGCTTGGCGTCGATCAACGCCACCTTGAGGTCCTTGCGCTTGGACAACTGATAGGCGCAGGACGCCCCGATCACACCGCCGCCGGCGATCACCACGTCATAGTGCTTAGTCATGCTGAGAGACCTCCTGGTCGGACGACGGAAAAGCCGAAAACGGAATCGGATCGAGGGGGAAGCGCGGGCGTATCCAGCCCACGTCCTGGCGCCCGGTGGCCTGGCGCAGGCGGTCGCTGCAGTAGCCCACGCACATCCGCCCCTGGCAGTCGCCCATGCTCACCCGGGTGCGCATTTTCAGGCTGGCCATGTCCTGCACGCCCTGGGCCAGGGCACGTTCGATATCGTTGCGGGTGGTGTGTTCACAGCGGCAGATCACCGTGTCGCCCTTGGGCAGGTCGATCTGCCCAGTGCCGCGCTCGGTATAGCGGTTCACTGCACCACGAAAGCGCAGAATCGAAGCCAGCTTGCGCTCATAGCCCTGGCGCCGTTGCAAGGCCTCCTCATTGCTCAGCACATCGCGCTGCATGAGGATCGACAAGGCGGCGATACGGCCGCTGAGCATTGCCGCTTCACCGCCGCGAATCCCGCCCATGTCGCCGGCCAGGTGAACGTGCGGCTCGCTGCTCTGCTGCCAGGCATTGGCGTTGGCCCGCAGGTAGCCGTCCTCGCTGAAACCGTGATCCAGGCCCATCTGCTGGCTCAACTGGGTCCGGGGAATAAAGCCATAGCCCACCGCCAGAGTCTGCGCGGCGATACGCTGGGCCTGGGCCATGTCCGGCTGCCAGTCGCTGGAATACGGGGCCACGGTGACCACGTTCAAGGCGTCCTGGCCCTGGGCTTCGACCACGCCCCAGCCATAACGCAGAGTGATGCTGTGGAGCTTGAGATAGGCCAGCATGCTCAGACCGTCGAGAAACAGCTGCGGCTTGTTCAGCAGGGCCAGGCTCTGCTTGGCGATCTTGCCCAGGGCGCTGGCCTCATAGACCCCGGCGACGCGCACGCCCGAGGCGTGCAGTTGGCATGCCACCAACGGCAGCAACGGACCGGTACCGGTGATCACCACCGGCCCTAGAGGCTTGACCACCCCGCTCTTGATCTGCAACTGCAGGCCACCGAGCAACGTGACCCCGGGCAGGGTCCAACCGGGAAACGGCACGCTGCGCTCATGGCAACCGGCCGCCAGCAGCAATTGCGAGTAAGGCACCTGCTGCACCTGTTCATCGGCGTCCAGCAGCACCAGGCCGTGATTGCCCTCGGCGCCGATCACCCGGCTGTTGAGGCGCACTTCGATCAACTGTTCGTGGTCGCCGAACTCACCGTGCAGCTTGGCCAGCATCTCGCAGTAGCGCGGCCCCAGGTAGTCCAGTTGCACGCCGTCGCGCAACGGACCGCGAAAGACCACGCCGCCCAGGCGCGAGGCTTCTTCAAGCAGGGTGCTGCGCACGCCGTGCGCGGCCAGTTCGATGGCTGCAGCCATGCCCGCAGGCCCGCCCCCGACAATCACCGGATTGAGGCTCATAGGCTGGACTCCGGCTCGCTGATGCGGTTACTCAGGGTCTGCACCTGCATGCCCGGCTTGACCAGGGTCTGGCAAGCACGGCGCTTGTGACGGCCGTCGATCTGCACCAGACAGCAATGGCACACCCCCATGCCGCAGTAGGCCCCCACCAGTTGCCCGTGGTCATTGAGTGCCACTTGGCGCTGGCCGGTGGCCTGGATCACGCTGAGGACTGTTTCACCCAGGGCGGCAGTGACCGATTGGCCGTTGAGGCTGATGGTCATGTCCGCATGCTGCAGCGGCTGGATATCGAAGTTGCGGTCTATCTGACGCATTGCGGGTTCATCCGTGAAAAGTAAATGGGGTTGCCGGCATCCTGCCGCTTGAGGTCCTGCAGCCGGGATACGACAACACCCCGGTCCAAAGCTGTCGGGACCGAGCGCGGGCCAATCTAGTCGCTATTTCGCAGACGAACATTGATCTGGGCCAAGCAAACCGCTGTGCAGCCCCCCCCGAGTGCTGCTGCCGGAGTGCCAAAGTGAGACCCAGGGTGCAAAGAAGCCGCGACCGACAGAGGTCGGCAGCGGCGCAGGAACAACGGTCAGCCCGCGTTGAGGATGACGCTTAGTGCACGAACAGGGCGATCAGGATAATCACCGGGATCGGCACGCCGAGGAACCACAAGAGTAATGAGCGCATGGGAAATCTCCTGGATCAGTGAACGGGGGTGGGGGCAATGGTGCGCGGCTGAACCTCGCTTTCAAGCCAGACCACGGCGTCCCGGCGGCGGCCGCCAAAGGTCGCCGCCAGGCTGGCGAAAAAGGCCCCGCACAGCAGCGCGACAAACATCCACAGTGACGACCAGGCAGCCACCTTGGCCGCGGTGTCGGCAGCTTCCTTGGCGGCCTGCTTGGCCTCCTCCACGGTCTGGCGGGCTTTGGTGAACACCTCGTCGACCCGGCGTTCGGCGTCGGCCTGGCTGAGGTTGGTGCGCTGGGCCACCCGTTGCGCCAGGTAGCTGCGGTCTTCAGGGGCAAGCTGGCCATCGTTGCCCAGGGTGCGCACGAAGATCCGCGACACCGTGCCCCGGGCCGCATCATCGCTGACTACCGCCGGGCGATCGTCGCGGAACAGGCTGTCGACGAAATAGCCGTAGTCGTCCTGGGAGCCCTGGCTGGCAGCATGGCCGGCCACCTGGGTCATGGCGCTGGCGGCACCGGAAGCCACCTGTGCGCCGGCCTGCACGCCGCCGCTGATGACGCTGCTGACCGAGCCCAGCACCAGGGTCGCGGTGACCAGGGTGGCCACGGCCCAGGCGAGGAAGCCGTGGGCGGTGTCGCGGAAATACACTTCATCGCCATGCAGGTTGGCCCACTTCACCCGCAGGCGCCCGGCGATGTAGCCGCCAAGGCCCGCGGCGATGATCTGCGTCACGGCCAGCCAGACAATGCTGGAAATACCCAGGCCCTTGGCGCTGATGCCGCTGCCGGCCCAGGGCGAAACCGCGGAGAAGCCGAGGCCGAAGCCCAGCAGCAGGAGGATCAGCGAGAGTGCGGCCGCCGCCGCCGCGCCGGCGAAGATCGCCGCCCAGGACACGCCCGAGTGATGACTCGAGGCATCCGCGGGGGCCAGCAGGTGTTCAGAGGGTCTGTTCATTGTTGTTCGGCTCCAGGCATGAAAAGTGGTGTTACACGTCTCGAAGGGACAAGTGCAGCCACCGTGCCAGTTGCACGAACTTTATAAGCGCTTGTATTTCAATGGGTTGCGATAAACAGATAATCCCTGATCGTGCAACTTACCGGCCCGGGAGTTTTCTGGCGGGCGTTCTGCACGGCCCGCCCGGCGCGCAGGCCCGCCGACCCTGGTAGAGCTCCCGGCCTCGGGTCCAGCACCATTGCAGCACCAGCACCAGGATCCACAGCGCCAGCAGCAGGTTGCCCGCCAGGGTCAATTGCGCGATGCCCTGCCCCCACAAGGTAAAGAGCGGCAATGCCAGCCAGGCCGCACGGCGAAAATCCAGGAGCCGCATGATGCCCGGCACTATCAGCGCCATCAGGCCGATCACCAAGATGTCCAGCCCCCGATACCCCAGCATCCAGCGCGCATAGCGGGGATCGTCAGCATAGGCCTGCAGATAGCCCGGCAGGCGCAGCGCCAGATCCACGGCGAGGCTCAGCAGCAGGCTGCCCACCAACAGCCACAGCAGGCCTTTGAAACGTGATGCGTAGTTCATTGCACAACACCTTGATACACAGAAGGTCAATCGGGATTTCAATGCCGCTTGTAGCTTTTATTGCCACCGGGGGGCAGGCAGTACACCCCGCCCCGGGGCCCGGTGCAGAAACTGCCGCTGCCGCAGATGCAGCCCTGGGCATCGCGCAGCAGGGGCTCGGCCCGCGGAGGGCTGGAACGCGGGCCCAGCATCAGCGCGCAATTCTTTTTCGAGGCACTGATGGAACCGTCGTTGCACAGGAACAGCTCGCCGTCGCAGCGGGCGATGCCGCCCTTGCGCCCGGAACAGGGTTGGTTGGCCGCCAGCACTGCATCGCTGCACAGTGCCATCAGGCAGAGAAAGGACAATGGCTTCCAGCCGACCCGGGACAGGCTCCCCATGGATGTGCCTCCTGGCAACAAAAGTGGCGCGATAATATCAGGCAACGCGGCCCCTGGGATGGGCGTGTTCCAGGTCCCGACGGGGCCCCGGCGGCGCAGATGAAAGTTTTTTTAGAAACCCGGCGGCGGTTTCTTGGCAAAATGCCCGCCTGTGTCACGAACCGCTAAACAGGTAACGCCTATGACCCGCATTCTGACCATCGAAGACGACGCTGTGACCGCCCGGGAAATCGTCGCCGAACTGAGCAGCCACGGCCTCGACGTGGACTGGGTGGACAATGGCCGCGAGGGCCTGGTGCGCGCCGTGAGCGGCGACTACGACCTGATCACCCTGGACCGCATGCTGCCGGAGCTGGACGGCCTGGCCATCGTCACCACCCTGCGCACCATCGGTGTATCGACGCCGATCCTGATGATCAGCGCCCTCTCCGACGTCGATGAGCGGGTGCGCGGCCTGCGGGCCGGTGGCGACGACTACCTGACCAAGCCGTTTGCCTCCGACGAGATGGCGGCCCGGGTCGAGGTGCTGCTGCGGCGCAAGAACACGGTCAAGGATTTCGACACCAGCCTGCGGGTCGCGGACCTGGAACTGAACCTGATCAGCCGCGAGGCGACCCGCGCCGATCAACTGCTGAGCCTGCTGCCCACCGAATACAAACTGCTGGAATTCCTGATGCGCAACACCGGGCAGATCCTCTCGCGGATGATGATCTTCGAGGAGGTCTGGGGTTATCACTTCGACCCGGGCACCAACCTGATCGACGTGCACATCGGCCGCCTGCGCAAGAAGATCGACCCGCCCGGCATGACCCCGTTGATCCGCACCGTGCGAGGCTCGGGTTATGTCATTGCTGAACCCCTCTAAAGGCTGGCGCTCCTCCAGCAGCCGCCTGCTGGCCCTCTACAGTTCACTGTTCGTGGCCTGGAGCTGCATCCTCATGGGGGTGCTGTACTACGAGGTTTCCACCTACCTGGACAGCCTGGCCAAGCACTCGCTGATGCAGCGCCAGCACCTGTTCGCGCGCTTCGAGGGCGACCAGCTGGTGGAGGCACTGACCACCAGCATGACCTTCGACATGCGCGCCATCGACGCCTACGGCCTGTTCGACGAACAGCGCCGGCCGCTGAGCGGGCCGATCCGGCAGATCCCCGACGACCTGCCCCTGGACGGCAAGATCCACGAACTGAAGAACTGCATCGACTCCGAAGACCCGAACCTGCCTCGGTACAGCTGCGACGCCGTGGCCACCCACACCCGCGACGGCCGCTGGCTGGTGCTGGTGCGCGACAACGGCTCGCTGTTCGCGGTGACCCGGATCATCCTCCACGCGCTGCTCTGGGGCATCTCCCTGACCATCATTCCCGGGGCCGCCGGCTGGCACCTGCTGCGGCGCCGGCCATTGCGGCGCATCCGGCAGATCCAGGACAGTGCCGAAGCCATCGTCGCCGGCGACCTGACCCGGCGCCTGCCGCTGTCTAACCGGCGTGACGAACTGGACATGCTGGCGGCCATCGTCAACGCCATGCTCGAGCGCATCGAGCGGCTGATGCACGAGGTCAAGGGCGTGTGCGACAACATCGCCCACGACCTGCGCACCCCGCTGACCCGCCTGCGAGCGCAACTCTACCGCCTGCAACAACAGGCCGAGGAAGGCTCGCCCCAGGCCCTGCAGATGGACCAACTGCTGGCCGAAGCCGACACCCTGATGGCGCGTTTTCGCGGGCTGCTGCGGATCTCCGAACTGGAAGACCAGCAGCGGCGCTCGGGCTTCCTCGAGCTCGACCCGCTGCCGTTGTTGCAAGAACTGCACGACTTCTACCTGCCGCTGGCCGAGGAAGGCCAACTGAGCCTGGTACTGGATGTGCCGCCAAGCCTGCCCCGCCTCATCGGCGACCGCGCCTTGCTGTTCGAGGCCCTGGCCAACCTGCTGAGCAATTCGATCAAGTTCACCCCAGTGGGAGGCGAAGTGATCCTGCGGGGTATCGATGACGACGGCAGCTCACGCCTGGAAGTGCTGGACTCCGGCCCAGGCATTCCCGCAGCAGAACGGGCGGCAGTGTTCCGGCGTTTCTACCGGGTGGATGAGAACGATGCCCAGGGCGGTTTTGGCCTGGGCCTGTCGATCGTCGCGGCGATTGTCAGCCTGCACGGTTTCAAACTTGAAGTGGGTACCAGCGAACGCGGCGGCGCGCGCCTGAGCCTGGACTGTCGGCCGAGCCTGATCGTCGAAAAAAGCTGAGGGGCCCGGTCAGCGCGGCCCCGGGCTGGGCAGAGACAGGCAGGGCCGGCGGCTGCGCCATCCCGCGACACCCGGCGCCGTTCAGGGCGCCAGTTCGATCTGTCTGAGGGAGTTGCTGTCCAGTTCGTAGAGCAGCTCGTCGATCATCGTCAACACGTCGGCCTCGCTCTGCAGCGCCTTGGCACTCAGGCCGGTGACCACCAGGTCGACCCGGCCGCTCTCGGGTTCGAACACTCGCAGGGTCAGGGTGCCGTCGCCGGCGTTGCTGAAGCTGCAGGCCAGGGGCGCCAGGCGCTGTTCGATGCAGACGCGCAATTGCGCCTGGGTGATCACTGCCGGCACCTCAGCGCCGCCGCCGCAGCAGACCCGCCAACAGGCCGGCGCCCGCCAGCAACGCCACACTCAGCCAGGGTTTCTCCCGCAGCAGACGCGCCGCCTGGTCGAGGGTCTGGCCATAACGTTCCTGGAGCTCGCCAGTGGCCTCCCGGGCCAGGCCTTGGGCCTGCATTTGCGGATCGTCCAGCCACTCGCCCAGGCTGTCCTGGGCCTTGCCGGCCACCTTGTCCACGGCACCCTTGATCTGTTCGCTACGCATCTTGGCTTTCCTTCCGCTGTGGGATCAAAAAATCCGAGGGGATGCTTCGCCCCCCCGGATGCTCACAGCCTAAGAAATCGCCACGCGGCGCAGAAGCGCCATTTGTACTGGTCCAGCTAGTGCGTTTGCACTGGTTCAACGCTTGCGAACGCGCTGCACACCGGCAAACAGCCCGCGCTCGCGGGCCCAGACAATGGCCTCGGCGCGACTGTGCACCGCCAGCTTGGAATACAGCGTGGCCACATGGTTGCGCACCGTGCTCAGGGCCAGCTGCAACTGTGCCGCAATTTCCTTGTCCGCCAGCCCCTGACAGATCAGCCCAAGCACTTCGCGCTCGCGGGCAGTCAGGTCGGCAGAACAAGCCCCTGGTGTCGCCACCGACTTGGCGCTGCGGACATTGGCGAGCTTTTCGATCAGGGTCTGGCTGAACCACGAAGCGTCACGCATCACCTCCTCGATCGCCGTCACCAACTCCAGCTCCGAACGCTTGCGCTCGGTGATGTTCATCAACACCAGCAGGTAGCAGGGACTGCCCTCGATGCTCACGGTATCGGCAGACACCACACAATCGATGACCTCCGCGCCCTTCTTGCGCACCTTGAGGTCCTGGGCCTCAAGGCTGCCGTGTTTTTCCAGGCGGCCGAACAAGCGCTCGCCGGCCTCGGGCTCCTCGATGAAACCAATCGCCTGCACGGTCTTGCCCAGCAGTTCCTCGCTGGCGTAACCACAGGTATTGAGGAACGCTTCGTTGACGTCGACGATCTGCTGGTGCTCGGCGCTGCACAACAGGGTTGGCACCGGCGTCAGGCGGAAGGACTTGGCAAAGCGTTCCTCGCTCTGGCGCAGGGCCATTTCGGCCTTGCGCCGCGGTTCCAGGTCCATGAAGGAAAACAGCATGCAGTCTTCATCACTGATATCCAGGGGCTGGCCGGCGACCACCACCAGCTTGCTGCCACCGTCGGGCAAGCGCAGTTCGGCCTGCATCTGCGGGATGGTTGCCCCCTGGTTCAGGCGTTCGATGGCCAGGTCGCGCTGCTCGGCATGCTCCAGTACATCCAGTTCGTACACCGAGCGGCCGATCACCTGGTCACGGGCGTGGCCGGTCATCTCCAGGAAGCCCTGGTTGACCTTGATGTAGCGCAGGTCACTGAGGCGGCAGATCACCGCGGGCGCCGGATTGGCATTGAAGGTTTTCTCGAAGCGCTGCTCGGCGCTGGCCCAGTCGGTGGCATCGCTGAGGATCAGCACCAGCGACTCCGCCGCACCCTGGCTGTCACGCAGGATCATGCTGCGCACCCGATGGACCCAGTGCCGAGCTTCACCGTCGATCTCGGCCCGGACCTCCACCACCACATCGCTGAAGGTTTCGCCGGCAGCGACCCGGTTGATGGGGTAGCTGTCCAGGGCCAGCGGGTGATTGTTGCGGTAGCGCAAGGCATAGCGCCGGGCGTATTGGCGAACATCGGTGCCCAGTTGGCTGACTTCACTGACCCCGTGCATGGCCAGCGCCGCATCGTTGGCCCAGAGCAGGGTCTTGTCGGTTTCCAGCAGGATCACCCCGTCGGACAGCCCGGAGATGATCTGCTGCAGTTGGCGTCGATTGGTTTCGGAAGCGAGTACGGCCTGGCTCATGGCGTCTCCATCAGGGCCTGCAAGGCTGGTGCGGGGGCCAGCACTGCGGATTTAAGGGGGGCTAAAACTACGACCGCGAGGCGTCGCCATCGTGCCCTGCGCTGCGACTGCCCTCGCACCACTGATCACTGGAGCCCCTCACCGGGCCGGGTTAAGCTGCCGGGCCAGGGTCTGGCGCCAGCCACTGGACCCCAACCAGGTGCCGCCCCGGGCGGCCTTCAAGGAGCGGAAGATGATCACTCTGCGTGAAGCCGGAAACGATGATATCGAGGCCCTCCAGGCCATTGGCGAAGCCACCTACCGCGAGCACTTCGCCTCGATCTGGAGTGCCGAAGGGCTGCGCCAGTTTCTCGCCCAGGACTTCTCCGATGAGGCCCTGCGCAACTCCCTGGAGGCCCGCGACCAACACCTTTGGCTGCTGGCCCTGGACACGCAACAGCAACCGTTGGGTTTTGCCAAGCTCAACTGGCACCGGCCGACGCCGGGCAGCGGCCTCCCCGGCGCCGAACTGCAGAAGATCTACCTGCTCAAGTCCCAGGCCGGCAAAGGCTATGGCCGGCGCCTGCTGGAACATGTGCTGCAACGGGCCAGTGCGGCTGGTGAGTCGTGCCTGTGGCTGGACGTGCTCAAGAGCAACACCGGTGCCCGGCGCTTTTATGAAAGTGCCGGCCTGCGGCAGATCGGCGAAGTGCCGTTCAGCACCGACATGGAGCAAATCGGCATGTGGGTGATGGCCTGCGACCTGCCGCGCACCGGCGAACGCCCGGCCTGACGCTCGAGATCCCGCCCAGGGGCAGCGTCTGCTCCGTCGTCCCCTCCCTCCAGAACCCTGCGCGTTCAGCCCCCAGCGGCCTGAACCTGCAGTGCCAGCAACACAGCGACTAGTCCGAATAGACGATGTCCAGCCCCCGCTGCATTTCCGATAGTCCCTCTCCCCCCTTCCACAACTCTACGGTAGCTCGACGCAAAAACAGACATTCAGAGGCAGCAATGAAAAAAACAACAACGCCTTACGCGCGCTCCGCCTTGCTCGCAATTCCCGGTTCCCTGGTCCTGTTCAGTTCCCCGCTGGCCGCCCTGGTCTTCGAAATCGGCGACGACCTCAAAGTGCAGAACAGCAACGTCGTCTCCTATGGCCTGGCATGGCGCACGGCCAAGCCGGCCCATGCCCTGAGCGGGCGCAACAATGCCAACGGCAACGATGGCAACAACGCCTTCGATCGGGGCAGCCTGATCACTCATCGCCTGGGCCTGGTCAGCGACGCCGACTTTAACTTTCGCCGGGACTTCGGCCTGTTCGTGCGTGCCAGCGCCTACTACGACGATGTCTACCAGCGGCGCAATGCCAACCACACCGGCACTTCGAACTGCTATGCCGCCGGGCAATGCTCGCGCCCCGACCAGTTTTCCAGGCCCACCCGCGACGCTCACGGCGGTGCCGTGGAAATGCTCGACAACTACCTGTATGGCAGTTGGCAGGTCGCTGACCGGCCCTTCAACCTGCGCCTCGGGCGCCAGGTGGTCTACTGGGGCGAGAGCGTCTACAACGGCAACGGCATTGCCTCGACCATGAGCCCGTTTGACGCCAGCAAATCCAACGTGCCCGGGGTCGAAGTCAAGGAGCGGACCCTGCCCACCGGCCAGCTGTTCGCCTCCTACAGCCTCACCGACGCGCTCGACCTGCAGCTCTACTACCAGTACGAGTGGAAGAAGAGCCGGCTCAGCGCGGTCGGCAGCTACTTTTCCACCACCGACCTCCTCGACAGGGGCGGCTACAGCAACTCCACCGGTCAACTGCTGCGCTTGAAAGATGACGAACCCCGCGACAGCGGGCAGTTCGGCCTGGCCCTGCGCTATGTCGCCCAAAGCCTGAACAACACCGAGTTCGGCCTCTACCGCCTGCGCTATCACAGCAAGACACCGGTGGTGGACAACCTCAGCCGCCGCGGCAGCTACCAGGCGCGCTACTTCGAGAACATCGAACTGTATGGCGCAAGCTTCGCCACGGTGGTGGTCGACACCAACCTCAACGGCGAGATCAGCATCCAGGATCGCCTGCCCCTGGCGATCGACCTCGGCGGCGCCCGCCACACTGCCCGTGGCAGGACCGGCCAGGCACTGCTGTCGATGACCCACGGCTTCGGCCAGACGCCCTTTTCCGACAACTTCACCCTCAATGGGGAGGTCGGCTACAACCGCGTCTTGAGCAACGACAGTGCCTACCTGCCCCGGCGCGCCCCCAGTGACAAGCTGTGGAACGATCGCTCGGCCTGGGGTTACACCTTGCGCGCCAGTTCGCGCTACATCGAGATCATGCCCGGCTGGGACCTGACCATCCCGCTGTCCTTCAACCAGGGGGTGAACGGCAATTCCTCTCTGGGCAGCTACACCCAGGGCAAGAACCGGCTGTCCCTGGGGGGCACCCTGGAGTACCTCGGAAACCTCTCCCTGGAGGCCGTCTACAACGCCTACCTGGGCAGCCCCCGGTACAACAACCAGAGCGATCGCGACCACATCGCCCTGAACGCCAAGTACAGCTTCTGAGCCTCGCCCAGACAACCGGAGAACATTCCATGTCCTGCCAAACGCAATTCCCTGCCTTTGTGCTCGCCGCCCTGCTCGGTGTGCCCTTGGCCCAGGCCGCGCTCAGCGAGGCCGAGCTGGCGCGCCTCGATCAGGATCTCACCCCCGTCGGCGCGGAACGTGCCGGTAACGCCGACGGCAGCATTCCCGCCTGGTCCGGCAAGTGGCGCGGCACTCCGCCCCATGTGCAGTTCGCCGGCAGCGGCTCGCTGTATCCCGATCCCTACGCCGCAGAGCGTCCGTTGTTCAGGATTACCGCGCAGAACCTGGAGCAGTACCAGAACCGCCTCAGCGACGGCCAGATCGCCCTGTTCAAACGCTATCCACGCAGCTACTGGATGGACATCTATCCCAGTCATCGCGACCTGCGCCCGAGTGCGAAGATCGAACAGCAGATCCGTGAAAACGGGCGCACCGCGCAACTCAGCGAGGATGGCAACGGCGTCACCGGGACCTGGGGCGGATCGCCGTTCCCGATCCCGAAAAACGGCAATGAACTGATCTGGAACCACTCCCTACAAGGGCGGGGGCCCGGCGAGGACGGCGTCTACAGCCTGATCGTCACCCTGGCCAACGGCAAGCAGGCACGTCAGGTTCAGCATCACCAGACGCTGAACATCGGGACCAACCCGGACAGTCCCCGGCAAGACGCCAGCGATGCCATCAGCGGCCACTTCATGTACCGGACCCTGGAGCCGGCCCGCGAGCTGGGCAAGATCACCTTCGGCCACAGCTTCATCAATCCGGTGGCCAACGCCCAGCAGAGCTGGCAATACGACCCGGGCAGCCGCCGAGTGCGGCGCGCGCCCAACGTCGGCTACGACAACCCCTCCAGTGGCGCCAGCGACAGCCTGCGGGTCAACGACGACAGCCGCATGTTCAATGGCAGCACCGACCGCTACCAGTGGACGATCATCGGCAAACGCGAGCTGTTCATCCCCTACCACAACTATGCAATCAACGACCCCGCAACCACCCTGGCCCAGCTCACCGAAACCATTGGCCATCCCAACCCCGAAGCATTGCGCTATGAGTTGCACCGGGTCTGGGTACTGGAGGCCAGCCTCAAGCCCGGCAACCGCCATGTGTATGCCAAACGCCGCATCTACATCGACGAAGACACCTGGGGCGCGGTCATGGCCGACAGCTATGACGCCCGCAACCACCTTTGGCGCACCAACCTGCAAACCACCTTCTACGCCTATGACACCCAGAGCTATCAGGCGGGCCCTTCGGTGTATCACGACCTGATTTCCGGGGCCTATCTGGTGGATCGCCTGACCAATGAGTACGGCCCGACCCGCCTGACGGACCTAGCCCACGATGCCGGTGATTTCACCCCCGCCGCCGTGCGCAAGCGCGCCAAATGAACACTCCGGGAGAGCGCAACATGAGCCGATTCGACCTGGCCCTCGGGGCCGCCCTGCTGTGCACCATCGCCGCGGCCAACGCGGCCCCTGCCGAGCAGCCAGCGCTCGCGCAAGACCCGCCCGCCACGGAACGCCAAGTGCTGCGCGCCCTGGACCTGGCAAGCGCACCCAACCTGCGGGACCTGGGTGGCTACCGCACGGCCGACGGGCGCAGCGTGAAGTGGGGCCTGCTGTATCGCGGTGGAGCCCTGGACCAGCTCAGTGCCGAAGATCAACGCAGGCTGCAACGCCTGCAACTGCAGCGAGTGGTGGACCTGCGCAGCCGCGAGGAAATCGCCGACGCCCCCGACCGTCTGCCGCCTGCGCTGATGGAGCGGCGGATCGAGATGCCGATCAGTGCCGGCAACATCGACATCCGCGAGTTGACTCGGCGCATCAACAGTGGCGACACCGCCGAGCTGCACCTGGACGATGTGCTGGTCAGGGCCAACATCCAATTCGTCCGCGAGCAGAGCCCGCTCTTTCGAGCCTGGCTGCATGGCCTGCTCGATGACCAGGGCACCCCGGTTCTCTACCACTGCACTGCGGGCAAGGATCGCACCGGCTTCGCTTCGGCCATGCTGTTGCTGGCCTTGGGGGTACCGGAAGCAACGGCGATGGAGGACTATCTGGCGTCCAACCGCTACCTCGGGGAAAAAAACCGCCGGATCGCCGAACACGTCAGGCTGGCGTCAAAAGGCCGTACCGATCCTGCCCTTCTGCAGCCCTTGCTCGGCGTCGAGCCGCGCTACCTGCAAGCGGCGTTCATGGCCATGCGCGAAGACTACGGCTCAGTGGAGAACTACCTGCGCGAGGGGCTGGGGGTCGATGCCGCGTTTCGCTCGCGGCTGCAAAGCAAGTTCCTCGAAACCGCCGCCCCCTGATCAGCACCGGCACTCAGAGACCCAGGGCCTTGAGCCGCCGGTACAGGGTCCGCTCGCTCAGGCCCAGGGCCTTGGCCAGCTCACTGCGCGACCCCTCGAACACCTCCAGGGCATGGGCCAGTTGCTCCAGGTCCTTGCCACCGCGACGGCGGCCGGGCGGCGCTGGCGGCGGCGTGCTGCGCAGCTCCGGCGGCAGGTCCGCCAGGCGGATCATCCCGTCGTCGCTGAACAGCCGCGCCCGTTCGAGGATGTTGCGCAACTCGCGGATATTGCCCGGATAGGTGTACAGGCGTAGTTGCTCCAGGGCCTGGGGGTCGACCCGCGGCACCACCCCGGGATCGAGGCGGCGCAACAGGCTGTCGATCAGCAACGGCAAGTCGTCGCTACGCTCACGCAGTGCCGGCAAGCGGATCGGAAAGGCGCTGATGCGGTAGTACAGGTCCTGGCGGAAGGTTCCGGCGGCGACCATTTCCTTGAGCGGTTTGTGGGTCGCCGCCACCAGGCGGAAATCCGAGTGCACGGTACGCAGGCTACCCACCGGACGGAAGCTGCCGGACTCGATCAGGCGCAACAGCTTGACCTGCATGGCCAGCGGCACCTCACCGATTTCATCGAGAAACAAGGTGCCGCCGTGGGCCGCTTCGGCCAGGCCGATCTTGCGTTGCAGGGCGCCAGTGAAGGCGCCCTTTTCGTAGCCGAACAGTTCGCTCTCCAGCAGGGTCTCAGTGAGGCCGGTGCAATCGACCACCACCAGCGGCCCGCTGGCCCGGGGGCTGCCGTCGTGCAGGGCACGGGCGAACAACTCCTTGCCGGTGCCGGACTCACCCTGGAGCAGTACCGGGATCGGCGCCGGGGCGGCCCGCTGCAAGGCGCTCAAAGCCTCGTTGAACGCCGGCGAACGCCCCACCAGACCCTTGCGCTGGGGTTGCACCGAAGCCACCGCCACCGAACTCAGGCGCTCGACATAAGCCACCACCGCCCCCGAGGCGCCGATGATCGGACGCAGCTCGACGTCCACATGCTCCGGCCCGCGGGGCGTGTGATGGATATGCAGCATGCGCTCCGGCACCCGGCTGGCGTGGGCCTTGCGCATCGGGCAGTGCTCGCCGGCCTGGTCGCAGGGCACGGCAAACTGGTGGGACACCTGGTAGCACTTGGCACCGACATGGGGTTTGCCGGCCACCCCGAACTGGCGCTGGTAGGCGGTGTTGGCGGCGATGATGTTGTAGCCGGTGTCGAGCACGATGGTCGGTTGCGGGTCGTGTTCGAGGTAGGACACCAGGGCAGACATCTGTGACTGGGCAAGGTCGGTGGCGATCAGGGACATGGTGACTCCAGGGCAGTGGCGGCAGCTTAAAGCACGCCGCGACTTTCTGCCATTTTCTGCCACAAACTGCCATATCACTGCCAACAAACGCTGTCAGTCGACCTGAAAAAATGCTGATGGCAGCCTCCCCGGCCTTCTACTTCAATGAATAGGCGGCCAATCAAGGCGTTTCGGGTTGGCACGTTTATTGACGGTCCAAGGGACGAGCGACAGCGCAGACTGCCCTCACCTTCATTGCCTGGAGTGCCCCATGATCATCAGCGACACGCTGCGTGTAGACGCCTTTTTCGACAGCCATACCTGGACCATCAGCTACCTGGTGATGGACCTGGCCAGCCGCCGCTGCGCACTGATCGACAGCGTGCTGGACTACGACCCGAAATCCGGCCGCACCCGCACCGAATCCGCCGACCGGCTGATCGCTCGGGTGAAGGAGCTGGATGCCCGGGTCGACTGGATCCTGGAAACCCACGTACACGCCGATCACCTGTCCGCCGCGGCTTATCTCAAGGAGCAACTGGGGGCCCAGGTGGCCATCGGCAACCAGATCACCCAGGTGCAAAAAGTCTTCGGCGCGCTGTTCAACGAAGCCCCGGCGTTCGCTCGCGACGGCAGCCAGTTCGACGTACTGCTGGCCGACGGCGCCAAATTCGCCATCGGCCAACTCCAGGCCAGGGCCTTGCACACTCCGGGACATACTCCGGCGTGCATGACCTACCTGGTACACGTCGCTGACCAATGCGTGGCCTTTGTCGGCGACACCCTGTTCATGCCCGACTACGGCACCGCCCGCTGCGACTTCCCCGGGGCCGATGCGCGAACCCTGTACCGCTCGATCGGCAAGATCCTCGCCCTGCCCCCCCAGACCCGCTTGTTCATGTGCCACGACTACCTGCCCAACGGCCGCGAACTGCAGTACATGACCACCGTCGCCGAGCAGCGAGCCAACAACATCCATATCCACCAGGGCATCGACGAAGACAGCTTTGTGAAGATGCGCGAAGCCCGCGACGCCACCCTGGACATGCCGGTGCTGATCCTGCCTTCGGTGCAGGTCAACATGCGCAGCGGGCACTTTCCCGAGCCCGAGGACAACGGCGTGAGCTACCTGAAGCTGCCCCTTAACACCCTATAACTACTCCACACGGAGACCTCGCCATGCGTCCCATCAACCCAGCCCTGCGCGCCGTCGACGGCAGCCACCAGGTGCTGATCGTCGGCGGCGGTGCCGCCGGCATCGCCGTTGCCGCCAGCCTGCTGTCCCGCGATCCCCACCTGGACGTGGCGATCATCGATCCGGCCCAGACCCACTACTACCAGCCTGGCTGGACCTTGGTAGGCGCCGGCGTGTTCAGCGCCGAGTCCACGGTGCGCGACATGGCCGCGCTGATGCCCAAGGGCGTCAAGTGGATCCAGAATGCCGTCAGCCAGTTCGAGCCGCACAACAATGCCCTGGTCCTGGCCGATGGCCGGGTGCTGGCATACGACCAGTTGATCGTCTGCCCCGGGCTCAAGCTCGACTGGGCAGCCATCGACGGCCTGCCGGCGACTCTGGGCAGCCATGGCGTGACCTCCAACTACCGCTACGACCTGGCGCCCTACACCTGGCAGCTGGTGCAGCAACTGCAACAGGGCGAGGCGCTGTTCAGCCAGCCGCCAATGCCGATCAAGTGCGCCGGGGCGCCACAGAAGGCCCTGTACCTGTCCTGCGACCACTGGCTGCGCAACGGCCGCCTGGGGCCGATCAAGCCAAGTTTCCTGAACGCCGGCGGCGTGTTGTTTGGCGTTGCCGACTACGTGCCGGCGTTGATGGAGTACATCAAGAAATACGCCGTCGACCTCGCCTTCGGCCACAACCTGGTGGCGGTGGACGGCCCGGCCAAGCGCGCGACCTTTGTCCGCACCCTGGCCGACGGCAGCCAGGAAACCCTGGAGCGCGCCTTCGACATGCTGCACGTGGTGCCGCCGCAGTGCGCCCCGGACTTCATCCGTAGCAGCCCGCTGGCAGACTCTGCCGGCTGGGTCGACGTCGACCCCGGCAGCTTGCGCCACAAGCACTTCGTCAACATCCACGGCCTGGGCGACGTCACCAACACCAGCAACGCCAAGACCGCCGCCGCAGCGCGCAAACAGGCACCGGTGGTGGCCAACAACGTGCTGGTGGCCCTCAAGCGCCTGACCCAGCTGGCGCAATACGATGGCTACGGCTCCTGCCCGCTGACCGTGGAACGGGGCAAGATCGTCCTCGCCGAATTCACCTACGGTGGCAAGCTCGCCCCAAGCTTCCCGAGCTGGCTACTGGACGGCCGCCAGCCGACCCGCCGCGCCTGGTGGCTGAAGGAACGAATCCTGCCGCCACTGTACTGGCGCGGCATGCTCAAGGGCCATGAATGGCTGGCGCAGCCGCACCTGCCCACGGACACCCCGAAAGCATGAATGAACACACTCTGCTGGGCGCCGGGCTAGGGGCAATCATTGGTGCAATCCTGGCCCTGACCGGGGCCGGCGGCGGCATCCTCGCGGTGCCACTGCTGGTCTTCGGCTTGGGCCTGAGCATGGTCGAGGCGGCCCCTATCGGCTTGCTCGCGGTGGGCCTGGCGGCCAGCGTCGGCGCGGTGCTGGGGCTGCGCCAAGGCATCGTGCGCTACCGCGCGGCGGGCTTCGTCGCCGGCATCGGCATCCTCATGGCGCCGCTGGGCTTGTGGCTGGCCCACCGTTTGCCGAACCTGCCCTTGGCGCTGCTGTTCTCACTGGTGCTGCTGTACGCCTGCGGGCGGATCTTGCGCAAGGCCAGCCTGGAGTTGAAACAAGGCCAGGCGGCGCCACGTCCGGCGTTCCTGCCTTGCGTGCTCAATCCGGCCCAGGGGCGCTTGCGCTGGACCCTGCCCTGCGCCCGGGCGCTGACCTTTACCGGCATGCTCTCGGGGCTGCTTTCAGGACTGCTCGGGGTGGGCGGCGGCTTCGTGATCATCCCGGCCTTGAGTCGCTACACCAACCTGGACAGCAAGAGCATCGTCGCCACCTCGCTGGCGGTGATCGCCCTGGTGTCCCTGGGCAGTGTGGTGACCGCCAGCGTCAGCGGGGTAATGCACTGGGCGGTGGGCGCGCCCTTTGCCCTGGGAGCGGTGCTGGGGCTAGTGCTGGGGCGCCAGGTGGCCAGCCACCTGGCCGGCCCGCGCCTGCAACAGCTGTTCGCCATCACCGGCATATTGGCCGGGCTGCTGCTGGCGGCTGGTGCCTTGGGCTGGCTATCCCGTTGAGCCCCTTCGCCGGCAAGCCGGCTCCTACATCAACGTACGCACCACCACCCGTAGGAGCTGGCTTGCCAGCGAAGGCGCCCTCACCGACGCTGGCGTTGCAAGGGAAAGATAGCGGCGCCACGACTGGCCCCTTCGCCGGCAAGCCGGCTCCTACATCAACCTACGCACCGCCACCCGTAGGAGCTGGCTTGCCAGCGGAGGCACCCTCACCGACGCTGGCGTTGCAAGGGAAAAATAGCGGCGCCACGGCCGGCCCCTTCGCCGGCAAGCCGGCTCCTACATCAACGTACGCACCACCACCCGTAGGAGCTGGCTTGCCAGCGGAGGCACCCTCACCGACGCTGGCGTTGCAAGGGAAAAATAGCGGCGCCACGGCCGGCCCCTTCGCCGGCAAGCCGGCTCCTACATCAACCTACGCACCACCACCCGTAGGAGCTGGCTTGCCAGCGAAGGCGCCCTCACCGACGCTGGCGTTGCAAGGGAAAAATAGCGGCGCCACGACCGGCCCCTTCGCCGGCAAGCCGGCTCCTACATCAACCTACGCACCACCACCCGTAGGAGCTGGCTTGCCAGCGAAGGCGGCCTCACCAACGCCGGCGTTGCAAGGGAAAAATAGCGGCGCCACGAGCGGCCCCTTCGCCGGCAAGCCGGCTCCTACGAGGAACTCGATATGCTTTTGGATTACCTGCATTTCACACCGTGGTCGGCCCTGGCTGGAGGGGCATTGATCGGCCTGGCCTCCGGGCTGCTGATTGTCGCCAACGGGCGCATCGCCGGGATCAGCGGACTGCTCGGCAGCCTGTTGCAACCCGGCAGCGACGGCTGGGGCGAAAAGGCGCTGTTCATTCTTGGACTGTTGCTGGCACCGCTGCTCTGGGGCCTGTTTCACGCCCTGCCGGCCGCCGAGTTCCAGAGCGGTCTGTTCGGCCTGGTCAGCGCCGGCCTGCTAGTGGGCATCGGCACTCGCTATGGCGCCGGCTGTACCAGCGGGCACGCCGTGTGCGGCATTTCCCGGCTGTCACCCCGTTCGCTCATCGCCACCCTGTGCTTCATGGCCACCGGCTTCGCCACGGTCTGGGTGCTTCGGCATCTGCTGGGGCTGACGGCATGAGAAAACTCTGCGCCTTTATCGCCGGTCTGCTGTTCGGCATCGGCCTGTTGCTGGCGGGCATGGCCAACCCGGCCAAGGTCCTGGGCTTTCTCGATCTGGCGGGAACCTGGGACCCGTCCCTGGCGCTGGTGATGCTCGGTGCCATCGCAGTGGCCTGGTGGCCTTTCCATTGGGCCATGGGCCGGTCGCACGCATGGCTGGGAGCATCGATGCAGATTCCGCCCAAGCGCGGCGTGGATCGGCGCCTGATCGGCGGCAGCCTGCTGTTCGGCATCGGCTGGGGCATTGCCGGGATCTGTCCGGGGCCGGCCCTGGTGCTGTTGCCGAGCGGGCACTGGCAAGCCTGGGTGTTTGTCCTGGCCATGCTCGTGGGCATGCTGCTGTTCCAGCGCCTGGAAGCCCGTCGGCAGCCTTGAATGGCACAGCGCCTCGCCACCCGGTAGGAGCTGGCTTGCCAGCGAACGCGCCCTCGCCGGCGCCGCTGACCTGACACAGGACTCACGGCGCCAGGCCCGGTCTCTTCGCCGGCAAGCCGGCTCCTACGACGCAAGTGGCCAGGGAAAGATTGGCCTCTGCCGGTCAACCGCGCAGGCGGCGACTATGGCCTGTATCCCCCAGGAGTACGCCATGTCGACCACCCAATCCCTTGAACAGTGCCTCTGGCGCAAGATCGGCCGCTATGCCTCGCGAACCGGCCGGACCTTGATCCAAAAAACCCTCTGGCTCTACTACGCCGCGCAACGACCGCAAACCCCGATCTGGGCCAAGACCACCATCTACGCTGCCCTGGGTTACTTCGTGCTGCCCGTGGACATCATCCCCGACCTGATCCCGGGGGTCGGATACGCGGATGACTTTGGGCTGCTGGCCGGTTCAGTGGTGGCCGTGGCCGCCCACATCAACGACGAGGTCAAGGAGCAAGCCAGCGCGCGCCTGGCGGACTGGTTCGGCAGTGAACCAGACTGAACAAGGGGCAAGCGCAACGGCTGGGGTGCGGTCCTTGGTGTTCATCCGACTCACGAGAGCACTCAGGAGCGCCCGCACAATATGGCCGCCAGACTCACCGCGCTTGCGTGTCCAGGGCATAAAACTCCTGCAACTTGGCCTGCAGCAGTTTCTTGTCTGGCAGTTGGGTCCGGTACTCAGCGATCAACGCCGGCGACAGTGATCGGTTGAGGGCATATTCCACCACCTCGTCCTCCTTGCTGGCACAGAGCAACACGCCCAGGGCCGGGTTTTCGTGGGGTTTGCGCACCTGGCGGTCCAGGGCCTCCAGGTAAAAGTCCAGCTTGCCCAGGTACTCCGGCTCGAAGCGCCCGACCTTGAGTTCAACGGCCACCAGGCAATTCAAGCCACGATGGAACAGCAGCAGGTCCAGGGCGAAATCGCGCCCGCCAACCTGCAACGGATAGCCTGAAGCGACAAAGCAGAAGTCGCGCCCCATTTCGATCAGGAAATCCTTGAGCTGGCGCACCAGGCCCTGATGCAGATCGGCTTCGTCATGCCCCTGGGCCAGGTCGAGAAACTCCACCATGTAGGCATCCTTGAACACCTTCAGGGCCTCGGGGTGGGTTTGTCTCACCGCTGCCGAGACGCTTGCCGGGCGGGTCAGCGTGCGTTCGAACAGGGCGGATTTGATCTGCCGTTCCAGCTCGCGCCGTGACCACTGCTCCCGGACCGCGAGATCCAGGTAGAACTCACGCTCCCTTGGCCCTTTACTCTGCCCCATGACCACCAGATGGTGGCTCCAGGGCAATTGTCGCACCAGTGGTGCGACTTTCTCGTGATCACGATAAGCCTCGTAAAACTGGCGCATGCGGAACAGGTTCGCCCGGGTAAACCCCCGCAGGCCCGGCTGTTGCCGCGCCAGGTAATCCGCCAATTGCTGGACGACACCATCGCCCCATTCCGCCGCCTCGATCTTGCGGCTGATATAGGCCCCGACCTGCCAGTACAGTTCCACCAGTTCAGTGTTCACCGCTCGCACCGCCCGTTGCCGAGCGGCGACGATCATCAACGCTACTTCACCAAATGCCACGTCGGTGGATGTGTTTGCCGCTTGCGCCTGTTGATTCATGAGCAATGCCCGATTGACAGGAAACAGGCCCCTATCATCCAGTGGCCCGCCATGAACCTGTAGTCAGCCCTGTCTCTTTCCATTGAACGAAACGTCCTGATTCGAGCTGCGTAAACGGACCGGTCAGCCCGGCATGCACGCAAAGTCATGGGTACTGGCCACCTGCTTGCCCTGGGCGTCATACAAGCGCGCCGACACCTCGGTGCCCAAGCTCGACTCCACCAGTTTGTAGTGCTCGCCGGCCTTGAAGCCGCTGTAGCTGACATGGCCATTGCAGTCTTGCTGGTTGGAATCGCCGACACTCTCTTCAAACAGGGTCACGTCCAGGCGGTGAGCACCGGGCTGGACCTGGAAGTAACGGCCATCGTCGATCTTCTGCCCGTCCACCCGTTCGGCCATCAGGTCGTTGGGCGCCTCTTCCTGCAGGCCGATCCAGGCCTGGCTGGGATCGGGCTGAGGCATCGGCCCGGCACAGGCAGAAAGCAGGCACACCAGGCCCAGGGCAGGAATAAGCAGCAGTGGTTTGAGTGTCATGAAGCAGTACCTCGGCAGTTAAAAAACGTTTACAGGCAGCTGAACGGCCGGCTCTGGGCCACTTGCCGACCCTGGGCATCCAGCAGCGCGGCGCTCACCTCCTGGCCCCGGCTCGATTCCAGCAGTTGGTAATGGCCTCCGGCCTGGAACCCGGCATAGTCCAGGCGGCCCAGGCATTCAGGCTGCGCCGAGTTGCCGTTGGCCCCTTGCAGCAAGGCCATCTGCAAGCGGTGCTGACCGGGGCTGACCTGAAAGTAGCGGCCATCGTTCAGCCGCCGGCCATCGACGCTGTCGGCCAGCAAGTCGTTGGGCGACTCCGGGGAAAGATCGATCCAGGCCTGCTGCGGATCGGCCTTGGGCAGCGGCCCGGCGCAGGCCGAGAGCAGGCAAATAAGGCCCAGGCCCGGCAGCAGCAACAAGGGTTTGAGGGACATGGAAGAAACCTCGCAAGTGACAGAAAGGAGTGCGACGAAGGCCCGAGAAAATCGCCGGCGCCGATGGCCATCAAGCTTGTCGAGGCCCCGGTTCGAGAACAAATGAATCCACATGAAAGGAAATACAGGCCTTAGCTAAAACTTCCTTCACCTGGCTGAAAGCCGCGTGTTAGGTGGGTCGCTGCAGGCTGCCGAGGTTTGCAATCCCACTCCCTCGGAGGTTTTCGGCATGCTCGGGCTGGTCAAGACCGCACTGCTCAAGCCCTACACGTTCATCGTGCTGGCGATTTTCATCTGCATCATCGGACCCCTGGCGGCCCTGCGTACCCCCACCGACGTGTTCCCCGACATCGGCATTCCGGTGGTGGCGGTGGTCTGGCAGTACAACGGCCTGTCGCCGGATGCCATGGCCGGGCGGGTGATCTACACCTACGAGCGCTCCCTGAGCACCACGGTCAACGACATCGAGCACATCGAATCGCAGTCGCTGCCGGGCATGGGCATCGTCAAGATCTTCTTCCAGCCCGGAGTGGATATCCGCACCGCCAACGCCCAGGTGACCGCCGTTTCACAAACCGTGCTCAAGCAGATGCCGCCGGGCATCACCCCACCGCTGATCCTCAACTACAGCGCCTCGACGGTGCCAATCCTGCAGATGGCCTTCTCCAGCCCGACCCTCTCGGAAGCGAAGATTCGCGACCTGGTGCAGAACAACATCCGCCTGCCCCTGAGCGCCCTACCCGGCCTGGCCATGCCCACCCCCATGGGCGGCAAGCAGCGGCAGATCACCCTCGACCTGGACCCACAAGCCCTGGCCGCCAAGGGCCTGTCGGCCCAGGACGTGGGCAATGCCCTGGCGGCGCAGAACCAGATCATCCCGGTGGGCACCGCCAAGCTGGGCGGCGATGAATACACGGTGCTGCTGAACAACAGCCCGAACGCCATCGAGGAGCTCAACGACCTGCCGATCAAGACCGTGGACGGCGCGCTGATCACCATCGGCCAGGTGGCCCACGTGCGTGACGGCTCGCCGCCGCAGACCAATATCGTGCGGGTCGACGGACGCCGGGCGGTGCTGATGCCGGCGCTGAAGAACGGCAATATCTCCACCCTGTCCATCGTCGACGGCATCCGCCAGATGCTGCCGCGAATCAACGAAACCCTGCCGCCGGCGCTGAAGACTTCGCTGCTGGGGGACGCCTCGGTGTTCGTCAAGCAGTCGGTGGGCAGCGTGGCCCGTGAGGGCATCATCGCCGCCCTGCTGACCAGCGCGATGATCCTGCTGTTCCTCGGCAGTTGGCGCTCGACCCTGATCATTGCCGCCTCGATCCCCCTGGCGGTGCTTGCGGCCATCGCCCTGCTGGCGGTCAGCGGCCAGACCCTCAACGTCATGACCCTGGGCGGCCTGGCCCTGGCGGTGGGAATCCTAGTGGACGACGCCACGGTGACCATCGAGAACATCAACTGGCACCTGGAACAGGGCAAGGCGGTGAAGGACGCGATCCTCGACGGCGCCAAACAGATCGTCGGCCCGGCCTTCGTCTCGCTGCTGTGCATCTGCATCGTCTTCGTGCCGATGTTCCTGCTGCAGGGCATTGCCGGCTATCTGTTCCGGCCCATGGCCCTGGCGGTGATCTTTGCCATGGCCAGCTCGTTCATCCTCTCGCGGACCCTGGTGCCCACACTGGCCATGTACCTGCTCAAGCCCCATGGGCCGCAAACGGGCCCCGGGCATCACCCGGAAGATGCCTTCATCAACCATCACGAAGGTGAACCGCACGCCCAGCCACGCAACGCTCTGGTGCGCGGGCTGCTGGCCTTCCAACAGGGTTTCGAGGCGCGTTTTTCCAACGTACGCGACAGCTATCACGGCCTGCTGCAGCTGGCCCTGGGCCGGCGCAAGAGCTTCATCCTCGGCTTCCTCGCCTGCGTGCTGGCGTCCTTCGCCCTGCTGCCAAGCCTGGGCCAGGACTTCTTCCCCGCCACCGACGCCGGCGCCCTGGCCCTGCACGTGCGCCTGCCCCTGGGCACGCGGATCGAGGAAAGCGCGGCGGCCTTCGACCGCATCGAAGGGCGCATCCGCGAAGTGATCCCGCCGGAGCAGCTGGACAGCATCATCGACAACATCGGCATTCCCTTGAGCGGCATCGACATGGCCTACAGCAACAGCGGCACCATCGGCCCCCAGGACGGCGATATCCAGGTCACCCTGAAACCCGGCCACGCCCCCAGCGCAGACTACGTGAAGCAACTGCGCCAAGCCCTGCCGGAAAGCTTCCCGGGCAGCCAGTTCGCCTTTTTGCCGGCGGACATCAGCAGCCAGATCCTCAACTTCGGCGCCCCGGCACCGCTGGACGTGAAAGTCTCCGGGCCCGATGACGCGGCCAACCGCGCCTTCGCCCTGGAACTGCAACGGCGCCTGCAGCATGTGCCGGGCATCGCCGACCTGCGCATCCAGCAGTCCACCGGCTACCCATCGCTGCAAGTCAAGGTCGACCGTCTGCGGGCCAACGGCCTGGGGATCACCGAGCGCGACGTGACCAACAGCATGGTGGCCTCCTTGGCCGGTAGCTCCCAGGTGGCGCCGACCTTCTGGCTCAACCCGAAGAACGGCGTGTCCTACTCCATCGTCGCCGCCACCCCGCAGTACCGCCTGGACAGCCTGCCGGCCCTGGAGGCGCTGCCGGTCACCGGCAGCAACGGCCAGTCGCAGATCCTCGGCGGCCTGGCAGATATTTCCCGGGTCGAGAGCCCGGCGGTGGTCAGCCACTACAACATCCAGCCGACCCTGGACCTGTACGCCAACGTCCAGGGGCGCGATCTGGGCGCCGTGGCCCACGACATGCAAAAAGTCCTGGACGACGCCGCGGCCCTGCGGCCCAAGGGCGCCACGGTCAGCCTGCACGGGCAGATCGACGCCCTGCATGAAGCCTTCAGCGGCCTGAGCCTGGGCCTGCTGGGGGCGGTGGTGCTGATCTACCTGCTGATCGTGGTCAACTTCCAGTCCTGGGTCGATCCGTTCGTGATCATCACCGCGCTACCGGCGGCCCTGGCCGGGATCGTGTGGATGCTGTTCTTGAGTGGCACCTCGCTGTCGGTGCCGGCGCTGACCGGGGCCATCCTGTGCATGGGGGTGGCCACCGCCAACTCGATCCTGGTGGTGAGCTTCTGCCGCGAGCGCCTGGCGGAGCACGGCGATGCCCTCAAGGCCGCCCTGGAAGCCGGCTACACGCGCTTTCGCCCGGTGTGCATGACCGCCCTGGCGATGATCATCGGCATGCTGCCCCTGGCCCTGTCCGAGGAACAGAACGCGCCCCTGGGCCGCGCGGTGATCGGCGGGCTGCTCCTCGCCACCGTCGCCACCCTGATTTTTGTCCCCGTGGTCTTCAGCCTGGTCCACGGCCGCCGTCCCCAATCCGCTGTTGCTGGAGAAAACACCCATGTCGCCTGATCACACCCCTTCGCGCAAACGCCTGATGCTGCTGGGCATAGGCGGCCTGAGCCTGGCCGCCCTGCTGGTGGCCAGCGGCCTGGCCGCACGTGCCCGGCATGAACAGGCCGTGGTCGCCTGGACCGAAACCGCCGCCGTGCCGCAGGTGCTGGTGTTCCAACCGCGGCCCAACCTACTGGGCGATACCCTGCGCCTGCCGGCGCACCTGGAAGCCTGGAGCAAGGCGCCGATCCACGCCCGGGTCAGCGGCTACCTCAAGGACTGGACCCAGGACATAGGCGCCAAGGTGACCGCCGGGCAAGTGCTGGCCCATATCGACAGCCCCGACCTGGATCAGCAAGTGGCCCAGACCCGGGCGCGAATGATCCAGGAGCAAGCCAATGCGCGGCTGGCCCAGACCACCGCCGAGCGCTGGCAGCACCTCTTGGCCAGCCACTCGGTGTCGCGCCAGGAAGCCGATGAAAAAAGCTCCAACGCCGCCGCGGCCAAGGCCAATGCCGACGCAGCGGCCGCCGACTACGCACGGCTCACGGCGCTGGAAGATTACAAGACCATTCGCGCGCCGTTCGCCGGCACCATCACCGCCCGCCACACCGACATCGGCCAGTTGATCAAGGCCGACAACGACAGCGACCCGGAACTGTTCGACCTGGCGGACACCCACAAACTGCGGCTCTACGTACCGATCCCACAGAACTACGCCAGCGTGATCCGCCCCGGCCTGCAAGCGCAGTTGACCGTGCCCGAGCACCCGGGCCAGCACTTTCGCGCGCAACTGGTGGGCGACTCCACCGCCATCGACCCGCGCTCCGGCACCCTGCTGGCGCAGTTCGTCGCCGCCAACCCCGACGGCGCCCTGATGCCCGGCGACTATGCCGAGGCGAGCCTGGCGATTCCCGCCGACACCCACGGCGTGAGCATCCCCGCCAGTGCCTTGATCTTCCGCGCCCAGGGCACCCAGGTGGCGCTGATCGACGGTTCCCGGCACGTGCACCTGCGCAGCATTCATATCGGCCTCGACCTGGGCGAACGGCTGGTGATCGACCAGGGCCTGCAAGCCACGGATCAGGTTATCGACAACCCGCCGGACGCCCTGCGCGAAGGTGACCTGGTGCAACTGGCGGACGCAGGAGGTGAGCATGCGCCCAAGGCTTAAACCCCTCGCCGCCCTGCTGTTGCTGGCCCTGCACGGCTGCTCCCTGGCGCCGCACTACCAGGTGCCGGCCATCGACCTGCCGGCGCAATACCGCGAACAGAGCAGCGATGGCCCCTGGCACCCGGCCGCCCCGCCCCAGGGGCTCGCCGAGCACTGGTGGCTGCTGTACCAGGACCCGCGTCTGAACGACCTGCAACAGCGCCTGCTCCAGGCCAACCCCGACCTGGCGGCAGCCCTGGCCCACTACGACGGCGCCCAGGCCTACGCCAGCCAGCTGCATGCCGGGCTGTTCCCGCAGATCAGCGCCAGCGCCCAGCCGCTGCGCCAGCGCCAGTCGGACAGCCGCCCCCTGCGGGGCAGCAGCCAGCCCTCGGTGTACAACAGCGACACCGCCGGTTTCGCCCTGAGCTTCGACCTCGACCTGTGGGGGCGGATCCGCAATCAAGCGGCGGCCGGCGACGCCCAGGCTCAAGCCTCCGGCGACGATCTGGCGGCAGCGCGCCTGAGCCTGCAAAAACAGCTGGCGAGCCTGTATGTGCAACTCACTGGCCTGGATGCCCAGAGCCGCATCTTGAGCCACTCCCTGGAGGATTACGCCCAGGCCCTGCAACTGACCCGCGACCGTTATCAAGGGCAGATCGCCTCGGAACTGGACCTGACCCGGGCCCAGAGCCAACTGGCCAGCGCCGAGGCCGAACTGGACGAAGTGCGGGCCCAGCGCAACCTCAGCGAACACGCGATTGGCGAACTGGTGGGCGAACCGGCCAGCCAGTTCAGCCTTGCGCCCTCGGAACAGCTGCTAAGCCTGCCGAGCATTCCCCAACAACTGCCCAGCACCCTGCTGCAACGCCGGCCGGACATCGCCGCGGCGGAACGCCGGGTGTACGCCGCCAATGCCGGCATCGGCGTGGCCCGCGCCGCCTGGTATCCGGATTTCAGCCTGACCGGGATGCTCGGTGGGCAGACCCAGGGCGTGGGTAATCTGCTGGCGGCGGGCAATCGCTATTGGGCCTTGGGGCCGTTGGTGAACCTGCCGATCTTTGATGGCGGACGGCTGAGCGCCAATGAGCGCCAGGCCCATGCCGAGTTTGAAGAGGCCGCCGCCCATTACCGTGGGCAGGTGCTGCGGGCGGTGCGCGAGGTGGAGGACAACCTGGGGCAACTGCGGGATTTGCGCCAAGAGGCGCTGGACCAGCAGGCAGCGGTGAATGCGGCGTTGCATACCCAGACCTTGGCCATGAACAGCTATCAGGCCGGGGCGGTGAGTTACCTGGATGTGGTGACGGCGCAGACTGCTGCACTCCAGGCGCAGCGGGGGTTGCAGGCGGTGCAGACAAGGGAGTTGCAGGCCAGTGTGGGGTTGCTGGTGGCGTTGGGTGGAGGGTGGAAAGGTGGAGTTTGAAACCTGAAGCATAATCGCCTGGCAGGCCTTTCCAAGGTGCCCCGGTGCGCAAAATCCAGAATACGGTGTTGATGAATAGCCGATTGTCCTTTGCTCGTCCTCCCCAGGAGCCTTCGCGGCCGGCTAAATGAGGTTTCAGCAAACTCCATACATTGTCGGAGATACCGTGGCGCCGATGGGTTGCAAGGGCATGACACGCTGGCCGTCTAACTAGGAAGACCGATTATCAATTTTTTGAGTCTTGTGACGACCTATCTAGACGGCTGACGCGACAACTACCTTGAAAAACGCCGGAACAGGAAACGCACTTAAGCCAAGCCGGCTTAGCGTAGGACTTCCCCAAACTCTGCGCCCCCCCCTTCCCTTGTTGTACGTATCGATCAATCCTGACAGAAACTGTCACTGCCCCGCGCCATAATGACTGCAATGAACAGCTTCAACATGCTAATCATGAGTACTAAATCCTGTCACAAACATGAGATATTAAATTATGAGAGTCAACTACTGCGTCCTAGGCACAAACAACATGGCGGCTGCAATTGAGTTCTACAATGCACTCTTTGAAAAAACAGAACTCAAGCACTTGATATCAACAGACAGAATGACTTACTGGCAAAGTAACAATTTTTCATTTGCCCTAGCCACTCCCTTTGATAAGGAGCCTGCAACAAATGGAAATGGCACGATGATTGGTTTTAATGTTGACTCTGTAGAAAAAGTAAAAAGACTTCATGAAAAGGCGATTGAATTGGGCGGTACTTGCGAGGGTAAACCCGGCCAACGGGGGCCCTACTTTTCAGCGTATGCGAGAGATTTGGATAAAAACAAACTGTGTTTTTCTGCCGAGATGCCTGCTTAATCTCATGCCCACAAGCTTTGATAGCCCACAAGGCAATACAAATATCTGAGCAGAAGTATTGTTTCACCATCAGTTCCTCTGACGGGGAACGGGTGGGTAAATGAGGTTTCAGCGAGTTCCATAAACTGTCGTAAATATCGTGACGCCGATGACGTCGCAAGAGCCACGACACGCTGGCCGTCTAACTAGAAAGATCAATCATCAATGTTTTTTGAGTCTGTGACGACACTCTTTAGTCTATTTTAAGGGGTGATAGAGAGGTCGTTAGGGAGGTTCGGAGTACATATCCGTTGTTGCGTTTCGCTTTTACCGCGGTGGTGTACATATCCGTTGCTGCGGGTGTGGCCACTTACGGTTTCGCTCTTACAGCGACTCACTTTTGAACAGCGCAAAAGTAAGCAAAACGCTCCTGCCCCTCCACTCGGTGCCTCGCTTAGGCTCGGCATGCCCTCACTCCGGCCATCGTGTTTAAAGGGGCAGGAAGATCAAAAGCAAAGGCAAAATCTGACGGCGGCCTTGCGGCCGGCCTGAAGAGAATCCGGGGTGTTCCCCTCCCGCGTAGGAGCTGGCTTGCCAGCGAAGGCGTCCGCCAGAACGATGCATGACTTGAAGGCCTATTCGCCGGCAAGCCGGCTCCTACGTGGCCGTGACCGCAGCAATGGATATGTACCCCATCAAAACCAGCCACCAGACAGTCGACACAACCACTCAAACATCACCTTCAACACTCGGTTGCGCCGCCCTGGCATCCTTCCTATAGTCCGCCCCTCGCAGCCAAATCCGCGAGCGACCTTGGCCGGTCGAATATAGGAACGCATCCACTTTCAAACATCCTGGCAGTCGCTTTTGTTCCCGCGATCAGGAGTTACGACGGTGCTGCGCGGGACACCCCAGGTGTGCTGTTGCCCTTTCCTCGGCCAACCTGCTCGCGTACCACTGCCTCAGCTCTTTCGGTCGGCAACCAAGGTGATTGCTCTATGAGCAGGAGTCGTACCTATGACTGACCATCACCTCCCCCGCTTCACCCCCATCGACACCCACGACACCGAACACCCGGTGTTCTACCTCGACACCCAAGCCCCTTTGAGCGACCTGGCCAGCAGCGCCGCCCACCGTTTCACCGTGGTCCGCGACCTGATGGACAGCCTGTCCAGCCTGGAGCTGAAAGACATCAGCGATTGCGATCTGATCCGCATCACCCGTGGCGTGCACCTGCTGACACGAGAAGGCTGCGCGGTGCTGGAAGTGATTCAGTGGCGGGTGGCGTAGGAGCCGGCTTGCCGGCGAAGGCGGTCTTGCGGGCCTCTTCGCTGGCAAGCCAGCTCCTACAGAAGCCTGCGTATCTGCAAACGATCAGATATGACAGCTGCTCAGGCCGTTCTTTTCCAGGTAACGCTGGTGCTCTTCATCCGCCAGTTCAAAGCGCCCCAGTGGCACGACCACCGTGGCTACGGGTTTGTTGAGGCGTCCGGAGTCTTGCAGGGCGGTCTTGGCCGCCCTCGCCTGTTCGGCCTGCATGGCGTTGGTGTGGAAGATCGCCGAGCGATACTTCACCCCGCCATGCTCGCCCTGGCGATCCACCGAGGTGGGATCGTGCAGGCCCCAGAAGTGTTCGATCAGAGTCGAATAAGCCAGCACCTGGGGGTCGAAATCCACCTGCACCACTTCTATCTGCAAGGCTTCGTCCGCCGCTTCCACGGCGTAGCCGACGCGGCTGCCAACTACTCCAGGCAGGGCCCGGAACGCGGCTTCCGCGCCCCAGAAGCAGCCGGCGCCGAAGGTCGCCTGTTCGACGCTGTTCACCGGCGCCCCGCTCATTGCGCCACTCCCACTTTTTCACCGCTGGCGCCCAGCCAGCCATCGACGATCTGCGGATGCGCCGCTACCCATTCCTTGGCCGCCTGCGCCGCCGGTTGCTGTTCCTTTTCAATCTTGAGGATCAGGTCGTTCAGGGCCTGAGGCTCGATGCTGAAGTTCTCCAGGAACGCGGCAATTCGCGGTGCGCGCTTTTGCAGGGCGCTGGAGGCCAGGACATACACCCGGGCATCCGGGTAGGCGCAGGTGATCTTGCTCTTGCTCAGCCAGTCGGCGTCCACCGTGGGGCTGATGAATTTCCAGCAGCCATCGGCCTTGTACAGCGGGTCGCCCTTCTTGTTGTCCTGGGCATAGCCGTCGAACGCCGGTTCATCCAGGCGGCGCAGGTCGAAGGCGGAGAAGATCCAGTCCGGGGTGTAGGCGTAGAACACCACGCCGCGCTGGGCCTTGTAGGCCGCGGCGAGCTTGGCGTAGGTCACCGAGGCTTCGGTGGACACCGATTCGAATTGGTCGGCAAAGCCGAAGTCCTTGGCCTTGATCTCGCCGATGTAGGTGGACTCCCAGCCCGCAGGGCCCACCAGCAGTTGCGCCTTGCCGCCGCCCAGGGGTTCGAAGAGTTTCGCCACTTCAGGCTTTTGCAGGTCGTAGACCGATTTCACGCCGTATTTGTCTTGCAGGTAGCCGGGAATGTAGAAGCCTTGCACCCCCAGGTACGGCTGCTTGTTGGGCACCAGGGAGCGGGTGCCGCCGGTGACGTATTTGGCCCAGGCGGCAGACTGGTTGGGCAGCCAGATATCGGTCAGCACGTCCACCGAGCCATCGCCCTTGGCAGCGGCGGCGAACAGCACCGGCACGTCGCCGGCCAGGTAGGAAACGTCGCCGTCGAGGCGGCTCTTGATCACTTCGCCGAGGATGTTCTGGATGGCGATGGCGCCGGTCCAGTTCTGTTCGCCGATAACGATCTTGTCCTTGGCCAGCACCGGCAGGGACAAACCCAACAGCAGCGCGGCGGCGCCAAGGGTACGGGTAAACGACTTGTTCAAGGGACACCTCATGATTGATGCAATGTGCGATCCCGCTGGCGCAGGGTCGCTTGAATGATGCGGTCGGGAATCAACGCGCAGAACACGATCGCGGCGCCGGCCAACATGCCCTCGCCGCCCTTGATGTTGCGCAGCGCGGTCATCACGTCGTAGCCCAGGCCGCCGGCGCCGATCAGCGCCGCCACCACCACCATCGACAGGCTCATCACCAGGGTCTGGTTGATCCCCAGCAGCAAGGAACCCGCAGCCAGGGGCAGCTCGACCTTGGTCAGGATCTGCCACGGTGTGGCGCCATGGGCCAGGGCCGCTTCGACGGCGGTCTTGGGCACTTCCTGAATCCCCAGGGCGGTGAGGCGGATCATCGGCGCCAGGGCGAAGATCACCGTGGCGATCACCGCCGGGGTCTTGCCCACCGAAAAGAACGCCACCGCCGGGATCAGGTACACGAAGGTCGGCAGGGTCTGCATCACGTCCAGCAAGGGGGTGATCAGGCGCCGGGCCAGGGCGCGCTTGGCCAGGAGGATGCCGGCAGGCACGCCGATCAACAGCGAGATCAGCACCGAGGAACCCACCAGGGCCAGGGTAGCGATGGTCCGTTCCCAGAAGCCGAACAGACCGATGTAGAGCAAGGCGACGGCGCTGGTCAGGGCCAGGGCGGCGCCGGCGCTGCGCCAGGCCAGCAGCACCAGGGCCAGGGCCGGCACCGGCCAGGGCAGCCAGCCCAGCAGGCTTTCGATGCTTTCGATCACCGTGCGCACGGCCACTATCACGCCGACGAAGGTGCTCTCGAAGGTGACCTGGGACCAGCCGATCAACTGATCGATGGCCGCCGCGGTGCCCAGCAGCACTTGGCGGTCGGCGGGGAATTGCAGCCAGGGGCCCGAAGCATCGGCGGCCAGAACCCGCCATAGCACCAGGGCCTGGCACAGCAGCAACACCAGCCACGGCAGGCGCCAGTCGGAACGGCCCTGGCGGCTGGGGCGCCGGGCCAGGGTCAGGCTCAACAGGCGGCTGCACAGCAGGCCGAGCAGCGCCAGGGCGCCCCAGGCAAGACTGGCCGTGGCCAGCCCCTGGCCCAGGGCCGCGGCGGCGCCCAGCTCCAGAGCGAAGCCCAGCCAATACAGGCCACCACGACCGCTGGCAGCCAGGGCCGCCGGCCCCAGCAGCAGGGTCTGGGCCAAGGACAATCCAGGGCTGGCTGGAGCCGGCGCTACCCCGCGCTTGACCGGGGTCGGCAAGACCGTCACCGGCGTGTCGCTGCGGGCCCCGTGGTCCTGAAAGAAGTCCGCCACTTCGGCATCCGCCGGTTGCTCCAGCAACTCGCTGGGGGTGCCCAGCTGGATCAGTTGGCCGTGGCGCAGCACGGCGATGCGGTCCGCCAGGCGCAAGGCTTCTGCCGGGTCGTGGGTCACCAGCAAAGTGGTGATGCCGCGCTCGCGCACCACCCGCAGAAAGTGGCTTTGCAGGTCGCGGCGGATGGTCGGGTCGAGGGCACTGAAGGGTTCGTCCATCAGCAGGATGTCCGGCTCGCTGACCAGGGCCCGGGCCAGGCCGACCCGCTGCTGCATGCCGCCGGACAGTTCATGGGGGTAGTGCTCGCCCCAGCCGTCCAGGCCCATGGCTTGCAGTTGCAGATCGGCCGCGGCATGGCGCTGGGCCTCGGGCTCGCCGCGCAGTTCCAGGGGCAAGGCGACGTTGTCGCGCACGCTGCGATGGGGCAACAGGCCAAAATGCTGGAACACCATGCCGATGCGCCGCGAACGCAGGGTGCGCAGTTCCTGGGCCGAGAGTTGGCTGATGGCCGCACCGTCGATCAGCACCTCGCCGCTGCTGGGCTCGATCAGCCGGTTGATATGCCGCAGCAAGGTGGACTTGCCGCTGCCGGAGGTGCCCATCAGGCACAGCACTTCGCCACGGCGCACCTGGAGGCTGACCTGCTGCACCGCCGGCGGCGCGCTCTGGCCACGGCGGCGGGCGTAGTGCTTGGTCAGGTTGCGCAACTCCAGCACCACGTCGGCGGGGCTCGGTGGCGTGGCGGCTGAGGCTGGGACGGCGAAAGCCTCTTGGGCGTGAACGGCAGACACGGGAACTCCTGACGCCGGGCGCGGGATGGCGTAGCCGGCGGTGAACAAGAAAAAAGGGGGGCCTGTTCGCCGGCAAGCCGGCTCCTACAAGGGCAGCGTATGGTGCATGTAGGAGCTGGCTTGCCAGCGAAGGCAATCTAACCAGCGATCACAACTTCTTGGGGCTCCACAACTGCACGGCCCGCGCGTCCACCGGCTTGGGCAAAAGCTTTTCCTGGTAGAAGGCATCGGCGATTTTCTGCTGTTCACCCAAGGCTTCCGGCTTCACCACTTCCACCTGATAGGTGCGGCGGCTGTTGGCCAGTTCCACGGTCGGTACATCCAGGTTGCCCCACAGCGGGCCCAGCAGCCTCGCCGCCTCGGCCGGATGCGCCTTGACCCAGGTACCGGTCTTCTGCAGCTCGGCAAACACCTGGTTCAGCACCTCGGGATGGGCCTTGGCGTAGTCGCTGGATGCCAGGTAGTAACGGCGATAGCTGGCCAGCCCCTGGCCGTCGTGCAGCACCCGCGCGCCCTGCTGGCGCTGAGCGCTGGCGACGAAGGGTTCCCAGGTGACCCAGGCATCGACCTTGGCGGTTTCCAGCGCCGCGCGGCCATCGGCCGGGGTCAGGTACACCGGTTGGATATCAGCGAAGCTCAGCCCTGCTTCGCGCAAGGCGGCAATCAGCAGGTAATGGCTGCCGGCAGCCTTGGTCACGGCGATGCGCTTGCCCTTGAGGTCGGCCAGGGACTTGAGCGGTGAATCCTTGGCGATGACGATGGACTGGGCGGCGGGTGATGGGGTTTCGGTGGCGAAATAGGTCAGCTTGGCCCCGGCGGCCTGAGCGAAGACCGGCACCGTGTCGGCGACATCGGCGCTGATATCGACATTGCCCACATTCAGCGATTCCGCCAGCGGCAGGCCACTGGTGAATTCGTGCCAGGTGATCTTCACCCCCTGCCCTGCCAGTTGCTGCTCCAGGGTGCCCTGGGCCTTGAGCAAGGCCAGCAGGGTCGAGGATTTCTGGTAGCCAATGCGCAAGTCGGTGTCGGCCTGGGCATTCAAGGCCATGCCCAACGCCAAGCCGGCCAGGGCGGTGATCGACAAGCTGCGACGCAAAGCAAAGGGCAGGCGCATGGGGGCGGACCTTCTGAGAGACAGGAAAGTCGCTAAAAGCTAATCGATCTAACAAATCGAAAATAAATACTTTTTAGGAATTAGCTTAGGTTCGTGCGACTGACTACCCCTAGCGCTCACAGGGCTTGGAACCACCGAACTGGGTTTGCCGCAGGCAGAAGAAGCCGTTTTTCTTCAAGGTCAGCGGGGCCACGGCACAAGGCAGCACGGCCTGATTGACCTCGATCGACACCCGCTCACCCTGCAACTCGCGCTCGTCCAGCCGCAGCTCGCAACTGCCTGCCTGGTTGCCGGCTGTGTAGCCGATATTGCTGATCACCCGGTTGTCCAGTTTGATCACCAGGGGGTTCTGCGCCGCCGAACAGGCCGAGAGGCTCGGGTGGCGGGCGTTGATGCTCAGATGGTTGTCATCACCGGTGGCCGCCGGGACCAGGGGAACGAACAGCAGCGACATCAGATGGTGGGACGGCGCGGAGGTCAGCTTCACATACAGCGGCTCGGGCCCGCAGGCCAGCTTGAACGAAGTGCCCTGGTCATACCTTCCCTTGCTGGCGTCCTGCCAACCGCCAAGGCTGTCGGCCTTCCAGTCATGGCCCCATTTGTAATCGATACACCCCCCCAGGCTCAGAGCCAGGGCCAAACAAAACGCCATCCTGTGCATAGTCGATATCCCGTGCGAAAAGTTCGCCAGTGTACGCCAGGACCAGCGGCTGACGATGCCCTTGTAGGAGCTGGCTTGCCAGCGAAGGCGTCGGCATGGGCGGTGCATGTCTGGCGGGCCTCTTCGCCGGCAAGCCGGCTCCTACGGGAATGGTGGCGCGGGCGGATTCGTGAAAACACCGCCAGCCCCGGTAGGAGCTGGCTTGCCAGCGAAGGCGTCGCCATGGGCGATGCATGTCTGACGGGCCCCTTCGCCGGCAAGCCGGCTCCTACGGTTGGCGTTGGGCGATGGATTGGGAGGCGGCGAGCATGGCGCGCAGCAGCACGGCGCAGCCGGCGGCCAGGTCGTCGGGGTCGGCGTTCTCGATTTCGTTGTGGCTGATGCCGCCTTCGCAAGGCACGAAGATCATCCCCGCCGGGCCCAGTTCGGCAACGAAGATCGCGTCGTGCCCGGCGCCGCTGACGATGTCCATATGGGACAGGCCCAGCCCCTGGGCCGCGCCGCGCACGGCTTCGACACAGACGGGGTCGAAATACAGCGGCGGGAAGTCCGCGGTCGGGGTCAGTTCGAAGCTCAGGCCGTGCTCTTCGCAGGTGTTGTCGATCACCTGGCGCACTTCGGCAATCATCGAATCCAGGCGCGCCGGCTCCAGGTGGCGGAAGTCCAGGGTCATGCGCACCTCCCCCGGGATCACGTTGCGCGACCCCGGATAGGCTTGCAGGCAGCCGACGGTGCCGCAGGCGTGAGGCTGGTGACCGAGGGCGGCGCGGTTGACCGCCGCCACCACGGCGGCGGCGCCCACCAGGGCGTCCTTGCGCAGGTGCATGGGGGTCGGGCCGGCGTGGGCTTCGACGCCCCGCAGCTTGAGGTCGAACCACTTCTGGCCGAGGGCGCCGAGCACGATGCCTATGGTCTTGCGTTCGTCCTCAAGGATCGGGCCTTGCTCGATATGCGCCTCGAAGTAGGCACCCACGGGATGCCCGCTGACCTTGCGGCTGCCGGCGTAGCCAATGGCATTCAGGGCCTCGCCGACGCTGACGCCCTCGGCGTCGGTCTTGGCCAGGGTGTCTTCCAGGTTGAACTTCTCGGCGAACACCCCGGAGCCCATCATGCACGGCGGGAAGCGCGAGCCTTCTTCGTTGGTCCACACCACCACTTCCAGGGACGCCTCGGTTTCCAGCTTGAGGTCGTTGAGGGTGCGCAGCACTTCCACCCCGGCCAGCACGCCGAAGCAGCCGTCGAACTTGCCGCCGGTGGGCTGGGTGTCGATATGGCTGCCGGTCATCACCGGCGGCAGTTGCGGGTTGCGCCCGGGACGGCGGGCGAAGATGTTGCCGATGCCGTCCACGGTGACGGTGCAACCGGCCTCCTCGCACCATTGCACGAACAGGTCCCGGGCCTGGCGGTCGAGGTCGGTCAGGGCCAGGCGACAGACCCCGCCCTTGACCGTGGCGCCGAGCTTGGCCAGTTGCATGAGCGACTGCCACAGGCGGTCGCGGTTGATGTGCTGGTGGCTGGATTGCAGAACCTCGACAGCAGCGTTCATGGTGATCTCCTCAGGCGTTTCTTCTGATGGTGTCGGGGGATTCGTGCCAGCAATCGCCCGGGATAATGGCCCGGCAAAACCTGTATCTGTAGGAGCCGGCCGGGCAGCGCTCCGCTTGCCGGCGAAGAGGCCCTCGAGCCGGTTGCAAGGCTGAGGACGCCTTCGCTGGCAAGCCAGCGCCTACAACAAACACCGCCAGCCCACCGTAGGAGCCGGCTTGCCGGCGAATAGGCCCTGGAGCCTTGTGCCGTCGTGGCTGACGCCTTCGCTGGCAAGCCAGCTCCTACGGGAATGGTGGTGAGCAGAGCGCTGGTTGGGTGTTCATGTCGGGGTCTTGGCGGTCGCCACCTGGGGGCTGCGCCAGGTGCACAGGCCGTAATACAGCAGCCCGCCCAGGGCCGAACCGGTGAACCAGCCGTAGCTGTAGAACCAACTGAAAGCGTCGCTGCCCAGGGACATCAGGGTCAGCGCCACCGGTACGCCGAAGGCGATGAAGCCGTGCCAGTTCCACGCCGGGTAGACGTCGTCGCGGTACAGGCCGGCCAGGTCCAGGCGCTGTTGCTTGATGATGAAGTAGTCCACCACCATGATCCCGGCAATCGGCCCCAACAGGCTGGAATAGCCCAGTAGCCAGTTCGAATAGACCGTTTCCAGGCTGACGTCGGACACCAGCAGGCCGAGCTTTTTCAGCAGCTCGTGGCCCATCAGCGCCAGCCCCACCAGGCCGGTGAGGATCACTGCGGTGGTGCGGCCGATCAGCTTCGGCGCCAGGTTCTGGAAGTCGTTGGTGGGCGAGACGATGTTGGCCGCGGTGTTGGTGGACAAGGTGGCGATGATGATCAGCGCCATGGCCAGGGCCACCCAGCCCGGGCTCTGGATGTGGCCGATCAGGCTCACCGGATCGGAGACGGTGACCCCCACCAGTTTCACCGAGGCGGCGGTCATCACCACCCCCAGGGCGGCAAACAGGAACATGGTCAGTGGCAGGCCGAAGATCTGCCCGAGGATCTGGTCCTTCTGGCTTTTCGCGTAGCGGCTGAAGTCGGGAATGTTCAGCGACAGGGTGGCCCAGAAGCCGACCATCGCCGTGAGCCCGGCCATGAAGTAACTGGTGACGCTAGCGCCCTCGGGACGCTTGGGCGGGATTGCCAGCAACTCGCTCAGGGACACATTGGGCAGGGCCCACACCAGCAGGCCGATACCCACCGCCACCAGCAGCGGCGCGGACAGGGTTTCCAGCCACTTGATCGACTCGGCGCCGCGCAGCACCACCCACAGGTTGAGGGTCCAGAAGATCATGAAGCCGATCACCTCGCCGGTGCCGCCCAGGGCCTTCCAGCCCTCGAAGATCGAGCCCAGGAACAGGTGGATCGCCAGCCCACCGAACATCGTCTGGATGCCGAACCAGCCGCAGGCCACCAGGGCGCGGATCAGACACGGCACGTTGGAGCCGATGATGCCGAACGACGAGCGCAGCAGCACCGGGAACGGGATGCCGTACTTGGTGCCGGCAAAGGCGTTGAGGGTCAGGGGCACCAGCACCACGATATTGGCCAGGAGGATCGCCAGCAGCGCCTCGCCGACGCTGAGGCCGAAGTAAGCGGTGAGCACCCCGCCCAGGGTGTAGGTGGGCACGCAGATCGACATGCCGATCCACAATGCGGTGATGTGCCATTTGTTCCAGGTGCGCTCCTGGACCTTGGTCGGTGCGATGTCGTGGTTGTAACGGGGGCTGTCGAGTACGTCGCTGCCGGCGTCCAGCTCGTACAAGCCGGCGCGCTCGGTGACCTGGGATCTGTTCTGTTGCATGGCCGCTCCACTGTTGTTCTGATTATTTTGCTCATCAGGGCGGCAGGCGAAGGGTTCGCGCGCCGGACGATGGCCGGAGAACTTACGACTTCCAGCCTCTGGCACATCGACCTGCGGCGGCACTCAATAAAGATGCCAAGTACTTGCGCGGGCGCTGCTGCACAGTCGGCGGAATCCATGTAAACAACTGATGTAGTTGGGTTTTATGCAAGCAACTTGCGAGTCCCTGGTTAGTTGCCAATTCACTCAGGCCGGGTGTTTGGCAAGTTGTCCATTCGGTCAGGACCCAAAGCAGTGCACAGTTATTTTTTTAATTATTTATCGGTTTTCCCAGTGCCTCCTCAAGCGGCTGATTCGACATAGGAAATCTCGACTATTTTTCGATCCTGTCAAGTGCGTCAAAATGGTGAGGCGCTGCACCATTTTGCAGATTTCTATTTTTTATCCTTATATTTCAACTATTTATATTTAATATAAGCTTATAAAAAATATTCTTGCTGTTTCTTGTAACTCGGGCTAGCTTCTATTCCTGACACCGCTGACAGGATTACAAAGTTGTCAGCGCGTTCAATAAAAAAGTTAGAACCGGCACAAGTCGGTCATGCCTGCGAGGAACTCGGAATGTCTCTGTTGATCCGTGGCGCCACCGTTATTACCCATGATGAAAGTTATACAGCCGACGTCCTCTGCGCAGAGGGCCTGATTAGAGCCATCGGCAACAATCTGGATATTCCCGCAGGCTGCGAAGTGCTCGATGGCAGCGGCCAATACTTGATGCCTGGCGGCATCGACCCCCACACCCACATGCAACTGCCTTTCATGGGCACGGTGGCCAGCGAAGACTTTTTCAGTGGCACCGCGGCGGGCCTGGCGGGGGGCACCACCTCGATCATCGACTTCGTGATTCCCAACCCCCAGCAGTCGTTGCTGGAAGCCTTCCAGCAGTGGCGCGGCTGGGCCGAAAAATCCGCCAGCGACTACGGTTTCCACGTGGCCATCACCTGGTGGAGCGAGCAGGTCCGCGAGGAAATGGCCGAGCTGGTGCAGCACCACGGCATCAACAGCTTCAAGCATTTCATGGCCTACAAGAACGCGATCATGGCCGCCGACGACACCCTGGTGGCAAGCTTCGAGCGCTGCCTGGAGCTGGGCGCAGTGCCCACCGTGCACGCGGAAAATGGCGAGCTGGTGTATCACCTGCAACGCAAGCTGATGGCCCAGGGCATCACCGGCCCGGAAGCCCACCCGCTGTCGCGCCCCTCCCAGGTGGAAGGCGAAGCCGCCAGCCGAGCGATCCGCATTGCCGAAACCATTGGCACGCCGCTGTACCTGGTGCATGTATCGACCCAGGAGGCCCTGGACGAAATCACCTACGCCCGCAGCAAGGGCCAACCGGTCTACGGTGAAGTGCTGGCCGGCCACCTGCTGCTGGATGACAGCGTCTACCGCCACCCAGACTGGCAGACCGCCGCCGGCTACGTGATGAGCCCACCCTTCCGCCCCATCGGCCATCAACAGGCGCTGTGGCATGGTCTGCAATCGGGCAACCTGCACACCACCGCCACCGACCACTGCTGTTTCTGCGCCGAACAGAAAGCCGCCGGCCGCGACGACTTCAGCAAGATCCCCAACGGCACCGCCGGCATCGAAGACCGCATGGCGGTGCTGTGGGACGAAGGGGTGAACAGCGGGCGCCTGTCGATGCAGGAGTTCGTCGCCCTGACCTCCACCAACACCGCGAAGATCTTCAACCTCTACCCGCGCAAGGGTGCGATCCGCGTTGGCGCCGATGCCGACCTGGTGCTCTGGGACCCGCAAGGCAGCCGCACCATCTCCGCCAAGACCCACCACCAGCAGGTGGACTTCAACATCTTCGAAGGCAAGACCGTGCGCGGCGTGCCCAGCCACACCATCAGCCAGGGCCGGCTGGTGTGGGCCGACGGCGACCTGCGGGCCGAACGCGGCGCCGGGCGCTACATCGAGCGCCCGGCCTACCCGGCGGTGTTCGACCTCTTGAGCAAGCGCGCCGAGCGGCACAAACCGACTGCCGTCAAACGCTGACCGCCACTCCCCGCCCATCACAGGAGCCGGATTGTGTAGGAGCTGGCTTGCCAGCGAAGACGTCCTCAAAGCCCCCACAGGACTCAAGGCCCTCTTCGCCGGCAAGCCGGCTCCTACACGAAATTCGCAAAGATGCCCGTCAGAGGCAGCCAAAAAAACCGTGAGGCCAAAACCGTGATCAAGACCTTGAACCACTTGCCCCACCCAACCCTGAACAACGCCACCCTCGCCGGCCATTTCACCGACCTGGCGCCACCGCTCAACGCCCGCCAGGCCCACCTGGAAGCATCACGCTGCCTCTACTGCTACGACGCACCCTGCGTCAACGCCTGCCCCAGCGAGATCGACATCCCTTCGTTCATCCGCAATATCCACACCGACAACGTCCAGGGCGCAGCGCAGAAGATTCTCTCGGCCAATATCCTCGGCGGCAGCTGCGCTCGGGTCTGCCCCACGGAAATCCTCTGCCAGCAGGCCTGCGTGCGCAACAACGCCCAGGAGTGCGCACCGGTGCTGATCGGCCTGCTGCAACGCTACGCCGTGGACAACGCCCATTTCACCCAGCACCCATTCCAGCGCGCCGCGCCCACCGGCAAGCGCATCGCTGTGGTCGGTGCCGGCCCGGCGGGCTTGTCCTGCGCCCACCGCTGCGCTCTGCACGGCCATGAAGTGGTGATTTTCGAAGCCCGGGACAAAGCCGGCGGCCTCAACGAATACGGGATCGCCAAGTACAAGCTGGTGGACGATTTTGCCCAGCAGGAACTGGAGTTCCTCCTGGGCATCGGCGGGATCGAGATTCGCCACGGGCAGAAGCTCGGCGCCAACCTCAGCCTGACCGAACTGCACCAGCAGTTCGACGCGGTGTTCCTCGGCCTCGGCCTGGCCGCCAGCAAGCTGCTGGGGCTGGCACACGAGGATGCCCCCGGGCTGCTGGCCGCCACCGACTACATCCGCGAACTGCGCCAGGCCGACGACCTCAGCCAGTTGCCACTGGCCGAGCACTGCATCGTCCTCGGCGCTGGCAACACCGCCATCGACATGGCAGTGCAGATGGCCCGCCTCGGCGCTCGCGACGTCAACCTGGTGTACCGCCGCGGCATCGAGGACATGGGCGCCACCCACCACGAGCAGGAAATCGCCAAAGCCAACCAGGTGCGCCTGCTGACCTGGGCCGCGCCCCAGGAGGTGCTGCTCAATGATCAAGGACAGGTGCGCGGCATGCGCTTCGCCCGCACCCAGCTACTGGACGGCCGCCTGCAAACCACCGGCGAGACTTTTGAACTGACCGCCGATGCGATCTTCAAGGCCATCGGCCAGGGCTTCGACGGCGCCGCCCTGAGCGACCCGCTGGCCCGGGAACTGCAACGCAGCGGCGAGCGCATCCAGGTGGACGAACACCTGCGCACCAGCATCCCCGGGGTCTATGCCGGCGGCGACTGCGTCAGCCTCGGCCAAGACCTCACGGTGCAGGCGGTACAACACGGCAAGCTGGCCGCAGAAGCCATGCATGCCCGACTGATGCTCAACCAGGAGGCTGCGTAAATGGCCGATCTGTCGATTGTCTTTGCCGGTATCAAAGCCCCCAACCCGTTCTGGCTGGCCTCCGCGCCCCCCACCGACAAGGCCTACAACGTGGTCCGCGCCTTCGAGGCCGGCTGGGGCGGCGTGGTCTGGAAAACCCTCGGCGAGGACCCGGCGGCGGTCAACGTGTCGTCGCGCTACTCGGCGCACTTCGGGCCTAACCGCGAGGTCATGGGCATCAACAATATCGAGCTGATCACCGACCGTTCCCTGGAGATCAACCTGCGAGAAATCACCCAGGTGAAGAAGGACTGGCCGGACCGCGCGCTGATCGTTTCGCTGATGGTGCCCTGCGAGGAAGCGTCGTGGAAAGCCATCCTGCCCCTGGTGGAAGCCACCGGCGCCGATGGCATCGAACTGAACTTCGGCTGCCCCCACGGCATGCCGGAACGGGGCATGGGCGCAGCTGTGGGCCAGGTGCCGGAATACGTCGAGCAGGTGACCCGCTGGTGCAAGACCTACTGTTCGCTGCCGGTGATCGTCAAGCTGACGCCGAACATCACCGACATCCGCATGGCCGCCCGCGCCGCCCACCGCGGTGGGGCTGACGCGGTGTCGCTGATCAACACCATCAACTCCATCACCAGCGTCGACCTGGAGCGCATGGTCGCCCACCCGATGGTCGGCAGCCAGAGCACTCATGGCGGTTATTGCGGCTCGGCGGTCAAGCCGATTGCCCTGAACATGGTGGCCGAGATCGCCCGCGACCCACAGACCCAAGGCCTGCCGATCTGCGGCATAGGCGGCATCGGCAACTGGCGCGATGCCGCCGAGTTCGTCGCCCTGGGCTGCGGTGCGGTGCAGGTGTGCACCGCCGCCATGCTTCACGGCTTTCGCATCGTCGAAGAGATGAAGGACGGTCTATCGCGATGGATGGACAGCCAGGGCTACCACAGCCTGCAAGACTTCAGTGGGCGCGCCGTGGGCAACACCACCGACTGGAAGTACCTGGATATCAACTACCAGGTGATCGCGAAAATTGACCAGGAGGCGTGCATCGGTTGCGGACGCTGCCACATTGCCTGCGAAGACACTTCGCACCAGGCGATTGCCAGCCTCAGGCAAGCGGACGGCACCCATAAATATGAGGTGATCGACGACGAATGCGTGGGTTGCAACCTGTGCCAGATCACCTGCCCGGTGCAGGATTGCATCGACATGGTGCCTCAGGAAACCGGCAAGCCATTCCTCGACTGGCAGCACGATCCGCGCAATCCCTACCACGAAGCTGTTTGAGAGAGAGGCCTGCTCTTGCCGGCGAAGGTGGTCTTGCGGGCCTCTTCGCTGGCAAGCCAGCTCCTACGGTAGACAGGTATATCGCGGGGGGATCTGTAGGAGCCGGCTTGCCGGCGAAGGTGGTCTTGCGGGCCCTTTCGCTGGCAAGCCAGCTCCTACGGCTGGCAGGATATCGCGGGGGGATCTGTAGGAGCCGGCTTGCCGGCGAAGGTGGTCTTGCGGGCCCTTTCGCTGGCAAGCCAGCTCCTACGGCTGGCAGAGATATCGCGGGGGATCTGTAGGAGCCGGCTTGCCGGCGAAGGCGGTCTGGCGGGCCTCTTCGCTGGCAAGCCAGCTCCTACGGCTGGCAGGAATATCGCGGGGGATCTGTAGGAGCCGGCTTGCCGGCGAAGGCGGTCTTGCGGGCCCTTTCGCTGGCAAGCCAGCTCCTACGGCTGGCAGAGATATCGCGGGGGATCTGTAGGAGCCGGCTTGCCGGCGAAGGCGGTCTGGCGGGCCCCTTCGCTGGCAAGCCAGCTCCTACGGTAGGCGGCGATGCAGGCTCAGGGCTCCAGGCCAATACCTCGAAGAATCACGCTGGTGACGGTCTGCACCGCCCGCTCGAACTGCAGGTCCGACAGCGGCTGGTGCTCGTTGAGGATCATCACCTGATGGTCGAAGTCGGCGTAATGCTGGGTCGAGGCCCAGATCATGTACAGCAGGCTCGACGGCTCCACCGGCAGAATCCGCCCATCCTCGACCCACTGGCGAATCTTCGCTTCCTTCATCTTCGCCCAGTCGTAGAGGCTGGCATCCAGGGCTTCGCCCAGCGTCGGCGCGCCATGGATGATCTCGTTGGCCCAGACCTTGGAACCATAGGGCCGGCTGCGTGAATGCTGCATCTTGGCGCGGATGTAACTGCTCAGTACCACTCGTGGGTCGTCGAACATTTCAAAGCACAGGGCGTCCTGCTTCCACACCTCCAGCAGGCCCAGCAGCACCGCGCTGTACAACTCGCTCTTGGTGCTGAAGTAGTAATGCAGGTTGGAGCGCGGCAGTTGCACTTGCTCGGCGATATCCGCCATGGCGGTGCCGGCATAGCCCTTTTCAGCAAAAACTTTCTCGGCACCCAGGAGGATTTTTTCCACGTTGCTGCGACGGATCTCAATCTTGTGATTGCCCATGAGGGCTCCCTGAAAACAGCCTGGGGCAAGACTAGCATCCACCCGCGTACTGCGGGGAGCCGTCAGGCCTGAGACATTGCGGGCCGACGCCGGTCTTTCGCCGCCAGGCCGTATTGGGTAGGATCGGCATCCCGCTCATTTGCAGCAGCCACTGCGGTGCTCCGTCCAGGCGTTAATTCGCGACACGGGCATACAGGTCTCTGCCCGAATGCCGGCCCTGCCCCATCGCCGGCCATCTGTCCTGTTACCGATGGAACATGCCCATGAAGATTCGCCCTCGCGTCGCTGCGGACGACGCCCTGCTGACCGCGCTCTGGGAGCGCTCGGTACGCGCCACCCATGACTTTATCGCTGAAGACGATATCCAGCGCCTGTACCCGCTGGTACGCGACAGCTACCTGCCGGCCCTCGAAGTGCTGGTCTGGGAAAACCCCGACGCCAGCCCCGCAGGTTTTATCGCCACCAGCGACGACACCGTGCAGATGCTGTTTATCGAGCCGGCCCTGCGCGGCCAGGGCATCGGCCGCACGCTGCTGGATCAGGTGCGTCGCCCTGGCCTGAAGGTCGACGTCAATGAACAGAACCCCAAGGCCCATGGTTTCTACCGTCACTATGGTTTCGTCGACTGCGGCCGCTCGGAAACCGACGGTGAAGGCCGGCCGTTTCCGATCATTCATATGCAGTTGCAAGATCGTTGAGCCCCACTCTCTTTAAAGGTAACCCTGTCATGTCCCTGAAAAACCTGTTCACCACCACCGCCCTGCTCGCCTCCCTGCTGGCCACCACCTCGGTGTTCGCCCATGCCCATCTGAAAAGCTCGACCCCGGCCGCCGACAGCAGCGTCACCGCGCCCACTGCGCTGCGCCTGGTCTTCACCGAAGGCGTGGAAGCGGCCTTCACCCAGGTCAAGCTGAGCAAGGACGGCACCCCGGTGGAAGTCAAAAGCCTCGCCAGCGAAGGCAGCGACAAGAAAGTCCTGATCGTCACCCCGGCCGCCACGCCGCTGCGTGCCGGCGAGTACAAGGTGCAATGGCACGCCGTGTCGGTGGATACCCACAAGAGCGAAGGCAGCTACAGCTTCAAGGTGAGCCAGTAACCCATGGCGTCATGGCTGGTGCTGTGCCGCTTCGTGCACTTCGCGGTGATCTTGACCCTGGTTGGTGCCTGGGTGTTTCGCCCGCTGTTGCTGGGGCTCGATCCGCAGCCCGGCACGCATCAAGCCGTTGAGCACCGACTGGAGCGACTCAGCCGCTGGCTGGCGCTGGTTGGCCTGGGCAGCGGCCTGTGCTGGCTGCTGCTGATCACCGCCAGCATGGCCGGCGCCTGGTCGGCGGCGCTGGACCCGGCGACCGTGCAGTTGGTGCTGGGCAAGACCTTTTTCGGCCAGGTCTGGACTTGGCACCTGCTGCTCAACCTGCTGTTGCTCGGCCTGCTGCTGACCCCGCTGGGCCGGCGCCTGTCGGTGCAACTGGGGCTCGGCGCGCTGCTGTTGGCCACCCTGGCACCGGTGGGTCACGGGGCCATGCTCGATGGCCTGCAGGGGCAGTTGTTGATCCTCAACCAGATCGTGCACTTGAGCTGTGTCGGCATCTGGCTGGGAGGCTTGCTGGTGTTGTTGCTGGTGTTGCGGCAACCCGCGGGCCTGTCTGTCGAGCCCTTGTTAAAGCGCTTCAGCGGCGTGGGTTATGGGCTGGTAACCGGCTTGCTGATAACCGGCCTGATCAACGTGCGGGTGCTCACCGGGCAATGGTGGCCGACGCCATTGTTCAATGGTTTTGCCCTGATCCTGCTGATCAAGGTGTTGCTGGTGGCGGGCATGCTCGGGCTGGCGCTGTTCAACCGCCTGCGAATCCGCGGCTGCGACCGGCGCCTGTCGAGCCTGCGCAACAGCGTGCAGGTGGAATGGCTGCTGGGTGTGGCCGCAGTGGCCGCAGTCTCGCTGCTGGGCACCTTGCCGCCAATGCAAGCGGTCTGAACGATCCCCCCGGTAGGAGCTGGCTTGCCAGCGAAGAGGCCCGCAAGACCACCTTCGCCGGCAAGCCGGCTCCTACAGGACCTCCCGCGATATCTCTACCAGCCGTAGGAGCTGGCTTGCCAGCGAAGGGGCCCGCAAGACCGCCTTCGCCGGCAAGCCGGCTCCTACAGTGCGGCGGTGTGTCGGTTAGCGGGAGGTGTCGATGCTGACCACCACCGACAGTCCGGGACGCAGGCGTTCAAGCTCCGGTTGATCCGGGTCGACGCTGATCCGCACCGGCACGCGCTGGGCAATCTTGACGAAGTTGCCAGTGGCGTTGTCGGCCTGCAACAAGGCGAATTCGGAACCGGTGGCCGGGGAAATCCGTTGCACCTTGCCGCTGAATTTGCGGTGGCTCAGCGCATCCACGCTAAAGCTCACCGGCTGCCCCACACGCACATTGTCCATCTGGGTTTCCTTCAGGTTGGCAATCACCCACAGCTGGTTGGGCACCAGGGCCATCAACTGCGCACCGGAATTGACGTAAGCCCCCAGGCGCACGCCGATCTGCCCCAGTTGCCCATCCCGTGGCGCCAGCACTCGGGTGTTGGACAAATCGATCCGTGCCAGTTCCACCGCCGCCTCGGCACTGCTCACCGCGGCCTCCAGCGAACCGCGATTGACGATCACCGTCTGCAGATCCTGCCGGGCGATTTCCAGTTGTGCCTGGGCCTGGGCCACTGCCGCCACGGTCTGGGCATTGGCGGCACGGGTCACGTCCAGCTCACGCCGGGACACCGAACCGTCGGCGATCAGCGCTTCGTTGCGTTGCAGGTCCGCCACGCTCTTGCGCGCCTGGGCCTGGCTGTCGGCCAACGCCGCCTGGCGCAGCTTGATGGTGGCCTCGGCGCTATTACGTTGTTGCAGGGCATTGGCCAGGGCCGCTTTCTGCACCGCCAGTTGCGCCTGGGACTGATCCAGGCGCTGCTGGTAGATGCGGTCGTCGAGGCGCACCAGCAGGTCGCCGGCCTTGACCTGCTGGAAGTCCTGCACCGGAACCTCGAACACATAGCCGCTGAGCTGCGGCCCGATGATGGTTACCTGCCCGCGCACCAGGGCATTCTCGGTGCTTTCCACGGCGCTGGAAAACGGCGGCAGCTGCCAGGCGTAAAGCACGATCAGCACACCGACGATGGCGATGGCGGCAAATCCCAGGGACGAAATGATGCGCACCGCCAGCGGCCGTGGTTCGGTACCGGGAAGGGTCGGCGGTCCGTTGGGCTCGGCGGATGCGGCAATGGCATTGGTGGTGGGATGGATGGATTCGCTCATGAAGAAGGGGCACCACTGGGTTGAACGGAAGCCGGGGCCGCAGGCACGACCGCGCGGGTCGTGCTCATCAGCCACAGGCTGCGAATGAAGATCCAGACCATGGTCAGTACGGCAATCACCGCAATCAGCATGAAGACATCGTTATAGGCCAGCACATTAGCCTCGCGGGTGGCCGCCGTGGCCAGGCTGCGCATGCCTTGCAGGGTGCGCAGGTCGGGGTCGGCGATGATCTTGCCATAAGCCGCTGCGCCACTCTGCACCCGGGCCAGCACCTGGGGATCGAGCAAGGTCAGCTGCTCGACGATATGACTGGAATGGTATTTCTCACGAACGATCTGGAAGGTCCCGAGCAACGCCGAGCCGATCAGCCCGCCGAGGTTCTGGCAGATGCCGAACAACACCGAGAAGCTCACCAGGTTGCGCGGATTGGTCAGCACGTTGCGGGTCCCCAGGACCATGGTCGGGCCGAGGAAGAAGGTTCCGCCAAAGGCCAGCAGGAACTGGCTGAGGTACATGTTGGCCGGGCGCGTGAGGTTGCTGGAGAAGCTGTCCATCACCGAACCCAGCGCCATCAGCGCCAGGGAGATGATCAGCGGCCTCAGCAGGTGCGCCGGGTTGATGGTCAAGGCGCTGGTGGCCAGCCCGGCGATACTGCCCAGCAGCATTACCCCGTAGAGCATGCGCATCTGCTCGCTGCTCATGTTCAAGGCCTGGAGGAAACCCACTGCGCCGGTGGACTGCTCGGACAACACCATGCGGATCAGGATCACCGCCAGGGCCAGGCGGATCATCGCCCCACTGCCAAGCCAGCGGGTCATCAGCATCGGGTTGCTGCGGTTATGTTCGATGCACAACCCCGCCATGATCAGCACGATCGAGCCCGCGCTGGCATAGCCGATCCACGGCGCCTCCAGCCACCAGTCGATCCGCCCCAGGGACAGCACCGCGCACAGCAGCGCCACGCCGCTGGCAAGCAAGGCGAAGGTCAGGAAGTCGAGTTTCTCGAAGGTGCGAAAGCGATCCCCCGGCGGCAGCTTGAGCATGAACACGCAGCCCAGGGAAGTCAGTGCCAGGCCCAGTTCGAACAGATACAGGCCGCGCCATTCGGCAATCTGCAGCAGATCCTCGGAAAACAGCCGCGCCAGGGGCAAGGCCAGTTGCGAGGTGCCCAACCCCAGCACCAGGGCCTTGAGTCGCCACTTCGCCGGGAAGGCCTGGACCATGTAGTACAGGCCCAGGGAACTCAGGGCGGCACCAACCATGCCGTGGGCCGCACGCACGGCGATCGCCGAACTCAGGTCGTTGACGAACAGGTGGCCGAAGGTCACCAGGGCATACAGCACCAGGAACACCTCGGTGAAGGCCCGCAGGCCGAACTGCTGGCGAAACTTCACCAGCAGCAGGTTCATCGACACGTTGGTCATCACGTAGGCCGCCGGCAGCCAGGCCATTTCCGCCGTGGTCGCGCCCAGTGCGCCCTGCAGATACGGCAGGTTGGCGATCACCAGCGAATTGCCCAGGCCGCCAGTGATGGCCACCAGCAAGCCCACCAGGGCATAGGCCAGGCGCTTGTGGGTGGGGTGCAGCGGTGTCGAGGGGGAACCGGGCAAGCTGGGCTTTTCGTGGGGCTGCCAGTTGCGCGGGGCGTAGTGATCCATGCAGTGACCTTGTGCAGTGCCAGGCTGCAACGCAGCCGTTGGCGATATTTCTCATGGTCCGCCAGTGTGCCGGAAAACCCCGAGGGCAGGCGAACCGGCAACGGCGTGGATGAATTTTATTTGAAGACGCTGGCGTCGGCGCTGTTTTTTCGAAATCCTTCAGCAGGCGCCGAGTCTCAACGCCACCCGACCTTGGCCGTCATTATCCGGAACTCAAATGCCCCTGCCCTTTATAAAAATGCACGCCAATGGTGATGATTTCGTGCTGATCGACGCCCGTGGTCGCGACTACCCGATCACCCGCGAACGTGCCAGGGCCCTGGGCGATCGGCAGCGCGGCATCGGTTTCAATCAACTAGTGGTGCTCAGCGATTGCCCCGAGACGGCGGCGCAACTGACCTTCTGGAACGCCGATGGTTCCAGCCTGAGCACCTGCGGCAGTGCCACCCGCGGCGCTGCCGAGCTGCTGCTGGGCGAAAGCGGCGAGCGTTCGGTGCAGGTGAAGACCGAGCGCGGTATCCAGCACTGCCAGCGCCTGGACGATCAGTCGATTTCGGTGGAAATGGGCGAGCCACAGTTCGCCTGGCAGGCGATTCCCCTGGCCCGGCCCCTGGACACTTTGACCTTGCCACTGCCGGGAACGCCGACGGCATGCAGCATGGGCAACCCCCATTGCAGCTTTTTCGTCGAGCACCTGGAGCGCCTCGATATCGCCAGTATCGGCCCGCTAATCGAGGCCGACCCGCTGTTTCCACAAAAGACCAACGTGCATTTCATCCAGATCATCGACCGCCAGACCCTTCGCCTGAGGATCTGGGAACGCAACGGCGCGATTCCCCTGGGCTCAGGCTCCTGCTCCTGCGGGGCCGCGGTCAATGGCATCCGCCGTGGTTTGCTGGACAGCCCAGTCAAGGTGCTATGCGATGGCGGCCCGGTGACCGTCAGCTGGGACGGCCAGGGCACGGTGCGCCTGGCCGGTACCGTGACCCGGGTGTTTCACGGCTCGCTATGACACCGTGGCGCCGGCAAAAACCGGGCGCCCGGGCAACGCGGCCTAGATCCAGCCCAGCCACTTCCACCAGGTCATGGCGAACACCAGCATCAGCAGGTAACCCACCAGCGTCACCAGCAACCCGACCTTGGCGAACTGCCGCGCATTGAAGGTTTCGGTGCCCAGGCAGACCATGTTCTGCGGCGCGTTGATCGGCAGGATAAAACCGTAGCTGACGACAAACCCCAGGAGCATGGTCATGCCCAAGCGATTGATCTCGCCCGGCAAGGTCTGCAGCACTGCAATCAGGATCGGCAGCAAGGCCGAAGTCAGCGCGGTGGCGCTGGCAAATCCCAGGTGAATCAGGATCAGGAAGGCGCCGAGGATCGCGAACACCGCCAGCGGGCCGAGATGGTCGAGCCCGGTATGGGCCACCACCTGAGTCCCCAGCCACTGCCCGGCCTGGGTGCTGAGCAGCGCCGTGCCCAGGCTGATGCCGACACCGAAGACAATCACCGTGCCCCAGGGAATCCGTGCCTGCACGTCCTTCCAGGTCATGATGCCGATCCGTGGCAACAACAGGATCACCAGGCCGGCGTAGGTGGTGGTCGTGGTGTCGAAGGGGTGCAGCTTGCCCTCGGTGGACCAGGCCAGCAGCAGCAACAGCGATACCGCCAGCAGGCGTTTCTGCGGCCCGGTCATGGGCCCGATATCCACCAGGGACTGGGCCACGGCTTCCTTGCCACCGGGGATGCTGTCGGTTTCCGGCGGCAGCAGTTTGAGCACCAGCCACAGCAGTACCAGGGACATGATCACCGCCCAGGGCGCCCCGGCGATCAACCAATCGAGCCAGGCCACGCGCTGGCCAAGCATCTTGTCCATGAAACCCACGGTCAGCAGGTTCTGTGCGGCGGCGGTCTGGATGCCGACGTTCCAGATGCTGGTGCCCTGGGCCACCACGATCATCAACCCGGCGGCGATGTTCGAGCGTTTGTCGACCCCAAAGGCGGCGATCACACCCATCATGATCGGCACCACGCAGGCGCTGCGCGCTGTAGCGCTGGGCACCAACAAGCTGAGGAGGATGGTCACCGCGATGGCCCCGACCAGGATGCCCCGGGTGCTGGTACCGACCCGGGTCAGGGTCACCAGGGCAATGCGTCGGTCGAGGCCGGTGTGGGTCATCGCCGCGGCGATGAACAAGGCGCCGGTCACCAGGGCCAGGGCCGAGTTGGAGAAGCCGGTCAGGGCCATGCTGATGGCCGCCGAACTGCCGTAGATCTGGGTCGGGTCCTGCAGGGTCGGCGCGGTGCCGATAAGGAAGGCCATCAGCGCAGTGATCATGATCGCGCTGGCCTCATAGGACACGGCTTCGCTGATCCACACCACCACGGCGAACGCGAGGATCGCCAGCATCCGGTGCCCTGCCACCGGCAGGTCGGCGGGCAGAGGCAGAAGCAGTACCCCGACCAACGCCAGCACGCCGATCAGCAATCCAATCGGGAATACGGCCTTGGTCGCGGGCGCCGTTGTCACAGGCGTTGTCATGGGCCTTTTCCTTTTCGTTGGGGAGACGTCAAGGATGCCTCAAAACTGCCAAAACTGCCTTGATAAGGGTCAAGTCCAAGGGGGTGTGCCCCCCTCATTCCTGTACCCGCGAGGCCTGAAATACCCCTGGCCAGACCCTGTACTCCCCACCAGCTGTCCCCGGGCTGAACAAAAAATAACAATTGGAAATATATTTTTACATCTATGCAGATTTTTCACATGTTTGAGATCAGAGTGCTACCAAGGAGACAAGGAGTCGAACTGTTATTGGTTGTATCACTCCAACTTGCAAGGTGCCTTTATGGTGATAAGAAACTTGAAACTGACTTCCAGGGCGCTGCTGAGTTTTGGCGCCATCTGTATGTTGTTGATCGGTCTGGGGGGACTGGCACTGTGGAAAATGGGACAGATTCACGACGCGGCACTGGACCTTCAGTCCAACTGGCTGCCCAGCGTCAGACAAGCCACGAAAATCGAATCCAGCGCGTTGCGTGTGCGCCTGGAGGCGCTGCACTACGCCACTGAAACCGACAGCCAGAAAGGCGCGTCCCTGGACAAGCTGGGCTCGCTGAAAACCACCCTGGCCCAGGTGATCAAGGACTACGAGCCGCTGGTCTCCAGTGCCGAGGAAAAAACCCTCTACGATCAGGTCAAGCGTAACGCCCAGGACTACCTGGACAAGCTGGCCGTGGTGATCGATGCCAGCAAGACCAATACCGCGCAACAGAGCAGTGACTACATCAACCAGGTCACCGTGCCCCTGGCCAACACGTTGCAGAGCGCCATCGAAGCGCTGATCAGTCTCAACGAAAAAGGTGCCGCACACTCGGCGACCCAGGCCGGCGAGCAGTTCGACAGCGGCCTGACCCTGACCTCGCTGATCATCGTCCTGGCGATCATCCTGACCATGCTCATCGCGGTGCTGTTCACCCGCAGTATCATCCGCCCGGTGCAATCACTGCTGAGCACCACGCAGAAAATCGCCGAGGGCGACCTGCGTGCCGAGGTCGAAGTCAACGGCCAGGACGAACTGACCGACCTGCAGAAATCCACCCAGGCGATGCTCGACAGCTTGAAGTCGACCATCCGCCACATTGCCGACTCTTCCACTCAGTTGGCCTCCGCCGCCGAGGAAATGAGCGCCATCACCCGTGAGTCCAACGCCGGTATCCAGCAACAGAGCATGGAGACCGACCAGGCCGCCACGGCAGTCAACGAAATGACCGCCGCCGTCGAGGAAGTGGCACGCAATGCGGTCTCCGCCTCGCAGTCGACCCAGGCTTCGGAGCGTTCCGCAGGGCTGGGCAAGGAGCGCGTCGAACAGACCATCCACTCCATCGAAAAACTCACCGGGACCGTGGAGAACACCCGGGTGGAAATGGCTGGCCTGGCCCAACAGGCCCAGGACATCACCAAGGTCCTGGACGTGATCCGGGCGATTGCCGAACAGACCAACCTGCTGGCCCTGAACGCCGCCATCGAGGCCGCCCGGGCGGGTGAACAGGGTCGAGGTTTTGCCGTGGTGGCTGACGAAGTGCGGGCCCTGGCCCACCGCACCCAACTCTCGACCCAGGAAATCGAGCAGATGATCCAGGGCATCCAGAGCGGTTCGAGCAAGGCCATGGTGTCCATGCAGCAAAGCAGCGAGGACGCCAGCCAGACCCTGGCCATCGCCCACGAGGCCGGTGCTGCCATCAGCCACATCACCCAGGCCATCAGCGAGATCAACGAACGCAACCTGATGATCGCCACCGCCTCGGAGGAGCAGGCCCAGGTCGCACGCTCGGTGGACCAGAATCTGATGAGCATCCGCGACCTGTCGCTGCAAAGCTCGTCCGCGGCCAGCCAGACCTCGATCGCCAGCAGTGAACTGTCGTCCCTGGCGGTGAGTCTGAACAAACTGGTGGCACGCTTCTCCCTGTGAGACGGGCCAAGGCCCGCTGAGAAGCCAGGTAGAAAAAACGCTCGTGCTGGACGCTGTTCGCCAGCCAGCCGCCTCCTACAGATCATCCCGATCATGCAGGGGACGGCTGGCCGGTGATCGCCGAGCGCCCTCTAGGGGAGTGCTGGTCATGCTGAAACTGATCTCGATCCAACAGCTGCAAATGGGCATGTACATCCATCAGTTCTGTGGTTCCTGGCTGGACCACTCATTCTGGAAAGCCGGTTTTGTCCTCGACAGCCGTGACGACCTGCAGCGCCTGCAACGCTCCAACCTGAGCAGCCTGTGGATCGACTCCAGCAAGGGTTGCGACCTGCCTGAGGCCAGCCCGCCGGCACCGACCCCGACACCAACAACGGCCCCTGCGGTGGAGTTGCCGACGCCGCGGGCGAGCATGGATGAGGAAGTCCAGCGTGCCCTCAAGCTCTGCGCCCACTCGCGCAAGGCGGTGATGGCGATGTTCCAGGAAGTGCGCATGGGCCAGGCACTGGAGATGCAACAAGCCGAAGAACTGGTGGTGCAGATCGCCCAGTCGGTGCTGCGTCATCCCAATGCGCTGATCAGCCTGGCGCGACTGAAGAACGCCGACGACTACACCTATATGCATTCAGTGGCAGTCTGTGCACTGATGCTGGCCACCGCGCGTCAGTTGGGGCTGTCGGAGGACTATATTCGCCTGGCGGGCATCGCCGGCCTGCTGCATGACGTGGGCAAGCTGACCATCCCCGACAGCATTCTGAACAAACCGCAAAAGCTCTCGGACAGCGAGTTCGAGCAGGTCAAGCGCCACCCGGAAGCCGGTGGCGCAATCCTGCGCCAAAGCAGCGATGTGGATGCCGTGGTGCTCGACGTGTGCCTGCACCATCACGAAAAGGCCGACGGTTCCGGGTATCCGCACCGCCTGGCCGGCAGCCAGATCAGCCTGTTTGCACAAATGGGCGCGGTCTGTGACGTGTATGACGCAGTGACCTCCAATCGCCCCTACAACCGTGGCTGGGACCCGGCCGAGGCGATCCAGCGCATGTCCACCTGGAAAGGCCATTTCGACCAGCGGGTGTTCCAGGCCTTCGTCAAGAGCGTGGGCATCTACCCGGTAGGTTCGCTGGTGCGCCTGGAAAGCGGTCGCCTGGCGGTGGTGATGGAGCAGCATCCGAGCGCCCTGCTGACGCCCAGAGTCAAGGTGTTCTTCTCGACCCGCTCCAACCTGCCATTGGCGCAGAGCGTGATCGATCTGGCCAAGGTCCAGGGCCAGGATCGCATCATCGCGCGCGAAGCCCCGGAAGACTGGGACTTCAAGAACCTGGAGCAGCTGTGGAACGGGCTCTCCGCCTGAGCCTCAGAGACCCAGGGTCAGGCCGTTGGCCGGCAGCGGCAGCGCGGTCTTGTAGCGCACCTGCTTGAGGGCGAAGCTGGAGCGGATATTGGCCACCCCGGGAACCTTGGTCAGAAAGTCCATCATGAAACGCTCAAGCGCCTGGATAGTCGGCACCAGCACCCGGATCAGGTAGTCCGGGTCTCCGGCCATCAGGTAGCACTCCATGACTTCCGGGCGGTCGGCAATCGCCTCCTCGAAGTGCTGCAAGGCCTCTTCCACCTGCTTCTCCAGGCTGACGTGAATGAATACGTTGACGTGCAGCCCCAGCAGGTCGGGGTCCAGCAGGGTCACCTGCTCGCGGATCAGCCCCAGCTCCTCCATGGCCTTGACCCGGTTGAAGCACGGGGTCGGTGAAAGGTTCACCGAGCGGGCCAGGTCAGCGTTGGTGATGCGGGCATTCTCCTGAAGACTGTTGAGAATGCCGATGTCGGTACGGTCCAGTTTGCGCATGAGACAAAACAACCTTGTTTTTATGTTTATGCAGATTTTTTATCTGCAAATGACCTCCAGCGCAATGAAACAGAGATAAATATTCTCCTTCACCCGGCCTATGATGTTTGTAGGACAAGATTTTCCTTACCCAGGAAATGACTGTCAGCTAGCGCGCCCAATTACAAGAAATCCACAAGATCGAGCGTAGAAAGCCATGACCACAGCGTATGCACCGCTACGCCTGCACGTTCCCGAACCCTCGGGCCGTCCCGGCTGCAAGACCGACTTCACCTACCTGCGTCTGAACGACGCCGGCCTGGCTCGCAAACCCCCTATCGAGATTGAACCTGCGGAAACCGCCGACCTGGCCCGCGGGCTGATCCGTGTGCTCGACGATCAGGGCAATGCCCTGGGCGAATGGGCCAGCGACGTGCCCGTGGAGATCCTCCGCCAGGGCATGCGCGCCATGCTCAAGACGCGGATCTTCGACAACCGCATGGTGGTCGCCCAACGGCAGAAAAAAATGTCGTTCTACATGCAGAGCCTCGGCGAGGAAGCCATCGGCAGCGCCCAGGCGCTGGCCTTGAACATCGACGACATGTGCTTCCCCACCTACCGCCAGCAAAGCATCCTGATGGCCCGCGACGTACCGCTGGTGGAGATGATCTGCCAACTGCTGTCCAACGAGCGCGATCCGCTCAAGGGACGCCAGTTGCCGATCATGTACTCAGTGAAAGAGTCCGGGTTCTTCACCATCTCCGGCAACCTGGCGACCCAGTTCGTGCAGGGCGTGGGCTGGGGCATGGCCTCGGCGATCAAGGGCGATACCAAGATCGCCTCGGCCTGGATCGGCGACGGCGCCACCGCCGAGTCGGACTTCCACACCGCGCTGACCTTCGCCCACGTGTACCGCGCGCCGGTGATCCTCAACGTGGTCAACAACCAGTGGGCGATCTCCACCTTCCAGGCCATCGCCGGCGGTGAAGCCACCACCTTCGCCGGACGCGGCGTGGGCTGCGGCATCGCCTCGCTGCGGGTCGACGGCAACGATTTCATCGCGGTCTACGCCGCCTCGCGCTGGGCCGCCGAACGCGCCCGGCGCAACCTCGGCCCGACCCTGATCGAATGGGTCACCTACCGCGCCGGCCCGCACTCCACCTCCGACGACCCGTCGAAATACCGCCCGGCCGACGACTGGAGCCACTTCCCCCTCGGCGACCCGATCACCCGCCTCAAGCAGCACCTGATCAAGATCGGCCAGTGGTCCGAAGAGGAACACAGCGCCGTCAGTGCCGAGCTTGAAGCCCAGGTCATCGCCGCGCAGAAGGAGGCCGAGCAGTTCGGCACCCTCGCCGGCGGCCAGATCCCCAGCGCCGCGACCATGTTCGAGGATGTCTACAAGGACATGCCCGAGCACCTGAAACGCCAACGCCAGGAACTGGGGATCTGAGATGAACGACCACAACAACAATATCCAGTTGGACACCGCCATGACCACCACCACCATGACCATGATCCAGGCCCTGCGCTCGGCCATGGATGTGATGCTTGAGCGTGACGACAACGTGGTGGTGTTCGGCCAGGACGTCGGTTACTTCGGTGGCGTGTTCCGCTGCACCGAGGGCCTGCAGGCCAAGTACGGCACCTCGCGGGTGTTCGATGCGCCGATCTCGGAAAGCGGCATCGTCGGCGCGGCCATCGGCATGGGCGCCTATGGCCTGCGCCCGGTGGCGGAAATCCAGTTCGCCGACTACGTCTACCCGGCCTCGGACCAGATCATTTCCGAAGCCGCGCGCCTGCGCTATCGCTCCGCCGGCCAGTTCACCGCGCCGATGACCCTGCGCATGCCCTGCGGCGGCGGCATCTACGGCGGCCAGACCCACAGCCAGAGCATCGAGGCGATGTTCACCCAGGTCTGCGGCCTGCGCACCGTGATGCCTTCCAACCCCTACGACGCCAAGGGCCTGTTGATCGCCTCCATCGAGAACGATGACCCGGTGATCTTTCTGGAACCCAAGCGCCTGTACAACGGCCCGTTCGATGGCCACCACGACCGCCCGGTAACCCCCTGGTCGAAACACCCGTCGGCCCAGGTGCCGGACGGCTACTACAAAGTGCCGCTGGACGTGGCGGCCATTACCCGCCCTGGCAAGGATGTGACCATCCTCACCTACGGCACCACCGTCTATGTCTCGCAAGTGGCGGCCGAGGAAACCGGCATCGACGCCGAGGTCATCGACCTGCGCAGCCTGTGGCCGCTGGACCTGGACACCATCGTCAAGTCGGTGAAGAAGACCGGCCGTTGCGTGGTGGTGCACGAAGCCACCCGTACCTGCGGTTTCGGCGCCGAACTGGTGTCGCTGGTGCAGGAACACTGCTTCCACCACCTGGAAGCCCCGATCGAGCGCGTCACCGGTTGGGATACGCCGTATCCCCACGCGCAGGAGTGGGCATATTTCCCAGGGCCGTCCCGAGTGGGCGCGGCGCTGCAACGGGTCATGGAGGTCTGAATGGGCACGCACGTTATCAAGATGCCGGACATCGGCGAAGGCATCGCAGAAGTGGAATTGGCGCAGTGGCATGTGAAAGTCGGCGACCTGGTGGTGGAAGACCAGATACTGGCGGATGTCATGACCGACAAGGCCATGGTCGATATCCCCTCGCCGGTGCACGGCAAGGTCATCGCCCTGGGCGGCGAGCCCGGTGAAGTGATGGCGGTGGGCAGCATCCTCATCAGCATCGAAGTCGAAGGCGCGGGCAACTTCAAGGAGTCCGCCCAGGCGCCTGCCGCTAGCCACAAAGAGCCGGCCGCTATTAATAAGCCGGCACCAGCAGCGGTGGCCGCAGCGCCCCAGGCTGAAGCCAAGCCGGCAGTGCGCAGCCAACCCGCCTGCAGCCGCCCTGCCCCGCAGGCACCGGTGGCCCGCGAAGCCGACGAGCGCCCATTGGCTTCGCCGGCAGTGCGCAAGCATGCCCTCGACCAGGGTATCCAACTGCGCCTGGTACAAGGCAGCGGCCCGGCCGGGCGCATCCTCCACGAGGACCTGGACGCCTACCTGGCCCAGGACAGCCAACCGCTGCACGGCTACTCGGCCCCTGGCACCGGTTATGCCGAACGCCACGACGAAGAGCAGATCCAGGTGATCGGCATGCGCCGCAAGATCGCCCAGCGCATGCAGGAATCCAAGCACCGTGCCGCGCACTTCAGCTATGTCGAGGAAGTGGACGTCACCGCCCTGGAAGAGCTGCGCGTGCACCTCAATGAAAAACACGGCGCCAGCCGCGGCAAGCTGACCCTGCTGCCGTTCCTGGTGCGGGCCATGGTGGTGGCCCTGCGCGAGTTCCCGCAGATCAACGCGCGCTACGACGACGAAGCCCAGGTCATCACCCGCCTCGGCGCGGTGCATGTCGGGGTCGCCACCCAGAGCGACATCGGCCTGATGGTGCCCGTGGTACGTCACGCCGAAGCCCGCAGCCTGTGGGGCAACGCCGAGGAAATCTCGCGCCTGGCCCAGGCCGCCCGCAGCGGCAAGGCCGCTCGCGATGAGCTGTCCGGTTCGACCATCACCCTCACCAGCCTCGGTGCCCTGGGCGGCATCGTCAGCACCCCGGTGCTGAACCTGCCGGAAGTGGCGATTGTCGGGGTCAACCGCATCGTCGAGCGGCCGATGGTGATCAAGGGCCAGATCGTGATCCGCAAGATGATGAACCTCTCCAGCTCCTTCGATCACCGGGTGGTCGACGGCATGGACGCCGCGCAATTCATCCAGGCCATTCGCGGCCTGCTCGAACAACCCGCCACGCTGTTTGTGGACTGATGATCAGAGGAGCATGCATGCAACAGACTCTTACTACCCAACTGCTGATCATCGGCGGCGGCCCTGGCGGTTATGTGGCGGCGATTCGTGCCGGCCAGCTGGGTATCTCGACCATCCTGGTGGAGGGCCAGTCCCTGGGTGGCACCTGCCTGAACATCGGCTGCATCCCGTCCAAGGCGCTGATCCATGTCGCCGAGCAGTTCCACCAGACCCGCCACCACAGCCAGGGCTCGGCCTTGGGCATCGAAGTGGCGGCGCCGACCCTGAACATCGGCAAGAGCGTGGAATGGAAGGACGGCATCGTCGACCGCCTGACCACCGGGGTTGCCGCGTTGCTGAAGAAGCACAAGGTCCAGGTGATCCAGGGCTGGGCCAAGGTGATCGACGGCAAGACCGTGGAGATCGAAGGCGCCGAGACCCGCATCCAGTGCGAGCACCTGCTGCTGGCCACCGGTTCGAAAAGCGTCAACCTGCCGATGCTGCCCATCGGCGGGCCGATCATCTCTTCCACCGAGGCCCTGGCACCTAAGACCCTGCCCAAGCGCCTGACCGTGGTCGGCGGCGGCTACATCGGCCTGGAGCTGGGCATCGCCTACCGCAAGCTGGGGGTCGAGGTCAGCGTGGTCGAGGCTCAGGAGCGCATTCTCCCGGCCTACGATGGCGAACTGACCCAGCCGGTGCTGGATTCGGTGAAGCAGTTGGGGATCAAGCTCTACCTCAAGCACAGCGTGCTGGGCTTCGATGCGACATCCAGCAGCCTGCAGGTACGTGAACCCAACGGTGAGACCCTGAACCTGGAAACCGATCAGGTACTGGTAGCAGTGGGTCGCAAGCCCAACACCCAGGGTTGGAACCTGGAAAGCCTGAACCTGGAGATGAACGGCGCAGCAATCAAGATCGACAACCGCTGCCAGACCAGCATGCGCAACGTCTGGGCCATCGGCGACTTGAGCGGCGAGCCGATGCTCGCGCACCGGGCCATGGCCCAGGGCGAGATGGTCGCCGAACTGATTGCCGGCAAGCACCGCGAGTTCAACCCGGCGGCGATCCCGGCAGTGTGCTTCACCGACCCGGAGTTGGTGGTGGTGGGCAAGACCCCGGACGAGGCCCGCGCCGCTGGCCTGGATTGCATCGTCAGCAGCTTCCCGTTCGCGGCCAATGGCCGGGCCATGACCCTGGAATCGAAAAGCGGTTTCGTGCGGGTGGTGGCCCGAAGTGACAATCACCTGATTGTCGGCTGGCAGGCAGTGGGCGTCGGGGTATCCGAGTTGTCCACGGCGTTCGGCCAATCCCTGGAAATGGGTGCGCGGCTGGAAGACATCGGCGGCACCATCCACGCGCATCCGACCCTGGGCGAAGCGGTCCAGGAAGCGGCGTTGCGCGCATTGGGCCACGCCTTGCATCTGTAACCAACCAAGGGACACACAGGACTGTGCCCAGGTAGGAGCGTGGCTTGCCCGCGAAAGGGCTGGCGGGGATAGCCAAGCGTTCGCGCCGGGGCCTTCGCGAGCAAGCTCGCTCCTACGGGGATACGGGGGCTGTTATAGGGGGGACGTTTCATGAGCAGGTTCAGTTTTTTTGTCGCCCCTGCCATCGTCCGGGATGCGGTACGCCCCCGGAATGCAGTATTGTTGTGCCCATCCAAAAAAACGTCAGAAGCCTTGAGCCGTTCCGGCGGTTGTTAAGTGATAGAGGGTGTCATGGGTAACGAAAGCATCAATTGGGACAAGCTGGGTTTTGACTACATCAAGACAGACAAGCGCTATCTGTCGCACTGGCGTAACGGCGAGTGGGACAAGGGCACCCTGACCGAAGACAACGTGCTGCACATCAGCGAGGGCTCCACTGCCCTGCACTATGGCCAGCAATGTTTCGAAGGCCTCAAGGCCTACCGCTGCAAGGACGGCTCGATCAACCTGTTCCGCCCGGACCAGAACGCCGCCCGCATGCAACGCAGCTGCGCGCGTCTGCTGATGCCGCACGTGCCCACCGAACAGTTCATCGAAGCCTGCAAGCAGGTGGTCAAGGCCAACGAACGTTTCATCCCGCCTTACGGCACCGGCGGCGCGCTGTACCTGCGTCCGTTCGTGATCGGCGTGGGTGACAACATCGGCGTGCGTACCGCACCCGAGTTCATCTTCTCGATCTTCGCCATCCCGGTCGGCGCCTACTTCAAGGGCGGCCTGACCCCGCACAACTTCCTGATCTCCAGCTACGACCGTGCAGCCCCGCAAGGCACCGGCGCGGCCAAGGTCGGTGGCAACTACGCCGCCAGCCTGATGCCTGGCTCCGAGGCCAAGAAGGCGCACTTTGCCGACTGCATCTACCTCGACCCGCTGACCCACCGCAAGATCGAGGAAGTCGGCTCGGCGAACTTCTTCGGTATTACCCATGATGACAAGTTCGTCACCCCGAACTCGCCATCGGTACTGCCGGGTATCACTCGCCTGTCATTGATCGAACTGGCCAAGACCCGCCTGGGCCTGGAAGTGATCGAAGGCGACGTGTTCATCGACAAGCTGGCGGACTTCAAGGAAGCCGGTGCCTGCGGTACCGCCGCGGTGATCACGCCGATCGGCGGCATCGAGTACCAGAACAAGCTGCACGTGTTCTACAGCGAGAAAGAAGTCGGCCCTGTCACCCAGAAGCTCTACAAAGAGCTGACCGGTGTGCAGACCGGCGACGTGGAAGCGCCAGCGGGCTGGATCGTCAAGGTCTGATCCGCGCCCCGCTGCAACCCAGCCCGCCCCTGCCTGCCAGGGGCGGGCTTTTTCATGCCGGCAATTTACTTCGTCGACTTGCTCCTGCCGAGCAGGCCATGCAACGGCTGCTCGACCCGCCTTGACCTGACGAAGGCGGGTTCAGTCCTCAAAGACCGATGCCGAATAGTGTCAGTACCTGTCGCGACCCATCCATCATTAGCAGTACGGCCAGGGACGCCAGAAAGGTGTAGCAAAAACTACTGACCAGTACGCAGACTTCAAAACCGGCAAACGTTGACCAATTCCTGGCGCGCATTGGCCGGGCCTGCATGAGCCACATCATTTGCTCTCGCGGCAAGTGATAGGTGTGTTGTAGAACCTTCATCTTGCGAAAGTTCTCGAGCAGTGAATACATCACCACCAACGTCGTGACCGCCGCCACCCACCAGTACCCTAAAGGCTCCAGCACACTGTGCCCGAGACCATTTGAACCGGCCGCCTGTTGAAAAAAGACAACCCCTACCAGCGACACCACGGGCACCACTATCCCGAAGTAGATCACCAACCCCAGGCTGGCCATGGCCACACCGCTGGCGAAGACACTGATGCGAATCACCCAGGCGAGGAACCCTGGGGAAAACTTCGAATAGGCCCTTTGCGTTTCGATCACCAGCAAGGGAATCAACATGGTCAACACCCCGACCCCGATATCCACGGCGTTGAATCCAGTTTTGGGCAGCAGCAATGCCATCAGGAAGGTCACCCCACGGCTGCCCACTCGCCACATCATCTTCGCGTCGTCAGTTACCGTCTTCGACCAGAACTCCTCGGTAATACCCTTGCCATCATCCATTGGCGATCTGCCTCATTGCTCAAAGCCGCGCATTGTCAGGCATGACCCCGGCGCCTGCCCAGCACCATCGCTGCGTACCTGACCAATCCGCTTGCCTGGCCGCGCCGCCACCGGGCTGGCCTGGCCATCACGCTGCTTGCCATGGCGCGCTTCGCTGATCAGCGCCGGGATCAGCGGCCCCTCCGGCAGGTGCTTCCAGAAGCGGGCCGGCAAGTGCCCCTGCATGACCTTGGGGTTGAGCCGCGCCGGGTTGAAGATGTGGCTGTAGTAGGCCAGCCACAAGTCGCCGCCGGGGTCTTCGGCTGGCTGCGCCAGTTGCTGCCAACCAAGCGGGCACCGACGTTGATAGAGCAGCTCCCGGCCATCGAAATACACCCCGTCCCGGGGGGTAGCGATCATCCAGCGATGGCGCCCCATGCGCCCGATAAAGTGCTGGCTGGCGCTGGCCAGGATGTCGTGGGCCGGCTCGTGCCAGGCGACGAACTCCGGCTGTTGCGCCAGGCTCGAACGCCCTTCGGCCAGGCGGACAAACCGCACAAAGGCGTGCAGGTGATGAGCCTCGCGGTCCACTTGCTTGATCCGCCGTTGCAGCTCGCTGCCCAGTTGATCACCGCTGAGCATCGCCGTGCGGTCGCCGTGGCTGACCCGCCACAGCACCTCATACAGCAGGCTCCAGCGCTGGTCCCCGCGATAAGCGCCCGCCCGCTCCAACAGCTGCAGCAACGCCGGGGGAATCCGCGCGCGAAACGGGCCCGACGCCTCAGGGCAGTCCTCGTCGCTGGCAAACAGGTCATTTTCCCGAGCCCCGGACCAACTGACTCGGCTCGGGTCGATGGAGTGGCTGAGCAGCCAGCGTGCCTGCTGGCGCCAGGTGTCGAACAGGTCGTCGCAGTCCAGGCTGATCATCCCCACAACCCCATCTGCTGGGGTTGCGGGCGGTCCCGCAGTTGCTGGTAGAGCAAGGCGCTGCTGCTTTCCGCCTGCTGCGGGTGGTAGTCGCTGGTGATGAAGAACGGCTTGGCCTTGCTTAGCACGCAACGCATGCGCGCCAGGTCCTCGAAGCGAATCCGCCGCTCGCGGCGCAGCTCCACCAGGCGCTGGGTGGTGCGCAGGCCGATCCCCGGGATTCGCGAGATCAACGCCGGTTCGGCGCGGTTCAAATCGAGGGGGAAGACGCTGCGATTCTCCAGCGCCCAGGCCAGCTTCGGGTCGATGTCCAAGGCCAGGTGCCCCGGCCCCTTGAACAGCTCGTTGGCGCTGAAACCGTAGCCACGCAGGAGGAAGTCCGCCTGATACAAGCGGTGCTCGCGCATCAGCGGTGGCGCGGCCAGGGGCACGCTTTTCGGGCTGTTGGGAATCGGGCTGAAGGCCGAGTAATAGACCCGGCGCAAACGGAAGTTGCCGTACAGGGACTCGGCGCTGTGCAAAATGGTGCTGTCGTCGGTGTCATCGGCGCCAACGATCATCTGCGTGCTCTGCCCGGCCGGGGCGAAGCGCGGGGCCCGGGGCTCGTTGAGCACCGTCTGCTCGCCGGTGTAGATGGTGCGCATGGCCTGCTTGATCGAGCCCAGCTGTTTTTCCGGGGCCAGGGTCTTGAGGCTCTGGTCGGTGGGCAGTTCGACATTGACGCTGAGGCGGTCGGCATAGCGCCCGGCTTGCTCGATCAGCGCCGGGTCGGCATCGGGAATGGTCTTGAGGTGAATGTAGCCACGAAATTCGTGCTCCTCGCGCAGCAACTGCGCAACCCGCACCAGTTGCTCCATGGTGTAGTCCGCCGAGCGGATGATCCCGGAACTGAGGAACAACCCGCTGACGCAATTGCGCCGATAGAAGTCCAGGGTGAGCAGCACCACTTCCTCGGGGCTGAAGCGCGCCCGGGGCACATCGCTGGAACGGCGGTTGACGCAGTACTGGCAGTCGTAGAGACAGAAATTGGTCAGCAGCACCTTCAACAAGGAAACGCAGCGTCCGTCCGGGGTGTAGCTGTGGCAGATGCCCATGCCGCTGCTCGAACCCAGCCCGCTCTTGCCTTCGGAGCTGCGCTTGGGCGCGCCGCTGCTGGCGCAGGAGGCATCGTACTTGGCCGCATCGGCGAGAATGCTCAACTTGTCGATCAGTTGCATGATCACACCTGGATACTGTTTTTATATACAGTACAGAGTCCGCCTGGCAAGGTTCAAGCAATCCTTGTGCGGCGCAGCAAAAAACTCTGTCGAGGTGGCTACAGGCCCCCGGGGAAAACCCTTACCATGCGCCGCAGCGATACCGCCCTGCCCCATGAAAGGAATCACCATGCGTCCCCTGTCTCGTCTATGCCTAGTCCTGGCCTTGATGCTCGCAGCCTTCCAGGTCAACGCCGGCGAAGATCGCCAGGCCCTGGTCGCCAGGCTGGCGGCCAAGGTCCAGGCTGAAAAAGCCTGGCAGGCCCAGGCGCAGCAATGCCCGACTGCCGTCATGCCACAACGCGCTAAGATCCAGACCACCCAGGTCAACCGTTGCCAAAACGCGGCACAACTGGACAGTTGCATGAGCCGCTGCGAAGCCGGAAACGGCAACGACTGCTACTGGTTGGGCACCACCCTGCAACAGGCCGCTGGCCCGGCCGCGACTTACGAACCGCTGTATCAGCGCGCCTGCAGCCTGGGGCTGGTGTCCGGTTGCACCAACCACGCCGCAGGCCTGCTGAAAGCGCAGCCCGACAGCGAAGCGACTCGCCAGTGTGCCGTGCAGTCCTTCGCTCAGGCCTGCGACCTCGACGATCCCTGGGCCTGCACCATGTACGGTTTCCATCTGAGCCGCGGGATCGGCGTGCAGGCCGACGTCAAGCAGGCCCTGAAGGTGCTGGAGAAGTCCTGCAAGTTTGGCATCGACGATCCGGCCTGCAGCGGTGCCCGGCAGTTGCAGGAGGACATTCGCGCAGCCATCAAGGCCGCCCAGTCCTGAGGCGCAAAGAAATACCGGCCGCTATGGCTCTGACGCCGGCCCCATAGCGCAAACAGTGCAGGGGCCGGGGCTAACCTCCGCCCGGCTGGCGCAACGCTTATTGATGCTGGACCTGGACCATCGACGCCACTTGCACCCGCGCCTGCATCTGCTCGGCCCCGCCACCGCGGCGCATGCCGCGCACCGGGCAGGCATCCAGGTAGTCCAGGCCCACCGCCAGTTTCAAATGGCGTTCGGGCCGGGCCAGGCGGTTGGTCACGTCGAAGCTGTACCAGCCATCGTCGAGCCAGGCTTCGGCCCAGGCGTGGCTGGCCAGGTGGCTTTCATCCTCGGTACACAGGTAGCCGGAAACGTAGCGCGCGGGGATTCCCAGGCTGCGCGCGCAAGCCAGGAAGGCATGGGTGTGGTCTTGGCAGACCCCGGCACCACCGGCAAAGGCCTCGGCAGCCGTACTGCCGACCCCGGTGGCGCCTGGGCTGTAGGGCATGCGCTCGGCCAGGGCCTGCATCAGGTCGATCAACGCGGCGCGGTCTCGGCGTTCGCCGCAGTGGCGCCGGGCAAAATCGCTCAATGCCGAGTCCGCCTGGCTCAGCCGGCTGCAGCGCAGGAACGGCAGTGGCGACAGGCTATCGCCCTCCACCTCGCGGCGGGTATCGATCTGCACTTGGCCAAAGGCCGTGAGGACAATGGCGCCGTGGGGCTCGTCGAGGGTCATGACGTGGAGGATGTTGCCGTAGGGGTCGCGCTGCGCACGCACTCGGCGCGGCAGTTCCAGGTGCCATTCAAGGATCTGCTGACGCAGGCTGTTCTGCGGGGTCAGGCGCAGGAACTGGATGCTGGTGCAGACTTCGTCGGCATAGCTATAGGTCGTGTCGTGACGGATGGACAGTTTCATACCACCTCCAGATAGGATTCGTGCACGGTCTGCCCCAGGTGGCGGATCTGGCCAATGCAATCGGTCAACCACAGGTGCAGCCCGGAGTCGAGAATCTCGTTGATCCCGGTGTAGCGCAGGCGTGCATTCAGTTCGGCGGCCAGGCGCTGGGCGGCACGGCCATTGTCCCCTGGCAGGCTGGCGAGGATCTGGTCCAGTTCCTCGACACAGGCGTGCAGCGACCGCGGCACGTCGGCGCGCAACAGCAGCATCTCGGAAACCTGCTCGGCCCCCGGTGCATTGCGGTAGATCTCGTTGAACGCCTCGAAGGACGACAACGCGCGGAGCAAGGCGCTCCACTGGTAGTAGCCGCGGGCCGAGTCGTCGCTGACTTCCTCGGACTCCTCGCCGAACATTTCATAGCGCGCATCCAGCAGGCGCAGGGTGTTGTCAGCACGCTCGATAAAGGTCCCCAGGCGGATGAAGCGATAGGCGTCGTTGCGCATGATGGTGCCAGCGGTGGCACCCCGGAACAGGTGCGAGCGCTCCTTGACCCACTCGCAGAACTGGCTGATGCCATAGCGCCCCAGGCCGTTCCTGGCAATGTTGCGCATTTCCAGCCAAGTGGCGTTGATGTTCTCCCACATGTCCGCGGTGATCCGTCCGCGCACCGCATGGGCGTTGCTGCGGGCCGCTCTCAGGCAGCAGTAGATGCTCCCCGGGTTGGTGTCGTCGAGAGCGAAGAAATGCAGCATGCGCTCGGTGTTGAGTTCACCGTAGCGCTGGTTGTAGTCATCCAGGGTACCGGCCGCCAACAGCGACATGGCCAGCTCGGCATGGCCATCACCGCGCCCGGCCTGGGGCATCAGCGACAGCGAATAACTGACTTCGAGCATGCGCGCCAGGTTCTCGGCGCGCTCCAGGTAGCGGGACATCCAGTACAGGTCCGCAGCGGTTCTTGAGAGCATGGTTCAGTCCTCCACTACCCAGGTGTCTTTGGTGCCGCCGCCCTGGGATGAGTTCACCACCAGCGAGCCTTCACGCAGGGCCACGCGGGTCAGACCGCCGGGCACCAGGCGGGTTTCCCGGCCAGACAGCACGAACGGCCGCAAGTCGATATGCCGTGGCGCGATGCCACTTTCGACAAAGGTCGGGCACGTGGACAGCGACAGCGTCGGTTGGGCGATATAGGCCTCGGGGCGGGCCTTGAGGCGGGCACGGAATTCCTCGATCTCCGCCGCGGTGGCCGCCGGCCCCACCAGCATGCCGTAGCCACCGGAGCCTTGGGTTTCCTTGACCACCAGGTCCGGCAGGTTGGCCAGCACATGGGACAGTTCGGCAGGCTTGCGACACTGCCAGGTCGGTACGTTATTGAGGATCGGCTCCTCGCTCAGGTAGAAGCGGATCATCTCGTCCACATAGGGATAGATCGACTTGTCGTCGGCAACCCCGGTGCCCACCGCATTGGCCAGTACCACGTTGCCGCAGCGGTAGGCAGCGATCAGCCCCGGTACGCCAAGCATGGAGTCGGGGTTGAACGACAGCGGATCGAGGAAGGCATCGTCCAGGCGTCGATAAATCACGTCCACCGCCTGGGCCCCGGCCGTGGTGCGCATGAACACCCGGTCATCACGGACGAACAGGTCGGCGCCTTCCACCAGCTCCACGCCCATCTCCCGGGCGAGGAACGCATGTTCGAAATAGGCGCTGTTGAAACGTCCCGGGGTCAGCACTACCACCGTCGGGTTATCCAGCGGGCTGGAGCTCTTCAGGGTGTCCAGCAACAGATTCGGGTAATGGTCGATGGGCGCCACCCGCTGGGCGGCAAACAGCTCGGGAAACAGGCGCATCATCATCTTGCGGTCTTCGAGCATGTAGCTGACGCCGCTGGGGGTGCGCAGGTTGTCTTCGAGCACGTAGTAACGGCCGTCGCCATCGCGTACCAGGTCGACCCCGGCGATGTGGGCATAAATGCCCCGGTGCAAGTCCAGGCCCTGCATGGCCACCTGGTAGCCCTCGTTGGCCAGCACCTGCTCGGCGGGGATGATGCCTTCCTTGAGAATTCGCCGGTCGTGATAGATGTCGGCGAGAAACAGGTTCAGCGCCTGCACCCGCTGGATGCAGCCGCGCTCCACTGTGCGCCACTCGCTGGCCTTGATACTGCGGGGAATGATGTCGAAGGGAATCAGGCGTTCGGTGCCCTGCTCGTCGCCATACAGGGTGAAGGTGATGCCGGCGCGGTGGAACAACAGGTCGGCTTCGCGCCGGCGCTGGTCCAGCAGCTCCAGGGGGGTGTCCGCCAGCCAACGGGCGAACGCTTCGTAGTGAGGTCGGCAGGCGCCGCTGGCAGCATACATTTCATCGAAAAAAGCGCGGGACATAGCCACTCCTTGCCGTGCGGTCAACGGCTTTTTATTTGAACCCTGTGTACGGAACCCGGCTTTAACCTTGGTGGGGATCATCGATCCCGGTGTCTCTGAGCACCTCCTGAGCGCGTGAGCCGGGACGGCCCGTGCCGCCCCCTGCTAGAGCGATAGCAATCGCTATGCCGCAAATGCACGACGCGCCGCCAGCGCAGCAGTTCGCGACAGAAATGACCGTTTAGCGACAATTTGATTCAGCAAAGTGACACGACAAGGACAAAAGATGCCGGCTTGGAGCGGGTATCCAGGCTGCCGGAGCCTTGCGCGTCCGGCGGGTGCGGGCAGAATCGGTGCACAAAACCACGCCCTTGGGCTTTTTGCCCCGTTATCGGGAGTTTTCTACCCAGCGCCCCATCACCGGTTGCGTTCGGCCTCGCTCGACGGCGGCCGATCCCTGGCCGGGGGCGCACCATTGCGGTTCAGGCGCCAGGTTCAGGGCGCTGTCGAAAAGACTCTGCCGGCAAGCGCGCGAGGATCTGTTGCGTCGCTTGCTGCGGTGACAGGCGTGCGCTGTCGAGGCGCAAGGGCGGCCGCGCCCAGGGCTGGTAGTCATGCTCGAGCACCGACTGCCAACTGGGCGCCTGCAGCCCCGGTACATCCAACTGTCGGGTCTCGACCCGGCGCCGATGTTCTTCGCGGTCGGAACAGACCACCTCGACCTCCAGCAACCCCACCCCCAGCTTGCGCGCCAGGGCCTGCCAGGCCTCACGGCTTTCGGCCACGGGATTGACGCAATCGGCCAGCACCCGGTTGCCCAGTGCCAGGTTGGCCTCGGCCAATTGCAGGGCAATCTGGTAGCCGGCCTTGCCGACCTCGGCCAACCCGCCGTCGCGCAGTCCCTGCTCGATACTGTCGATGCGCAGATAAGTAGCCCCCAGGTGCGGGACCAGGGTACGGGCGATGGTGGTTTTGCCGGTGCCTGGCAATCCGCTGAGAACGATGAGCATGCAAGTCCCTGCCTGGGTCGATGGGCGTCCAGCTTCGACACAATCACGCCCCGCGTCCAGCACTTGTCAGCCTTGTCCAGGCAGTGCCAATGCCTAGGACGCCGCCGGGGGCGCACGCGGCCAGGACAACAGTGCAGCTTCCGGCATCGGGCGGGCGTACCAGTAACCCTGGGCCAGCTCGCAGCCCATTTCCAGCAGCAGGCGGCGTTCCGACTGGGTTTCCACGCCTTCTACCACCAGGCACATTTCCAGGTTGCGGGCCAGGGCCAGGGAGGCGCCGACCACCGCTCGGCAGCGCGGCTGGTGCATCAGTTCACGGACGAAGTGAGCGTCGAGCTTGATCTGGTTGAAGGGCAATTCGCACAGGCGTTGCAAGGAGGAATATCCGGCGCCGAAGTCGTCGATGGCCAGGTTGCAATCCATCATGCGCAGGCGCACCAGGTTTTCCAGGCTGATGGCGGGGGCTTGTACCAGGCCGACCTCGGTGATTTCGAACGTCAGCAGCCGTGGCGGAACCTGGTGCCGTTGGCTGGCCCGGCGGATGTGCCCGACGATGTCGCTGCACGCCAATTGCCGGGGCAACAGGTTGAAGGCCAGCTCCAGTTTCTCTCCAAGGTCGAGCAAGCGCCGTTGCAGGGCCATGCCCTGCTCAAGCTGCTGGAGGAATACCTGATCCAGCAGGCCCGCTGCGTCCAGCTCGTCGAGAAACACCGCCGGGGCCAGGACCCCGCGCTCCGGATGGCACCAGCGCATCAATACCTCGGCGCCACTGCAGGTGGCCTGCAGCAGGTCGAACTTGGGCTGGTAGTAAGGTACGAACTGACCCTGCTCGACGCCGCGCAGCAGTTCCTCACGACTGGCCCTGGCGAAATGCCGGGGCACCTCCGGAAGCACCTGCTGATGGCGCTGCTGGTAGCGATCGAGCATCTCGCGCAAGGCCGTCAACTGCGCCGGCTTGCCCACATCCCCGAGGACGATCAGCCCCAGCAGGCTGATCATCTGCAGGACCGCGCGACGCAGATCGGGCTCGATCACGCTGTAGAGAATCACCGCCCGCACCAGCCGCTCGGCACTGGCCAGGCGCAGGAACTCCAGGCCGTCCATGCCGGGCATCTGCAGGTCACAGAGCACGATGTCCGCGCCACCGTGCTGGCGCAGCAGGCTCAGGGCACTGACCCCGTCGGAGGCGGCCAGCGGCTCGACCACACCCAGGCGCCGCAACTGCTCCAGGGCCAGCATCTGCGGCACCGGATGGTCTTCCAGAACCAGTATCTTCAGGGTCTTCAAGCGCGGCTCCAGGATGAGCGGCGACTGCCGATATGCACCCAATGGGCGGTGGCCATGCCGCCAGTGGCGGCCATCGGCACAACCATTGCGAGGGGGCGGATAAAAACAAGCGTATCGCTAACCTGAAGCAGGTCAAGGCACCGACCTGACCTTCGGTCCGTCAGCCTCAGGGCGCTTGCCCGAGGCATTGCGGCCCGGAAAAATAAGCCACTTTTGCCCACGCCCTTGATCTATATTTACCTCCAGCATTGGCGGCTCAACCTTGTACGGCGGCTTATGCGGCCAGCCCTGTTGCCCCCTCGATTCATCCTTGTGCCGTTATTCGATCAGGAGCCCCGATGCCTCGTCTTTTCCTGCTGCCCGCATTGATGTGGCTGGCATGCCTCCCGGCCTTGGGCGATACCGCGACCCCCTTGCAACTGCTCAACTATGAGTCTCCCCATCACCATGAACTGACGCTGACCAACGACGACTGGCAATGGCTGCGCAGCAAGCGCGAGCTGGTGCTGGGCACCTCGCAGCACAACCTGCCGCCGCTGGAAATGGTTAACGAGGCCAATGAGTACGAAGGCCTCACCGCCGACTACATCGGCCTGCTGGCAGACTCCCTGGGGGTGAAGATCAGTATCCGCGCCTATGACACCCGCGAGCAGGTCTTCGCCGCCCTGGCCCGGGGTGAAATCGACTTCATGGGCAGTGTCACCTCCAGCGAAGCGCAACAGCATCATCTGCTGCAGAGTCAGAGCTACATCATCAACCGCCCGACCCTGGTGGCCCGCCTGGGGGATTCGCCGCCGTTGAAGAACGGCCTCGAGGGCCGCAGCCTGGCCATCTCCCAGGATGCCCTCACCTCCCAGGTCGCCCAGGCCATGTACCCCAAGGCACGGATCGAGAGTTTCGCCACGGCCGATGCAGCGATGGCCGCCGTGGCTTTCGGCGAGGCCGATGTGCTGCTCAGCGATGCGGTCTCGGCGCAGTTTCTGATCTCCCGCAACTACAGCGACTATCTGCGGATCATCTACAGCGGCCTGGCCAGTGCCTCGGGGTTCACCTTCGCGGTGAACCCGGACAATCAACGACTGCAACACTTGCTCGATAGCGCCTTGCAAGCCATCCATAAAGAACAGGACATCAGCATCCGCAATCGTTGGGGTGACCGCCTGCTACTGAGCCTGGACAAAACCAACCTCAGCGCCGATGAGCAACGCTGGATCGAAAAGAACCCGGTGGTGCGCATCGGCATCCACCGCTACCTGCCGCCGCTGTCCTATTTCGACACCGATGGCAATTACCTGGGGATCACCGCCGACCTGCTGGCGATGCTGGAGACCAAGACCGGCCTGACCTTCGAAATCGACTCCCAGCCCAGCCTCGAGGACCTCAGCGATGCGGCGCACGAGGGCCGGGTGCAAATGGTTGCCGACCTGGCTCGCAATCATGACCGCGAAGCCTATCTGCACTTCACCCGCCCCTACCTCGTGGGGCCATACATGCTGATCACTCGCAACGAACCCGAAGCGCCGAAAACCCTGGAAGACATGGCCGGCAAGACCCTGCTGATTGGCAGCGGCCACGCCCTGCTGCCGCTGCTGCGCCAGCGCTACCCGCAGATCAAGATTGCTGAAGTGCAGACCAACTTCGAAGCCATGACCCTGCTGCGCGAGCGCAAGGGTGACGGCGCCGTGCAGGCGGAGATCTCCGTCAGCTACAACCTGCCGCGAATCAAGGAAGACCAGCTCAAGGTCAATTCGGCGCTCAACCTGCCCCTGCTCAACGAGTCCTTCGGCATCCGTCGCGATCAGTTGGAGCTGTTCAGCATCATCGACAAATCCCTGCGCAGCATTGCCCCTGACGCCATCACCGAGCTCAACAACCGCTGGCGCTCCAAGGCGGCGATCGCCCCGCCCTCCTGGCGTGACTACCGCACTACCCTGTACCTGGCCGCCGCCGGCTCGGCGCTGTTGCTGCTGATCGCCCTGGCCTGGGGCTATGCCATGCGGCGCCAGGTCAGCCAGCGCGAGCGCGCCGAGCAAGCCCTCAACGACCAGATGCGCTTCATGGATGCACTGATCAACGGCACACCGAACCCGATCTACGTGCGCGACCTGGAGCGGCGCCTGGTGATCTGCAACGACAGCTACCTCAAGACCCTGGGCATCGATCGCCAAAGCATGCTCGGCACCCGCTTCGAGCAACTGGCGGTGCCTGAGGCCATGCAGTTCGCCGAAGACTTCCAGGCCATCCTCGCCAGCGGCCAACCCTTGCTGATCGACCGCGAAGTGCATATCCGCGGCCAGCGCCTGCAGATCTACCACTGGATGCTGCCCTATCGAAATGTCCAGGGCGAAATCCTCGGCATCATCGGCGGTTGGCTGGACATCAGCGAACGCCAGCAACTACTGGAGGAAGTCACCCAGGCCAAGAACGATGCCGACAAGGCCAATCGTGCCAAGACCATCTTCCTGGCCACCATGAGTCATGAAATCCGCACCCCCATGAGTGCAGTGATCGGCATGCTCGAACTGGCCCTCAAGCGCGCCGACCAGGGCCAGCTCGACCGGCCCTCGATCGAAGTCGCCTACAGCTCGGCCCTGGGCTTGCTGGAGCTGATCGGGGACATCCTCGACATCGCCCGGATCGAGAGCGGGCGCTTGAGCCTGAGCCCCGAGCGCGCCAACCTGCGGGACCTGGTGGAGTCGGTGTTTCGCGTATTCGATGGCCTGGCGCGGCAGAAAGGCCTGCGCCTGGACCTGGACCTGGACAGCAGCGCCAACGGCGATGTGCTGGTAGACCCGCTGCGCTTCAAACAGATCTTGTCGAACCTGGTCAGCAATGCGATCAAGTTCACGGACCACGGCGGGGTGCAGATCCGTGTGCTGGCCGAGCATGACGACCCAGAGCTTCTGCCCTTGCTGCTGACCGTCAAGGACAGCGGCATCGGCATCGAGCACGACGACCAGCAACGCCTGTTCCAACCCTTCAGCCAGGTGCCCGGGCAACATCAGAACGCGCGCTCGGGCACCGGCCTGGGGCTGGTGATCTGTCGCACCCTGTGTGAAATGATGGGCGGCCAGCTAAGCCTGGAGAGCGAGCCTGGCCAGGGCACCCTGGCTCGGGTACAGCTGCAGCTGAGGCGCCTCGCGCCATTACTGGAGACCCCGCCAAGCGCACCGCAGCTCGTGCTGCCCGTCAACGCCCGGTCGCCCCTGCACATTCTGGTGGTGGACGACAGCCAGGCCAATCGCCAACTGCTCTGCGAGCAGTTGCGGTTCCTCGACTATTCGATGAGCCAGGCGCGCAACGGTGTCGAGGCGCTCAAGGTCTGGCAGCGGGAAACCTTCGACGTAGTGATCACCGACTGCAACATGCCACAGATGAACGGCTACGAACTGACCCGACAGATCCGTGCCGCCGAGCAATCCCAGGGACGCCCCCCGATGCAGATTTTCGGCTTTACCGCCAATGTCCAACCCGAAGAGGAACAACGCTGCCAGGACGCCGGCATGAATGGCTGCATCTTCAAGCCCATCGCCCTGCAGGAACTCGACCGCCGCCTGCGCCAGTTGCCTGCCCTGCCACGGGGACCGCTCCCGGCCAGCAGCGAGCGCTATGACATCCAGCAACTGGACCATCTTACCGGCGGCGACCCCAAGACCATCCAGCGGGTGCTCAAGGGCTTGCATCAGAGTAACCAGCAGGACCTGAAACAGATCCGCGAACACCTGGCCAGTGACAGCATCCAGGGGGTGGCCGACCTGGCTCACCGCATTTGCGGTGCCGCGCGGATCATCAAGGCCCAGGTGCTGATCGAGGAGTGCGATTACCTGGAAAAGGCCTGTCGCGAGGGCGCGGACGCCCCTCGGATCAAGGCGGTACTGACGCGGCTGGAACAGGCCATGGTCAGGCTCGACCGTGACTTGCTGGAGTCCATCGTCGACGACTGAGCCACAACCCAGGCGTGTGCCCCGCCCGGCCGCACAGCGGTCGAAGACCGGGCGCCGCAAGTCACCTTGGGTCTCAGTTGCCCAGGCTCTGCAGTTCGAGATGGGCCGAAGCCGACAACGGCCTGGACGGCTGGATCAAGGCCATGCCGAAGCGCTTGCTGATATAGCGGCCACCCGTCGCCGTCAGGGTCAGGGCTCGGCTGTCCAGGTCCTGGGTCAGCCATTTGCGCTCCAGCAGGGTGCGCAACAACGCCGCCCCCAAGGCGCCTCCCAGGTGCGGGCGACGCATGCTCCAATCCAGGCATGGGCAGGCAAAGCGTCGGCGCAAGACACTGAGCTCGGCGACTTCGATACCCAGACCACGGAAGAACTCGATACCGCTGTCACTGACCCGGTAGGCCTCACCCTCCTCGGCCGCCAACAACCAGCCGGCCTCGAACATCCGGTCGTGCAACTGCACCCCCAGGGTGCCTGCCAGGTGGTCGTAGCAGGTGCGGGCGAATTGCAGGCGATCCGGGGTGCGCGGGACAAACGTGCGGGCACTGCCCTGGCCGATCACCATCAACGCCTCCAGTGCCTGGGCCACCAGCGGATCACCGAGGCAGTAATAACGGTGCCGCCCTTGCACCTGGACCCGCAACAATCCCGCCTCCTTGAGCTTGGCCAGATGGGCACTGGCGGTAGAGGCACTGACCTCGGCGATGGCTGCCAGCTCGGTGCTGGTACGCGCGTGGCCATCCATCAGCGCACAGAGCATCCGGGTACGCGCCGGCTCGGCGATGGCGGCCGCTACCTGGGAGACCCCCAGGTCGTTTTGCACTGCATTCATATTTCGCTCCCTGACGAATCATGCCTTCGAAATGATCAGGATAGTAGCAACCTGGATATCTGCCGAACAAAGAGATAAATCATGGACCCGATCAGCGCTGCTACCCATTTCGACCCATACGACTTCTACTATGCCCGCCTGCGTGCCCGGGGTGGCCTGACCTACGAATCCCGGCTTGGGCTGTGGGTCGCCAGCAGCGCGGCGGCCGTGGCCGCAGTGCTCAACCACCCCGCCTGCCACGTGCGGCCACCCCATGAAGCAGTACCCAAAGCCATCGCCGGCAGCCCCGCCGGTGCGCTGTTCGGCCGTCTGCTGCGGATGAACGACGGCCCGCGCCACAGCTGCCCGCGGGCCACCCTGGAGCCAGCCCTGCAAGCCCTGGCCGATTGCGATCTGCAACCCTACCTGTACCAGTGGCAACCGGCCCTTACGGCGCCGGTTGACGCCGCCGACCTGCAGCGCTGGCAATTGCGCCTGCCGGTGGCGCTGGTGGCGGCCTTGCTCGGGGTGCCTGCCGAGCAACGAGAGGACCTGGCCCGGCGGACCGGCGAGTTCGTCGCCTGCTTCTCGCCCCTGAGCGATCAAGCCCATTTACATACCGCCGATTTGGCGGCCCACGACCTCAGCCAGCAGATGCAGGCACTGCTCGACGCGCCGCAACCCAGCCCATTGCTGCGGGCGATCCTGCAGCGGCGCGGCGACCTCGACCAACAGGACCTGCGGGCCAACCTGGTGGGCCTGCTGGCGCAGACCCACGACGCCTGCGCCGGGCTCATCGGCAACAGCCTGGTCACCCTCCTGGCCAACCCGGCCTTGTGCCAGCGCCTGCGGCACGACCCGAGCCAGCTCAGCGGCTGGCTGCTGGAAAAGCAGCGCCTGGACCCGCCCGTACAAAACACTCGGCGCTTCGTCATCCAGGACTGCACCCTCAACGGTGTATCGCTGCAAGCTGGCGATGCGGTGCTGGTGCTGCTGGCAGCGGCCAATCATGACCCGGCAATTGCCGCGGTCACTGGCACCGACCCAGCGCGCCAGGGTTTCAGTTTCGGCGCCGGGGCGCACCAGTGCCCCGGCCGCGAGCTGGCACTGAACATCGTCCAGACGCTGCTGCACGGCTTGCTGCAGTCAACGGACCTGAGCAGCCTGTCACTGGACTGGCAGTACCAGGCCTCGGTCAACGGCCGCATCCCGCGGTTCAGCGACAGCGCGCAGGCCCGGCCATGATTGCGCTGATCTTTGAACTGATACCGCACCCGGCGCACCGCGAACGCTACCTGGCGCTGGCGGCCGAGCTGAGGGAGCGCCTCGGTGAAATCGATGGTTTCATCTCCATCGAGCGTTTCCAGAGCCTCAACCAACCGGACAAACTGCTGTCCCTGTCGTTCTGGCGCGATGAGCAGGCGGTGGCCCAGTGGCGCAATCTGGAATGCCACCGCCAGGCCCAAGCCCTGGGGCGCGACTCGCTGTTCGCCGACTACCGCCTGCGAGTCGCCAGCGTGCTGCGCGACTACGGCTTGCAGGCGCGCCAGCAAGCGCCGCTGGACAGCCAGCAAGTGCATCAGCACCACGCTTGCGGTAAAACGTGCACCCTGCAGCCAGCTGCGCAACCCCCTATCGAAAAAAGGAACAAGCATGTTGTTCGTGGTGATGCTGGGAGGAAAACACCCCAGAGCGAAAATCGAAGTCCACGATGTCCAGTTCGTGGTCGCCGAGAGCCTTGAAGCGGCCCATCCGCAACTGCGTGACGTCTGGTTCGGCAGCCCGACAGGCCTGCATATCGACTCCTGGATGAAGGTCGACGGGGTCGAGGACTACAAAGTCGAACTGAGCAACCTGGCCCCGGCCCCAGGTGCTCCACGCCTGTATTTCCTGAACCTGGGCGGCTACGAGACGGCGACCTTCGGCGAGGCCCACCGCTACCTGCTGGCAGTGGCCCGGGACAAGCTCGAAGCCAAGGCCAAGGGCAAGCAGCAGATGCTCGCCCACTGGCACAAGTCCCACACCGATGCGTTGCTGGATGTCGACGACTGCCTGCCGATCGATCTGTTGCAAGGGCGTTATGTGCACCTCGTGCCAGGGCCGCACAACGGCATCGTCCAGCACAACGACTACATCATCCTGGGCTGAGCTTTAGCACCCGGCTGCCGGCCCCTTCGCCGGCACGCCAGCGCCCGGAAGTTAACGGTATGCTCGGCGAGCCCAAGCCAATGATCGTTCAAGGAGAGAAATCGATGCCTTTGCAGGTTCGCCCAGCACAGCCCACGGACAGCCCACGGACAGCCGGCGCCTGAGCCAGATCGCCCGCCAGACCTTCGCCCTCGCCTGCCCGCCAGATACCCCGGCGAAGGAAATCGAGGCATTCATTGAAGAGCACCTGTTACCGGAACATTTTGCCGCACTGCTGCAGCAACCCGACAAGCAGCTGCGGGTGCTGTTGCAGGGGCCGCAGGTCATCGGCTACAGCCTGATCAGCCAACAGCCCGAAGCGCTCGGGGTAAGCGCCGCGGACGGCATCGCCGAACTGACCCGCTGCTACCTGGACGCCGAACACCATGGCAGTGGCGCTGCCCAGTACCTGCTGAGCCATACCCTGGCGCAACAGCCCGGGCCGCTGCGCCTGACAGTCAACGAAGCCAATGCCCGGGCCATCCGTTTCTATCAGCGCAATGGCTTTGCCATCGTCGGTGAAACCACCTTTCACTGTGGCGCCGACCTGCATCGCGACTGGGTCATGCTGCGCCCCTGAGCGCCACTCAGGCCGGTGTCGCCGGGGCACCGGCCTGAAGATAGTCGAGGTCGAGGTCGTCGATCGGTGTTACCTGGCTCAACAGAAATGCCCGCAGCCGGACCAGGCGCTCCTGGCGCGGGCTGTCCCGCAGCCATACCAGGTAATAGCCGTCCCCTGAAGCTACCGCGCTGGGGAACGGCAAGCCGACCTGGCCACGGCGAATGTCCTCGGCCACCAGGTGCAGGTCGCCAATGGACAGGCCATGCCCAGCCACGGCTGCGGAGATTGCCTGGTCCAGGGTGTCGAAGACCGTGCCCCGATCCAGCCGCACCCGGTCCAACGCCCCGTGGGCCTGCAGCCAGCGGCGCCAATCCCGACGGTCCGCCGAGGGGTGGATCAGCGGCGCATCCCTGAGCCGCTCCAGGGTCCAAGGCTGCGCGTCCGCCGCTTCGGCCGGGCCAATCGGGATCAGCCACTCATCGAACAGCTTGCAGGCTTCGACCCCGGCGCCGAAGTGACCGTTGCCCAGGAGAATCGCGCAATCGTAGGGCTCGGCGTAGAAGTCCACGTGGTCGAAGTCCATCCACACACTGGCCAGTTGTACCGCCAGCTCCGGGCTGTCGCACTTGAGTTTTTCCAGGGCCCGCAGCAGCCAGCGCATGGTCAGGGTCGAAGGTGCTTTCAGGCGCAACTGAGCGCTGCCGCTGCGCAGCGGCAGACAAGCATCCTCGATGATCCGGAAACCGGCCTTGAGTTCCCGGGCCAGGCGCTGCCCAGCGTCAGTCAGCACCAGGCGCGGCCCGTGGCGCTCGAACAGGCGGCAACCGAACTGGCTTTCCAGGGTACGGATATGCCGGCTGATGGCGCTTTGGGTCAGGGACAGTTCCTCGGCGGCCCGGGTGAAGGAGCTGGAACGGGCGGCCACTTCGAAGGCCCGCAAGGCATAAAGCGGTGGCAGTGACTCAACCATCGACAAGCACTCACTGTGATTAATACTCATAGTAGGTCACAGCTTTTTACGTTTTTCAACGCGGCTAAAAGCCCCCAAGCTGGCCCCTTGTGCCATTGCCGAGGAGTTTTTACGTGGAGTTGAATCTGTCGTTATTGTTGGTCTACATGCTCAGTGTGCTGATGCTGGTGGCGACCCCGGGGCCGGTGGTGGCGCTGATCGTCAACACCAGCATGAACGCCGGACCACGCCAGGCCCTGTTGACCGCCCTGGGCACCAATGCGGCCTCATTGCTGCTGGCATTGCTGGCGGTGCTGATGCTGACCAGCGGCCTGGCGCTGGACCCGAGGCTGATCAGTTGGGTGAGCCTGCTGGGCTGCGGCTTCATTGCCTGGCTGGCGCTGCAGGGGTTGCGGGAGGTGTTGGGCGCTGCAACCGGGGAACCTGTCGCAGGAGCTGAACGACGTCGTGGCCAAGGGCTGCTGACTGGGTTCCTGGTGGGAATCGGCAACCCCAAAGACATCATCTTCTTTGTCTCGTTCTTTCCCCAGTTCATCCAGGTCAGCCGCTCCCTGCAGCACAGCGCGCTGCTGCTGACGCTGGTCTGGGTCCTGATCGACTTTGCCGTACTGGGGGCTTATATCCTGGTGGCTCGCCAGGGTTTCTCGCTGAAGTACAAACGCCTGGTGACCGCAGTTTCAAGCCTGGTACTGCTGGCGGTGGCGCTGGTGGGGATGACCTACTCGGTGCTTGAACTGTGCCGCCCGGGCGCCATGTGAAGCGCCCGGCCGGCAGCGTTCAAACGCTGCGCAGTTCCAGAGTCAGGTGTGACAAACCGGGCAGCACTGCCAGGCGCCCACGCAGCGCCTCGACGCTGAGGGAAGCCTGGGCCACCACGCTGACAATCGCCGCACGCGCGTCAGGCCCTACTTGCCACACATGCAGGTCGACGATGCTGGCGTCCCCCGGTCCTTCCACCGAAGCGCGGATCTGCGCCGCGACCCGCTCGTCACTGGCGTCCAGCAGCACTGCGGCACTGGACTTGATCAGCGCATAGGACCAACGAGCGATCACCAGCGCGCCGACGATGCCCATCACCGGGTCGAGCCAGACCCAGCCCAGATAGCGCCCGGCGAGCAGCGCGGCAATGGCCAGCACTGAAGTCAGGGCATCGGCCAGCACATGCACATAGGCCGAACGCAGGTTGTTGTCGCCGTGCGCCTGATGATGCCCGTGATGCTCGTGATGCTCGTGATGCTCGTGATCATGAGGATGCCCGTGGGCGTGGGCGTGATGCCCGTGACCGCCGCCCAGCAGCCAGGCGCTGAGGATATTCACCAGCAGCCCCACCACGGCGATCAGCGTGGCCTCGCCAAAGGCCACGCGGGTAGGTTGCAACAGTCGCACCAGGGATTCGCCGGCAATTCCCAGGGCCACCAGGCCGAGGATGATCGCCGAGGCGAAACCCGCCAGGTCGCCAACCTTGCCGGTACCGAAACTGAAGCGTGTATTGCCAGCATTGCGCCGAGCAAAACCATAGGCCGCCGCGGCGATGCCCAGGGCCCCGGCGTGGGTGGCCATGTGCAACCCATCAGCCAGCAGGGCCATGGAACCGGTGAGATAACCGGCGACGATTTCCACCGTCATCATCACCACCGTCAACACCACCACCCACAGGGTGCGCCGGGCATTGTCATCGTGGTCGGCCCCGAGAAACTGGTGGTCGTGGGCCAAGTGGGCAGCGCGCTGAGACAGATTCATCGGGATGCTCCTACTTGGAATAACGGCGAATGGCTTGCAGCAACTCGTCAACGCCCTGGGCCCGCTCGGCGTCGCTGAGCTCGGGGTTGGCCACGTGTTCCAGGGCATGGGCTTCAATGATCTCGCCCATCAGCCCGCTGATGGCGCCACGGGTAGCCGCCACCAGATGCAGGGTCTTGCCACAGTCGGCACCGGTCTCCAGCGCCCGCTCCACGGCCTGGACCTGGCCGAGAATGCGCCGGACCCGCTTGAGCAGCTCATCCTTCTGTGCGTGTGTGTGCGACATACCCATACCCCCTATACCTATGTGCGAAGCATCATGCTCCCGTGGCCCATCCTGCGCAAGCCACCCGGCGAACAAAAAATCCCACGAACGGGGCTGCCACTCGCACCGTCGATGAGCAACACCGCGCTGCAGAAAAAACTGCTGCCCGGCCCACGTCGTGGATTAACATAGCCAAGGGCCATCCGCGCCCATCCCCTCTCTTTCCATGTTGTCCAGAATCCTATGATTGCTGTCTGGTCCCTGCTCTGCCTGACCTTGCTGCTGGCCGCACTGGCGTTGTGGCTGCTGCGCCGCGAACGCCGTGCCCAGGCGCTGCTGAAGGTCTATCGAGAACTCGCCGAAGGCTTGCCCGACGACGCCGAGCGCTTCAAGCGCAGCCAGTACTTCGCGCAAATCGGCACCTGGGATTGGGAGGTCGACACCCAGCGCCTGTACTGGTCGGAAGCGATCTACGGCATGTTCGGGTTCAAGGTCGGCGAAGTGCTGCCGTCCTACGAGCTCTTCTGTTCCTGCGTGCACCCGGAGGATCGGGCGCGGATCCGCGCTGGCGAGTTGCGTTGCCTGGAAACCGGCGAGAACCATGATGAGGAATACCGCGTGGTGTGGCCCGACGGCAGCATCCACTGGCTGCGGGAAACCGGCAACGTGGTGAAGAATGTGCATGGCACCACCCTGAAGATGATGGGCGTGGTGCGTGACATCACCGATGAAAAGGTCTCCACCCACCACCTGCAGCAACTGGCGCATTTCGACCCGCTGACCGGCCTGCCCAACCGCTTGATGCTCGAGCAGCGCCTGTCCCGGGCCCTGGAGCAGGCGCGTCACGAACAGACCCGGGTGGCCCTGGTGTTCGTCGACCTGAATGGCTTCAAGGCGATCAACGATCAGTTCGGCCATGCCGCCGGAGACCGCGTACTCAGTGCCACCGCCCAGCGCCTGCAAGGCATCCTGCGGGCCAGCGACACGGTGGCGCGCATTGGCGGCGATGAATTCGTGGTGATTCTCGAGGGCCTGGCCCCAGGGCTCGACCTGGCGGAGGAGGCCCGGCGCATCGGCGAGCAGATTTTCAGCCTGCTATCACCGCCGGTGGAAGTCGACAGCCACCGGCACAGCATCGGCAGCAGCCTGGGCGTGGCGATGTTTCCCGATCACGCCGGGCACATGGACCAACTACTGCACGTTGCCGACCTGGCGATGTATGAGGCCAAGCGCAGTGGCAACAACCAGTACCGATTGGGGCAATAAGGCCCTGGCCAGCCTGAGCCGGACTCAGGTGTCACTGGCCGCTGCGAGCAGCCGCTCGCGCAAAAAGGCCAGGGCGCCCTGGAACAACGGGTGCCATTGATCCGAGGGCTCACAGGCCAGGGGATGCCAGAAAAACCGGAACTCGTGCCCTCCGTCATCCTCGCAGAAATGACTCCAGGCCTGCGGCAGCGCGGCGGCCACGGAACACTCATGGAAGGCCCAGACCTGGCCGCTCACCGCGCACTGCCAGATCCCCAGTGGGCGGAGCGCCTGCCCCTGGATGCCCGCCTCCTCCGCCAGTTCACGGACAGCCGCGACAGACGTAGCCTCGCCTGGCTCCAGTGTGCCCTTGACCAGTTGCAGCCCCGCCAAGGGGTGTCGGAACGCGAGGATTTCCAGTGCGCCCTGGCGACGCAGAACCACCGGGCACGCTTTATTGGCCAGCATCGGTTTGCCTTTTCAAAGTCACTACGGGGGGCTGCCTCAGTCGTCGCGGGTCAGGACTTCGAGCAACTCGATCTCGAACGTCAGGTTGGAATTAGGCGGGATTGCGCCCACGCAGCGCTCGCCATAACCCAGGTGCGCCGGCACCAGCAGCTTGCGCTTGCCGCCAACCTGCATGCCCATCAGGCCCTGGTCCCAACCCTTGATCACCCGCCCGCTGCCGATCACGCACTGGAACGGCTTGCCGCGATCGTAGGAGGAATCGAAGCTTGTGCCGTCCTCCAGGAAACCCCGGTACTGGGTGGTGATCAGGGCGCCCTTGACCACCGCCTTGCCCTCGCCCAACTGGATATCGATCACCTGTAACTCGTCGTTCATCATTCACTCTCGCTCAAGCATCGCCCCGTCTCGGGACTGCGGGGCGCTTTTTCGCAGAATTGCCGGTATTTGGCAATCATCGGCTCGGCGTCTGGATCAGGGTGTCCGTATCGATGAAGATCCCCTCAAGTGCCATCTCAACCTGCGCGAGAGTCGCCAGTTCGGCATTCCAGCGCACCTGCAGGCTGGGCAGGGCCTGGCACCAGGACAGCGCCGGCGAAAAATGCAGGGTCAATTGCCCCTCTGCCAGTTGCACCCGTTCAATACCGCCGTAGCCGGCCGCACCTGGCCCAGCCAGTTCAACGTAGTAGGTCGCCATACCCAGCGCCCGGTCCTGCTCATCAAAGGCTTCGGCGCGCTGCAACAGCAGGTAGTGCTCGGGCTCGACCGGGTCATCGGCCAACCCGAAGAACCGCACCTCGTCCTCGACATAGGCGCTGTAGGTCGTTGCATCAAAGGTCCAACGCATCAAGGCTTACTCCTGTTATGGCCCATTGCGCCCGGGAACGCTCGCCTGGCGGCTAGCGCCGTCACTGCCGCAGCAGCCCGGACTCGTAGTCCAGCCAGCCCTGCTCGAAGCGTTCCTGCAAGTACTCCAGCACGCTGTCGAGCAGCACCGTGGCGGGCACATTCACCGAGTAGAAGCGTGAGCTGAACCCTTCCCAACTGCACCCCAGAGCGTTGATCCGCTCCAGCACCTCGGGCACCCGCTGGTCCTCCGAGGTCATGAACACCAGGCGCAAAGTGCTATTGCCACTGCTTATGCCGACCTGCTGAAACCACTTCAGACCGTCAGCCTCGACTCGCACCTCTACTTCGTCGTCCAGGCAGACGTCCTGGGAGTAGAACGGAATATTGGCGATACGGTAGAAACCCGAAGGCTGGCGCTCGGCCCAGACCCCTTCAGTGGCTGCCGGCGGGTAGTCGTCGACGACCGACAACCTGAGTATGATCTTGTCCATTACCTGTCCCTGGAGCTGCAAAAACCTGTTCCCGGCCACGATTCGGGCCGCGCAACGCGGAGCGCTTTTTCGCAGAATTGCCGGGATTTGGCAATCCTCCACTGTCGCCTGACCGCAGCCCCAGGGAGTTGATCGACGCGGCTAGAGCAAGCCGGCAGCACAAGAGTGGCAACAACGCTGGCCACGCTGGTTGATGCCTGAGGATATTCAGTTACCATTGCCGCCCTCTCAAACCGGCTGATAAGGACATCCCGTGACAACCCCCGACATCATTACCCTGGTTGTTATCGCCCTGCTGGTGCTATTCATCATCGGTATCTACAACACATTGGTCAGGCTGCGAAACGCCTTCCAGAATGCGTTTGCGCAAATCGAAGTCCAGCTGCAACGCCGCTACGACCTCATCCCCAACCTGGTGGAAACCGCCCGGGGTTACCTCAAGCATGAGCGAGACACTCTCGAAGCCGTGATCAATGCCCGCAACTCGGCCCAGGTCAGCTTGCAAGCCGCTGTTGCACAGCCAGGCAACGCTCGGACCATCGCACAATTGGGCGAGGCCGAAGGCGTACTGGCCAGCGCCATGGAACGGATGAAGGTCATCGTCGAGGCCTACCCTGATCTCAAAGCCTCGCACGCCATGATCCAACTGACGGAAGAGATCACCAGCACTGAAAATAAAGTGTCCTTCGCCCGCCAGGCCTTCAACGATGCAGTGACCGCCTACAACTCCTACAAGCAGAGTTTTCCAGCGCTGATGCTGGTCAAATGGTTCGGCCACAGCAGCGACGCCACCCTGCTGCAGTTCGCCAACAGCGCCGCGACCCAGGACGCCCCAGTCGTATCGTTCACTTAATGGCCGGGGCTGGCCCAGCCCCTCCACTGTCCAGCGTCCATGGAAGGCAGCATGAATTTCTTTCAACACCAGGAGCGCGCCAAGCGCCGTACCAGCACCCTGGTGCTGCTGATGACATTGGCGATCACTGGCCTGGTTTCCTTGGCCGGGCTGGGCGCGGGCCTGCTCATGAAGGATTCCCATGGCACTGCAGGAGCGTCTGCGGCACTGGATTGGAAACTGATGCTGATCGTGGCCGGTATCACCCTGCTGGTGATAGTGCTCGGTAGCCTGTGGGAAAGCCTGAAACTCAGTACCGGCGGAAAAGTGGTCGCGCAGGAACTCGGTGGCCTGGCCATCGACACCACGCAAATGGATGCCCAGGAGCATCGCCTGCTGAACATCGTCGAGGAAATCGCCTTGGCTTCGGGTTGTGCGGCACCGGCGATCTATGTGCTACCAGAAGAGGGCATCAACGCCTTCGCAGCGGGCCTGACGCCTCAGGATGCGGCCATCGGCGTCACCAGGGGCGCCTTGCAGGCGCTCAATCGCGACGAGTTGCAAGGGGTGATCGCTCACGAGTTCAGCCACATCCACAACGGCGACATGCGACTGAATACCCGATTGGTCTCCGCTGTTTTCGGCATCATGATGCTGAGCATTCTGGGCGTCGGGTTCTTGTATGCGCTGACCAAGATCAAGGGCAACAGCCGCTTCTCCTTTGGCCTGGCAATGATCCTGATGTTTCTCGGGGTGGTACTGGTAGTCCTCGGCTCGATTGGCACTTTGTTTGGCTGGCTGATCCAGTCGGCGGTCAGTCGCCAGCGAGAGTTTCTCGCCGACGCATCCGCCGTACAGTTCACTCGCAACCCCAAAGGCATTGCCAATGCGCTGAAAAAAATTGCCGAAAGCGCGGTCGGTTCGCACATCAGCGCGGACAATGCGGCGCAATACCGCCACATGTTTTTTGGCAACAGCGGTGGGTTTTCATTATTTGGCCTGTTTGCCACCCACCCTCCGCTGCCTGAGCGTATCCGCCGCCTTGAGTCTGAGTGGGATGGCCAGTTCAGCTCCGTTGCACCGCAACTGACCCCGTCATCACCCCAGCCCGCAGGTTTCGGTGGCCGGTATGAACCAGCCTCAGAAACAGCCCTGACAGCAGCGAAGCCCGGCAATATGTCCACCCGCGCACTCGAGCTGTTCACACCCAGTTCAGAAGCCCCTGTAAGTGTCGAAGCGCGGTTTGACCTGGGCACCATCCGGCACTCGATCGACAGCATCGGAGCACCGCAGGAGGGTCACCTGCAACAGGCCCGAAGCATTCTGCGACGACTGCCAAAGCTGCTTCTCGACAGCGCCCGTAACAGTGACCAGGCACAGGCACTGATCTATGGCCTGCTGCTGTCGTCCGATGCCCAGGTACTTGCCCGTCAGCTCGAACTGTTACGCAACAACCTCGAAACCCGCACCTTCAAGCACCTGCTGGCCTTGCAGAACCTGTTGCGCGCCTTGAGCCCGGACCTGCGCCTGCCGTTGATCGACTTGAGCCTTGCCGCACTCAAGCAACTGCCTATAACCAGCGCGCGAGATTTCATCGATAACCTCAATCAGTTGGTGAATGCGGACCAGCAGGTAGAGTTGATGGAGTGGACGCTGCTGCGCATCATCGAACGCAACATCCGCAGCCAGCCCGCGACCTACGCCAAGTACACCCTGGCCCAGCGCAGTAACGAAGTGGCGGTCCTGCTGAGCGCCCTGGCGAACGCGGGCCATTCAACCCCGCAACAAAGCGCCAGCGCGAGGAATCACGCCTGGAGCGGGCTGCCCTTTGCGCAACCAGCGGCCGTCGAGGGAACTCTCGAACAGCTGGACAGCGCCATCGCTCTTCTGCGCCAGTTACTCCCGCAAGAGCGTCACACCCTGCTCAGTACAATGGCCCGGTGCATCACCTATGACGGCCACGTCACGGTGGCCGAGGCAGAGCTGATGCGCGCGGTCGCTGACCTGCTGGACTGCCCGATGCCTCCGCTGCTTGGCGGCGATTCGATGCCCCAGCCCAAGGAGGCGACCATCCGCAACAGCGCTGCCGTCGAGCGTTGACGACACCACGGCTCACCGGGCTCTTCGGCCAGCGCCGTGATTCACACCCCATCCAAGGTGTCCTTTTCAGTAAACCTGCCCCATGACACCGCTCCCGACAATTCGCTCTAACCTCGGAAACCTGCATGAAGTTTTTCCAGCACCAGGCCCGCGCCAAGCATCGCACCCTCAAACTACTGCTGCTGATGGCCCTGGCCGTAAGCTGCCTGATCAGCGTCAGCAGCCTGGGCATCGGCCTGCTGTTGCGCGAGCTGCTCCATGAATCCAGCCAGCCCAAGGAGCTCAGCTGGACCATAGTCGCGGTCGTGGCGCTGCTCATGCTGCTGGTGGTGCTGCTGGGCAGTGGCTACAAGACCTGGCGGCTCAGGGCCGGCGGCAAGGTGATCGCCGAGTTCTTCGGCGGGCGCCTGATCAACGCAGCCCCCAGGGACCACGATGAACAGCGGCTGTTGAATATCGTCGAGGAAATGGCCCTGGCCTCAGGCTCCGTGATGCCCGGGGTATACGTGCTGCCGGACGCCTCGATCAATGCCTTCGCCGCCGGCCTCGACCCCGAGCATGCAGTGCTCGGGGTCACCCGCGGCGCCATCACCCACCTCAATCGCGAAGAGTTGCAGGGCATGATCGCCCATGAGTTCAGCCACATTCACAACGGCGACATGCGCCTCAATACCCGACTGCTGTCGGTGATCCACGGGCTACTGGTGTTCAGCCTGGCGGGCATGGCGCTGCTGCGCCAGGCCGAGCAGCAGCACCTGTCCAGCGATCGCAATCGCTTCATCTGGCAGATCGTCTTCGCGTTGCTGGGCCTGGCCCTGCTGATCCTCGGCTCGCTCGGCACCCTGCTGGGCAACCTGATCAAGGCGGCGATCTGCCGCCAGCGGGAGTTCCTCGCCGATGCCTCGGCGGTGCAGTTCACCCGCACCCCACTGGGCATCAGCGGCGCCTTGAAAAAGATCGGCGGCTGCAGCGCAGGCTCACGCCTGGAGGTCTTCAGCGCCACGCAATACAGCCATATGTTCTTCCACCAGGGGCTGAAGCGGCGCCTGGGTCGCCTGCTGGCCACGCGCATACAGCGCCTGGACCCACAGTGGGATGGACGCTTTGCCGTTCTATAGGAGTACCCCATGCCCGACGCTCAGCGCCCGACTCCGGCCGCACAACCCGAACACCTCCGGGCCGCCGCCAGCTTGCGGGGCCAGCGCCTGCAGGCACTGACCCACGCCCAGTACCTGTACAACGGACAGGTGCTGACCGATGAGTGCGGCGATCTGCAATTCGATGGCCAGGACGGCAGCCAGGTCAGCCTGTTCCTGCTCGCTGACGGGGAAAGCGTCGGCGCCGCGCAAATGCCCATGCACCTGCCCGCAGGATTCGAGCTTGAGGCCGGTGTGCGCTGCGCGTGGGAGGCTCGAGACCTGCTGCAGCGCTTGGCGGCCAGCCACCTGCGCGGCGCGATGATTGTCCAGGTGCAGGGTCTGTTCGATGACTGGCAAGAGCTGGGCAGAACCTTTCTCTGCGGTTTTCGGATCTGCTTCGACAGCGGCGACTTTGTGGTTTTCTACAATCAGGGCGATGAGGCCGTTGCCCTGTTCAACCAGTTGCCGCCGAGCATCAAGGGGGCCCACAGCCTTTGGCGTGACCTGCGCTGAAGGACCGTAAACCCGGCTACACGATTTATCCTGCATTCATTATTGCGCTATGCACCGCGGCGATTGGCCGACGGTGAAAGCTTCACCGATGGCTGTCTATCATCAGCCATCGAGCAATCCGCACTGCGTTTTACCTGGAGTCCTGCCCATGCCCCATGAAGGCAACCTGCTACAAGCCGCCGTCGTGTTTCTCTGTGCCGCGGTGCTGATCGTGCCCCTGGCCAAGCGCCTGCAACTGGGGGCTGTGCTCGGCTACCTGCTGGCCGGGGTACTGATCGGCCCGTCGGTGCTGGGGCTGATCGGCAACCCGCAGAGCGTCAGCCATATCTCCGAGCTGGGGGTGGTGCTGTTGCTGTTCATCATCGGCCTGGAGCTCTCGCCCCGGCGTCTATGGGTCATGCGCAAAGCGGTGTTCGGCGTCGGCCTGGCCCAGGTACTGCTGACCGGCATGGTGATCGGCACCGTGGCCCTGTTCCTGTTCGGTCAGCGCCTCAACAGCGCCATCGTCCTCGGCCTTGGGCTGGCGCTGTCGTCCACCGCCTTCGGCTTGCAGAGCCTGGCCGAACGCAAGGAGCTGAACAGCCCCCACGGACGCCTGGCCTTCGCCATCCTGCTGTTCCAGGACATCGCGGCGATCCCGCTGATCGCCATGGTGCCAGTGCTCGCCGGTGGCAACCACGACACCAGTACCGCCCAGGATTTGAGCCATGGCCTGCAGGTGCTGGGCAGCATCGCGGTGGTGGTGGTCGGTGGACGCTACCTGCTGCGCCCGGTGTTTCGCATCGTGGCCAAGACCCGGCTGCCGGAAGTGTCCACCGCCACCGCCCTGCTGGTGGTGATCGGCACCGCCTGGCTGATGGACCTGGCCGGGGTGTCCATGGCCCTGGGGGCCTTCCTCGCCGGGCTGCTGCTGGCAGATTCCGAATACCGGCATGAACTGGAAGCGCAGATCGAACCGTTCAAGGGCCTGCTGCTGGGGCTGTTCTTCATCAGCGTCGGCATGGGCGCCAATATCGGCCTGCTGTTCAGCATGCCGGTGGCGGTGCTGGGGCTGACCCTGCTGCTGATTGGCCTCAAGCTGCCGCTGCTGTACGTGGTCGGGCGCCTGGCCGGCAGTTTGAATCGCGAGAGTGCGTTGCGCCTGGGCGTGGTGCTGGCGGCGGGCGGTGAGTTCGCCTTCGTGGTGTTCAAGATCGGCCGCGACCAGGGCCTGTTCGAAGCCGGCCTGCATGACTTGCTGGTGCTTACCATCACCCTGTCCATGGCCCTGACCCCGCTGCTGTTGCTGGCCTGCTCGCGGCTGCTCAAGCCCAAGGCCAAGCCGCTGGAAATGCCCCCCGAGTACCGCCAGATCGACGCCGACAGCCCACGGGTGGTGATTGCCGGGATGGGCCGCATGGGCCAGATCGTGGCGCGGATCCTGCGGGCGCAGAAGATCCCCTTCGTGGCCCTGGACACCTCGGTGGACACCATCGAGCTGATCCGCAGCTTCGGCGGCATGCCGGTGTTCTATGGCGACCCGATGCGCCCGGAGATCCTCAAGGCGGCCAAGGTCGGCCAGGCGGAGTACTTCGTCATCGCCACCGATGACCCGGAGACCAACATCAAGACCGCCGAGCAGGTGCGCAAGCTCTACCCGCACCTGAAGATCATCGCCCGGGCGCGCAACCGCCAACACGTGCACCGGCTGGTGGACCTGGACGCCCAGGCGATCCGCGAAACCTACTACTCGAGCCTGGAAATGGGCCGCCGGACCCTGGTCGGCCTGGGGCTCAGCCAGGCCCAGGCCGACTCGCGCATCCAGCGCTTCACACAGCATGACGAACAGTTGCTGGTGGCCCAGCACGCGGTGTACGACGATGCGGCCAAGGTCCTGCAGACCGCCCAGGAAGCCCGCGCCGAACTGGCCCGGCTGTTCGAAGCCGATGAGCTGGATGAACAGACCGAGAGCCCGTTGCCGCCGATGCGCTGAGGTCGCAGCCTACTGACAGATTCTGTCAGCCGCCTGATCTAGATTGGGCGGCTCCTTCTTCCCGACCGGAACCGCCGATGACCGACGCCGCCCCTGCCCTCAAGGAAATCTTCAACGCCGAACGCCTGGCCCATATCGCCGACGCCATGCTCGCGGTGTACCCGGCCTTCGACCACCGAGGCTTCCTGCAACGCGCCAGTCACCACCTTGCAGAACGCTCGCTGATGCAGCGCCTGGCCCAGGTCAGCGACAGCCTGCACCAGGTATTGCCGGGCTCCTACGAGCACAGCCTGGAGCTGCTCTACGCCCTGGCTCCACGGCTGAACAGCCGCTTTGTGTGCATCTTCCTGCCACATTTCGTCGCCAGCCACGGCGCCCATGACTTTGCCCGTTCCATGGCCGCACTGAAGTTCTTTACCGGCTTCGGCTCCTCGGAGTTTGCCGTGCGCCCGTTCCTCGTCAGCCATCAGCACGCGACCCTGGAGCATATGCAGGACTGGGCCCTGGACCCGGACGAACATGTGCGCCGCCTGGCCAGCGAAGGCAGCCGCCCGCGCCTGCCCTGGTCATTCCGCCTGGAACAGTTGCAAGCCGATCCGCAACTGGCAGCACCGATCCTCGAACGGCTGAAGAACGACCCCAGCCTGTATGTGCGCAAATCGGTGGCCAACCACCTCAACGACATCACCAAGGATCACCCGCAGTGGGTGCTGGAGCGCCTGCAGGGCTGGCCGCTGGAGCAGCCCCACAGTGCCTGGATCGCCCGCCATGCCTTGCGCAGCCTGATCAAGCAGGGCGACCGGCAGGCCCTGACGTTGATCGGCGCCGGTGCCCGGGCCGAGGTCGAGGTCCATGGCTTCGCCGTGGCCCCGAGCGCGCTGCATCTCGGCCAGACCCTGAGCCTGTCGCTGCAGTTGCTCTCCACCCACCCCGAGCCCCAGCGCCTGGTGGTGGATTACGCCATCGACTACGTCAAGGCCTCGGGCGCCACGGCAAGCAAGGTGTTCAAGCTCAAGACCTTCACCCTGCCGGGGCATGGCCGGCAAACCCTGGCACGCCAGCAGCCGATCCGCGAATTCACCACCCGCCGGCATTACCCGGGACGTCACGCCGTGCACCTGCTGGTCAACGGCGAGCGCCTGGCCAGCAGTCATTTCGATCTGTTGCTGCCCTGAACACCGGGCGCCCGCGCCGCGCCCGTCCACCCAACAAGCCTGCCCCTATTTAAGGAAACTCCCGTGGCAATCATCAGCAAGTGGGCGAAGTCCATCGCCAAGGTCCTGGAAAGCAGCGTCAGCAGCAGCATCGCCAGCCATTCGACGGTGCTCGGCGATGCCCGGGAGAGTTTCATCCGTGACGTTCTCAAGCGTTTCCTGCCGACCAACATCAGCATCGGCTCGGGGCAGATCATCGACAGCGAAGGCGGGATTTCCAAGCAGATCGACTTGATCATCTACCGCAACGACTTCCCCACCCTGCGCACCTTCGGCTCGGCCGACGTGTACCTGATCGAGGGGGTAGTCGCCACGGTGGAGGTCAAGTCGCAGCTCAACGAGGTGCAGTTGTTCGAGGCCCTGGAGAACGGCAAGTCGGTGCGCAACCTGCGCCCCTCCCTGCTCAAGGCCTCCCTCGATGAATACAGCAGCCGGATCTATGAGCACCCTTTCCAGCAACTCAGCGTGCCGCAGATGAACTCGATCATGGGCCTGGTGCTGCCTCCGGCCTACATCTACAGCTACCGCGGCTATACCGGCAACAGCGTCGAGCAACTGCGGGCCAGCCTCAACGCCTGGCATAACATTCCCAACAGTGCCGGCGAACTGGACGTCACCCTGATGCCGGAAGTGATCGCCACCCAGGGCTGCGTGACCCTGAAGAACCTCAACAACTTTCTCAAGTTGCCACGGGCCGCCGGCGACGACCTCGAAGCCTGCCGCCAGGCCTACAACAGCACCATGGGCCGGGAGCTGAACAAGCATGATTTCTTCAGCTATTTCCGCGACAGCCCTGCAGCGGGCTTCGACTACGGGATCGCCATCAAGGCCTTCGAGGCACCCTTGCAGTACCTGATTTCCAGCCTGCTGGAAACCGTCACCTCACGGATCGGCTACCAGCAACTGGGGGGCACGGCCATCCAGTACAACTTGCTCAAGTACCACATCAGCGACGACATGGAGGGTGGCTGGTCAGGGGCTGCGGTCAACCTCACCAACGTGCGTGATCCCAAACTGGATTTCGCCAAGGCCAACGGTTTTTGAGCCGCGGCCCCGGGCGACCGCCGGCCCGTCCGGACAGTAGCACCTGAAGCGCCAGCCCCTTGGCTACACCCGCGCAGGGATCTAGCCAGGGGCTGCAGCGGATTAGTCCTGCTTGGTTCTCCCGGACACTGCAATCAGGTGGTCGGTGCAACCAAAACCCACCACCCCGTCAACGCTCCAGAACACATCAACCACCGCAATGCAGCGGTCATAGGACTGCCCCTGCAGCGTGCCGTCGGCGTTGAATACCCGCAGGTAGCCACCGATGGCATAGCGTGAACTGTCACCATCACCGGGCATGGTCATGGTCGGAATCCAGGCGCGCCAGCTGAACATCCGATACTTCTGGTAGTAGAAGGCCTGGTTGGGGCTGTAGTTGCGCTCCTCGTAGGGCGTGCCGTAGTAGAACCAGGCATGACCCTGGTACACCAGGAACACGGCCAGTGCGGCGCCGAGAATGCGCTTGGTGGTTTTCATCGGGGGATCTTTCCTTTTATCCGTAGGGGGAGCTTCAGGGGTGCGGCACATCCAGCCTGCGCAGGCAGGCCTGGACAATTGCTTCGGCCAGGGGCTGGCGATCTTGTTCACCGGCGGCGATCACATCGTCGGTGGCGCCATGCACCCCGGCATAGATCAGCGAGGCGATAACACCCGGCTGGGCCAGGGACCAGACGCCCGCCTGCCGGCCGCCTTCGAGGATGCCCTGCAATTGCTGAAGGACCGCGCTCTTCTCCGGGTTGCCGCGGTCATGGTGATGGTGGCTGGGGTAGACGATGTCGTGCAGGCGATAGGTGTCGAGGTAGGCCTGCACGCTGGTGCGGATCCAGTTGCTGATCCATGCCACCCAGTCCTCCTCGGCGCAGGCGTTCACTGCCTGCTCCAGGCGTTCGAGGAAGTGCCGGGTATAGCGCTCGCCGAGGGCCACCAGCATGTCGTTCCTGGAGTCGAAGTAGTGATAGAAAGGCCCTTGGCCACCTCGGCGCGGGAGACGATTTCACTGATAGTGGTGGCCTCCACGCCCTGGCTGAGAAACAGGCTTTGCGCGGCGGCCATCAACTCTTCCAGGCGCACTTCGGCGGGCTTGCTCCGCGGTCGCGGCTGGCCTGCTACGCGCTTCGGGGCCTGGGAGGGTTTCACGCTCAAGAACCAATCCGGCTGATCGACAAAGGCCGCCATTCTAGGGAAATTGTCCGGAAAAAGAGAGTTGAGAATCCTTGCCCACCTCAATTGACCGATGGTCAGTCGAAATATTTACCTGACGCTGCCTACTGCTTTTCCAACCTTGCGAGGGAGTCGCTTGATGCAACCTTATCGCCGTCCGGCCCTGGTGGCCGCTGCCTACCTGAGGACTTCCTAGCGTCACTGGAGATCAGCATCGTCAATGTCGCCATGCCGACCCTGCAACAGGCGCTGGACACTGACCTCGCCGGCCTGCAGTGGGTGATCAACGCCTGCCTCTGGACAACCCGTTGTTCGGCGAGCTTTACAGTGCCGCCATGAGCAATGGTTTTGGTCTGGCGATGTTACTGGGACCAGTTTGTTGGCCATGGTGGCGTTGCCGAGCCCCCGAAAGATCGCCAGCCAGCCACTCGCGACGACCGTCGAGCGCGACTGAACAGGTGGCTGAGCGATACCGACCGCACCGCCTGTTACCGAGCTGCGCAGGGAGGCAGGCATGGCGTAAAACCTAGGCTTGCAGACGATCGATAACATATTAATAACGTGCATTGCTGGAGGTTTTCCGCTCGTCTAGTATGGTCGGCGGACAGTGGCTGTAAATGGGGCACTTACCTTGAAAAATAATAAGAAATCCATGACGGCCCTCTCTGCATCAAGCCTCGCCGGCGCCTATGTACGCCGCCTCAAACTCGGACCCTTGCTCGAGCACCTGCAGGACCGCCAGGCAATGTTGCCCCTGCGCTGCCAAGTACGGCATGCCGATTGGCAACGGCTCAAACCGAACGAGAGCATTACCCTGGGCCACTACCTGGCATTCTTTGAAGACGTCGCCGCCGAGCTGGGAGATCCGCAGCTGGGTGCGCGGCTTGGCCTGAACAGTCGTTCGTCGCTGCTCTCGCCGTTGCGCGAGCTGTTTCTCAGCGGCCAGACACTGCATGACGCACTACTGGAGCTCAACCGCAGCACCAGCGCCCTGCAAGGAGGGACCCAAACCCAACTGCGCATCGACCACGACCGGGTGTACATCTCCTACCAGCTACCACGCTGCCCTGGCACGGATAACCGCCAGGACGTGGAGTTCAGCCTGTGCATGCTGATCCGGATACTGCAATTGCGCCTGGGCGAGCACTGGCGTCCGCAGGAAATCCGCCTGTGCCACGCCCTGGACGAAACCGACCGCCTGGCCCTGGCCCGGCTGCTGGACAGCCCGCTGGTGGACGCTGCTGAAAGCAACTGCATTGTCTTTGCCGCTCATTGGCTGAGCCATGCCTGTGCCCTGCAGGGCTGCAGCGAAGATGTGCTGAGCTTTTTCCGCGAGCACATCCATGCACTCTGCACGGACCAGGGTGCCAGCAGCTTCCATGACAAGGTCCGGCGTCTGCTGGAACAGCACATGGGCGAGCAAGCGCCTTCCCTGGAGTTGGTGGCCAGCCGCCTGTACCTGTCACCACGTAGCGTGCAACGCAGGCTGGCGCAAGAACAGGTAGTGTTTTCCGACCTCCTGGAGCAGGTCCGGCACGCCCTGGCGCTGGAGCGCATGCGCCAACCCGGAACCCGCATCGACAACCTCGCCGACAGCCTGGGCTACGCCGACAGCGCAGCCTTTTCCAAGGCCTTCAAACGCTGGACAGGGTTGTCGCCACTGCGTTATCGCAGGCAGTTCCTGTTCTAGTGACCCTCCCCTAGAGAGGGATAAATCCTTGTGGATAACGGGTTTCGCTGAGCAGTTGCACGCGCGCGCCAATGGGCACGCTGAACCAGCCGCTGGCGGCATCCACTTCGCCAATGGCGATGCCGGTATTGCGCCAAGCCTGGGTGTCGAGGACAAAGATGATCGCTACATCCACCGCTTTCTCGCGAAAGGTCACCAGGTACAACTGGTCCCGCAGCTTGAAGTAGCTGGCCTCATCGCAATCGCAATCACCGTGCCGCACTCCGCCATGGATGTGATAGGCGTACCAACGGCTGTTGAGGTAGACATGTTCCACCGCCGTCTGCTGACTGTAGATGTTCAGCACGCGCTTGCCGATCAACTCGTCGGTGGCCTGGGGCAACGCTTCGCCGGCTGCGCCATCGAGGGTCGCCAGATGCAGGGCCTGAGCAAAGTTCGAGGCTTGCCCCTGCGCCTTGCGCCCGGTGTCCAGCCAAGCGTGCAGCAGTACCCCATGGCCCAGGCGCAGATCAAGGATCAGCACCGCGCTCTGTCGACTTGAGGGGGGCAGCGCCAGGTCGATGAAGTACAGCTCGACGCAGGCTTGCACCACCTTGGCCGGCGCCGAGCCCTCAGCGAGCGCCGGTTCCAGCGGCAGGCCCTGCCAGTGGACGCTGCCATGCTCTGCAAAACTCACTTGCCCACTGCAGCCGGGAAAGCCGAGGGTGAAAATCCGCCCGCGCAAACGGTCGGTGTCCGGCAGGCGGTTGTGGCGCAGTTGCGCGGCAAAATCGTCAAACCCCGGCACATATTGCTCAACCTGGTTCATACCTGTTGCTCCTGCTGGCGGCTGGCAAGTGCGGCCTTGATGATCCGTTCACTCAGGGCCCACAACTGCTGGGCTTGGTCGCTGTCGCGCACCCGTGGCATCACTCCCAGGTGGTCCAGTGGGTCGGCATTGCTCAGCGCCACCCGACAGTCCTCCAGGTAGTAGCCGCCGCAGCCTTCCAGTTCAGGATGCAACAGTGCCCAGAGAATGCTCGCGGCACCTTCCTCGGTGGTCTTGCGCCGGGTCAGGTTGCGCAGCCCGGGCTGGCGCTCCAGCAATGGCACGAAATCCGCGTCGGTCAGGTGATTGTGCAGGTTGGTTCCGGCCACTACCCCGGGGGCTACGGCCAGGGCACGAATGCCCTCTGCAGCCAGCAGCCGGTCAAGGCCTACCGCGAACAACACGTTGGCCGATTTCGACTGGCCGTAGGCGGTCCAGCGGTCGTAGATACGACGCTCGAAGTTCGGGTCGGTAAAGTCGATCCCGGCCAGCCGGTGAGCGCCGGAGGTGAGCATCACCACCCGCGCGCCGGGGGCCTGGCGCAGCAACGACAGCAGCTCGGTGATCAGCCGATGATGGGCGATGTGATTGATGCCGAACTGGCGCTCCAGGCCATCTTCGGTCAGACCGAAATCGGTGGCCATGATGCCCGCGCAGGCAATGATGCCGTCGATCCGCGACAACTGCTGGCGCAATGTCCCGGCCACTCGATCGACGTCCCGCAGGGAGTCGAATTGAACCGCCTCGAAGTGGATCGACTGGCTGCCGGTGGCGGCCTGCAACTCCTCCAGCGCCATGGCCCCGCGCTCGGAGGAACTGCCCAGCAGCACCACCCGCGCACCGCGGCTGGCCAGGCAGCGGGCACTTTCCTTGCCCAGCCCCGAGGTGCCGCCGGTGATCAGGTAGGTCTGGCCCCGCAAGTCGAAGGCTTCGGCCACATCGCAAGCCCGTGTATGAGTATCGAATGACATGCTGCTACTCCTTCATTGAATGAACAGGCTGGCATCCAGCTCGAGTGCCGCTTCAGGTTCGAGCAGGGCCTTGACGCATAGCAGGGCCGGGGACAACTGCGCCGGGGCGCGTCGACCGAGAAGCTGGCGCAACCGTGCTTCGAAGGCCGCCAGCAGGTGCTCAATCGTCTGCGCGCAGAGATTGCCGTGTGTACTCTTGAGCAGTATCTGCAAGGCTCGTGGCGCCTGTGGCGGATAAGCCGCCAGGCGCTCGGCCAGCGCGGTGGCGGCCTCCTCCACCGTGGCCAGTTCCAATACCCCGCCGTGTCCGCAGCACAGGCTGATCCAGCCAGGGCGCGAGGCATCGGCCGCGAGGGCCAAGCCGTCGATCTCGATCTTGAAACGATCGAGAACCATGCCGTGCCCACGCAGCACAAACAGCTGGAAATCAGCCGCCAGGCCGCGGCTCGCCCGTCGCAGGGCGGCAGCGACCACCACCCGCCGCGCCTGCTCCGGGTCTTGGTCATCGCGCAGATACAGGGTCAGGCGGCTGAGGGCCGAACAGTCAGTGCCCAAGGCCCGAAGGCTGTGCTGAATCTTGTCCAGCACCACCTCCACCTGTTCCTCCAGGCTGTCGCGGACACGTAGATTGTCTGCGGTGAAACCCTGCGTCACCTGCGCCAGTTCCAAGGCCTCGAAACCGGTAAGGAACAGCTGGCCGCGATACTCCAGGGCCCGGGCCACATCCATGGGCATGTCATCGAACAACACCCGACGAATGCCCTCGGGGTGCTTGGCAAACACCGCCTCGACCGCCACCAGGGTGGCCTCCCGGGCGAAGCGCGGCAGCCGAAAAATCGTCCCGACACTGGGCTCTGTCTGCAATTGCGGCGCCAGCGCGTGGCACTGGCGGTGAAAAGCCTGGATCGCCGCCAGAGGATCAACCACCGCATTGCGTATCGCGATGCTGTGCTTGAGCATGGCCGAAAATGGCACGCCGTAAGGGCGCAAGGCATCTTGCATGCCCTCCAGCAATGCTTCGAACTGCTGCTCCAGAGGCCCATCCAGCGTAGCCTCCTGCCAGTTGCAGAGGATCAGGTCCTCGGTCTCCACAAGGTTCATCATGTCTCTCCTTATCGATCAATGCCGCCAGCCCAGCAGCGGGTCGAGGGCGAAGTTGATCCCCAGGCCGAACAGCCAGCCGCTGGCTGGCTGCTCCTCGGCAAAGGGGTTCTGGTAGCGACTGGGTTGCATCACGTAGTTGATGAAGGGGTCCAGGGAAACCCCCGGGCTCAGGGCAAAATGACCGTTGAGCTCACCGACGAAGCTGTCCCGGGGCTGTTCATAGGCACTGCCGGAAAGTCGCCCGGCGTCCTTGAGGAACGCTTGGTAGTCCTTGCTCACGCGAAACCAGCTCAGCCGCACGCCCAGGCTGTCCTGGGGCCGTTCGGGGACCAGGTTCAAGGCGTTGACCCCAATGAACCCGAAGGCATCCACGCCGCCGCTGACGCCCGAAGTCAGGGATGAACTGAGGCCGCCTTCCAGGGTCAGGCTGCGGGGGTTGGTGTCGAACCGGCGACTGCCGCCATCGGCGCGGTAAACCGTCTTCTGCCAGTTGAAAAGGATGCCGTCGGCATGATCCTCGATCCGAGCCGGGCGGGTCGGGTCCAGCACGCTGGAAGTGCCGGCAACGGTGCGGCTGGGGTTGGCCTGCTGCTTGGTGGTGCGATAGAAAGTCAGCTCGTAGCGGCTGGGATAGGCCACCTCGCCGAAGCGTGTCTGGGAGCCCATCTGGGCCAGGAAAAACTTGCCGTCGTGATGTTCTTCGCTCCAGTTCCAGCCGGATTGAAAAGGAATCTGCGCGTTGAGCAGCCAGCCTCCGACCTGGACAAAACGGTTGCTGTCGAAGTTGTAGCGTCCGGCGGCGCTCCAGTAGGAAAACGGATAGGCATAGACCGAGCCGTTCATCAGGGTCAGCGGGTTGAAGCAGGTGAACACAAAGGCACAGGCCGGCTGCATGAACGAGGTGGCCGGGTTGGTCCGACCCAGTTCGATCTTCAGCGCGTCGTCCAACCAGCCCTGCTCGTAGGAGAGCTGCACCAGCCGCGCCTTCTTCGGCACGAAGGGTGCCACCGCACCATAGATATCCCCCAGCGCAGGACCGTAGTCGACATTGCTGGCCACCGGCGCGTAGCTCTGCTTGACGTGCAGCCGAGCGTTGCCAATGCCCAGCAGCTTGTCCAGGTCCAGATCGGCCGCCAACAGGAAGAACAGGTTGTTCTGGTCCTGCCGACGGCCCACGCCGTAGGTGTTGTACAGGCTGTACCAACCGCCATAGCCATGCAGGGAAACACCTTGGGCATCAAGCTGCTCGCCAAGGCTCGGCGGTCTGGACGCTGTGACCTGAACCGGGGGCTCGGCCGCCTGGCCGAGCTCAGGGAGGGCACAGGCCAGCCAAAGGGCGCAGCAAGGCAAAAGGGTTGAACACTGGACTGAGAATCGATTGTTATTGTTGGAGACACTCATAGTCAGGCCCTTCGTTGGCGGTTGAACTCAGGAAAAAGGCGTCAGCCCCAGCTGTTGTGCCTGGAGCCGCACCCGTTGTCGGTGCAGGCAGTCGAAATCCTCCGGCAGGCACTGCTGCTGGATGAAATCGATAAAGGGGTCGCGTACGTCGGTACTCAGCCCGGTCAAGGCCTCGATGGCCGCGATGGCGCAAAACGGCACGTAGACATCCGAGTAGCCGCCTTCGTGGATCATCACCAGGCGGCCGTGCCCCAGGCGTTCGGCCACCTCCACCATCAACCGAGTCATCTCGCGGAAGGTGCCGCTGTGCAGTTGCATGTGGCCGAGCACGTCGTAGGTACTGGCGTCGTAGCCACTGCCGATCACCAGCAGGTCCGGGGCGAATCGCAGCAGCGCCGGCACCACCAACTGCTCCATGGCATGCAGGTACTGCGCATGGCCGCAGCCCGGCAGCAGCGCAATGTTCAGGTTGGCGCCCAGCCCCTCGCCGCTGCCACGCTCATCGGCGCCGCCAGACCCCGGGGGGAAGCAGTTCTCCTGGTGCAAGGACACGGTGAACACATCATCGCGCTCATAGAACAGCGACTGAGTGCCGTTGCCGTGGTGCACATCCCAATCGACGATGGCCACCCGCCGGGCACCCAACTCGACAATTGCGTGCTCCACGGCAATCGCCGAGTTGGCCAGCAGGGTCGAACCCATGGCCTGGTCGCGCAGGGCGTGGTGTCCGGCGGGAATGCAGGCGGCATAGGCTCGCTGATACTCACCGCCCATCACCCCACTCACCGCCTCGCGGGCCAGCCCGGCGGACAGCGCCGCCAGCTCGAAGCCACCTGGGCCGAATGGCGCCGCCAACCCCAACTCACCGCCGCCGTTTGCACTCATGTGCTGGAAACGCTCCAGATACTGCCGGTCATGCACCCGGGCCATCTCCATCAGCGACGCCGGGCGCGCCGACTGAATACGCAGCTGTGCGCTCAGGCCGCTGGCGTCCATCAGCGATTTCAAGCGCCGCAGGCAGTCCGCCGAAGCCACTCCCGAGCCACTGGCCAGCGGCTGTACCCAGCCGCCTACCGGAGCCGCCAGGGCCGAGGCCTGGCCGGAGTGAAACCACAGGCAGCGTTCGTCAAACAGAAAGGCGCTGGCGCCCTTGGACAACGGTTGTTCAGGGTTCATGCAATGGACTCTTCTGTTGCAGATGGAAGTGCGAGAGGTTGATGGCCACGGCGGCAAGCAAGGCGACTACCGCACCGAAGGTGAACATCGCCTGGTAATGGAAGGTTTCCAGCAGATAGCCGCAGAGCGCCGGGCCGCTGGCGAGGCCCAGCCCGAGCACCAGGTTGGTCAGGTTGATCAGCCCGCCCTGGCGGTCGTGCAGGCTGATCACCGTGAGCATGAACGGCACCAGCAGGGTCCAGGCGAACTTGAACACCAGCACCGCGACAAAGGCCGCGCCCACTTGAGGCACTGTCGCCATGACCAGCAAGGCCAGGATCAGCGCGGCGAACCCCAGCAGCAGGCACAGCCCGCGGTACTGGTCGCGCCCCAGGAGCGTGGCGGCGCCGGCGCCGAGAATGCCCATGGCGCTGGACAGGGTCAGCAACTGGTCCAGCAGCTCGCGGTCCATCGCAGTAGGTGCCTGTAAGGCACTGATAAAGGTCCAGATGCCCCCCAGGCAGATGTACAGCAGGAAGATCGAGGCCACCCCCAGCAGGCCGGGGCGGGAAAAGCTCGACCGAGCCGGTCCGACACCAGGGGCCGGCGCCGGACACTCATGGGCGAAATGCCGATACAGCGCCAGGCAACCCAGCATCAGCAGGGCCTGGAGCGCGAAGCACGCCCCAGGACCAACGTGGCGGAACGCCAGGGGCAGGATCGCCATGCCCACGGTACCGAGGATCAACTGGCTGAAGATGATCGAACCAAACGCCCGCCCCCGGTCTGCCAGGCGCGCCACACTGCGAGTACAGAGAATCAGCAGCGATCCGGCGGCCAGAGCGGTCAGGCCCCGAGCCAGGAGAAAAACGCTGAAATGCCGCTCCAGGAGGAATGCCGACAGCAGGTTGCCGCCGATATACAAACCCATGAACAGCAATGCCCAGCGCTGCCAGTGCGCGGACCTGAGCCAGAAGAACGCCGGCAGCGTGGCGAGGCTGCTACAGATCAGTTCCAGGGAAAACATGGCGCCGATCTGGGTCGGCGTCAGGCCGATCTTCGCCGCCAGCTCCATGGAGAGGGCCGGAGCCCAGAGAAAGGTCGCCGGCAGCACCGACGCACACAGGGTGATGGTTATCAGCAACCAGCGATGACTGGCGTCGCGCGAATGACCGTCTGTTTCAGCAGTAGCTCTCACGATGGGCACCTTTGTTATTGATTGTTATGGGTGGGATGCACGGCAACGGCTGCCAATCTAGCAACGGCCCTGGGCCAAAGCGGCTTCATTTGATGACGATTTTTTGTCTTTTCACGCCAACCTCTCGGGAGGGTTGGGGTGGTTGCGGCGGGGTACCGAGAACGGCGGCTAGGTGTTCGTCCATCTGGCCGTTGATAGGAGCGGTGGTGGCTCCGACCATCAGCGACCACAAGGAACCATCCGGCAGATGACGAGGGATGCACCAGCGAAAAGGATGTCAGCGGTGATGATGTTGATGGCCCGCATGAGCCACACGGCCCCGGCCACGATCGAGGTGACGGCGGCGATGGCCCTGCAGGTGTCGCAAACACGCTGGCCAAGGTCGAATCCAGCCTGGCGCCCGAGCCACCACTGCCCATACTGAAGGCTCTCAATGCCTGGTAATGGAATGCCCCCGTGAACCTGCCATCGATCCTGCCTGACACCTCCCCTGCCCTGGTCAACCCGATGCGCCTGGACCAGGACGCTCGGTGGCAGTTCAAGGAGCGCGGATACATCACCCTGCGCCAGTTGCTGACACCCAGCGCCATCGAACAATTGCGCGAGCTGGCCGACAGCCAACTGCGTACCACGCCCCCGGTAACCTCGGCCCCTGGCGACGGTTTCAGCCGGTTGACTCACCGCCTGGGACAGACCGGCATTCTCGAACGCCTCTATCGGCAACCGGCGTTCGCCCAGGCCCTGAGTTTTCTCACCGACTGCCGGCTGATCATGAGCGAGGCCCAGAGTTTCGAGCTGGGGGTCGGCCGCACGGGCTTTGCCTGGCACTACGACTCGCTGAACTTTCGCTACATCCGCCCCCAGGACCCGGCCTTCAGCTTGTGGCTGCCGCTGCAGCCGGTCCGCCCTGAAGGCCAGGGCGGCGGCATGGCCTGGGTGCCGTTGTCACTGTTCTCGGCCCAGGAGAACTTCCAGTTCTCGCGCCTGCTGGCAGCCAAGCTCGCCCGGGGCGAATCGGTCGACGAGTTCTCCGCCCTGCTGCGCCAGACCTACGCCACCCCCGGGGTGCTCACCGATTGCTTCGAGCAGCAGCGCATCGAAGAGGCCTTCGAGCCCGGCGATGCCTTGCTCTTCAGCAAGTACCTGTGGCATCGCTCCAGCCCCTTGCTGGCCGGTGAATGGGATCGACGCCAGGCCGTGAGCCTGCGACTGGTGGACTGGCGGGCATGCCTGGACCCATTGCTGCAGGATGGCGAAACCCGCAGTGCCGGCGGGCTCGGCATGGGCCGCGACGGTGGGCCGTTGAACCCGCAATCCTATGGCTCGCGCTTTGTCGATATCCAGGCTGGGGAGCTGATCCGCAACTCGGCCCATTGCGGGCCGGTTCTCTGACCTGCGCTATGCCTGGACAGGTCCTGGCCCCAACAGCACTTCCTGCTGCGCCGCGCACAACTCCACCAGATAATCCCAGACCACCCGCAGCCGCACCGACTTGTGCAGCTCGCGGCGGGTGCTGATCCAGTAGGCGCGCTGGATGCTCTCGGCCGGCAACAACGGCACCAGCTGCGGATCACCGGCCGCCATGTAGCACGGCAGCACGGCGATCCCCAGGCCGGAGCGCGCCGCCTCTTGCTGGGCGATCACGCTGGTGCTGTGGAACACCACCTGGGGATTGCGGCAGAAGCTGTTGAGGAACATCAGTTCCTGGCTGAACAGCAGGTCGTCGACGTAGCCGATCCAGGCATGCCGGCCCAGGTCCTCGCGGCTGCGCAGCGGCGGCGCACGGTCCAGGTAGGCCGGGCTGGCGTACAGGGCCAGGCAGTAGTCGGTGAGTTTGCGGGTCACCAGCATGTCGGCACTGGGGCGCTCCAGGTGAATGCTGATTTCCGCCTCGCGGTTGAGGATGCTGACAAAGCGCGGCACCGCCACCAGTTCCACTTCCAGCCCCGGATAACGCTCGAACAGGCCGTACATGCGACTGGCGAGGAACTTCACCCCCAGGCCCTCGGTGACGCCGACGCGGATTTTGCCCAGGGGCGCGCTGGATTGGGTGATTTCCTCCTGCACCAGCAAGGCGACGTTTTCCATCGCCTCGGCATGCTTGAGCAGCGCCTCCCCCGCCGGGGTCAGCTCGTAGCCCTGGGCATGCTGGACAAACAACGCAGTGCCCAGGGCCTTTTCCACCGCCTCGATATGCCGGGCCACCGTGGCGTGGGTGGTGTTCAGCCGCCGCGCCGCGGTCAGCAGCCGGCCACTGCGTTGCAGTTCCAGGAAAAACCGCAGGTCATTCCAGTCGAACATAGAAATTCCTTGTCGATGCCGCAGGTCAACGCTGTTCGAAAACGCACAGCGGGTGGGTAAAAACTAACATTCTTTTAACGAAAGCTAACAACTAGGATGAAGCGCAATAACCATAAGAAACGAGGTCACGGATGCTTCCTGCCTTTGACGCCTACGACTACATCGTGGTTGGCGCCGGTCCCGCCGGCTGCCTGTTGGCCAATCGGCTGTCCGCCAATCCCCAGCACCGGGTGCTGCTGCTGGAAGCTGGTGGTCGCGACAACTACCCCTGGATCCACATTCCCGTCGGCTATCTGTTCTGCATCGGTAACCCGCGTACCGACTGGTGCTTCAAGACCGAGGCCGAGCCCGGCCTGCAAGGCCGCAGCCTGAGCTACCCGCGAGGCAAGGTGCTGGGGGGCTGCTCGTCGATCAACGGCATGATCTACATGCGCGGCCAGGCCGCCGACTACGATGGCTGGGCCGCCGAGGGCAACCCGGGCTGGAGCTGGAATGAGGTGTTGCCGCTGTTCAAGCAGAGCGAGAACCATTTTGCCGGGGACAGCGAACTGCACGGCGCCAAGGGCGAGTGGCGGGTCGAGCGCCAGCGCCTGTCGTGGCCGATCCTCGACGCCTTCCGTGCAGCCGCCGAGCAGAGCGGTATTGCCAACACCGATGACTTCAACGGCGGCGACAACGAGGGCTGCGGCTACTTCCAGGTCAACCAGAAGGCCGGGGTGCGCTGGAACGCCGCCAAGGCCTTTCTCAAACCGATTGCCCAGCGGCCCAACCTCACCGTGCTGACCGATATCGAGGTGCAGCGGCTGATCCTCGAGGACGGTCGTGCGGTGGCGGTCCGAGCCCACTGCCAGGGGCGCCTGCAGAACTTCAAGGCCCGTAGGGAGATCATTCTCTGCGCCGGCGCCATCGGCACGCCGAGCATTCTGCAACGCTCCGGCATCGGCCCCAGCCCACTCCTGCAACGCTTGGGCATTGGCGTCAGCCACGCCCTGCCCGGGGTCGGCGGCAACCTTCAGGATCACCTGCAGTTGCGGCTGATCTACAAGCTGGAAAACGCCCGTACCCTGAACCAGATTGCCGGCAGCCTGTGGGGCAAGATGGGCATGGGCCTGCGCTACCTGTACGACCGCAGCGGGCCGCTGTCCATGGCCCCGAGCCAGCTGGGCGCCTTCGCCCGCTCGGGCCCGGAGCAAACCCGCGCCAACCTCGAATACCACGTGCAGCCGCTGTCCCTGGAGCGTTTCGGCGAGCCGCTGCACAGCTTCCCGGCCTTCACCGCTTCGGTCTGCGACCTGCGCCCACAGAGCCGTGGCCGGGTCGAGATTCGCTCCGTGGAGCCAGGGGATGCCCCGCTGATCCAGCCCAACTACCTCAGCCATCCGGAAGACCTGCGGGTCGCCGCCGATGCCATCCGCCTGACCCGGCGCATCGTCGGCGCCCCGGCCCTGCAGCCGTTCAAACCCAGCGAATACCTGCCCGGGCCCGAGCTGCAAAGTGATGAGCAATTGCACGAAGCTGCTGCGCGCATCGGCACCACCATCTTCCATCCGGTGGGCACCTGCCGCATGGGCACCGATGCCAATGCCGTGGTCGACGCGCAACTGCGGGTGCACGGCATTCCCGGGCTGCGGATTGCCGATGCCTCGATCATGCCGCGCATTACCTCTGGCAATACCTGTTCACCCACCTTGATGATCGCCGAGAAGGCCGCCGAGCTGATTCTCGCCAACGTTCCCAGGAGCAGCGTCCAGACCAGAGAACCCGCCACCCCGGCATTACCGTAGGAGCCGGCTTGCCGGCGAAGGCGTCTGCAAGGCCGGCAGCCTCTTCGCTGGCAAGCCAGCTCCTACGGGTGAGGAAAACGAGGGTTCAGCGCACAGTCGCGGTGAATCGCAACAACGGCACCGGTCACGGCGCCGGCAGTGGAACAACAACAATAATCACTGTAAGGAACCCCCTATGTCAGAGCACGCTCAGCCTCTCAATGCGTCCCTGGACGACTCCGCCGCCAAGGGCAGCCAGAAGGTCATCTTCGCCTCGTCCCTCGGCACGGTGTTCGAGTGGTACGACTTTTTCCTGTATGGCGCCCTGGCGGCGGTGATCAGCAAGCAGTTCTTCGCCGGGGTCAACGACACCACGGCGTTCATCTTCGCCCTGATGGCCTTCGCCGCCGGCTTCGTCGTGCGACCGTTCGGGGCCCTGGTATTCGGCCGCCTGGGGGACATGATCGGGCGCAAGTACACCTTCCTCGCCACCATCATCCTCATGGGCCTGGCGACCTTCGCCGTGGGCCTGCTGCCCAACTACGCGAGCATTGGCATTGCCGCGCCGATCATCCTGGTGGCCCTGCGCATGCTCCAGGGCCTGGCCCTGGGCGGTGAGTACGGCGGCGCCGCGACCTATGTCGCCGAGCATGCGCCCCACGGCAAGCGCGGCTTGCACACCAGCTGGATCCAGTCCACCGCGACCCTCGGCCTGTTGCTGTCGTTGCTGGTGGTGCTGGCCTGTCGCTATTTCACCGGCGACCAGTTCGAGGTCTGGGGCTGGCGCCTGCCGTTCCTGCTGTCGATCGTGCTGCTGGGCATTTCCACCTGGATCCGCATGAGCCTGCACGAGTCGCCGGCGTTCCTGAAAATGAAGGAGGAAGGCAAGGCCAGCCAGGCGCCGATCCGCGAGTCCTTCGGCAAATGGGAAAACCTCAAGGTGGTGCTGATCGCCCTGTTCAGCATCAATGCCGGGCAAGCGGTGACCTTCTACGCCGCACAGTTCTATGTGCTGTTCTTCCTCACCCAGTTCCTCAAGATGGACCCGGCCCTGGCCAACAGCCTGCTGATCATCAGCGTGGTGATCGGCGCACCGATGTTCATCTTCTTCGGCTGGCTCTCGGACAAGGTCGGGCGCAAGCCGGTGCTGATGCTCGGCCTGCTGCTGGCCACGGTGCTGTACTTTCCGATCTTCAAGGCCCTGGCCCACTACGCCAACCCGGCCATCGACCAGGCCAGCCGCCAGGCGCCCATCAGCGTCACGGCGGATCCGGCCACCTGCACCTTCCAGTTCGACCCGGTGGGCAAGGCGCGCTTCGACAGCCCCTGTGACAAGGTCAAGACCTTCCTGGTGAAGCAGGGCCTGCCCTACAGCAGCATCGCCGCCCCGGCCGGCAGCCCGGTACAGGTGAGTGTCGGGGAGGTGAAGATCGACGGCTTCGACGAGGCCGCCCTGCGCGGCGCAGTGACCCTGGCCGGCTATCCGCAGCAGGCTGACAGCCAGAACGTCAATAAAACCATGGTGGTGGTGCTGATCGTGGCCCTGATCCTGATTGCCGCGATGTGCTACGGCCCGCTGGCGGCGCTGATGGTCGAGCTGTTCCCGACCCGTATCCGCTACACCTCGATGTCCCTGCCCTACCACATCGGCAATGGCTGGTTCGGCGGTTTCCTGCCCACCGTGTCCTTTGCCCTGGTGGTGTACACCGGCGATATCTTCTATGGCCTGTGGTACCCGGTGCTGATCACCGGGGTCAGCCTGGTGGTGGGCCTGCTGTGCCTGCATGAGACGCGGGATGTGGATATCGACCACGTCTGACGGGTGGTTCGCTGGCAAGCCAGCTCCTACACGGGGATTGCCGGCGGGCGCGGTTCTGTAGGAGCCGGCTTGCCGGCGAAGGCGTACGTACAGGCGGCGCCGGGCTTGCGGGCCTCTTCGCTGGCAAGCCAGCTCCTACACGGGGATTGCCGGCGAGCGCGGTTCTGTAGGAACCGGCTTGCCGGCGAAGGCGTACGTACAGGCGGCGCCGGGCTTGCGGGCCTCTTCGCTGGCAAGCCAGCTCATACACGGGGATTGCCGGCGAGCGCGGTTCTGTAGGAGCCGGCTTGCCGGCGAAGGCGTACGTACAGGCGGCGCCGGGCTTGCGGGCCTCTTCGCTGGCAAGCCAGCTCCTACAGGGGGCGGGGTCAGGTGTTGTTGCACCCCTTGGCAATGGAGTCTTCGTTGGAGGTATAAGGCCGCGACGGCTCCAGGTTCCACTGCGGCTTGTCCCGGGCGATGTTGAAGTGGCACACCAGTTGGCGGCGCATGCTGCCTACGGTGCTGTCACGATTGTCCGGGTTGTTCTTCCACTGGGCGTCCAGGTAGTGATCGCTGGCCAGTTCGTTGAAGAAGTTGTTGGTCTGGTTGTCCTTGACCTTGCGCCCGCAGTCAGTAGGCGTCACTTCCAGGGTCATGAGCTTCTTGCCGAAGCCCGGATCGTCGCGCTCGATCCAGGCGGCACTCTGCACATAACGCTCGCAGCTGTCCTTCTCGGTGACGGGCTGGATCACTTGCTTCTTGCTGTCGTAGACAAAGCTGGCGTCCTGCTGCTGGCTCTGCGGCAACTTCATGTTGATCACCGGCAGGTACTGCTGGACCGCCTTGTACCACTGGATCTGGTTCAACCGCGCCCCTTCCAGGCCGCCGTCCTCGGTGTAGAACAGCGCCAGGATCGACGGCGACTTCGGCGGCTTCTCCTCCCATTTGGCCAGGCGCAACTCGTTCTGGGTGGTGAAGGATTCGCCGGCGATCTGCGCCATGGCGCGAATGCTCTGGTAGAACGCCGGGCCCGCCGCGCTGTTGCGTTCGTCACGCACGTCGAAGGAGCACTGACGGGAGTGGTCGCCACCGTTCTGGCGATAGTGGGTGCCCCACTGTTCAGCGGTGGTCACGCCGACTTCGTGGCAGTACTTTTCCAGATTGCCGGGAGTGCGCCGGGAATCGGTGCAACCTTGCTGCTGACGATCATCGGTGGCAGCGTCGATGGGGAACGAGCAGAGCACCGCGTAATCCTGGTGATCCTTGGGGTTGCCGAAAACCGTGTCGAAGATAAACCCGCTCTGCAGCCCGTAGGCCAGCTTGCGGTACTTCGAATCCTTGCGCAGGTAAGACGCCGAGACCCCGCCGCTGGCCTGGCTTTTCGGGCTGATGCTGTAGAACTGATAGTCGGTGGAGGGCCAGGTGGCGCGAAACAGCACCCCGGAGCAGAGGAATGCCGGCTTCGACGGGCCGCCGCAATCCTGGCGAGTGTCGTTGTACAACTGGGTCAGGCGGGCCACCGTGTCGCTGCCCTGATCGGCGTGGGCGGTGGACAACAAACACAGGCTGGCAAGGCTGACAGCGCAGGCGATCGAGGTGCTGCTTGGTTTCATGACAAGACTTCCGTGTGGTGTGAAATCCCTGGCCAGCCGCTTGGCCCGGCTGGCGATGCACACAGAATAGAAACGCTTTTTACCGCTTCTTGAATCTTTGCCCCGCTTGTCCCCCATGACCGCCTCATCCAGGCCCGATGCAGGCCCGCCCGACGCTGCAGCCGACACCCGCGCCGACCGCGCTCGGTTGCGGATCAGCGTCGCTTGAACAACGCAACGCTTTGCGCCACTGTCTCGGCACTTTTTCCGGCGGAGCCCGAACATGCTGTTCATCCTTCCAGCAGTCGTTGCATTGGCCTTGATCCTGGTGCTCTGGCGCCGGCAGAAGGCCCTCGCGGCCTTGCGCCGCGAAGTCCATATCCGCAACTTCAGCCTACCGCCGCGGCTGTTCGCACCGCTGCGTACCCAGCATCCGCACCTCAGCCTCAAGGACTGCCAACTGGTGGCCCAGGGCTTGCGCCAGTTCTTCCTGGCCTATCTGAAAAGCGGCGAGCGCTATGTGTCAATGCCGTCCCAGGTAGTGGATGACCTGTGGCACGAATTCATCCTGCACACCCGCGACTACCAAGCCTTCTGTGATCAGGCCTTCGTCCAATTCCTCCATCACACCCCGGCGGCAGCCCTCGGCCAGAACCCCGAGCAGCAGAGCAACCATGGCCTGCGCCGGGTCTGGCGCCAGGCCTGCCTGGAGGAAAACATCAACCCGGCCAGCCCCAGTCGCTTGCCGTTGCTGTTCGCCCTGGATACCAAGCTGAAGATTGCCAACGGCTTTCACTATGTCGCCGACTGCCAGTCCCTGCGCCGCCTCACGGACAACGGCACCAGCAGTACGCTGATTCACTGCGGCAGCGACTTGCACGGGGGTGACTCCGGCAGTGACAGCAGCGACAGCTCGCGTTTTGGCGGCGATGGCGACAGCGCCAGCAGTGACGGGAGCGGTGGCGACAGCAGCGGTTGCGGCGGCGGGGGCTGTGGCGGCGGAGGTGGCGACTGAAGACCAGGGATCACCTGCACCTCAGGCCGTCACCCGGCTACGCCCCCTGGCTCAGAGTGGATTGCACCCGGCGGCCTTGGCTTGGCTGGCCGACACTGCGGGGCGAAATGGCTCCAGGTTCCACGGGGTCTTGTTGCGGTAATTGACCAGCACACACCCCAGCTGCACGCGCATGCTGCCCGCGGCCTTTTCCTCGTTGCGCCAGTTGTCATCGTTGCCCCGCAAGGCAAACAGCTGGTCATACAACGCGCTCAATTGCGCCTCCGGCAAGGCCCGGCCGGCGGCAGTGGGCACCACGCTGAGGGTCCATTCCTGCTTGCCGCTGCCCGGATCGTGGCGCTGGATCCAGTCGGCGGAAGCAATGTACTGCGGGGCCTTGGCCGGCAGCGGATTGCAACCTGCCTTGGCCGCCTCCTGCGGGCTGACGGTGGGCCGGAATGGCTCCAGGTTCCACTCGTTCTTGCCCGGATAGTTGTGGATCAGGCATGCCAGTTGCGCACGCATGCTGCCCGCTGACTGCTCATTGTCGCGCCACTGGCGATCGGCACCGTGCAGGGCCAGCAGTTCCTGGTACAGGGCTGCTTGATTGCTGCTCTGAATCGCCTTGCCCTGGGCTGTCGGGATGACATTCAGGGTCCATTCGTTCTGCTGCGTACCCGGGTCAAAACGCTCGACCCAAGCCGCCGAGGCGATGTATTGCCGGGCCGGCTTGATGGGCTCAGGCGCCGAAGCCTGGGCGAAGTCCACCGCCTGATCCGCCGCGACATAGCTAAAGCGCCGCTCCGGGGGCTCGGTGAAATCCAGGCGCAGGATCGGCACCGTATAGCCCTGGGCCTGGAGCTTCTTCTGGAAATTGCGCGCGCTGCTCAGCCCGTCCTCGGGCTTGGGCGGCGCCTGGTCGCCCCGAGTGGCGAAATTCTGAGTGCTGTGGACGTTGTAGATAAAGGCATCGATGTACGGCAGGTTGGCGCTGCCATCATTGCTCGCCGAAGCATTTTTCAGCATCAGTTCATTGACCTGGGCGCTGTAGGCAAAAGGGTCCTTGGCGCTGGTGCCAGTCCGCGACTCATGCACCTGGATCATCGCCCGCCAGTCACTGGGGTGCTCGACGTTCCACGAACACTGGTTGGTCTGGATCGGTCCCTTGAGCAGCCCAGTGTAACGCTGGGTCCATTGCTGGGCGGTGGTCACCCCGGCTTCGGAGCAGGTACCGTAGGCCAGTTGCGCGTTGCGGTTGCTCATCGCCGGTTGCGCGGCCCGTGGCGGTTCGCGGTTGTCGAAATAGCCGCAGCCGTACCATTTGCGCTCCGGCCCGGTACCGCCGTCGAAGGCGTAGATGCAGGTCCAGCCCTGCTCCTTGACCGGCAGGCTCAAGGCGCGGGCATCCATGGGAGTGCGCAGGATGAAACCCGCCGGATGGATGAGGATGCGGGTGCTCAGGTCTTTGCGAATCCATGAGTAGGAAGTGGCGCCGATCTTGATCGCGTAGGGGCTGTAGTCCCAGGGGTTGAAGGGCCCGTCGTTGACCATGCGCAAGGTCACGCCGCTGCAATAGTAGTGCCCGCGGGGCGCGCCAGTGTCGGGCTCCTGGCAGGCGCTGCTCAGGGTGTTGTAGTTGCGGTTGATGCGCTCCAGGGTCAGCAGCGGATCAAGCGGCGGCTGGGCCGCCAGGGCGGAAAATGCCAGGGGCAGAGTCCATCCCAGGAACAACGAAATACGGGCTGTCGAGTGCATGGGCGACCTCCTTGTCGCAGCGCTGGATAGGCATCTGAAAGGCAGCGTAGACCAGCGTCGGAGCACCGCCAGGGATTTTTATCGGGCTAGGGAAACGGACGATTCAGAGGGGCACAGCGCTCAAGGAACGGCGCATTGCGCGCCGTTCCCGTGACAGAGGTTGATCAGGCGATGATGTCAGTCACTGCCGCCTGGCCGACGGTACCCACGGCAAAATCTACCGTGCCGTGACCGGTCAGGTCGATCATCAGGCTGGTCTGGTTGGTTTCAGCGTAGTAGGTCAGGATCGCGTCGCCGGCATGGCCGGTGAAGCCGCTGACGAAGTTCAGGGTGGCGCCCCCGCTGGCAAATTGCGGGATGCCGGTGAGGTCGATCTTGTCCTCGCCACTGACGAAATCCATGATCCAGTCCGGGGCATCGAAGGTCGAATCCGATGCTGCGCCGAACACGAAAGTATCGGCCCCGGCACCGCCCCACAGCGTATCGCCGCCACCACCGCCATAGATGATGTCGTCGCCGGCACCGCCTTCGAGGATGTTCGCCGCCGCGTTGCCGATCAGCAGGTCATTGCCCGAGCCACCGATAGCGTTTTCCACTGTCACGCCGTGGGCGATGGAGACGTTGCCCACCAAGCCGCCGACATCGGAGAAGCCGCCGGCGTTGAGGTTGATCTTCTGGTTCTGGCTGAAACCGGAGAAGTCCAGGGTGTCGTTGCCACCGCCGTCCCACACTGCGAATACCAGCTTGTCGGTGTTGGAATGGGCGCTGTAGAAGTCACGGCCGGTGTTGGAGTTGAAGCCGTACACGGTGTCGTCGGCGCGGGTTTCATGGTTGGCGCCATAGAGCTTCTGCACCGCCACGATATCGTCCAGCAACGGTGCCGAGGCGTAGGCGCCACTGCCGTCCTTGCTGAAGTTCTGCCCGGTATTGCCCTCACTCCAGTAGCTCATCAGGCTGTAGCCGCGAGTGTCCTGGGCATAGGTCACGTCGTTGTAGGTCGGATTGCCGCTGCCGGCGTTGTAGACCCCCGGATGGGACAGGCCCAGGGTGTGACCGATTTCGTGGGTCAGGGTCTGGCGGCCGTAGTTGCCGTTGCCTGGAGTCTCGTTGACCCGGTATTGGTCGTTGATCAGGTACCAGGACTGGCCGTCGTAGCTGCCGCCGGAGGGCAGGTAGGCAAAGGCGGCGCCGCCGGTGCTGACGTTGTAGTTGCCGAAGGTCATGTGCCCGTCGCCACCCTTGGCGGCTTCGCTGAAGGTGACGTTGGCCACGTCGGCCCAGGATTGCAGGGACAGCAGGGTCTGGGCTTTCTGCAGTGCGCTGAACTCGCTGAAGGTGCCCAGCTTCGAGTTGTAGTTGGCCGGTTTGTCGGTGAGGAAGCTGTAGCTCAGGTCGATCTTGCCGTCGCCATTCTGGTCATGCCAGGACAGGCCCTTGCGCAGGATCGAGTCTGCCGCCTGGTCCGCGGTGAACGATGGCTTGCCGTTCACCAACTGGCTACCGCCACGGTCATACAAGTGGCTGAAGGCCTGGACCTGTTGAAAGGCATTGCTGGCCTCGGCGGCCGAATTGATCCCGTACTCAGTTGCTTTTGACATTGCTACGTCCTTGTTCCAGACAAAAAAAATCTGATAGAACACACGCGACCCCGCCTGCGAGATCGTCCTATCACTCGCCCATTGAGGCGCAAGAAACCTGACATATCCGTCGGCCTTGCGTCCACGGTTTTTTTTGTCCTACAAAAGCCCGAAACCGCTCTGGCCCGGGGCAAATATTCCACTCGCGCAAGACCCGGGCAGGCGATAGTCTAGGCACTGATCCGGGGCGCAAAAGGGGGCTGCAACGACGGCACCTGCGCCTTTTCCAAAAGGAGTCGATGATGCGCAAAATCCTGCTGCTGGGCCCTTTGTTGATCTTTGCCGGCGTCGCCCACGCCGAAGGCATCCCGCTGTTCAATGTCTCCTGCCCCGGCAACCTGGCCGTCAGCGCCGACCAGGGCGGGCCGGTGTATATCAACGGTAAGGAGGTCAAGAACAGCGCTGTGGATGACCGGCATTTCCAGGTCAAGACAGCAGAAATCAGTCTCGCCATCAGCGTCGAAGACGACGATGCGGTGACCGTCAAGTACACCGACAAGCACGGTGCCAGCGGTCTTTGTGAAGCCGTGGACGATTGAGCTACCTTCGCCCTTCCCTCACCCGACCGCCAAGAGTCGCCCATGCAAATTACCGCAATCCCCTTCGCCACCACTGACTGGTCCAGCATCACTCCTACCGAGCATCGCGGCGAAACCGGCAGCGCCTTCTGGCGCACCCGGCAGTTCGGCGCGATGCGCGTGCGCATGGTGGAGTACACCCCGGGCTACCTGGCCGATCACTGGTGCTCCAAAGGCCATATCCTGCTGTGCCTGGAGGGTGAACTGCACACCGAACTGGAGGACGGCCGGCTGTTCGTGCTGACCCCGGGCATGAGCTACCAGGTGGCGGACAACGCCGAACCCCACCGGTCCTTCACCGCGGTAGGCGCCAAGTTGTTCGTGGTCGACTGAAGCGCTTCAGAACAGGCCCATCTGCCCACCCACCAGGGTGCTGAAATCGTCCTGCACGAACGGCAAGATGGCGTCCGCCACTGGCTGCAACTGACGGCTCAGGTAGTGCTCGTAGTCGATGGCGGCACGGCGGTTTTCCAGAGGCTCGGGGCCGGCCAGGGTGATCACGTAGCTGATCCAGCCGCCGTTCTGGTATTGCAGCGGCCGGCCCTGTTCACGGTTGTAGTCATCCGCCAGGCGCGCCGCACGCACGTGCGGCGGCACATTGCGTTCGTAATCACCCAGGGGCCGGCGCAGGCGCTTGCGGTAGATCAGCAGTTCATCCAGTTGCCCGGCCAGGGTGCGTTGCACGTAGTCACGCAGATAGTCCTGGTAGGGCTGGCGATGGAAGATCCGCTGATACAGCTCCTGCTGGAACTCCCGAGCCAGCGGCGACCAGTCGGTACGCACGGTTTCCAGGCCCTTGTAGATCATCTCCTGGCGACCATCGGCGCGTTGCACCAGCCCCGCATAACGCTTCTTGCTGCCCTCCTCGGCGCCGCGGATGGTGGGCATCAGGAAACGCTTGTAGTGGGTTTCGAACTGCAACTCCAAAGCGCTTTCCAGGCCGTACTGCTGCTGCAGATGTTCAGCCCACCACTGGTTGACGTGCGCCACCAGCCCACGGCCAATGAGCGCCGCCTGCTCCTCGTCATGCAGGCCGCCGAGCCAGACGAACGTCGAGTCGGTGTCGCCATAGATCACCTGATGCCCCTGGGCTTCGATCAACTGCCGGGTCCGCGCCATGATCTCGTGGCCACGCAGGGTGATGGAGGACGCCAGGCGTGTGTCGAAGAAGCGGCAGCCACTGGAGCCGAGCACGCCGTAGAAGGCATTCATGATGATCTTCAGGGCCTGGGACAGCGGCGCGTTGTGCTCACGCTTGGCCACCTCGCGGCCTTCGGCGACCCGGGTGATGATCGAGGGCAGGCAATGCCGGGTGCGGGAAAACCTGGCGCCGCGAAAGCCCGGCACCGAGTGTTCATCGTCGGGCTGGCGCAAGCCCTCCACTAGGCCCACGGGATCGATCAGGAAACTGCGGATGATCGACGGGTACAGGCTCTTGTAGTCCAGTACCAGCACCGACTCGTAGAGGCCAGGCCGCGAATCCATGACAAAGCCGCCGGGGCTGGCCTGGAGCGGCAGCTCGCCGAGGTTGGGCGCAACAAAGCCCTGGCGGTGCATCAACGGCATGTACAGATGGGTGAACGCCGCCACCGAACCGCCGTTGCGGTCGACGGGCAGGCCGGTGACCGTGGCCCGCTCCAGGAGGAAGGTCAGCAGCTCGGTCTTGGCGAAAATCCGCGTCACCAGTTCGCAGTCCTTGAGGTTGTAGCGGGCCAGGGCCGGCTTGTCCTCGGCGAACATGCGGTTGATTTCGTCCATGCGCTGGTAGGGGTTGTCGATCGACTTGCCTTCCCCGAGCAGGGTCTGGGCGACGTTTTCCAGGCTGAAAGACGGGAAGCTCCAGGTCGCCGAACGCAGTGCCTCGATACCGTCGATGATCAAGCGCCCCGCCGCCGAGGCAAAGTAATGGGTGCGGCTGCCGTGCTCGCGCCATTGCATCTCCGCGCCGTCGCGCCCCAGGCGCAGGGGCACCGCCAGGCGCCGGGCGTGCTCGTGGAGTACCCGCAAGTCGAACTGCACCAGGTTCCAGCCGATGATGGCATCGGGGTCATGCACGGCCAGCCACTGGTTGAGCCGTTCCAGCAACAGCTCGCGACTGGCACAGAACTCCAGGTCGAAATCCACCGCGCTGTCGTCGTCCCGGGGCTTGCCGAGCATGTACACCTGGCGCTGGCCGCAGCCTTCCAGGGCGATGGAATACAGCTCGCCGCGTTCACTGGTTTCAATGTCCAGGGACACCAGCTTGAGCCGTGGCCGGTAATCTGCCGCCGGCTTCATCTGCGCTTCCAGCAACAGGCCAGCGGGGCCCGGCTGGCCACCGAAAGTCACCGGGGCGGTGATGAAGCGCTCCATCAAGTAGCGTTCCGGCGGCCGTACATCGGCCTCGAACACTTCGACCCCGGCACGGCGCAGGGTCTTTTCCAGGCGCATCAGTTGATTGTGCTGCGGGCAATACATCCCCAGCACCGGACGCTGGTGGAAGTCGCGAAGTTGCAAGGGCCGCAGCTCGACATCGCGGTCGTCGGCCAGCAGGCGCTCGGCCTGGGCACGCTGGAACACCGGGACAAAGGCCACAGAGGTCTGCAGCGGCAAGCGGATCCGACGTGGCCCCTGATCGGTGGCCAGCCAGAACTCGACTTCCGTGCCCGCCGGCGTATCGCGCCAGTGCCGAGTCAGGACGAAGCCTTGTTGTACATCCACCGCTGCAACCTCAGAGTTTTTCAAGACGCCGATTCTACCTGCCCTGGCCGGTGAAAGGGTGTCTGGATGATGGCTTTGCGGCTTTTGTCAGACAATATGTAGTGCCTTGAAATTTTCACTACAAAACCGTTGACGAGAGGATTTCGCCCTTGCATGATGCAGACGTCTCCCCGATCGGGGGACAAGGCAAAGGTGTTATGAGCAAGCTCGTCTGACCGCCGAGCTGTGACCCGGATCTGTACTGCCCACAAGGCAGATTGATGAAACTGACCTGGCAAGATCGTCCAGTACAAAGGACGGAAAGCTGGCGAAAACTCTTCAAGATGCTTGTGGCCGATGGCAGGGATATCGGCAGCTTGATCCTGGTTTGCGCTGCTTTTCTTCGTTGTGACGCTATTGCGTAGCAGTTAATCAAGACCACTACACGCATCAGGCTCTGGGCCTTATCTGTATCCGACAGATACCCTCTGTCGCCCTGTTTACGGTATCAGGGTTCAACTTACCGACGTAGCAAGATGACTTAGCGAAACAACTTAGACAGATCGATAAATGGTCAAGGGGGCTACAAATGAATCTTAATAACCAACCCACTACTGATGAATTGGCACGTATGTTCGCCGCACAGAAAGACAGCCACGACAGCCACATCCTGTGGATTGCCAAGTCGGGCCAAGTGCATATCGACTGCCTGTCGCCCCACAGCCATGAAGCAGAGTTCGACCAGAACAACCGGGACCTCGCGGCCCGCCTGAAGATGTACCGCCGTGGCCAGGGCTACGTCGGCAAAAAGGCCGCCGCCGACAAGGACTTCATCGCCCGGGTGCTGCAAACCCTGAAGAGCGAATGGCAGTTGTTTCGGGACAACTCGGAAGTTCGGGTCATTGATCGGTATTGCTGAGTCATGTGGTCAATTGGTTAATCACAGACTATTGAAACAATAATAAAAATGGGGCGCCCTTCAAGAGCGCCCTTTTTTATTGGGTTGAGCATCGGCAACGGAGCCGGCCCTAAATTCAAAACTGATCGAAAAACCGACGTTCAAGAACTCAGTTGTTTTCTTTGCCGATAGTACCCAACCCAGCATCTTTGACCAGATACCGATTCTCCACATCGCTCAGCACCTGCAGACGCTTACAAACCATGCTAGGCGCATGCAATGCTTCCGCAAAGACCCCTTATAAAATCGGGCCAATCAACAGGCTAGCAACTGACTCTGGCGCAAGGCGCTATCGGAGTTGCTCCTCCCCTTTGCACCGTTTTTTTCGACCCCATTTTTTCACAAATTGACAACAACGGTTCTAGCCAACATATCGCCAAGTCGACGACGAAAACCAAAAAAGACAAATACACCATCCAGAATGCTGAACAGCGCCTTAGGCACATTTCTCAAGGCTGATTGCAGAACGGTACAGGGCGGGCCATAAGGAAAGCCAACCACAGACATCTTGAATAGACGCTTGCCCAGACTTTGCCCATTGGGCAGCGCATCGCAAAACAGAAAATAGGCGAAAGCAAGCAAGGTCAGGAAATAATCAACCCCCTGAAAAACCGTCAGGCCCAGTTCTGAACTGAAGCGGAAGGAAAAATGCAACATGACGCTTTTCAAAAACAGAACAAAAAATACAACTGCCATATCAACAACGTATCCAGCCAGCCGCTTTATAGGGCTTGCCAGATCATAAGTGCCTATTGAGCTAATTGGTTCTACCTGACTCACAATGTATCTCTCCATCAATAAAATAGGGCTATCCCCGGCAATGCCGGGAGTACTTACTTAAAGGTCCAATGCTAACGTTATACCGTCCATCAAAATTCTATCACTGACACCATGGGAAGTGACATAGATTTTTGCGCACTAGTAGCTGGATTTGAAATGCTTATTGAATAATTGCAGGTGTTACATGGGAGCCTTACGAGGCTAATGGCTCAGGTAATTCCCCAGCTCATTATGTCGTATATAGATTCACCCATCGCTCTCAGCGTCATAACATCTGTATAAATCGGCATCAGGCCAAAACTCGTCATATGCCGTCAGCACTCCTCGTAGAGCTTCACTACGGGGATTTGCGGAGGGTTCATTTTTGCAACCACAAACTCTTTAATTTCCGGCCACTGAAGTTATCGCATACAAAACGCCACAACCTCAAATGGAGAATTAGTAGACATTAATATATATTCAAATCCACAGATGAATTCTTTTTATACTCTAAATTACCCCTGACAAACTCCAAAATCCTCAACAGAGACATTTCAAATGAATAGCCCAGCAATGCCGGGGCTATTTTTCACTCTTCGCCTCAGAAACCACCTGATAATGAATACTCTCCCTTTTTAAGAACTTCACACCATCCAAACCCAGGATAAAACATATCAAGATCAATTATTTGGTAGAGACCACTTTCAATCTCTTTCAAGGTAATCAAACTGTTTGCATAGTGAGTATACTGACCGCCACCACCTGCAACAGCTCTTGACTCTAACTCCTTACGATCCCATTCCAATACTATTCCGGATGACTCAGGAATTGTATCTGAAAAACAAATCTCAAAATTTTCAGATATTTTGCACAAACAGGGAGTTCGCCCCTGCCTAAGCAATTGCTCAGTCCTCATATCTTCAGGAAAATCAATTCTCAATTTCATTTCAAAGCACCCCGAGGAACAACCATTTCACCCGTAAATTTTCTCAAATGTGGTGACAGGACTGAAATACTGCTTATCATGTGAGCTGCGAATAGGAAAACCATTTTTAGTCGTAACACCATCTACCACTACAAAATTGTAAAAATTAGAGCCACCTACTTTGTCAGCCACACGTACAACAACAGGAGTCCCACTTGAAGTATACCTAGTCAAACCAGCAACATTCCCACTCACAAATTCACTAACAGGAACTCCCTCAGCCTTCACAAAATCCGCAGCATACTAAACAAAGATACCATTTTTAGAAGACTTGACCCTTTGGGCTAGAGCGCCTGTATCAAACTCCTTACCCAACGCATTCAAAACCATCCCACAAGAGTTATTAGCGCAAGTGCGTCATATTTACTTTATAACTAGACGCCCCCCACTTCTAGATATCGAATCAGTAAGCAAAGGGTTTTTAGGAATGTTGCCTACCGACTCTCCTGCGCCACTAGTTCCTTTTACAGCAAGTCAAAAGTCATTCTTTTCGACGATAAACAACTCTATCAGCTCCCGACAAGCTAGGTAGCCTTACATTGCTGACCAAAACTTCCGATTTGCATTTTAAATCCGAGCTCTGATATGCGGTATATTGACATATGATATCCTCTATCTCGTCAACATCATCCTCCACACACCTTTCAAGATAAAATCTTATTACCCACACATCACCTTCGCGAGACAACACCACCATCCTGAAGTTTGGAGTGATCGCTCCCAACATTGCTTGAACAAGCATTAATACCTGGAAGTTCCAAGCTTTCAATTCAGCTTCCACATTCATTTTTAGTCCAATTATGGTTAGCTGGAACAATGCTTGAGCTCATTGCCCCCTTGATGATAAAAAAATTGGTTGGCTGGCTGATTATACCAACAACAGCGTTAACGCTGCCCTCAGTTACACCTTCAAATTTTACGACTGCACCCCCTGGAACATTCTTACCCAAAATCTTGACCTGTCCTATGCGGTAAGCATCTAATAATTTTTGAGCATCACCAACACTATTCAAAAATTCTCCTCCTCGTGTTTCAAGCCCAGGTCTTCCAGCGATTTACCGAAGCTGTTTCTGACTAACGTTGCCAGCTATTTCTGGAAAGCTTTTAGGTGTCAAAGTCCCTTTTACAGAAAAGATTTAATCTTGCGGGCTAGAAATTGCCTCTATGCCATTCACAAACACTGAAACCACACTACCTTCCCAGCCATAAAAAATCACACCACCCTCAAAATACTCAACTTCAAAACCACCATCAACTTCCCCCCCGCACCCTACGATATCAACTGACACACCAGGCTCAAGCCAATACTCTTCAGCCCAAGGCTCAACAATAAGCAGCATTGCTTTAGATGTTCCGTTAACGCAGTTTATTTTCATGACACTATCAATTCCAGTTATCTAAAATTTTCGTCATAAGCTCAACACAATTTTTAGCAGTAATATTATTCGCATTCCGGGCGAATTCATTAGGGATTCTCCGAACAAATCCGCAGCTGTGCTGAAATACGCCTGACTACCCAATCCGAGCCGTCCATGAGCCAGATGAGTTTTTCCGACTTCGAATACACCGGCAAGCGAAGCAGACACGGCACGAACCCTTCCTTGCCGAAATGGGTCAGGTCGTGCCCTGGAACTGCTTGCTCAGGAACTGTCGCTGGTGTGCAGCATTCTGCTGCGCGCTGGGTGTGACTTGATGGATGTGGCAGGGCGACGGATGCAAGGGCAGCTATCCGCATAAGCAGACAGGGGCATTATAAATCCGCCTCCTTTAGCCAACCGCTGCGGGCGCTCTGCCAGAGACGCCCGCACTTTCAACTCCGGTCTTCCGCATTCGTGGCAGCCTTACCTCGATTTCACTTAAGTTTCTTATCAGCTCAGATCGCTAACAAATCACCAACAACCTCAGCTTTAACTCAGCTTCAATACCGCCGCCGTATGCACACATCAAAATTTTCAAAAAACCACTTACAACATCACTATTCTTCATTAGCTCGCGCACGCCGACCCTTCTCAGGATTAGTCGACAACATCAATATCAAATCCGTCACTATCGCCTTTCTCAAAGCCAAACTTTCTACTCCCGTCTGCTTGAAAAACAACAAACCTATCATTAACCACATCAGCTTTATGAAGGTAGTCACCGATGGCAACTTCAGTTCCAAAGCTCTCAGCAAGATATTTCGCAAACCCAGCCAAAATCTCATCAAAAACGTCAAAACAGCAATAGAATATAGCCAACGTCCTATAACCTACGCCATTGTATTCCAGCCTGATTCCGATCGACATCTCCTGCTCAACCTCTGACAACTCCCAAAAAGCATCGGCACTTAAAATATTCAAATCCGGCAACTCAAAAAAAAACTTAAGCGCAGCCGAAATTTCGCCTATATGGAGCTCTTTTCTGATCGACACTTCAAATATTAAAATATTCATTTTTTACTACTGAACAAGTCTATTGGTCGCGCGATGGGTGTGATTTGATGGATGTAACGACGAGGCGAATGCTGGAACAAGTACTCCTGTAATCCAAAAAGGACGGCTTGAAAGTCGCCCTTTTTCTCTCGTACTAGATCGGATACCGATCGGCCAAAGGCTTACTTGCTTTCTTTGGCAATAGCCCAGGCCTGCATCCTTGACCAGATAACGGCCCTCCACATCGCTTAACACCTTCAAGCTGTTGCGAGCCATCATCACGCCAACTTCAACTTCTTGCTTGAGGTAGATAACCTCGCCAGCTTTAACCGTCACAGGCATGTCTGCCCAGTTTTCAGCCTTGGAGCTGATCACGTGCTGACCTGGGGTGACGTAAAAATAGATGTATTGGTTACCACGGTTGTAGCCCATTTCCGAGTCGGCTTCCTTATCATCCAGGAAAACATTGAAACGTACCATCGGTCCCACATTGCTAGGACGAACGACGTATACCAGTCCTTTGTCGGCAACTGCAGGTTTGGGTAGTGAATACTGCACGACTTCGGCTTGCGTCTTTTCCATTGATGGGGCTGAGGCACAGCCGTAAAGCAAGGCTATCGAGAGAACAGCAGCAGTCTTGCAGATAGTCTTAATCATGTAATCCATCCCTATTACACGTAGCTTCTATCATTGTCTCTAAACTGGAAAACCGTTCTACTGCAAAAAACCATTAGCATCCCCAGCAAACAACAGCTCAAACATTCATCTCATGCCACTATACGGATCACTTATATGTTCTCGAAGCTCAACTACTGCACTTTTAATTTCTGCCGCCACCTCACCCGACAACTCACTATCCTGGCGAGAAGATAAAAATTCAAACAACCGAACAAGGCCTAACCGTGCAGAGATAGCGATCACATCCTCAACATACTCTAGATCAGTACCATCCCAGAGTGACAACAATACGTCTTCCACTCTAGCTTTCAGAAAGTCATTCATATAAGAATACGAATTCCATTGACGATCACTAAGCTCGACAATAATCTTTACAATCGCCCCATTCTCATAGCCTTCATGACCACAGGAATCCAAAACACCCATAAACTCAGAGTGCAACTTCTCCTCAGACAACAAATCAGGCAATGATTCATAGTAGGAAATATCTTTCATTTAAAAATCCACTGGAATATGAGTCAAGTTTGAAGCCTTCCTGTAAAGATTACCATCTTGACCTAACAATTTATTACCTATTTTTATCTGAGCAGTCCATCCTGCCCCGGAGTTAGATCCTGGGAATTTCACTGCCGCATTCAAATCTTGAGAATGCCATTTTATCTCAACCTTCTGCCCACCAAAATTATACTTAAACTTATTTCCATCAACCATCACCACTGAGAACTTAAAGCCTCCAAGAACACCTGACGGAATTAACTTATCTAAATCAGCCGCTTTAATTATCCCATTATTTATAAATCCAGCAGCGGAATTCTTAGGATCAAAAAAGACCGGTTTACTGATTGGAACTAATTGATTCAGAGGGCCGAAATCTCCATCAGCTTGTGACACAGAAGTGTTCCACTTAGCATCCGAAGAAACTGATACCTCCTTTGCAGCAGAGTTTTTTGGAACACTAACCACACCTGGCTTCGCCCCCGGTATCCCCAAGCTAGCAACACCGAGCGCACCCAAGACGATATTAGTCGCCTGGTCCGGATCGTGAACACTCCTTACAGTGGATATTATCCATCTAAAGTCAATGTTCACTCAGACTAAAACAGACTACACAACAATCAAACAATCTCAATTTTATTAGAACACACACTCAGCGAGCACTTAGAATTTACCACTCCACACCGAACTCTTGATAGCGGCCACTCACTTGAGCATAGGAAAGTAACTCGTCATTTACATCGTACAAGATCGAGTTCCATTTTTTTCCAAAAACAAAAGCAAACCATAAGTAGAGAAG
>NZ_JAAARM010000080.1 GCF_009908285.1 Pseudomonas sp. Fl4BN1
TCCAAACGGAAGTAGATCGGTGCTTCGCGTTCACTCAGGGCCTCTGGCCGCTCGAGGGAATGGGCAAAGGTCACGCTGGCAGCCAGGTTCTTGCCGCGGGCAAACAATTCGATGGAGTCGCTGGAGACCCGACCGTGCTGCTCGACGTTGTAGCGGTCGTGGCGGATCGCCCCGACGTCGTAGCCAAGGCCGGTGCCGTATTCGGCGAACACCGGCCGCAGCCAGTTCCAGGTCACCGGGCGGCTCCAGCGCAGGTCGTTGCGCCAGTAGTAGCCGCTGTCGCCATTCAGGCTCTGGTCCTTGTAGCCTCGGATCGAGGACTGGCTGCCCAGGCTCATGCGTTGCGAGCTGAACAGCACATCCTCGCTGCGCTGGGCGGTGACCAGGCTGCTGAACACCAGCGACTCGTCCCACAGCTTGAACGGCTGCATGTAGCTGGCCGTGGCGGTGTACTTGCGGTAGCGCGCGTTGGCCTGGCGATTGCCGTATTTGTCGCGCTCGTTCTGGCGCTGGGCATCGAAGGCGCCGATGCCGTCCTGCAGCCCCAGGTCGAAGTTGACGAAGGCACCGCCAATGCGCCGGCCGTGGTTGATGCCGAACTGCGCTTCGCTGAGGCGGTTGCTGCTGTTACTCAGCTTGCTGTCTTCGATGTAGTTGTTGGTGCGCAGGTAGCTCAGGCCGCTGTTGAGCGAGGTCTTGCTCACGGCATCGCGGTGGATCACCCGCTCCAGGCGCAGCTGGTGGTTCTGGCTGTCGCCGGTCTGCTTGAAGTTGAAGCCCACGGCCTGGGCCAGGGAGCGGTATTCGCTCTGGCTGTAGCTGTAGCTGAGGTTCCACCAGCCGAACGGCAGGTTGTAATAGAGCATGGCGTTGCGCGAGGTTTTCTGGTGGTCGCTGATGGCGTCGTGGCCGCCACGCAGCACCAGTTGGTCGGCCAATCCCAGGGGGCTGTCCCATTCGAAAGAGCTGCCCCACTGCTGCTCGCCGGTACTTTTCTGGCCTTCATTGCTGCGCGACAGGCCGACGCGCCAGGGCTTTTGCGCGGTGTTCTTGACCAGCACTTCACTGCCACCCACGGCCTGGCCGGGGGCCAGTTCCATCTGCGCCTGGTTCGACGGCAGGCGATTGAGCTGGTCGACCATCTGCTCGATCTGCCGCAGGTTGAGCAGTTGCCCGGCGCTGCCGGGGAAGGCCATTTTCAGCTCGCGGGCCGTGAGCTTGCTGTCATCGGCGGCCTTCAGGCCTTCGAGCTTGCCTTCCACCACCAGCACCTGCAGGTGGCCACTGGAAAGGTCCTGTTGCGGCAGGTAGGCGCGGCTGGTGACCAGGCCCTTTTCCAGGTAGCGGTCAGTGATCGCCTTGAGCAGTTCATTGAGCTGGGCCACCCCCAGGCACTGGCCGATGTAGGGTTTGAGCAGGCTGTCGCGCTCGGCGGCGGACAGCGAGTCGGCGCCCTTGAGCTGGATGTCCTTGATCGCAAAGCAACGGCTGTCGGCCGGGGTGGTCGGCGCTGTGGGAGCGGCGCTCTTGCCGGGCAGGTCCTTGAGTTCTTCGAGACGCCGCTG
>NZ_JAAARM010000081.1 GCF_009908285.1 Pseudomonas sp. Fl4BN1
CCAATGGGGATAACCCTGTGGGTACATGGCTGTAGGCGAGATGGCTGGGGCTGTACAGAGGAGTGCGCAAGAAGTTGCGCAGTACTGCGCAACTTCTTGCGCACTTTCCATGGGATCTCGGGCCTGAAACAGGCTGTTGAATCATGAAAATACAGTAACTGATTGATTTGTAATTGTTATTTTTAAGCTGGCACAAGTCTTGATATGTCCCTGGAGCCCGGCCGGCCATTCAGGCCTCCGGTTTTCCGTATGTCCAAGCAAGGAGAGCAACAATGGCAACCCCAGCGTACATGTCCGTCACCGGTACCAAGCAAGGTCTGATCACTGCCGGTGCCTTCACCGCTGACTCCGTTGGCAACACCTACCAGGAAGGTCACGAAGATCAGGTCATGGTCCAGGGCTTCAGCCATGAAGTGATCATTCCCCGCGATCCGCAATCCGGCCAGCCCACCGGCCAGCGCGTGCACAAGCCGGTGAAGATCACCAAGGTTTTCGACAAGGCTTCGCCGTTGCTGCTCGCGGCCCTGACGTCCGGTGAGCGCCTGAGCAAGATCGAAATCCAGTGGTTCCGCACTTCGGCCGCCGGCACCCAGGAGCACTACTTCACCACCACCCTGGAAGACGCGATCATCGTCGATATCAAAGACTACATGCACAACTGCCAGGACCCTTCGAACGCACATTTCACCCACCTGGAGGACGTCGAGTTCACCTACCGCAAGATCACCTGGACCCACGAAGTCTCCGGTACTTCGGGTTCCGATGACTGGCGTACCCCGGTCGCCGGCTAACGTCAGCGCAACGTTGCAACCCATCGGCCCGCAAGGCGGGTCGATGGGTTTCGCGCCTCCGGGAGACACAGGGAAGGCGCACAGGTAGGGTGGGTCTCGGGAAAACCGAGTGCCAGGTGCGGCTCCCTGAGTGGGTGAGCACTTCACAGAGTGGAGAGGATGGTATGCGCCAAAGGGATTTGAAGTTCACTTTTTCTGTGCTGACCGCGCAGGTGGCGTTCGAGGTCGTAGAGTTCACGCTGGAAGAGGGCCTGTCCGAGCCTTATCGGCTGACACTCGAACTGGCCAGCGCCAACTCCGCCATCGACTTCGGCCAGATACTCGATCAACCCAGCGTGCTGACGATCTGGCAAGGCAGCACCCAGGTCCGTCATGTCCATGGCCTGGTCAGCAGCTTCACCCAGGGCACCACGGGTTTTCGGCGTACCCGGTATCGCATGCTGGTCGAGCCGCAACTGGCCCGGCTTGGCCTGAGTTCCAACTGGCGTATTTTCCAACAGCAAAGCGTGCCCGAGATCCTCAAGTC
>NZ_JAAARM010000082.1 GCF_009908285.1 Pseudomonas sp. Fl4BN1
GTAGGAGCTGGCTTGTAGTGGTCCAGTTTTTTTGGACCATCCTGTAGGAGTATTAGGCCGCCAGCCTTTCAAAAGCAGCTGGCGGCAGGTTGTTCGAGGCAGAGTGACAACGCCGATGGTTGTAATGAGCGATAAAATCCATCACATCCTTCTGTGCCTCGAAGTGATTCTGGTAGCCATTCTCAGGCGACCAATCGTGTTTCAGTGTTCGGAAATAACGCTCTACTACGGCATTGTCCCAGCAGTTTGCGCGTCGACTCATGCTCTGCACGATCTGCTTCTCAGCCAGATACTCGACAAAACGATCCGCCGTGTACTGGCAGCCCTGATCCGAGTGAAACACCAGCGCTGAACCCGGTCGACGTATACCAACAGCCAGCCGTAAGGCCTTGAGCGACAGCTCTGCATCGGCAGTCCTGGAAAAAGCCCAGCCGACGATCCGGCGTGAAAAAAGATCCATGACGATAGCCAGGTACAACCAACTGCCACCGACCCGGATGTAAGTAATGTCGCCTGCCCAAAATGTGTTGGGCGATGAGGGGTTAAAGCGACGATCAAGGACATTCGCTGCAGCATTGGCGGGTTTACTGGCACGACGATAGTGGGCGTAACGGGCTCGTCGCCTGACCAGTCCAAGACTTTTCATCAGGTGGCCCATACGGTGGCGCCCAATCACGACACCCTGTTTTTTGAGCGCCCTGATAAACCCTCGGGCACCCAGAGCGCCCCGATGCTCGCGGTGCAGTTGCCGTATTGTCTTTTCCAGATGTCGCTCAACCCGGGGCTCAGGTCGGGCCACGGGCTTAGCGTAATAGCTGCTGCGAGGCACGCCCAGAAGTCGGCAAACGTGCCGGACAGAGAGCAGCCCTTTCAAACCCTCGATCACTTGATTCGGCTGAACAGCACCTTCAGATGAGAGGGCAACTGCTTTTTTAGGACACTGTTCTCGGCTTCCAGCAACGCCAGCCTGGCCTGCAGTGAATCAATCAGTTCCTGATCCTGAGGACGTGTGGGTTGCGAGGCTCCTTCATGCTCCTTGCGCCATCTCGCTACCCAGCGACGCAGGGCTGTGGGCCCAACGCCAGTCTGCTCACATGCCTTGGGCACGGAGTAATTCATCTCCACGACCAAGCGAATGGCTTCAGCCTTTTCTTCAGCGGTAACGACCCGAAATCCCATGATGCTTCCTTAGGTTGAAACTCCTACAGAGTGGTCCAGGAACATTGAGCCACAACAGCTTGCC
>NZ_JAAARM010000083.1 GCF_009908285.1 Pseudomonas sp. Fl4BN1
TGAATCGCCCCGGGTTTCGTAGACACCTCTTTGCCTTAAACTGAGGCCAATTAGGAGGTGCCATGAGCAACCCGCGTTACCCCGAAGAATTCAAAATCCAAGCAGTCAATCAAGTGACCGAAAAGAGGCTGCCTGTCGCTGATGTGGCGGCGCGTCTTGGCGTGTCGACGCATAGCCTCTATGCCTGGATAAAGCGCTACAGCAAACCTCAAGAAGAACGGCAGCAGGATGATGATCAGCACGCTGAGCTGCGTCGTCTGCGAGCGGAACTCAAGCGCGTCACTGAAGAGCGAGACATATTAAAAAAGGCCGCCGCGTACTTTGCCAAGGAGTGCGGCTGAAGTACGCCTTTATCAAGCAGCGCGCGGGCGATTATTCGATTCGACGGCTTTGCCTGACGCTTAAAGTCCATCCCAGCGGTTATTACGCCTGGCTGTCTGAACCGCAATCTGCACGCGCCAAAGACGACCAGCGACTGCTGGGTTTGATCAAGCATTCCTGGCTGGAGAGCGGCGGCGTTTATGGCTATCGCAAAATCCACGACGATCTGCGCGAGGTCGGTGAGGATTGTGGTCGTCATCGTGTGGCGAGGCTGATGCGTCTTGAAGGTCTGCGTTCTCAGGCAGGTTATCGGCGCCGCCCTGGAAAGTACGGCGGTAAGCCAGCGGTCGTCTCACCCAATTTGCTGAAGCGCCAGTTCGATGTCGTGGAACCCAACAAGGTTTGGGTAACCGACATCACCTACATTCGTACGTATGAAGGCTGGTTGTATTTGGCGGTGGTACTGGATCTGTTTTCTCGGCAGGTCGTTGGCTGGTCAATGAAGTCGCAGATGACCAGTGATTTGGCTATTGATGCGTTGTTGATGGCGGTTTGGAGGCGCAAACCGAAGCAAGAGGTGATGGTTCATTCTGACCAAGGCAGCCAGTACAGCAGCTCCGATTGGCGCAGCTTTTTGAAGGCAAACAATTTGGTTGCCAGCATGAGTCGCCGAGGCAACTGTCATGACAACGCCGTGGCCGAGAGCTTTTTCCAGCTTCTGAAACGGGAACGGATCAAGCGAAAAATCTACACCACGCGGGAAGATGCTCGGAGTGATGTGTTCGATTACATCGAGATGTTCTACAACGTAAAACGCCGCCATGGTTTCAACAAGCACCTGTCACCGGTAGAGTTTGAAAAGCGTTACGCAATGAGCTTGCAAGGTGTCTAGAGAATCCGGGGCGATTCA
>NZ_JAAARM010000084.1 GCF_009908285.1 Pseudomonas sp. Fl4BN1
GCTGGTGAACCAGGTGCTGCAACAAATCCTCAATTCTCCCCGCTAACGAGGCACAGCATGGCACTCGGCAAAGTCAGCGTTCATAACCTCAACCTCGGCCAGGGTGCCGTGACCGAGATCGAGCGCTATTTCCTGATCATTGGCACCGGCGCTAAGAACGTCGGCCAGTTGATCCCCCTGAACACTGACAGCGACCTGGACGCCCAGCTGGGCATTCCCCCCAACGATCTGAAAACCCAGATCACCGCTGCACGCCAGAACGGTGGCGATCGCTGGGCCTGCGTGGCGGCGCCGATCGCTGCAGACGGCGACTGGACCGCCGCCCTGGAAAAGGCCCAGCAGCAAGGCTTCTCGGTCGAAGGCGTAGTGATCACCAAGCCTGTGGCCACCGCCGCAGAACTGTCGGCCATGCATGACGCGGCCGAGGCGATCGCCAACACCTACGGGCGCCGGCTGTTCGTGATGGCTGCCGCCGTAGGCATCACGGTCCAGCAGACCTGGAACGAGTACCTGGGCGAGCGCAAGGCGCTGACCAAGGACTTGCTGGCCCCGCGTGTTCTGATCGTTCCTCAGTTGCATGGCAATGACCTGGGCGTGCTGGCCGGCCGCCTGGCCAACGCGGCGGTGAGCATCGCCGATAGCCCCATGCGCGTGGCCAGCGGCGCCCTGATGGGCCTGGGCGAGACGCCCCAGGACAAGGAGGGCATCCCACTGCCGAGCGCGATCCTGGCCGAGCTGGACAAGGCCCGTTACTCAGTGCCGCAGACCTATCCGGATTACCCGGGCGTGTACTGGGGCGACGGCAACATGCTGGACGCGCCGGCGAGCGACTACCTGGTGATCGAGTACCTGCGTCTGGCCGACAAAGCCGCCCGCCAGGTCCGGCCGCTGCTGATTCGCCGGGTCGCTGATCGGCGCCTGAACAACTCGCCGGCGAGCATGGCCGCCGCTGTCAGCGCCTTTATGAAACCCCTGCGCGCCATGGCGAAGTCCACCACCTTCGCCGGCCAGGTGTTCCCCGGTGAGATCGAGTCGCCCAAGGACGGCGACGTGGTCCTGGTCTGGAGGACCAAGACCCGCGTGGAGCTGTTCCTGAAAATCAAGCCCCTCAACTGCCCGAAAGACCTCACGGCGAACATCGCCCTGGACCTTTCCAACGACGACTAGGAGTAACCCCACATGTCCCGCATTGGCGGCAAGAACTTCGACATTGCCCTGGGGGATCTCCAGG
>NZ_JAAARM010000085.1 GCF_009908285.1 Pseudomonas sp. Fl4BN1
ACCACTCCACACCGAACTCTTGATAGCGGCCACTCACTTGAGCATAGGAAAGTAACTCGTCATTTACATCGTACAAGATCGAGTTCCATTTTTTTCCAAAAACAAAAGCAAACCATAAGTAGAGAAGCTTAGCGCGAGGGCTATGATCCAAGCGTAGTTCCACAATAACCTGCGGTGCCGCCCCTAGCATCGCCTCCCACTCAGCGACATCCCTGTCACTGTACATTTCATGAATCATATCTTCATCTAAAAGCCCCAGCCATACACTCGATTCCCCCTTATCAATTCCTCCACGCGAAGCTCCCAAGTGTGGGACATAACCACCTATGCCCTTAACAAAATTACAAAAACCCTCAGAATTTACAATTTCAGACGAAATAATCATGGCTGAATCACTCATACTCAGAATCCATCTTTGCTAGCCGCATACTCGAAAAATCGCACTCAACCCAAACTTTATTTACACATCCAATTGAGTAGCCGTCACAAAAATCCAAGATATCTATAAATCCCTATCGAAGATCCAGGTGCTCCAAACTTGGATCTTGAGCCTTTGTCTTCTTCAGAAACTCCAAAAATTCAAACATTCTTTCCCTTACTGAATCCTCAAATTTTAGAGGGATCAAATCAAGAACATCTTCTAGCTCACAGCAATTCATCACGAGATTACAAAATTCTTGAGAAATACCTTTTCCCTTCAAAATCTTTGATGTCCTTGGGGTAAACATAAGCCTTTCTGCCTCATCCAAACTCATAAGACCATTAATAACCATAGTTAACAGCCCAATAGATGTAGCGGATAAAAACCTAGCCGCCTCTTCAGCGTCAAAAAGCTCAATCACCAATAAAAAATTTTTCATTTGCTATTACTCCAACTAGTCTTTAGGTTTCAAGTTAAACACTTTCCCACTTTCGCCTTGAAAATTCTGGTGAAGCCTGCCGCCGAAGACCAGGCTGAAAAG
>NZ_JAAARM010000086.1 GCF_009908285.1 Pseudomonas sp. Fl4BN1
TGACCTGTGAAACCCTGTAGAACGCGGTGCTTCCATGCAGTACAAGCGCTACCGGGATCATCGGCGGGCCTTGGGCTACTCTTTTGCCTCTAATTTGTCTTGAATTGAACCCATGAGCCAAACCGCAACCATCCTGGTCATCGACGACGAGCCGCAGATCCGCAAGTTCTTGCGCATCAGCCTGGCGTCCCAGGGATACAAAGTGATTGAAGCCGCTAACGGCGCCGAGGGCCTGGCCCAAGCGGCGTTGAACAAGCCGGACCTGCTGGTACTCGACCTGGGGCTGCCAGACATGGACGGTCAGCAGGTACTGCGCGAGTTTCGCGAGTGGTCGGCGGTGCCGGTGCTGGTGCTTTCGGTGCGTGCCAGCGAGTTGCAGAAGGTCGAAGCCCTGGACGGCGGTGCCAACGACTATGTGACCAAGCCTTTCGGCATCCAGGAGTTCCTGGCGCGTATCCGTGCCCTGTTGCGCCAGGCGCCGGCGGGAGACGTGCAGGAAGCGGCACTGCAAGTGGGGCCGCTGACGGTCGATCTGGCTTACCGTCGGGTGTTGCTGGAGGATGTTGAAGTGGCCCTGACCCGCAAGGAATATGCGGTGCTGGCGCAGTTGGCGCGGCATCCTGGGCGGGTGATTACCCAGCAGCAGT
>NZ_JAAARM010000087.1 GCF_009908285.1 Pseudomonas sp. Fl4BN1
TTTCAAAGGCCTCAGGACTGACGCCGCCCAAGTGACTATGACGGCGAGTACGGTTGTAAAACACTTCGATGTAATCGAACACATCGGCCCTGGCCAAGTCACGGGTTTTGTAGATGCGCTTACGGATCCGTTCTTTCTTCAAACTGCTGAAAAACGATTTGGCCACGGCATTATCCCAGCAGTTGCCACGCCGACTCATGCTCTGCTCAAGGTTATTGGCCAAGCAAAAGCGCTTCCAGTCATCACTGCCGTACTGGCTGCCCTGATCGGAATGCACCAGTACGCGCTCCTTGGGCCGACGGCGCCAGAGCGCCATCAATAACGCGTCCAGCGCGAGTTCACGGGCCAATGTCGGCTTCATCGACCAGCCCACGACCTTGCGCGCATAGAGATCCACCACCACGGCCAAATACAGCCAACCCTGCCATGTGCGGATGTAGGTGATGTCGGTCACCCAAGCCTTGTTGGGGGCATCAACTGTGAATGCTCGGTTGAGATGATTGGGTACAATGATCGACGGCCGCCCGGCAATTGGGCGCGGCGCCTTATAGCCCCTCAACGCCTTGATCCGGTTGGCACGCATCAACCGCGCAACGCGGTGTTTGCTGCAACTCTCGCCGGCTTCCCGCAAGTCGCCATAGACGCGTAGAGCACCGTAAACCCCTCGGCTAGCCGCATAGGAATCACGGATCAGTTTCAGCAAGCGGTCGTTGTCCTGGTCGCGCTCAGAAACGGGCTTGTGTAGCCATTGGTAGAACCCGGCACGAGCGATCCGCAATACCCTGCACATCGTGGTAATTGCATACTGATGACGATGCTCGTTCATGAAGCGGTACTTCACTCGGGCTCTCTGGCAAAGTACCG
>NZ_JAAARM010000088.1 GCF_009908285.1 Pseudomonas sp. Fl4BN1
GGCGCGATGGATGCCGGCAACATGCTCAAGCCGGCGCTTGCGCGCGGCGAGCTGCATTGCATCGGCGCGACCACGCTGGATGAATACCGCAAGTACATCGAGAAAGACGCCGCGCTGGAGCGCCGCTTCCAGAAGGTGCTCGTGGGCGAGCCGAGCGTGGAGGCCACCATCGCCATCCTGCGCGGCCTGCAGGAGAAGTACGAACTGCACCACGGCGTGGAGATCACCGACCCGGCGATCGTGGCCGCGGCTGAACTCAGCCACCGCTACATCACCGACCGCTTCCTGCCGGACAAGGCCATCGACCTGATCGACGAAGCTGCGGCGCGCATCAAGATGGAAATCGACTCGAAACCCGAGGCGATGGACAAGCTCGACCGCCGCCTGATCCAGCTCAAGATCGAGCGCGAAGCCGTCAAGAAGGAAACCGACGAAGCCTCGCAGAAGCGCCTGGAGCTGATCGAGCAGGAGATCGAGCGCCTGCAGAAGGAATACGCCGATCTGGACGAAATCTGGAAGGCCGAGAAGGGTGCCGCGCAAGGTGCGGCTGCGCTCAAGGAAGAGATCGAGAAGATCAAGCTGGAGATCACCAAGCTGCAGCGCGAAGGCAAGCTGGAGAAGGTGGCCGAACTGCAATACGGCAAGCTGCCCGAGCTGGAAGGCAAGCTGAAGGCCGCCACCGCCGCCGAGTCTGCCGGCCAGAAGCAGCCGAACAAGCTGCTGCGCACGCAGGTGGGTGCCGAAGAGATTGCCGAAGTCGTCAGC
>NZ_JAAARM010000089.1 GCF_009908285.1 Pseudomonas sp. Fl4BN1
GCCCGGAAGGCGAGGAAATCCATACCGATGAATTTGGCCGGGTAAAAATTCAGTTCCCCTGGGACCGCAAAGGCCAGAACAACGGCTTCAGTTCCTGCTGGGTGCGGGTCTCACAGAACTGGGCGGGAGCGGACTGGGGCCATATGGCGATCCCGCGTATTGGCCAGGAGGTGATCGTCGACTACCTGGATGGCGATTGCGACCAGCCGATCATCACCGGCCGCACCTACCGGGCCAGCCACATGCCGCCCTACCGACTGCCGGACCACAAGATCCTCAGCACCATCAAGAGCAAGGAATACAAAGGCAGCCGGGCCAACGAACTGCGCATTGACGACACCACTAAACAGATCAGCGCGGCGCTGATGAGTGACCATGGCCGCAGTGCCTTGCACCTGGGCTACTTGACCCATCCTCGGCCTGAAGGCGGGGCACCCCGCGGTGAAGGTTTTGAACTGCGCACCGACGAGCACGGCGCGTTGCGCGCGGCCAAGGGTTTGTTACTCAGCACCGAAGAGCAATTGCAGGCCAATGGCGGGCAGCTGAACCGCGGCGTGGCGATCCAGGTGCTGGAGGCCGCGCTGCAACTGGCCAAGGGGCTGGGTGACTATGCCGAAGAGCATCAAGGCG
>NZ_JAAARM010000008.1 GCF_009908285.1 Pseudomonas sp. Fl4BN1
TCCCATCCCGAACTCAGTAGTGAAACGATGCATCGCCGATGGTAGTGTGGGGTTTCCCCATGTGAGAGTAGGTCATCGTCAAGATTAAATTCCGAAACCCCAATTGCGAAAGCAGTTGGGGTTTTGTTTTGCCCGAGAAAAAGCTCTGTTGCTGGCTCTTGGTGTTTTTACCTTGCCCCTTGCTGGTGGTGATTTCTATGCAATGGCTTTCGGCGTAGCTATTATGCCTGCCTCATTAGGGGGCGGAACTTGCATGTTAACGTTGTTAGAGCTTCTTAAGGATGGGCGATTTCACTCAGGGCAAGCCCTTGGGGAGGCGCTGGGTATCAGTCGTAGTGCTGTATGGAAGCAATTACAGCTTCTTGAGGCTGAGCTGGGGCTCGTCATTCATAAGGTGCGAGGTCGTGGGTATCAGCTGGCCTCTCCAATCATCTTTTTAGGCACTGCAGAGATCGCCAAATACTCTCCTGGGAGTACTTGGGGCGTTCAGGTTTTCGACTCTATCGACTCGACAAACGCAGAGGCGCTGCGATCCATTGCTCGAGGGTGCTCGTCCCCTTTTGTGGTTCTAGCTGAGCGTCAAACGGCGGGGCGAGGGCGGCGTGGTCGTAAGTGGATCAGTCCTTTTGCCGAAAATATTTATTACAGCCTTGTGCTGCGCATTGAAGGTGGCATGCGACAGCTGGAAGGGCTCAGTTTGGTTGTGGGGCTTGCTGTTATGCATGTCCTGCGAGAGTTTGGAGTTCTGGGTGCGGGGCTGAAGTGGCCTAATGATGTTTTGGTAGGGCAGAAGAAGATCGCCGGCATACTTTTGGAGTTGGTAGGTGATCCTGCGGATGTATGTCACGTGGTCCTGGGCATTGGGATCAATGTGAATATGCAGAATGCTGAAGAGGTTGATCAGGAATGGACTTCAGTAAGGTTGGAGTCCGGCAGGATGGCTGATCGCAATCAACTGGTTGCCCGTCTGGGTGAGATCCTTGCTTCTTATTTGGAGCGCCATCAGTTGAAAGGATTCCCTGCTATCCGAGAGGAATGGGAGCAAAACCATCTCTGGCAGGGGAGGGCTGTATCTTTGATCGCGGGCGTAAATAAAGTCGATGGCGTGGTGATGGGTATCGATCGCCAGGGGGCTTTGTGCTTGAGTGTCGAAGGTGAGGAGCGGGTGTATAGCGGTGGTGAGTTAAGCCTGAGGCTGCGTGATGATTCCTGAGCTTGACTGCGGCAATAGATTTATAAAATAGCGGGTGATGATTGTAAGTCTGTTAAATATTTTTCTGAGGTGAGCATCTGAGAGGATTTATTTATCCGGAGATGCTCCTTATGCGTAATCAGTTGCGTCCAATACTCGCCGAATCTGTTATGACGATCTCTCGGCTGAGAGTGTGCTCTTGGGCTCTGCGCCAGGAAGGCCAATGATGGTGAGACGTGGTTGTTCACTGATGTTGCAGGGATTTGTGCTGATGTAGTTGAAGTTGGTGCGAGGGTGCTGGGGAAGGGGGTGCAGTCTTTCTCGCCGGCGGTGACGCCGACCTGGTTGTCGCGTTGGTACCACAAGGCCGGGTTGTGTCTGACCTGGTCTTTGTTGGGTTGGTTATGGCCTGTCCTCTGTCCTGAGGTTCTTATGCGTTGGTTGTTTCTGCTGTTATTGGTCCTCAATGGCTTTTACTACGTCTGGCATCAGCAGGAGGCGCCGCTTCGGGCTAAAGAGGTGATGCCGCTGTCGCTTTATCGTGGTTCTCAACAAGATATTCGCTTGCTGAGCGAGTCCGCTGACTCGGTAGAGCGACGCGATAAAGGTAAGGGTGGGGAGGTAGATGCGAGCTGTCTTTATCTGGGGGGCTTTACTCGTCGAGAGGTGGCTCAGACCCTTGAGCAGCGTTTGGTAGGGCTTGGGGTAGAGGTTCGATTGCAGTCTTTGAGTGTTCCTGGTTCTGTGGGGTTTTGGTTGCGGGTATCTCCCGAGAGTAAGTATTTGTTGGATGATCCTCAGCTGCAGAACCTTGCTAAGGAATTCAATGAGTTAAAACATAAAATAATGCCGTGTGAGGGGGTTGCAACTGTCGAATAGGTTGCATAGAATGGCGCCCGCTCCGCAGTGAAGACTTCTTGAAGTCAAAGCGGTGGAGTGAGGTCAACGCAGCTAACCTCAAGATTTTATTGAGAAAATGCTTGACAGAAGGGTAGCGTGATGTATAATGCTGCCTCGCTTAGGAGGGGTTCCCGAGCGGCCAAAGGGATCAGACTGTAAATCTGACGTCTACGACTTCGAAGGTTCGAATCCTTCCCCCTCCACCAGATTTAGCGAGAGCTGCAGGCTCCGCGGGTATAGTTTAGTGGTAGAACCTCAGCCTTCCAAGCTGATGATGCGGGTTCGATTCCCGCTACCCGCTCCAAGTTTGCAGGTTTTGCAAGGTGTTACGCTCTTGTAGCTCAGTTGGTAGAGCACACCCTTGGTAAGGGTGAGGTCAGCGGTTCAAATCCGCTCAAGAGCTCCATATAACAAGGCAGATATGAAAATATCTGCCTTTGTTTTAATGGCTTATGTTGGTTGCTTAATTCTTCTCCTAGGGGTGATTTCGATGGCTAAGGAAAAGTTCGAACGTAAAAAACCGCACGTTAACGTGGGTACTATCGGTCACGTTGACCACGGTAAGACCACTCTGACTGCTGCTTTGACTCGCGTTTGTTCCGAAGTTTTCGGTTCGGCCAAGGTTGACTTCGACAAGATCGATAGCGCCCCGGAAGAGAAGGCTCGTGGTATCACCATCAACACTTCTCACGTTGAATACGATTCGGCTGTGCGTCACTATGCGCACGTTGACTGCCCAGGTCACGCCGACTACGTAAAAAACATGATCACCGGTGCTGCCCAGATGGATGGCGCGATCCTGGTTTGCTCGGCCGCTGATGGTCCGATGCCACAGACTCGTGAGCACATCCTGCTGTCCCGTCAGGTAGGCGTTCCGTACATCGTTGTCTTCCTGAACAAGGCTGACATGGTTGACGACGCTGAGCTGCTGGAACTGGTTGAGATGGAAGTTCGCGACCTGCTGAGCACTTACGACTTCCCAGGTGATGACACTCCAATCATCATCGGTTCGGCTCTGATGGCTCTGAACGGCCAAGACGACAACGAAATGGGTACCACCGCTGTTAAGCGTCTGGTAGAGACTCTGGATACCTACATCCCAGAGCCAGAGCGTGCAATCGACAAGCCGTTCCTGATGCCAATCGAAGATGTATTCTCGATCTCGGGTCGCGGTACTGTTGTGACTGGTCGTGTTGAGCGTGGCGTTGTTCGCATTCAGGAAGAAGTTGAGATCGTTGGTCTGCGCGATACTCAGAAAACTACCTGCACCGGCGTTGAGATGTTCCGCAAGCTGCTTGACGAAGGTCGTGCTGGCGAGAACTGCGGCGTACTGCTGCGCGGCACCAAGCGTGACGATGTTGAGCGTGGCCAGGTTCTGGTTAAGCCAGGCACCGTTAAGCCGCACACCAAGTTCACCGCAGAAGTATACGTTCTGAGCAAGGAAGAAGGCGGTCGTCATACTCCGTTCTTCAAAGGCTACCGTCCACAGTTCTACTTCCGTACTACTGACGTGACTGGTAACTGCGAGCTGCCAGAAGGCGTTGAAATGGTAATGCCAGGTGACAACATCCAAATGGTTGTTACTCTGATCAAAACCATCGCGATGGAAGATGGTCTGCGTTTCGCTATTCGTGAAGGCGGTCGTACCGTCGGCGCTGGCGTCGTAGCCAAAGTCATCGAATAAGTTCTTGAAATATCTCCATCAGGCCGACATAATGGTCGGCCTGATTTTGTTTTTAGGTCAGTAGCTCAATTGGCAGAGCGACGGTCTCCAAAACCGTAGGTTGGGGGTTCGATTCCCTCCTGACCTGCCAGATTCACTCAATGTGTCTGGCTTTCTTTTCACAGGATCTTCATAGATGACTCCTAAGGCTGAAGCTCAAGGCTCTCGCTTCGATCTGCTCAAGTGGCTCGTTGTGGTTGCTTTGGTGATTGTTGGTGTTGTTGGCAATCAGTATTACTCTGCTTCGCCGATCCTGTACCGTGTCTTGGCGCTGCTTGCCATTGCCGCTGTTGCTGCCTTCGTTGGTTTGCAGACTGCAAAGGGTAAGTCGTTCTTTGTTCTGGTCAAGGAAGCTCGCACTGAGATTCGTAAAGTCGTATGGCCAACTCGCCAAGAGACCACGCAGACCACTCTAATTGTTGTGGCTGTGGTTCTGGTTATGGCGTTGCTGTTGTGGGGGTTAGACTCCTTGCTCGGCTGGCTTGTTTCCTTGATTGTTGGCTAAGGGTGTCCCGTGGCTAAGCGTTGGTACGTTGTGCATGCTTACTCGGGTTACGAGAAGCATGTAATGCGCTCGTTGGTCGAGCGTGTGAAGCTGGCAGGCATGGAAGATGGCTTCGGCGAAATTCTGGTTCCCACTGAAGAAGTGGTTGAGATGCGTAATGGCCAGAAGCGCAAAAGTGAGCGTAAGTTCTTTCCAGGCTATGTGCTGGTTCAGATGGATATGAATGAGGGTACTTGGCACTTAGTCAAGGATACTCCTCGTGTCATGGGTTTCATTGGTGGGACTGCGGATAAACCTGCTCCTATCACTGATAAAGAGGCGGAAGCAATTCTGCGTCGCGTTGCTGATGGTAGCGACAAGCCCAAGCCTAAGACCTTGTTTGAGCCAGGTGAGGTGGTCCGTGTTACTGACGGCCCATTTGCTGACTTTAATGGCACAGTTGAAGAAGTTAACTACGAGAAGAGTCGGATCCAAGTGGCCGTACTCATTTTCGGTCGCTCTACTCCGGTAGAGCTAGAGTTCAGTCAGGTCGAGAAGGCGTAACTGAACGAGAATCCCATACCCCACAGTCTTAGGCTGTGGGGTTTTGTCGTCACTGGGATAAACGCGCAAGTAACCGGGGAGCCTGTTTAGGCGTCTGAACCCGTAATTGGAGTGCCTCATGGCTAAGAAGATTACTGCTTACATCAAGCTGCAAGTTAAGGCCGCTCAGGCCAACCCAAGTCCGCCCGTTGGTCCAGCACTGGGTCAGCACGGCGTGAACATCATGGAGTTCTGCAAGGCCTTCAACGCCCGTACTCAGGGTCTTGAGCCGGGTCTGCCGACTCCTGTGATCATCACTGTTTACAGTGACCGCAGCTTCACTTTCGAAACTAAGAGCACCCCTGCTTCGGTTCTGCTGAAGAAAGCTGCTGGTCTGACTAGCGGTTCCGCTCGTCCGAACACCGTTAAGGTTGGCACCGTTACCCGTGCTCAGCTGGAAGAGATCGCGAAAACCAAAAACGCTGATCTGACTGCAGCTGATATGGATGCAGCCGTGCGTACTATCGCCGGTTCTGCTCGTAGCATGGGCCTTAACGTGGAGGGTGTGTAATGGCTAAGCTGACCAAGCGCCAAAAGGCTATCGCCGGCAAGATTGAAGCAGGCAAGGCCTACAACTTTGTAGACGCCGCCGCTCTCCTGACCGAGCTGTCGACCGTTAAGTTCAGCGAGTCCGTAGACGTTGCTGTGAACCTGGGCGTAGACCCGCGTAAATCTGACCAGGTTGTTCGTAGCGCTACTGTGCTGCCACACGGCACTGGCAAGACCGTACGTGTTGCTGTGTTCACCCAGGGCCCAGCGGCTGAAGCTGCTCTGGCTGCCGGCGCAGACCGCGTAGGTATGGACGATCTGGCTGCCGAAATGAAAGGCGGCGACCTGAACTATGACGTAGTTATTGCTTCCCCGGATGCAATGCGCGTTGTTGGTCAGCTGGGTCAGGTTCTGGGTCCTCGCGGCCTGATGCCTAACCCGAAAGTTGGTACCGTGACTCCAGACGTAGCTACGGCAGTTAAGAACGCCAAAGCTGGTCAGGTTCGCTACCGTACCGACAAAAACGGCATCATCCATACCTCTGTTGGCAAGGTCGGCTTCGACGCCGTCAAGCTGAAGGAAAACGTTGAAGCCCTGATCGCTGATCTTAAGCGTATCAAGCCGGCCTCCTCGAAAGGTATCTACGTCAAGCGCGTTACTCTGAGCACCACTATGGGCCCAGGTCTGGTCATCGACCAAGGTTCGCTGGACGTATAAGACACAAGCTGGTGCAAGCGATTGCGCCAGCTGAAAGATTGGGGTCCCTGCCTGGCGGGGGCTATCCAAGACCGTAGGCGACGCAAGTCTTAAACCATCAAGCCTACGCAGATGGTGCTCCCGGTTCCTTACCGAATCAGACACCAAAACGACATCCAGCCTCGGTTGGATGAAACGGTAACAAGCAGGAGTTAAACCCGTGGCAATTAAACTCGAAGACAAGAAGGCCATCGTCGCTGAAGTCAACGAGGCTGCCAAAGCCGCTCTGTCTGCTGTCGTGGCTGATGCCCGTGGTGTGACAGTAAGCGCTATGACCGGACTCCGTAAAGAGGCCCGCGAAGCTGGTGTTTATGTACGTGTCGTACGTAACACACTGCTCAAGCGCGCTGTTGAAGGCACTCAATATGACGTGCTCAACGACGCGTTCGTCGGCCCTACCCTGATTGCATTCTCCAAGGAACATCCGGGCGCTGCTGCTCGTATTTTCAAAGAGTTCGCAAAGGGTCAGGACAAGTTCGAGATCAAGGCAGCTGCGTTCGAGGGCAAGTACCTCGCAGCAAACGAGATCGACGTGTTGGCTTCGCTGCCAACTCGCGACGAAGCTATTGCAAAGCTGATGAGCGTGATCCAAGGCGCTACCAGCAAGCTGGCTCGTACTCTGGCGGCTATTCGCGACCAGAAAGAAGCTGCTGCTGCCTAAGGCACTGCAAGCCCTTTCAAAATCATATGTTTAATTTGATGGCTGCGTAGGCTGTCACCCCAATACAGGAATTTATAGTCATGTCTCTGACTAACGAGCAAATCATCGAAGCAATCGGCCAGAAAACCGTTCTGGAAGTTGTTGAACTGATCAAAGCTATGGAAGAAACCTTCGGCGTTACCGCTGCTGTTGCCTCTGCTGGCCCAGCTGCTGCCGCTGCCGTTGTTGAAGAGCAAACTGAATTCAACGTCATGCTGACCGAAGCTGGCGAGAAGAAAGTTAACGTGATCAAGGCTGTACGTGAGCTGACCGGTCTGGGCTTGAAAGAAGCCAAGGCTGTAGTTGACGGCGCTCCTGCCATGGTTCTGGAAGCTGTTGCTAAAGAAGCAGCTGAAAAAGCCAAAGCAACTCTGGAAGAAGCAGGCGCTAAAGTCGAGCTCAAGTAAGCATCGACTTTGTGTCTCCAGCCCAAGCGTCAAGCGAACGGCTGATGGCTGGTGGCTTTTGCCACCGGCCTTTTTCCGTTATTGGCAGCCGACTGGGTCGGTGCCTTTAACGTGCTGTAACCCACCCTGTGTGGTGGAGCAAACCAAAGGGTTTGCACGATTTTCTGGCTGCTCCCGTCGGGAGGAGCCGAATAAGCAGGTGACCAAGCTGGGGAACGCTGATGGCTTACTCATATACTGAGAAAAAACGTATCCGCAAGGACTTTAGCAAGTTGCCGGACGTCATGGATGTGCCGTACCTCCTGGCCATCCAGCTGGATTCGTATCGTGAATTCTTGCAAGCGGGAGCGACTAAAGATCAGTTCCGCGACGTGGGCCTGCATGCGGCCTTCAAATCCGTTTTCCCGATCATCAGCTACTCCGGCAATGCTGCGTTGGAGTATGTCGGTTATCGCCTGGGCGAACCGGCGTTTGATGTTAAAGAATGCGTGTTGCGTGGCGTAACTTACGCCGTACCTTTGCGGGTAAAAGTTCGTCTGATCATTTTCGACAAAGAATCGTCGAACAAAGCGATCAAGGACATCAAAGAGCAAGAAGTCTACATGGGTGAAATTCCCCTGATGACTGAGAACGGTACCTTCGTAATCAACGGTACCGAGCGTGTAATTGTTTCCCAACTGCACCGTTCTCCTGGCGTATTCTTCGACCACGACCGTGGCAAGACGCACAGCTCCGGTAAGCTGCTGTACTCCGCGCGCATCATTCCTTACCGCGGTTCGTGGTTGGACTTCGAGTTCGACCCGAAAGACTGCGTGTTTGTTCGTATCGACCGTCGTCGCAAATTGCCTGCTTCGGTGTTGCTGCGTGCGCTGGGCTACACCACTGAAGAAGTGTTGGACGCTTTCTACACCACCAACGTATTCCACGTGAAAGGCGAGACCTTGAGCCTGGAGCTGGTGCCTCAGCGCCTGCGTGGTGAAATTGCTGTTCTGGATATCCTGGATGACAAGGGCAAGGTTATTGTCGAGCAGGGTCGTCGTATCACCGCTCGCCACATCAACCAGCTGGAAAAAGCCGGTATCAAGGAATTGGACGTACCTCTGGACTACGTCCTGGGTCGTACCACTGCCAAGGTCATCGTGCACCCGGCTACCGGCGAGATCCTGGCAGAGTGCAATACCGAGCTGAACACCGAGATCCTGGCAAAAATTGCCAAGTCCCAGGTTGTTCGCATCGAAACTCTGTACACCAACGACATCGATTGCGGTCCGTTCGTTTCCGACACTCTGAAGATCGACTCCACCAGCAACCAATTGGAAGCACTGGTCGAGATCTATCGGATGATGCGTCCTGGCGAGCCGCCAACCAAAGATGCTGCCGAGACTCTGTTCAACAACCTGTTCTTCAGCCCTGAGCGCTATGACCTCTCCGCCGTTGGCCGGATGAAGTTCAACCGTCGTATCGGTCGTACCGAGATCGAAGGTTCGGGCGTACTGTGCAAAGAAGATATCGTTGCGGTTCTGAAGACTCTGGTCGACATCCGTAATGGTAAGGGCATCGTCGACGACATCGACCACTTGGGTAACCGTCGTGTTCGCTGTGTTGGCGAAATGGCCGAGAACCAGTTCCGCGTTGGTCTGGTGCGTGTTGAGCGTGCGGTCAAAGAACGTCTGTCGATGGCTGAAAGCGAAGGCCTGATGCCGCAAGACTTGATCAATGCCAAGCCAGTGGCTGCGGCAGTGAAAGAGTTTTTCGGTTCCAGCCAGCTGTCCCAGTTCATGGACCAGAACAACCCGCTGTCCGAGATTACCCACAAGCGTCGTGTCTCTGCACTCGGCCCGGGCGGTTTGACTCGTGAGCGCGCAGGCTTTGAAGTTCGTGACGTACACCCGACTCACTACGGTCGTGTATGCCCGATTGAAACGCCGGAAGGTCCGAACATCGGTCTGATCAACTCCTTGGCGGCCTACGCGCGCACCAACCAGTACGGTTTCCTCGAGAGCCCGTACCGTGTGGTGAAAGATGCGCTGGTAACCGACGAGATCGTGTTCCTGTCCGCTATTGAAGAGGCCGATCACGTGATCGCGCAGGCTTCGGCGACCATGAACGACAAAGGTCATCTGATCGATGAGCTGGTAGCTGTTCGTCACTTGAACGAATTCACCGTCAAGGCGCCAGAAGACGTCACCTTGATGGACGTGTCGCCGAAGCAGGTAGTTTCGGTTGCTGCGTCGTTGATTCCGTTCCTCGAGCACGACGACGCCAACCGTGCGTTGATGGGTTCCAACATGCAGCGTCAAGCTGTACCAACCCTGCGTGCTGACAAGCCGCTGGTAGGTACCGGCATGGAGCGCAACGTTGCCCGTGACTCCGGCGTTTGCGTCGTGGCTCGTCGTGGCGGCGTGATCGACTCGGTCGATGCCAGTCGTATCGTGGTTCGTGTTGCCGATGACGAAGTTGAAACTGGTGAAGCCGGTGTCGACATCTACAACCTGACCAAGTACACCCGCTCCAACCAGAACACCTGCATCAACCAGCGTCCATTGGTTAGCAAAGGTGATCGGGTTCAGCGCAGCGACATCATGGCTGACGGTCCGTCCACCGACATGGGTGAACTGGCTCTGGGTCAGAATATGCGCATCGCGTTCATGGCGTGGAACGGCTTCAACTTCGAAGACTCCATCTGCCTGTCCGAGCGTGTGGTTCAGGAAGACCGCTTCACCACGATCCACATCCAGGAACTGACCTGCGTGGCTCGTGACACCAAGCTTGGCCCAGAGGAAATCACTGCGGACATCCCGAACGTGGGTGAGGCTGCACTGAACAAGCTGGACGAAGCCGGTATTGTTTATGTAGGTGCTGAAGTTGGCGCAGGCGACATCCTGGTGGGCAAGGTCACTCCGAAAGGCGAGACCCAGCTGACTCCGGAAGAAAAACTGCTGCGTGCGATCTTCGGTGAAAAGGCCAGCGACGTTAAAGACACTTCCCTGCGCGTTCCTACTGGTACCAAAGGTACTGTCATCGACGTACAGGTCTTCACTCGTGACGGTGTAGAACGTGATGCTCGTGCTCTGTCCATCGAGAAGAGCCAGCTCGACGAGATCCGCAAGGACCTCAACGAGGAGTTCCGTATCGTTGAAGGCGCGACTTTCGAGCGTCTGCGTTCCGCTCTGGTCGGTCATAAAGCCGAAGGCGGCGCTGGCCTGAAGAAAGGTCAGGAAATCACCGACGAGGTCCTCGACGGTCTTGAGCACGGCCAGTGGTTCAAACTGCGCATGGCTGAAGATGCTCTGAACGAGCAGCTCGAGAAGGCCCAGGCCTATATCGTTGATCGCCGCCGTCTGCTGGACGACAAGTTCGAAGACAAGAAGCGCAAACTGCAGCAGGGCGATGACCTGGCTCCGGGCGTGCTGAAGATCGTCAAGGTCTACCTGGCAATCCGTCGTCGCATCCAGCCGGGTGACAAGATGGCCGGTCGTCACGGTAACAAGGGTGTGGTCTCCGTGATCATGCCGGTTGAAGACATGCCGCACGATGCCAATGGCACCCCGGTCGATGTAGTCCTCAACCCGCTGGGCGTACCTTCGCGTATGAACGTTGGTCAGATTCTCGAAACTCACCTGGGCCTCGCGGCTAAAGGTCTGGGCGAGAAGATCAACCGCATGGTCGAAGAGCAGCGTAAGGTCGCAGAGCTGCGTACCTTCCTGGACGAGATCTACAACCAGATCGGCGGTCGTAACGAAGACCTGGACAGCTTCTCCGACCAGGAGATCCTGGATCTGGCGAAAAACCTGCGCGGCGGCGTACCGATGGCCACTCCGGTGTTCGACGGTGCCAAGGAAAGCGAAATCAAGGCCATGCTGAAACTGGCAGACTTGCCAGAAAGCGGCCAGATGCAGCTGACCGATGGCCGTACCGGCAACAAGTTCGAGCGTCCAGTTACCGTTGGCTACATGTACATGCTGAAACTGAACCACTTGGTAGACGACAAGATGCACGCTCGTTCTACCGGTTCGTACAGCCTGGTTACTCAGCAGCCGCTGGGTGGTAAGGCGCAGTTCGGTGGTCAGCGTTTCGGGGAGATGGAGGTCTGGGCACTGGAAGCATACGGTGCTGCATACACTCTGCAAGAAATGCTCACAGTGAAGTCGGACGATGTGAACGGTCGTACCAAGATGTACAAAAACATCGTGGACGGCGATCACCGTATGGAGCCGGGCATGCCCGAGTCCTTCAACGTGTTGATCAAAGAAATTCGTTCCCTCGGCATCGATATCGATCTGGAAACCGAATAACACGTGACGCGAATCGAGAGCGGGGCAGGATTGCCCGCTCTCTGCTCCGCCAGGAGGAAAGGCCTTGAAAGACCTACTGAATTTGCTGAAAAACCAGGGTCAAGTCGAAGAGTTCGACGCTATCCGTATTGGATTGGCCTCGCCTGAGATGATCCGTTCGTGGTCGTTCGGTGAAGTTAAAAAGCCGGAAACCATCAACTACCGTACGTTCAAGCCTGAGCGTGACGGCCTGTTCTGCGCCAAGATCTTTGGCCCGGTAAAGGATTACGAGTGCCTGTGCGGTAAGTACAAGCGCTTGAAGCATCGCGGCGTGATCTGCGAGAAGTGCGGCGTTGAAGTCGCACTGGCCAAGGTTCGTCTTGAGCGCATGGCGCACATCGAACTGGCTTCGCCGGTTGCCCACATCTGGTTCCTGAAATCGCTGCCGTCCCGTATCGGCCTGCTGATGGACATGACCCTGCGTGATATCGAACGCGTTCTCTACTTCGAGAGCTATGTCGTTATCGATCCAGGCATGACCACCCTTGAAAAAGGTCAGCTGCTGAACGACGAGCAGTACTTCGAAGCGCTGGAAGAGTTCGGCGACGATTTCGACGCCCGTATGGGTGCCGAAGCTGTCCGTGAACTGCTGCACGCTATCGATCTGGAACACGAGATTGGCCGTCTGCGTGAAGAAATTCCGCAAACCAACTCGGAAACCAAAATCAAGAAGCTGTCCAAGCGTCTGAAGTTGATGGAGGCCTTCCAGGGTTCCGGCAACTTGCCAGAATGGATGGTGCTGACCGTTCTGCCGGTTCTGCCGCCAGATCTGCGTCCACTGGTCCCGCTGGATGGCGGTCGCTTCGCGACTTCCGACCTCAACGATCTGTATCGTCGAGTGATCAACCGTAACAACCGTTTGAAGCGCCTGCTTGATCTGTCCGCTCCGGACATCATCGTGCGCAACGAAAAGCGTATGTTGCAAGAAGCTGTCGATGCGTTGCTCGACAACGGTCGTCGTGGCCGCGCTATCACCGGTTCCAACAAGCGTCCTCTGAAATCCTTGGCTGACATGATCAAGGGTAAGCAAGGTCGTTTCCGTCAGAACTTGCTCGGTAAGCGTGTTGACTACTCCGGTCGTTCGGTAATTACCGTAGGCCCGACCCTGCGTCTGCACCAGTGCGGTCTGCCTAAGAAGATGGCACTTGAGCTGTTCAAGCCATTCATCTTCGGCAAGCTGGAAATGCGCGGTCTCGCGACCACCATTAAAGCGGCCAAGAAAATGGTCGAGCGCGAACTGCCAGAGGTTTGGGACGTTCTCGCTGAAGTGATTCGCGAACACCCGGTTCTCCTCAACCGTGCACCGACCCTTCACCGTCTGGGTATCCAGGCGTTTGAACCGGTACTGATCGAAGGTAAGGCTATCCAGCTGCACCCTCTGGTCTGTGCTGCGTACAACGCCGACTTCGACGGCGACCAAATGGCCGTGCACGTACCGCTGACGCTGGAAGCCCAGCTGGAAGCGCGTGCGTTGATGATGTCGACCAACAACATTCTGTCGCCAGCCAACGGTGAGCCAATCATCGTTCCGTCGCAGGACGTTGTATTGGGTCTGTACTACATGACTCGTGAAGCGATCAACGCCAAAGGCGAAGGTCGTATCTTTGCTGACTTGCAGGAAGTCGACCGCGTATTCCGCGCCGGCGAAGCTGCCCTGCACGCTAAGATCAAGGTTCGTATCAACGAAACCGTAAACGATCGTGATGGCGGCAGCGTGAGCGGTACCCGTATCGTCGACACCACTGTCGGCCGTGCTTTGCTGTTCCAGGTTGTGCCTAAAGGCCTGTCCTTTGACGTCGTCAACCTGCCGATGAAGAAAAAGGCGATCTCCAAGCTTATCAACCAGTGCTACCGCGTGGTTGGTCTGAAAGAGACCGTGATCTTCGCTGACCAGTTGATGTACACCGGTTTTGCCTACTCGACCATTTCCGGCGTTTCCATCGGTGTTAACGACTTCGTTATTCCGGATGAAAAAGCTCGCATCATCGGTGCTGCTACCGACGAAGTGAAAGAAATCGAAAGTCAGTACGCCTCCGGCCTGGTAACCCAGGGTGAGAAGTACAACAAAGTGATCGACCTTTGGTCGAAAGCGAACGACGAAGTCTCCAAGGCAATGATGGCCAACCTCTCGAAAGAGAAAGTCATCGACCGTCATGGCGACGAAGTCGAGCAAGAATCGTTCAACTCGATGTACATGATGGCCGACTCCGGCGCACGGGGTTCTGCTGCGCAGATCCGTCAGCTGGCCGGTATGCGTGGTCTGATGGCCAAGCCGGACGGCTCCATCATCGAAACGCCGATTACTGCGAACTTCCGTGAAGGTTTGAGCGTACTCCAGTACTTCATCTCGACTCACGGTGCTCGTAAAGGTTTGGCGGATACCGCGTTGAAAACTGCGAACTCCGGTTACCTGACTCGTCGTCTGGTAGACGTGGCGCAGGATCTGGTTGTAACCGAGATCGATTGCGGCACCGAACATGGCCTGCTGATGACTCCGCACATTGAAGGCGGTGATGTTGTAGAACCGTTGGGTGAGCGCGTATTGGGCCGTGTTATCGCTCGTGACGTATTCAAGCCGGGCACCGAGGACGTTATCGTTCCTGCTGGCACTCTGGTTGACGAGAAGTGGGTCGAGTTCATCGAGCTGAACAGCATCGACGAAGTGATCGTGCGTTCGCCAATCAGCTGTGAAACCCGTTACGGCATCTGCGCCAAGTGCTACGGCCGTGACTTGGCTCGTGGTCACCAGGTGAATATCGGTGAAGCTGTCGGCGTTATCGCTGCCCAGTCCATCGGTGAGCCGGGTACCCAGCTGACCATGCGTACGTTCCACATTGGTGGTGCGGCAAGCCGGACCTCCGCAGCCGACAGCGTTCAGGTGAAGAATGGCGGTACTGTCCGTCTGCACAACCTGAAGCACGTTGAGCGAGTGGATGGCCACCTGGTTGCTGTGTCCCGTTCCGGTGAGCTGGCAATCGCTGATGACTACGGTCGTGAGCGTGAGCGTTACAAGCTGCCGTACGGTGCTGTGATTTCGGTTAAAGAAGGTGACAAGGTCGACGCTGGCGCAATCGTGGCCAAGTGGGATCCGCACACTCACCCAATCGTTACCGAAATGAAAGGTACCGTGACCTACGTGGGCATGGAAGAAGGCATCACGATCAAGCGTCAGACTGACGAATTGACCGGTATGACCAACATTGAAGTACTCGACGCGAAAGATCGTCCAGCTGCCGGCAAGGATATCCGTCCTGCCGTTAAGATGGTCGATGACAACGGCAAGGACTTGTTGCTGCCAGGCACTGACGTAATCGCTCAGTACTTCCTGCCAGCCAACGCCCTGGTCGGTGTAGCGGATGGTGCGAAGATCGCGATCGGTGATGTTATCGCGCGTATCCCGCAAGAAACTTCGAAGACCCGTGACATCACCGGTGGTCTGCCGCGTGTTGCCGACTTGTTCGAAGCTCGTCGTCCGAAAGAAGCGTCGATTCTGGCTGAAGTCAGCGGCACCATCGCGTTCGGTAAAGAGACCAAAGGCAAGCGCCGTCTGGTCATTACCCCGAACGACGGTAGCGATCCGTATGAAGAGCTGATTCCGAAGTGGCGTCACCTGAACGTGTTCGAAGGCGAACAGGTAAACCGCGGCGAAGTTATCTCCGACGGCCCGAGCGATCCACACGACATCCTGCGTCTGCTGGGTGTGAGTGCGCTGGCCAAGTACATCGTTAACGAGATCCAGGACGTTTACCGTCTGCAAGGCGTGAAGATCAACGATAAGCACATCGAGACCATCCTGCGTCAGATGCTGCGTAAAGTTGAAATCGCTGAATCCGGCGATTCCAGTTTCATCAAGGGCGACCAGATGGAACTGACTCACGTATTGGTAGAGAACGAGCGTCTGGCTGGCGACGACAAATTCGTTTCCAAGTTCACTCGTGTGTTGCTGGGTATCACCAAGGCGTCGTTGTCCACTGAGTCGTTCATCTCGGCGGCCTCCTTCCAGGAGACCACTCGCGTACTGACCGAAGCAGCGGTAACCGGCAAGCGCGATTACCTGCGCGGCCTGAAAGAAAACGTGGTTGTGGGTCGTCTGATCCCAGCTGGTACCGGTTTGGCCTATCACAGCGAGCGCAAGCGCCGCCGTGAACTCGACAAGCCGCTGCGCGTAAGCGCCAGTGAAGTGGAAGCTGCACTGACCGAAGCGCTGAACTCAAGCGGTAACTGAGTTCTGCGATAGAAAGACTGGGCCCTGGCAGCCCCGTTCGTCGGATCTAGGCAGTTTTGCCTTGGTTCAGCGGAGGGGGAGGTCGGGGCCTTGCCTTGACTGGGGACAAGATCCTCTTTAGACTCTTGTACCCCTAAATTTGGCGGGAATTCGTTCCTGCCATTTTGCTTTTCTTGCAAGACAATAGCGTCGCAAGACAACAGTGGAGCTAGTAGATGGCAACTATCAACCAGCTGGTACGTCAGCCGCGTAAGCGTATCGTCGAGAAATCCGACGTGCCTGCGCTGCAGAACTGCCCGCAACGTCGTGGCGTGTGCACTCGCGTGTATACCACTACGCCGAAAAAACCTAACTCGGCACTGCGTAAAGTATGCCGTGTGCGCCTGACCAACGGTTTCGAGGTTTCCTCGTACATCGGCGGTGAAGGCCACAACCTGCAAGAGCACAGCGTCGTACTGATTCGTGGCGGCCGTGTAAAAGACTTGCCAGGTGTTCGTTACCACACCGTTCGCGGCTCCCTGGATACTTCCGGCGTTAAAGGTCGTAACCAAGGTCGTTCGAAGTACGGTACCAAGCGTCCGAAGTAATCGGCCGTTTTGCAGTTTTTAATTATATTGAGTCGATAAGAGTAAGGTCGGGCACGCGTCCATTGGATCAACTGTCCCGAGCTAACCTGAAGACCGTTTGAGGGCTTATCAATGCCAAGACGTCGCGTAGCAGCCAAGCGTGAGATTCTGGACGATCCGAAATACGGAAGCCAGATCCTCGCAAAATTCATGAACCACGTAATGGAAAGCGGCAAGAAAGCCGTTGCCGAACGTATCGTTTATGGTGCGCTGGAAAAAGTTAAGGAACGCAAGAACAGCGATCCCCTGGAAATCTTCGAGAAAGCTCTCGACGCCATCGCTCCGCTGGTCGAAGTGAAGTCGCGCCGTGTAGGCGGTGCTACTTACCAGGTTCCGGTCGAAGTTCGTCCGTCCCGTCGTAATGCTCTGGCAATGCGCTGGTTGGTAGACTTCGCGCGCAAGCGCGGTGAGAAGTCTATGGCTCTGCGTTTGGCTGGCGAACTGCTGGACGCTGCCGAAGGCAAGGGTGCTGCAGTTAAGAAGCGTGAAGACGTACACCGTATGGCTGAAGCCAACAAGGCTTTCTCGCACTACCGCTTCTAATATCAGCATCATTCAATTTGCGAGGGCTTTATGGCTCGTACTACAGCAATCAACCGCTACCGTAACATTGGTATCTGTGCCCACGTTGACGCGGGCAAGACTACCACTACCGAGCGGATCCTGTTTTACACAGGTCTCAGCCATAAGATGGGTGAGGTGCATGACGGCGCTGCTACCACAGACTGGATGGTGCAGGAGCAGGAGCGTGGTATTACCATTACCTCCGCTGCTGTAACTACTTTCTGGAAGGGTTCGCGCGGCCAATTCGATAACTATCGTGTAAACGTTATCGATACCCCGGGCCACGTTGACTTCACCATTGAAGTAGAGCGTTCGCTGCGCGTACTCGACGGTGCGGTCGTTGTGTTCTGCGGTACTTCCGGTGTTGAGCCTCAGTCTGAAACCGTATGGCGTCAAGCCAACAAATACGGCGTTCCACGTATTGTTTACGTGAACAAGATGGACCGTGCTGGTGCTAACTTCCTGCGCGTTGTTGGTCAGATCAAGAACCGTCTGGGTCACACCCCGGTTCCTGTTCAGCTGGCTATCGGCTCTGAAGATAACTTCGAAGGTCAGGTTGATCTGATCAAGATGAAGGCTATCTACTGGAACGACGACGACAAAGGTACTACTTATCGCGAGGAAGAAATTCCTGCCGATATGCTGGACCTGGCTAACGAGTGGCGCTCCAACATGGTTGAAGCTGCTGCTGAAGCCAACGAAGAGCTGATGAACAAGTACCTTGAAGAAGGTGACCTGACTGTCGAAGAGATCAAGGCCGGCCTGCGTGCGCGCACCCTGGCTAGCGAGATCGTTCCGGCTGTCTGCGGTTCTTCGTTCAAGAACAAGGGTGTTCCCCTGGTTCTCGACGCCGTTATCGACTTCCTGCCTGCTCCTACCGAGATCCCAGCGATCAAAGGTATCCACCCGGATCTCATCGAGAAGCCGAAGGAAGAGCTGGTAGAAGCGGATTACGACGAGCGTCATGCTGACGATTCGGAACCGTTCTCGGCTCTGGCATTCAAGATCGCTACTGACCCGTTCGTTGGTACTCTGACTTTCGTGCGCGTTTACTCGGGCTTCCTGAGCTCGGGCGACTCCGTGATCAACTCGGTCAAGGGCAAGAAAGAGCGCGTTGGTCGTATGGTGCAGATGCACGCCAACCAGCGTGAAGAGATCAAGGAAGTACGTGCAGGCGACATCGCTGCCCTGATCGGCATGAAGGACGTCACCACTGGTGACACTCTGTGCGATCTCGACAAGCAGATCATTCTTGAGCGTATGGACTTCCCTGAGCCTGTGATTTCGGTAGCGGTAGAGCCGAAAACCAAGCAGGACCAGGAAAAGATGGGTATCGCACTGGGCAAGCTGGCTCAGGAAGACCCGTCGTTCCGCGTCAAGACCGACGAAGAGACTGGTCAGACCATCATCTCTGGTATGGGCGAGCTGCACCTGGATATCCTTGTTGATCGTATGCGTCGTGAATTCAACGTTGAGGCCAACATCGGTAAGCCGCAGGTTTCGTACCGCGAGAAGATCAGCAAGAGCAACATTGAGATCGAAGGCAAGTTCGTTCGTCAATCTGGCGGTCGCGGTCAATTCGGTCACTGCTGGATCCGTTTCTCGGAGCCGGACGTCGATGCGAACGGCAACATCACCGAAGGTCTGGTCTTCACCAACGAAGTTGTTGGTGGTGTGGTTCCTAAGGAATACATCCCGGCTATCCAGAAGGGTATCGAAGAGCAGATGAAGAACGGCATCGTTGCCGGTTATCCGCTGATCGGCCTGAAGGCTACCGTGTTCGATGGTTCCTACCATGACGTCGACTCCAACGAGATGGCGTTCAAGGTGGCAGCCTCCATGGCGACCAAGCAGCTGGCCCAGAAGGGTGGCGGTGTTGTGCTTGAGCCGATCATGAAGGTTGAAGTAGTAACCCCAGAGGACTACATGGGTGACGTGATGGGTGACCTGAACCGTCGTCGTGGTCTGATTCAGGGTATGGATGACTCGGTGTCCGGCAAGGTTATCCGTGCTGAAGTGCCGCTGGGTGAAATGTTCGGTTATGCAACTGACGTTCGTTCCATGTCTCAGGGTCGCGCGAGCTACTCCATGGAATTCTCCAAATACGCCGAAGCTCCGTCGAACATCGTCGAAGCTCTCGTTAAAAAACAAGGCTGATTCAGTCTCCCCTTTAGGCTAGGAGTTAATTGTCGTGGCTAAAGAAAAATTTGAACGTAAAAAACCGCACGTCAACGTTGGCACCATCGGTCACGTTGACCACGGTAAAACCACTCTGACTGCTGCTCTGACTCGCGTTTGTTCCGAAGTTTTCGGTTCGGCCAAGGTTGACTTCGACAAGATCGATAGCGCCCCGGAAGAGAAAGCTCGTGGTATCACCATCAACACTTCTCACGTTGAATACGATTCGGCCGTGCGTCACTACGCGCACGTTGACTGCCCAGGTCACGCCGACTACGTAAAAAACATGATCACCGGTGCTGCCCAGATGGATGGTGCGATCCTGGTTTGCTCGGCCGCTGATGGTCCGATGCCACAGACTCGTGAGCACATCCTGCTGTCCCGTCAGGTAGGCGTTCCGTACATCGTTGTCTTCCTGAACAAGGCTGACATGGTTGACGACGCTGAGCTGCTGGAACTGGTTGAGATGGAAGTTCGCGACCTGCTGAGCACTTACGACTTCCCAGGTGATGACACTCCAATCATCATCGGTTCGGCTCTGATGGCTCTGAACGGCCAAGACGACAACGAAATGGGTACCACCGCTGTTAAGCGTCTGGTAGAGACTCTGGACACCTACATCCCAGAGCCAGAGCGTGCAATCGACAAGCCGTTCCTGATGCCAATCGAAGACGTATTCTCGATCTCGGGTCGCGGTACTGTTGTGACTGGTCGTGTTGAGCGTGGCGTTGTTCGCATTCAGGAAGAAGTTGAGATCGTTGGTCTGCGCGATACTCAGAAAACTACCTGCACCGGCGTTGAGATGTTCCGCAAGCTGCTTGACGAAGGTCGTGCTGGCGAGAACTGCGGCGTACTGCTGCGCGGCACCAAGCGTGACGATGTTGAGCGTGGCCAGGTTCTGGTTAAGCCAGGCACCGTTAAGCCGCACACCAAGTTCACCGCAGAAGTATATGTTCTGAGCAAAGAAGAAGGCGGTCGTCATACTCCGTTCTTCAAAGGCTACCGTCCACAGTTCTACTTCCGTACTACTGACGTGACTGGTAACTGCGAGCTGCCAGAAGGCGTTGAAATGGTAATGCCAGGTGATAACATCCAAATGGTTGTTACCCTGATCAAAACCATCGCGATGGAAGATGGTCTGCGTTTCGCTATTCGTGAAGGCGGTCGTACCGTCGGCGCTGGCGTCGTAGCCAAAGTCATCGAGTAATCGACGACTCATAAAGAGGCCCCCGCTTGCGGGGGCTTTTTTATTGGGTTGACACTCTGTGGGGCCGTCTATAGAATTGCGCCTCCTTTTAACGGGCGTATTGCGTCCGGTGGGAATAGCAGCCTGGAGTCTGAAATCCAATGCAAAATCAGCAAATCCGTATCAGGTTGAAGGCTTTTGACCATCGCCTGATCGACCAATCCACCCAGGAAATCGTGGAAACCGCGAAACGTACTGGTGCTCAAGTGCGTGGTCCAATTCCACTGCCTACCCGTAAAGAGCGGTTCACCGTTCTGGTCTCCCCGCACGTCAACAAAGACGCGCGTGACCAGTACGAGATCCGCACTCATAAGCGCGTACTGGACATCGTCCAGCCAACGGATAAAACCGTTGATGCACTTATGAAGCTTGATCTTGCGGCAGGTGTGGAAGTGCAGATCAGCCTCGGCTAAGACTCGGTCTTAGTCGTGTAACGCTCTGAAATGGGCGGCCATAGCGGGTGAAAGCCCCGTACACTCATGAGGTTTACAACATGACTATTGGTGTAGTCGGTCGTAAATGCGGTATGACCCGTATTTTCACCGAAGAAGGTGTCTCCATTCCGGTCACGGTCATTGAGATCGAGCCGAATCGCGTCACCCAGTTCAAAACTGAAGAAACCGATGGCTATCGTGCAGTGCAAGTCACTGTAGGTGAGCGTCGTGCTTCGCGTGTGACTGCTGCTCAAGCAGGTCACTTCGCTAAAGCCAACGTTGCAGCTGGTCGTACTGTTATGGAATTCCGTCTTGAAGAAGGCGAGTACCAGGCAGGCGATCTGATCAACGCTGAAATCTTCGCCGCTGGTCAGCTGGTTGATGTAACCGGTCAGTCCAAAGGTAAAGGCTTCCAGGGTACGATCAAGCGTTGGAATTTCCGTGGCCAAGACAACACTCACGGTAACTCCGTTTCCCACCGCGTCCCGGGCTCTATTGGCCAGTGCCAGACTCCTGGTCGTGTATTCAAGGGCAAAAAAATGTCCGGTCATATGGGCGCTGAGCGCGTGACCGTGCAGTCCCTCGAAGTAGTGCGCGTCGACGCTGAACGCAATCTGTTGTTGGTCAAGGGTGCTGTTCCTGGCGCTACTGGCGGCAACCTGGTTGTACGTCCGGCGGCCAAGGCTCGCGGTTAAGGGGAAGCTGACATGCAATTAAATGTAAATGACGCTCAAGCGATCGAAGTTTCCGAACTGACATTTGGCGGCGAATTCAACGAGACGCTGGTTCACCAAGCAGTCGTGGCCTACATGGCCGGCGGCCGTCAAGGTAGCAAGCAGCAAAAGACCCGTTCCGACGTTCGTGGTGGCGGTAAGCGCCCTTGGCGTCAGAAAGGTACTGGCCGTGCTCGTGCCGGTACTATCCGTAGCCCAATCTGGCGTGGCGGCGGTACCACTTTCGCAGCTCGTCCACAGGATCACTCGCAGAAGCTCAACAAGAAGATGTATCGCGCAGCAATGCGTTCCATCCTCGCTGAGCTGGTACGTACTGATCGCCTGGTCGTGGTTCAGGATTTCGCTGTTGAAACTCCGAAAACCAAAGATCTGCTGGGCAAGCTGAACAACATGAGCCTGACCGACGTTCTGATCGTGTCGGACGCTGTTGATCAGAACCTGTACCTGGCTGCTCGTAACCTGCCACACGTTGATGTACGCGACGTGCAGGGTTCCGATCCAGTTAGTCTGATCGCATACGACAAAGTGTTGATCACTGTGTCGGCCGTGAAGAAATTCGAGGAGCTGCTGGGATGAACCAGGAACGCGTATTTAAAGTTCTGCTTGGCCCGCACGTTTCCGAGAAGGCTACGGTTCTGGCAGACAAGAAAGGCCAGTTCGTTTTCAAGGTTGCTACTGATGCAACCAAGCTGGAAATCAAGAAGGCCGTCGAAAGCCTGTTCAGCGTGAAAGTGGAACGTGTTACTACCCTGAATGTTCTGGGTAAGAGCAAGCGTACCGCTCGCGGTCTGGGCAAGCGTAATGACTGGAAGAAGGCAGTTATCTCCCTTCAGCCAGGCCAAGATCTCGATTTCAGCAGCAGTGCTGAGTAAGGAAGGGGTGCATCATGGCAATCGTTAAATGCAAACCGACTTCCCCTGGCCGCCGTTTTGTGGTCAAGGTGGTCAACCAGGAGCTGCATAAAGGCGCTCCTCACGCACCGCTGCTCGAGAAGAAATCGAAGTCTGGTGGTCGTAACAACAATGGCCGTATTACCACTCGTCACATCGGTGGTGGTCATAAGCAGCATTACCGTCTGGTCGACTTCCGTCGCAACGACAAAGATGGCATCTCTGCCACTGTCGAGCGTATCGAATACGATCCAAACCGTACTGCTCACATCGCTCTGCTGCTGTACGCAGATGGCGAGCGTCGCTACATCATCGCCCCTAAAGGCGTGAGCGCTGGCGACCAGCTGATCGCAGGTGCTCTGGCACCGATCAAGCCGGGCAACGCTCTGCAGCTGCGTAATATTCCAGTTGGTAGCACCGTACACGGCATCGAACTGAAGCCAGGTAAAGGCGCGCAAATCGCTCGTTCGGCTGGTGCTTCGGCTCAGCTGGTCGCTCGTGAAGGTGTCTACGTGACCCTGCGTCTGCGTTCTGGTGAGATGCGTAAAGTGCTGGCTGAATGCCGCGCGACCTTGGGTGAAGTCTCGAACTCCGAGCACAGCCTGCGTTCGCTGGGTAAAGCTGGTGCCAAACGCTGGCGTGGCGTTCGCCCAACCGTTCGTGGTGTTGCCATGAACCCGGTTGACCACCCACATGGTGGTGGTGAAGGTCGTACCTCTGGTGGTCGTCATCCGGTATCGCCATGGGGCTTCCCGACTAAGGGCGCGAAGACTCGTGGTAATAAGCGTACCGACAAAATGATCGTCCGTCGTCGCAAGTAAATAGAGGGATACGACAGTGCCACGTTCTCTGAAAAAAGGTCCTTTTATTGATCTTCACCTACTGAAGAAGATCGAAGTGGCGGCGGAAAAGAACGATCGCAAACCAGTTAAGACCTGGTCGCGCCGTTCTATGATCCTGCCACAAATGGTCGGTCTGACCATTGCTGTGCATAACGGTCGTCAACATGTTCCAGTTCTCGTGAACGAAGACATGGTCGGCCACAAACTGGGCGAGTTCGCCGGTACCCGTACATATCGCGGGCACGTGGCTGACAAGAAAGCCAAGCGTTAAGGGGTAAGGAACGATGGAAGTAGCCGCTAAGTTGTCGGGCGCTCGAATCTCCGCCCAGAAAGCCCGCTTGGTCGCCGACCAGATCCGCGGGAAGAAGGTGGGCGAAGCGCTCAACCTGTTGGCTTTCAGCAGTAAGAAAGCCGCCGAGATCATGAAGAAAGTGCTGGAGTCGGCCGTAGCCAACGCCGAGCATAACGAAGGCGCAGACGTTGATGACCTGAAGGTCTCCACCGTTTTCGTCAACGAAGGGCGTTCGCTGAAGCGCATCATGCCACGTGCCAAAGGCCGTGCTGATCGCATCGTCAAGCGGTCTTGCCATATCACTGTCAAGGTTGCTGACAAGTAACGGAGTCGAAGAGATGGGTCAGAAAGTACATCCCATTGGCATTCGCCTGGGAATCGTCAAGGAGCACACCTCCGTCTGGTACGCAGACGGTCGGACTTATGCGGACTACTTGTTCGCTGATCTGAAGGTGCGTGAGTATCTCCAAGACAAACTAAAAAGCGCGTCCGTAAGCCGTATCGATATCCATCGTCCGGCCCAAACTGCACGCATCACCATCCACACCGCTCGCCCAGGTATCGTTATCGGGAAGAAAGGTGAAGATGTTGAGAAGCTGCGTCAGGACCTGACCAAGCAAATGGGTGTGCCTGTGCACATCAATATCGAAGAGATCCGTAAGCCGGAGCTCGACGGTATGCTGGTTGCGCAGAGCGTAGCTCAGCAGCTGGAGCGTCGTGTAATGTTCCGCCGCGCTATGAAGCGCGCTGTACAGAACGCCATGCGCATTGGTGCCAAAGGCATCAAAATCCAAGTGAGCGGTCGTCTCGGCGGTGCTGAAATCGCACGTACTGAATGGTATCGCGAAGGTCGTGTGCCACTGCACACCCTGCGTGCCGACATCGACTATGCCAACTACGAAGCTCACACCACTTACGGTGTGATCGGTGTAAAGGTTTGGATCTTCAAAGGCGAAGTAATTGGTGGTCGCCAAGAAGAGCTGAAGCCACAAGCACCAGCGCCTCGTAAAAAAGCTGCTAAGTAAGGGGTACGCCAAATGTTGCAACCAAAGCGTACGAAGTTCCGCAAGCAAATGACCGGCCACAACCGTGGTCTGGCATTGCGCGGTAGCAAAGTCAGCTTCGGCGAGTATGCGCTGAAGTCTGTAGCTCGTGGTCGTCTCACCGCTCGTCAGATCGAGTCAGCGCGTCGTGCTCTGACCCGTCACGTGAAACGTGGCGGCAAGATCTGGATCCGTGTATTCCCGGACAAGCCTATTTCCAAAAAGCCACTCGAAGTTCGGATGGGTAAAGGTAAGGGTAACGTCGAATACTGGGTTGCCCAGATTCAGCCAGGCAAAGTCCTGTATGAGATCGAGGGTGTTTCTGAAGAGCTGGCGCGTGAGGCTTTCGCCCTGGCTGCTGCAAAGCTGCCGCTCGCCACCTCCTTTGTTAAGCGGACGGTGATGTGATGAAAGCGAATGAACTTCGTGAAAAATCCGCACAGCAGCTGAACGAGCAACTGCTCGGCCTGCTGCGCGACCAGTTCAATCTGCGTATGCAGAAAGCAACTGGCCAGTTGGGGCAGTCGCATCTGCTCTCGCAAGTTAAGCGCGACATCGCTCGCGTGAAGACTGTGCTCAACCAGCAGGCAGGTAAGTAATCATGGCTGAAGCCGAAAAAACTGTCCGTACGCTGACTGGCCGTGTTGTCAGCGACAAGATGGACAAGACCATCACCGTTCTGATCGAGCGTCGCGTTAAGCACCCTATCTACGGTAAATACGTTAAGCGTTCGACTAAGCTGCACGCGCACGACGAAACCAATCAGTGCCACATCGGCGACAAAGTCACTATTCGTGAAACTCGTCCGATGGCCAAGACTAAGTCTTGGGCTCTGGTTGATGTTCTCGAACGCGCTGTGGAAGTCTAAGGGCTAGGGGTCGGAGAAATTATATGATTCAGACTCAATCCATGCTCGATGTGGCCGATAACAGCGGCGCTCGCCGCGTTATGTGCATCAAGGTGCTGGGTGGCTCCCATCGTCGTTACGCTGGTATCGGTGACATCATCAAAGTTACCGTTAAGGAAGCAATTCCTCGCGGTAAGGTGAAGAAAGGCCAAGTGATGACTGCTGTTGTAGTCCGCACTCGCCATGGTGTTCGTCGTGCAGACGGCTCCATCATCCGCTTTGATGGCAACGCTGCTGTTCTGTTGAACAACAAGCAAGAGCCGATCGGCACCCGTATCTTTGGGCCAGTGACCCGTGAACTTCGTACTGAGAAGTTCATGAAGATCGTCTCGCTCGCCCCAGAAGTGCTGTAAGGAGATCCGACATGCAAAAGATTCGTCGTGACGACGAGATCATCGTGATCGCCGGCAAAGACAAAGGTAAGCGCGGTAAGGTGCTTAAGGTTCTGGCTGATGACCGTCTGGTCATCGGTGGCCTGAACCTGGTCAAGCGTCATACCAAGCCTAACCCGATGTCGGGCGTACAGGGCGGTATCGTCGAGAAAGAAGCGCCACTGCACGCTTCCAACGTCGCCATTTTCAACGGCGAAACCAACAAGGCTGACCGCGTTGGTTTCAAAGTAGAAGACGGCAAAAAAATTCGTGTCTTCAAGTCGACCCAAAAAGCGGTTGATGCTTGAACACTGCTAGGTAGAAGACCATGGCACGACTAAAAGAGATTTACCGGAAGGAAATCGCTCCGAAACTTAAGGAAGAACTTAAGCTTTCGAACGTGATGGAAGTTCCGCGCGTTACCAAAATCACCCTGAACATGGGTCTGGGCGAAGCTATCGGCGACAAAAAAGTCATCGAGCATGCTGTTGCTGACCTGGAAAAGATCACCGGCCAGAAAGTCGTTGTGACCTACGCTCGTAAATCCATCGCTGGCTTTAAAGTCCGCGAAGGATGGCCGATCGGCGTCAAAGTGACCCTGCGCCGTGAGCGTATGTACGAGTTCCTGGATCGTCTGCTGTCGATCTCCCTGCCTCGGGTTCGCGACTTCCGCGGCCTGAATGCCAAGTCCTTCGATGGTCGTGGCAACTACAGCATGGGCGTGAAAGAGCAGATCATTTTCCCGGAAATCGATTACGACAAGATCGATGCTCTCCGCGGTCTGGACATTACCCTGACCACCACTGCTAAGAACGATGATGAAGGCCGCGCTCTGCTGCGTGCTTTCAAATTCCCGTTCCGCAACTGATTGGAGTAGGAAAATGGCCAAGACGAGCATGAAGAACCGTGAGCTGAAGCGTCAGCTCACCGTTGCCAAGTACGCCACCAAGCGTGCAGCGCTGAAAGCTATCATCGTGGATCTGAACGCAAGTCCAGAAGCACGTTGGGAAGCTACTGTAGCTCTGCAGAAGCAGCCACGTGATGCAAGCGCTTCGCGCATGCGTAACCGCTGCCGCCTGACTGGTCGTCCGCACGGCGTTTACCGCAAGTTCGGCCTGGGCCGTAACAAGCTGCGTGAAGCTGCAATGCGTGGTGACGTGCCAGGTCTGGTTAAAGCCAGCTGGTAATAGCTATCAAAGTCGCGATTAGCGGCTTCGCAAGAAGCCGATAATCGGTGGCCTTGAACGTGAATCAAGCCCCTTTTGGGGCTTGATTCATTTCTGGGGTGTGTCTAGAATGACCGGCTCGCCTGAGCCCGTGTTTTTTGCCCGGAATTTCTCGGCGACAGTTGTAGCCGCAAGGCTAATTCTTTTTGTATCAGGAGCATCTAGCCCATGAGTATGCAGGACCCGTTAGCGGACATGCTAACTCGAATCCGTAATGCCCAGATGGCTGAAAAGTCCGTCGTAAGCATGCCGTCTTCCACGTTGAAGGTGGCTGTAGCAAAAGTCCTGAAGGACGAAGGTTACATCGCGGGTTATCAGATCAGCAGCGAAATCAAACCTCTGCTGTCCATCGAGCTGAAGTACTTCGAAGGCCGTCCGGTCATCGAGGAAGTTAAGCGCGTTAGCCGTCCAGGCCTGCGTCAGTACAAGTCCGTTGAAGAACTGCCGAAAGTACGTGGCGGTCTTGGCGTGTCTATCGTCTCCACCAACAAAGGTGTGATGACTGATCGTGCTGCGCGCGCTGCCGGTGTCGGCGGCGAAGTTCTTTGCACTGTGTTCTAAGGGGGGATAAGCATGTCTCGCGTCGCTAAGAACCCCGTTAAGCTGCCAGCTGGTGTCGAAGTTAAATTCGCCGGCCAACAGCTTTCGGTGAAGGGTGCCAAGGGCACTCTCGAACTGAACGTACACTCGTCCGTTGAAATTGTTGAGGAAGCTGGTGAGCTGCGTTTTGCTGCTCGCAATGGCGACCAACAAACTCGCGCAATGGCCGGTACCACTCGTGCTCTGGTAAACAACATGGTCCAAGGCGTAAGCCAAGGCTTCGAGCGTAAGCTCCAGCTGGTCGGTGTTGGTTACAAGGCACAAGCAAAAGGCACAGTGCTGAATCTGGCCCTCGGCTTCTCGCATCCAGTGGATTACGAACTGCCGGAAGGCATCACCGCTGAGACTCCTAGCCAGACCGATATCCTGATCAAGGGCATCGATAAGCAGCTGGTAGGTCAAGTGGCCGCTGAGATCCGCGACTTCCGTCCACCAGAGCCTTACAAAGGCAAAGGTGTGCGCTACGCGGACGAAGTCGTCCGTCGTAAAGAAGCCAAGAAGAAGTAGGGCATAGCAAATGACCGACAAAAAAGTTACTCGACTGCGTCGCGCTCGCAAAGCACGCCTGAAAATGCACGAACTCGAAGTCGTGCGTCTCTGCGTGTTCCGCTCTTCGCAGCACATCTACGCCCAGGTCATTTCGGCCGACGGCAACAAAGTCCTGGCAAGTGCCTCGACTTTGGATAAAGAACTGCGTGATGGCGCCACTGGCAACATCGACGCGGCCACTAAGGTTGGCCAGCTGGTCGCTACGCGTGCTAAAGCCGCTGGCGTCTCGCAGGTGGCTTTCGACCGCTCTGGCTTCAAGTATCACGGCCGCGTCAAGGCGCTGGCTGATGCTGCTCGTGAAGCTGGGCTGGAGTTCTAAGTTATGTCAAATAACGACCAAAAGCGCGACGAAGGCTACATTGAGAAGCTGGTTCAAGTTAACCGCGTAGCCAAAACCGTAAAAGGCGGCCGTATCTTCACCTTCACCGCGTTGACCGTGGTTGGTGATGGTAAGGGCCGTGTTGGCTTCGGCCGTGGCAAGTCGCGTGAAGTGCCTGCTGCGATCCAGAAGGCAATGGAAGCTGCTCGTCGCAACATGATCCAAGTTGATCTGAACGGCACCACTCTGCAGTACGCAATGAAGTCCGCTCACGGCGCTTCGAAGGTGTACATGCAACCTGCTTCTGAGGGTACCGGTATCATCGCTGGCGGCGCTATGCGTGCTGTTCTCGAAGTTGCTGGTGTTCAGAACGTTTTGGCCAAGTGCTACGGCTCGACTAACCCAGTAAACGTGGTTCACGCCACTTTCAAGGGTTTGAAAGCAATGCAGTCCCCTGAATCCATTGCCGCCAAGCGTGGCAAAAGTGTCCAGGAGATCATCTGATCATGGCTACCGTAAAAGTAACGCTGATCAAAAGCATGACCGGCCGTATCCCTAACCACAAACTGTGCGTTAAGGGTCTGGGTCTGCGTCGCATCGGTCACACTGTAGAAGTCCAGGATACTCCCGAGAATCGCGGGATGATCAACAAGGCTTACTACATGCTGCGTGTCGAGGGTTAATCGATGAAACTCAATGATCTGAGTCCAGCGCCGGGTTCCCGTCGCGAAAAGCATCGTCCGGGCCGTGGTATCGGTAGTGGTTTGGGTAAGACTGGTGGCCGTGGTCACAAAGGTCAGACCTCCCGCTCCGGTGGCACCATTGCTCCAGGCTTTGAAGGCGGTCAACAGCCGCTGCATCGTCGCCTGCCGAAGTTTGGTTTCGTTTCCCTGAAGGCCATGGACCGCGCAGAAGTGCGTCTGTCTGAACTGGCTAAAGTGGAAGGCGACATCGTTACCGTGCAGTCCCTGAAGGATGCCAACGTGATCAACGTCAACGTTCAGCGTGTGAAAATCATGCTGTCCGGCGAAGTTACTCGCGCTGTGACCATCAAGGGCATCGCCGCCACCAAAGGTGCGCGTGCGGCTATCGAAGCAGCTGGCGGCAAGTTCGAGGAATAAATGGCTAAGCAAGGTGCTCTCTCTGCGCTCGGCAAAGGCGGTATGTCTGAACTCTGGGCTCGACTGCGTTTTCTGTTCCTGGCGATTATCGTCTACCGAATAGGCGCACACATCCCGGTTCCAGGTATCAACCCGGACCGACTCGCAGACCTGTTTCGACAGAATGAGGGGACCATTCTTAGCTTGTTCAACATGTTTTCCGGCGGTGCGCTGGAGCGGATGAGCATCTTTGCATTGGGGATCATGCCGTACATTTCGGCATCGATCATCATGCAGCTGATGACCGCCGTCAGCCCGCAGCTGGAGCAGTTGAAGAAGGAAGGTGAAGCTGGCCGTCGCAAGATCAGCCAGTACACCCGCTACGGCACTGTCGTCCTAGCTCTTGTTCAGGCCATCGGCATGTCCGTCGGTCTGGCAGGGCAGGGCGTTGCGTTCACTGGTGACTTTGGCTTCCATTTCGTCGCGGTATCCACTTTTGTGGCTGGTGCGATGTTCATGATGTGGCTGGGTGAGCAGATTACTGAGCGTGGTGTTGGCAACGGTATCTCGATGTTGATTTTCGCAGGTATCGTCGCCGGTCTTCCGAGAGCGATCGGGCAGTCTTTCGAGTCTGCACGTCAAGGTGATATCAATATTTTTGCCTTGGTTGCGATCGGTTTGCTGGCAGTAGCGATTATCGGTTTTGTGGTGTTCATTGAGCGTGGCCAGCGTCGTATTGCTGTTCACTACGCCAAGCGTCAGCAGGGCCGCAAGGTGTTTGCTGCGCAGACCAGCCACTTGCCGCTGAAAGTGAATATGGCCGGTGTTATTCCTGCTATCTTCGCGAGCAGCATTTTGCTGTTTCCGGCTTCGTTGGGTGCCTGGTTCGGTCAGTCTGAAGGTATGGGCTGGTTGCAGGACATCTCGCAGTCGATCGCTCCTGGTCAGCCGTTGAATATTCTGCTGTTTAGTGCAGGGATTATTTTCTTCTGCTTCTTCTATACGGCGTTGATGTTCAATCCGAAAGACGTAGCGGAAAACCTGAAGAAGTCCGGTGCCTTTATTCCGGGCATCCGTCCAGGTGAGCAGTCAGCGCGCTACATTGATGGCGTTCTGACCCGTTTGACCATGTTCGGTGCTCTATATATGACGGCCGTCTGCCTGTTGCCCCAGTTCCTGGTGGTTGCTGCAAACGTTCCGTTCTACCTTGGCGGGACCTCGTTGCTGATCGTGGTCGTGGTTGTTATGGACTTTATGTCGCAAGTACAATCGCACCTCGTTTCCCACCAGTACGAATCCCTGATGAAGAAAGCCAACCTGAAGGGTTACGGCAGCGGCATGCTGCGTTAATCCATAAGGTTCGAGGAGTTGGTGATGAAAGTTCGTGCATCGGTGAAAAAGCTGTGCCGTAACTGCAAGATTATTCGCCGCGAAGGTGTTGTTCGAGTAATTTGCAGCGCGGAACCGCGTCACAAACAGCGCCAAGGCTGAGTGTGATTGTGCTTCAAGCCCGGCAGCTAGTGCGCTGCCGGGTTGATTATTTGTTATTACAGCGATATTATCTCGCGCCCTATTTCTTGGCTTCCGGGGCGTAGGTAGCTGTCAATTGGAGTCCCACTGAATGGCCCGTATTGCAGGCGTTAACATTCCAGATAACAAGCATACTGTTATCTCGCTGACCTACATCTATGGTGTTGGTCGCACTACTGCGCAGAAAATCTGCGCGGTGACTGGGGTCAACCCAGCTGCGAAGATCAAGGATCTGAGCGACGAGCAAATTGAACAGCTGCGTGGCGAAGTGGCGAAGTTCACCACTGAAGGTGACCTGCGTCGCGAAATCAACATGAAAATCAAACGCTTGATGGATCTGGGCTGCTACCGCGGTCTGCGCCATCGTCGTGGTCTTCCAGTGCGCGGTCAGCGTACCAAGACCAACGCGCGTACTCGCAAAGGTCCGCGTAAGCCGATCCGCAAGTAATCGCACCAGCGAATCGACAGGAATTTAGTCATGGCAAAACCTGCTGCTCGTCCTCGTAAAAAGATTAAAAAGACAGTGGTTGATGGCATCGCCCACATCCACGCGTCTTTCAACAACACCATCGTGACCATCACCGACCGTCAAGGTAACGCTCTTTCCTGGGCAACCTCCGGTGGTTCGGGTTTCCGCGGTTCTCGCAAGTCCACCCCGTTCGCTGCTCAAGTAGCTGCTGAGCGTGCTGGTCAAGCTGCGCTGGAATATGGCCTGAAAAACCTCGACGTTAACGTCAAGGGTCCAGGTCCAGGTCGTGAATCCGCAGTCCGCGCTTTGAACGGCTGTGGCTACAAGATCGCCAGCATCACCGACGTGACGCCAATCCCGCACAACGGGTGCCGTCCGCCGAAGAAGCGCCGCGTGTAATCCAGGAGATTGTAAAGAATGGCTCGTTACATTGGTCCAAAATGCAAACTGGCTCGTCGCGAAGGCACCGATCTCTTCCTGAAGAGCGGCGTGCGCGCTATCGAATCTAAGTGCAACATCGAAGCAGCTCCTGGCATTCACGGCCAGCGCCGTGGTCGTCAGTCCGACTACGGTACTCAGCTGCGTGAAAAGCAAAAAGTTCGTCGTATCTACGGCGTACTTGAGCGTCAATTCAGCGGCTACTACAAACAAGCAGCTGGCAAGAAGGGCGCAACCGGCGAAAACCTGTTGCAACTGCTCGAATGCCGTCTGGACAACGTTGTATACCGCATGGGCTTCGGTTCTACTCGTGCCGAATCCCGTCAGTTGGTATCGCACAAGTCGATCAGCGTAAACGGTCAGACCGTTAACGTTCCGTCCTTCCAGGTTCGTGCTGGTGACGTGGTCGCTGTTCGCGAGAAAGCAAAAAATCAACTTCGCATTGTCCAAGCTCTCGATCTGTGTGCTCAACGTGGCCGCGTAGAATGGGTAGAAGTAGACACTGAGAAGAAGTCGGGCGTTTTCAAGAACGTTCCAGCTCGCAGTGATCTGTCCGCCGACATCAACGAAAGCCTGATTGTCGAGCTCTACTCCAAGTAAGGGCTAGAAAATAGGTGCATCCATGCAGATTTCGGTAAATGAGTTCCTGACACCCCGCCACATTGATGTGCAGGTTGTCAGTCCAACCCGCGCCAAGATCACCCTCGAGCCTCTCGAGCGTGGTTTTGGCCACACCCTGGGCAACGCGCTGCGCCGCATCCTGTTGTCCTCAATGCCCGGCTGTGCAGTAGTCGAGGCCGAGATTGACGGTGTGCTCCACGAGTACAGCGCCATCGAAGGTGTACAGGAAGACGTAATTGAAATCCTGTTGAACCTTAAAGGTCTGGCTATCAAGCTGCACGGCCGTGACGAAGTTACGCTGACCTTGTCGAAGAAGGGTTCGGGGGTGGTTACCGCTGCCGATATTCAGCTGGATCATGATGTCGAGATCGTTAACCCCGATCACGTAATCGCTAACCTGGCGTCTAACGGCGCCCTGAACATGAAGCTCGTAGTAGCTCGTGGTCGTGGTTATGAACCGGCGGACTCGCGTCAGAGCGATGAAGACGAAAGCCGCAGCATTGGTCGCTTGCAGCTTGACTCTTCGTTCAGCCCGGTTCGCCGCATCGCATACGTGGTGGAAAACGCCCGTGTCGAGCAGCGTACTAACCTGGACAAGCTGGTTATTGATCTGGAAACCAACGGTACCCTGGATCCTGAAGAGGCTATCCGTCGTGCAGCAACCATTCTGCAACAGCAGTTGGCTGCGTTCGTCGACCTCAAGGGTGACAGTGAGCCAGTGGTAGTCGAGCAAGAAGACGAGATCGATCCGATCCTGCTTCGCCCGGTTGACGATCTGGAACTGACTGTACGTTCGGCTAACTGCCTTAAGGCGGAAAACATTTACTACATCGGCGACCTGATTCAGCGTACCGAAGTAGAACTGTTGAAGACTCCGAACCTGGGCAAGAAATCCTTGACCGAAATCAAGGACGTTCTGGCCTCCCGCGGTCTGTCCCTCGGCATGCGCCTCGACAACTGGCCGCCTGCAAGTCTTAAGAAGGACGACAAGGCGACTGCCTGATCGTCGTAATCACCGAACGTTGTGTTTGGTAAGGAATGAACCATGCGTCATCGTAAAAGTGGGCGTCACCTGAGCCGCACCAGCTCGCACCGCAAGGCCATGTTCCAAAACATGGCGGTGTCGCTGTTCGAGCACGAGCTGATCAAAACTACACTGCCGAAAGCTAAAGAACTGCGCCGCGTTGCTGAGCCGCTGATCACTTTGGCCAAGACAGACAGCCTGGCTAACCGCCGTCTGGCTTTCGACCGTACTCGTTCGAAAGCTATCGTTGGTAAGCTCTTCAACGACCTGGGCAAGCGTTACGCTACCCGTGAGGGTGGCTACCTGCGCATCCTCAAGTGCGGTTTCCGTGCTGGCGACAACGCTCCTATGGCGTACGTTGAACTGGTTGATCGTGCTGTCGGCGGTGAAGCTGTATCCGCTGAGTAAGACGTCAGTCTGAAACAAGAAACCGGGCCTAGTGCCCGGTTTTTTGTTGTTGGATGTATTAGATATTTCTATCGTTAACGAATGTGTAATGCATTGGATGTTGTAACATCCATGGTCAATACTCCTTGTCAGCCGATTAGCCGGCAGTTTCCCAGACTGACAGAGGAAGAATGAGCATGAGCCAAACTAAAGTTCTTACTACAGCGAGTGGCGCGCCTGTCGCTGATAACCAGAACTCTCGTTCCGCCGGCCCCCGAGGCCCTTTGCTTCTTGACGATTTTCACCTGATTGAAAAGCTTGCCCATTTCAATCGTGAGAATATTCCCGAGCGCCGTGTGCACGCCAAGGGATCGGGTGCTTACGGCACTTTCACCGTCTCTCGCGATATCACGCAGTACTCCAGCGCCAAGCTGTTTGAGTCGATAGGCAAGAAAACCCCGACTTTCCTGCGCTTCTCCACGGTTGGCGGTGAGCGTGGTTCGGCAGATACCGAGCGCGATCCACGTGGTTTTGCCCTCAAGTTCTACACCGAGGAGGGCAACTGGGACATCGTCGGCAACAACACCCCGGTATTTTTTATCCGTGACCCGTTGAAGTTTCCCGACTTTATCCACACCCAGAAGCGTCTGCCCCAGAGCAACCTGAAAAGTGCACAGATGATGTGGGATTTTTGGTCGCACTCGCCTGAGGCGTTGCACCAAGTAACCATCCTCTTCTCGGATCGGGGTATTCCTGATGGCTACCGCCATATGCATGGTTTTGGCAGTCACACCTACAGCTTGATCAATGCCAAAGGTGAGCGGCATTGGGTCAAGTGGCACTACAAGACCAAGCAAGGGATCAAGAACCTGGCGCCAGCAGAGGCTGCTCGTTTGGCGGGTACAGACCCGGACTACGCCCAGCGCGACCTGTTTAATGCGATCGAGCGTGGGGACTTCCCGAAATGGAGCGTCTGCATCCAGGTCATGACTGAAGCCCAAGCTGCAGCTCATTATGAGAACCCGTTTGACGTGACCAAGACCTGGTCGCAGAAAGAGTTCCCTTTGATCGAAGTTGGCGAGTTGGAATTGAACCGCAACCCGCTTAACTATTTCGCCGAGGTCGAGCAGGCGGCCTTCGGTCCAAGCAACATGGTACCGGGCGTGGGGCTTTCACCCGACCGCATGTTGCAGGGTCGGGTGTTTGCTTACGCTGATGCCCATCGCTACCGCGTAGGCACCAACCACCAGCAACTGCTGGTGAACGCCCCATTGAGTCCAGTGAACAGCTACCAGCGCGATGGAGCCATGGCGTTCGGGCCTAACGGCGGTGCTGCGCCGAACTACGAGCCCAATAGCTACTCAGAGGCGCCGAAGCAGGCGCCGCGTTACGCAGAACCGGCACTGGCACTCAGTGGCGCTGCAGATCGCTACGATCACCGTGAGGACACTGATTACTACAGCCACGCGGGTGCCTTGTTCCGCTTGATGAATGATGAGCAGAAAACTCTGCTGATCAACAACATTGCCGGTGCGATGGCTGGGGTGACTGCGGATGTAGTGGGGCGTCAGTTGCAACACTTCTTCAAGGCAGACCCGGCTTATGGCGAAGGTATTGCCAAAGTCCTGGGCGTATCGCTCAAGTAAGTCTAAATAAGAAGCAGAACCGCCCTCATTTGGGCGGTTTTTGCGTTATTTAAACTACTTTTCTCAGATAATCTTCACTTTTTCACTCGTTTCTAAGTGACCTGCAAGTCAGCTTGGTTCAAACTATCCACTTTCAAGCAGGGAGATGTAGGGCGATGCAAGGTCACCCGGACGTAATCGATTACCTCAACACGTTGCTGACGGGCGAACTGGCAGCCCGCGACCAATATTTCATCCACTCGCGGATGTACGAAGACTGGGGCTTCACCAAGCTTTATGAACGTATCAACCATGAAATGGAAGAAGAGGCGCAACACGCTGATGCCCTGATGCGCCGTATCCTGATGCTCGAGGGCACGCCGCGTATGCGTCCCGATGATCTTGATACCGGGACCACGGTGCCGGAGATGCTGGCCAGCGACCTGCGTTTGGAATACAAGGTTCGCGCTGCGCTGTGCAAAGGCATTGAGCTGTGCGAGTTGCACAAGGACTATGTCAGCCGCGAGATCCTGCGAATTCAGTTGGCGGATACTGAGGAAGATCATACCTACTGGCTGGAAAAACAGTTGGGTCTGATCAAGTCCATCGGACTGGAGAACTACCTGCAGTCGCAGTTCTGATTGCAGCCAGCGTTAGTGTTGGGCCCAGAGCAGATTTGCTCCTGCGGCAAACTCGCTAACCGCCAGATGTAAAAAAGCCCCTGTCACCGTGAAGTGACAGGGGCTTTTTCATGAGCCTCAGGCGCGATCGCGGATCAGCAGCGGCTTGAGGTAGTGCCCGGTATAGGATTGCGGCATTTCCGCCACTTGCTCCGGAGTGCCGACAGCGATGATCTGACCACCTTTGGAGCCGCCTTCCGGCCCCAGGTCCACCATCCAGTCCGCGGTCTTGATCACGTCCAGGTTGTGTTCGATCACCACCACGGTGTTGCCGTGGTCGCGCAGTCGGTGCAGAACGTCCAGCAACTGCTGGATATCCGCGAAGTGCAGACCAGTGGTCGGCTCGTCGAGGATGTAGAGGGTTTTACCGGTATCGCGTTTTGACAGCTCGCGGGACAATTTGACCCGCTGCGCTTCACCACCGGACAAGGTGGTGGCTGATTGGCCGAGCTTGATGTAGGACAGGCCGACATCCATCAGCGTCTGTAGCTTGCGCGCCAGGGCCGGGACTGGGTCGAAGAACTCGCGGGCCTCTTCGATGGTCATTTCCAGGACTTCATGGATGTTCTTGCCCTTGTACTTGATCTCCAGAGTTTCACGGTTGTAACGCTTGCTCTTGCACACGTCGCAGGGCACATAGATGTCCGGCAGGAAGTGCATCTCGACCTTGATCAAGCCATCGCCCTGGCAGGCCTCACAGCGCCCACCCTTGACGTTGAAGGAGAAGCGGCCAGGCCCGTACCCCCTGGAGCGCGACTCCGGCACCCCGGCGAACAACTCGCGGATTGGCGTGAACAGCCCGGTGTAGGTCGCCGGGTTGGAGCGCGGAGTACGACCGATGGGGCTCTGGTCGATGTCCACCACCTTATCGAGATGCTGCAGGCCATTGATACTGTCGTGAGGTGCAGCCTCGAGGGTTGTCGCGCCGTTCAGCGCTGTGGCGCTCAAAGGGAACAAGGTGTTGTTGATCAGCGTCGACTTGCCCGAGCCAGACACCCCGGTCACACAGGTCAGCAGGCCAATAGGGATTTCCAGATCGACGTTGCGCAGGTTATTGCCGCGAGCGCCCTTGAGGGTCAGGGACAGTTTCTTGTTGCGCGGGGTACGTTTGGCCGGAACCACAATCTTCACCCGGCCCGACAAGTACTTGCCGGTCAAGGAATCAGGGTGCGCCATGACTTCTGCGGCGGTGCCCTCGGCGACGATGCGCCCGCCATGCACACCAGCACCTGGACCGATGTCGACTACATAGTCGGCAAGGCGGATGGCGTCTTCGTCGTGTTCAACGACAATTACTGTATTACCGATATCCCGCAGGTGTTTCAGGGTCCCCAGCAAGCGATCGTTGTCCCGCTGGTGCAGACCAATGGACGGCTCGTCGAGGATGTACATCACCCCTACCAGGCCGGCGCCGATCTGGCTGGCCAGGCGAATACGCTGGGCCTCTCCGCCGGACAGGGTGTCGGCGCTGCGATCCAGGGTCAGGTAGTCAAGCCCGACGTTCACCAGGAACTGCAGGCGCTCGCGGATTTCCTTGAGGATCTTGTCGGCGATTTCACCACGGCGCCCGGTTAGCTTCAGGGTGCCGAAGTAGTTGGTGGCGTCGCCGATAGGCAGGCTGGTGACCGCCGGCAGGGTTTTCTCACCGACCCAGACGTGCCGCGCTTCGCGCCGCAAGCGAGTGCCACGGCAATCCGGGCAAGGTTGTGTACTGAGGAACTTGGCCAGTTCCTCGCGCACTGTGGCCGATTCGGTTTCGCGGTAACGGCGCTCCAGGTTCGGCACTATGCCCTCGAACGGGTGGGAGCGCTTGACGATGTCGCCCCGGTCGTTCAGGTATTTGAAGTCGACGTTTTGGCTGCCGCTGCCGTGCAGAATGACCTTCTGCTGATCCGCAGACAATTGGTTGAACGGTATTTCCAGGCTGAACCCGTAATGTGCCGCCAGTGAGCCGAGCATCTGGAAGTAGTAGACATTGCGCCGGTCCCAGCCGCGGATTGCCCCTTCGGCCAGGGTCAGCTCGCCATTGACCAGGCGCTTGATGTCGAAGAATTGCTTGACCCCCAGACCGTCGCAAGTCGGGCAGGCGCCCGCCGGATTGTTGAAGGAAAACAGTTTGGGTTCCAGCTCGCTGATGGCGTGACCGCAGATCGGACAGGCGAAGCGCGCGGAGAAGATCATTTCTTCTCCCGGCTCGTCGTCCATCGGAGCCACCAGGGCGATCCCGTCCGCCAGCTTCAATGCTGTTTCAAAGGACTCGGCCAGCCGCTGTTGCAGATCGGCGCGGACCTTGAAGCGGTCGACCACTACATCGATCGAATGCTTCTTCTGTTTATCCAGCTTCGGTAGTTCGTCCAGTTCACACAGTTTGCCGTTGACCCGTGCGCGAACGAATCCCTGCGCCCGCAGTTCTTCAAATACCGATAGGTGCTCGCCCTTACGCTCGCGAATCACCGGTGCCAGCAGCATCAGCTTGTTGCCCTCGGGCTGGGCCAGCACCAGGTCGACCATCTGGCTGACGGTCTGGGCTTCCAGCGGGATGTCGTGATCCGGGCAGCGTGGAGTGCCGACACGAGCATAGAGCAGACGCAGATAGTCATAGATCTCGGTGATGGTGCCGACGGTGGAGCGGGGGTTGTGCGAGGTGGATTTCTGTTCAATCGAGATCGCCGGCGACAGCCCTTCGATGGTGTCGACATCGGGCTTTTCCATCATCGACAGGAACTGTCGGGCATAAGCCGACAACGATTCGACATAGCGGCGCTGGCCTTCGGCATACAACGTATCGAAAGCCAGGGACGACTTGCCGGACCCAGACAGCCCGGTGATGACGATCAACTTGTCCCGTGGCAGGGTCAGGTCGATGTTCTTCAGGTTGTGGGTGCGGGCCCCACGAATCAGAATCTTGTCCAAAAGTGGCCTCGATCGGCGGGCGTAAAGGCAGGAGTATAAAACTAAACACTGGATGGATGCACACTATCCAGCGGTGCTTTTTCGGTCGCAGGCAAGGGCTGCGCGGCAAAGCGTCGCCATATACCCCCTCAATCGATCGGACTGGTAGAATCGCCGCCGGTTCACACGAGGTTTTTCCATGCACGATCCCCACAGCGAACGCATGAGTGGCAGCGAGACCCGCGCGGCAAGCGGTCTGGCCCTGGTGTTCGCTTTCCGTATGCTTGGCATGTTTATGGTACTGCCGGTCCTGGCGACCTATGGAATGGATCTCGCAGGAGCGACCCCGGCCCTGATCGGGTTGGCGATCGGTGCTTATGGCCTGACCCAGGCGGTTTTCCAGATTCCCTTCGGGATCATTTCCGACCGTATCGGTCGTCGTCCGGTGATTTACCTGGGGCTGATCGTGTTCGCCCTGGGCAGCGTGCTGGCGGCCAATTCCGACTCGATCTGGGGGGTGATCGCCGGGCGTATCCTGCAGGGCGCCGGTGCCATCTCTGCAGCGGTAATGGCGCTGTTGTCTGACCTTACCCGTGAGCAGCATCGCACCAAGGCCATGGCCATGATCGGCATGACCATCGGCCTGTCCTTTGCGGTGGCCATGGTGGTCGGCCCGCTGTTGACCCGCAGCTTTGGCCTGTCCGGGTTATTCCTGGCCACCGGCGCTATGGCCCTGGTGGGCATTCTGATCGTCGCCTTCATGGTGCCGCGCTCCACTGGCGCCTTGCAGCACCGTGAGTCCGGCGTGGCGCGCCAGGCACTGATCCCCACACTCAAGCATCCCGACCTGCTGCGCCTCGACCTGGGTATCTTCGTGCTGCACGCGATGTTGATGTCGAGCTTTGTCGCGTTGCCGCTGGCGCTGGTGGAGAAAGCCGGCCTGCCAAAAGAGCAGCACTGGTGGGTGTACCTTACCGCGCTGCTGATTTCCTTCTTCGCCATGATCCCGTTCATCATCTACGGCGAAAAGAAACGCAAAATGAAACGAGTTTTACTCGGCGCGGTCACTACGCTGATGCTCACCGAGCTATTCTTTTGGGAGTTCGGCGACAGCTTGCGTGCGCTGGTGATTGGCACCGTAGTGTTCTTCACTGCATTCAACTTGCTGGAGGCGTCTCTGCCGTCGTTGATCAGCAAGGTTTCGCCGGCAGGCGGCAAGGGCACTGCGATGGGGGTGTACTCCACCAGCCAGTTCCTCGGTTCGGCACTGGGCGGCATCCTCGGCGGCTGGTTGTTCCAGCATGGCGGTTTGTCGGTTGTGTTCCTCGGATGCGCAGTCCTGGCTGCACTCTGGCTGGCCTTTGCTGTTACCATGCGCGAGCCCCCGTATGTGACGAGCCTGCGCTTGCCGTTATCGCCCGAAGCGATCCGCGAAGCCGGCCTGGTCGAGCGCCTGAAGGCCGTTGTTGGGGTAACAGATGCCGTAGTAGTGGCCGAAGAGGCCGCCATTTACATCAAATTGGACACCGAATTATTGGATCGCGCGACCCTCGAGCAGCTGGTCAATCCAGCGCCGTCGGCGAGCGAAGCCTAGGAGAACGTTATGGCCCGTGGGGTTAACAAAGTCATATTGGTCGGCACTTGCGGCCAGGATCCCGAAGTTCGCTATCTGCCTAACGGTAATGCCGTGACCAACCTGAGTCTGGCCACCAGCGAACAGTGGACCGACAAGCAAACCGGTCAGAAAGTTGAACGCACCGAATGGCACCGAGTGTCGATGTTCGGCAAGGTCGCGGAGATCGCCGGCGAGTACCTGCGTAAAGGTTCGCAGGTTTACATCGAAGGCAAGCTGCAGACCCGCGAGTGGGAAAAAGACGGTATCAAGCGTTATACCACTGAGATCATCGTCGACATGCAGGGCACCATGCAGCTGCTGGGCGGCCGTCCTCAGGGCGACCAGCAAGGCCAGGGCGGCATGTCCAACTCGGCACCGCGTCCTCAGCAGTCCCGTCCTGCTCCGCAGCCACAGCGCGAGTCGCGTCCAGCGCCACAGCAGGCCGCTCCGCAGCCGGCCCCGGATTTCGACAGCTTCGATGACGATATTCCGTTCTGAATCGAAGCTTTTTATTGACGTAAACATTAAGAGCGAAGCCATTAATTTGGCTTCGCTTTTATATGGATGGTCGCTTGTGATCTTTTTCTCATATAGTTGACAGGCGTCGTATTTATTGTATGACCGCCATGGTAAAGAAATGCTGTTCTTAATCGTTAGACGGTAGAAATATAATAGAGGGGTTTATCAATAAATCTTGTTCTCAGGATTTGGTTTGGTGGAATATTAAGTTTTTATACTTTTGGTATGGACTTTAGATGAGTGCTTTGCAACCCCCCAGAAAACCAGCGTGGTTAAATATACTTCCTGAATTCATTGGGCGGCATTTGGATGGGCGGAAGAGTATTGCCTCAATAGTTTATAATAGCGGTTGGTTACTGTTTGATCGAGTTGTCAGATTGTTGCTTGGGCTTTTAGTAGGGGCGTGGGTTGCTCGTTATTTGGGGCCGACGCAATATGGTGAGCTAGCATATGCACTTGCCTATATCGCTTTTTTTCAAGCGATTGCTACTCTGGGACTGGACGGTGTTGTTGTTCGTGATATTTCTAATTCTCCGGAGTCTGCCGGAGCAATATTGGGCACAGCCCTCTCTCTAAGGCTCATGTCGGGTGTGGTTTGTTGGTTGTCGGCTGTTTTGGGTATGGCCGTAATAAATGGGATTGACAGTCGAAGCGTGATTTTGACGGCCTTGGCTGGTGGGACACTGATTTTTCAGGCAGCAGACACCATTGATTTATGGTTTCAGAGTCAGAGTCAGGTGCGGCGCACGGTTTTGGCAAAGCTTGCGGCCTGCTTGATTTCAAATGGTGTAAAGGTCATGCTAATTCTTATTGATGCTCCTCTTATAAGTTTTGCAGCTGTGCTGGCATTCGATGCTCTGATTGCTGCCTTGGGGTTGATGGTTGCGTATAAGTTGTACCCTTGCGAGAGTCGCTGGGAAAGAGTAGCGGCGACTTCGAAGGAGTTGTTGAGAGAGGGCTGGCCTTTTATGCTTAGTGGACTCTCTATAATTGTTTATATGCGAATTGATTTGATAATGATCAAGGAGTTGATCGGGGAGGGCGAGCTAGGGGTTTACGCGGCAGTATTGCCAATAGCTACGCTTGGGCAAGTAGCGCCGGTTATTTTGGTTACTAGTTTGGCTCCTTTTGTGGCCAGGAAAAAGGCTGAAGGAGAGCAGGCATATTGGAATGCGCTTGAGAAAATATTCCAAGGATTTGCTCTGGTTGGGTGGTTGGCATGTATATTTATCTCGATTTTTTCGCACCTGATAGTTGATTTGCTTTTAGGTGAGAGTTATAGTTCAGGCGCTACTGTATTGGCGATTTACTCTATAACGAGTATTTTTATAAGTTTGGGTGTTGCGCAGTGGCTTTGGTCATTGAATGAAAAGAAGTCTAGGTTCTATTTGTATAAGACCTTGGCGGGTAGCGCTGTATGTGTGCTTGGCAATTTTTTAGTTGTGAGTCGTTTCGGTTTGATTGGGGTGGCCTGGGTTGCTGTGGCCTCTCAATTTGTTTCGGCGGTGTTGAGTAATTTATTTTTTGCTCAAAAGGTTATAAGGCTTCAGATTTCGTCAATTTTTTTTTACGCTTACATAAAAAATCTGATCAAGAAAAAATATTGAATGTCAAAGTGTTGGTGACTTGTCAGAGGTTCGGGGGGGGGGGCAGTTTTTGGAATGGGTGCTGTGTGTTCGAGGCTCTCTTCCTCTCCCCCGGAAAGCTTTATATTATTCGACATCAAGAGGCGCGACTTAGGTGCGGTTTTAGGTTTTTTGCTCTTGATTGCTTTTAGAATTTAGGTATTCGGTATTCGGATTTCGGGGTTTGTACTTTTTTATAAGTTCATGGTGTGGGTGGTGTTTTTTTACTGTTTTTTCAATGTGGAAATTAGGATGCCTAATCATTGTCTTGGTGCGGTTCAGGGTGAAGTTGAGCTGGTGTGCCGGTTATGCGCCGGTCCTCTGACTAAAAAATTTAATCTGATTGTGCTTCAGAAGTATACGGTTGATTATTTTTTTTGTGCTGGGTGTCATTCGTTACAAACGGAAAAGCCTTATTGGTTAGGTGAGGCATATGGTGAGAATAACCTGTCAAGCCTAGATACGGGAGCTGCACAGCGTAATTTTTACAACCTGGCAGCCTCTTATGGAATATCAAAATTATTTGGGGTTAAGAACGCGATCGATATCGGCGGAGGTGATGGTTTACTCTGTCGGCTGCTGCGCGATTACGAAGTAAATTGTTATGTAACAGATAAGTATGCATCACCTGTATATGCTCAAGGATTTACGGATCCTGATTTCGATAAGCCGGAAATAGTATTGGGCTTCGAGGTGTTGGAGCACTTTGCGGATCCTGTGGTAGATCTTGTAGATGTGTTTAAGCATCAGTCAAAAGTGATCCTGTTAAGCACAGAACTTTTTTGGGGGCAGCAGAAAGATTGGTGGTATTTAGTTCCCGACTCGGGGCAGCATATATTTTTTTATAGTGCTAAGTCTTTGGAGCTCTTGGCGGAGAGATATGGTTATACTGTTCTTGCTCGTGGTGGCTTTGTTTTGTTTATTAGGCCTGATGTGTCGGCGATAAAAAGATGGATTGCTGGTCTTTTATTGAGTTCTCGTGTGTGTCGTTTGATTAAGGTTTTGATGGCGATTTTACCTGCTCGCGGAGTAGCAGTAGATCACTCGTTTCAGATTGAACAATCTAAACTTCGTCATAAGTGAGTTGCGCTGCAGTTCTCGGGTGTGCGAGGGGTTATGACCGTTTTGAAGTGTTAGCCGTATTTTGCGATTTTGTTTCTAGGGGGTAGCGTGCGGATTGCTTTTGATCATCAAATATTTTGCTTGCAAAATTACGGTGGTATTTCTCGGTACTTCTCCCGCATAGCTGAAGAGATGATTGGCTTAAGTCATGAGGTCGGTATTTTCTCTCCTCTCCATCGCAATGCCTATATTAATGATCTTCCAGGCAAAGTGGTTCGCGGGCGTATAGTGAAGGAATATTGGCCCAGAACTACAAGGCTTGCATTGATTGTTAATCATGTTCTTGGTCAGCATGCCATGAAAGAATGGCGGCCGCATATAGTGCATGAGACGTATTATTCGCGCTTTAGTCCGGCGCCTAAAGAAAGTCTGGTTGTACTGACGGTTTACGACATGATTCATGAGTTGTTTCCCGAGAGCTTCTCCCCACGAGACAGCACCACAGATCTAAAGCGATTGGCTGTGGAGCGTGCCGATCACATTATTTGCATTTCAGAAAGCACCCGACGGGATCTCATACAATTATTTTCCGTTCCTGAGGAAAAATTGTCAGTTGTCCATTTAGGATTTGAACAATTCAAGCCTATGTCGGATGGCAAGCAGGTTAAGCCGGTTAAACCTTACCTGCTTTATGTGGGGAGTCGGCAAGGCTATAAGAATTTTTCGGGGTTGCTCAGGGCTGTGTCGAGCTCAGTTCGGCTAAGGTCCGATTTTGATATCGTTGCTTTTGGTGGCGGTGGATTTTCGGTGAGAGAGCAAGAATTGATTGGAGAACTAGGCTTTTCCCCAGAGCAGGTTCGTCAGGTCGGGGGCGATGACGCGGTGTTGGCAGATCTTTATGACGGGGCACGTGCGTTTGTTTATCCCTCTCTTTATGAAGGTTTTGGGCTTCCTCCGTTGGAGGCGATGGCACACTCCTGTCCTGTAATCAGTAGCAATACCAGTTCTATGCCTGAGGTTATCGATGATGCAGGAGTGTTTTTTGATCCTGCCCGTAATGATGAAATTATCGGTGCAATAGAAAGAGTAGTTTATTCTGATAGTGAGATATCTAGGTTGATCGAACGAGGTCGTAAGCGCCTAGATCACTTTTCCTGGCAGCGCTGTGCGCAGGAAACACTTTCCATCTACCAGTCCTTGCAAAGGTAAGATTTTGGATTACTCAGAAAAAACAGCCTTGATTTGTGGGGTGAGTGGGCAAGATGGTGCTTATCTTGCGAAGCTCCTGCTCGACAAGGGCTACACCGTCTGGGGAACGTCGCGGGATGTGCAGGGCTCGTCACTTGGTAATCTGAAGCGTTTGGACATTTTGTCTAGAGTGAATTTGCTTTCGATGGTGCCTGAAGATTTTCGCAGTGTATTTATGGCATTAAAGTCCAGCCAGCCTGATGAGGTTTATTTCCTCGCGGGGCAGTCATCCGTCGGGCTTTCATTCGAACTGCCGGCGGAGACTATCCAGAGTATCACTCTTGGGACGCTGAACATGCTTGAAGCTTGTCGGATGAGCGAGCGTCCGATTCGTTTTTATCAAGCAGGTTCCAGTGAATGCTTTGGCGATACTAAGGGTGAGCCTGCTTCTGAGGTAACCCCTTTTCATCCGCGTAGCCCCTATGCCGTCGCAAAATCCTCGGCGTTCTGGCTGGTCGATAATTATCGCGAAGCTTATAATCTGTTCGCTTGTACCGGAATCTTGTTCAATCATGAATCCCCAATACGCCCTCTCAGATTTGTCACGCAAAAAATTGTGACAACGGCTAAGCGCATCGCCTCTGGGTCGGACGAACGGCTTACGCTCGGGCGACTAGATATTGCGCGTGATTGGGGGGCCGCTGCAGAGTACGTTGATGCAATGTGGCGAATGCTTCAATGCGAGCAGCCGAGCGACTTTGTTATCGCTACTGGCAAGACGCACACGCTGGAAGCCTTCGTATCTGAAGCCTTTACACAACTGGGCTTGGACTGGAGGCAGCATGTGGACCAGTCGGAGGCGTTTTTTCGGCCCACTGATCTATTGGTTAGTCGCGCAGATCCCTCGAAAGCCGAACAGGTTCTGGGTTGGAGGGCAAAAGCGACGATGCCTGATGTTATCGCCAGCATGCTAAGTGCCGATTGAGCCGGGATTCCCCGATTAAATACACATTTAAAGAGTTCTAGGACTTAGACATGACCCTGAAAAAAGCACTGATCACCGGGATTACCGGTCAGGACGGTTCCTACCTAGCCGAATTACTGTTGGAGAAAGGCTATGAGGTTCACGGTATCAAGCGACGTGCATCCTCCTTCAATACTCAGCGCGTCGATCATATCTATCAAGATCCGCACGTCGACAATCAGCGTTTCATCTTGCATTACGGTGACTTGTCCGACTCTTCGAATTTGACCCGCATCATTCAGGAAGTACAGCCTGACGAGGTTTACAACCTAGGTGCTCAGTCGCATGTCGCCGTGAGCTTTGAGTCGCCGGAATACACCGCCGATGTCGATGCGATGGGGACTCTGCGTATTCTCGAAGCCATTCGCTTACTTGGTCTTGAAAAGAAAACGCGCTTCTACCAAGCCTCTACTTCTGAGCTGTATGGTCTCGTCCAGGAGACCCCCCAGAAAGAAACCACACCGTTCTATCCGCGCTCACCGTATGCGGTAGCTAAGTTGTACGCCTACTGGATCGTTGTGAACTACCGCGAAGCTTACGGCATGCACGCTTGTAACGGGATTCTCTTCAATCATGAATCACCACGCCGTGGCGAGACGTTTGTAACACGCAAGATTACCCGCGGTTTGGCGAACATTGCTCAAGGACTTGAGCAATGCCTCTACATGGGAAATATGGATGCCCTGCGTGACTGGGGTCATGCCAAGGACTATGTGCGCATGCAGTGGATGATGCTGCAGCAGGATGTGCCAGAAGATTTCGTCATTGCCACTGGGGTTCAGTACTCCGTCCGTGATTTCATTTGTTGGTCTGCTGCCGAGTTGGGTATCACTTTGCGTTTCGAGGGCAATGGTCTGGAAGAGCGCGGTATCATTGAAGCGATTTCTGGCGACAAGGCCCCTGCCGTCAAGGTCGGGGACACTTTGGTACGCATCGACCCGCGTTATTTCCGCCCTGCTGAGGTCGAGACCTTGTTGGGGGATCCGACTAAAGCAAAAAACAAGTTGGGCTGGGTTCCTGAAATTACAGCACAGGATATGTGTGCCGAAATGGTCTGCGAGGATTTGAAGGTTGCCCAGCGGCATGCGCTGTTGAAGAACCATGGCTACGATTTGCCGGTGTCGCTGGAGAACTAAGATGTCACGTCAATTGAGCGAGCGCATTTTTGTCGCCGGGCACAAGGGGATGGTTGGCTCGGCCATTGTCCGTCGTCTGCAAGCATTGGGCTATACGGATATTGTCACTTGCGACAGGGCTCAATTGAACCTGCTGGATCAGCGTGCGGTAGAGGACTTTTTCCATACCGCGAATATCCAGCAGGTCTATGTTGCTGCAGCCAAGGTTGGTGGAATTCATGCGAATAACACCTATCCTGCCGAATTCATCTACGAAAACCTGATGATGCAGGCAAACATTGTTCAAGCTGCTCATCGCAATGATGTGCAGAAGATGTTGTTCCTTGGCTCCTCTTGCATCTATCCGGTGGGTGTTCAGCAGCCCATGTCTGAAGGTGCCTTGTTAACGGGGGTTTTGGAGCCGACCAACGAGCCATACGCTATTGCGAAAATCGCTGGGATCAAGCTTTGTGAAAGCTACAACCGTCAATACGGTCGTGATTACCGGAGTGTCATGCCGACAAATCTGTATGGGCCGCATGACAACTTTCATCCGGAAAACTCTCACGTCATTCCCGCGCTTCTACGTCGTTTCCACGATGCAGTGACGCAGGGGGTGGAGGAGGTCGTGATCTGGGGAAGTGGGACGCCGATGCGTGAGTTTCTGCATGTCGACGACATGGCCAGTGCCAGTGTTCATGTCATGGAACTCGCTGAAGAGCAATACAGAGAGCATACCCAACCGATGCTATCCCACATCAATGTCGGGACCGGAGAGGACTGTAGCATTCGCGAATTGGCAGAAACGATTGCCAGGGTGACAGGCTTCAAAGGTCGCCTTGTCTTTGACTCGAGTAAACCAGATGGTTCACCGAGAAAACTGATGGATGTCTCTCGTCTCAGTCTGTTGGGCTGGCGTGCCAGTGTCAGCTTGGAGGACGGGCTGCATGATGCGTACAGATGGTTTTCCGAGAACGTGTTGTACGCTCGTTCACGATAAGTCGGTTGTCGCGCGCAAGTAGCCCTGTTTCAGAGTTTGCGCTCTTGCGCGTTTTTCCTTTCCCTGAAAGTGTTCCCGTTTTCGGGAGCTCTCCGTTGAACGTTAGTCGGTAGTTATGATCAGGCATTTATTCAACATCTTGCTGTCTTTTTTGCCGCCTTCCCGTTTTTTTTCCTTCAGGGCGATGCTATTGCGTCTGGCCGGAGTCGAGATACATAAGGATGTGAAGTTCTGTGGTCGCGGGTGGATCTATGGTCGAGGGCGCCTGAGTATTGGTGAGGAAACCTGGTTGAGCCCAGGCGTTGTTTTTCACACCCACAGCGATGCTGATATTCGACTGGGGGCACGTTGCGACATTGGTCATGGTGTTGAGTTTATCCCGGGCAGTCATGAAATTGGTTCCCACCAGAGGCGGGCCGGAAAAGGTACCGCGCTTCCGATTACAGTTGGAGCCGGGTGTTGGCTAGGTGCTAGGAGTATTGTGCTGGGCGGTGTCACTATCGGAGATGGGGCCGTCGTCGCCGCTGGATCTGTTGTGACGCGCGATGTCGCAGCCAATACGATGGTGGCTGGTGTACCAGCGGTCGTGAAGAGGCAGTTGTCATGAAAAGGCCATTGGTCTTGGTGGTCTGCAATACGCTGGATGACGTAACGCGTCTCGAAAGAAGTATTGTCAGCGACAGCCCTGCTGCTTCTCGCAAGGTAATCATGCTGTGCCAGGCACTAAGAGAAGCTGGCGCACGTCCTTGTATCTTGAGTCTCGGTCGAGGACGGGCAAACGGTTCGTTTACTTATTTTTCGCGTAAAGTCAAAAGGGTTGGCGGTGTACCTATTGTCTATGCTCCTTTTTCACACATTCGATTCCTTTCTCAATTTCTCTCTCTGTTCTTTTTGATCGGTACGTTGTTTCGCTTATCCTCCAACGAAAAGAAGGCGGTGATTTTTTACAATCGCATGACGGCCTATTTACCGATGTTGTTTGTGGCTTGGATGACGAGATACATGCGGTTTCTCGACCTTGAAGATGGTGAAGTCCTGGGGCCAGAACAGACGGGCGGACTGAGAGCTCTCAAGGAGCGTGCCATCCGATGGCTTTACGATTCCCTGTGCTCACAGGGCGCCTTGCTGGCCTGTAGTGCACTGTCGGGTATGACAAAGATACGACCGGTGCTTTGTTACTACGGCTCGACTTCTGCCAGGATTTTTAGCGTTCGCCCTGTCGAGGTCAGTCAATCTGTCCTTATGGCCGGGACACTCAACGCCGATACTGGCACCGATCTGCTGATCGAGGCGATCCGTTTAATGCGTCAGGACGGGAGTGAGTGGGCAAGTAAACTCCACTTTGAAGTGACCGGAAAAGGTGAGGCTCTTGCTGCTCTCCAAGAGTTGGCAGGAGAGAAGGGAATGCCGCAGATCACTGTGCATGGCCGTACGACGGATGCCCAGTATGCGGAAGTGCTTGGGCGTTGCAGTGTCGGATTGGCTTTGAAACCCGTAGGCGGCCCGCTGGCCGATACCACTTTTCCCTCCAAAGTTATTGAGTTCGCCGAAGCGGGGCTTTTGGTCCTCAGTACTGATATCAGCGATGTCAGGGCGGTGCTTGGTTCGGGGGCTGTCTATTTGACCCAAAACGACCCAAAGGAGTTGATGATCTTGCTACGAGATATCGTCGAGAGCCCTGAAAAGAGCCAGGCTTGCGCTCGGCAAGGCCAGCAGGCTGTTCTCCAGCGTTGCGCCCCGCAATTGGCCGGTCCCACCGTGTTTGATTTTCTCTTTGGTCGTCAGCCATGACTGAATGTTCTTTGTTCGTTACTTGGCAACCCGTATTGACGGATCATCAGGCGTTTACCTACGAGCAGTTGTCGCATCAAGCTCAAACCCCGATTTTGGCTTATGTATTTGCCATGGAGGACGAGACTCGCCGCTCTCAGGGCTGGAGGGATACCCAGGTTGAGTCGATTGAAAGACGGCTTATTCCTCAGCAAGGTTCGCTGTCCTATTGCTACAGGAAAATGCGTGAGCACCGGCACGATGTACATTTTTTTGGCAGTCCCTTCCAGAACCTGAAAATGCTTTACTGCTGGATGTTGGCTGTCTGTTTGGGAGTGGAGTTCTACATTGTATCTGAGCCTTATTCGTCCATTGCTCTTGGGTATTTCAATGATCGGTCGTTGAGTGTCGGGCGCATCAAGGCATTGTTGCGACCCTACATCTACAAGCTGTATGTGCTCTTGCTTCGGCGTCGGATGTCAGGCGTATTCGCTATTTCTCGCCGAGCTGTTGCGCAATATGCCGACGCGGGAGTACCCAGGGAAAAACTCTTTCCTTTTGGTTATTTTGTGCCCTCCATTGAGACTACCTCCGAGCAGCGGCGGGAAGCGGAGAGGGGCTCAGCACCTTTACGTGTGATCTTTATCGGTACGTTGATCGGTGTCAAAGGTCTTGACAAACTGATCGGGGCGATCAAGGCGTTGGGCTTTCCCGTTACACTCGATATTTATGGGCCGGGTGATCCAGCCTTGTTCGAGATCGATGGTCGGACGGTCCATTATCGGGGAAGCATTCCATTTGGTAGGGCCCAAGCCGTCGTGGGGGCTTATGATCTTCTAGTTTTACCTAGTCGCTACGATGGCTGGGGAGTTGTAGTGAATGAGGCGCTTTGCGCAGGCGTGCCCGTGGTTTGCAGCGATCAGGTCGGCGCGGGCGTTCTGGTCGAGCGCTTTGGCGCAGGGGTTGTATTCAGCTCGACAGTACCGCAGGCGCTGGAGCATGTGCTGACGGAGTTAGGGCGTGATCCGGAGCGCTTATTGGCGATGCGCCGAGCCACGAGCCGGGCGGCCGAGGCCATACAGCCCAGCGTCGCGGCGAATTATATGCTGGCTGTCTTGCGTGCGGGACCGGCGGATAAGGCACGGACTCCCTCCCCTTGGTATCAGGAGTAACCATGCCGCTTCATCAAGCATCCGTTCGTGTACACCTGACCAACATTGCAGGTCTTGGAGCTATACAGTTGCTCAACTCGTTGCTGCCTGCACTGGAGGGCAACAAGGGTATTCAAGTAGTAGAGACGTATCTGCCTGATCGGGGCGAGCTGGCCTCATACACCGGTTCAGATCCTCTGGTGCGACGTATCCACTATCGACGCTATCTGCCAAACGCTCTGTCTCGCCTGGTTGAGTGCATGCTTCCTGGAAGTCGCTTTGACAGTGCGGTGCCCTTGTTGGTAATGGGTGACCTGCCCATCCGTTGCAGGGCTCCTCAAACGGTCTTCGTACAGACACCACACCTTTTGTACACCAGAAAAAAAGCCTGGAGTGTGACGGGCTTGAAGCGATCGTTACTCCGGTTGGTCTTTCGCTTGAATATTCGTTATGCGCAGGCGGTGATTGTCCAGACAACCTTTATGCGTGATGCTTTGATCTCCTCATATCCTTCATTGCATTCCCGAGTGCATGTCATTGCCCAGCCTGTTCCTGCGTGGCTGTTGAAGTCGGGGTTGAAACGAGAACGTAGAGAGGGAGCGCTAAAGGCGCCGCTACGACTGATTTATCCAGCCGCGGGTTATCCACATAAAAACCATCGTTTGCTGGCGGCCATAGACCAGGCTGATGTTGGAAACTGGCCAATTGAGAGCCTGGTAATTACGCTGGCAGCAAAAAGCAATCCTGCCGCATATATACCCTGGTTACGTTGTGTTGATCGTCTTGTCGCATCCCAGATGCTTGATGCTTACGAGAGCGTGGATGGTTTGCTGTTTCTCTCTAGAGACGAGAGCTATGGTTTTCCGTTAGTCGAGGCGATGTTTGCAGGTTTGCCAATCATTTGCCCGGACCTGCCTTATGCGCGCGTCTTGTGTGGCGATGAAGCCATATACTTTCAGGTCGATGATGCCGGCTCTTTGAAGCATGCGGTAAATGAGTTGTATGAGAAACTTACTACCGGTTATTGGCCAGATTGGAGCGAGCAGCTCAAGGCGATTCCTAAAGATTGGGAAACGGTAGCGCAATCCATGTTGAAGATCGCTGTTTCTCCCTCTGCCGAAACACCCAACGAATTGAATGCGAGGGATGATTAAATGTTGATTCCGGTAATTATGGCCGGTGGTTCCGGCTCTCGGCTCTGGCCACTTTCACGCCAGCTTAATCCCAAGCAGTTTCTTTGTCTGACCGACAGTGAATTGTCGATGCTGCAGGCTACGATCCTTCGTCTCGAAGGGCTCGATGTTGAGCTGCCACGTCTTATCTGTAACGAAGAGCATCGTTTTTTAGCCGCAGAGCAGCTAAGGCGCATGGGAATGGAGAATGCCAACATTCTTTTGGAGCCAATGGGGCGTAATACTGCACCTGCCTTGGCCCTGGCTGCCCTGCAAACGAGCAGCGGAGAGTCGGATCCTGTGTTGTTGGTGTTGGCTGCAGACCATCTGATCAGAGACATTGTGGCATTCCAGCAGAGTATTCAACAGGCACTGCCGTTGGCGCTTGCTGGAAAACTCGTCACTTTCGGTATTGTCCCGACACAGGCTGAAACGGGTTATGGCTACATTGAGAAGGGGGATGCTCTGGATGCCTCGGGGTTCGGAGTCGCTCGCTTTGTAGAGAAGCCAGATATAGACGCAGCGCAAGCCTATGTGGCCAGTGGTAACTATCTCTGGAACAGCGGCATGTTTATGTTTCGTGCCCGTCGCTATCTGGATGAATTGGAGAAGTTTCGCCCCGATATTCTCGTTGCCTGTCGTAGTGCTCTAGCCGCGGGCGAGCAGGACATGCATTTTACTCGGGTAGGGCGCGAGGCGTTTGCACATTGTCCCTCAGAGTCTATCGACTATGCGGTCATGGAAAAAACAGCGGATGCGGTGGTAGTGCCGCTGGATGCAGGCTGGAGTGATATTGGTTCTTGGTCGGCACTGTGGGAGGTCGGAAACAAGGACGCTCAAGGAAATGTTTGTCATGGCGATGTCTTGGTCGAGCAAACTAGCAACACCCTGGTTCACTCGCAAAGCCGTTTGGTCAGTGCCTTAGGTGTCAATGACTTGATCATTGTGGAAACCAAAGATGCCGTATTGGTGGCACATAAGGACCATGTACAAAATGTGAAGAGGATTGTCGACACGCTGAAGAGTGAGGGGCGTGGAGAGTCGATTGATCACCGTGAGGTCTATCGACCTTGGGGGGTCTATGACTCAATCGACAACGGTAGTCGTTATCAGGTAAAGCGCATTACTGTTAAGCCGGGTGCGAAGCTTTCATTGCAAATGCACCATCATCGAGCTGAGCATTGGATCGTGGTGAGTGGCACGGCGAGGGTGACCAATGGAGAGAAGACCTACTTGGTCACTGAAAACCAGTCGACTTATATCCCAATAGGGCAGATCCACACACTAGAAAACCCGGGTGTGATTCCGCTGGAGCTTATTGAAGTTCAATCGGGTTCTTACTTGGGAGAAGACGACATTGTTCGTTTTGAAGATGTCTATGGTCGTAAGTAAGGGGTAATCTTGAAGTTATCAATTATTACGGTTTGCTATAATAGCGCATCGACAATCAGGGATACGATAGAGTCTGTCCTGTCGCAGAGTTATGCCGACATTGAATACATCGTGGTCGATGGTGGTTCAACGGATGGTACGCAGGCGATTGTTGAATCATATGGCCAACGTATCAGTGCGTTTGTCAGCGAGCGGGACAAGGGTATTTACGACGCCATGAACAAGGGTGTGGCTTTGGCTACCGGGGATGTCATTGGCATTCTGAACTCCGACGATTTTTACGAGGAGATCGGGGTTATTTCCTCTGTAGTAGAAGCATTTGAGCGTCGTCCTGACAGCGATATTGTTTTTGGCGACGTGGTTTTCGTTAATGCCGATAACCTGCGGAAAATAACGCGCTTTTATCGAGGTAAACAGTTTTTTCCTTGGAAATTGCGATTTGGCTGGATGCCGCCCCATCCGGCGAGTTTCATTCGCAAATCTGCCTACCAACGAATAGGTATGTATTCCTTGGGGTACAAGATATCTGCCGACTACGAGTTCTTTGTCCGACTCTTCTTGATTCATCGCCTCAGCTATTCGTATCTCAGCCAGGTGCTGGTGCGCATGCGCTCAGGAGGTGCTAGCACCGCGGGCTTGAGAAGCAGCCTGAAGTTGAATCGGGAAATAGTGAACGCCTGCCGAAGCAACGGTGTGTACACCAATCTGTTTTTGGTTTTATTGAAGTTACCGTTCAAGCTCTACGAACTTCATAAGCGTCCTGATGATGCTTCTTGATGCCCGTCTGGGAAATTGTTTTCGTCGGTGATCACTGTCTTGCCATCCTTGAGTCGTGCACGAACCATAGACTGATGGCATAGACTCGCAAGCACACTGGCCAATCCCTCTGCAGGGTTACGCTGGTCTTTTGCCGGCTGCGATTTTTACCTACTCGGGGCCGATCTGGTTACTTCTCAAGACCCTTCGGTAACAAATAGATACGGGGCCATGAAAATGGCCCCGTTTTTTTGTGCCGATGTTTACGTTGTCCGGGGAGCACAGATCTGGCGAGAATCAAAGTTGCACATACCGCAACTGTCCACTAAGGGGCTGGGTCTGTTGGTTTGGGGCAGGGATCAGGCGGCCACTCAGTCCCATGCCCTCGCTGATCAAGACGGCTTCCCCTAAATTGCAGAGGTTGGACGGTGTGTCCAAGCCTACGGCTAATACACTGACCTTCCGGCTCTGCAGGTCGCAGCGCAGCAACCGTCCGCTGAAACGGGCGAAGCCGCCGTGCAATACCTCGCCGGACCACTCCGGGGGCAAAGGCTGCAACAGCCGGTCGCACAGTTCCAGCACCAGGATCTGGCCTTGCGCGGTGAGCGTCAGGCCGGTGGGCAGTTGCAGCCCACGAATCAGTACCTCGATCCTGCCGTTGTCAGGCCAGACCCGGATCACCTGGCCGGCCTTCTCGGCGAAGTCGATGCCCATCCGCGCAGGGTCCCGGCGCAGCTCACCGGAGAACAGGCTGATCAACACTGCATCGGTTTGCGGCTCGTGCACCAGGGTCACGGGGACGGCTTCCTGGCTCTGGTCCAGATCGGGCAGTTGGGCCAGGACCTGCTCGCCGTCCTGGGTGAACTCCACCAACTGGTTGGTATCGGGCTTGACCGCCAGCCAGCTTTCGCGGGAAGGGTGGTAGCACAATGAGTTGAGATTGCCGCGACTGTGGAACAGCGCTTCGGGCGGGCTGTATTGCAGGTCCAGGAGCTTTGAACCGGCGACGTAATCGGTCTGGCTTGCCAGGCAGCGCCCGCCCCCGGAGGCGATATCCGACAACCCCATGATTTCATCGCGGAGCATGCGTGACTGCATGTTCATCGAGCGAAAGCCCTGGGCCAGGATTTCTGCAGGCAGGTAGCCGCCTGGAGTTTGCGGGTCGGGGCGTAGTCGGCTGATACGGCCGCTGAACGGCTGGTCCGGCAGCCCGGAGCCGGCTTCGGCCAGCAGCAGGCTGCCATCGTTTTGCAGGCAGAGGCCTCGGGGATTCAGCAATCCCTCGGCCACGAGTCTGCTGGGGCGCAGGTTTTCCTGCGGCTGGCTAGGGATAAGCAATGCAATCGGCATACAGATTCTCCATCGCAGTTAGATCGACCCCATCACTTAAGTGGTTGCCAGGGCTCACTGGTGAGCCAGCACTTGAGCAGGGCTCGCTGGCTGGGCGACATCGAGTGGACCACTGGCATGTACAAGGTGGTGCCGTTGTACACCTGCGAGGTGCGCGCCAGGATCATCTGGCGCGCACCCCAGACGGCGTCTTGTTGATTGAGTGCGATGTAGCGGGACATGGCGGGGAAGGCCAGGTAGTGAAAGCGCAGTACATGTTGATACACCTGGTCCCAGGTGAGGGTGCTGCCTGAGGCAATACCGAAGTCAGTCTGGGCGAACTTGCGCAGGTTGATGAAAAAACCATTGGAGTGCCCGTTTTCGACTGTACAGGTCAAGGTGGCAAACCCGGCCTGGGCCTCGGAGCCTGGCTTGAGGTTGACCTTGAAGGTCACGTTGGATTGGCCTGCCTTGACCGTTTGCTTGGGCTCGAATGTCAGGAAGTCCCAATATTGTTTGTTGAGGTAGGGCGCTGTCTTCGAGCGGTTCGAGGGCCCGGGGCTGATTGTGATCACCGTGTCCTTGGTCACGGGGCGTCCCAGCTGGCTCAAGTTCAGAGTGATCTCGATGCCCTGGGGGTGATCATCCAGATAGACGTTACGTTGATCCGAACTCAGGCGATAGAGCTGCTCGGTCGCGGCCACATTGATAGGGACGGGAGTGTCGCCGGAGGTGTCGTAGTGCGTCAGTGGTGCGCTGATGGAGAGCGGTTCCAGGCTCGCCAGTTGCTGTTGTTCGCCAGTCAACGGCAGGTCAACGATGCCTCCATACACGTAGTAATTCGACAGCGGTGGGTCGAGGGGGTCCAGGGTACTCAGCGTCGTGGAGCCAACGGCAATGGCGACCGGGCCAAAGTTCGCATTGGGACCGATGGGGGAGGTGTTGTCGGTTCGAACGCTGCGGAAGGCCTGCTTGGGAATGATGTTGAGCATGTCGATGCTCAGCAGATTGTTCTTCAGCACGCTTGCGTAGCCTGCGCTGCCTGTGGATGGATTGAGCAGCTGGCGCCCGGCGGTAACGATCAGTGGTTCTCCTGCAAAGGCCGGGGCCAGCGTCCCGACCACACGACCAATACTTGGATTGGAGGTGTATTGGTGGGCAGCGTAATCGGCGTCCAGCTGGGGCGTGGTCATTTTCGGACACATTTCGAACATGACGAAGCGCACGACTACGCCTGTCGCGCCGGGGGCCTCGATGATCGAGCGCAGAAGCCTGTTGTCCTTGTTGTAGCTGATGATCTGCTCGCGAGGAAAGGTCACCTGGAAACTGCCGCTGATACGGTTGGAGCCCGGGGCATCCTGTTCCGGATCGATGATCCGCAAGGCCAGGTCATAGCTGCTGCACACCGTGTTGCCTCGAATCAGCAATTGCGGAGGCGTGCCGAGGCCGATCTGTAGGCCGCCGATGAAAATCTGGCTAGTAGTGCTGCCAGTCGGATCCAGGTCGAGCATCATTGGGCCGGTCACTGGCGCCGCGCCGGTGACCGGGTCCACCGAACCCAGCAGATAGATAGGTTCGCCTACAAGGTCACCCTCGGTACTGATATCGCCGGGCGTTCCCTGGGAGCTGATGGCGACTTTGTCCAGGGTGACAACATGCTGGCCGTAGTGGTTCCAGCCGCCTGCGGTGTAGTAGTCCCCATTGGGGGAGTTCATCAGATTGTTCAGCTCGTCGTCGCTGTAGGGCTGGGCCTGCGGTGCCACGGTCGAGGTGGTCAGGTTGAAGAGCTGAAGCGTTTCCTTGCCAACGGGAATGCTGGGGGAGTTGTTCGGCAAGCTCACATTGGATTCAATCCCGCCCCAGAAATTCAGCCGCGGGCCGTTGAGAATACTCATGATTCACTCCTTGTTCTGGATGGAAAGGCTGCTGGGTGACTTGGCGAATTTGAACAGGTAGGAAAAGTCGGACTTGTGCGGATTGTTGATCGGCGTTGCCATGGAGTGGCAGTTTGTACAGCTGCTACTGGGCTGGATGTAGCTTTCCATGGTTACGTTGGCCGAGAGCTCTGGAGTCAATTGGCCCGAGGGCGAGCCAGGATTGGGTGGGCTGCTCCATTGGGTGGTGATCAACTGGTAGTACTTGAACACCGAAGCCTGTACCTGCGGGGCCGACTGAAACTGACTGTTGAGCTTCGTCGTGGCCTTGGTCAGCGGGGTAAAACGGTCCAGCGGATTGGGCGTGGTGAAGCTCATCCCCGCCTTGGGCACGCAGGTCATCTGGCCATTCTGCAGGGTCCAGTCACAGGGGGACTGGTTGAGGGTGTTGGCGGGGGCGCTGACGTTGAAATAGGAGTATTTCACCCCCGGCACCGGTTGATTGACCCACTGGTTTCCTGACTGGACTTTGGGCGGTACGTTGTCGACCTGCTCGAAGGTCGACCAGATCCACTGGGGGTAACCTTCGGCCTTGTTGACGATATGCAGCCCTACCAGGCCCAGCGTGGCTTGCTCTGTGCCATTGGCTACGCCCTTGTCGTTGTAGGTGGTGATCTTGGCCGGCATTTGCAGGTAACGGCTGCTGTCATCCTGCTGGGTGAGCACCCGCCAACTGGACTTGATCTCGCTGGTTGCGTTGGGAAATGTAATGTTGCCGGCCTTGGCCACGACATCGGCGTTGTAGAACTGGTTGGCAACGATGTAGTTGTAGGAGAGCTCGTTGGCGGCAATCTCGTAGTAAGTGGGTTTGCCGTTCTGGTCGATCAGCCAGCCGCCGACGGCCTGGTTGTCGGAGTTTGCGGTCGCCATGTTCTTTCGCCCGGCGATGTTGATCAGGCTCAGTTTCTTGGCCAGCAGTGGCGAGTTCCAGGGGCCGGGAGACCGCCCTTCAGGCAGGAAGATCTCATGCACCCCCTTGTAGGTTTGCCAGACCGTCTGACCGCGACTGCCCAGGGCCGCCGAACAGTCGGGCTGTCCGCGCTGCCCCGTCTGAGCGGGCCAGTTCAGGGCGACGAACATCTGCCAGCTGTAGCGATCGAACGCCTCCTGACCAGCACTGGCGTCAGGGGCGGCGCTTGGCGGATGGCAGTTCAGGTCGATGTCCTGGGCCGCCTGGGCCAGCGCCGGCAGACTCGCCAGGCCGAGAAACAGCAAGGTGAAGTGCAATAGTCTGTTCATGGCTATCCCTCATCATGATCAGGGTTCAGGGTTGGGATTGCAGAAGCTGGTTCCACTGTGGCCGGGCGCCGTTGTCCAGCGATGGCGGCGGTACGAACAGCTGGCAGTCGGGTGGGCTGGCTGGGCACATCTTCGCCACCAGGTCCCAGGTCTTTGCCGGGTCCGGTTTGGCGATCAGGAAGTTGACGTAGTTCTGGCTGACGATAGGCGCGTTGGCGATGCTGGTATCGCCGGAGAAGTAGAACGACTGCGGGTGCTTGTAGCTCGGTTGTCCAGGCCCGTCGCTGGTGGCCTGTTTGTTGAAGGCATAGCCGAACAGGATCGGGCTAGGTTTGACCGGGATCTCCAACGCGTAGGCCTGCACGCTGGCATCGAGATGCTGGCTGCGGGCGGCGCTATAGGGCAGGTGCTTGATGAAATCCTGGCGCGGCGGGTGATTCATCGGCGAGAACATGCAGCAGGCTGGCATGTCCTTGGGCCGATCCTCGGGGTAGGTGAGAAAGTAGGCCTTGTTGCCCAGGGAAATGAAGGAGCAGGTGTAGTTGTTGTCCTTGATCGGGAAGATCGGCAGGCAGTACTTCTCGTAGTGTTCCATCATCGCCCCAGTGCCGTCTTTGTCGGCCGGGACATAATTGTTGTCGTAGTAGCTGGTGCCTTGAGACACGGTGTAGTCGGAAGGTTGCAGGGTACTGGGCGGGTTGCTGTAGGGCGGCGGGTTCTTTTCATAGTTGGCGGTGACCCGGTACATGGTCCAGTTGCTGACCCAGGTCGCCGGAAAGAGAGGGTCAGCCGGCTCACCGGCCTGGCGCTTGGCGATGCAGTTATTGGTTAGGGCGTTGCAACCCTTGGTGTTGTGCACGCCCATGTTGAAGTAGACATTGTCGGGGTATTTCTGGGCCCACAGTGTCTGGCTGCCACACAACAGCACGGCAGCCATCAGCAGGCGATTCAGGATTCGGGATTTCATCTGACACTCCTTTGAAAAACCGGGTGCCCTACAGGCCACCCGGAGCTCCTTTGCGTGACGTTGAGGGATCAGGTCTGCGGGTAGTCAGCCGGGTTCAGTGGCATTGGCGGATAGCCCTGTTTCACCAGGTCCCTGGCCCAGATCTCCAGTACGTTGCGCCGGCTCTGGGGCATGTCCCGGGTAATGGGCATCGCCAGGGTGCTTTCCTCCTGGTACGGCTTGCTGATCAGCCTGATCAACTGGTCCACTGCCCCTTCGATGCGCTGCAGCGAATTGAGCGGCATGAACTTGTTCATGATCGGGTAGAGGTAATAGAAGGGCTGCAAGATGCGCGGGAAGATGAATTCGTTCCAGATTCGCACGCCGGCATTCTTATCCTTGTAGATCTCGTTCCAGTAACTGATGAACTCCCCCTGCAGTAGCGGCTCCTGGGGCAGTACGCGTAACGGCGAGAGGAAGTCGGCGTAGGCGTCGAAGAAGCTGAAACTGAAGGGGATCGTCGGACGTTTGCCGTTTTCCTCGATAAAGAAACGCAGGGTCGGGAAACCAGGGGCCACGGCTTTGACCGTCAGTTGAGCGATGCCCTGGTCGTTGGTCTGGATACGCACCAAGCTGTAGTTCACCGTGTCGCTCAGGTTGTCGTTGAGGGTGCCGCTCATGGCGGTGGCGTTGCTGAACTGCAGGCAGGGTCGCAAGTTCACCGCGGCCGGGGTCTGCAGGTAATCCTGATAGTTCACCGGGATTCCCTGCTCCAGTTCCTGGACGCTGGCAGGTTTCAGGATCGCTTTGAGTTTGCGGCCACTGCCGATAGTCCGGAAACTGGCGACCGCCTCGCTGTCGATGAACTGTGGCAATGCGGCCTGGTTATCCTCGCGATGTGACGGAAAGTCATCGAAGAGTTTGAAGTTGGCCTGGTTGCTGAACGCCATGTAGTAGTTGCTGGTGGTCAGCATGAAGGCGTTGTCATATTCAGCGACCCACAGCCCGACACCGGCCTTCGCGGGCAGGCCATTTTCTTGCACCATGATGTTCAGGGTGCGGTTGTCGCCGACATCGATGAAGCTGCCGCTTTCGATGACCTCTGCGGTCCATTGCTGCTGGGTGGCGGCCGTTACGCTGGGGCTGGCCTGCAACTGCAACTCCAGGCGACCTTTTTGCAACAGGTTCTGGGCATCGGTGCTGAGAGGTAGATCCAGCAGCCCGGCACGCTTGTCGAAGGCCGCCTGCTGATACTGCTCGAAGCCGAAGCTGGCCACGGACTGGAAGGGACCATTGTTCTCCCTGACCCCCACTTGATAGCTGCCCGCGGTAAATTTCTCTGCCACCGGGATAGTCTTAACGCTGTCCGTGAGGGGATAAAACGGAAAGGTATTGCCCAGGTCCAGAGACAGCGTGCTGTCGTGGACTTCGGCGCTGATCACTCCCAGTGTCATGCTGGTTGGGGCTTTGGGGTTGATGTGAGGCTGGAGCGGAACCGGATTCGTGGCCACCAAGCGCCGGCCGGCCGGCGCCGTGGGAAACTCATCTTCGAACCACAAGCCCAAGGTGCCCGCGGTGCGGCTATAAGCGGGGTTGAAGAAGATATCGGCGACGTTGTCCAGGCCCTTCTGATACATCGCCTGCAGATCAGCCTGGCCACTCTGGGTGCGAGTGTCCACCTTGGGATAATTATTGAAGATCTGGTTCTTGTCGTAAAAGGTCAGGTAGGTGCTGAACCTGAACATCAGCCCCTTGGCGTTCTGCTTGATCATCTCCTGTCGCAGGGTCTGCAGCAGCTTTGAATCGCTCTCCACCCATTGCAGATTCTCTCTCGAGAAACAGGTCTGCCAGGTGGTGGTGACGTAGTTGAGGCCGCCAAAAGCTCCCCAATTGAAGTTGAGGAAGCGATCGAGCATGCGGTATTGCCGGTTCAGGGTCAGGCCGCAGTTTTCGTCCCCCAGCACCAGCTTGTCGAAGTACAAGGCGGTGAAGGTGTTTTGCCAGGGGCTGACATCGACAAAGCGTGCCGGAGTGGGTGCGCTACTGCCAAAGGGGTTGCCCAGCAGTTGGAAGTTCTTCCGGATCAGCGAGTCCTGGTCGATGTAGCTATTGGCCTGGAACTCGCCGCCGATGATTACCGAATGGGTGGTGTTGTAGTCGACCGTGCCACAGGCGTTGTCGCCGAACAGGTCCCACTCCGCGGGAATCATCGGATAGTGGGTGGGGTCGCCGTTACCTGGTACCTGGAGCACATAATCGGGGACGTTTGCATAAGCCAGTGGGGCGATGCTCCAGGGCATAAGCTCGGTGTTGGCGTTCTTGTCGTTGATGTCGTAGTAGGACAGGAACGGCCAGTTCATCTGCATCTTCACGGCGTCATACAGTGGATACACGTCGTTGTTGTTGGCTGTTGGCGGGTTCCAGAACATATGGCCGTTGAGGTAGATCCGGGGAAAGTTCAAGACGCTCATGGGCTGCTCCTTAGCGTTTCCACTGGGCGCGTTTGAGCGACCAGACGTAATCCAGTTTCTGATAACCGACAAAGTCGGAGGCCGGCAGCACGCTGGTGGGATAGACGATGCCGTCATTCTCGGGCAGGGCGAAATTGAAGAAGCTGTTCTGCTTCGAGTAGGCCGCGGTGTTGTGGCAGGCCAGGCACGATGAATGACTCTGGAACGCCGACTCCATTTGCGAGTTGGCCAGTAGTTTGGGTTGTGGCTGGTGCTGGTCGAATTGCACGCCGATCAGTTCGTACTGCCCCAGCGCCGGGTACTGCTGCTGGAAGCTGGCATTGACTGGTTGGGCCAATGGGGTGGGGCCGGTGATGTTGGTCATCGGCTTGGCCGGCATATCGTTGGTGACCGTGTATTTGCTGTTGTTGACGTTCTCGAAGGTGGTCCAGACCCAGTCCGGGGTCAGTTTGTTGATCACGTGCATGCCGCTGAGGGCGGCATAGCCGACCTGATACTGGCCTTTCTTGTCGACGTAGTAGGCCTGGGTGATGTAGTAGCCGTCCCGGCTCAGCGTGGTCTTGAACGCCTGGTCGAGGGCGATCCACAGCCAAGCGGTTTTCAACTCCCAGGCGGTGGCGGGGAAGTCCAGGTCGCTGGTCAGCGCGGCAATGCCGTTGCGGTTGTAAAGCTCTTTGTCGACGATGAGGTTGAAAGTGTCCTGGCCCATCATCAGGTGGAAGCGTACCGACTGGCCGCGTTGCGCCTCGGGCACCTGGTTGCCCATTTGCAGGACCAGGCCATCGACTTGCTGGGTGCCGTTGTCGGTGCTGCCATCGTTGTCGCTGCCCAGGTTCTGGAACGCACCCTTGGGGTCCATGCCCTGGCTTTGCGCCAGTTGCAGCACCCGGGCTGGCACTGGTTCGCGCTGGGCGTAGGGCAGGGGCGGCTGGCCCTCGCTCTGATAAACCTGCTCGGAAGGCTTGAAGGCTTCCCAGACCCGCTGTGTATTACCGGCGCTGACCGGCTGGTTGAGGCAGACGAACCAGTTCCAGGCCATGGTTTCTGGACTCTGCTTGAAGGTTGTCAGGGTGCCGGCCGGATTACCTGCGAAGTTGAGGAAGGTGCTGCAATCAAAGGTGCTCTGAGCTTGAGCGAAACCGCTCAACAGGCTGAGCACTGCTATAGGGATGGTTCGCCGCATGGAATCTCCTTGGCCTGAGCCGTGTCGTCATAGGGGCGCCCTAGGAAATGCTCTAGGAGCAGTTGCTTTACCGCAGTGGCCGGCAGGTACTCCGGCAGTGGTAAATCACAATCGGTGATCAGCAGGGGCCCGACCTGGTCGTTGCTCGGCAAGCGTCCATGGCTGCCGCGAATCAGTCGGGTGTCCAGGGGAATCAGGTCCATGTAGTAGCGAAAGCCGAGCTTTTTCTGTAGCAGGCGGCGTGCTACCCGTAGCTTGGGAAAGCGGATGGCCGGGTCGATGAACAATTCCAGCGGGTCGTAGCCCGGTTTACGGTGGATATCCACGGTGCGGGCGAAATCCGGGGCCAGGCGGTCGTCGAACCAGTAGTAGTAATCGAACCAGGAGCCCGGAGCGGCCACCGCCACCAATTCACCACTGCGCGGATGATCGAGCTGCCAGGCCCGCTGCTCGGTTTTATCCAGCACCTGCTCGATGCCGGGGTGGCGCTGCAACAGCGCCTTGACCCGGGCGACATCCGCAGGCTGGCGCACGTAAACGTGGGCGATCTGGTGGTCGGCCACGGCAAAGGCGGCGCTGGCGCCGGGGTCGAGCAACTCCCAGCTCAGGGAGCGGCGTACCTCAAGCAAGCCTTGTTCACGCAGTAGGCGGTTGATGGAAATGGACTGCTGTACCGGCTCGATGCCGTATTCGGAGAGCAGCATCACCGCCGCGCCTTGCTGCTCGGCAAAGTCCAGCAGGCGTCCGACTTCATGGTCGATGGCCTGCACTTCGTCACTGATGGACGGGTGCTCTGGCCCCAGGCGTTGCAGGCTGTAATCCAGGTGCGGCAGGTAGATCAGTTGCAGGTCGGGGCGAGTGATCTGGAATTCGGCAATGGCGCAGTCGACGATCCAGCGGCTGGAAGCGATCCCTGCCATGGGGCCCCAGAAGCTGGCAAAGGGGAATTCGCCGATCTGCTGTTCGATGCGTTCATGCAGGCCCGGCGGCGACGAATAGAGGCCGAACATCTTGCGCCCGTCGGCCGGGTAGTGCGGCCTCGGGGTAATGGCCGCGTCCACCTGGGCGTACATGTTGAACCACCAGAACAGCTGGCTGCAGCGCAGGCCGGGGATTTCCCGTTGCAGGGTCTGCCAGACCTTTTCACCCTGGATCAGCGCATTGGGCTGCAGCCAGAAACGCACTTCGGCCTGGTCACGAAAATACCAACCGTTGCCGACGATACCGTGCTCCGACGGCGGCAGCCCGGTGAGGATCGAGGCCTGTACAGTCGAGGTCACGGCGGGGAACACCGGTCGCAGCTTGGCCATTTTCGCGCGTCGCAGCAGGGCGTTGATCCGTGGTGTGGCCGGTCCCAACAAGCTCGGCGTGAGCCCAACCACGTTGATCAGCAGCAAGGGTTGGCGCAGGCGCTCAGTGGGCATGGGCATGCGCCTCCTGAGAGATGGACTGCGCACGCAGCAAATGCCGTTGGCGCAACTGGCCTTCGACCCATTGCAACTCCGCCGCTATGCCTTGCAGCAGGGCGTGCTGAGTGTCCGGGCGCAGGGCACCGGGCAAAACATTCCAGCTGTAGGTTTCCACCTCCAGTACCGGCTGGAAATGCGGATGCGCGGCCAGGAAGTCGAAGGTCTGCATCAGGGCCTGTTGACTGCCACTGAGCTCCGTCAGCAGGAACTGCTCGCTGAACAAGGGCACGTGGAAGTGAATCCGCAACTCAGGGCATTGCCCCTGCGTCGCCTCCACGGCTTGCAGTGCCGCTGGCAGATCGGCCCAGGCCAGCAATTGTCCCTCGATGTCCCGGGCTTTCACCTGATGCAGGTAGGTGGCTTCGGCGAAGTTGCCCAGGGCCTGCAGCACCTGCTCGCGGCGTTGACGGTCAGCGAACGGCAGGTGGCAGATCAGCGCGTTGGACAGTTGGATCTTGCCCACCGGTATGCGCGCCTGCAGCAGCCGTTGCAGCGACTGGTAGCAGTCCTCGAAGAGCACCGCCTGGTGGCAGACATCGAAGCACAGGGCGAGATAGCTGTGATGGGGATCGGTGGCTTGCCAGCGTTTGAAAAAGGCGATGGCCTGCTCTGTGTTTTCCAGCACGCAGTCCGGCTCCATCTCCAGGCACACCACGATTTTCTTGCCGCTGTGCCGATGCAGGCTGGCCAGCTCGGCGGTCAGTTGCCGCAAATGGTCTTCGGCCCGTTGCTGCTGCTCGTCGTCCCAGGTGGCGGCATAGCCGAGGGGCACGCTGGAAATCACCCCTTGATGGCAGTCCAGAGGCAAGGCGATGGCGAGGAACCTGGCCAGTTGCAGGCTGTATTCCAGGCGCTGCGGCTCGGCCCAGGTCGGCCGATAGACCTCGGCCTTCACGGCACCCTGATGAAACTGGCCGTAGGGAAAACCGTTGAGGGATGTCAAGCGCAACCCGCAGTCACGCAACTGGTCGAGGAATGCCGCACACACTTCTGGTTGCTGCAGTTCGGCGGCGGCCTGGGCGCTGATCCACAGGCCGCTGTCCTGCACCGCCAGCCCACGCTGACGGCGTACTTCCTGGAAGTGCTCCTGAATTGATAGCCGCAGGCCGGCCACGTCCCGGGCCGGGTGCACGTTGCTGCAGTAACCGATCTGCGCGGCGCTCCAGCCGGCCCGGGTGCTCATTTGACCACCGGGTCCTGGCCCCGCAGGGCGGAGTTTTCCTGCCATTGGCGGCGTTGGTCGATAGGCAGTGGGGTGCTCACCAGCTGTTTGTCCAACTGCCCGCTCTGGGCGAAAAAATCCACCGGGTTGTGGAACAGCACCTGTTCCACCTGGGCCTCGGTGAACCCGGCGGCGAGCATGGCCTGGCCGGTCTTGGGCACCTTGAGCGGATCGCTGATGCCCCAGTCGGCAGCGCTGTTGACCACCATCTTCTCGGTGCCGTACTCCTTGAGCAGGGCCACCATGCGCTGTTCCGACATCTTGGTATTGGGGTAGATGGAGTGCCCACGCCAGCAGTCGCTATCGAGTACCAGCGGCAGGGTCAGTTCGTTGAGGTGATCGATGATCACCAGGTGCTCGGCGATGGCCACTTCGCGGATCACTGCCAGGGTGCGCTTGGTGCCACCGATCTTGTCACGGTGCGGGGTGTGCACCAGCACCGGCAAGTTGAACTGTTTGGCCAGTTCCAGTTGCGCGGCGAGAAACCGGTCCTCCTCCGGCGTGATGTCGTCATAGCCGATTTCACCTACCGCCACCACGCCGTCCTTGACCAGGTAGCGCGGCAGGATCTCCAGTACTTCGTTGGCCACCGACAGGTCGTTGGCTTCCTTGGGATTGAGGCCAATGGTGCAGAAGTGATGGATGCCGAACATGCTGGCGCGAAAGCGCTCCCAGCCCAGCAGGGTGTCGAAATAGTCGATGAAGCTGCCGACGCTGGTGCGCGCCTGGCCCTGCCAGAAGGCTGGCTCGATCACCCCGGTGATCCCGGCGGCGGCCATGTTCTGGTAGTCGTCGGTGGTGCGGCTGACCATATGGATATGCGGGTCGAAGTACTTCGGCATGGTGAGTCCCTGATGTGGCGGTAGAAAAACAGTGATGAGGTCCGGCCTGAGGTGGTTCAGGTGTCGCTCGCAAGATGTTCGAGCCAGTGCGGTGGCAGTCGTCGCTGCTGGCACAGCCCGCGCAGACGCTGGCGCTGGGCCTGGCTCAAGAGTTCGAAGGCGATGGCCTGGGGCAGCCCGTCGGAGACGGCGCGTTCGGCGGCCAATTGTTCTTCCATCAGCTCCAGCGCCAGCTGGTTGAGGTCGACACTGCGACGCTGGGCCAGGCCGTTGATCCGGCGGCTGTCCAGGCCCATGCCCAAGCTCTTGAGCACTAACTGATGGAATGCCCGGTCGTGGTAATGCTGAGCGGGGAAGGGGTTGTCCAGGGCGATGGCCGCGAACACTTCGCGGTTGTTGGTGCGTCCTGCCTGGAGCGCGAGATCCAGATTGAGGCCGGTTGTATCCAGGTCATCCAGGACCTTGAGCAGCACGCTTTTCTCCTGATCGTCGCCCCAGAGAAACAGCTGGCGCAGCAGGCCCAGCTGATCGGCGCCAGCCTGCTGTTCGAGGAGTTGCGCCAAGAGCAGCGCACGAGCCAGTTGGGTGCGGGTCCAGCCTTGGCTATTGGGCACCGGTTCGTCGCCGAGGTGGCGCTTGCACTGACTGCTGAGCAGCACCAGGGTATTGGCCGACGGCTGCCGGGCCAATTGCTCAAGGGCCTCCAGCCACCAGTTGCGGCGGTTGTCGTCGAGTTGCCCATCGAGTAGCCGGCGCCGCTGGGCAAAGGCTTCATGGCGGATGGCTAGCGGGGGCGCGGTGGGGGAAATGACGTCCATGGTCATGTCGGCTTGATCCAGCGTTGAAGGTGGGGAAGCAGGAAAAACACCAGCACGCACAGCAGGCTGCCCAGGGGTTGATTGGCCAGGGCCAGTACCAGGGCATCGAACAGCGGCAGGGCGGCCAGGCCGGCACCGATGAAGGCGCGGATCTGCCGTTGTTGCGGGTTGGCCAGGTGGCGCCGGTAGTGCCAGCCCAACCAGCCGAGCCACAGCAACAGGACCAGCCAGAACACGCTGTTGTCGGCATAGGCTGCCAGGGCCAGGGGGCTGAGCATGAGCAGCAGCGGCAGGCGGCTGAGCAGTTGGTTGCGATGTTCCAGTCGGGCCAGATAGGTCAGGCCGGCGATGTAGGTACCCAGCAGCGCGGCGCACAGCCACAGGGGCTGCGGCGGCATGGCCAGGCTGGCGGCGGCGGTCAGGTACAGGGCCGAGCGGCAGCCGCCCATCAGCCAGACGCTGTGTGGGTAATTTTTGTGCAGCAGGTTGTAGGCCAGGATAAACAGTAGCAACAACCCGGCGCTGGCCAGCAGCCAGTGCGGCTGGGCGATCAAGTGACTGAGCCCCAGCACCGAGAGCATCGCCAGCAACAACAGTGCGGCGGTGGCTAGGCTCACCTGGGTGCGACTGACCAGGCCGAGGACAATCGGGCGCGGGTTGTGGTGCTGCTGGTCCCAGTCGGCATCCAGCAGGTCGTTGAGCAGCATGCCTGCCAGGTACAGCGCCGACAGCGCCACCAGCAACAAGGTCCAGACCAGCGGTGAGGGCGGCGCCAGGGTGGTGGCGCTGCTGGCCAGCAGTGCGGCGGCCAGGGCATTGGTCCACACCGTCGGCAGGTTGGTGACCCGTCCCAGGGTTAGCCAGGTGGTCAGTGAGGAATGGCTCATTGCGCACAGCCCTCGCTCCAGGCGAAGTCCGGTCCGCCGAAACTGGCCAGGCGCAGCAGTGCCTGCTCCATCAGCGACAGGTCAATGTGGTGCACATCGATGGACTGGCCCACGCGGTTGAGCATCGGAATCGACAGCTGCCCTCCAAGATGCTGGCGGAACTCTTCCAGCCCCAGCAGGACCAGGGAGCGTCCCTGGTTATCCTTCAAGCTCAGTTCCGCGGGGCAGAGGTTGAAGCCGAGTTTGTCCAGCAGTTGCAGCAGGCGCTGGGTTTCGGTGTTGGAGAGCAGGCCGATGGCGTTGGCATAGAGCGCATCCAAAGCCATGCCCACCGCCACCGCCTCGCCATGGCGCAAGCGATGCTGGCTGAGGTTTTCCAACTTGTGGGCGGCCCAGTGCCCGTAGTCCAGGGGCCGGCCGTTGCCTCGCTCGAAGGGGTCGCCGGCCCCGGTGATATGGCCCAGATGCAGCTCGGCGCAGCGCCGGATAGCGTAGCGGCTGGCGCCGTGTTCGAAGCTGGCCAGGGCCTCGGCCTGCTGCTCCATCCACAGGAAGAAAGCCGCGTCCTTGATCACCGCGACTTTCACCGCCTCGGCCAGGCCGGCTATCTGGTCCCGATGCGACAGGCTGAGCAGCAACTGGAAGTCATTGATCACCGCCGTAGCCGGGTAGAAGGCTCCCAGCAGGTTCTTCTGGCCGAAGGCGTTGATGCCGTTTTTCACCCCGATACCGGCATCGTTCTGGGCCAGTACCGTAGTCGGGATGCGGATCAGGCGCATGCCTCGGTGGAAAGTGGCGCAGGCGTAGCCCACGGCGTCCAGCACCGCACCGCCACCCACGGCCAGTACATAGCAATGGCGGTCCAGGCCATGCTCTAGCATGTGCGTATACAAGCGTTGGAGGACGGCCGGGGTTTTGCTCAACTCTCCCGCCGGTACCGCAATGGGTGCGGCTTGCAGGTGCAGGTCGGTGGCATGGGTGCTGAAATAGTCGCCGATCTGTTGCGGTAACTGTGGTGAGCACTGCAGCATTTGTTCATCGACAAACACCAGAACCGTGGTTCGTCCCTGGTGCTGCTGGGTGAGTTGTTGATGCAGGCAAGGATTGTCCGCCTGGAAGATGTGGTCGGTGAACAGCACCGGGTAGTGGTAGCTGACCTCGAAGCGGCCCTCCAGAGGGCGTGCCTGGTCGATCTCAGGCTGCGCGGTGCGGGTTCTCAGCAGGCTGCGGGCGCCCAGGAACAGCCCCGGCAGGACCATGCTGGCGAGAATGGTTGCCAGCAGGGCATCCTGTTCCACCAGTAAACTGCCGATGGCGGCGTAGGCCAGGGCCAGCCCGGCGTTGGCCAGGGTGGTGACCAGCAGGAACTGGCGCAATGGATAGCGCTGCATGCCGGCGGCCAGCACTGAGGTTTCTGCCAGCACCGGAACGCCACGCAGGCAAATCAGCGACAAGGTACTGAGGCGGTAGGCCATCTGCCCGGGTTGCCAGGTCCTGAGCCCCAGCCAACTGGACAGCAGGCGAAAGTAGCCAGCTCCCAGCCAATAGCCCAGGCAGGCCCCCAGGCACAGGCCGATGAAGATCACTAGATAGCCGCCGATCGCGCCCAGGGCCGCCACGGCCAGCAGGGCCACCAGGCTGGAGGGCACCGGCAACAGCACATCCAGCGCTAGCAAGGCCACCAGTAACAGGGCCAGGCTGGTACGTTGCAGTGGGTCGGTAGGAAGGAAACTGCCCAAGTGATGCAGCATCTGTTGGATCTGCTGTTCAAACAGCAGGAAGCTGGCGACCACCAGGGTCGAAAACAGCAATAACGAGAGCCAGTAGTTTTCAGCTGTACCTTTCAACGAGAAGGCACGAGGCAACGAGCTGCGCTTCATCAAGCGTCCCTCTTGATTGATATGACTAATTCCGTGTCAGTGTCAGCTGGTAAGGCAGGGATGGCGTTCGGTTATTGAATTCCTCAACTGTTCTTATTGGTTTTCTAGCGGCTGAAGAGCACTTCAGTGGCGAGTAGCTATCAACTTAGCCAAGGCCGAGGGTTTTGCAAGTAAGCCGAATAAGCTGGCGTGAGAGGTGTTTTTGTGGCGGGGTGAAAAAGTGCAGGAGGTGCGTACTCATTGCCTTGCAAGCACCCTTGTAGATTGGGTTGGTAGCGCCTGGGTTGGAGGCGTTAATGGCTAATGAATACGGAGGATTCAGGGGTTTTCTTGGATTCGCTATAGATGGTATGAGCTTTCGGTATATTAAATTTCAGTAACCATAGGAAGTAAGCGTGGGGATTGATAAGAGGCGAAGTTATGAGGTCGGGGGTGGATGTTCTTATATTTCAAATCAGAATTTTAAATAATAAATCTACCGTTGATGGCTATTAGTCAGCTATTGAGTGGGCGATTTGTTAACCCGCTCATTTATTTGCTCGCTTCAACAGAGTTGTTAGATCCGGGAAGTAGCTGGAGGCGTCGAGATTCAGTAATAAGAATCATTCGTGCGCTTGCTGGCTAAGTTGTTCTTTATCCAACCCTCAGCATTGTCAGTTTCATGTCGCAGGCAAGTTTCAGGCAGGTTGCCTGCACGTGTCAGGCAACCCATGGGTGCAGCCCTAGACTCAGATCGAAGTGGCTCGCTGCGCGGCGAGGAATTCCTCGCTGGACAGGACGCTGGCGTAGGCGAACGCCAGGGCCGCCATCACTGTGCTATGAACCTGTGCAGCCGGCACTCGCTGGCCATTGAACTCCAGGTCGAGGGTGGCACAGGCATCGTGGATCACCTTCACCGGGTAGCCCAGGTCAGCAGCGGCCCGGGCGGTGCCTTCCACGCACATGTGGCTCATGTTGCCGACGATCACCAGTTCATCGATGCCCTGTTGCTGGAGGATCGCCTGCAGTTCGGTTTCCCGGAACGAATTGACGAAGTGCTTGAGCACCACGGGTTCGTCGGCGCGATTCAGCACCTTGGAGTGCAAGCGAGCCCCCTCGGAGCCTGGGGTGAAGAAGGGGGCGCTGTCGGAGGTGAATTCGTGACGAATGTGCACCACGGGTTGCGCCTGTTGGCGAAAGGCCTGAATCAGCCTGGCGGCGTTGTCTGCCGCGGCATCGACCCCGACCAGCGGCCACTTGCCGTTGGCGAAGTAGTCATTCTGGATATCGATTACGATGAGCGCCTGTTTGGCCATGGTATTGCCTCCAAGGGAGTGGTTGACGTGGGGCTCAGTATCGTTATCCCAGGTCTCCTCGAGGATTGGCCGCATCGACATTAACAGGGGGAAAACTGACAGTGGGCATTCAAGGCACCGTCGCCGAACTGGGCGTACTGCTGTATCCCGGGGTACAGATGGCCGCGGTACATGGTCTGACTGACCTGTTCGAAGTGGCCAATCGTGTTGCCAGTGAACAGCCTCTGGCGCAGTTGCCGCGGTTACGCGTCAGCCATTGGCAGGCGTCCGGCGAGCAAGCCCCGGCGCGAATCTATGACAGTCTGGCAGACGCCTCCGAGGGCTTGCTGGCGGTGGTGATCCCGCCGTCACTGGCCGGTTTCTCCAGCAGTCAGTCATCCACCGCCCTGATGAATTGGTTGCGCCAGCAACATGCGGCCGGCGCCACCCTGGGCGGTGTCTGCGTGGGCTCGATCCTGTTGGCCGAAAGCGGCCTGCTTGATGGCCGCAGTGCTACCACCCATTGGACCTCTGCGAAGGCCTTCGCCGCGCGTTATCCACAGGTGCGGCTTGCGGCCGATCAACCCATCGTCGATGACGGTGACCTGATCACCACGGCCGGGCTGATGGCGTGGGCCGAGTTGGGCCTGCGCCTGGTGGACCGCTTGCTGGGGCCGAGCATCGCCAGTGCCACCGCACGTTTTCTGGTGATGGAACACAGCGACAGCGCCAGCCAGTGCGGCAGCAACTTCGCCCCGATCCTCAATCACGGCGATGGTGCGATTCTCAAGCTGCAGCACTGGCTGCAGGCCAATGGCGCAGTGGATGTATCACTGCCGGTGATGGCGCAACAGGCGGGGCTTGAAGAGCGCACCCTGTTGCGGCGTTTTCGCGCAGCCACTGGCCTCAAGCCAACCCAGTACTGCCAGCACCTGCGGGTGGGCAAGGCTCGGGAAATGCTCGAATTCACCAACGGCACCATCGATCACATTGCCTGGACGGTGGGTTACCAGGACCCGGCGACCTTTCGCAGCCTGTTCAAGAAAATCACCGGCCTGGTCCCCAGTGAATACCGCAACCGTTTCGGCGTTTCTCCGGCGGCTGCCAGCCGGGCGCAGTAGTCCCGTCCCGTCCTTGGGCGGCGGCGAGAGCCAGGAATCAATGCATGGGCTTAGCGCTGTACCAGCTTGTTGCGCAGGGCCTGGGCGTCCTGTGCTTCCAGCTCGACCCAGAAGTGTTGGGCGCCGGCGATATCGGCGGCGGCCGGTAGACCGTCGCGATACACCAGGCGGTTGCCACTCAGCGCCGGCACCTTGGGGCCGGGCAACAGGGTGCCCGCCAGGTTCAGCGGGTCCACGCCGCAGACTGCGATCAGGCTGCCGTCATGGGGGCGGCGACGGACTTCGCGCAGCACTGGGATGGCTTCCGGCAAGGCGAATTGCTCACCGGCCAGGCCGCTGACAAAACGTCCGCCACGGATCTCGCCGCGCGCTTCCAGGCGATGGAAAGTGCGTAGCAGTTCGCGCCAGCTGGGTAGCCAATCTGCCTCGCGTTCCAGCAAGCGCCAGAAGACCACGCCGTAGCGCCGCAGCAGCGTCCTGGCCACATGCTCCAGAGTGGCCGCCGAGTCCTGGTTCGATGAACGACGCAGTAAAGCCCAGCGGCCGGCATCGTCCATGCCGCCGACAAAGGCTCCGCGTCCCCGTCGGCTGCTGCGGTTCTGGCGTTTGCTCGCCGGGGTGATCAAGGCCCGCAGCCCGGCGAAGCTGTCAGCGTTCACCTGTCCAGCGCCCACCAACTCTTGCAGCACGCTCTCCAGTTCGCTGCGCAGCAGATGAGTCTCATGCAGCAGCTCATCGAAAAACAGCGCGCCCTGCTGGCTCAGCACCGCGTGGACTTTCTGTGCCTTGGGTGACCGCTCATGGCTGGCGGTGGGGCTGGGCAAGCCACTCCAGAGTGCTACTTGGGCGCGTGGCAGCAATACGATCGGGGTACTGCGCAAAGCATTGCTGGTGGTCTTGCCGCTGTTGATGCGGCTCCAGGCCACTTTGCCGCTGCGGCACAACTCGTCCAGCCAATTTGCCGAGTAGTCCTTCAACCGTGACGGCAGCAAGTCGCTGTCCCAGGCTGCAGCGGCGGCCGGATAGCCTTCAAACTGCTGGACCACTTCGGCCAGCATGGCGCTGCCCTGACCCTGGGTGCGTGGGGACAGGTGCTGCCAGTCGAACAGAAACCGCATGAAGTCCTGCAGCGCCACGGGCTCGATCTCCCGACGCAGGCGTTTTACCGTGTAGCGATGAATCCGCGCCAGCAGGTGTCGTTCGCACCATTGTTCCTCTAGGCTGCCCGGGCTGAAACGGCCGCGCAGCACATAGCCTTCAGTCTCAAGCTGGACCAGGGCCTGGCTGACCTGTCCGTGAGGCAGCGCCAGGGGCGCGGCGATCTGCGCCAGGGTCAGGGGCGCAAAACCACTGAGTCGGGCGCGAATCACCTCCACCAGCGCAGGCTCCGTGTCCCAGGCTTGATCGAAACCGGGCACCGCTTGCAGTGCAGGCTGCAAGGAGGCCTGGGGGTACAGCGCGCGCAGGCAGTTGATGCGCTCCAGCGCCAGCCACAAGCCACCCTCGGTCCCGGTCTGCAAGCGGCAGGCACGGCCATTTGCTGCCAGGGTTTGCAGCCACTGCGGCCAATGGGCATTGGCCTGGGCTTCCACCTCGCTGATACAGGCCAGGCTCATCAACGCCTCGTGCATCTCATCGCTATTGGCTGGGCTGGGCCAGGCCTCTTCGGCCACTGCAGCAATGGCGCCGGCATCCAGGGCACCGAGGTTGCCCGTGGCTTGCGGATCGCTCCAGCGTCGGGCCAGTACCGCCTGGGTACGACGTTCCTCCAGGGGCGCATCGTCGAGAAAGGTGTAGGGTTTGGCGCTGAGAATCTCCGCCGCCAGCGGCGAGGGGGCCGGCAGGTCGCAGCTGAGCAGGCGCACCTGGCCCTGTTCCATGCGCCGTAGCAGATTCAACCAGCCGTCGCTGTCCATGGCCTCGTGCAAGCAGTCATCGAGGGTTTGCTGCACCAGCGGGTGGTCGGGGATCTCGCGCTCGCCGGCGAGGTTTTCCAGGCAGGCGATCTGGTCAGGGAACACGCTGGCGATCAGGTCCTGGCTTTTCATCCGCTGGATCTGCGGTGCCACTTTGCGTCCGCTGCTGTAGCGCGGCAGGGCCAGGGCAACGCCGGCGTTCCAGCGCCAGCGCACGCCGAACAACGGGGCATCCAGCAGGGCTTGGATAAGGATGTGTTCGGCGCTGTTGCTGTGCAGGTAGTGCCAGACGTCGTCCAGAGCAAAGCTGTGGCTGGTGGACAGCGACAGGACAATCGCGTCTTCGCCGGCGGCGGCCTGCAATTCGAAATTGAAGGTGCGGCAGAAACGCTTGCGCAGCGCCAGGCCCCAAGCGCGGTTGATACGGCTGCCGAAGGGGCTGTGGAGCACCAGTTGGGTGCCGCCGGACTCGTCAAAGAAACGCTCCATGATCAGCGTGTCCTGGGACGGTAGTGCGCCCAGGGCCAGGCGCGCTGGGGCCAGGTAATCCACCAATTGTTCGGCGCTGGAGCGGTTCAGGCCAAGCTCCCTGTGCAACCAGTCGATGGCGCCTTGCAGCTGGCCCGGGGTCGCGCCCAGCAGGGCGTCCAGTTGGGCCAGCAGACGCGCCACGGCGCTGGACAATTCGGCGCTGCGCCCCGGGGCCTCGCCGAGCCAGAAGGGAATGTTCGGCGGCTGGCCCTGGGCGTCCTCGACCCGCACCTTGCCAGTCTCCACCTGCAGGATGCGATAGGAGGTGTTGCCCAACTGGAACACGTCGCCGGCGATGCTCTCGACGGCGAAGTCTTCGTTGACGCTGCCGATGTTCAGGCCCTGGGGTTCCAGCAAAACGCTGTAGTCGGCGTTGTCGGGAATGGTCCCGCCGCTGGTGACCGCGGTCAGCTTTGCGCCCCGGCGCCCGCGTAGGGTGCGGGTCAGGGCATCACGGTGCAGATAGGCGCTGCGCAGTCCCTGGCGGCCATTGAAACCTTCGGCGAGCATGTGCAGCAGGGCCTGATACTGCCCCTGGTCCAGGTCGGCATAAGGCGTGGCTCGGCGCAGCATTTCCAGCAATGCCGCTTCTGGCCATTCCTGACAGCTGACTTCGGCGACGATCTGCTGGGCCAGTACATCCAGTGGTGCGTGCGGGATCAGCAGGCTGTCGAGCTCTCCCCGGCGCACGCAGTCCAGCAGGGCCGCGCATTCGATCAGGTCGTCGCGGGTCAGTGCGAACAAGCGGCCTTTCGGCGTGCCGCCGACCTGGTGGCCGGAGCGGCCGACGCGTTGCAAAAAGGCCGAGATCGAGCGTGGCGAACCGATCTGGCACACCAGGTCGACATCGCCGATATCGATCCCCAGCTCCAGGGAGGCGGTGGCGATCAGTACTTGCAGGTCCCCGGCCTTGAGCCGTTGTTCGGCCTCCAGGCGCTGCTCCTTGGCCAGGCTGCCGTGGTGCGCGGCCACGGCCTGCTTGCCCAGGCGCTCGCTCAGGTGCCGGGCCAGCCGTTCGGCCAAGCGTCGGGTGTTGACGAATATCAGCGTAGTGCGGTGTTCCTGGGCGAGAGTGGCAAGGCGTTCATACACCCGCTCCCAGACGTCATTGGCCATCACTGCCGACAGCGGCACCGGCGGCACCTCGATGTCCAGGTCGCGGGGCCGGGCATGGCCGATATCGATGATTTCGCAGGGGCGTCCCTGACCCACCAGAAAGCGCGACACGGCATCGATGGGTTTCTGCGTGGCCGACAGGCCGATGCGCAGCAAGGGCTCTGAACATAAGGCCTGCAAACGCTCCAGGCTCAGGGCCAGGTGGCTGCCGCGCTTGCTCCCGGCCAGCGCGTGGATCTCGTCGACGATCACACTGCGTGTGCTGGACAGCATCTTGCGGCCGGAATCCGAACCCAGCAGCACATAGAGAGATTCCGGGGTGGTGACGAGGATCTGCGGCGCGCACTTGCGCATGGCGTTGCGGTCTTTCTGCGGGGTATCGCCGGTGCGCACTGCGGTGCGGATGCACAGCTGCGGCAAACCCATCAGGCGCAACTGCTCGGTGATGCCGGCCAACGGGTCTTGCAGGTTGATCTGGATATCGTTGCTCAGGGCCTTGAGCGGCGAGACGTACACCACCAGGGTTGCGTCCGGCAGTTGGCCGCCTTCGGCCAGGCCCTGGCGTACCAGGTCGTCGATCACCGCAAGAAAGGCGGTCAGGGTCTTGCCCGAACCGGTGGGCGCGGCGATCAGGGTCGAGTGGCGCTGGGCGATCAACGGCCAGGCGCGAGCCTGGGCCGTGGTCACGGAGGCAAAGGTGCGTTTGAACCAGGCGCTGACAGCGGGATGAAAACCGTCCAGTACCGGGTTCGTGGATTCGGCAAGGTTCATGGATGAATTTATGCGGCCGAGCACAACAACTTGCAAGCACCGCACCCGGTAGCCGCCGCTGCAGTCTGCGATGGACCGTTCGGCCTGATAGGCGCTCTGAGGCCCTTGAAGGCCCAGCGGTCCTTATTGCCGCTTGCGGCAGAGGCTACAATCGGCGGGGATGGCACAAGGTCGCAGCGGTACTTTCTCAGTGACGGTTGCGCGACAAACCCGCAAAATGCAACGATTCTGGCAATTCTCGACGGTCGACCCCACGGGATCGACCGATCCAAACCATCGTTCTGAACAGATTGGGCCTGCTGACTTTATGCGAATGCGCCTTATGTTACTGGGCGGCGGAAATGCCCTTGGGCAGGCGCTGATTCGCCTGGGTGCGGAGGAAGACATCGGTTTCCTCGCCCCGCGTCCGCCGCAAGACGGCTGGGACGCTGCGAGCCTCACGCAACTGCTTGATGACACCCGCCCGGATGCCGTGATCAACCTGGCTTACTACTTCGACTGGTTTCAGGCGGAGACGGTGAGCGAGGAGCGCCTGAGCGGTCAGGAGCGGGCCGTCGAGCGTCTGGCAGAGCTTTGCCAGCATCACAACATCATTCTGCTGCAGCCTTCGAGCTATCGGGTATTCGACGGCTCTCGGGCTACTGCCTACAGCGAGAAAGACGAACCGGTGCCCCTGGGGCTGCGCGGCCAGGCGCTGTGGCGGATCGAGCAGAGCGTTCGCGCGACCTGCCCGCAGCATGTGTTGCTGCGTTTCGGCTGGCTGCTGGATGACAGTGCCGAAGGTATTCTCGGGCGCTTCCTGACACGCGCCGAATCCCCGGGGGAATTGCTCATGGCGGATGACCGTCGGGGCAATCCGACCCCGGTGGATGACGCCGCGCGGGTGATTATCTCGGTGCTCAAGCAACTCGATTGCGCGGCGCCATTGTGGGGTACTTACCACTACGCAGGTCAGGAGGCGACCACGCCACTGGCCCTGGGGCAGGCGGTGCTCACTGAGGCGCGGCAATTGCACCCGCTGGCCATCGAGGCACCTACCGCCCAGGCCCATGCGGCCTGCGCCGATGCCGCCGAAGAACCGCAGCACGCGGTGCTGGCCTGCAAGAAGATCCTTCACACCTTCGGGATCAAGCCGCGCGCCTGGCGCGCTGCGCTCCCGGCCTTACTGGATAGGTTTTATCGTCATGGCTGATGGCCCTGTATTGATCACCGGTGGTGCCGGTTTTATTGGTTCGCACCTGACTGATGCCTTGCTTGCCAAGGGATATACGGTGCGGGTGCTGGACGATTTGTCCACCGGCAAACCGAGCAACCTGTCACTGGATAATCCACGGGTGGAGTTGATCGAGGGCAATGTTGCCGACGCGGCCCTGGTGAGCCGAGCCATGCAGGGTTGTCAGGCTGTGGCGCACCTGGCGGCGGTGGCTTCGGTGCAGGCTTCGGTGGACGATCCTGTACAGACTCACCAGAGCAACTTCATCGGCACCCTCAATGTCTGCGAGGCCATGCGCGAGCACGGCATCAAGCGGGTATTGTTCGCCTCCAGCGCAGCGGTCTATGGCAACAACGGCGAAGGCGAGTCCATCGACGAGGACACCCCCAAGGCACCGTTGACGCCTTACGCGTCGGACAAGTTGGCGAGTGAGTATTATTTTGATTTCTACCGGCGCCAGCATGGATTGGAACCGGCGACTTTTCGTTTCTTCAACATCTTCGGCCCGCGCCAGGATCCGTCTTCGCCGTATTCCGGGGTCATCAGTATCTTCAGCGAGCGGGCTCTGCAAGGTCTGCCCATTACCGTATTCGGCGATGGCGAGCAGACCCGGGATTTCGTCTATGTTGGCGATCTGGTGGAGGTGTTGGTGCAGGCTCTTGAAGCGCCGCAACTGGAAGTCGGAGCGGTCAACGTCGGCCTGAACCAGGCCACCACGCTCAAGCAGATGCTCGCGGCGCTGGCCGAGGTGGTCGGTGAGCTGCCGCCTATCAGCTACGGTCCGGCCCGTGCCGGTGATATTCGCCATTCGCGGGCTGCCAACCAGCGGCTGCTGCAGCGCTTTACCTTCCCCAAGCCCACGCCGATGAGCATCGGGCTGGGCCGTTTGCTCGGGCGTTGAGGTTTATCGCGGACATGCAAAAGGCGCCTTGAGAGGCGCCTTTTTTTGTCGCTGGCGGGCTTAGAACTTGTAGCCCAGGCCAACCATGTAGACCATCGGATCGACGTCGACATTGACCTTGGCACGAGTGCCGGCGGCCAGTGCGTTGTTGTCCACATAAGCACGGGTATCGATATCGATGTAGCGTGCCTGGGCGTTGATCATGATGTTGTCGGTCAGCATGTAGTCGGCACCGATCTGCCAGGCCAGGCCCCAGGAGTTCTTGGCGCGGAAGTTGTCGAAACCTTCGGATTGGGCGCGGCTGCCGACGTGCTCGTCGTAGATCCAGGTGTAGTTGATACCGGCACCGACATAGGGTTGGAACGCCGACTTGTGATCCAGCGGGTAGTACACCACGCTCAGGGTCGGTGGCAGGTGCTTGAGGGTACCCAGCTTGCCGTTGGCCGGAGCCAGGGAAGTGTCGCGGATCTTCACGTCATGTTCGAACGGGGTCGCGGCCAGCAGTTCGATACCGATGTTGTTGGTCACCATGTAAGCGAAGTTCAAACCCAGCTGGGTGTCGCTGCTCATGGTCGCCTTGCCGCCCAGGTTGGCGCCGGCCAGCGGGCCGCTGTCGACCTTGACGTCGGAGCTGTTGGCTTTCGGATTGACGGTGATCGCACCGGCGCGAACGATGATGTCACCGGCTTCGTGGGCGTTGGCAAGCGGGGCGGCGAGTGCGAGCGCGATCAGGGAGGCGCTAAGCAGAGACTTGTGCATGGGAGCTCCAAAGGACGATTCAGATTGGCTATGTCCAATGGTAAGGATCGTCAAGTTGACTGCCTTGACTCAGCTCAATGAAATGGCAAACCCCGGATGCAGTGCTGAACTATTCTTTTGCCCCGCACTCTTTTGCTGTTCGTTTCCTTCGCTGGCAAGCCGGCTCCTACACATGCCTTGCTCAGTACCGGCTTGCCGCTGAAAAGATCGATGTGGTCCGCGCTTATTCCTGCAATTCGTAGACGTAGATCTTCTGCGCCGTCATCTGGTAACCGGCATCCGCCAGTTCACTGCTGGAGGGTTTGACCTGCATGTCGCCCTCGATCCAGTAGGGCTGGTACAGCTCATCGAGTTTCACTCCGACTTTGCTGGTGACATGGACGATCTGGTTCGACGGTGGTGGCGGCACGTGAATGCAGGCGCCGAAGTAAGGCACCAGCAGGAAGTCCGTGGTGCGGCCTTCCTCATTCACCTCAAGGGGCACGATGTAGCCCGGGAGGCGCACCGACTTGCCGTCGAGACTCTTCACCACCGGTGCATTGGGCAGATCCTGCTTGGCAGCAGGTGCCGATTCCGCGGACAACGCGTTGCTCATTTGCGACAGGTCGTGCAGGGGCTTCATGTCCGGTACTTCCGGTGGCGCATCCGCCGGGATCATTTCCGACCAGGTCAGGTCCTTGGGGGGCCCAGCCGCCCACAGCGGTGTGGCGATCAGCAGCGACAGGGCAAGCAGGGAGCGCAGCAGGCGTTGGGTCTTCATAAACCGTTGCTCATAAACGAATCGACAGGCCATCGGCCAGGGATTGCCGGTAGGCGCGCCAGGCCGGCACGCTGCCCATCAGCAGCGCGGCGATCAGGATACCGCCCAGCAGCGTCCACTCATACTGGCTGGGCCAGGACAGTGGCAGGTACAGGCCATAAGCCGACTGCACGTAGCCCTGGGCCAGGGCGATGCCCAGGTACAGGAGGCCCAGCCCGGCCAGGACCCCGAACAACGCCAGGGCAAATGCCTCCAGCACCAGCAGGGTTGCGATATGCCAGGGGCGTGCCCCCACCGAGCGCAGGATGGCCATCTCCCGGCGGCGTTCGTTGAGGCTGGTGAGGATCGCGGTGAGCATGCCGATCAGGCCGGTCAGGACCACAAACAACGAGACCACGAACAAGGCTTTCTCGGCGGTACCCATCAGGCTCCAGAGTTCCTGCAGGGCGACTCCGGGAAGGATCGCGAGCATTGGTTCGCCACGGAACTCGTTGATCTCCCGTTGCAGGGCAAAGGTCGAGATCTTGCTGTTGAGACCGAGCATGAACGCGGTGATCGCCTGGGGCGTCAGGTCCATGTTGCGTGCCTGGTCGGCGCTGATGCGCCCATCGCCACGGGCCGGCACGCCGTTGTGCCAGTCGATGTGGATCGCCTCCATGCCGCCGAGGCTGATGTGCAGGGTGCGGTCCACCGGCGTGCCGGTACGCTTGAGGATGCCGACCACGGTGAAGGGTTTGTCGTCGTGCTTGACCAGGCTGATGGCCGCTACGCCATGGGCCAGCACCAACTGGTCTCCCAGTTTGTAATGCAAGGCGTCGGCGACTTCGGCCCCCAGCACCACTTCAAAAGGGTCTGTGGCAAAAGCCCGACCTACGGCCAGTTGCAGATTCTGCTGATGGCCGTACTGGTAGTGCTGGAAGTAAGCGTCGGTGGTGCCCATGACCCGGTAGCCGCGATGGGAGTCGCCCAGGGAAATCGGGATTGCCCACTTCACTTTCGGGTTGTTGGCGAAGTGTTCGAAGCTGTCCCAGCGAATGTTGTTGGTGGCGTTGCCAATCCGAAACACCGAGTACAGCAGCAGGTTTACCGAGCCGGAGCGGGCACCGACGATCAGGTCGGTACCGCTGATGGTACTGGCGAAACTGGCCCGGGCCTCGGTGCGCACCCGCTCCACCGCCAGCAGCAGGCAGACCGAGAGGGCGATGGCGAAGGCCGTGAGAATGGCGGTGAAGCGGCGGTTAGCCAGGCTGGCCATGGCTAGACGGAACAGATACATCTCAGACCTCTGCGGGCATGGCGGCGCGATTGAGTTCGGCCAGCGACAGGTTGCGATCGAACAGCGGTGCCAGGCTCTGGTCGTGACTGACGAACAGCAGGCTGGCCCCGGCTTCGCGGCATTCGGCGAAGAGCAACTGGAGGAAGGCTTCCCGAGCGTCGTAGTCCAGCGCCGAGGTGGGTTCGTCGGCGATCACCAACTCGGGTTGACCGATTAAGGCCCTGGCCGCAGCGACTCGTTGCTGCTGGCCGATGGACAGCGAATCAGCGCGACGGCTGAGCAGGTCCGGATCTTTCAGGCCCAGGTGAGCCAGCAAGGTGGCGGCGGCCTGGTCGACGCTGCCGTGGCGCTGAGCTGCGCGGCTGGCCCGCAACTTGGAGAAGTGGCAGGGCAGCTCGACGTTTTCCCGTACCGAGAGAAATGGCAGCAGATTGAACTGCTGGAAGATGTAGCCGGTGTGATCCACACGAAAGCGGTCACGGGCCCCTGCGGACAGTTCGGTCAGCTCCTGGCCCAGCAGGCGGATGCTGCCGTGGTTGGGCTTTTGCACGCCGCCCAACAGGCCCAGCAGGGTGGTCTTGCCGCTGCCGCTGGGGCCTTTGAGAAATAGTGTTTCGCCGGCTTCCAGACGGAAGGCCGGGATGTCCAGCAACTGTGGATGACCGGGCCAGCTGAAGCCCAGTTCGGACAGTTCGATAAGTGCTTGGGTCATGTTGGGCCGATCATGAAATGAGTTTTGCAGCTGCGGCCGAAGGCGGCAGCTACAGGGGCAGCGGTCAGAACTTCAGAGTAGCGGCCTGGGCCGTGGCCTCGACGCCTTGCTGGCCACTTGGCGAAATAAGTTGTACCTGAATTTTCACGGTGGCGGGGAAGGTCTTGAAGATCTGGCTCAGGTCGAGGGTTTTCAGAACGTCCGGCTTGGCGCAGGTGAGCTGGTAGTGGGCGTGGATCTCACTGTGTTCGTGGTGATGTTCATGGCCGTCGGCGGCTTTGGCATCTGCGTCGTGGTCATCATCGTCGTCGTGTTCATTGGCATCAGGTTTGTCGCCGAACAGCGGGCTTTGCAGTTCCTGCTTGGCGACTACGCAACCGGCCGCCTTGGGCAGGCTGAACAGTACCAGGGGTTGCTCCAGCTGAGCGCGGGCCGCTGCGACCTTGGCCTTGTCGGTATCGGTGCTGGGGGCGTGCTCGAAGCCCACCAGGTTCATCGCCGGGCTTTCCAGCTCCAGCTCCAGAGCCAGGCCATCGAGCACTGCGTTCAAGCGTCCGACACCATGTTCGTGAGCGCCGAGGCTGCCGTGCTCATGTTCGTGATCATGGACCTCGGCCGCCTGGGCAATGGCCAGCGGCAGCAGGGCAAACGGCAAGGCGAGTAGCAGACGACGCATGGCAAGTCTCCAGGGGCGAAGATGAAATAAATGTTATGTGATCTTATAACAATCGGTTGCGGAGTTTGCCCCTCCGCTTGGCGTTGTGCAAGACGCGTGGGAGCATGCTCGTCAGAAATATTCAGGAGCATAGCGATGTTGCGGATTCGTGGAAGCATCGGTGACTGGCCGGTGGACTTGACCCTGGAACTGGATGAGGGCGATTGGGCACAGCTGGGTGCGCAATTGCAGGCGGCGAAGCCTGAAAGCGTTGTGGCGGCGGCCAAGCCGGTGAATCAGGACGATGCCCTGTGGCAGATCACCAAGGACCTGCTGCGCAAGGCTGGGCAGCTCAGCGGGCCGGAACTGCTGGAACAATTGGAAGGGCTGACCGGCAGCGCGGCGGCGGGTAAGCGCCTGCTGGTGCGCCTGCGCCACTGCGCTGAGGTCAAGGTGGTGAGTGGCGCCGATACGCCGATCTACAGCTGGGTGCAATGACCCTGTAGGAGCCAGCTTGCTGGCGAAAGGGCTCTGTCTGTCAGAACGCATTCGCTGGCAAGCCAGCTCCTACACAAGCCAGCACATCCGGCTCAGTACAGCGCGGCGAACAGTTTACGGCGATACGCGGTCACCAGCGGGTGATCGTTGCCCAGCAAGTCGAAGACTTGCAGCAGGGTCTTGTGGGCGACCCCTTCGTTATAGCTGCGGTTGCGCATGAACAGCTTGAGCAGGGCTTCCAGCGCCGCTTCGTACTGCTGGCGGGCCAGTTGCTGGATTGCCAATTGATACGCCGCTTCGTCGTCCAGCGGATCCTTGGCCAGGCGGGTCTTGAGATCAGCGGCATCCGGTAAGTCGGCGGCCTGCTTGAGGAAAGTGATCTGCGCCTTGGCACCGGCCAGCGCGGCTTTGTGTTCATCGCTCTTGACGGCGTCGAGCACGGTCTGAGCTTCATCCAGTTCGCCGCGTTCGGCCAGGCAGCGAGCATAGAGGATCAGCGCCTTGGCGTTGCTGTTGTCTTCGCCCAGCAGCACTTTGAGGAGCGTTTCTGCGTCACTGATACGTCCGTCGTTGAACAAGGCTTCGGCCTGCTCCAGCGGATCGGCGGCGGGTGGTGGCGGCATCTGCACATGGGGTTCGAGCATGGCGCGCACTGCGGATTCCGGTTGTGCACCGGCAAAGCCGTCCACCGGTTGGCCGTCCTTGAACAGCACCACGGTAGGCAGGCTGCGGATACCGAAGCGGGCGACGATGTCCGGCTCGATGTCGCAGTTGACCTTGGCCAGCAGCAACTCACCCTGATAGCTCTCGGCAATCTGTTGCAGCATCGGCATCAAGGCTTTGCAGGGCGCACACCACTCGGCCCAGAAGTCCACCAGGACCGGCTTGTGGAAGGAGTTCTCGATGACCGACTGGTCGAAATCAGCGGTGCGGGCGTCGAAGATGTACGGCGTGTCCTGACTCATGGGGTATCTCGAATAAGCGGGAATGGTTCCACTATAAAGGGTGTACGGGGGCAATCGCCATCGTCGGCAAGCTAGCGCCTACAGGGTTTCTACCGACGCCGGTTGGTGGTCATTTGGTCGTTGCGCGTGATACAGGCTTACGTTGCGAAACTCCCAGGGCTCGGCCAGGTCCGGCAGGGTAAAGGCCTTGAGCATTTCCAGGCGCTGATACAGCGGGTGCCTGAAGTCCCTGACTCGGGAGTCTGCGACCAGGGCGGCGTGGCCACGGCTGAGGAATTGGTCCAGCAGCGGCAGGTTGGCTCGGTCATACAGCACGTCCGCCACCAGGATCAGGTCGAAGCGATCGGCCTCGGCGAAGAAGTCCGTGGAATAGCTCAGTTCCACGCCATTGAGTTCGGCATTGGCCCGGCAGGCGGCAATGGCCAGGGGATCGAGGTCGCAGGCCACGACTTCCAGAGCGCCGGCCTTGGCCGCGGCAATCGCCGCTACTCCGGAGCCGGCACCGAAGTCCAGCACCCGCTTGCCTTGCACCCACAGCGGGTGCTCGGCCAGGTAGCGAGCCAGAGCCAGGCCGCTGGCCCAGCAAAAACTCCAGTAGGGCGGCTCGTGAAGGATGCGTCGGGTTTCTTCCGGGGTGAAGGCGCGGTCCATATTCTCGGCATCGATCAGCCAGAGTTTGAGCGTGGTATCCGGCAGCTCGCAGGCCACCAGTTGCGCGTCCCCCAGCAGCTCGCTGAGGGCGTCTTGCAGGTCGAACAGTACCTTCATGGGGCTTTGACGAATTGCAGTTGCCCCAGGGCCTGGGTGGTGGGCTGGCCGATACGCTGTGCCGGCAGATGCAGGATCAACTGGCCTGACTGGCTGGCACGGCCACGCAACTCGACCCGGGCGCCCTCAGGGAAGGCCTCGGGGGCAAAGCGCAGACGAAAGGGCAGGGCCTGGTTGGTACCGGTCAGGTTGCTGCTGGCCAACAGGCGCTGCGGGCGACCGCGTTCATCAATCACCAGCAGCGCCAGTTCGACGTCAGCGCCGGCCGGAACGCCATCGAGGGTGCCGCTCAGCTCGCGCTGGTAGGCCGGCAAAGGGCCAAGGTCGGCGGGTTCCTGGTTTTTTTTCTGCGTTTGTTGCGAGGAGGGGGAAGGTGCCGCAGGTTTCGGGGCATCGCTGCTGCAAGCGACCAGCAGGCTGACAAGACTGAGCAAAACGAGCGGTCTGAGCGGCATCTGAAGCTCCAACAAGGCGAAATTCCATGTGCGAAACATAATAGTCGGTCTGTATACCGTAAAGGCTATGGCTTGTCTTGCCAGTGGGATGCGCTACCATGGCCCTCCCTTTTTTTGTTGCCTGCCACCATGCACTGTCCCTTCTGCGGTGCCAACGACACCAAGGTCATCGACTCGCGTCTGGTCGCCGAGGGCGAACAGGTGCGCCGCCGGCGTGAATGCCTGGCCTGTGGTGAACGTTTCACCACCTTCGAAACTGCCGAACTGGTGATGCCGCGCCTGATCAAGACTGACGGCAGCCGTCAGCCCTTCGACGAAGAAAAATTGCGCGCCGGTATGCAGCGCGCCCTGGAAAAACGCCCGGTGAGTGTCGAGCGTCTGGAGGCGGCGCTGGTGCATATCAAGCACAAGCTGCGGGCCACCGGCGAGCGCGAAGTCAAATCCCTGGTCGTGGGTGAGCTGGTGATGACCGAGCTGCAGAAGCTCGATGAAGTCGCCTATATCCGTTTCGCTTCGGTCTATCGACGTTTCCAGGACCTCAACGAATTCCGCGAAGAGATCGACCGTCTCGCCCGCGAGCCGGCCAAGCAATGAGCCTGTCCCCGGAGCAGGCGGTACTCGACGCGCACTACATGGCCCGTGCCCTGGAACTGGCGCGCAAGGGGTGGTACAGCACCCATCCCAATCCCCGTGTCGGTTGCGTCATCGTGCGCGACGGCCAGGTGGTAGGCGAAGGCTGGCATGTGCGGGCCGGTGAGCCCCACGCCGAAGTGCATGCCCTGCGAGCCGCGGGGGAGCAGGCCCGTGGCGCCACGGCCTATGTGACGCTGGAGCCCTGCAGTCATCACGGGCGTACCCCGCCTTGCGCCGATGCCTTGGTCAATGCCGGGGTGGCGCGGGTGGTCGCGGCCATGCAGGACCCGAACCCGGAAGTTGCCGGCCGCGGTTTGCAGCGCCTGGCCCAGGCTGGCATCGCGACCCACAGTGGCGTGCTGGAAGGTGAGGCCCGGGCGATCAACCAGGGCTTCCTGAAGCGCATGGAACACGGCCTGCCTTATGTGCGGGTCAAGCTGGCGATGAGTCTCGACGGTCGTACGGCCATGGCCAGTGGCGAGAGCCAATGGATCACCGGACCTGCCGCGCGTTCCGCGGTGCAGCGCCTGCGGGCGGAGTCCTCCGTGGTGTTGACCGGTGCCGACACGGTGCTGGCGGATGGCGCTCGGCTGAACGTGCGCGCTGCCGAGCTGGGCCTGGACCCTGAGCAAACGGCTCTGGCCATGAGTCGGCCGCCGTTGCGAGTGTTGATCGATGGCCGCTTGCGAGTGCCCCTCGACGCGCCGTTCTTCAAGGCCGGCCCGGCCCTGGTGGCCACCTGCGCAGCGGTGGAGGAGCAGTATGCCAACGGTCCGGAGTGCCTGATCGTGCCTGGCCCCGATGGCCAGGTCGACCTGCGTTGCTTGCTGTTGGAACTGGCCGCCCGTGGCGTCAACGAGGTGCTGGTGGAAGCCGGCCCGCGGCTGGCCGGAGCCTTTGCCCAACAGGGACTGGTGGACGAGTACCAGATCTTCATCGCCGGCAAGTTCCTCGGTTCCTCGGCGCGTCCGCTGCTGGACTGGCCATTGGCGCAAATGCGTGAGGCGCCGTTGCTCAAGATCATTGAAATGCGTGCGGTGGGCGATGACTGGCGAGTCACTGCCATCCCGGCCCCGCCAGCGAGCGTATAATTCCCGACTTTCGCCTACCCGGCGGCCCTGTTCTCGAGGAGGACTCCATGTTCACCGGCATCATCGAATCCATCGGCAGCATTCGCGCATTGACCCCAAAAGGCGGAGATGTGCGGGTCTATGTAGAAACCGGCAAGCTTGATCTGGCCGACGTCAAACTGGGCGACAGCATCGCGGTGAACGGCGTCTGCCTGACCGCTGTTGAGCTGCCGGGCGATGGTTTCTGGGCCGATGTCAGCCGTGAAACCCTGGACTGCACCGCCTTTCATCAATTGAAGGCCGGTAGCCGGGTCAACCTGGAGAAAGCCCTGACCCCGACCACCCGCCTGGGCGGTCACCTGGTCAGCGGCCATGTCGACGGCGTCGGTGAAGTGGTGGCGCGGGAAGAAAATGCCCGGGCCATCCAGTTCCGCATCCGCGCACCGAAAGAGCTGGCCAAGTACATCGCCCATAAAGGCTCGATCACCGTCGACGGCACCAGCCTGACGGTCAACGCGGTGAATGGCGCCGAGTTCGAGTTGACCATCGTGCCCCACACCCTGGCGGAAACCATCATGGCCGACTACCGGCCGGGTCGGCAGGTCAACCTTGAGGTGGATCTGCTGGCGCGTTACCTGGAGCGCCTGCTGCTGGGTGACAAGGCGGCCGAGGCCACGGGCGGCAGCATTACCGAAAGTTTTCTGGCCGCTAACGGCTATCTCAAATCCTGACTCAAGGGGGTGCCGAGTGGCGCTCAACAGCATCGAAGAACTGGTTGAAGACATCCGCCAAGGCAAGATGGTCATCCTCATGGATGACGAAGACCGTGAGAACGAAGGCGACCTGATCATGGCCGCCGAGTGCTGCAAGGCCGAACACATCAACTTCATGGCCAAGCACGCCCGTGGCCTGATCTGCATGCCCATGAGCCGCGAGCGCTGCGAGCTGCTCAAGCTGCCGCTGATGGCGCCGCGCAACGGCTCCGGTTTCGGCACCAAGTTCACTGTCTCCATCGAGGCCACCGAAGGCGTCACCACCGGCATCTCCGCCGCTGACCGTGCGCGTACCGTGCAGGCAGCCGCTGCCAAGGACGCCAAGGCCGAGGACATCGTCAGCCCGGGCCACATCTTCCCGCTGATGGCCCAGCCCGGCGGTACCCTGGCCCGTGCCGGCCACACCGAGGCCGCCTGCGATCTGGCGCGCATGGCCGGTTTCGAGCCGAGTGGGGTGATCTGCGAGGTGATGAACGACGACGGCACCATGTCCCGTCGCACCGAGCTGGAAGCCTTCGCCGCCGAACACAAGATCAAGATCGGCACCATTGCCGACCTGATCCACTACCGGATGATCCACGAACGTACCGTTCAGCGGATTGCCGAGCAGCCCCTGGACAGCGAACTGGGCCAGTTCAACCTGGTGACCTATCGTGATTCCGTGGAAGGCGATGTGCACATGGCGCTGACCCTGGGCGAGATCTGCGCTGAAGAACCGACCCTGGTGCGGGTGCACAACATGGACCCGCTGCGCGACCTGCTGATGGTCAAGCAACCGGGCCGCTGGAGCCTGCGGGCGGCCATGGCCACCGTGGCCGAGGCGGGCAGTGGCGTGGTACTGCTGCTGGGTCACCCATTGGACGGTGACGTACTGTTGGCGCACATTCGTGAAACGGCCGATCACCAGCCGCCGAAGAAACCGACCACCTACAGCATCGTGGGTGCCGGTTCGCAGATCCTCCGGGACCTGGGCGTGCGCAAAATGCGCCTGATGAGTGCACCGATGAAGTTTAATGCGATATCCGGTTTCGACCTGGAAGTTGTAGAATACGTGCCCTCCGAATAAAAGCCGGTCGTTTCTGGCTTGAAATTCGCGGTTCAAATATCACTAAAGGGCGTGTGCTAGACACGCCCTGGCTCTTTAAGAGATTTGTCGAATGACCCTGAAGACCATCGAAGGTACCTTCATCGCCCCTAAAGGCCGCTATGCCCTGGTGGTCGGCCGTTTCAACAGCTTCGTCGTCGAGAGCCTGGTCAGCGGCGCGGTTGACGCCCTGGTTCGCCACGGCGTGAGCGAAAGCGACATCACCATCATCCGTGCTCCTGGCGCCTTCGAAATTCCGTTGGTTGCGCAAAAAGTCGCACAGAAGGGTGATTACGCGGCGATCATCGCCCTGGGCGCGGTCATTCGTGGCGGTACTCCGCACTTCGAATACGTGGCCGGTGAATGCACCAAGGGCCTGGCCCAGGTGTCCATGGAGTTCGGCGTGCCGGTGGCCTTTGGCGTGTTGACCGTTGACTCGATCGAACAAGCCATTGAACGTTCCGGCACCAAGGCCGGTAACAAAGGCGCTGAAGCCGCCTTGTCCGCCCTGGAAATGGTCAGCCTGCTGGCGCAGTTGGAGGCCAAGTGATTAGCGACGATAGCGATCGTTTCAACCCACGCGATCCCAAGCCTGCCAGTGCTGGCAAGCCATCCAAGAGCGTCAAGCGTCGTGAAGCTCGTCAGCTCGCGACCCAGGCGCTGTATCAATGGCACATGGCCAAGCATTCGCTGAACGAGATCGAAGCTCAGTTTCGGGTCGACAACGATTTCACTGACATCGACGGTGCCTACTTCCGCGAGATCCTGCACGGGGTTCCGGCCCACAAGAACGAGATCGATACTGCTCTCGTGCCTTGCCTGGACCTGGCCATCGACGAGTTGGACCCGGTTGAACTGGCGGTCCTGCGCCTGTCGACCTGGGAGCTGCTCAAGCGCGTCGACGTGCCGTACCGCGTGGTGATCAACGAGGGTATCGAACTGGCCAAGGTCTTCGGTTCCACCGACGGCCACAAGTTCGTCAACGGTGTTCTCGACAAGCTGGCCCCGCGCCTGCGTGAAGCTGAAGTGAAGGCGTTCAAGCGCTGATCCGCGCTTGCAGCTGCCATGGGCGAGTTTGAGCTGATCCGTAATTTCTTCGCTGCCGCGCCCTGTGCGCAGGGCGGCGAAGGTGTTGTTCTAGGGATCGGTGATGACTGCGCCTTGCTGGCAGTTGCTCCTGGCGAGCAGTTGGCGATTTCCACCGACACCCTGGTGGCCGGAGTGCATTTCGCCGATCCCTGCGAACCGTTTCTTTTAGGCCAACGCTCCTTGGCGGTGGCTGTCAGCGACCTGGCTGCCATGGGCGCCACCCCGCTGGCCTTTACCCTTGCCCTGACCCTGCCGACGGTAAGCACCGATTGGCTGCAGGCCTATGCCCGCGGTTTGAACGCCATGGCCCAAAACTGCGGTGTGCGCTTGGTCGGTGGCGACACCACACGCGGCCCCCTGACCTTGACCTTGACGGTGTTCGGACGTGTGCCCGCAGGCCTTGCCCTGACCCGCAGCGGCGCCCGCGAGGGTGACCTTCTATGTGTCGGCGGTGAGCTGGGTAATGCCGCTGGCGCCTTGCCCCTGGTGTTGGGACAGCGTCGCGCCGAACCGGCCGTGGCCGATCCGCTGCTGGCTCATTACTGGTCGCCGCAGCCACAGTTAGCCCTGGGCCAGGCCTTGCGTGGCAAGGCCAGCTCCGCCCTGGACATCTCAGATGGTCTGTTGGCCGATTGTGGGCACATTGCCGCAGCGTCGGCAGTCGGTCTGCAGGTGGAGGTCGAAAGGCTGCCCTTGTCTGCGGCGCTGCTGAGCTTTCTTGGCGAGCGGGGCGCTCGTGCTGCCGCCTTGAGTGGCGGCGACGACTACGTGCTGGCCTTCACTCTGCCGCCTGCCGAGCTTGCGCCGCTGTTGGCTGCAGGTTGGCCGGTGCATGTGGTTGGACGGGTGGTGGCCGGGCAAGGGGTGACACTGCTGGATGCCGGCGGACAGGACATCACCCCGGGCATCCGGGGTTATCAACATTTTCCGGAGACACCGTGACAGATCATCCAAAACAGCTCCCTGCGGAGTTCGTGCCGCCATCGGTCTGGCGCAATCCCTGGCATTTCCTGGCTTTCGGCTTTGGCTCCGGCACCTTGCCCAAGGCTCCGGGCACCTGGGGTTCGCTGGTTGCGCTACCCTTTATCCCGTTGTGGCAGATGCTGCCGGATTGGGGTTATTGGTTGATGCTCGGCGTCACCATGCTGTTCGGCTTCTGGCTGTGCGGCAAGGTTGCCGATGATCTGCGAGTACATGACCACGAAGGCATCGTCTGGGACGAAATGGTCGGTATGTGGATCACCCTGTGGCTGGTGCCTGAAGGCTGGTACTGGTTGCTGGCGGGATTCCTGGCATTCCGCTTTTTCGACATTCTCAAGCCCTGGCCGATTCGCTGGATCGACCGGCATGTTCATGGTGGCGTCGGCATCATGCTCGACGACGTCCTGGCTGGTGTGTTTGCCTGGCTGGCGATGCAAGGGCTGGTGTGGTGTTTTAGCTGAGGGGCAAGGCAATGGGTGTCTGTCGCGCGCTGCTGCTGTTGCTGGTCGTCTGGAGCTGCAGTAGCGTCCGGGCCAGTGAGTTGCAGGCGCCGCCCCAGTCCATCCGCATTGCCAGCGAGGAGTGGAGCCAGTACACCGAAGCCAACGGCCAGGGCTTGGCCTGGGAGATCCTGCGGGAAGTCTTCGAGCCCCTGGGAATCCGCATTGAACGCTGCAGCGTGCCCTATACCCGTTCGGTGGGGCTGGTGCAGCGGGGTGAAGTGGATGCCCAAGTGGGGGCTTACCGTGATGAGTCGCCCGGGGTGCTCTACCCGGAGCGCAACTACGATACTGACCACATCTATGCTCTGGGGCTGGCCAGCAATCCCGAGTTGAACCTGGCGAGCCTGGGCAGCTATCGGCTGGTCTGGGTGCGTGGCTACAAGTACCAGGACTACCTGCCCAACGTTCACCGTTACAACGAGATTCGCCGGAGGATCGGCATCCTGCCGATGCTGCTGTACAGCCGGGCTGACTACTACATCGACTCCCAGACCGAGATCGACTACGTGCTGGGGCAGGCCCAGAACCCCGGCCAGTTCAAGCGCACCCACCTGACCGAGCTGCCGCTTTACCTGGGTTTTGCCAGTAACCCGCGAGGGCGCGAGCTGCTGGCGCTGTATGACCGGCGCATGGAACAGTTGGTGAGCACGGGCCAATTGCGGCCGATATTCGCGCGTTGGAAGCAGCCTTATCCCTTTGACGGGGAGCGGCGCCCGGCAGCCCGTTGATCAAACTTATCGATCTTTATCTCCGATAATTCAGCCTAAGCACCCAGTGGAGGCTGCTGTTACAATGCCGCCTCTGCGAATCTTGAGTCCTCATACAGATCAGGAGCACAACAGTGCCCGTCGTTTTTGTTGCCGCTTGCAAGCTGCCAACCCCTTTTGCGCAATTCACCATGCATGGTTTTCTCGATCAAGCCACCGGCCGTGAACATGTAGTGCTCAGCCTTGGCGACATCGCCGATGGCGCACCGGTGCTCGGTCGCTTGCACTCCGAATGCCTGACCGGCGATGCCTTGTTCAGCCAGCGCTGCGACTGTGGTTCGCAACTGGAAGCCGCCATGCAGGCCGTTGCTCGTGAAGGTCGTGGCGTCATTTTGTACCTGCGCCAGGAAGGCCGCGGCATTGGTCTGCTGAACAAGATCCGCGCCTATGAGCTGCAAGATGGCGGCGCGGACACCGTTGAAGCCAACGAGCGCCTGGGGTTTGCTGCCGACCAGCGTGACTACGCCATGTGCCTGCCGATGCTCGAGCACCTGGGGGTCAAGTCCCTGCGGCTGATGACCAACAATCCGCGCAAGGTCAAGGCATTGACCGAGATGGGCATCCAGGTCGCCGAGCGCGTTCCTCTGCACACCGGTCACAACCCCCACAACAAGTTGTACCTGGCGACCAAGGCCAGCAAGCTCGACCACATGATGGGCAACGAGCACCAGGGTGAGGTCGACCGCCTGTGACTCGGGGTCAAGTGCGCCGACGGCTGACCGTCAGTTGGTGGCAGTACCTGGCGTTGGCCTTGTTGCCTTTGTTCGTGATCAATGCGGTGTTCGGCAAGGGCGAAGCGATCATGCCGGTGCTGGCGATGCCGTTCTTTATCGCCGGCACGGCCTCGATGTTCGTCAGCCTGCGTTTCTTCAACGGCTACAAGCATGCCTTGATCGCCGCCGGTAAAGCCCTCGACACCCCTGATGAGCCGGCTGCCTGGATCACCCTGGCAGCTCGGCGTCGCGCGGCCTTCCTGGCAGCCTCGTTGCCGGCCTGGATTGGTGCCCTGGCGGTATTCGTCGGCCTGGAAGCAGTGCCGCTAATGCTGCTGGCGCTGTCCAGCGCAGTGCTGTTCTACCTTTACCGTATCCCGCGTCAACTCGCCTGATGCTGCGTTGGCTGGCGCTTCTGTGCCTGCTGGCCAGCGTTCCCGCACTGGCGGCGCCGCGGGTCGTTAGCTTGGCGCCTTCGCTCTCGGAAATCGTTGTCGAATTAGGCGCCGCCGAGCTGCTGGTCGGCGTGTTGGATGCCGGCGAGCGTCCGCCACAGATCGCGGGTCTGCCTTCGGTGGGGCGCTATGGTCAACTGGATATGGAGCGGCTGCTCAGTCTCAAACCCGACTTGCTGCTGCTCTGGCCGGGCAGTGTGGGCCCGGCCCAGCGCGAACAGCTGTCGCGCCTGGGGATTGCCATCTACGTCGCCGAACCCCATGACCTTCAGCAACTGATTGCGCAGATCGCCGAGATCGGCGAGCGCCTGGGGCGGCCTGCGGCTGGCCAGCAACTAGCGGCGCAGTTGAGTCGGCAATTGAGTCGGTTGCGCGCGCGCTATCATCGCGAGCCCCCCTTGGCGGTGTTCTATCAAGTCTGGGATCAGCCGCTGTACACCGTGGGTGGCGGGCAGATCATCAGTGAAGCGCTGAGCGTCTGCGGTGCCCGCAATGTATTTGCCGACCAGCAGTTACCGGCGCCTCAAGTCAGCGTCGAAGCGGTGTTGCAGCGCAACCCGCAGGTGATCCTGGCCACTGCTCAGGGGCAGTTGGATGCCTGGAAGGCCTGGCCGCAGATTGCTGCGGTCAAGCAAGGACGCTTGTTGCTGGTGACTGATAAAGGACTGGAACGGCCCAGCGGGCAAATGATTGCCGCGACTGCCAAGCTCTGTGCATTGATCGCGCCTGAGCGCTGAGCCCTGTTCGCCGGCCCTACGCCATCACTGTAGGAGCCGGCTTGCCGGCGAAGGCGGCGGATCTTACAGCTCCGGCGTCCAGGTCACGCCGAGCATCCAGGTGCGGCCTTCGGTGCGGTAGCCATAGTCGCTGCCCTGGTAGCTGTAGAGCGCGCGCGTGTAGGACTTGTCGAAAAGATTGTCGAGCTTCAGGTCCAGCTTGATTTCATTGTTGACCGCCCAGCTGCTGCGCAGGCCGAACAGGCTATAGCCGGGGATCGAGAATCGATTCTCCATGTCGTTGTAACTACTGCTAATTGCCTGCCAGCTGGCACCGAGTCCCAATCGATCAAATTGCCGATCCAGATCCAGGCTCAACGTGCGCCGTGCACGTCGGTTCAGGGTGTGTCCGGTGTCACGATCCCTGGGGTCGATGATCGCCAACCCAAGGTTGCTCTGCCAACCCAATATCTCTTGTTTGAGACTTGCCTCGAAACCGTTAATGCGCGCGGAGCCAATGTTCTGTGGGCGGTACCTGGCATCAGGGGTAATAGCATCCTTGATGTCTGTGCGATAAAGCGAGGCCTCCAGGCGGCTGCTTTCGCTTAGTTGGCTGCGCCATTGCAGTTCATAGCTCTTTGAGTGTTCTGGCTTGAGGTTGGGATTGTCGTATCCCGGGTAGTACAGATCACTGAAGTTCGGTGCCCGAAAGCCTTCGCTGTAGGACAGCAGCAGGTCGTTGTCCGGATTCAGCGGCAGGGTGAAGGTGCCGCTCCAGGTGTTTTGCCCGCCATATTGCTGATTCTGGTCGCGACGCAGGCCCAGCTCGGTGGAGAAGCTGTCCCCGCGAAAGCGGTGCTGGATAAAGGCGGCGCGGTTCCAGCGGCTGTCCTCGGCAAATCGGGCTGGGCTGGTATTGAGCCGGTCTTCATACCAGTCGGCTCCGACGATCAGGCTGTTCTGGTCGTTCAGGCGCAGATCGTTCTGCCAGTTGAGTGAGTCCCGATAGGTATTGAATACACTGCGCTCGTCACTGAGCTTGTCGCGTTTGAGATCGCGGTTCTCGCTGTGCCCCAGTTCTATCCGCGACTGCCAGCGGTCGTTGATGGTTGCGTCGAGATACCCGCTGACGCTACTGACGCTGAAGTCGGTGTAGGGGTCCTGCTCGAAGACGTTGTAGTTTGAGTCGTAGCGACCAAAAGGGTTGTCATAGCGCGTACGACCACGGTTATCCAGCAGGTTGAACCCCGCCTCCAGGTCATCACTCAGCGCGTGGCTGAGGGTGAAGCTCAACGATTTGTTGCGATAACCATCGTGGTCGGCGTCGCTGGGGAATGACTCACGAGTCCAGTCGATCCCGGCAGTTTCATCCAGGCTGGCGCCCAGGCTGAAGCGCGTCTGTTGATCACCGCCGGACAGCCCCAGGCTGCGCTCCCAGGTCTGGTTGCTGCCGACACCAACGTGCATGCGCCCGTGCAGCCCAGACTCGGTGCCGCGCCGAGTAAATATCTGGATTACGCCACCCAAGGCATCACTGCCGTAGAGGGCCGAGCGTGAGCCGCGCAGTACTTCCACGCGCTCGATCTGGTCGACGCTGATGAATTGCAGGTTGCTGTCGCCGGACGAGGAGCTGCTGATGCGTTGGCCGTCTACCAATACCAGGCTCTGGGCCGAGTTGGTGCCACGGATGAAAATGTTCGGCGGACTACCACGCCCGCCACTCTGGGCGACCTGCACCCCCGGCACCCGTTGCAGCAGGTCGATCAGGCTGCTGGGTTGCAGGCGATCGATTTCTTCCCGGGTGAATACGCTGTTGGCGGCGCTGCTGTCGTTGCGTGCCTGTACCTGGCGATTGGCACTGATCAGCGTCTCCGGAAGTTTCAGGGCTTGATCGCGTTCAAAAGTGTCTGCGAGCAAATCGGCACAGGGCAGGAGGCACAGGGGCAGGGCAAGGCGAGAGAGTTTCATGGCTATTCCATTAGCGCGGCGGGGGCCTTGGCCGCAAGAATCGGGGAATGCGGCACCCAGGTTGCCGATGCGGGCGAGTCGCGCAGGGCTACAGGGCCCGGAGGGCAGGCCCTGCATTCGCTAGAGAGTTTACGACAGGCCCAGCAGTTGCAGGCGCTGGCGCACCGCGGCCTCGATGCCGGCCTCGTCGAGGCCACATTCGGCAAGCATCTGCGCCGGCTTGGCGTGCTCGACATAAGCGTCCGGCAGACCCAGGTGCAGAATCGGCTTGAGGATGCTTTCGCGGGCCATGAATTCACTGACCGCGCCACCGGCGCCGCCCATGATGGCGTTTTCTTCGATAGTCACCAGCAGTTCGTGGCTGGCGGCAATTTCGCGGACCAGGGCTTCATCCAGAGGCTTGACGAAGCGCATGTCGACCACGGTGGCGTCGAGTTTCTCGGCCACTAGCAGGGCTTCGGCCAGTTGCACGCCGAACACCAGCAGAGCGACTTGTCGACCTTGGCGACGGATCAGGCCCTTGCCGATCTCGATCGGCTCCAGGTCCTTGTCGATCGGCGCATTGGGGCCAGTACCGCGTGGGTAACGCACGGCCGCCGGGCCGTTGTACAGGTGGCCGGTGCTGAGCATCTTGCGCAGTTCATTCTCGTCGCTTGGGGTCATCACCAGCATGCCGGGGATGCAGCGCAAGTAGGACAGGTCAAAGCTGCCGGCGTGGGTCGGGCCGTCTTCGCCCACCAGGCCTGCGCGGTCGATGGCGAACAGCACGTCGAGGTTCTGCACCGCCACGTCGTGGATCAGTTGGTCGTAGCCGCGCTGGAGGAAAGTGGAGTAGATCGCCACCACCGGCTTGGCACCTTCGCAGGCCATGCCGGCCGCCAGGGTCACCGCGTGCTGTTCGGCAATTGCCACGTCGAAGTAGCGCAGCGGGAAACGCTCGCTGAAAGCCACCAGGTCGGAGCCTTCCTTCATCGCAGGGGTAATGCCCACCAGCCGCGGGTCGGCGGCGGCCATGTCACACAGCCACTCGCCGAACACGCCGGAGTACTTCGGTCCGCCGGCCTTTTTCGGCGCAGCGGCCGGAGCGTCCAGAGGTTCCAGCTTGGTGATGGCGTGGTAGCCGATCGGGTCGACTTCCGCCGGGGCGAAGCCCTTGCCCTTCTTGGTCACCACATGCAGGAACTGCGGCCCCTTGAGATCGCGCATGTTGCGCAGAGTGGCGATCAGGGTCGGCAGGTCGTGGCCATCGATGGGGCCGATGTAGTTCCAGCCCAGCTCTTCGAACAGGGTGCCGGGTACCAGCATGCCCTTGGCGTACTCTTCAGTACGGCGGGCGATTTCCCAGGCGCCTGGCAGGCGCGACAGGACCTTCTTGCTGCCCTCGCGCATGCTGGCGTAGGTGCGGCTGGAGAGGATCTTGGCCAGGTAGTTGGACAGGCCGCCGACATTGCGCGAGATCGACATGTCGTTGTCGTTGAGGATCACCAGCATGTTGGCGTCCACTTCCGGCGCGTGGTTCAGGGCCTCGAAGGCCATGCCAGCAGTAAGGGCGCCGTCGCCGATCACCGCGATAGCCTTGCGCTCGCTGTTCTGCAGGCGGGCGGCAATGGCCATGCCCAGCGCGGCACTGATGGAGGTGCTGGAGTGGCCGACGCCAAAGGTGTCGTACTCGCTCTCGGAGCGCCGGGGGAAAGCGGCCAGGCCGTCTTTCTGGCGCAGGGTGGCCATTTGTTCGCGGCGACCGGTGAGGATCTTGTGCGGATAGGCCTGATGACCCACGTCCCACACCAGCCGGTCGTCCGGGGTGTCGAATACGTAATGCAACGCGATGGTCAGCTCGATGACCCCGAGGCCGGCACCGAAGTGCCCACCGGTCTGGCCGACCGTGTAGAGCAATTCCAGGCGCAATTCATCGGCCAGGGTTTCCAGCTCGGCTTCACCTAACCGGCGCAGGCCGTCCGGCGTCTTGGCACGGTCGAGCAGCGGCGTGGTCGGGCGTTTGCGGGGAATCTCATGAAACGTCGTGGGCATCAGGCGAATCGTTATAGGTATAGAAAGAGGCGGCAGTTTACCTTATGCATCGCAAGCTGCCCACGCAGAGCACCGAACTTGGCCGATATGCGGTCCGGGTGCGGGCCGCCGATCAGCTGCGGCGCTCGACGATATACCGCGCCAGCTCGCGCAGGGGCTCGGCCGCTGCGTCAAACGGACGCAGGGCGTGCAGCGCCTGGTCGCGCAGTTCCAGGGCGTATTCCTTGGCGGCGGCCAGGCCCAGCAACGCCGGGTAGGTTGGCTTGTCCCGGGCAATGTCGGCGCCCTGGCGTTTGCCCAGGGTCGCGGTATCGCTTTCGACGTCGAGGATGTCGTCCTGCACCTGGAACGCCAGGCCGATGGCTCGGGCATAGGTCTGCAAGGACTTCAGTTCGTCTTTCTCCGCCATGCCGCTGGCCAGGGCGCCGAGGATCACGCTGGCCTCGATCAGGGCGCCGGTCTTGTGCCGGTGCATGTACTCCAGAGCCTGCTGATCGAGCTTGAGGCCCACCGAGCCGAGGTCGATGGCCTGGCCGCCGACCATCCCCGCAGGGCCTGCGGCCAGGGCCAGGGTGGTGACCATGCGCAGGCGGATCTCGGCGCTGGCGTCGCTCAACTGCGGGTCCAGCAGGGCACTGAAGGCCAGGCTCTGCAGGCCGTCACCGGCAAGGATCGCGCAGGCTTCGTCGAAGGCCTTGTGAGTGGTGGGCTGGCCGCGACGCAGGTCGTCGTCGTCCATCGCCGGCAGGTCGTCGTGCACCAGCGAGTAAGCGTGAATCAGTTCCACCGCACAGGCTGCGCCGTTGGCTTGCTCGGGCTTGCCGCCCAGAGCCTCGCAGGCGGCATAGGCCAACAGTGGGCGCACTCGTTTGCCACCATTCATCACGCTGTAGCGCATGGCTTCATAGAGGCGGGCAAGTTCGGGGCTTGGAGCAATGAACAGGGTTTGCATTGCAGCGTCGACGCGGGCCTGACTGGTGGCCTGATAGGCGGAAATCATTCTGGCTGTTCCGCATCGAAGGGCTGTTCCGCCAGCTCGCCATCGCGCTCCAGCAGGATCTGTACTTTCTGCTCGGCCTGGGCCAGGGCGGCCTGGCAGTCACGGGTCAGGCCGATGCCTTGCTCGAAAGCGGTCAATGAGTCTTCCAGCGACAGCTCGCCGTTCTCCAGACGCTCGACCAGGGTTTGCAGGTCGGCGAGGGATTGTTCGAAATCTAAGGCAGCTTTTTTGCGGGCCATGGCGGCTATCCCGGTTGACGTTAAACCGGCGCGACACTAGCAGACACCGGGGTTTCGGGCAAATGAGAAGGGCTCGCTGGCGCGCCTGCTCAGGACCTTGGGAGGTGACTTTCCACGGACTTTTTCCCGTCGCGATGAAGAGGCCGGAACACAAGGTGCGCAGCGGGTACGGCGGCGCGGCCCATGAGGCAAAGCTGTTCTGCAACAGAGCGTCCAGTTCACTCTGGGCTCAGAGCTCCTGGCCCACCACTCCCGATATCCGCAACAAGCGTCCTTGCACTTGGACGCATTCACGCAAAGCGGGGCAAGATATTCAGCCTGCCAGTCGAAACTGTGCCAGGTAGGGGTTGCCAGGCCTGGCGCGAATGGTCCATGGACGGATTCTCTGGGAGCGAATGCATCACCTATTTGACTCATTGAATGAGCCGAATGTGCGAGAAAACCGGCTCAGTGTCCCATTGCCCTCAGTCCTGGGAGTGCGGGGTCAGGCTTCGAGTTTTTCCTTTCTATGGGGCGCTTCATCCTGGGCAGCCTCATGGATCAGCAACTCCTCAGGCACTTCATCCACCCGTGGGTCCAAGGTGGCGGCCAGCACGCTGACCGGATGTTCGGGCATGGCCACGTGCTGCAGGGGCGCACCCTCAACCAGGAATTCCCCGGTGACCTGGTTCGGCTGTACGCGCCAAACCAGCAGCAGGGCGCACAGGGAAAACACCATGTAAAAGGCGTTGTGCCCATAGAGGTTCATCAGCGCGCCGCAGAGCAGTGGTCCCAGGCAGGCACCTACCCCGTGGGTGGCCAGGAGCATGGCGCTCAGGGCCACGCGCCGGGGCTGCTCGATATTGTCGTTGGCCAGGGCCACGGCCAGCGGATACAGGGTGAAAAGCAGCAGGCCGCTGAGGAAACCGAACAGCAACAACACCGTAAAAGATAGATCGAACAGCCCCCACAGCGGTACCGCCACAAGGCACAGGGTTACCGCGCAGCCACGAATTAGCCGTGAACGGTCGATACGGTCCGACAGCCAGCCGATCGGCCACTGGCCGCAGAGCCCGGCAAAGATCGCCACGGCGACGAAGGTGCTGGCCTGGGCGGTGTCCAGGCCACGGAGGGTGATGAATACCGGGGCCAGGGCGTAGAAGGAACCGACCATCAGCCCTGTGACGAACACGGTGCTCAGGGCTTGGGGGACACGGCGCCAGAAGAAGCTGATCTGCAGTGGTGCCGCCACCAGTTTGGCTGGATGCAAGCGCCGGGTCAGGGCCACTGGCAGCAGGCAGGCGGCAAAACACAGAGCGACGATCAGCAAGGGTTTGAAGTCCAGTTCCGGGCGCCAGATCAATACGCTCTGGCCGAGGATCAACCCCAGGGACACCGCCACCATGTAGCCGGCAAACACTGCGCCGCGCTGGTTGTTGTCCGCCTGCTCGTTGAGCCAGCTCTCGATCACCATGTACTGGTTCATCATCACCAGACCGGTGATGAAGCGCAGTACCAGCCACAGCCACAAGTCCTCGAACAGAATGTGCAACAGGACGATCATCGTCGCGGCGCCGGCGCAGGCCACGTAGGAGCGGATATGACCGACGGCGGCGATCATCTGGTGGCCGAACTTGGCGCCGCAGACCATGCCCGCGTAGTAGGCAGCGGTGAGGCCGCCGATCCACAGTTCGTCAACGCCCTCATGGGTCAGGCGCAGGCCGATAAAACTGAAGAACAATCCATTGCCCGTGAGCATCAGGATGGTGGCGCAGTAGAGCGCGGGGAACGTCAGCAGGGTCAGGTTCATGAATTCGTCAGCAATGGCGGTCAGGGACCGATTTCGTTGGAGGGAAGGGTGTTTTCCAGCAGCCACTGGCGAAAGCGGCGCACGGCGGGTGGTGGGTTGCGGTGGTGGGGTTGCATCAGGTTCAGGCGCCCGCGGCTGAGCATGCGGTTCGGCAACGCCAATTGCAGGCGTCCGGCGGCGAGTTCGCCTTGCAGCAGGCTTTCCCAGCCCAGGGCTACGCCCTGGCCCATCACCGCCGACTGCATCAGCAATTGGTAGCTGTTGGTGCGCAGGGCGTGTTGCGGCGATTGGTAAGTGGCGCCCACTGCGCTGAACCAGTCGGCCCAGGTCAGCCAGTCGTGATAGTGGTCTTCGACGATCAGCAGGCGGTGTTCTTCCAGCAGGTGCTGCGGGTCGCGAATCGGCCCTTTGCGGCTCAGGTAGCCTGGGTTGCAGATGCAGATCACCTGTTCACTGGCAAATACCGGGGTCAGCTCCAGCCCCAGAGGCGCCGGCAGTTCGTCGAGGTGATAGAACAGCCCCAGGTCGTACTCGCTGACGTCCAGGTGCAATGGGCTTTCACTGCACAGGATGCGGATGTCCAGGTCCGGGAACAGGTTCTGGAATTGCGGCAGCAGGCGTGCCAGCCAGATCGAGCTGATGGTCGGCGTGCTGGCCAGGGTCAGTTGACGCTCGGCGCCGCGCCGACGCAGTTCGGCGGATTCGCGGTCCAGCTCCCGCAGCAGGCGTTGGATGGTACGAAAGTAGCGCTCCCCCGCCGGGGTCAGACTGATGCCCAGGGTGTGACGGTGGAACAGTGGGCGCGCGAGGTTTTCCTCCAGTCGCTTGATCTGGCGGCTCACGGCGCTCTGGGTCAGGTTCAGTTCCTGGGCGGCCCGAGTAAAGCTCAGGTGACGGGCCACGGCCTCGAAGGGCTGCAGGCAGTTCAGCGGTGGAAGATCGACATTGCGACGTGACATGCGGGTACCCGTCTGCTGGGGCGGGTAGCGTTCCGGGCCACCCGCCAATTCTCAGAAATTGGGCATCCTGCCACGCTTTACAGCGTGGATCGGGCAATCCGTTTCTGCCACTGGCGATGATGGATCTGCTGGCCGTCGAGCCGTGCCATTTGCTCTGCTTGCAGATAGAACCACTGGGCATCGGCCTGCAGGTGCAAGGTGCTGTCTACCTCGACCGCCCATGAACCGCGGCCGACGCGGTAATTCCACTGGATATCCGCTCGGGTCGACAGCGGGTCCCAGGGCAGGGTGCGATATTGCTCGGTGCAGCGCTGGTCGACCCACAGGCCATGATCGAGAAAACGCATGGCGCCCAGATCGTCGTCGATACGCACACAGACTTCGCCACTGCCCACGTCCTCGCTGAGGGTGCGCTTGGGGGCGGCGGCGCGGATGATTTCCAGGTTGGCCGGCGGCGCGCTTTGCGGAGCCTCGAAAGGACAGTCCACCGGTTTCCCGGTAAACACCGGCAGTTGCACACTTTGCACTTCGGGCAGCAGGGTCAGGGTGGCCAGCTCGCGGCTAGGCCACAGTAACGGGAAGCTTGCCGTGCTCAGGGCCAGGCGCAGGCGATAGCCGGCGGGCAGGCGATAACCCACGTGATCCAGGTTGAAGCGAACCTGCAGCGGCTCGTCGGGCACCGGTGGATTGGCCACTGCAAAATCATCCCGCAGGTTGAGGTTCAGGGTGCCGTAGGTGATCTGTGCCACCTGGCCATCGGGGGCCACGGCATTCAGCCGAGCGACGATCTGCCCGCACGACTTGTCCGACGTCAAGCGCAGGTCGAGGCGTACATCACCCAGCAGATCCATGGGCTGGTCCAGGGGCGCGCTGTCGAAGCACAGCGAGTGAGCGTCATCTCGACGCTGATCGGTAGGACCATCCGGGCCGAACCAGATGGCGCAGTACTCGCCCTGGTGCAGGCCGGTGGTCAGGGGCGAGCAGACGCTACGTTGCTGACTCAAGCCCCGGGTACCGGCCACCAGTCCGTTGTCGCTGAGGCTGAAGTCTTGCCACTGCACTTGTGGATCGGGCCAGCCAGCGGTTTGTACCCAGGCACCCGGGCGTTCGGCGTAGCTGCCTTTAGGCGCCACGGCATCCTGCAAATAGAAGGCGCAGGCCGGCTCGTCCATCACTCCGTTGTTGATGCCCTTGAGCCAGTGGTCCCACCAGCGCTTGGCTTCCTGGAGAAAACCGATGGCCGGGTTGGGCACCGCAAAGTGCGGATACTTGTGAATCCACGGCCCGAGCATGGCTTTCTTCGGGCTGCTCAGGTGCTGCATCAGCCGTGGCACGCTGTTCTTGTAGGCATCGCCCCAGCCACCGACGCAGTACACCGCGGCCTTGATCGCCGCGTAGTCCTCGCACACGGAGCCTTGGCGCCAGTAATCGTCGCGGGTCTGATGTTGCAACCAGGTTTCGGCAAGCATCGGCATGGCGTCCAGGCGCTGCTGCCAGAGGGCCTGCCAGTCGTCCACCAGCAATGGGTCTGGAACGGCGGCGCTGAAGTTGAGCATGGTCGCCGCCCAGCCCTGATTCTCCATCAGCAGGTTACCGCCTTTGTAATGAATGTCATCGGCGTAGCGGTCATCGGTGGAGCACAAGGTAATGATTGCCTTCAACGCCTCGGGCTGCAGGGCCGCCACTTGCAGGCTGTTGAAGCCGCCCCAGGAAATGCCCATCATCCCCAGGTTGCCGTCGCACCAGGGCTGCGCGCAGAGCCAGTCGAGCACTTCCAGGGCGTCTTGTTGTTCCTGGGGCAGGTATTCGTCGGCCATCAGTCCTTGGGATTCACCGTTGCCACGCATGTCTACCCGCACGCAGACGTAGCCCTGGCCGGCCATCCACGGATGGCTCAGGGCATCGCGTACGGCGGTGCCGTCGCGCTTGCGATAAGGGAGATACTCAAGGATCGCCGGGTAGCGCTCGACCCCGGCACTGGCCGGTAGCCAGATACGCGCAGCTAAGTGGGTGCCGTCACGCAGGGGGATCAGGCAGTGCTCGATCTCGCGGATCGGGTGGGGAAACTCGCGGATAACGTCCATTCGACACTCCAGTCGATAAAGGGCTCGCCGCCCGGGTTGGCCAGGCGGCGAGCGGGGCGATCAAAGCAGGCTGAAGGGGTATTCGGTGATCAGGCGGATGTGATCGACATTGCCGTCCGAGGTCCCGCGGATGCGATGGGTGCCTTGGCGCAAGGTCAGGGACAGGTCCTTGGCCTTGCCGCCCTGCACCACGTAGCGCACATCGATATCCCGCTCCCAGTGCTTTTCGTTGTCGGCGTAGTAGCGGTATGGGCTGTCCACCGGCACGCGCTGGCCATCGACATGGCTGCCGCGGATATAGCGGGTGTTGAGCGACAGGCCGGGCACGCCTAGGGGCGTGAAGTCGAGCTTGTAGCCCAGGCTCCAGGAGCGCTCGCCGGGGCCGTTGAAGTCGGCGATCAGCGAGGAGTTGGCCAGGTAGATCGAGTCGTGGAAACCGCCACCGCCCAGGGCCACATAGTCAAACGGCTGATTACCATGGATGCGTTGGTGAGCCAGGCTGAAGGTTTGCGGGCCGCTCTTGAAGGCCAGCGCTGCCGACCAGGCGGTGACCGCGATGTCTCCGGCCAGAGCCTTGCCCTCATCCAGGGAGCGATAGAGGTTGAGGTCCAGGTTCAGGCTGCGGTAGGCCTCGGCATCCAGTGGCTGATCAAGGTTCAGATTGACGTAGTGCTGGCGCCACAGGTCTTCATAGCGTGAGCTGTAGAGGCTCATCCCGACCTGCGGATGCAACCGATAGGTGCCTCCCAGGTAGTCCACGTTGCCACCTTCGACCCCTGCATAGCCGGCGTAGAAACCACCTCGGTGGCCGGTCTGGTTGAAGTCTCGGGCCGCCGTGAAGTGCCCGCCCTCCAGCAGCAGGCCTTCGGCCTCGCGGCTGCTGAAGGTGAAGCCGGTGGCGGTCGCGGGCATGATCCGGCTGTCGGCCAGGGCCAGTACCGGGTTCTGCGGGCGCAGGTCGCCGTATTTGAACTCGGTATTGGACCAGCGCATTTTCAGTGCCGCACCGGCGGTAGCCGACTCATCACGGCTGCGCCCGTCACCATCGCTGACCAGCAATTGAGTACGCGCCCGTCCGCCGCCACTGTCGAGCTTGGTAGCGAAGTAGGCGTGGGCATCCAGGCCAAAACCCAGCGTGCCTTGGGTGTAGCCGGAGCGATAGTCCAGTTGCAGGCCTTGTGCCCACTCGCGGCCATCCTTGTCGCGGTCGCGGTAGTCGTTATTGCGGTAATAGTTGCGTACCAGGCCCTTGAGCTGGCTGTCTTCGATAAAGCCCAGGGCTTGTTCTTGGGCGGCTTCGACCAGCAATGGGCAAAGCAACGCCAGGCCTGCGCTTTGCAGGCTGAGATGACGAATGTTCATGCCGTGGGCTCCAGAGCGATATCAGGTGCATGTGCGTTGCTGTTCGAGGGGCTCGCCGCCGGATCGCGTGGCGTGACTGGCAGGGACAGCAAGGCCGGATTCCTCAGCCAGATGATCAGTGCGCTGCTGGCGAGCAAGACGATGATCATTCCGGGCAAGCCGCCGAGGTTGGACAGCATCTTGACCCCGTCGATACCGACAAAGGCCACCATGACCCACGACACGCTGCCGATGATCACGCCCCAGACCACCTTGAGCAGCGGGCTGCCGTCCAGGTCCGAGTCGGCGGTGACGCCGCGGCTGCATAAGTTGCCGATGACGTCGGTGCTGGAGTCGGCCGCGGTGACGAAGGAGATGAAGGCGATGAACAGCAGGAAGGCGATCATCAGGCCGGCGGCCGGCAGTTGCTGGAACATCTGGTACAGCACATGTTCCACCCCTTGCTCATTGAGCACGCGATTGAGCATGCCGGATCCCTGGGCGTCGAAGTACAGGCTGCAGCCGGAGAAGATGCAGATCCACAGGGCGGTGAACAGCGCCGGATAGAGCATGTTGGTGTGGATGAATTCGCGCACCGTGTAGCCGCGGCCAATCTTGCCGAGGAACAGTGCGCTGACCGGGGCCCAGGCGAACCACACCGACCAGTAGAACACCGTCCAGCTCTGGGGCCAGCTGTCGCCACTGGCCGCGCCGGTGAACAGGCTGCGACTGAAGAATGTCTGCAGGTACACCCCTAGGGACTCGACGCCGAGGCTGAGGATGTAAAGGGTCGGACCGCAGACCAGTACGAACCCCCCCAGGGCCAGCATGATCCAGGTATTGAAGGTCGAGAGCTTGACGATGCCTTTTTGCAGGCCGCTGGCGGCCGAGGCAACGAAGGTGATGACGATCACGCCGATGATCAATGCCAGGCGCAGGGGCGTGGTTTCTCCGCCGATATACTGGCTGAGTCCACCGGACAGGGTCAGTGCTCCAGTGCCCAGGGAAGACGCCATGCCTGCCACCAGGGCGAACATCGCCAGGGTGTCGATCAGTCCGGCATAGCGCTTGACCCGCTTGGCGCCGATCAACGGCTGCAGCATGGCGCCGATGGAGAAGTTGCTGCGCAGGTTGTAGAAGACCAGGGCAAACACCAGCGATGGCACCAGGTAGATGGCATAGGGTGTCAGGGTCCAGTGCAGGAACATCGTCGACATGGCGAAGCTGGTGGCCTCTGGGCTGCCTGCGGCGAGCTTCATGCTGTCGGGCGGGCCATAGAGGTGATAGAGCGGTTCAGCGGTGGTCCAGAACAGCACGCCGACGGCCAGGGTGGTGCACAGCGCCACCATGAACCAGCGCCATTTGCTCAGCAGTGGCTTAGCGTCTTCGCCACCGATGCGCACCCTTCCCAAAGGCGAGAAGTAGACGATGGCGGTCAGGACCAGGAGAAAGAACGAGCTGGCACTGAACAGCCAGGAGAAGTTGTCGAGGATCATCCGGTTGAGCGATTTGCTCACGGCCAGGAAGGCCTGGAGATCAAGGTAGCTGGCAATCACTGCCGCCAGCAGAATCAGAAAGGTGGGCCAGAAGACCAGTGGCCTTAACGGATACTTCATAAGTGAGGCGCTCCGGTTGTTTATCTTTTTTATGGTCAGGCGAGGCATCGGCAATACGTTGGGCAATGTGCCCGTCAGCGCGTGAGTGCAAACCCGCGGCGTTCATAGATAAGCGTTTCCCGGCGCGGCGAAGCAATCGATGAATAGGTATGGGGTCATTCCCTGAGGGAATGCGCGGCGCGATGAGAGTCCCCGGCGTAGAACGCCCTGGTTCCGGGCAAAGAGGCGTTCCAGAGAGCTTGTTGTGGTTCTTCCAGGAGGTGCCGCGAGGTGTCTGACGCGGCGTTGGTGAAGGACGGAGGGTGAGGTGTTCAGCGCTAGATTCGTACTTGAACTAGGAACCCTTCCTGGGGATTAAAGCGAAAGGCTTGCAGCAGACGAAGATCAGCAGAGCACTTTCGGTAATGTCGCGGTGATAGCACTTGCTGCGCGGGTTGCAAGGCTGTGCCGATTGCTGCGCAAAATCCCCTTTCTCCAATTGTGTAACAGGCACCAAGTCGCTAATCTGCGGCCTCTTCTATGCCCTCTTTCGTCGGGCTGACTTTCTGAATGTTTGCAGCTGCGCCGAGGATCTGGCGCCAGGGTTTTCCCATGCATGGCAGGACGCAGTACATGCGCGCTCTATCCTCCCTTCTGCTGACCCTGGTGTTGGCCGGGACGGCGTTCGCCGAGCCTTCCGCCGAGCTTCAGGAACCCCTGGCCGGCTGGCGTTATTCCGGGTTGCTGGACCGGACCGAGCAGGACCGGGTGGCTTATCCGACGCCGCCCATCGATCGCGGCATTCAACGCAACCGCACCATGATCGAAGGCCAGCTCAAGGCCATTGGCCATTTGCGCCAGCCCCACAGCCTGTCGGTCAACGGTAACCCGCTGAACCTCTACACCGACGAGCAAGGTCGCTTCGGCCGGCCCTATGCGTTCGGTGCCGGCTCCAATAGCGTCGAAGTACGCAGTTCCGAGGGCAAGTCCCTCAAGCGCGTGCAGTTCTATGAAGCCAATCAGAACAAGACACCGCCGCGCATTCGCGTGGTGCTCGGCTGGGACGACCCCAAGGCCGAGCTCGACATGCACATCATCACCCCGGATGGTCAGCATGCGTTCTTCGGCCATCCCGGCTTGACCAACGGCGGAGGCCTGGACCCGGATGGGGTCGATGGTCCGGGCCCGGAAATGTTCACCATGACCGCGCCGCTGCGGGGCACCTATCTGATCTACGTCAACTACTGGGGCAACTTCGGCAGTGGCGGATACAACTTCGACGAAGGCAGCAATCAGAACGAGGTGATCACCTCGCAGATCAACCTGATCCTTAACGAAAACACCGTCGATGAGAAACGCGAGACCTTTATCGTGCCCATGCGGGCCATCGGCGACCTGTTGCTGGTCAAGTCTTTCAACTATTGAACATCCCGCACCACGGATGAATTGGGCTTTGTGAATCATGAGCGAAAACACAGCATCCCCGGCAGTCGGTATCCCCGCTACAGATCAACCCGCTGGCAAGCGGCGCTGGCCGGCCCTGGTCGTGGGCTTGTGCATGGTAGCGGCGGCGATCACGGGCGTGGGCTGCAAGCCCAAGACGCCGGTGGCGGAGCTGGCCGGCGACAAGCTTGGCCTGAGCCGTCCGGACGGGTTGCTGGAGACGCATTCGCTGTCCCAGTTGCCCAAGGACTTGCTGGCGGTGCCGTTCCTCAAGGAAACCCTGACCGAGGATTTCGTCTTCTACTATCAGACTCACGCCGACCGCCTGGGGTTGATCGGTAGCCTGCGGCGGATCATCTACGAGCATGACCTGAAGCTGCAGGACAACCTGATCGAGCAACTGTTCGACCAGCCGGCGGATGTGGCGCTGTGGCGCGGCGCTGATGGACGTCTCAAGGACTTTTTGCTGGTGATGGACCGTGGCGGGCTGGCGAAATTGCTGGAGCCTTTGGCCAAGGTTGCCCTGGATGACAGCCAGTTGAGCCAGCTGGCGGATCTGAAGGTCGGCGGCGATGCGGTGACGCTCTACCAGTTGAACTACAACGCCGGTAAATCCCTGGCGTTCGCTTCCCACGGCGACAAGCTGGTGGTGCTGTCCAACCCGGCAAAACTCTATGACCCGAATGCCAGCAGCGATGAGGAGGAGGGCACCGATGATCAGCACGGCGACGTCTCCACCACGGCACTGGAAGCGCTGCTCAATGGCGACAAACTGTTCCCCGAGGCCTTCGGCCTGGAGGCGCGCAAGCCTGAAGTGCAGCAGCGCCTGACGGTTAACGCCAGTGTCCTGGCCATGGGTTACCAGCGCTTTATCCCCAACTTCGCCGGCCTGCGCTTCGAGATGGATGACAAGGGCTGGCACAGCTACCTGGCCATGGAGGAGCAGGACAACCAGCCGGACTTCGACTTCAAGCCGATCTGGCAAGCCATGCCCATGGGGGCCAGTGCCTGCGTCGCACTGCCGTTGGCGGTAGAGCAGCAGAAGCCGTTGCTGGTCAAGCTCGGTGCCGAAGAGTCGGTGGCCGCAACGCTGACCGAGCACATGGCCGGCACCGCCGGATTGTGCTGGTACGCTGATTCGCGGCTGTATACACCGCTGCTGGTGGCGAGCCTCAAGGACCAGGACAGTGCCAAGCTCGATGCCGACCTGGGTAAGCTGTTTGGTTCGATGGTGGGCTCCCGGGAGAGCAAGGTCGAGGAGCGGATCTTCCCGGTGCTGGAGCAGCAGAATGGCGACGTGCACCAGTGGCAGCGCCAGGTCAGTTCCAACTTCGGCCAGTACCCGGCCAAGAACGCCAAGGACCCGAACACCATTACCGGGCGTGCCTTCATGCAGGTCAGCCTGGCTCGCCACGGCTCGACCCTGGTGTTCTCCCTGGATGACAAACTGGTGGGCAAGGCCCTGGGCACGCTCGACAAACGCTTCCCGCCACTGGCCGACGTGCTCCCCAAGGACGCGCTGATGCCGGTGTACCTGGGCCCGCAGTCCCTGGCGCAACTGATCCAGCAGGAAACCTTCGACAGTGTGCCCCAGGACATGGAACCGGTGTTCAACAACGCTGCGCAGACCTATCTGGTGCCCAAGCTGCGCACCCTCGGCGGTTATGGCACATACGTCCTGACCCTGCCTGAAGGCAGTGAACCCAAGGGGCACTGGCAATGGCTGCCCCTGCAATGGCGTGCGCTGTGAGCGCATTGCGCAAGCGCCTGAGCAGCCTCGGCCTGCTCGCTTTGTTGCTGAGCACTGCCGTGGGCGCGACGCCGGTCCCGCCGCTGGACGTGCCGCAGTCCCAGGTGTTCCGCGCCTGGTTCGTGCGCATCGCCCAGGAGCAACTGAGCCAGGGGCCGAGCCCGCGCTGGTATCAGCAGGATTGCGCCGGACTGGTGCGCTTTGCCGCCAACGAGGCGCTCAAGGTCCACGACAACAAATGGTTGCGGGCCAACGGCCTGTCCAATCGCTACCTGCCACCGGAGCTGCAATTGAGCGAGGGCCAGCGCGGCTTGGCTCAGCAATGGCAGCAGGGCGGGGGCCAGGTCGGGCCTTACGTCAACGCGATCAAGCTGATCCAGTTCAACAGCCATCTGGTGAGCCGTGACCTGGGTCAGGCGCGCCCCGGAGACCTGCTGTTCTTCGATCAGGGCGATGACCAGCACCTGATGATCTGGATGGGCCGCAACATTGCCTATCACACCGGTACCACCACTCCCACCGACAACGGCATGCGCTCGGCTAGCGTGCAGCAACTGATGACATGGAAGGACACTCGATGGATACCCGACTCAGCCAACCCCAACTTCATCGGCATCTATCGACTGAACTTCCTCACCCAATGAGCGAATCGCGTATGTCCCGTTTTCTGTTTCGCCTGACCCTGGCCTTGACCCTGCTGGCCCCCGTGGCGCTGGTCAATGCCGAAGATTCGGTGCCGTCCAGCGATTACGCGGCGGTCTCCGGCGAGAGTTTCTTCCTCCTGGCCGATAGCAGCTTCGCCAGTGACGAGCAGGCCATGGTGCGCCTCGAGGCCCCGGGCCGTGACTACCGGCGTTTCCGCATGGAGCCCTATGGTGGAGCGGACATTCGGGTGTACCGGATCGACCAGCCGCTGGATTTCCTCAAGCGCCAGAAAAACCTGCACCGGGTGGTCAGTGACGGTCAGTTCAAGGGCGAGGGGCTTTCCAACACCCTGGCTTACCTGTGGGACAACTGGTACCGCAAATCCCGGCGGGTGATGCAGCGCGCCTTCTCCTACGAGTCGCGCAAGCAGGTTACCGAAGAGGTGCCGGAGCTGAAGGTGGGCAACTCGATGCTGGCGCCGACGCCGTATGACGTCCAGCCGCAATTCGCCCTGATCCCGGGGCTGCCCCTGGTGACCCAGTTCCGCTATCCGCTGTGGCAGGCCAAGCCGATCCAACCGCCGGCCGGGGTTGACCTGTCCGGTTCCTCCAGCCAGTTCATCAACGTCGCGCCGGGCAACGTCTATATCCCGCTGGGGCAACTCAAGCCGGGGCTGTACCTGGTGGAGGCCCTGGTGGGCAAGTACCGCGCCACCACCATGGTGTTTGTTTCCAATACCGTGGCAGTGAGCAAGATTGCTGGCGACGAACTGCTGGTGTGGGCCGCGGGTAAACACGAAGGCAACTCGGTGCCCAAGGTCAACGTGCTGTGGACCGACGGCCTCGGCGTGATGAACAGTGGCGCCACCGATGAGCAGGGCCTGGTGCGCCTGAAACACGCCAGCCCCGAACGTTCCTATGTGATCGGTGAAGACCAGGAAGGCGGGGTTTTCGTCTCCGAGAACTTCTACTACGACAGTGAAATCTACGACACCAAGCTCTATGCCTTTACCGACCGGCCGCTGTACCGCCCGGGAGACTGGGTGTCGTTGAAGATTGTCGGCCGTGAGTTCAAGAACGCTCGGGACTCGGTGCAGCCGGGAGCCGGCGCGGTAAATGTCAGTGTGCTCGATGCGGCCGGTACCGCGCTGCAGAACCTGACCCTGAGCCTCGATTCCAAGTCCGGCACCCAGAGCCGTTTCCAACTGCCGGAAAATGCCGTGGCCGGTGGTTATGAATTGCGTTTCAGCTACAAGGATCAGGTCTACAGCAGTGCCTTCCGTGTCGCCGAGTACATCAAGCCGCACTTCGAGATTTCCTTGAGCCTGGCCAAGCCGGACTTCAAGACCGGCGAGGCCGTGAAGGGTAACTTGGTGCTGCTCTACCCGGATGGCAAGCCGGTGGCCAACGCCCGCCTGCAACTGAGCCTGCGGGCCCAGCAGCTGTCCATGGTGGACAACGAACTGCAGTACATGGGGCAGTTCCCGGTGGAGCTAACCAGCGCCGAACTGACCACTGACGCCAAAGGCAGCGCCACTCTGGACTTGCCGGCTGCGGACAAACCGAGCCGCTACATGCTCACCGTGTTCGCCAGCGATGGCGCCGCGTACCGGGTCAAGACCACCAAGGAAATCCTCATCGAGCGTGGCGCCGCGAGCTTCAGCCTCGGCGCGCCGCAGCGTTTCAGCGCCGCCGGTGACAAGGTGCAGTTCAGCTACGCCAACCAGAACACCAGCGAGCAGAGCAAGAGCGTCAAACCGAGCCGCTACAGCTGGGTTCGCCTGGAAGACCAGTCCACCGGCGACGGCAAGCTGGCTGCCGCCGACAGCGGTTTTGCCCTGGCCTTCGAGCGTCCTGGCACCTACAACCTGACCGTGCGCGACGAGCATGATCGGGTACTGGGTGGTACCAGCCACGCGGTTACCGGCGAAGGCATCAAGGCCGTGCCAGGCACCGTTGAAATCGTCCTCGACAAAGCCGAGTACAAGGCTGGTGAAGAGGCCCTGGCGCTGATCACCTTCCCGGAGCCGATCAACGATGCGCTGCTGTCCCTGGAGCGCGACAAGGTCGAGGCCACTGCGCTCCTGTCCAAGGGCGGCGATTGGCTGAAAGTGGAAAAACTCAGCCCCACCCAATACCGCGCCCGAGTGCCGGTGAAGGACAACTTTGCGCCAAACCTGACCTTCTCCGTGCTCTACACCAAGGGTGGTGAGTACAGCTTCCAGAACGCCGGGATCAAGGTGCTGACACCGCAGATCGACGTCGCCATCCATACCGACAAGGAGAAGTACCAGCCGGGTGACATGGTCACCGTGGACCTGTCCACCCAGTTCGCTGGCAAGCCGGTACCGGCGCACCTGACGGTCAGCGTGGTGGACGAAATGGTCTATGCCCTGCAACCGGAAGTGGCTCCGAGCATTGATCAGTTCTTCTACCATCCGCGGCGCAACAACGTACGTACCAGCGCCAGCCTGTCGTTCATCAGCTACGACGTGGCCCTGCCAGGCAGCCCCACGGCTCCAGGCAAGGCCAACCGCAGCGAGCGCGGGGTCAAGGTGCTGGAGCGCCCTCGCCGTGAAGACGTCGACACCGCGGCCTGGCAGCCGGAGTTGGTGAGCGATGGCAGCGGCAAGGCGCGGTTCACCTTCCGCATGCCGGATTCCTTGACGCGCTGGCGCATCACCGCTCGGGCCATCGCCGATGATGGCCAAGTGGGGCAGAAGAAGCAGTTCGTCCGCTCCGACAAGGCTCTGTACCTGAAGTGGAGCGGCCCAACCCGTTTCCGCAGCGGCGACAAACCAGAGCTTGGGGTATTCGCCTTCAGCCAGTCCGAGCAACCGGCCAAGGCCGAGTTGGTCATCCATTACGCCGGGGAGTCCCAGCGCCTGCCATTGACCCTGAACAGTGGGATCAACTACGTGGCGCTGCCGGCCATTGTCCCGGGTAACGGTGAGTGGAGCGCTGAGTTGGTGCAGGGCGGCAAGACCGTGGATGCTCTGGCAGTGCGCCTGGTGAGCAGTGCCGCGGGCTGGCAGACGGTGCAGACCCAGAGCCTGGATGTAGTCACCACCAGCACCCCATTGGGGGTGCCGGCCGATGCCGCCGAGATCCGCCTGCGCCTGGACGACAGCCCGCAAGCGCTGTTTCGTTCAGCCCTGGATGACTTGCTGGAATACCCCTATGGCGGCGTCGAGCAGACCGCTAGCCAGTTGCTACCGCTGAGCGTTGCCTACCCGGCGCTGGCCAGCAACCCGCAGGTCCGCGACCGGCTGCGCCTGATGATGCAGAACAGCCGCCTGCGCCTGGTGCACATGGCCGGGCCGGAAGCTGCGTTCACCTGGTGGGGCGAAGACGTTGATCCAGATGCCTTCCTCACCGCCTATGCCTATTACGCCGACTGGAACGCGAGCAAGGTGCTCGACCTGAACCTGCCGCCGGAACACTGGCAGCGGGTGCTGGATGTCTACGCCAAGCAGGCTGGTAATACGCCGCTGCTGCAGCGGGCGTTGATCCTCTCCTTCGCCCGTGAAATGAAGCTGCCGATCGCTACCCTGGTCAGTGGGCTGATGGATGATCTGGCCAAGGCCGGTGCCGGTCCGGCTGCCAGCATGCAGGACGACAGCAGTGACAGTCTGGTGATGGATGATCCGGATTCGGCCCTTGGCCTGGCCAGCGCTCGCGTGCTGGCTGCGACCCTGGCGCGGGATGCCAAGGTCACGCCGCCGCCGGCGTTTGTGGCGCAACTGGAAGCGGCGCAGCAGCAGGTCGAGATCAGCTCCAAACCGTTCATCCAGGCCCTGAGCCTGTCGTTGAAACCGTTCGATCAAGCAGCGGCGCGAGCCTTGCTGCAACGCCTGTTGCCGTCGCAGTCGACCTTGGAACGGGCCCTGGCCCTGACCTGGCTGCAACGCAGCGTGGCCCAGTCGGCACCTGCCGTGGCCTTGAACCCGGGGCAGGGCTGGCAACAGCAGCAGGGCGCCAGCGGTGAAAACTACTGGCTGTGGCAGGGACCTCAGGTGCCTACGGTGCTGACCTTGAACGCTGTGCCGGAACGTCCGCTGCGGGCCTCGGTGAGTTACCTGAGCAAACTGGACCTGGGCACCACGCCATCGCCGGTGAATATCACTCGCCGCCTGCTGCGCCTGGTACCGGGCGACGAGGCCTTTACCTTCAAGCTGGAGCCTGTGGGCAACAAGCCAATCGCCAGCGACGGTCTGTACCTGGATGAAGTGATCATCGCCAATCAGGGCAGCCGGCCGCTGCTGTACGGCATGCTGGAAGTACCGCTGCCGCCGGGCGCTGACGTCGAGCGCACCACCTGGGGGATCAAGCTGGCCGGTCCTGCCGGTACCGAAGCGGCGTCCCTGGAAAAGGCCCGTTTCGAGCCTGGGCAAATGAGCTACGCGGTGCCGCTGGATGCGCTGAATGACAGCAGTGAAGTGCGTCTGCGCCACTTGATCCGCTTCTCCCAGAAAGGCCAGTTCAACCTGCCTCCCGCACGTTTCTACCAGGTGTATGCACCAGAGCGTCAGGCTCAGGAGCGTACGCCGGCCTTGGGTCAGGTCACGGTCAAATAACATGACGCGGCGTTGGGCCTGGTTGTACCTGTGTTTGCTCCCTGGGCTGGTAACGGCCCAGGAAGAGCCCCTGCGCCTGGCCTGGAAGACTGCCCCGGACAGCGAGCTGGTGAGCCTGAGCAAGACCCAGGTACTGGCGCGCGAGTCGTTGCCGAAGGACCTGCAGGCGCCGCTTGGCAGTGTCTGGAAACTCTTCGTCTATGCCTGGCTGGTGGATACTGGCGCCCAGGAGCCGGCCTATGCCTGCCAGGGCAAATCCAAGGAAGAAGTCTATTGCTGCACGGTGGGTGGCAGCATCGCCCGGGACCAGGCGCTGGTGCGTTCCTGTGGTTTGTACTTCGAGCCCCAGCGCCTGCAGCTGTCCGCGGCTCAATGGCGCCAGTACTGGCAAGCGCACAATGCCCCGGACTGGTTGCAGGACCTGAATCAACTGCAACCGCAGACGCGGGTTCCGGTGGCGGAGCTGTTGCAGGTGCTGGCGCTGTTGCCGGCTCGGGACACGGCCCGCCGGGTATTGCTGGATGTGCTGCTCAAGGCCGGCGACGGTGCTGTGGTCGGCGCCTTGGGCGCACGTCTGCGGGTCAAGACCTGGAGTTGGCTGGCGGATCAGGACCCGCAGTCGCGCCAGGGCGGTTTTGCCGGCTGGCTGGTGGACGGCACGCCCTTGTGGGTCGGTGGTCGAGGTACCAGCCAGCGAGTCTTGAAGGACTACGCTTCAGCCCTGAACCAGGTACTGCCGGACAGCATGCCTGTGGATAAGCAGCGTTGCGTGGAAGTCAGCCTGTTTTCCCGCTACCCGTTGAAAAGTGTCAGCCAGAGTGGTCAGCTCGCCAAACCGGGTGCCCTGCAGGGGGATTACCGGGTGGAGTTCACCAATGGTAATCAGCTGGATATCCACAGCACTGGCGAGTTGTTCCTGCAACGTGACGTGTCTGCCCAGCGATTGGTGGCGCGCCTGGATCGTGAAGAATATGTGGCCCGGGTGCTGCAGCGGGAAGCGTCAAGTGAACCGCTGGAAGCAGCCAAGGCCCTGGCCGTGGCGATCCGCACCTACCTGCTGCAGAACGCCGGCCGCAGCGGCGAATGCCTGAGCATCGACGACAGCAGCAGTCGGCAACGGGTCGCGCCACGTCCGGCCACTGCCGAAGCCCGGGCCATTGCAGCCTGGACCGACGATCTGGTCCTGGCCGGTACGCAGGTTACTTATCACTCGGACCTGCGAGCGCCAGACAAACTGTCCTGGCAGCAGGCCGTGGAGCAGGCTAGATCCGGCCAGCGCTACGACGCCATCCTGCTGCATGCCTACCCCAGGGCCAGCCTCAGCCGCTGGGACAACCCGGTGGCCTCCTGTGAACCCTTGCCCGCTGCCCAGGACTGGTTGCTGAGCCAGCGGCGACGCTGGCGTCAGCCCCTGGAACAGGAGGTTGGCTACAACGAAGTCAGCCAGTTTGCCGTCTGCCGCCTGGGCTTCGGTCGCCCTTACGTCGACCGCGAGCGGCAGCGCATCTACGTGCGCGGTGTGCTGTCGCTGCAGGACCGCCTCGACCTGACCCACGAATACTTGCACCTGGCCTTTGAAGCCCATCCCAACGGCCAGGATGAAACCTATATTGAAGGGCTCGCCCGTCACCTTTTGTTGGAATAGGCCATGAAACTTCCTGCTCCCCCGGTCCTCCTGTTCCTTTGCGGAATATTCAGCCTGCCTATGGCCATGGCCGACAGCGGCATCCAGCTTGATACGCCAAAAGGCGGCTGGCGTACCCGCGCCGATGACGGAGAGCAATACCGCCAGACCGTCAACTACCCGGCTTCCTCGGTGAACACTCCCCAGGGCCAGGCCGATACCGCGCGTATTCGCGGTCAGATCAAAGGCGCGCCCAAGGTCGCCAACCAGCCAGGCAAGCTGATCGTCAACGGCGTCAGCATGCCGCTCAAGTTCGATGATCAGGGCGGCTTCGACCGGCCTTATTCCTTCCCCAACGGCAGCAACAGCGTTGAGGTACGCAGCCCCGATGGCCAGCAGCGCAAACGCGTGCAGTTCCTCAATGCCGGTGGTGGCGTCACCCCGCCGAAACTGCGGGTGCTGCTGTCCTGGGACAGTGACAACACCGACCTCGACCTGCACCTGGTGACTCCCGACGGCGCGCACATCTGGTATGGCGACCGTGTGGCTCACAACGGCGCGGCCCTTGATGTGGACGTGACCACCGGCTATGGCCCGGAAATCTTCTCCATGCCGGCGCCGCTCAAGGGGCAGTACCTGGTTTATGTGAACTACTACGGTGGTGGATTGCGCAGCGATGATGACGAAGACGGCGGCCAGGAAAATGCCGTACAGCCGCTGACCACCGCCCAAGTCACGGTAATCACCGAGGAAGGCACGGTGAATGAAAAGAGCGAGTCGTTCATCGTGCCGATGCGTGCCCCCGGGGAGCTGACCCTGGTGCGTAGTTTCAGCTATCCATGATCGAGCTCAACCTATCCGGCGGTTCGGGCATTCGTTTATTGCCCTGAGACAATACGATTGCCCGGCATTTGCCTTGCAATGAATCACCATTCATTGGCAGGGAAATGCAGAGCATGGGTACGTTTCAAGCGTGGTTGAAGTGCTGTGTGGTGGCCGGCAGCTGTGCCTCCAGCCTGGTGTTGGCCGCCGGGGCCGATGGCTTGCAGAGGGTCAAGATTGACCTGGTGGCGCCGCCCCAGGTGCATGTCCATGAGCAGGCCGTCAACGGGCCACCGAAGGTCGTGCAGTTCCGCATGAATGTAGAAGAGAAAAAGATGGTGGTGGATGACCAGGGCACCACCTTGCAGGCCATGACCTTCAACGGCTCCATGCCCGGCCCGACTCTGGTGGTGCACGAGGGCGACTACGTCGAGCTGACCTTGAGCAATCCGGCCAGCAACAGCATGCCCCATAACATCGACTTTCATGCGGCCACCGGGGCCCTGGGCGGGGCGGCCCTGACCCAGGTACTGCCGGGGCAGGAAGTGGTGCTGCGCTTCAAGGCCGACCGCAGCGGAACCTTCGTCTACCACTGCGCGCCGCCGGGCATGGTGCCCTGGCATGTGGTCTCGGGCATGAGCGGGACCTTGATGGTGCTGCCGCGCGAAGGCTTGAAAGACCCTGCCGGCAAGCCCTTGCACTATGACCGTGCCTACACCATCGGCGAGTTCGACCTGTACATTCCCAAGGACAAGGACGGGCACTACAAGTCCTACCCGGATCTGGCCTCCAGCTACCAGGATACCCGCGAGGTGATGCGTACGCTGACACCGAGCCATGTGGTGTTCAACGGGCGGGTTGGCGCCCTGACCGGGGCCAACGCGCTGACCGCCAAGGTCGGTGAAAGCGTGCTGTTCATTCACTCCCAGGCCAATCGCGACAGCCGTCCGCACCTGATCGGCGGCCACGGCGACTGGGTCTGGACCACCGGCAAGTTCGCCAACGCCCCGCAGCGCAACCTTGAAACCTGGTTCATTCCTGGCGGCTCGGCGTTGGCGGCGCTCTATACCTTCAAGCAGCCGGGCACCTACGTGTACCTCAACCACAACCTGATCGAGGCGATGGAGTTGGGAGCCCTGGCTCAGGTCAAGGTCGAGGGACAGTGGGACGATGACCTGATGACTCAGGTAAAGGCCCCGGGGCCTATAGTGCCGGCCAAGCAATAGGCGGCAGCAGGCGTAGCGCCGGGGCTTCTGGGAAAAGCTCCGGCGCTGCTGATCGGGGTTAGAGGTTCAGGGCAAACTTCAGGTAGTCCGGATACACCTTGCGCCAGTCGGCCTGGAAGGTGTGGCCTTCGCTGTGTTCATGGCTCTGTAGCTGATTGCCGGATTCCAGGGCCTGCTGCGTGGTGGCGGTCAGTTTCTGGTTGCTCTCATGTTCCTGGGCGCCGTGGACGATGACAATGCGTTTGTCCCGGGCCTTGTTTTCGCCGAACGGAATCCGGTAGCCGCCGGGTGACAGCAGCAACGCGCCGCTGTACTGCTGCGGGTAGTCGGCAATCAAGTGAGCGGCGTGCTCGGCGCCTTGTGAGAAACCCATCAAAGCGATGCGCGAGCGATCAATACGGGTTTGTTTCTCGAGTTTTTTCAGTGCCGCGCTGACAGCGGCTTCGGTGCTGGCCACCGAGTCCTGCTGCCACATGAAGCGGTGCTCGTCACGCTTGAGAGTACCGTTGATACCAACCAGCACGGCTTTATCTCCCAGCAGGTCGGCACGCATATCAATGCCGTCGCTGCCTTCGGTGCCGAATCCCGATAGCCAGACCACTACCGGCCAGCCCTCGGCCGGCGCTTTGCCCTGAGGAATGCTGAAGGCCGCCAGGCCCGCATCCTTGGCCATGGCCGGGTAGTTCTTCTCGGCGGCTTGCAGCAGCTTCTTGTAGGCAGGGGCCTGATGCAGGGATTCCAGTTCGTCATCTTCCTTGAGCAGCACCAGTTGCCAGAAACCACGTTCGCGGGCTTGATCAAGGTACTCGGCCGCCCGTTTGTTTTTGTCCATAGCTGCCAGGCTGCCGGCAGCCTGGTAGGAGGCAAAGGCGTTCTTCGGGTCCAGGCGGGCGGCAGTCAGGTAGTAGGTGAGGGCGCCGGCATAGTTGTCGTGCTGGCTCTTTTCATTGTCCCCGGCTTCGATGAAGTCCTCGGGTGTGGCGTCGTCCAGGTACAGATTGGCCATGGCGGCCATGCCCTGCCAACGGCCCTTGGCGATGTCCTGCTGTTCGTCGGCATGGACGCAGGTGCTGCCGAGGAAGGCCGTGCACAGGGAGATAAAGGCTAGGGGCAGGCGTACTGCGGCCGGCAACGACATGACTGAGAGTCCTTTTCCAGTGAAGGATGCCCCGGACCCTTGCCCGAAACGGCGCGCAGCTTAGCATGGCAGGTCGCTCGATTCGACGACCTGCACGCCAGTCCGCTTCAGCGTTGTGCTAGGGCAGGACAGCGGATCAGTCGCTCTGATCCGCAGTGGAAGTCACCTGGTCGATCTTCCAGCAGCCCTTGTCCTTGATCATCCGCACATCGACAACTTGCGTGGTGTCCGGGGTATTGCCCAGAGTCACTTGCTCCTTGGCAGTAGAACCCTGAACTTGCGGATCGCTGACCTTGATCTGGGTCAGCCACTCCTCCATGTAGTCCTGGGCCTTGATGAAGTAATCCTCTTCCAGGCCATCGGGACTGGCCATCTGCGTTTTGATCTTGGCAATCAGCGATTCCGAGACGTACTGCTTCATCTGCGGCAGGTTGTCAGTCAGCGGATCCTTGTCTTCGCTGAAGGTCTGCAGGTACCAGCTGTAAAACGCCTGGGTAGCGGGTTTCGGCGAACTGGCGCAGTCGGCCAGGGCGACTGATTGATGCAACGCGACGGCTGCCAGCAACGAGCAGAAAAGCATTCTCATGGGTGACCCCTTATGGATGGCGATAGATTTTGTAGTCGGGCTTCTTCACCCGGTAGGAGTGCCCCGGGTAGAAACCATGCAACTGCTTGAAGTCTGACACCCAAAGTGTGCCGTTGAACATCGCCATATGCCCGTGGGGATGGCCGGGAATCGGCTGGATGATCACCACGTCGCCAGCCTGAGGGGCCTGGCCGGCGGGCTGCTCGACAAATCCGGCGGAGGTCAGGGATGAGCCGAAGTCCTTGGCCGAGTGCTTCCTGTGCAGAATCACACCACCGCCGCCGGCCTCGATCGCCTGGCGGGTATAGGCCGCGCAGCGTCCTGTACTGCCGGCGTGAGCATGCGCGTTCACGTGACTGATAGCCGCTTGTTTATTCCACATTCCTTGTCATCCGAGAGTCCTGGAGAGCGGTGATTTTATTCATGTAGCGGGGTGCCGGAAATACTGACGAAATACCTTTTAGACAGTTTTTGTGAGGAGCGTCACTGACCGTGAATCAGGCGGGAAAATGGGTGGAAATGCATTTGTTGTTACTGCGAGACTACCGAAAGCTCAGTTGGTGGTCTTTGTTACAGAGGAAGGGTCTTGAGTGATTGGCCCTTATGTAGAAAAGATAGTTTTGACGGCTGGGCTAACGAACAGTGAGCGATCTGGCTTCAGGAACAAAAACAGAGGATGCCAAGTTGTTGGCTGTAACTTTAAACTCTGCATCTCGACAATGTTGAAGAGTTCTAAATTTATATGTCTTGTGGTGGGAGATCATTTGGGCTCAAGATAAATGATCGCGGTTTGAATCCAAAATCATGCATTGCATCTTCATGATCAAAAAACATATCAATTTCCATTCGTTTAGCCATAGCGCTGTTCCAGTGACGATATCTAGGGAGCAGACGGATCAATATGACAGATAATTTGAAAAAAAATAATGGGATAGGCAATAAGCGCACCGGGCGATTAAGATGTAAGAAAATACGCTTAACCATCTCTCGGTATGGCAGCACTTCACTTCCTGAGATATTATAGGATTTGTTGGTGGCGCTAGGGGTGTTCATTGCTGCGACACAAGCCCATGCTACATCATGAACATGTACAGGTTGTCGAAGTCCTTTTGCTGTCCCAAAAATCGGGAAAAAACTAAATCTCTGGATGAAGCGGGCAATCTCTACAATATTCTTATCCCTGCCATCACCATAAATCAGTGTGGGGCGTAGTATTGTCCATTCAATGTGGTGTTCTTCTGACCAACTCCTGACTTTCAGTTCAGCCTCCTCTATCCTGCGAGCGATATATTGATCTTCGGGGGCAGATGAAGAAATTTTAGTGAAGCGGCTTGTGGATGATAGAGTAACTACACGGCGCATACCAAAAGCCTTCAAAGTCGATAAGTTGTCTGCCAATACCCAAATTGGAGCAACGCAGATCCAATTTTTTATATTTTCAGATCCGTGGGTCACGGGAGATAAAGGGAGTGCCATCCATTTAACAAGGGGGTCTGTATTCGGTACTTCTTGTCGTGTAAACGCGTATACTCGTAAGTTTGAATGCGTTAGTATTGAGATTAAAGAGGAACCTAGCGAACTGCGTGCACCTAACAGTCCTATATGTAGATTATCCACGTTTAACACCCGATCTGATAAGAGCAGTTCTCGTGGCATAGTAGCCTACCATCAAAGAAAATCTAAACCAAACTCCAAATACAACTGACCACCAAAGTAAGCCAGTATACTTACTACGGAAAAATTTCTTATAGAAGCGAAGCATGCCATGGTGCTTATGCCACTCCACAAAAAACGGTCTACTGCGGCTGCAAGCGCCCCATGCGTGGACTACTTTTGCATTAGGGACGAACATAACCTTAAGCCCCGAAAGTTTGAAACGCATGCACCAGTCTAAGTCCTCACAGTGCAGAAAGTAATTTTCGTCCCATAAGCCAACAGAGTCGATAGATTCGCGTTTAACCAGCATGCAGGCTCCTGATATAGCTTCAACAGCTACTGGTCCCTCTGGCAAAGGTTCCAAATGTAGTAAGAAGTCTGACAGGGTTTCTGGGAAGAATTTAGCGAACTTTGATAAACCAAATGCTCGCATGAACGCTCGTTTTGGTGTTGGAAAAACTCTACGGCCTCCCGGCTGCTCTGAACCGTCGGGGTTGACAAGAAAACCGCCAACCATTCCGATATTACTCTCTGATTCAAGAGTTTTGATCATTAACTCTAATGAGTGTTTTGCTATGATACAGTCGGGATTTAAAAAAAGAATTTTCTGTGCTGATGATATGTTCGTGCCAATATTGCATGCCTTGGCAAAACCGACATTCTTTGGGTTTTTAATAATCAAGAGGCGAGAAGAGTTAACTGTTTTTTTTAGATTTTTAATGCTTTCGTCAGTTGAGGCATTATCTACGACTATTATCTTTGCTGCGCCTGCTTCAAAGGAAGATGATACCGCGTCGGTAAGTAGTGCGCCGGCATTGTAGTTGACAATTATAACATCGCATTGCGATTCGTAATCTGTACCTTCCGTCAATATGGTTTTCTGTAGAGGAGTATCAGGGCTACCTTTAACATTCACTAGAAATTACCTTATTAAGTGTTTCATCAAAATTGTTTATATCAATGTGGTAGTTTCGATGGATCGGGTGCAGATCGGTATCGCTCTGCGGGCCTAAGACATAATATAGCTCATGGCCTAGCACTCCGCTGAGATTTGAATAATAAAAATAACTGGCATCTTGATAATAAGGCGCTAGCGCGATGATTTTACAGCCAGGGCGGCAAAATATCATGTTCGATAAAGAAGCTCCTATAGGAGCAATGATGACTTTCGCATAAAAACATGCAGCTATTTGTTCAGAGAAAGTCATTGAGTCTGATGTTATTTTTTTTATACCCTTAGCGGCTATCATTGATTCAATTTCGATAATATTTTTGATATGGCGGATGTTGCCACTTTTCTGGCTGCGGGCAAGGTATACCCACTCATTCCCTGGATTACCTATAGATTCGAGCGTAGAACACAGGCTGTCTCTAAGAGTATGTAATGCTTTGCCTGAGAACCTATTAATATAGGGCGGGGGTTCTTTAGAGTAAATGTCATGATGGTTGTAGCGCTCATACCCAGGCTGAGAAACCAAAATTAAATTTTTTACACGTAATGGATTCCAAGCTCCGACTTTAATGATATCTCGATGATTTTTATTTGTTAATCTGAGTGATTCATATATATTTGGGTGTAGGTTTGCATCTACAATTAAAGGGAAGTTTTTATACTTGCCTGTAGCATCCAATAATGCGAGTTTGGGTAGTGTTTCTGTTAGCCAGTGAGCGTAGTTTTCGCTGCACTGGCCTAACAAGCTAACTGCATTATTAACGCTACTTGGTTTGATAGTTAAGTAGAGCTTGATTTTGCTTGTTGTCCTGTTTATTGAAGTTATACCAAAATTCTCCGAAGGTGTTTCATGGCTTCCTGCATCAAAAAGGTCATGGTGAATAGCCACTTGACCATTAAAGACAATATCTAGTTTTCCAACAACCATTGCGTCAGATAGTTTGAATATCTCCAGGCGAGGAGCGCTTATTTCTATTTGAACATTAGACTCTATTGCAGCTGTTGATAAGTACCCTGAAAAAATAGGAGCAGGTATATCAATTTTTTCTTCGAAGGCAATGAGGGTTCTTTTTGTAAATGAGTTGTCGGGAGTAGATGATAGTCCTACTAGTGAATATGTCCCGGATTCAGGGATGTGTTTAATAAAGCTATGCAGACGATGAGAAAGTCGATACATGCTGACAGCGATTTCTTTTAAAATCCTAGACAGTAAGTATTTTGCTAGATATCTACGATATATAACTAATAGGGTTTTTTGGGGCTTCATTCAATTGCTCGCTTAGTCTTGGTTGATTAAGTCTAGCGCTACTTTTAATGCGGCTATATCTACTTCATAGTCTCTATGAAGTAGGTGTCCGGCTTCACTAACCTGATGGCCCAAAACGTAATATAGTTGGTGTCCGAGGGCTCCCATGAAATTGGAAAAGTAGTAATAGTTCGCATTTTCATAATAAGGAGAGAGCCCCAGGACTTTGCAGCCGACTGGTGCGAAAATCATGTTGGATAGAGCTGCCCCAAGAGGCGAGACTATATGTGACGCAGTGCTGAAAACAGTAACTTGCTCATTGAAGCTAAGTTTGGCTGGATCCAAAAATATATAGCCATAGGATTTTATTGTTTTTTCTACAGCATCGATATTTCTTACATGTCTTGTATTGCCGCAAGTGTCTTTTGAACGGTGTAAAAAAAGCTTGGTATGTTTTTCAGAGTTCTCGATTTTAAGAGTTTGAAAGGCATTGGTTTTCAATAAGTTGAGGGCTATTTTTGAAAAAGGGAAGTCGTTTGAGCATGGGAGAGGGAGTTTTTTATTTTCATGGAAAAATCGATATTCTGGGGGGACGTAGGCTGTCGGTGAAATGTCAATTAGATGTTCAACTTTTATTGACTCCCACCTACGAACACGGATCAATTCTCGATCAGTTTTTTTGATTAAATTTATAGAGTCAATAAAGTTTTTATGAATCCAGCTGTCCACCAATAGTGGGTAGTCATTAAAATCTTCCAGAGAATCTATGAACAGCAATTTAGGTAAGGTTTCTGTAAGCCAATGAGCATAATTACCTGTGCAGCAGCCAAGTAGTGAAATTGCTTTTTTTATGTTTCGAGTGTTTCCCGTATATAATGAGATAGTCTGTTCACTTACGTCTAGCATTGCAATACCATTTAACTCGGCAGGACAAACGTCGCGAGCTGGTATGTACTGATCGGGGTGCACGATTGTGTCACTAATTATTATGTAGTTCGTGCCTCCCATGACAATAGCCTTTTCAATAAATATTGCGTCAAGTTTCGGTTGTTCTAACTTTACTGTTTTGTCTCCAATAGGCGTAAAGTTATAAGCGCCGATAAATCGTGGTCCAGCAATATCCAGCGTACTATGGTTATGGAATTCTATGGTTTTTGAAGGGTGTAACTTTATAAAATTAGAGCGGCTTAGTAATTTGTATTTTTTAGCTTTTAAACCATGTATTATTCTTGCTCTTGATTTATGTATTAAACTTGAGGCGTGTCTTATAAGCTCCCTGGTGGACTTGAAGAATTTGTATTTAAAAAGGTAAGAATAAAAGTGTTTTTTTGCTTCTGCTTTTATGAGGTAGGGTAGGCTGCGAAGCCTCCAATATATTTTCAATGCGATCAGCCTTGAAAACCAGAATGCTTTAAGCGCAGTGGAACGTAACCGCCAGAAGGTTATCAGGCTAATTGATCTGAAACGCCAGAAGGTTATCAGGCTAATTGACCTGAAACACCAGAGAATCTTGAGTAATAGCGCTTTTGAGTATCCAATTACCTTGAGCACAGTAGCTTTTGTCCAGTAGTAAAGTGCGAGAGTATAGTTCCGGAGTCTCCGGTATATACTCAGCGGCAGAGCTCTTAGTGGATTAATAATATGATTGACCAATCTATAGCTCTCCCTAAGCGTAAGTCGAGTGGTGGCGAATGTAGATACTGCTTAAGAAGTCATATGGAGTTATATGCCTTATTAAATATAAGGCTCCATTTTTGGAAGCTTTTCCTTGTTTAAAATTGTGGCGATTGGTCTAAATAAATACTCATATATATAATGTTCTTTTCTCTGAGGTGGTTGATAGTGTTTGTGTTGATTTTGCTATTAGTGTCTGGCGTTGTTTTTACTTGAAGTTCAATATTCTGTCAATGACATAGTCGACATGTTCCATCGGCATTGATGGTGATATTGGAAGGCTGAGAACTTCAGTAGCAAGTTTTTCTGCTATAGGTAATGTGTGAGTAACTTCATTGGTATAGCATTTTTGTTGGTGTGGAGGAATTGGATAGTGTACCAATGTCTCAATTCCGTTTTCCTTCAGATATTTTTGTAATTGATCCCGATCAGCTGTACGTATAACATATAGATGCCAAACTGGATTGGCCCACTCAGGAACAAAAGGTGTAATTATGTTAGAGCCTTTCAATCCTTCCGTATAGCGTTGAGCAATCTGCTTGCGGCTTCCGTTTGCAGCGTCCAGAACGTTCAGTTTTACACGCAGGAACGCGGCCTGTATTTCATCCAATCTTGAGTTGTAACCAAGTGAATCATGCTGATATTTTAGTGGCGAGCCGTAGTTTCTAAGCTCCCTTACCTTTTTGGCAATTGAACTATCATTGGTCAATATTGCACCACCGTCACCTAATGCTCCCAAGTTCTTCCCTGGATAAAAGCTTGTTGCAGCGGAATGCCCGAGGCCTCCAGTTGGTTGACCCCGATACAATGCTCCCTGAGATTGAGCGGCATCTTCGATGACTAGTAGTTTGTATTTTTTAGCGATGGTATTTATTGCCCCCATATCTGCAGGCTGTCCATAAAGGTGAACAGGTATAATTGCTGCTGTTGAAGGTGTAATAGCCGCTTCGATAGACTCTGCAGAGATGTTATAGGTTTGTAAGTCTGGCTCAACTGCGACAGGAGTGGCGCCAGTGCGAGAGACTGCTAACCATGTCGCGATAAATGTATTTGAGGGCACAATAACTTCGTCGCCAGGGCCGATACCGTAAGCAACGAGTAGTAAATGAATCGCGTCCAGCCCCGTACCAACACCAATGCAGTATTCCGTCTTGCAATAAGCTGAAAACTCCGACTCAAAAGCCTCTAGCTCTTTACCTTGAATGTACCAGCCCGACTCTATAACACGATTGAATGCGGTGCTCATTTCGCTTTTTGTCACATCATTGACCAGCTTTAAATCGAGGAATGGAACTTTCATGATTTTTTCTCTAGAGTCGCCTGGAGGAAGTCTTCGTAATTTCTGAAATAGTCACTTTCATCATAGAAATCAGATGCCAAAACCATGCATACTGCAGCTGATGAAAAGTTGTCTAAATCTCTCCACATCATAGGAGGGATGTACAACCCATAGTAAGAGCGATTCAAATGAAAAGTTTTCTTCTCGTGACCATCATCTAACGTGACATCAAAACTTCCAGAAATAGAAATCATAAGTTGATGTAGGTTTCGATGACCGTGAGCCGCACGACTGGCACCACCAGGTACATCGTAAAGATAATAAGTTCGTTTGATATCAAAAGGAATGTGACGCCCTGACTCTATAAATGTCAAGTTGCCTCGTTGGTCCGTAATTTTTGGTAACTCAATGAGTTTACAATTAATTATAGACATTATCGGCCGCCAACGTGTTTGATTTTGGAATGAAAAACATTACTGTCTCATATATGGATTCTGTATAGTGACGCATATAAATTTCATAGTCGTTACGAATAGATAGTATAAAATCTGGTATTCTCCAGAAGTCTCCGGGTTTATGATAAACACTAATGGCTAGGCGTGGATGATTATTGTAGATAGTCTGGCGCGCCCCCTCTAGAGCTGAAAGTTCCTCTCCCTCTATGTCAATCTTTATGAGTGAGGGGGGGTCGTTCAGCACGTTATCCAACTTATCCACGTTTATGGTTACTGTCCCGTACTCAGAGACGCTTGAGGCAGAACCCTGCACATCGATTTTTAACTCAGCTTTGGTATTAGATAACCCGAGATTGTGCACATGAATTTTAGCACGCCCTTTGAGGCTATCTAGGCAGTCTTGATAGTTGCTAGGTTCAGGTTCAAATACGTGAATCGACTTGTAGTTAGGGCATCTCTTAATGAACTCAAGACTGGTATAGCCATTAAACCCGCCTACATCTATGAAAACCTCTCCTTTCTCTTGCAATTTTAAGAACTCTTCAAAATACTGAAGGTCTTCCCTCCAAGAAAAGCCTTCTAAGTGTTTGATATCGTAATCAAATCTGAAGCTCACTAGTTTTTTGAATGAATCCTTTGACTCTTCATCGCAGAGAAGTTTGTAGATCCACTCGTAATTATTTATATTTTCAATAAACTCCTCTTTGAAACCTTCATTGAAGCGCATAGAAGGCAATGAAGCGCCGGAGTATCTGTAAAATGTAAAATAATCAAGATTTCGTAGATTGGATTCATCCAGCCGTCGCTTGGCGGATAAAGGACGCCCCCCAGCCACGTTGAGAACTAATGAATCTTTTGGTATGTCGACAAGCTTTACTATAGGGCAGCCAAGATATTCAACATCTGTTGTGTAGTCATCTATGATTCCATCCAGGTTAACTTCTGTTAATAAGCTGTCGGTGTATATATTTCGACCTAGAACATATTTTTTACTAGTGGTGCTATTATAAAAGTCGAAACAAAAAGCGCGGGCGTTTTTTTCGTCGGCTGCTAGATGTTCATTTTTTAAAATCAAGAGGGTCATACTATCTCTTCCCAACGTTTATTCGAGGAGGATTTTGATATTGCTTCCAGCATTCGTAGCCCTTCTAGGGATTCTTCAATACCGAAAACATACTCTTGAGCGACGCTATTCTTTTTAAGTAAGTAATATTTAAGCGCATCTGCCACGTCGTAATAGTAGTTTGCAAATGCCTCTATAAAACCGGCAGGATGGCCTGCCTTAAACCGGGTGTAACGTAAGTGATTGGCTACGCTTATATTATTACTTGCGCGATCAACCAGAAGGCGATTCCCGGAGTTGTCCGATATATTGAGATGTTCGGAGTCTTCTTGTACCCACTCTGCGGAACCTTTGCTTCCAAAAATTCTCACCTTTAGGCCATTTCTATAACCTAACGCCGATTTGCTATACCAGATACTGCATGATATGTCGTTAGAGTAATTACTTATGCAGGAAATACTATCTGTAACTTGATTGAAGTTACCATATGACTTGGAGGTTGATACTACCTCTAGTGGCTGCTCGCCAGTAAGGAAGCGGATCATCATATGGATATGAACACCTAGATCTAGAGAGAGTGTTGGGACTTTATTATCCTGTAGCCTCCAGTCTTGTGGCGTAATTGGTTGGCCGTTCGCCCCTAGTCTTGCGAAACCCTCTTGCGGCATTTCGATTTGGACTTGCTGTATTTTTCCCAATTTTCCGTGCTTAATCATGTATCTTAGTTCACGGAGTATAGGGAAGCCGGTATAGTTGTATGTGACGGCAAGAAAACCTTGAGAAGATAGTAGTTTTCTCTGAATTAAAAGTGCTTCTTCGACAGAACCCACCAAAGCTTTCTCGCAGATGACAGGCAAATCTGCTTCTAGGCAGCGCATAACATGTTTGCTATGTTGATCCTGTGGGGTCATTATCACAACTGCGTCGAGTTGACTTGCTTCGCTCGATAAAAAATGATCAATGTCTGAGTACGAGCGATCAAGATCAATGCAGTATTTCAATGCTGTTGACTTGCTAACTTCGGGTTTTCTGCTAAAGCAACCAGATACCAATTCAAAGCGTTGGTCCATCTCAATCGCAGCACGATGAGCTCTTCCAACAGCTGATTCGAAACCACCGCCCAAAAATCCAACTTTAAGTTTTCTGGTATTGAGTGATTCAAGGTTTATCTTGTTCATGCTTGACATCCTAATTCCGTGATATCGATTAAATCTGCAAAGTTTGGAGTGACCGTCAGCATTGAGTTTTGGTCATTGAACTCAGCAAAAATAATAGCAAGCTTGTCAAAAGGGGCCTCCTTTAACCTCTCACCGCTTCCTTTAAGAGGGACTATCTCAACACGAACTGATGGGATCTTGTTAGAGAACGAAAAGTTTATAAGGGGGCTATTTCTGGACACTGTATGACGACCGAAATATTTGTGTTTGTATATGGGGGTATTTGGGGGAAGTCTTTGCTCGATAAAGGAGCGAATATATAAATCAGCGTAATTTACTCCGGTGGAAAGTTCAATCATTGAACCATACAAGTCACCAGGGCACCGTCTCATACACTCGATGATCCATACCGTCTCTCCACTCACAATAAACTGTGTATGTAATAGGCCATTATTCAGTTCAAGACTGTTTATTAATCGCATCACCTCCTCTCGTACAGCTGACCGAGTCCTCTCAGAAAGCCCGGAAGGGTGGTTTGAGCAATTAACTTGATATGGGTACATCGTACAAAACTCATCAGCAAAGAAATCGAGTGCAATTTCTTTATCTTCGATAAAGGCTGAATGGCTATGTAGGGCACCATCAATGAACTCTTCGAGAACAACTTCTCCAGAGCGAGATTCATCAACTGCATGGAGTACTGCTTGTTGAAGACTTGAAAAGTCTGAAATCTTAGTCATTCCTCGCCCGCTAAAGCTATCGACAGGTTTTACTAATAAAGGAAATTTCATGTCGCCGATATCTAGATTCTGTCTTTCTTTGATTCGCATAAATTTAGGCGCTGAGATAGAGAACTTCTCTGCTGCTTCGCGAAATTTGCTTTTATTATGAAGTGTGCTTGCGATATCTAGTTTATCAAAGCCTGAATAGCCATACTGTTCTGCTACAAATGCGCAAGACATATAAGCATAATCATTACAACTGGGTACGATATAGTCAAATTTTTGCTCTCCAACCAGTATTAATAGATCTTCTGGTTTGGAGTAGTCAATGTAGAAGGATTCGTCTGCATATTGATGGCATGGATCTGTTTTTAAGCTTCCACAAACAGATACATGAAGGTCAAGCCTTTTTAGCGCAAAAAATATAGGCGATGCACTGAAACTGCTCCCAACAAGCAATACTCTTTTTGGGTTAGTCATGTTTATTGCCCTTAATATACTTGTTTACGATTGCTTCTGGCTCACCATCTGCGATTATTTTTCCGTGATCCATCCAAATAACTCTGTTGCAGAGAGTTTTTACTAAGTTGTGATCATGTGAAACCATTATCATTATATTGGCGTTGTTTATCATGTTGTGCATCCTTGCTCTTGCTTTAGTCAAAAACGCGGCATCGCCACCAGCAAAAATCTCATCAAGTACTAATATGTCTGGATGCATCGCAGTAGCGAGAGAGAATGCTAGGCGCATATACATCCCTGTTGAGTAATATTTAACAGGAGTGTCAATGAATTTTTCAAGCTCAGCAAATGCTATTATTTCAGGTTCGATTTTTTTAATCTGAGATTTTGCGTATCCTAAAATTGAACCATTTAAATAAATATTTTCGCGTCCGGTAAACTCGGGATGAAAGCCAGCGCCAATTTCAATAAGAGGCGCAATTTTACCACTTACAGAAATTTTTCCGTTTTCCGGTTGGTATATTTTACATATGGCCTTTAATAGGGTGCTTTTACCGGCTCCATTATGGCCAATAATACCTACTCTTTCGCCTGAATTTATTCTGAAGGAAACCCCGTTAACGGCTGAAAATTTTGAATAACTTGGTTTTTGGTTTCTTTTTAGAATATGTGCAAAGTATTCTTTCAGTGATGGAGAGTGATTGTGATAAATTCGAAAATCGATATAAAGATTTTCTACGACTATGCTGGTCATGATTAGTTATAACCTAAAGATTATTTTTTTCTCTTGTCGAGAAAAAACGAGAAGCCCACAGATCATCGATATCAGTGCTAAGCATAGTGCCTGTGTAACTATCTGGAGACTAGGTAGTGTAGCTTCATACAATGGTGCTCGGAATAGGTCAATGAATGGGTTGAATGGATTGAGGGCAACAATCCATCCGATGGAACCAGTCAATAAGTCTTTCTTGTATAAGATTGGCGATAGAAAAAACATCCCTTGCATCGCGATGACCACAACATGTTGTATGTCACGAAAGTAGACTGTCAAAACTGACATGATTAATGCGATACCAAACGCAAAGAAAAACAGTAATATGAAGGCAGCTGGAATAAAGAAAGCTGTCCAGGTTAAAGATCCTCCACTGATAATAACGATTGAAAATAGAGCAACAAAGGAGAGCGCGCTGTCGATAAGTAATGCAAAGCAAATGCTTGCGGGGAAAATGATTTTTGGCAGATATATTTTTCTGATCAAGCCTTCATTGCTTATGAAGGAAGAGCCAGCTTGCACTACTACCGAGTTAAAAAAAGTCCATGGAATCATTCCCGCAAATAGGAAGACCGCAAATGACTTCAGGTCGGACTTAAATAAAGTTGAGAACACAATAGCCATGATGGACATCATTAGTAGAGGATTGATCAATGTCCATAGGTATCCAAGTGTAGTGCGGCGATAACGTAGTATTAGTTGTTGGGTTACTAGTTGATAAAGTATATTTCGACTGTTTTTTAGTTCAAAAAATATCTCTGAGAGTCTAGATTTCATCGCGATTTTATTTCCTTAAAAGTACATGCTACAATATGTAGAGGAGAATTCAATGTGGCTGTATCTTTGATTCTCAAGTCTACTTTATAAAGAGCTAAGATTTATTAAAGAACTCAGATCTACGTTGTGCCGCTGTAGAAACGTTGTGATTTTATTACTCTTGCCATTAATGTTTCTTACTTTAAAGGAGCCCATAGATTTTGATGGGCTCTGATCACTGGCAGCTCGGAAGGCATGTGTAAAATCTCTGAGTAATGATGAGTCACTATAATCTTCTTTGAGAGACTCGTCATTATAGATACTTACGACGGCATGGTTGAGCGCGGTGTTTTGTGGTGCTTCACCACTCTTCGCTCATGAGCTTTCATGGCCTCTGTAGCTGGCAGCAGTAAACTTTGAGCATTTCGGTTTGGTGCGGGTGGCTTTCCTTTGATTATATGGCTTTCTGCTAGATGATTGCGTATATGTGGCTTGAATCAACTGGGTATTTTTTACGAATAAAACACAAAATGTATTATTTTCTTTTTCTGGTAATAATGGCTAATTGATGCCTTCCGGTTTGCTGCATTCATATTGCAGTGTGAGCTCCGCATGGCAATAACTCAAAGCTGAGGCGGAGCGCATAGATGCGTGATCTTTCCTTGGGCATAGCTAATTTCTCTGTAACTCATAAGAAGATTCTCGAGGACGCAAGAAGCACTTCCTAGTGCTGGCCTTTCTTTGGATTTGTACAGTATTAAGCTTCAAAATCAATAGCATCATGAGTATTTCCTTGAACCCAAGGCAAGTCAAGATGGCCTTATAGTGGCTCTCTGGGTGTCTCGTATCATTCTCTTGTTATGTTCTCATATATCAAAATGCTCTATAAAATCCGACTGTCGTGCTCAGTTGCTACAGCCGTGCTCTAACTCTATCCACGAGAGCCCCTGTGCACGGGCCTTATCTCTGAAATTCCCAATCGTTGATCGCTGTATTTTCTTGCCAAAAATGTCAAGAATTTTTAATTAGATGGTTAACGCTATCGACCTTCTGATGAGAGTACAGGTGGAAGGAGAGCGAAAGCTTATCTGGTAAGCCCTTGACGACGTTTCGGTGCAAAAAAACGACACGATCTAAGCGCCGTTGTCTGTTCGTGCCTCGGGAAAGCTTAAACCGCACCGTCCCGGAATAATAGATTGCTCTGGTGTCTTCGCACGCTTCAAGCACCTTATGGAGTATTGAGTGGAGATTTGAGCGTGAGCGTTTCCTCCGTCTGGAAAAGATACCAAACGCAAGGGGCCAATAGGTTGTAGGTTTTTTATACGCGAAGGGATTATTTTTGTGAAATTAAAAAGCCGGCTTGTGGCCGGCTTCTCGGGGACTGGCTTGGTTCATTTTTGGTAAACCGCACCAGCCTTCAAAACGTACACCCAGCTCTTGCGGCTGGCTGTGGGACTGGGCGAGAAAATCATCCGCTTCGTCGGGCGATCTGACCGCAGGGAGGGTCGATGCGCAAATGTGGGGCGCAGCATACGCATTTTTGTCGGGAATTCCCAGTGCGAAGCGCGATCCAGAGGCTTTGAAGCGGCAGAAAGTGCGGGGAATTTGTTGCTGGATGCGTGAGGTTCGCTGGCAAGCCGGCTCCTACGGTAAAGGGTGAAAGCTGCAGGAACAAAAAAGCCCCGATCACTCGGGGCTTTTTCTTGAAGCTTGTTGCTCGAAGCTTACCGCTGCTGCTTAGCCTTTATAGGCGGCAACCGACTTCAGGATCTCGGCGCGGGCTGCATCGGCATTGCCCCAACCGTCGATCTTCACCCACTTGCCTTTTTCGAGGTCTTTGTAGTTCTCGAAGAAGTGCTTGATCTGTTCCAGCAGCAGTGGCGGCAGGTCGGTGTATTCCTTCACGTCGACGTACAGCTGGGACAGCTTGTCGTGTGGTACCGCGATCACTTTGGCATCGCCGCCGCCGTCGTCGGTCATGTTCAGGATACCCACTGGACGGGCGCGGATTACTGAGCCTGGAGTCACTGGGTAAGGGGTCACGACCAGCACGTCGAGGGGGTCGCCGTCGTCAGCCAGGGTGTTGGGGATGAAGCCGTAGTTGGCCGGGTAGAACATTGGGGTGGCCATGAAACGGTCAACGAACAGGCAATCGCTGTCTTTGTCGATTTCGTACTTGATCGGCGCGTGGTTGGCCGGGATTTCGATAGCGACGTAGATGTCGTTCGGCAGGTCTTTGCCCGCCGGAATCTTGCTGTAGCTCATTGGGCGTTGCCCCCGTTAGTTGACCAAATGACTTGGCCGGATTGACCAAAAAGTGGCGGCGATTATAGACACACTCCGCTACCGATGCTACGTGCCAAGGGTCGTAGGACCTTGGTTGTACTGTCTTGCAGGCGTGTTCGGCCTGGCTGCGCGACCGGCGGTTTTGCCATCGGTCGGCAGGCGGGTAGTTGTCGTGTAACCCACCTTCAGAAGAACAACGTAATCGCGCGACAGGACATTAGTGGTGCGTTTGATAGACCGGATCTTCAGTTTGAAGTTGCTGCAATCGGGCCAATGGATTCTGCCGATAAAACAGCCGCAGCTGTGCATAGACTTTCGGATAAGCCGCTACCAGCAAATCCGGGGCGCTGAAGAAGTATTCGCTGGTGACGGCGAAGAATTCGGCCGGGTTTTCTGCTGCGTAGGGATCTATGGCGGTTTCTGCATCCGGGTCATGGTCGAGCTGACGATTGAGGTCGTCGTAGGCGCTCTGCATCACCTGGGCCCAATCGCTGACGCGCATGTCACTGTGTAATGGCGGCAGGCCATTGGCGTCGCCGTTGAGCATGTCCAGTTTGTGGGCCAGTTCGTGGATCACCAGGTTGTAGGCTTCCCAGCCGCCGCTGGCCAGGACTCCAGGCCAGGCGAGGATGATCGGGCCTTGTTGCCAGGCTTCGCCGCTGTGCTCGCCGTTCCATTCGTGTTCGATGCCGCTGGCATCGCGATGGCGCTGGGGGCTGAGGAAGTCGTCGGGGTAGAGGATGATTTCATGAAAGCCCTGATACCAGTTCAGGTCTCCCAGGTGCAGCAGTGGCAATTGCGCCTGGGCCGCCAGCAGCAGGCGTTGTTCCTGATGCAGTTCGACCCCGGGCAAGGCGGTGAGGTGCTTGTCATCGAGAAACAGCACGCTGGCTTCCCGCAGCCACTGGTCCTCGGCAGCGCTGATGCCGTCGAGGAAGGGCAGGTGCTGGCGCACCCGCTGCCAGGTTTCATCGCTGACCGGATGCTTGGCCAGCCGGCGCTTGCGGCGCCAATTGCTGAGGGACCACATGCCGTTTAGCGGTTTTCGGCTTTTTCAGCGCTGCGACCGAAGCGGCTGCGCAATACGCCAATGATCATCGGTACCAGGGACAACAGGATGATGGCCACCACCAGCAGCGAGAGGTTCTTCTTGATGAACGGGACGTTACCGAAGAAGTAACCCAGGGTCACCAGGCCGCCGACCCAGAGGATAGTGCCAACCACACTGAAGGTGAAGAAGCGCGGATAGGGCATTCGGGCCACACCGGCGACGAAGGGTGCGAAGGTACGGATGATTGGCAGGAAGCGCGCCAGGGTCACGGTCTTGCCACCGTGCTTTTCATAGAATTCGTGGGTTTTTTCCAGGTAGTCGCGGCGGAAGATCTTCGAGTTGGGGTTGCTGAACAGGCGTTCTCCTGCCGTTCGTCCAATCACGTAGTTGGTGCTGTCGCCAAGGATCGCCGCCAGCATCAGCAAGCCGCCCAGTAGCACCGGATCCATGCCGCCGCCTGCCGCTACCGCACCGGCAATGAACAGCAAGGAGTCGCCGGGAAGAAACGGTGTCACCACCAGGCCGGTTTCACAGAAAATCACCAGAAACAGGATGGCGTAGATCCATGGCCCGTAATTGTTCACCAACATGTCGAGATAAACGTCGAGATGAAGGATTAAGTCGATCGGGTTGAAATCCATTGGGGCACCTGTGGTGACAGCCTGACTCGACAGGCCTGTGCGATAGCTCGGGGCAAGGGACTACAGGGATATGTAGCTTCTCTTACGATCCGAAAAGGTCGGCATTATAAAGGCTGGTAGGTGAAATGCGTGTTCAGATTGTAGCGGGGCATTTCGGCTTGAGAGATCGCCGATAGATGGTACAGAGGGCCGTCACAGAAAGGCCGGAAATGACAAAGCGGCCCTGAGGCCGCGGTCTGTCGGGTCAGTCGTCGCTGAGGGGCAAGACGTAGTTCTTGAACTCGGTGTCTTCGCGAAAACCGATGGACTCATAGGTTTTTCGCGCCACTTCGTTGTTGCTACTAGTGGACACTCGCAAACGAACGGCGTTGGTGTCCTTGGCCATCTTCTTCGCGGTGCGCATCAGGTTGTCGGCCACCAACTGGCGGCGAGCGTCTTCGGCGACATAGATGTCGTTGAGAATCCATACGCGCTTGAGGGACAGGGAAGAGAAGCTTGGGTACAGCTGGCAAAAGCCCAGTAGTTTGTTGTTGTCATCATCGGCCAGGGCCAGGTAAATCACCGATTCCTTGCGGCGCAAACGCTTTTCCAGAAAGCTCCGGGACGAGTCCGGATAGGGCAGGGCGCCATAGAATTCGCGGTATTTGACGAATAGCGGGGTCAACAGATCCAGGTGCTCGAGGGTTGCTTGAGTAATCCGCATGGTGGCTCTCAACTTCAAGTGGATGTGACGGCGCGGGGTGGATGACTCGGGCAGCCGTGTTCCGATGCTGCCCAAAGCGGCGAAAAAGCGCAATCGTCTCGCAAAATCACGTTTGAGGTGGACCCAGGAGGAAGTTGCCCTTCATATCCGCAGGCGAGTCGCTGTCCAGTGTCTGGATTTGTGCTTCGTCCTTGAGGTTCACCCCCGATAATTGCCGGCGGCAGGCTTCGCGCATGAGGTACAGCAGGCGGTGGGCGGCCATGCCGTAGCTCAGACCTTCCAGGCGCACATTGGAGATGCAGTTGCGATAGGCGTCGGTAAGGCCGACTTTTGGCTGGTAGGTGAAGTACAGCCCCAGGCTGTCAGGGGAACTGAGACCAGGGCGTTCGCCGATCAGGATCACGGTCATTTTTGCGCCCAGCAGTTGGCCTACCTCGTCGGCCACCGCTACTCGGCCTTGTTCCACCAGGACTACTGGCGACAACGACCAGCCTTCAGCGGCGGTCTGCTCTTCCATGCGCGCCAGAAACGGCAAGGTATGGCGATGCACCGCCAGGGCCGAAAGGCCGTCGGCCACCACCACTGCCAGGTCCACGCCGCCGGGATGGGCGCTGGCGTAGTCACGCAGAGCCTGTGCCGACGTGTCACTGAGTCGGCGCCCCAGATCAGGGCGTTGCAGGTAGCTGTGGCGATCGCTGGCGGCGCTGTGCAGCAGCAGGCTGTCACGGCCGCGTTCCGCCAATTGCGTGCTAAGTCCGGCATGGTCGAAGGGCAGGTGCACGGCGTCCCGGGCTTGGGCGTGGGCGTACTGGAAGTCCAGTTGGGCGCCGGTCGGCAGGCTGGTGCCGGTGCGGCCCAGGGCAATGCGCGCTGGGGTCAGGCGGCGCAGTTCCAGCCAGGGGTTTTGCGAATCGGTCGGGTGTTTTTGCATGAGCCTGCTCCTTATCCCAGCTGTGCCAGTGCCTGGCGGAAAGCCGGCGGCAGATTGTTGCCGAAATGCACCTTGCCGTCGGCCTGGGTGAAGATCCCGGTCCTGGCCAGCCATTGCTCGAATTCGGGAGCAGGTTTCAGGCCAAGGGTCTGGCGAGCGTAGAGCGCGTCGTGGAAGGAGGTGGTCTGGTAGTTGAGCATGATGTCGTCGGAACCCGGGATGCCCATGATGAAGTTGATCCCGGCCACCCCCAGCAGGGTCAGCAAGGTATCCATGTCGTCCTGGTCGGCCTCGGCGTGGTTGGTGTAGCAGATGTCGCAGCCCATGGGTACGCCCAGCAGCTTGCCGCAGAAGTGGTCTTCCAGGCCGGCGCGGATGATCTGCTTGCCGTTGTACAGATACTCGGGGCCGATGAAGCCGACCACGGTGTTCACCAGAAAAGGCTTGAAGTGCCGAGCCACCGCATAGGCGCGGGTTTCACAGGTCTGTTGGTCGATGCCGAAGTGCGCGTTGGCCGACAGGGCACTGCCTTGGCCGGTTTCGAAGTACATCAGGTTGTTGCCCAGGGTGCCGCGGTTCAGGCTCAGGCCCGCTTCGTAACCTTCCTTGAGCACGTTGAGGTTGATGCCGAAGCTGGCGTTGGCCGCTTCGGTGCCGGCAATCGACTGGAACACCAGGTCCAGAGGCACGCCACGGTTGATCGCCTCGATCGAGGTGGTGACGTGGGTCAGCACGCAGGCCTGGGTCGGGATCTCGTAGCGCTGGATAATGGCGTCGAGCATTTCCAGCATGGCGCAGATCGAGGCGATGCTGTCGGTAGCCGGGTTGATGCCGATCATGGCGTCGCCGTTGCCGTACAGCAGGCCGTCGAGAATGCTCGCGGCGATGCCCGCCGGTTCGTCGGTGGGATGGTTGGGCTGCAGGCGGGTGGAGAGCCGCCCGCGCAGGCCCATGGTGCCGCGGAACTGGGTCACCACGCGGATCTTTTGCGCCACCAGCACCAAGTCCTGCACCCGCATGATCTTCGATACCGCAGCGGCCATTTCCGGCGTCAGGCCCGGGGCCAGCTCCCGTAGGCTCTGCTCGTCGGCCGCGTCGCTGAGCAACCAGTCGCGAAAGCCGCCAACCGTGAGATGGCTGACGGTCGCGAAGGCACTTTTGTCATGGCTGTCGATGATCAGCCGGGTGACTTCGTCGGACTCGTAGGGGATCAGCACTTCCTCGAGAAAGTGCTTGAGGGGGATATCCGCCAGAGTCATCTGCGCAGCGACTCGCTCGCCGTCGTTGAGGGCGGCGACCCCGGCCAGAAAGTCTCCGGAGCGGGCCGGACTGGCCTTGGCCATGACTTCCTTGAGGCTGTCGAAGCGATAGGTCTGAGAACCTACGCTGTGGGAAAATTGGGCCATCTCAGTCTCCGTTTCAACGATGTAGGGGCGTTGCCGAATGCTGGCGGATCATCAGGATGCCACCTTCTTCAGCAGATTTTCCAGACGATTGCCGGCGGCCCGGTGGTGAAGGATGGCAAAGGCCTTTTCCGCCACCACACTGCCGCCTTCCAACGGTGGCAGGCCACCGCTGTAGATGTTCGAGATCACTGTGTATTCGTAGCGGATCTGCGGGTTGCCGCTGAACTGCGCGGCGGCCTGGCGCGCCTTGTCGTCCGGCAGGCGGTAGCCCAGGTAGGCGGACATGCTCCGTGAGGCCAGGGCATCGCCGCCGGGCCGTTCGCCAATCAGTACGATGATCAATTGCGGTTGCAGGGCCTCACCCACTGACTCTGCCAGCTTGACCCGGCCGTAGGGCGCGAGGATCGGCTGGCCGATACGCAGTTCGCGGCTGCGCAGGCCGTCCAGCAGCACCGGTAGCAATTCGGGAATGTTGTGATGGATGGCCTCGGCGCTGAGGCCGTCGGAGATCACGATCTGCACGTCGTTGTATTCCGGTTGCAGGTGACGCAGCACTTCTTCGGTGAGCCGTGCCCCCAGTTCCGGGTCCTGCAGGTGGGCCAGCTTGTCCGGGGCCGCGGTGCGCAGCTCGCGCAGGGGGATGGCGCCGATCTCGGTGGGGCGCAGGTCGACGTAGATCGCCTCCCGGGCCACCGCCAGGTTGGCCCGTACCGTGCGCGACACGCTGTTGGCCGGGCGCGGCCCGGCGTTGTCGAAGCCATAGGTGGCCGGAGTGGACTCCAGCAGGCGCTGGAAGTCGATCTCCGATTCGCAGAAGATCCGCGGGTTGCCCCAGTTCGGCCCGCGCTCCACGTTGCCGTGGGCGTCTTCCTGGAAAATTCCCTTGCCCAGCGCCCAGCGCAGGTACTCCGGGGCCGGGGCCAGGTCGTGGACCTCGCGCAGGGTCTGGTTGTCGTGGGCGCTGGTGTCGAAGTAGGCGAGCATGCGGTCGGTGCTCAGGTACACGTCCATGAAGAAGTTGGCCCCGGCGGCAGTCAGCAACTCGGTGGCCATCTGCTGGCCTTCGAGGGTCACTTGCGAGTGCAGGGTGTAGCAGGGCGCCATGCCCATGGGCAACCCCAGCAGCTTGCCCATGAACTGGTCCTGCAGGCAGGAATAGGTCATCTCGAAGTTGTCGAGGTGGGTTTCCGGACCGATGAAACCGGTGACGTTGTTCACCATGTACGGCCGGTAGCGCCGCGCCAGCCCATAGCACAGGGCTTCACAGGTGGTCATGTCGATGCCTTCGTGCTTGCCATAGGTCAGCTCGCTGCCCTGGCCGGTCTCGAAGTACATGAAGTTTTCCGCCACGTCCCGCAATGGACCGCGTTCGGCCATGGCCTGCCAGGCCAGGTCCAGCAGTTGCACGGTGACGTCGAATTCGTCGGTCAGGGTGCGTTCGGTGCCCGCCAGGCTCTGGAACATGATTTCCACCGGCGCTCCCTGGTCGAGGCAGGCCAGTTGGGTCTTGATGTGGGAGAGCACGCAGATCTGCGTCGGCGCTCCGGTTTCCCGGCGCAGTTTGTCCAGGTGGCGCAGGGTGGCGCTGATGTTGTCCACGGTGTCGATGGCCGGGTTGAGCCCGATCAAGGCGTCGCCCGAGCCCATGCTCAGGCCGGTGTAGACCAGCAGGGTGATGCCGCTGAGGTTGTCGGTGGGGTGGTTGGGCTGCAGTCGCGACGATAGGGTTCCGGGCAGGCCTACCAGGGTCCGGGCCTTGGCTGCGGCGCCGCTCTTGAGCTTTTTCGACAGCAGGATCAGTTCATGCACATCCAGCAGCTTGGCCAGGGCCGCCACCATCACCCCGGTCAGCGCCGTGCCGATGCGGCGTATTTCAGTGCCGTGGCTGCGCAGCAGGCGATCTTTCAGGCCGCCCAGGGGCAGTTCGGCGATCTCTCTGAAGACCTCGTGGTCGATGTCATAGTTGACCTGCATGACGCTGTCGATCTGGCCGTGGCGGTCAGTCAGCGGGTGCTCGAAATAGTGAGCCAGGGTCAGTTCTGAGAGCACCTTGCGTGCGCCCTCGCGGGTGATTTCATCCACGGCTGCAAGCCCCGCTACGCGGTCGCCGGCCTTACTGATGTCGGCGGCGCCGAGCACCGCCTTGAGGCTGGCGAACGTGATCTCGCGGTCCAGCACCCGGGTGCTGTAGGGGCGTTCGCCAGTTGTGGCAGGTAGGCGGATCTGCGGCAGTGGGGTAAGTGACATGGCAAGACTCTCCTTGGCCGGCATCGGCTCAGTGCACGCCGTAGAAGGCGACGGGCACGATGTGCTGGTGGGGTTTTCCCAGATTGATGAAATGCGCTGAACGCTCGCGCACTTCATCGATGACGATCAGGTTGCAAGAACTGCGCCCCCAATCCGTGGCGTAGTTGCCCAGGACCTTGCCGACGTTGCTTTCCAGCAGCAGCACCAGCGGCCATTGGCGACCTGGTGAGGCTTCGGCCAGGGTCTGGGACAAACGAGCTCCCAGTTGGCGGATTTCTTCCAGGCGTGGGGCCTGCCCGCCGTCGAGCAATTGCAGGCAGGCACCGTCTTGGCTGCTCAAGGCCAGGGCCAGGGCATTCTCCAGCTGTTGCTGGGAGGCACGAATGGACAGGCGGGCGACGATGGGCAGGTCCTTGAGCGGTAGCGCCTCGGGATGAGGCAAGAACAGCGTACTGCCGGAGATTTCAGTGTTATGCAGGGTCAGGCCGTAGACCGTGGCCCGGCCGCGGTTTTCCGGCACCAGCCGGGTGGCATCGCGCACCAGTCGCGGGTGACGAGAGATCGCCAGGGCCAGGTCGATACCCAGGTCGCCGTAATAGGTGGTGCCGGGCAAAGACTCCCCTTGCAGGTGCCGATAGAGCAGCTCGCCAACGCCCCCGGAAAAGGTCAGGGCCAGGGGCGCTGCGTGGGGCGGGAGGATCAACGGCAGTTGCTCGGTCAACTGGCCGAGTTGGTCGGCAAAGAACGCCCGATCGCCCTCGACGATCGCCACCAGGGCATCGATGTACCAACTGAGCACGGCGTCCAGTTCCGGGGTATCGAGGCGCTGCCCGGGCATTTTGTCGATACCCAGGTGATCGAGCAGTGCCCGCCCGAACTCTGAAACACCGCTGAGGCGGTAGCTGCCCGGCTGAAACTGCAGGTGCCGGGCACCGATGAAGTGGCAGCCGCTGGCCAGCACATTGCCGTCCAGGCCCAAGGCGGCGTTAGTGGTGCCGCCGCCGATATCCAGGTTGAGCATTGGTTGTTCGCGGTGAAAACGGCTGAGGGCCGAGCAACTGCCCATGAACGCCAGCCAGGACTCCAGGCCACCGTCATCGGCGCGGGTGACCAACGCGTTGCCGATCAGTTGCCCCACCAGTTGCGCCAGGGCCTGGGCGTTGTGCCGCCGGGCCGCCAGGCCGGTGATGATCACCCCACCGGAAAACAGCTGCTCCGGGCGTACCCCGGCCTGTTCAAGCCAGGTTTCGATCAAACCCTGGATCGCGGCTTCATCGATGACCTTGTCCTTGAACGGCGTGAACACCGGGTCGCCGCGAAACAGCACTCGGGGTTCGTTGAGGGCCATGCGTCCGGTAACGCAGTGGCTGCTGAGGCTGGCCTGGGCGATCAGCACGCTGCTGGTGGTGGACCCGAAGTCCAGCCCCAGCAGCAGTACCGGTGCGCCGCCAATGGTGGCTTGCATGCAGGCGATCCTCGCCGCGCCGGAATCAGGCCGTGGCCTTCTGGCCCGCCGGTTCTGGGGTTTCTACTGCCTTGCCGCCCAGGTACTCGCCTTCGGCGATGATCCCCGCCGCCCGGTCCTCGGCTTCCAGTTGCAGGGCCTTGGGCACCGACAGCCAGTAGGCCAGGCCCACCGCGACAAAGCCGGCGCTGATCTTGCCGATCAGGACCGGCAGGATGATGGTCGGCTGGAAGTTGGCGGTGAAGGACAGGTGGTCCCCCAGCAGGAAGGCTGCGCACACGCCGAAAGCGATGTTGATCACTTTGTCCTTGGGCGGCATGAAGCGCACCAGGCGGAACATGGCGAGGATGTTGGCGATGGTTGCCAGCATGCCGGCGCTGCCCACGGCACTTAGGCCGATCTTGCCGCCGAGGTTTTCCAGCGGCTTGCCCAGGTATTTGCGCAGCAGATAGACCATGGGGAAGGCCCCGGCCAGCATGATGCCGATGTAGCCGGCGGTTTCCAGGGCGCGGGTCTGGTCCTGGGCATCGGCGATGATCGGGTGGAAGCCCCAACTGCCGAACACCACGGAGAAGACCCCGGTGAAGTATTCGACGATGGAGAACACCAGCACCAGCTTGATCGCCGCGTCCATGGCCCGGCCGAAGATGATGAAACCCTTGATCATCATGTCGGGCAAAAACCGCAGGCCCAGGGCCAGGGCCACGACGAAGATCAGGATCGGCAGCAGATTGGCGAAGATGCTCCCCAGGCCCAGGGCCAGTTGATAGCTGGCTTCACCGTTGGTGGTCACCAGTTCACGCACCAGCGGGTTGCTGAAGGCCAGGATCAGGCTGGCGATCATCACGCCTACCGGGATGGTCAGGATGCCGGACATGATCCCCAGGGCCATGTACTTGTGGTCGCGCTTGTCGAGCATCGCCAGGCCCATGGGGATCGAGAAGACGATGGTGGCACCGCCCATGAAGCCGGTGATCAGCGCCATCACCAGCGCTTCCTTGCTGGCGGCCAGGGCCGAGGCCAGCTGATAGCCGCCCATGTCCGAGGCGATGATCATGGTTGCCGCCAGGGCCGGGTCGGCACCCAGGGAGTTGAAGAACGGACCGAAGACGGTCTCGATGACCACCGTCAGGTAGGGGATGGAAGCCATGATCCCTGCAGCCGGCACGAAGATATAGCCGGTGGCATGGATGCCTTCCATGAATTCTTTGCCCAGCCCGCGCTCGCTGTCGTAGATAGCGGCGAAGGCGCCGAGTACGGCGCAGAGCATGATGAGGTAGAGCACGTAGTTGCCGATCTGATCCATTGGGTGTGTCCCTTGTTATTGTTTTTCAGCAGCCTCTTTGGGCCTTGTGCACGACTGTTTTGGCGCAGAACTTCCGACAGCAGTGTCCCGTCCGGCAAGCCTTTGGCGTCGGATCGGAGCAGGTCAAGCGGGCGCGGCGAGGCCGCAAAAAAAGACCTCCCGGCGACCTGGGTCGCCGGGAGGGTCGATCAGAAGAAGCCCAGTGGGTTGATGTCGTAGCTCACCAGCAGGTTCTTGGTCTGCTGGTAGTGGTCGAGCATCATCTTGTGGGTTTCACGACCGACGCCGGACTTCTTGTAGCCGCCGAACGCGGCGTGCGCCGGGTACAGGTGGTAGCAGTTGGTCCAGACGCGGCCGGCCTTGATCCCGCGGCCCATGCGGTAGGCGCGGTTGATGTCGCGGGTCCAGACCCCGGCACCCAAGCCGAACTCGGTGTCGTTGGCAATGGCCAGGGCTTCGGCTTCGTCCTTGAAGGTGGTGACGCTGACCACCGGGCCGAAGATTTCTTCCTGGAACACCCGCATCTTGTTGGTGCCCTTGAGCAGGGTCGGCTGGATGTAGTAACCGGTCGCCAGGTCGCCTTCGAGTTTCTCTACCTTGCCGCCAGTGAGCAGTTGCGCGCCTTCGTTCTTGGCGATGTCGAGGTAGGAGAGGATCTTGTCGAACTGCTGCTCGGAGGCCTGGGCGCCGACCATGGTGTCGGTATCCAGTGGGTCGCCACGCTTGATCTGTTCGATCTTCTTCATCACCACTTGCATGAATTCGTCGTAGATCGACTCCTGCACCAGGGCGCGGGACGGGCAGGTGCAGACTTCCCCCTGGTTGAAGAACGCCAGCACCAGGCCTTCGGCGGCTTTTTCGATGAAGGTCGGTTCGGCCTGCATGATGTCGGCGAAGAAGATGTTCGGCGACTTGCCGCCCAACTCCACGGTAGAGGGAATGATGTTCTCGGCGGCGCACTTCATGATGTGCGAGCCCACCGGAGTGGAACCGGTGAAGGCGATCTTGGCGATGCGCTTGCTGGTGGCCAGGGCTTCGCCGGCTTCGCGGCCGAAACCTTGCACTACGTTGAGTACGCCTGGAGGCAGCAGGTCGCCGATCACTTCCATCAGCACGGTGATGCCCAGTGGGGTCTGCTCGGCGGGCTTGAGTACCACGCAGTTGCCGGCGGCCAGGGCCGGGGCGAGTTTCCAGGCGGCCATCAGGATCGGGAAGTTCCACGGGATGATCTGCCCAACCACGCCCAGAGGTTCATGGATGTGATAGGCGACAGTGTTGCCGTCGATTTCCGCGGCGCTGCCTTCCTGGGCCCGCAGGCAACCGGCGAAGTAGCGGAAGTGGTCGGCGGCCAGTGGAATGTCGGCGTTCAGCGTCTCGCGCACGGCCTTGCCGTTGTCCCAGGTTTCGGTGATGGCCAGCAGTTCAAGGTTCTGTTCGATGCGGTCGGCGATCTTCAGCAGGATCAGCGAGCGAGCCTGCACCGAGGTAGTGCCCCAGGCATCGGCGGCGGCATGAGCGGCGTCCAGGGCCTTGTCGATGTCTTCGGCAGTGGAGCGGGGGAATTCGGCAATGGGCTGGCCGTTGACCGGCGAGGTGTTGGTGAAGTACTGGCCTTTGACGGGGGCGACGAATTCGCCACCGATGTAGTTACCGTACTTGCTCTTGAACGAAACGATAGCGCCTTCAGTACCGGGGTGTGCGTAACGCATGGTGGGTATCTCCTGGCTTTTATGCTTATGGGGGAGGACGCGCTGTAGCGCATGCAAAGCGTAGAGCAAAGGTCGGGCCAGGGTGGTGCGGACCCTATGGATCAAGGGTTTGTGGATGTTGCGAAGGTTCTTCGCGCAAGCGCTGTAACGGATCAGGCACAGTCGCGAGTGACAGTTTGTAACGCAGATGGCACAAGCTGTGACTCATGGGTCAAACCAGCATTGCAATGAAACGGCGGCTGGAGGATGCTGGTCCGCATGCCGAATCTTGTCGGACAGATTTGATGGTTTGTTGCTGTTTCTGCAGGAAGGGAAACGTCCCGGACGTCTTTGGCAGCCTCAAGATTTTGCGTCCCCTTCGGTGCCGATCGCAGCCTCTGGCAGCGGCTACAGGCTCCGTCCGTGCGTGACAGCGCAGCAGGAGAATAATAAGAAATGCACAGTAGTAATCACTTGAGTCGGCATGCCCAGCAGGTGCTGACCGTGGCCCAGGGCAAAGCCCATTTGCAGGGCCCGGGCAGCGATCCCTCCATTGCCCGGTCCTGGCTGCGTTGCCTTGAGGACTATCATCTCGATCCGACCCAGGCCATGGCGCCTACGGTGCTTGAGCACAGTCGCCTGCTGGAGAGCCGCGAGCGCCTGCAGGATGTGCTGCAAATCGCCGGGGCCGAGATGAGCAACCTGCATCAGCAATTGTCCGGCGCCGGTCACGCGGTGCTGTTGACCGATGCCCGGGGCGTAATCCTCAACCGCATCACCGCTCCCAGCGAGCGCAAGATCTTCGAGCATGCCGGCCTCTGGCTGGGCGCCGACTGGAGCGAGGCCCGGGAGGGCACTAACGGCATCGGCACCTGCCTGGTGGAGCGCCAGTCGCTGACCATTCACCAGGGCGAGCACTTTCGTGGTCGGCATACTGGGCTGACCTGTTCCGCGAGTCCGGTGTTCGATCCTCATGGCGAACTGCTGGCAGTGCTCGATGTATCGTCGGCGCGCCAGGATGTCTCACGCCAGAGCCAGTTCCACACCATGGCCCTGGTCAACCTCTCGGCGAAGATGATCGAGAGCTGTTATTTCCTGCGGTATTTCGAAAACCAGTGGCTGCTGCGCTTTCATTTGCAGGCGGAGTCTGTGGGGCTGTTCAGCGAGGGGTTGTTGGCGTTTGACGGTGAGGGCCGGATCAGTGCGGTGAACCAGAGTGCCTTGAACCTGCTGGGACATGTTCGTGGCGGTTTGTTGGGCAAGCCGGTGGAGAGTTTTTTCGACTGTTCCCTGAATGAGTTGCTCAGTCGCGCCAGTGTCAACGCCAGTGCCAGTTGGCCATTGCGTACCCGGGATGGACGCCGCTTGTTTGCCTTGCTGCGTGGCCAGCCGCAACCTGTCACGCAACCGCTGCTGCGGGCGCCAACAGATGTTGTGCAGCCGCGAACCTCAGGTATCTGCCTGGGGGATGAAGGGCTGCAGAATGATTTTCGCCGGGCCTCGCGCGTGTTCGAGCGTGACGTGCCGTTGTTGATCAATGGTGAAACCGGTTCTGGTAAGGAGGCCTTCGCCAAGGCTGTGCACCAGGGCAGTGCCCGGGCGGAAAAAGCCTTTGTCGCGCTCAACTGCGCGGCAATTCCGGAGAGCCTGATCGAGAGCGAGCTGTTCGGGTATCGCGGCGGCAGCTTTACCGGCGCGCGCAAGGAGGGCATGCGCGGTAAGTTGCAACAGGCTGATGGCGGTACCTTGTTCCTCGATGAAATCGGCGATATGCCCCTGGCTTTGCAGACCCGTTTGCTGCGGGTGTTGGAGGATCGCCTGGTGGTGCCTATCGGTGGTGAGCCCCTGGCGGTCAACGTACGCATCATCAGTGCCACCCACCGCGATCTGCTGGAGCGGGTGCGAGACGGCAGTTTCCGTGAGGATCTGTACTACCGGCTCAATGGCCTGGAGATTGCGCTGCCGGCGTTACGTGATCGCAGTGATAAATCCCAGTTGCTGGACTTTCTCCTGGCTGAAGAGGCGGGTGGGCAGCCGGTGGTGCTGGATGAAGCGGCGCGCCAGGCGTTGTTGAGTCACTCATGGCCGGGCAACGTACGACAGTTGCGCAACGTACTTCGGACCTTGGCGGCCCTGTGTGAACACGGCCGTATCGACCTGGAGGATCTGCCGCCATTGATCCGGCATGCCCGACCGATGCCCGTCAGCGGGCCAGTCGAGGCAATCCCCGAACGGCCCCTGGAAGACGCCGAGCGTGCGGCGTTGCTGGTGGCTCTGGAGCAACAGCGCTGGCATATGACCCATACCGCCGAGCAACTGGGGGTCAGTCGCAACACTCTCTATAGAAAGCTGCGCAAGCACGGTATCGCCCGCTGAGCCCCTGCGGCTCACGGGTAACCGCTGGTGCAGAGTGCTTTGAGTCGTAGGCGGCGATTCAAGGCTCGCTGCAGGTCCTGCAAATTTATCCTCTGGACGCGGCCCGAGCCTGCGGAGGCGGCTGTACCTCCCCGTCAGCTAAAGGGTGCGATTTGCAGCCCTCTAGGCTAACCTGCGCCGATGTTTTATGAGGTCGACTATGCACATCCATATTCTCGGTATCTGCGGCACTTTCATGGGCTCGATGGCGGTTCTGGCCAAAGAACTTGGCCATCACGTCACCGGTTCCGACGCCAACGTCTATCCGCCGATGAGCACCCAGTTGCAAGCCCAGGGCATCGAGCTGACGCAAGGTTATGACCCTGCTCAGTTGGACCCTGCGCCGGATCTGGTGGTGATCGGCAATGCCATGTCTCGGGGTAATCCGGCCGTGGAATATGTGCTGAATAAAGGCCTGCCCTATGTCTCCGGTCCGCAGTGGCTGGCGGACCATGTGCTGCAGGGGCGTTGGGTGCTGGCAGTGGCCGGCACCCACGGCAAGACCACTACTAGCAGCATGCTGGCCTGGGTCCTGGAACATGCCGGCATGAGCCCGGGCTTCCTGATCGGCGGTGTGCCGCAAAATTTCGCCGTCTCGGCACGCCTGGGGGGCACGCCGTTCTTCGTGATCGAGGCCGATGAGTACGACAGCGCCTTCTTTGACAAGCGCTCCAAGTTCGTCCATTACCGCCCGCGCACCGCGATCCTCAACAATCTTGAGTTCGATCATGCGGATATTTTTCCTGACCTGGCGGCCATCGAGCGGCAGTTCCACCATCTGGTGCGCATCATCCCCAGCGAAGGCCTGGTCATTCATCCCACCACCGAGTCGGCCTTGCAGCGGGTGATCGAAATGGGGTGCTGGACTCCGGTGCAGACCACCGGCGTTGGTGGCCAGTGGCAGGTCAAGTTGCTCAGCGCCGACGGTTCGGCTTTCGAGGTGATGTTCGAAGGCGTGAGCCAGGGTGTGGTGGAGTGGGAGCTGACCGGGCAGCACAACGTCGCCAACGCCCTGGCCACCCTGGCTGCTGCACGCCATGTGGGGGTTGTGCCGTCCCTGGGGATCGCGGGATTGAGCACATTCAAGAGCGTGAAGCGGCGTATGGAGAAAGTCGCCGAAGTGCAGGGCGTGACTATTTACGACGACTTTGCCCACCACCCAACCGCCATCGCCACCACGCTGGACGGCCTGCGCAAGCGGGTCGGCGATGCACCGGTGATTGCCATTATCGAACCGCGTTCCAACTCCATGAAGCTCGGCGCACACCGTGATGGGCTGCCGGAAAGTGTCAATCAGGCCGATCAGGTGATCTGGTATGCGCCGGCCAACCTGGGTTGGGACCTGGCGGCAACGGCGGCGCTGTGTACGGTGCCGTCGATTGTCAGCGACTCGCTGGAGGGAATCATCGAGCGGGTGAAAAGCCAGGCCAAGCCTGGTACCCAGGTGGTGATCATGAGCAACGGCGGATTCGGTGGCCTGCACGGCAAGCTGGCTGAGGCGCTGCAATGAGCAACGGCCCGGAACGCATCACTCTGGCAATGACCGGTGCCTCCGGCGCCCAGTACGGGTTGCGCCTGCTGGATTGCCTGGTGCGTGAGGACCGAGAGGTGCACTTCCTGATTTCCAAGGCCGCGCAGTTGGTCATGGCCACGGAAACCGATGTAACGCTGCCGCCCAAGCCGCAGATGATGCTGGCCTTCCTTACCGAATACACCGGTGCGGCGGTAGGGCAGATCCGTGTCTATGGCAAGGAGGACTGGATGTCGCCGGTGGCTTCGGGTTCCGGCTCTCCCGCGGCGATGGTGGTGGTGCCGTGTTCCACCGGTACCTTGTCGGCGATTGCCACAGGCGCCTGCAACAACCTGATAGAGCGGGCTGCGGACGTAACCCTCAAGGAGCGCCGTCAGTTGATACTGGTACCTCGCGAGGCTCCGTACTCCAGCATTCACCTGGAGCACATGCTCAAGTTGTCGAATATGGGCGTGACCATTCTGCCGGCTTCGCCGGGCTTCTATCACCAGCCGCAAACCATCGACGATCTGGTGGATTTCGTCGTGGCGCGGATTCTCAACCTGTTGAATATTCCCCAGGACATGTTGCCGCGCTGGGGCGAGCACCATTTGAGCAGCGATGAATAAGTCCCTGCTGATGTTGCTGGCCGCCTTGCAACTGGGCGGCTGCGCCACGGCGCGTACGCTGAATGCGGCACAGCCTGGCGCTCCGGTGGTGTATTCGGGGACGCGCCTGGACCTGTATGCGATGCAGGGTGGCTGTTGCGCCATGGACCGGTTTGGCGCGCAGGCGCCCAGCTATCCGAGGCTGGATCTGCCGGCCAGCGCATTGCTCGATACATTGTTGCTACCGTTGTCGGTATTGACTGTTCTGGGAGTGGGGTTTCAGGCTACTGGCGGGTTGTAGCGCTTTGCCGGTAAGCCGGTTCCTGCAGGCGCAGGGACCGGCTTGCCCGTGATGAGATCATTTGCCCAGCTTGCGCAGCTCATCGGACTCCACCACCCGAGTGCTGCTTTGCTCTTCCAGGGCTAGGCGCCACATGGCTCGGGCCAGTTGGCAGGCCTCGATACCGCGATATTTGCCCGGAATCAGTCGCGACAAAGGGCCGGCCAGTTGTTCGCCCAGACGCGGTTCGATCCGGTCTCCCAGCAGCAGTGAAGGGCGGCAAATGGTCAGTTGTGGCCAGCCCTGTTGCTTGAGCGCTTCTTCCATTTCCCCTTTGATCCGGTTGTAGAAGATCAACGACTTGGGATCGGCGCCCAGGGCGCTGATCACGATCAGGTGGCGTGCGCCCATTTCCCGCGCACGCTTGCCAAAGGCCACCACCATGTCCAGGTCCACTGCGCGAAAGGCGGCTTCGGAGCCGGCTTGCTTGATGGTGGTGCCCAGGCAGCAGAAGGCGATTTCGACTTTGCCGCTGAGCTGCGGCAGGAACACTGCTGGATCACCGACGGGGTTTTCCAGTCGTGGATGGTCGCTCAGTGGACGCCTGCTGGGAGCAAGGACACGGATGATGGTGGGCTCGTTGAGCAAGCGATCGAGCAGTTGCTCTCCGGTCAGCCCTGAGGCACCGGCAAGCAGGATATGCTGAGGCGTCAAGTACATGGTCATTCCCCCTTGATACAGTTTCAGCTTAGTTGCTCTGTACTTCCTTGCTGCCTATAGAGACACTTTGCAGTGCCTTTCGTGCCTGTTGTTTGCGCAATTGTTGCCAGTGCGCGATGACCCCTTTGGGAGCCCAGATCTGTGGCTCCGATGCTTCGAAATTGTCCGCTTGTTCGCGTTCCGCCACAGTGGCCTTGGCCAGCTTGAATGCATGCTCAAGATCGTCGGTCTGGTTCAGGGCCTGGGCGAACAGGGCATCGCCAAAGTAGGTGAAGTCGGCTTCTTCCGAGCAGCCGAAGGACACCCGGTCCGCCTTGGAGGCGGTCATGATCAGGGTTCGTTCGTCCTTGAGTGCCGGGATGAAGCCGCCGGAGTAGCAGGACGAAATGACGATGATCTTGTCGCGGTTCTTTAGCGGTGCCAGGACACTGGCCAGCTCGTCGGCAGGTAGGTCCGCCAGCTCCAGGCGCGGTTGATCGAGTACCAGTTCATGCGCGCTGGTGCCGTGGCTGGTCAGGTAGATGAATACCAGGTCTTCGGGGCCGCTACGTTCGGCCAGGGTCTGGGCGGCGCGGCGCAGATTTTCCCGAGTGGCCATGGGCCGGTTCATCAAGTGGTCGCGGTGGTTGACCAGGCGGATCTGGCCGTAAGCACCGAAGCGGCTGGCGAGCATGTTGCTGACGTAGTCGGCCTCGCGCAGGAACACGCTCTGCTTGCCATCGCCCGCCAGGGTCAGCGTGTAGAGTTCGATGGCCGGGGTGGAGGCGGGCACCGCATCGAGAGCTTCCTTGAGCAGGCGGCCCTGGACCAGCAGGGCGGTTTCCAGTGGGTCGGGTAGCAGCTTGCCGTCGGCATCGCGAACCCGCAGGCCGTTGTTCCACACGCCGCTCTGCACGCTGCCATCACGCTGTACCAGCACGCCATGGCCCTGATAGTTGTCGCTGTCGAAACCACCGACGTAGAAGCTGCCATCGCTGAGATTGAGGCGGCCCTCGCCGCTGAAGCGCCAGTCGCTGAATGTGCCGACATAGTGGCTGCCGTCGGCACCGACCAGCTCACCTTTGCCACCTAGGGCACCTTCCTTGAACTGGCCGATCCAGACATCGCCGTCGGAGTTTTCGTAGCGACCCTTGCCATTCAGCTGATTGTGTTTGAAGCCGCCGACGTAGATGTCGCCTTCGGCGCTGTTGAAGGTGCCGTTGCCTTCCAGTTGGCCATTGACGAAGTTCCCGCTGAACTGGTTGCCGCTGGCATCGCTGCGCTGGCCTTCGCCATTGGGTTTGCCCTTGGCGAATTGGCCTTGATATTGGCTGCCGTCGTCCAGCTCGAGACGACCCAGGCCCGAGTACAGGTCGGCCTTGAACTCGCCACGATAGGTCATGCCATCTTCTTTGAGGGTGCCTTCGCCATCCCGCCGGCCGAGCTTGAAGCCACCGCTGTAGCTGCTGCCCTTGGTGGTCAGGGTGCCTTGCCCGTGGAACAGCCCTTGCTGGAACTGGCCGCGATAGACCTCGCCATTGCTGCCGTGCCATTCGCCCTGGCCATGCCATTGCCCTTTATCGAACTGACCGGCATACCAACTGCCATTGGGGTAGTCGATGCGTCCCTGTCCCTGTAGCAGGCCATTGACCAGGTCGCCGCGATAACGTCCACCGTCCGGCAGGCGAGCATCGGGCGGCAACAGCGACTCGCCGTCTCCGCAGGCGCTGAGCAAGAGGGTCAAAACCAGGGGTACAAGTGGGCGCATAACGGGTTCCGGATAATTAGGGGCCGAGTATGCCGTAGCTGCGTGACTTATATATAGAGAGGTTGAGCGAAACAGCGTGAGCTGCTTCGCATCAGGGGCATTTCAGACGAAGCAGAGCGACAGGGGTTCGGCGATAAAAGCGGGCTTTTCCTGGCCATCGATTTCCAGGGTGGCGGTGGCCTTGAGCAGCCACTGGCCGGGTTTTTTCTCGGTGACTTCAGTCAGCTCGACCTTGAGTCGCACCTTGGAATCGACTTTCACTGGCTGGATGAAACGCACGCTGTCCAGGCCATAGTTGACCACCATCTTCAGGCCCTGGGGGAGCACGAGGATGTCTTCCATCAATTTGGGGATCAGCGACAGGGTCAGGAAGCCGTGGGCAATGGTACTGCCGAACGGGGTTTGCGCAGCCTTGACCGGGTCGACGTGAATGAATTGAAAGTCGCCGGTGGCTTCAGCAAACAGGTTGATACGCTCTTGATCAATGGTGAGCCATGTGGAACGTCCGAGTTCCTTCCCGACATAATCTTTGAGCTCTGCAACAGGAACATAGGGCATTGAGACTCTCCTTGGTTCAACGATTTTTAGTATTCGACCCAGTGTTTTGCGGTCTGAAGCTTCCACTCTAGATCATCATGGTGATCCAGCTCGGTAAACATCCATGCTTTTGGCGAATGCCGGTTCATAGTGCCTGCGTGCTTATAATGCGCCACGGGATCTGGCTGGGGAGGCGGTATGTTGTTACGCGGTTTGACATGGCTGGTGCTGTTCCAATTGCTCGGGACGGCGCTCAATCACTTGCTGGTACCCGTGCTTCCCGGGCCGATCATCGGCCTGTTGCTGATGCTGGTTTTCTTGGTTATCCGCGGTGAGGTGGGGGAGCCGTTGAGCCAGGCGGCCAGCAGCCTGCTGCGTTACCTGCCACTTTTGTTGGTGCCGCCCGCCGTCGGAGTGATGGTGTATGCCCGGGATATCGCCGCGGATTTCTGGGCCATCACCGGAGCGCTGGTGCTGTCGTTGGTGATCTCCATGGCTTTTGTCGGGGTGCTGATGCAGCGCCTGGTCAAGCGCCAGGCTCGCCGGGAGGACAGTCAGTGAGCGTTGATTGGCAGGGCGCCTGGGCGGCGGTGATACACCATCCATTGTTCGGAATCGGCATCACCCTCGGTGCCTATCAGCTGGTGCTGGCGGCCTTTGAAAAAACTCGCTGGATGTTCCTGCAACCGGTGCTGGTGTCGATGTTGCTGGTAATCGGCGTACTGCTCGGTTGTGGCCTGAGTTACACCGAGTACCGTAAAAGCACCGAGATCCTGAGTATTCTGCTGGGGCCGGCCACGGTGGCCCTGGCGGTACCGCTGTATCTCAATCTGCGGCGCATTCGCCAATTGTTCTGGCCGATATTTACTACGCTGGTGGTGGGTGGAGTGCTGGCTACCAGCTTGGGAGTGTTGCTGGGATGGTGGTTCGGCGCCGAGCACATGATCCTCATGACCATGGCGCCCAAGTCTGTGACCTCGCCGATTGCCATGCTGGTGGCCGAGCAGATCGGCGGAGTTGCGGCGCTGGCAGCAGTGTTCGTGTTGATTACCGGGGTGATTGGGGCGATTTTTGGTCCCGGCATCTTGAATCGCCTGGGGGTGCATGGTCCTGAAGCACGGGGCATGGCCCTGGGCATGACCGCCCATGCGGTGGGTACTTCGGTGGCCTTGCAGGAAAGTGATGAATGTGGCGCTTTCGCGGCGCTGGCGATGAGTCTGATGGGCGTTGCCACGGCAGTGTTGCTGCCGCTGGCGGTGTCTTTGCTGGTTTAAGGATGGGTGTATGAGCCTGGCGCTTTTTCCTCTGAATACCGTGCTGTTCCCCGACTGCATTCTCGATCTGCAGATTTTCGAAGCGCGTTACCTGGACATGATCAGCCGTTGCATGAAGCAGGGCTGCGGTTTCGGGGTGGTGTGCATCCTCGAGGGCGAAGAGGCCGGTGTTGCCGCGCCAGGCTATGCCCTGGTGGGCTGCGAGGCGCTGATCACTGACTTTCACCAGCAGGACAATGGGCTCCTGGGAATCAGGGTCAAGGGCGGCCGACGTTTCCGTGTGCTCAGCAGCGAAGTGCAGAAGGACCAACTGACGGTGGCGCAAGTTGCGTGGCTGCAAGAGGCTCCCGAACAGCCGTTGGCGGATGAGGATGCCGACCTGATTGCGTTGCTCAAGGCCCTGGCCGAGCACCCGATGGTCGAGGCATTGAGCATGGGGGCTGAGGCCGAGGGGCAATTATCCTTGGCCAACCAGTTGGCCTATCTCCTGCCTTTTTCCGAGATGGACAAGATCGACCTGCTGCAACTCGATGACCCACAACAGCGTCTGGATGCCATCCAGCAGTTGCTGGATGAGCTGCAGGGAGAGCTTTTCGCCTGAGCCAACGGGGCCTTTCGGCTCGGCTACACCTCAATAGGCGTAGCGCAGCAGAGCGTGCGGCAAATGCCGCATGGACATGAAGGCGCACAGCATCAGCAGCACCGGGAGCAGCAGCCACCAGGTTTTGGCTGGCATCGGCTTGAGCGGGGTTTGCCACTGGATCAAGGTCAAGCTGGCCGCACAGACACAAGCTGCGAGCATCGCGCCGGCAAGAATATCGGTAGGCCAGTGTGCTCCCAGATACACCCGTGACACGGCGATCGCCGCCGCCGGCAGGCATCCCAGCAGCAGCCAGGTCAGACGCATTCTGGGCGGTTGGCCGCGACCTGCCAGCACTGCCAGGGTCAGGAATAGCGCAAAGGAGCCTGAAGAATGGCCGCTGGGCATGCTGTAGCTGGTCAGGGGATCAGTCAGGACTTCGGGGCGTACCCGGGCGAAAAACCATTTGCAGGTGGTATTGGCCAGCGCAGTGCACATCAGCGTGGCGCCGGCGAACAGTGCCTGGCGCCATTGACGCAGCGCTAGCAACAACAGGGTCAGTACTGCGCTGATGATGAACATGGCGCGAAATTCGCCGATCTGCGTGATCATTACCATGATCTTGTCCAGGGCTGGGTCGCGGTGCTCCTGCACCAGGGCGATCAGGCCTTGATCGAATTGAACCAGGTAGGGATAGCCGATAAACAGCCCGGCCAGGATCAGCAGGCTTAGCCCGGACATCAGTAGGGTCGCGCGGCGATGGCGGCGCAGGCTGCTGTTGACACTCAAGCCGATCAGCACCGCCAGGCTGCCCATGACCACACCGGCTTGTGGCCAGAAACCTTCGGGGAGTGGCAAGCGAATGGCCGCGCCAGTAGCCCAGCCGGGTAGCAGGTAGGCCACTGACCAGCCCGCCGCAGCCAGCAGGCTGACGGCGAAGAAGCGCACAAAGGGCATGTCGAACATCCCCGCGACCATTGGCAGCATCGGCCGCAGGGGGCCGATGAAGCGTCCCACCAGCAAGCTGGCAATGCCGTATCGCTGGAAATAGGCTTCGGCGCCGCTGATCCATTCAGGGTGATGACGCAGCCCCGGCAGGCGGCGGATGCTTTGATGGAAACGACGTCCCAGCAGGTAGGAGACCACATCCCCCAGCACGCCACCGAAGAAGCCCAACAGCAGGGTTTCCCCCAGTGACAGCGCGCCATTGCCGGCCAGCACGGCAATGGCGAACAGCAATACCGTGCCGGGGACAATCAGGCCGGCAATGGCCAGGCATTCCACGCAGGCCACGATAAACACAGCTGCGGCCAGCCATTGCGGGTTGCTGGTCAGCCAGGCTGTTACGCTATCGAGCCATGGGCCCATAAATTCAACTCCATTGTCAGTGTCTGGCGGATGCGGCAGGTGTGGTGTCAGTCGAGGATGAGGTAGTCGCGCCCTTCGACCTGGCCGCGCCGCAGCGGGTTCCGTGTGCAGTAGGGGGCGTAGGCGGCATCGACGAAGCGGTACATCAGGTGCTCGTCGCGCCCTTGGGGGATGCCCAGGCGAGTGGTCTGAAGGGTGTGCGGCACTATAGCGCCGACGTCCTCGACAAAGAGGGCCTCATGGTCGAAGCGCTTAGCATCCCAGGCTGGAACTTTCAGGCCCAGGGCCTTGCACAGCAGGGTCTGGCCGGCGCAGAGCTTTTGCGATGGCCTGGGCCGTCCACTGGCGTCGGGGTTGTTCAGTAGCATCTGCGCCAGGCTGGCAGGGCCGGAGACTCCGTCGACCCAGGGATAGGCCGATTTGATCAGCACCGCGTTGCCAGGACCCTGGGCACTGAAGTTCAGCGAGTCACCTCCGCGGGCGTAATACATGTAGATATGCCCGCCATCCAGAAACAAAGCCTTACGCTTTTCCGTGTAGCCGAGGGAGGCATGGCTGCCTTTTTCTTCGCAGTAATAGGCTTCGGTTTCGATAATCCGTGCGGATAGCCACAGCTCGCCGACTTTATGGCGAATGACTTTGCCCAACAGATCATTGGCCAAAAGCTGGGCGTCACGGTCGAAAAAGCTGTCAGGCAGGGCCTTGGGCAGTTTCGCAGAGGTCAGGATGGACATGATGGCGAAGGGTTGTGATGGAAAATGTGACGGAATCATAACAACACCGGGCTTAATTCAGGCTGAACCGCGAGTATTTGCACTCCATTTCGACCATCCGCCTGTGACCGCTGTCCGTGGAACGACGCGACAGCTATAATCAGCCGCTTTCCTCTTTGCCAAGACCACACCAGACCATGACTGAGTCCGTTCTTGACTACATGACCCGCTTGGGTCGCGCTGCCCGCCAAGCCTCCCGGGTGATCGCTCGTGCTACCACCGCGCAGAAGAACCGCGCGCTGCTGGCTGCTGCCGATGCGTTGGACGCTGCGCGACCGGAGCTGACTGCAGCCAACGAGCAGGATCTGGCAAACGGTCGGGCCAATGGTCTGGAGCCGGCTCTACTGGATCGTCTGGCTCTGACTCCTGTGCGTATCGATGAAATGATCGAAGGTTTGCGTCAGGTGGCCAAGCTGCCTGATCCCATCGGTGAAATCCGCGATATGCGCTACCTGCCTTCGGGCATTCAAGTCGGCAAGATGCGTGTGCCCTTGGGCGTGATCGGAATCATCTATGAGTCGCGTCCGAACGTGACCATCGATGCTGCCAGCCTGTGCCTGAAGTCGGGTAATGCCACTATCCTGCGTGGCGGTTCCGAGGCGATCAACTCCAACCGCGCCATCGCTACCTGCATTCAGCAGGGGCTGGCGGTGGCTGACTTGCCAGCCCATGTGGTGCAAGTGGTGGAAACCACCGACCGTGCTGCGGTGGGTGCGTTGATCACCATGCCCGAGTTCGTCGACGTGATCGTGCCCCGTGGTGGCAAGAGCCTGATCGAGCGGGTCAGCCGTGATGCCAAGGTGCCAGTGATCAAGCACCTGGATGGCGTGTGCCACGTATTCATCGACGTGGCGGCGGACCTGGACAAGGCGATCCGCATTGCCGACAACTCCAAGACCCAGCGTTACGCACCGTGCAACACCATGGAAACCCTGCTGGTACACGCCGCCATCGCTGAGCGTGTACTGCCGCCACTGGCTGCGATCTATCGCGACAAGGGCGTCGAGTTGCGGGGTTGTGCACAAACCCGCTCGATCCTCGGCGCCGAGGTGCTGGAAGCCACCGAAGAAGACTGGCGCACCGAGTACACCGCGCCGATCCTTTCGATCCGGGTGCTGGACAACCTGGAGCAGGCCATCGAGCACATCAATACCTACGGTTCGCACCATACCGACTCCATCGTCACCGAGAATTTCAGTGACGCCCGGCGCTTCCTCAACGAAGTGGATTCCAGTTCGGTCATGGTCAATGCCTCGACGCGTTTTGCCGATGGCTTCGAATATGGCCTGGGCGCGGAAATCGGCATTTCCACCGACAAACTGCACGCCCGTGGCCCGGTTGGGCTGGAAGGGCTGACCAGTGAGAAGTACGTGGTCTTTGGCGACGGTCACGTGCGCACTTGATGGGCAAACGTATCGGTCTGCTGGGCGGCACCTTCGATCCAGTGCATATCGGCCACTTGCGTGGCGCGCTGGAAGTGGCTGAATCCATGCAACTCGATGAGCTGCGCCTGACACCCAGTGCCAGGCCGCCTCATCGGGATACACCGCAGGTGTCGGCGCTCGATCGTCTGGCGATGGTCGAGTGCGCGGTAGCGGGTGTCCAACCTCTGGTGGTGGACGACCGTGAACTGAAGCGGGACAAGCCGTCCTACACTATCGACACCCTGGAACAGATGCGGGCCGAGTTGGCCGCAGATGACCAGTTGTTTCTGTTACTGGGCTGGGACGCGTTTTGCGGCCTGCCCACCTGGCATCGTTGGGAAGAATTACTCCAGCATTGCCACATCCTGGTGCTGCAACGCCCGGATGCCGACAGCGAACCGCCGGATGCCTTGCGCAACCTGTTGGCGGCGCGCTCGGTGAGCGATCCACTGGTCCTCCAAGGGCCGGGCGGACACATTGCATTCGTCTGGCAGACGCCGCTTGCGGTATCCGCCACCCAGATCCGTCAACTGCTGGCCAGCGGTAAGTCGGTACGTTTCCTGGTGCCTGACGCGGTCCTGGCCTACATCGATGCGCACGGACTTTACCGTGCGTCGAACTAAAGCGGCGCGCTTGAAGGCACGAACAGTCGTGTATTGAAGCGCCCGAACATACGAGCAAAACGAGTTTTATATGACGAACAACGACGTAAACAAAGTAAAGCGCAAAGGCACATTCAAAAGTGCACCGCTGCCGGAAAAAGTCCTCATCGGTGAGCCCCTCAAGGGCGACGAACTGGTCAAGGTTGCGGTAGCGGCCCTGGAAGACGTCAAGGCCCAGGACGTACTGGTCATCGACGTGCGTGACAAGCAGAGCATCACGGACTACATGATCATCGCCACCGGTACTTCCAACCGCCAGATCGGCGCGATGCTGGACAAGGTTCGCGAGGCAGTCAAAGCCCAGGGCGTCAAGCCGCTGGGTGAAGAAGGCAAGGGCGACAGCGACTGGGTACTGCTGGATATGGACGACGTCATTGTTCACATGATGACCTCCAATGCCCGTCAGTTCTACGACCTCGAGCGTCTGTGGAAAGGCGCTGAGCAGAGCCGCGCGGCTGATGGCAAGCACCACAGCCCTGAAGTTGGTCACGAGCACTTCAACAAGCTCAACAAAGACCAGGAATAAGGAACGGCTGTGCGCCTGCGTCTGATCGCTGTCGGTTCACGCATGCCCAAGTGGGTGGAAGAAGGCTGGCACGAATATGCCAAGCGTCTGCCATCCGAGCTGGCGCTGGAACTGGTGGAAATACCGCTTAACACCCGGGGCAAGAACGCCGACGTGGCTCGCTTTATCCGTCAGGAAGGCGAAGCCATGCTGGCTAAGGTCGGTTCCAATGAGCGGGTTGTGACTCTCGAAGTGCATGGCAAGCCCTGGAGCACCGAGCAATTGGCGGTGGAACTGGATCGCTGGCGCCTCGATTCGCGCACTGTGAATTTCATGGTCGGCGGCCCGGAAGGGCTGGCGCCGGAGGTCTGTGCGCGGGCAGATCAGCGTTGGTCGCTGTCGCCGCTGACCTTGCCGCACCCGCTGGTGCGGATTCTCATCGGTGAACAGCTGTATCGCGCCTGGACCGTGCTGTCCGGGCACCCTTACCACAAGTAGCCCGCGCCCTAATGTCTCAGCCGATCCGTATCAAGGACCACGAAAAAGACGCCCGTCTGGTGCGTGGCCGGGTCGTGTTCGGCGCCATTATGGTGATCTCCCTGATTGGCGTGCTGATTGCCCGGCTGTATTACCTGCAGGTGATCCAGTACGACTATCACTCCACGCTGTCGGAGAACAACCGGGTTCACGTGCAGCCGATTCCTCCGACTCGCGGGCTGATTTTCGACCGCAATGGCGTGGTAGTAGCCGACAACCGGCCCAGCTTCAGCCTGAGCATGACCCGCGAGCGTTCCGGTGACTGGCAGCAGGTCCTTGATGCCATTGTCGAGGTGTTGGAGCTGACGCCGGAAGACCGTGTGCTGTTTGAAAAACGCATGAAACAGGGGCGCCGGCCGTTCGAACCGGTGCCTATCCTGTTCGAGTTGACGGAAGAGCAGATCGCCCGCATTGCGGTGAACCAATTCCGGTTGCCCGGAGTGGAAGTGGTTGCCCAGTTGGTCCGGCATTACCCTCAGGGGGCGCACTTTGCTCACTCTGTGGGGTACATGGGGCGGATCAACGAAAAGGAGCAGAAGTCTCTGGACCCGGTGAACTACGCGGGTATTCACCATATCGGCAAGACCGGCATCGAACGTTTCTACGAGTCGGAGCTGCATGGGCAGGTGGGTTACGAAGAAGTTGAGACCAACGCCCGTGGCCGGGTGTTGCGAGTACTTAAGCGTACCGATCCGATTCCCGGCAAGGACATTGTCCTGAGCCTGGATATCAAGTTGCAGGAAGCTGCCGAGCTGGCCCTGGGTGGGCGCCGTGGCGCGGTGGTGGCGCTGGATCCGAACACTGGCGAAGTCCTGGCGATGGTCAGCCAGCCGAGCTTCGATCCCAACCCGTTCGTGACCGGCATCAGTTTCAAGGCTTATGCCGAGTTGCGGGACTCCATCGATCGGCCGCTGTTCAATCGGGTGCTGCGTGGTTTGTATCCACCGGGCTCGACGATCAAGCCCGCAGTGGCGATTGCCGGGTTGGACGCGGGTGTGGTTACAGCCTCCACCCGAGTCTATGACCCGGGTTACTACCAACTGCCTAACTACGATCACAAATATCGCAACTGGAACCGCACTGGCGACGGTTATGTCGACCTGGACACGGCGATCATGCGGTCCAACGACACCTACTTCTATGACCTGGCCCACAAGCTGGGTATCGATCGGCTTTCGGCCTACATGAGCAAGTTCGGGATCGGCCAGAAGGTCTCCCTGGACATGTTTGAAGAGTCTCCCGGGCTGATGCCGACACGTGAGTGGAAGCGCGCGACCCGGCGTCAGGCGTGGTTCCCGGGTGAAACCCTGATTCTCGGGATCGGCCAGGGATACATGCAATCGACACCGCTGCAACTGGCTCAGGCCACAGCGCTGGTGGCCAGCAAGGGGCGCTGGAATCGTCCACACCTGGCCAAGAGCATCGAGGGCGAGAAACCGGTGGATCACAACCCGATCCCGGACATTGTCCTGCGCGATCCGTCGGACTGGACCAAGGTCAATCACGGCATGCAGCAGGTGATGCACGGTGCCCGTGGTACTGCGCGCAAGGCCGCAGTCGGCTCGCAGTACCGCATTGCCGGCAAAAGCGGTACTGCGCAAGTGGTGGCAATCAAGCAGGGCGAGAAGTACGACCGCTCCAAGGTTCAGGAGCGGCACCGCGACCACGCCTTGTTTGTCGGCTTCGCTCCGGCGGATAACCCGAAAATCGTGGTCTCGGTGATGGTCGAGAACGGTGAGTCGGGTTCTGGCGTCGCGGCGCCCGTGGTGCGTCAGGTGATGGATGCCTGGCTTCTCGGCCAGGACGGCCAGCTCAAGCCTGAGTTCGCCAGCCCTATCAGCACGGAGGCCACGGCCCGTGAAGAGTAATTTTGACCGCATCCTCTCCAGTGAGGATGTGATGCGGCGTCGTGCGACGCTGTTGCAGCGCCTGCATATCGACGGTCCTTTGCTGATCCTGCTGCTGACCCTGGCCGCTGGTAGCCTGTTCGTACTGTATTCGGCCAGCGGCAAGAGCTGGGACCTGCTGGCCAAACAGGCCACATCATTCGGCATCGGTCTGGTATCGATGATGGTCATTGCCCAGTTCGAGCCGCGCTTCATGGCTCGCTGGGTACCCCTGGGCTATGTGGTTGGCGTGGTGTTACTGGTGGTGGTGGACGTCATGGGACATAACGCCATGGGTGCAACTCGCTGGATCAACATACCAGGGGTGATCCGCTTCCAGCCTTCGGAGTTCATGAAGATTCTCATGCCGGCGACCATCGCCTGGTACTTGTCCAAGCGCACCTTGCCGCCTCATCTCAAGCATGTGGGGGTCAGCCTGGTACTGATCGGTATTCCGTTCATTCTGATCGTGCGCCAGCCGGACCTGGGCACTGCCTTGTTGATCCTGGCCGGCGGCACCTTCGTGCTGTTCATGGGGGGGCTACGCTGGCGCTGGATTCTCAGCGTGCTGGCTGCCGCGGTGCCGGTGGCGATCGCCATGTGGTTTTTCATCATGCATGACTACCAGAAGCAGCGGATCCTGACCTTCCTCGATCCGGAAAGCGATCCGCTGGGTACCGGCTGGAACATTATCCAGTCCAAGGCCGCGATTGGTTCGGGCGGGGTCTTCGGCAAGGGTTGGCTGCTGGGCACCCAGTCGCACCTGGACTTTTTGCCGGAGAGCCACACCGACTTCATCATCGCGGTTATGGGCGAGGAGTTCGGCCTGGTGGGTATTTGTGCGTTGTTGCTGATCTACCTGCTGCTGATTGGGCGTGGACTGGTCATCACAGCGCAGGCTCAGACACTGTTTGGCAAGTTGCTCGCGGGCAGCTTGACCATGACGTTTTTTGTTTACGTTTTCGTCAACATCGGTATGGTCAGTGGCTTGTTGCCGGTGGTGGGGGTTCCGTTGCCGTTCATTAGCTACGGAGGAACTTCGTTGGTGACACTACTGTCAGCGTTTGGGGTTTTGATGTCGATCCATACCCATCGCAAGTGGATCGCGCAGGTTTGATTAAGGTGAAGAATTCAATGCAAGTAATGCGTGGCTGGGCCGCTCGGCATGCGCCGTGGGTCGGTCTGGTAAGCATCCTGGGTACAGCGCAACCTGCGCTTGCCGGTGATTACGAAGGTTCGCCCCAAGTGGCCGAATTCGTCGGTGAAATGACTCGGGACTATGGTTTCGCCGGTGAGCAGCTAATGGCTGTGTTCCGCGAGGCCGAACGCAAGCAGGCGATTCTTGATGCTATTTCGCGCCCCGCCGAGCGGGTCAAGCAATGGAAGGAATATCGCCCGATGTTCATTACCGACGCGCGCATTGCTCGCGGTGTGGACTTCTGGCGCCAGCACGAGGCGGTACTGGCCCGTGCCGAGCAGGAATATGGGGTGCCGGCCCAGGTGATAGTGGCGATTATTGGTGTCGAAACCTTTTTCGGTCGTAATACCGGGAATTATCGGGTGATCGATGCATTATCGACTCTAGGTTTTGATTACCCGCCTCGGGCCGAGTTCTTCCGCAAAGAGCTGCGTGAGTTTTTGCTATTGGCCCGTGAAGAGCAGCTCGACCCGCTGACCCTCAAGGGCTCTTACGCGGGTGCTATGGGCTTGCCGCAGTTCATGCCGAGCAGTTTTCGCGCCTATGCAGTGGACTTCGACGGTGATGGGCACATCAATATCTGGACCAATCCGGACGATGCCATTGGCAGCGTGGCCAGCTACTTCAAGCGTCATGGCTGGGTCGCCGGCGGGCCGGTGGTCAGTCGTGCCGATGTACGTGGCGATCGGGTGGACGAAGGTTTGACCACGGGAATCGAGCCGACCAAGACTGTCGGGGAGTTGCGGGCCCTGGGCTGGTCGAGTCATGATGCGCTGCGCGATGATATGCCGGTCACTGCTTTCCGCCTGGAAGGTGACAATGGCCCGGAATACTGGATGGGCCTGAAGAATTTTTACGCGATCACTCGCTATAATCGCAGCGTGATGTATGCCATGGCCGTACATCAGTTGTCTGAACAGCTGGTCCAAGCACGGGGCGTCAAGTAATGCTGGCAATGCCAATCCGCAACCCCCTGAAGCTGGTGGCTTTTGCCGCGTTGTCCCTGTTGCTGGTCAGCTGCTCGACGAGCCGCTCGCCTCAGCAAAAATCCTCGAGCGCCGTGCGTTCCATGCCAGGCCTGGACGTCAACCGTGCTCACAAAGATGGCGCACCCTGGTGGGATGTCGATGTCTCGCGTATTCCCGACGCGACCCCGACCCTGCACACCGGACCCTACAAGGCCAACCCCTATACCGTACTGGGCAAGAATTACTTTCCTATCCAGGACTCCAAGAACTACGTGGCTTCCGGTACGGCATCTTGGTATGGGACCAAGTTTCATGGGCAGAACACCGCCAATGGCGAGGTGTATGACCTCTACGGCATGAGTGCTGCGCACAAGACCCTGCCGCTGCCCAGCTATGTGCGGGTGACCAACCTGGACAATAACCGTAGCGTGATCCTGCGGGTCAACGATCGTGGTCCCTTCTATTCCGACCGGATCATCGATTTGTCTTACGCTGCGGCGAAGAAGCTCGGTTACGCCGAGACCGGGACTGCCCGGGTCAAGGTTGAGGGTATCGACCCACAGCAATGGTGGGCCCAGCGTGGCCGGCCGGCGCCGCTGATGCTCAACGAACCGCAAGTGGCGCAGAATAGCGCGCCGGTGGTCACGGCCTCGGCCGGCACCGTTGAGCAATGGACGCCGCCGCCCCAGCAACACGCCGCTGCTGTGGTTCCGCTGCAAGTGGATGCAAAAAAAAACACCGCTGCAGCAGCCTCTGGCCAGTATCTGCAGGTGGGCGCCTTCGCCAACCCGGACGCTGCCGAGCTGTTGAGGTCGAAACTGAGCTCGATGGTGAGCGCCCCGGTATTCATCAGCTCGATCGTACGCAATCAACAGACGCTGCATCGGGTGCGCCTGGGGCCATTCGGTTCGCCGGGTGAGGCCCAGCAAGCGCAGAACAGCGTGCGCCTGGCCAATCTGGGCCAGCCGAGCGTGGTTACTGCCGAGTAGGAACACTGAGAATTGAAGGTCCGCTTGCGGTATTGGGAGGCGGGCCCTGGTTGTTGGCTCGTCGAACAACAAAAGCCCGGCAAGGGTCAGTGAGTGAACAGCTGCATACGCGGCAGCCCTTAGATGGCTGCCTGAAATAGTTTTGCCCTTGGGGGCAAGTTTCCATTAGCAACTTCGAGAGACGGATGAACATCACCACCTTTGCCAAACGCCTGTGCCTGCTTGTCCCGCTGATCATCACGCCTGCCGCCTGGGCGGTCGAAGCGATGCCGTCGCCACCGCAACTGGCCGCCAAATCCTATGTGCTCATGGACGCCAGCAGCGGTAATGTGCTGGTGGAGAACAATGGCGACCAACGTCTGCCGCCAGCCAGCCTGACCAAGCTGATGACCGCGTACATCGCGACCCTGGAAATTCGTCGCGGCCAGATCGGTGAGAATGACCCGGTGACCGTCAGCGAGAATGCCTGGCGCACCGGCGGTTCGCGGATGTTCATCAAGGTAGGTTCGCAAGTCACCGTCAGCGACCTGTTGCACGGCATCATCATTCAGTCGGGTAACGATGCCAGCGTTGCGATTTCCGAGCACATCGCCGGCAGCGAAGACGCCTTCGCCGACATGATGAACAAGACTGCTACCGACCTGGGTATGAGCAACAGTCACTTCATGAATCCGACCGGCCTGCCGAACCCCGAGCACTACTCGTCGGCTCACGACATGGCGGTACTGGCTCGCGCGATCATTCACGAAGACCCGGCGCACTACGCGATCTACTCGCAGAAAGAATTCTTCTGGAACGGCATCAAGCAACCCAACCGCAACCTGCTGCTGTGGCGTGACAAGACCGTAGACGGTCTGAAAACCGGTCACACCGACGAAGCCGGCTACTGCATGGTGTCCTCGGCAGTACGTGATGGCATGCGTCTGATCGCCGTGGTCTTCGGTACCAATAGCGAACAGGCTCGCGCCGCTGAAACCCAGAAGCTGCTGACCTACGGTTTCCGCTTCTTCGAAACCCAGACCTTCTACCAAAAGGGCACCGAGTTGGCCCAGGCCCAGGTGTGGAAGGGCACTACGCATCAGGTCAAGGCCGGTCTGGCCGAAGATCTGACCATGACCATGCCTAAAGGCCAGCTTAAGAAACTTGCTGCAAGCATGACCATGAACCCGCACCTGGTCGCGCCGATCGCCAAGGGCGACGTGATTGGTAAAGTCGAAGTGAAACTGGACGATAAAGTGGTGCACAGCGCCGACCTGATCGCCCTGGAAGCAGTCGACGAAGGTGGTATCTTCCGCCGCATGTGGGATAGCATCCGTCTATTCTTCTACGGCTTGTTCAACTGATATTGTCGACCCGCATGGCCCTCGCTCTCAAGCAGAGCGGGGGCCATGTCCGTTGCCACGGCTTGCGAGGCCGTTACTGCCATGACAGACACTGACGTTAAGTCGCACAAGATTGAATTCCCTGTCGATGACTATCCGATCAAGGTGATCGGTGACACGGTTGTCGGCTTCAAGGACACCGTGATCGAGATCCTTGCCAAGTACGCCACGCTGGACATCAAGACCCTGGCCGAGCGTCAAAGCAGCAACGGCAAGTACACCACGGTACAACTGCACATTACGGCCACCGGCGAAGACCAACTGCGTGATATCAATAGTGCCCTGCGCGCTACCGGTGTCGTCCACATGGTGCTGTGATGCCACAGACGCTGGGCTTTCGCGAGCTTGGCCAGATGGCTTACGAGCCGGTCTGGCAGGCCATGCAGCGCTTTACCAATGAACGCGACACCCATGCACCAGACGAAGTCTGGCTGGTGCAGCATCCGCCGGTCTTCACCCAAGGCCAGGCGGGCAAGGCCGAGCATCTGCTGCTTCCCGGGGACATTCCGGTGGTGCAAGTGGACCGCGGCGGCCAGGTGACCTATCACGGGCCCGGCCAACTGGTTGCCTATCTATTACTGGATGTACGCAGGCTGGGTTTTGGTGTGCGTGATCTGGTGAGCCGAATGGAGTTGTGCCTGATCGAGTTGCTGGCCAGCTATGGCGTGCCGGCAGCCGCCAAGTCCGACGCGCCGGGTGTCTACGTCGATGGGGCAAAAATCGCCTCGCTGGGCCTGCGTATCCGTCGTGGATGCTCCTTTCACGGGCTGGCCTTGAACGTGGATATGGATTTGCAGCCGTTCCGACGGATCAACCCCTGTGGTTATGCCGGGTTGGCAATGACCCAACTGAGCGACCATGCAGGGCCGATTGAATTTGCCGAGGTAAGTGCCCGGCTGCGTGCGCAGCTCGTCAAACACCTCGACTATGCTGAGCAGACGACCCTAACGGGCGGAATCGATTGATATGACTACTGCGCAAGACGCTGTTCAAACCCTGATCCCGACGCTGGATATTTCCGAGCGGGCGGCCCGTCCGAAAGTTGAAGCCGGCGTCAAATTGCGCGGTGCGGAAAAGGTCGCGCGCATTCCGGTGAAGATCATTCCGACCACCGAACTGCCGAAGAAGCCCGACTGGATTCGTGTGCGTATTCCGGTTTCGCCAGAAGTCGATCGGATCAAGCAGTTGCTGCGCAAGCACAAGCTGCACAGCGTCTGCGAAGAGGCTTCCTGCCCGAACCTGGGTGAGTGCTTCTCCGGTGGTACCGCGACCTTCATGATCATGGGCGACATCTGCACCCGTCGTTGCCCATTCTGCGACGTCGGCCATGGCCGACCAAAGCCTCTGGATGTCGATGAGCCGATGAACCTGGCGGTGGCCATTGCTGACCTGCGTCTGAAGTACGTGGTGATCACTTCGGTAGACCGTGATGACTTGCGCGACGGCGGTGCCCAGCATTTTGCCGACTGCATCCGCGAAATCCGTAAGTTGTCGCCGAATGTACAGCTGGAAACCCTGGTTCCCGACTACCGTGGCCGTATGGATGTCGCCCTGGAAATCACTGCCGCCACTCCACCGGATGTGTTCAACCACAACCTGGAAACCGTGCCGCGCCTGTACAAGGCAGCGCGTCCGGGGTCGGACTACCAGTGGTCGCTGACCTTGCTGCAGAAGTTCAAGCAGCTGGTGCCGCATGTGCCGACCAAGTCCGGCTTGATGCTGGGGCTGGGCGAGACCGATGATGAGGTCATCGAAGTCATGAAGCGCATGCGCGAGCATGACATCGACATGCTGACCCTTGGCCAGTATCTGCAGCCGTCCCGCAATCACTTGCCGGTGCAGCGTTTCGTGCATCCGGACATCTTTGCCTGGTTTGCCGAGGAAGGTTACAAGATGGGCTTCAAGAACGTTGCTTCCGGTCCGTTGGTGCGTTCCTCATACCATGCCGACGAGCAAGCGAAGCTGGCCAGAGAAGGCTTGGTTTCCTGATTTGCCACGCCCGTGAGGCTCAGGCCTTGCGGGCGACTCCCCAGCTCTTTCGAGCGCGTTTGCCGTTTCGACTTTTTCTCCCCTCCTATAGGTGACTGCCCTCTTCTGTTTAGTGGCATTCATGGCTACTGTGCTTGAGTGAACTCACACAGGGAGAATTTGCATGCCCATCCAACCGACCGCTGCCCTTCACGCTCACCTGCCGGTTCCGGCACTGGCCGCAGAGGGCGTCATTGGCCTTATCGCCCCTGCCGGTCCCGCGGAGCTGGATACCGAGAAAGCCTTTCAATGGATGCGCTCCCGCGGATACACCCTACGGATCTTTCCCGGAGTTGGGCAAAAGGATGGCTATCTGGCCGGCAGCGACGAGGTTCGCCTCCGGGACCTGCATGAGGCTTTTGCCGACAGTGATATCGACGCCATCCTATGCCTGCGTGGGGGATATGGCAGTCCACGTTTGCTGGACAAGATCGACTTCGATCTGTTGAGGCGCAACCCCAAGCCCTTCATCGGCTACAGCGATATCACCGCCTTGCATCTGGCGATCAACCGTTATGCAGGCTTTGTGAGTTTTCATGGGCCGATGCTCAATGCAGACTTGCTGGGCGCTAAACAGCCCCCTACCGAGGCGTCCTTGTTCAATCTTCTTCGGGGGCGGGTAAAGGCCGGCAGCCTATTGCCCCATCCGGTGGCTTTCCCTTTGATCACGGTAGAGCCGGGTATCGCGCTAGGGGCATTGCTGGGTGGCAATCTGTCGATGATTGCCAGCACCCTTGGCACGCCGTATGAAATCAATACCGATGGCGTCATCCTGTTTTTTGAGGACGTCAACGAGCCGCTGTATCGCATCGACCGCCTGCTCAATCACCTGCGCTTGGCCGGCAAGTTCGACAAATTGCGCGGCGTCTTGGTGGGAGATGTGGCCGGTGTGGATTTCACTGCACTGTGTGCTTTGCTCAAGCAGACGTTCGAACCTTTGCGGATTCCGGTATTGGCAGGATGGCGTAGCGGTCACTGCGACCCGAACCTGAGCCTGCCGATGGGCGCGCGGGTCAGGCTGGATGCGGGGGCCAAGGAGTTGACCCTGGCTCAGGACGTGGTGTTCAAGTAAGCAGGTGCTGGCGAAGAGGAGGTGCTTCGCCAGCGCTCAACTTAGCGGCTACGCAAGCTCTCTAGCAGCTTATGGGTTGGGTAGCCGTCTGCAGGCCAGCCCAAAGATTGCTGGACGCTGCGAATCGCCTTGCGGGTGTTGGCGCCGATGATGCCGTCAGGGTTGCCAGCATCGTAGCTGTGAGCGCTGAGCAGGGTCTGCAACTCGATGCGTTCGGAGCGGCTCAGGGGCAAGTCGCCCTTGGGCCAGCTACCGTTGATCAATCCGGCGCCATTGAAGCGTTCCGACAACAGGTTCACCGCCAGAGCATAGGACGATGAGTTGTTGTACTTCAGTACTGCACGGAAGTTGTCCAGGATCAGGAATGCTGGTCCCTGGTATCCCGCAGGCAGCAGCAGCGAAGCCGACAGTTGTTCCGAGTCATAGGGCAGCGCCTTGCCATTGGCCGGGGTCATGCCCAGGCGCATCCATTCGGCCACGCTCTTGCGGGTGGAGGCATCGGCCAGGGCGTAGTCGAAGCCGTTGTTGAGTTGTACTTCAAAGCCCCAGGGCTGACCTTTCTGCCAGCCTGAGCTCTGCAGGTAGTGCGCGGTCGAGGCCAGTGCATCACCTGGGCTGTTCCAGATGTCCCGGCGGCCATCGCCATCGAAGTCCACGGCATGGGTGTTATAGGTCGTGGGAATGAACTGGGTCTGGCCCATGGCGCCGGCCCAGGAGCCGAGCATCTTCTCTGGCTGAATGTCACCGTGTTGAATGATCTGCAATGCAGCAATCAGTTGGCTGTTGGCAAAGGCTGGGCGTCGGCCCTCATAGGCCAAGGTGGCCAGGGAGCGGATCACCGATTTGTTGCCCTGGAAATCACCGAAATTACTCTCCATGCCCCAGACGGCCACCAGGGCCTGGCGATCAACACCGTAGCGCTGTTCGATCCGTTGCAGAATATCGCTGTACTGGTTCAGCAGTGCCTGGCCTTTGCGTACCCGTACCGGAGACAGTGCTCCATCCAGGTATTCCCATACTGGACGGGTGAATTCCGGTTGGCTGCGATCGGCTTTGATCACGCTCATGTCCGGAGTCACTCCGGCGAAGGCGCGGTCGAACACATCGGCACGAATACCGGCATTCAAGGCCTCGGCGCGGAAAGCGCTCAACCATTCGTCGAAGGTCTGGGAGGGTTGGATATCCAGATTTTCGGCCACCAATGGTGTGGCGGTGACAGGTGCGGCTAGGGAGGCTGCCTGGAGGTTGGGCAGTGGCTGGGCGTCGGCGGCGGTGGGTTTTTCCGCGCAGGCGACTAGCAGAACAAGGCTGGAGGCAGCGATCAGTTGGCGCATGTGCCAACGACGGGAAAGACAAAAGGGCATGCACGGGTCCAGAGAGAATAACAATCAGGTGCAGACCTTATCATGCCAATGGGGTTCTGGGCTTCAGGCGGCCAGAAAGTAAGAAGCCTCCCAGCTTTTAGACTGGAAGGCTTCGCGGCGGTAGCTGCCTTTGCCCTTGACCGGGCGTTCCTGGCGACTGCGGAACAGTGGTTGGGCAATGATGGATTTGGCCTTGTTGGGGCCATGCTTGGATGGCTTGCTCATTGTGAGTGCTCGCTTTTGGGGAGAGATACTGCGGCGCAAATCATCGGCCAGAGTGGGGCCGCTGTCCAGCACCTGGAGTAAGAAGATTGTAAGCGGGGGCTGGTCGGCTGGCTTACTCGGCTGGCAGGGCCAGGCGTTGGCCGGCCATCAGCAATGACAATCGGCTCAGGCTGCTCCACGGCGAGCCGCTGGCCTGTCCCTTGATTTGTGCATCGATGCGTTGGGCGTCCAGTAGCAGTTGGCCCCAGCGTTGCGCGGAATAGCGCTGCAAGGCTTTGCTCATCAGGGGTTTGCGTTTGTCCCAGACAGGCGGGCGAGCCTGGCTGAAAACCTTGTCCAGGGGTATGCCCTGGCTGAATTGCAGGGCCAGGTTGGCCAGCAGTCGCAGTTCCCGGGACAGGGCCCAGAGTATGACGGGTGGTTCGACGCCTTCGCCGCGCAGGCCTTCAAGCATGCGCAAGGTATGGGCCGCTTCACCGTTAAGAATGGCGTCCACTAGCCCGAATACATCGAAGCGGGCGCTGTCGGCCACCGCCGCCTGTACCGTTTCGACGGTAATTTGCCCGCCTTCAGCCATCAACTTAAGCTTTTCGATTTCCTGGGCGGCAGCCAGCAGATTGCCTTCTACGCGAGCGGCGATCAATTCCACCGCATCCTGGCTGGCAGAAAGCCCGGCCTGGGACAGGCGTTGACGAATCCACTGTGGGAGCTGGTTGGCATCCACTGGCCAGATCTGCACAAACTGGGTCTGGGCCCCTTCAACCAGTGCCTTGCCCCACTTGGTCTTCTGTGCACTGCCATCGAGCTTGGGCAGGCTGATCAACAGCACTGTATCTTCGGCTGGGCGCGAGCAGTACTCGATCAGCGCCGCTGCGCCTTTGTCCCCGGGCTTGCCCGAGGGCAGGCGCAGTTCCAGCAGGCGTTTTTCAGCAAACAGCGACATGCTGGCACCGGCTTGCAGCAGGGTGCCCCAGTCGAAGCTGGCATCGGCGCTGAACACTTGGCGCTCGTCGAAACCCTGTTGGCGTACAGCAGAGCGGACGGCGTCGGCGGCTTCCTGGCAAAGCAACGGGTCATCGCCGCTGATCACGTAGACCGGAGCGAGAGAACCTTGCAGGTGTTTGCCGAGTTGGGCGGGAGCGAGTTTCATAGGCGGGTGCCTGCGGGGCGCGGGAGCGCCCCACAAGGCTTACTGGTTCGGTAGTTCCAGAGGGGACTGCTGCGGAGTTTCCGCCTCAGCCTTGCGTGCCGCTTCCAGGGCCAGTGCTTCTGCCTTGGCTTTGGCTTCGGCAGTGGCTTGCATCTGAGCGAGTTGTTCCGGGGTCAGCAGCTGTAGGCGGATCAACATGCGCTGAACCAGGTCGCGACGAATTTCCTTGCGAGTTTCGGACGACTCCTGATCGGAACCAGTGATGTTGTTGCCGTCGTGCAGGAAGACCTTCTGCACTTCCAGCTTGTCGCTGAACAGGTGCAGATTGTCGTGCGTCAGAATCTCGTAGTTGAGCGTGGTGCCGATCTCGTACTCTGCGGAGGCGCCTCCCCCGGTATAGCTAAGAGTACGCTGCGAGTTCTGTTCACTCAGCAGTACCAGCTTGTATGGCGCGCCGGCATGAACCCGCACACCGCTATTTTCCAGCTGCTGCTGGAGCAGTTTTACGGTGGTGCCGTAGACATCTCGAGCACTCAGGTCGAGTTCCTTGATGGTCAGCTCATTGGTGCCCGTGCCGCGCAACTGGAAGCCGCAGGCGCTCAGCAGTACAGCCAGGCCCATCACCAGCAGGTTACGTTTGATCATGTATTGCTCCCCTTGAAACCAGATGGGCCAACCTTGTGGCCCTGGAGGTTTTATTCGGCGCCCGATCGCGGATCGGGCGCCTGATCCAATTAGCTGGCGACGATATTGACCAGTTTGCCCGGTACCACAATCACCTTGCGGATGCTCAGGCCTTCGGTGAAGCGCAGTACGTTCTCGTTGGTACGAGCGGCGGCTTCGACTTCTTCGCGGCTGGCGCTGGCAGGCATGTCGATCTGGCCACGCAGTTTACCGTTGACCTGAATCACCAATTGCAGCGTGTCCTGCACCAGGGCGCTTTCATCCTGTACCGGCCAGCTGGCATCGATTACCGCGTCGCTGTGACCCAATTGGTTCCACAATTTGTGGCTGATATGCGGTGTGATTGGAGCCAGTAGCAGGGTGACCGTTTCCAGGCCTTCCTGTACCAGTGCGCGATCCTGTTCGGTGACTTGCGGCGCTTTTTCCAGCACATTCATCAGCGTCATCACCTGAGCGATAGCGGTGTTGAATTTGTGGTGCTGGCCGACGTCCTGGCTGGCTTGCTTGATGGCCAGGTGGGTGCTGCGGCGAATGGCTTTTTGCTCATCGCTCAAGTCGGCCACGTTCAGCTTGCCGGGCAAGCCCTGGACGATGTGTGTGTGTGCCAGGCGCCAGACGCGTTTGAGGAACCGGTGCGAACCTTCTACGCCGGAGTCGGACCATTCCGCGCTCATGTCGGGCGGGGAGGCGAACATCATGAACAGTCGGCAGGTATCTGCACCGAACTGGTCAATCATCGACTGTGGGTCGACACCGTTGTTCTTCGACTTGGCCATCTTCTCGGTGCCACCGATTTCCACCGGCAGGCCGTCGGCGATCAGCTTGGCGCTAATAACCTTGGCCTTGCTGTCACGCTCCAGCTCGACATCCGCTGGGTTGAACCAGGTGTAGGCACCATTGGCTTCACGACGGTAGTACGTCTCGGCAATCACCATGCCCTGGGTCAGCAGGTTCTTGAACGGCTCGTTGGAGCTCACCAGGCCTTCGTCACGCATCAGTTTATGGAAGAAGCGTGCGTAGAGCAGGTGAAGAATGGCGTGTTCGATGCCGCCGATGTACTGATCCACCGGCAGCCAGTGGTCGGCTGCGGATTTTTCCACCAGGCCGCCTTCATAGTGTGGCGAAGCGTAGCGAGCGTAGTACCACGAGGACTCGACGAAGGTGTCCATGGTGTCGGTTTCACGCTTGGCCGGTGCGCCGCATTTCGGGCAGCTGCATTCGTAGAACTCGGGCATGCGAGCCAGTGGCGAACCAGCACCATCCGGCACTACGTCTTCTGGCAGTACAACAGGCAACTGGTCTTCGGGTACCGGCACATCACCGCAGGTGTCGCAGTGAATGATCGGGATCGGGCAGCCCCAGTAGCGCTGACGGCTGATGCCCCAGTCGCGCAGGCGGAACTGGGTGCGCGAGGTGCCAAGGTTTTTCTTCAGCAGTGCCACTTCGATGGCGTCGAATGCGCCTGCGAAATCCAGGCCGTCGAATTCGCCGGAGTTGATCAATACACCGTGCTCGCCGTAGGCGTCTTGCCACGGGGCCGGATTTTCGTCGCCACTGCTGGTACGCACCACCGATTTGATCGGCAGGCTGTATTTGGTGGCAAATTCGAAGTCACGCTCATCGTGAGCAGGAACTGCCATCACCGCGCCGTCGCCGTAATGCATCAGCACGTAGTTGGCGACCCAGACCGGCAGCTTTTCACCCGTCAGTGGGTGCTCGACGAACAGCGAGGTTGGCAGGCCTTTCTTTTCTTGAGTGGCAACGTCGGCTTCTGCCACGCTGCCGCCTTTGCATTCAGCGATGAACGCCTGCAGCTCGGGGTTGTTCTGTGCTGCCAGGGTTGCCAGCGGGTGCTCGGCTGCCACCGCGACGTAGGTCGCGCCCATCAGAGTGTCCGGGCGGGTGGTGAAAACCTTCAATGCGCCGGCTTCGCCAATGGATGCCTGGTGGTACGGGAACTGCACTTCCATGCCACGGGATTTGCCAATCCAGTTGCGCTGCATGGTTTTGACTTGTTCAGGCCAGCCGCTCAGTTCGTCGAGACTCTCCAGCAGCTCATCCGCGTAAGCGGTGATCTTGAAGTAGTACATCGGAATTTCGCGTTTTTCGATCAGCGCGCCGGAGCGCCAGCCACGACCATCGATCACCTGTTCATTGGCCAGGACGGTCTGGTCGATCGGATCCCAGTTCACGGTGCCGTTCTTGCGGTAGATCACACCCTTTTCGAACAGGCGAGTGAACAGCCATTGTTCCCAGCGGTAGTAATCCGGTTTGCAGGTAGTGACCTCGCGCGACCAGTCCACCGCCAGGCCCAGGCTACGCAGCTGGGTTTTCATGTAGGCGATGTTTTCGTAGGTCCACTTGGCCGGTGCAACGTTGTTCTTCATTGCGGCGTTTTCTGCCGGCATGCCGAAGGCATCCCAACCCATGGGTTGCAGGACGTTCTTGCCTTGCATGCGCTGGTAGCGGGAGATCACGTCGCCGATGGTGTAGTTGCGCACGTGCCCCATGTGTAGCTTGCCGCTGGGGTAAGGGAACATGGATAGGCAATAGAAAGTCTCCTTGCCTGGCTGTTCACTGACTTCAAAGGACTTTTGCTCGTCCCAGAATGACTGGGCGGCGGCTTCGATTTCACGGGGCTGATAGTGTTCGTGCATGGCTACTTTTGTACTGAATAGGGGTGGCCTAATCCTCTTCAATGCATCATCGGACGTTGAGGGCGCCAAATGCGGCGTTTTCAGTGTCCGGTGGAGCTGGAAGTGGAGTTACAGGAAGCGCCGTAGCATACATGACCGCGCTCTGCCGAGGGAAACCCTGATTGCTCGGGCGGGCCGTTGGTCGCGGCGGCGCGACGCATTCAGCTGCCCGACTAAGCTCAAAAAGGGGAGTGAGTCTTATCTTCGATGAGGTGAACGGATGCTTGAGTCGCAGCAAAAAGTAACAGAACCGGAGGTGTATGAAAGGCTGCTGAATCGACTGGCTCTAGCCCTGGATGCGGCAAAAACCGCAGATCGACTGCGCAACGAGCGAGCTGTCGAGTTGGAGCTGCGGGGTTTGAGTTGCGCTGAGCTTGAATTGATCAGGGCCTATCTGGCCCAAAGTCAGCGTGAGCTGCAGGTCAGTGTATTGGGCAGTCTGCAACACCAGGAAATGCCTCGCTCAGCCAAGATCATATGGCTGAAGGATCAGGCGCCCGTCAGGGGTTCGGTAAAAGTCCGATCCCAGCAATTCAAGTAACTTTCTGGACCCTTTCCAGGGTGAGTGAGGTCGTTGCCGAGGGCCTCGAAGGCAAAGTGTTTGGCATTGGTTGTGAGTGGGTGGGTGTTCCCTTTAGGCTTCGGGCATCTTTTGGAGATGCTCGATGCCTTTTCGCTATTTCATCAAACAATTGTTGCTGCCTCCCGGCATTCTCTTGCTGTTGCTTCTGCTTGCCTGGGGCCTGCGTCGTTCCAGGCCGCGGCTGGCGGGCTGGTGTTTCGCGCTCGGGCTGGGTGGTTTCTGGTTGATGAGCCTGCCGGTGATGGTGGAGTGGGGTGCTCGCGGGCTCGAACGGGTAGCGCCTTTGTCGCAAAGCCAATGGGCAAGCCTGGCTGAGCAGGCGGATGCGATTGTGGTTTTGGGCTCTGGCCGCGAGCGGGGCGATCCTGCCTGGGGCTTTGATCAGCCCACAGGCGTTGGGCTGGAGCGCGAGCGCTATGCTGCCCGACTGGCCAAAGCCTCCGGTCTGCCGCTATTGACCAGTGGTGGTTTGCACTACGGCACGCCGCCTACCGAGGCGGCGCTGATGGCCGAGTCGCTGCTCAGTGACTTTGGTGTCGCGGTGCGCTGGCAGGAGGGTCGCAGTTGCACCACTTGGGAGAACGCACAGTTCAGTGCTGAAGTGTTGCAGCCTCTGGGAATCAAGCGTGTGGTGGTAGTCACCCAAGCCTGGCACATGCCCCGTTCCGTCTGGAGTTTCGAGCATGCGGGGTTTGTCGTGGTGCCAGCGCCGGTCGGATTTCTTGGGGTGGACAATGCCCGCCCGCTGGGAGGCTGGATGCCGGAGTTCAAGTCGATCTGGCAGAGCGGCCAGTTGTTGAACGAGGCGGTGGGTCAGTTGGGGTATCGGTTGTTCTATCGCTGATCGCCGGCAAGCGCACTCCTGCAGGAGCGTGCTTGCCGACGAAGGCTTTTAGACGGTCTTGGCAATGCGACTGGCGAGCAGCGCCCAGCCAAACAGCAGCAAGCACAACACCGTCAGTGGCCATGAGCGCCATTGCAAGTAAGGTGTCAGGTTATGCATGGGCACCACTTCGCCGTACAGAATGCCTCGCTCGAATTGTGGGATCTGCACGGTGATCCTGCCGAACGGGTCGATCAGGCCGGTGACGCCATTGTTGGTGGCGCGGATCATCCAGCGCCCGGCTTCCAGGGCTCGCATCTGTGCCATCTGCAAATGCTGAAGAGGGCCGATGGAGGTGCCGAACCAGGTGTCGTTGCTGATGGTCAGTAGCAGGTCGCTGCGGGCTGAGAGGCTGGCGGCGAATTCGGGGTAGACCACTTCGTAGCAAATGAACGGTGCGATCTGATAGCCCTTGGCCTGCAACAGCGGTTGATCGGCGGGGCCGCGGGCAAAGTCCGACATTGGCAGGTTGAAGAAGTCGATCAGCCCGCGCAGCAGCTCCTGCAGGGGCACGTACTCGCCAAAGGGCACCAGTTTCTGTTTCAGGTAAGTGCCGTCACCTTCGCCGGTCACGGTGATGCCGTTGAAGTAGCGTTTCTCATGGTGTACCAACTGGCGTACCGGAACCCCGGTAATCAAGGCGGAATGGCGATCAGCGGCGAAGTTGCCCATCATCGTCAGGTAGCCCTCGGCGGACTCCTTGAGCACCGGGACTGCGGTTTCCGGCCAGACCAGCAAGTCCACACGCTTGCTGCTGAAACTCATGTCGCGGTACAGGGCCAGCTGAGCGTTGAGCTCCGCTGGGTCCCATTTCATGCTTTGTTCGATATTGCCCTGAATGGCAGCGACCGACAGAGGCTCTCCTGCAGGGCTGGTCCAGGCGTGGTCTTTCAGTGCCAGGCCCACTCCCCAAGGGGCAGCCAGCAGCAATAGGCCGGCAACGATAAAACCCTTGCGTCCGGCCTTGATCAGGCGTGGCAGGTTGTAAAGCAGCGCGGCGGTCATGGCCAAGGAGAAGGAAATAAGCCAGATGCCGCCCACTGGTGCGAGCCCGGCCAAGGGGCCGTCAAGTTGACTGTAGCCGGAATACAACCAGGGGAAGCCGGTGAGGAACCAGCCGCGAAATGCTTCCTGGCCCACCCATAGAGCAGCAAACGCCAGCGCGTCGGCCAGCGGCGCTTCGTTGCGCCGCAGCCAGCGAGCCCAAAGCCAGGCGGGCAAGGCAAAAAACCAGGCGATGGCGGCAATGAAGGCCAGCATCAGCAGGCCGGCGAGCAGCGCCGAAGCACCGCCATAGGTGTGGATGCTGACGTAGATCCAACTGGTACCGGCACCGAACAGGCCGAAGCCGAAGCACCAGCCACGGCCCAGGGCCTGACGAGGGGTCAGCTCACGCAGGCCGGCATAGAACAGGCCTACCGCCAGCAATGCCAAGAGCCAGATGTTGTAAGGAGCCAAGGCCAGGGTCGTGATGGCGCCGGCTGCAACGGCCAGCAGGTTGCCGGGCCAGCCGGGTCGGGTTGAGCGCTGCAAGAGGCGTTTCATCAGCTCTTTCCTGTTTCGTGCCGGGCAAGGCGCGAGGAGATGGGTTGGGTTGTTTCGGATGAGCGTCGAGTCACGCAGCGTCGTACCTTCAGTTCGCCCCCGAGGTTTATCGCCTGAGGCCGAGTGGGTGGCCTCAAAACGATAATCCTGTGCGGGAGAGGGCTGATGACCCCGGTCCTCAACGGGCGATGGGGGTCAGGCGCAGCAAGTGAATCCGCCGGCTGTCGGCGTTGAGAACGCGGAAGCGATAGGGGCCGATTTCGGTGATTTCGTTGCGTTTTGGCAAGTGGCCAAAGGCGCTCATTACCAGGCCGCCGACGGTATCGAATTCGTCATCGGAGAAATGGCTGTCGAAAAACTCGTTGAAGTTTTCGATCGGCGTCAGCGCCTTGATCAAAAAGTCGCCGCTGGGCAGAGGCTTGATGTAGCTGTCTTCCTCAACGTCGTGCTCGTCCTCGATGTCGCCGACAATCTGCTCCAGCACGTCCTCGATGGTCACCAGGCCCGCCACTCCGCCGTATTCGTCGATGACGATGGCCATATGGTTGTGATTGGCGCGGAACTCGCGCAACAACACGTTCAGGCGCTTGGACTCGGGGACGAAGGTTGCCGGGCGCAGCAGGTCCTTGATGTTGAAGCTGTCGCCGTTCTCCTTGAGGATCAGCGGCAGTAGGTCCTTGGCCAGCAGGACGCCCATCACGTCGTCATGGCTTTCGCCGATCACCGGGTAGCGCGAGTGCGCCGAATCGATGACCGCGGGCAGGAACTCCCGTGGGGTCTGGGTCGCCTTGATGCTGATCATCTGCGAGCGCGGAACCATGATGTCCCGGACTTGCAGGTCAGCGACCTGGATGGCGCCTTCGACGATGGCCAGCGCTTCGCTGTCCAGCAACTTGTTCTGATGGGCTTCGCGCAGCAGCTCCAGCAGCTCCTGACGGTTTTTCGGCTCATGGGCAAAAGCCTGGGTCAGTTTGCCCAGCCATGACTTTTGCCCGTTGCTCGATCGATCTTCGCTCATAGCGATTGCTCTGAATCCTTGGTTGTTACAGGTGGTTGTTGATCAGCTTTCGTCGTCTGCATACGGGTCTGGATGACCCAGTTCTGCAAGCAAAGTTCGTTCCAGTGCTTCCATTTCTTCGGCTTCGTCGTCATCTATATGGTCGTAGCCCAACAGATGCAAGCAGCCGTGAATCACCAGATGGGCCCAGTGGGCCTGAAGTTCCTTGCCTTGTTCGGCCGCTTCGCGCTCGACCACGGGAATGCAGATCACCAGGTCTCCCAGCAGTGGGATATCCAGCAGCTCATCCGGCACGTCCGCAGGAAATGACAGCACATTGGTGGCGTAATCTTTGTGGCGCCAGGTGTGGTTCAGCTCGCGGCCTTCGTCCTCGTCCACCAGGCGGATGGTCAACTCCGAATCAGCTGTGCGCTGGCGCAGGGCCAGCTCGCACCACTGGCGGAATTGTTCATCGCTGGGGGCCGGCTGTTGGCTGGCGCGCTGCAGGTCAAGCTCAAGCATCGTGACGATTGCCCCTGTTGGCAGAAGCCTTGGCGGCCTCGTCATCGGCCTGCAGCTCGAAGCGCTCGTAGGCTTCGACGATGCGTTGCACCAGCGGGTGGCGAACCACATCCTTGGGCATGAAGTGCGTGAAGCTAATACCAGGTACATCCTTGAGTACGTTGATCACCTGGCCCAGGCCCGACTTGGTGCCCTTGGGCAGGTCAACCTGGGTGATGTCGCCGGTGATCACCGCAGTGGAGCCGAAACCGATCCGGGTGAGGAACATTTTCATCTGTTCCACGGTGGTGTTCTGGCTTTCGTCGAGAATGATAAAGCTGTTGTTCAGCGTCCGGCCGCGCATGTAGGCCAGGGGCGCGATCTCGATGACTTGGCGCTCGATCAATTTGGCCACATATTCGAAGCCGAGCATTTCGTACAGCGCGTCATACAGTGGGCGCAGGTACGGGTCGATCTTCTGTGCCAGGTCGCCAGGCAGGAAGCCGAGCTTCTCGCCTGCCTCTACTGCTGGACGCACCAACAGGATGCGGCGCACCTGTTCGCGCTCCAGGGCATCCACGGCGCAGGCTACGGCCAGGTAGGTTTTTCCGGTACCGGCCGGGCCAATGCCGAAATTGATGTCGTTGCTGAGAATCTCTTTGACATAGCGCTGCTGATTCAAGCCGCGAGGGCGAATCATGCCCTTCTTGGTGCGCAGGGCTACGGCGGCGTCGGCCACTGAAGGATTTTCCAGCTGCTCCACGGCAGACTCCTGGAGGAACAGGTGCACCAGGTCCGGCGACAGCTCGGTGCCCTTGGTTTCCCGATAGAGACGGCGCAGGAGATTTTCCGCAGAGGTGGTGTGCTTGAGTTCGCCGATCAATTCGAATTGATTGCCGCGGTTGCGGATCTCGATCGTCAGGCGCTGCTCGATCAAGCGCAAATGCTCGTCGAATTGCCCGCACAGATTGGCGAAGCGGCGAGCCTCAAAGGGCTCGAGGATGAAGCGATGAGGTTCTATGGGTGCGTTCAAGGTTGTTTTTTAGCCGCCCAACGGCAATTAAGATGAATTCAAGGATAACGCCAGTGGCCTGGGTGCGAAAGCTCTTATGCGGAGCAATGGCTGTTGGTGCTTGTTCTGTTGCCGCAGGCTGGCCGCTGAAGGCGATCTTGCGAGGCCCTTCGCCGGCCAGCCCAGCCTCTACGTCAACCTGCTCTCACGATAGCAACGAGCCGCGCAGCGAGTGAGGCTGTGCCGAGTCGATGTGCACGTCGGCGAACTGGCCAATCAGTGTGGGATTGTCGCAGCGAAAGTTGACGATTCGGTTGTTCTCGGTTCGCCCCTGCAATTCACCCGGGTCTTTCTTGGAATAGTCGGTGACCAGGATACGCTGGGTGGAGCCCACCATTTGTCGGCTGATTTCGAAGCCCTGCTGGTTCAGGCGATGTTGCAGGGCGTTCAGGCGTTCCTTCTTCAGCGCTTCCGAAGTGTCATCGGTCAGGTCGGCGGCCGGTGTTCCTGGGCGCTGGCTGTAGACAAAGGAGTAGGAAAAGTCGAAACCGACATCTTCGATCAGCTTCATGGTCTGCTGGAAGTCTTTCTCCGTTTCCCCTGGGAAGCCAACGATGAAGTCCGAGCTGATGCAGATCCCAGGTACCGCGGCTCGCAGTTTGCGCAGCTTGGACTTGTATTCCAGGGCGGTGTGGTTGCGTTTCATCGCCGCCAGGATGCGGTCGGAGCCCGACTGCACCGGCAGGTGCAGATGCTTCACCAGTTCGGGTACTTCGGCATGGGCCTGGATCAGGCTGTCGGAGAACTCCAGTGGGTGCGAAGTGGTATAGCGAATCCGTTCGATACCGTCGACGGCGGCGACCACGCGGATCAGTTCGGCCAGGTCGGCCATGCGTCCATCGTGGGTCTGGCCGCGGTAGCCATTGACGTTCTGGCCCAGCAGGGTGACTTCACGGACGCCGTTTTCCGCCAGGTGGATGATCTCGGCGATCACGTCGTCAAACGGCCGGCTGACCTCTTCGCCGCGGGTGTAGGGCACTACGCAGAAGGTGCAGTACTTGCTGCAGCCTTCCATGACCGATACGTATGCACTCGGGCCATCGATACGAGGCTCTGGCAGGTGGTCGAATTTTTCGATTTCCGGGAACGAAACGTCCACTTGCGGCAGTTTGGTGACGCGCGCGGCGTCGATCATTTCCGGCAGGCGGTGCAGGGTCTGCGGGCCAAATACCACATCGACGTAAGGGGCACGGTCACGGATCGCTGCGCCTTCCTGGCTGGCCACGCAACCACCGACGGCAATCACCATTTCCGGATTGGCCTGCTTCAGTTCGCGCCAGCGTCCCAGTTGGGAGTACACCCGGTCCTGGGCTCGTTCACGTATCGAACAGGTGTTGAGCAGGATGACGTCCGCGTCTTCGGCGCGAGCGGTGACTTCCAAGACCTGATGTTCACCCAGCAGATCCACCATGCGCGAGCTGTCGTACTCGTTCATCTGGCAACCGTGGGTTTCGATGTAAAGCTTCTTGGCCATGGACGGGGTCATCAAGTGATTCAAAGAACCGCGCATTATAGGGGCCATGCCCGCAGGTTCCTAGCGCTGTGCATCAGGTAGCTATGCTATAGTTCGCGCCCTATTTTTATCTCCCGATGTGTTACCCGCCCACCATGACCAAACGCGAAGCTCCAATCTACAAGGTGATTTTCCTCAACCAGGGCCAGGTGTTCGAAATGTACGCCAAGCAGATCTATCAAAGTGATCTGTGGGGCTTTCTGGAAGTGGAAGAGTTCGTCTTTGGCGAGCGCACGCAAGTGGTCGTCGATCCGAGCGAAGAAAAGCTCAAGGCCCAGTTCGAAGGAGTGGTGCGCAGCTTTGTGCCGATGCATTCGATTGTGCGCATCGATGAGGTGGAGCGTTTGGGGACGCCGAAGATCAGCGAAGCGCGTGGCGTGAGCAACGTCATGCCGTTCCCGATGCCGATGCCTGAGAAATAAGCCTGGCTGGCGTCTTCTTGTAGGTGCTGGCATTACCAGCGAACCCTGCAAGGGTCGGTTATGGCAGGGGAGAAAAGGGCGAGCGCCCGTCTGCACTCTGCAGTTCCATCAGGTATTTACGGAAAATCTGTCCCAGCACCTGGGTAGCGACTTCCAGTTCGTCGCGCTGCATGTGCTCGGCGACTTCGTCGGCGGTGTCCAGAGCGTCTTCAGCACCGTTGACCGCAGCCATCTTCAGCACGATATAAGCCTGAACGTTATTGGCTGGCACGCCTTCACCGTGGAAGAACATGGTGCCGAGTTTGAATTGCGCCTGGGCATGGCCTTGCAACGAGGCCTTTTCGAAATAGCTCAGGGCCTGATTGAGGTCGCGCGCGGTACCTTTGCCTTCGTAGTAGAACTCACCCAACTCGTATTGCGCCTCAGCATCCCCTTCATCAGCCGCTTTCTGGCAGGCCGCGAGTGACTCGGCCTGGTCTTGTGCCTGAGGATCGAGGGTGCAGCGACCCAGCGCTGGGATCAACAACGAGTTGCCGCCTGCTTGTGCGTGCGCGAGCAGGGGCTGAAGGAGCAACAGGCAGCCCAATGTCAGGGCGCGGCCGGTGCGGTTCATGGGAATCGACTTACCTCTGAGGGGCGCGCGAACCCGGCGAGGGTTCCAATAAGCGCGCATTATGAAATAAGCAGGGCCAACCTTACAAAGTCTTTACTCGTTTTTCTGCTGCGTGGGCGCTATATCCGCAGGATTAGCCCGCATTTCCTGGTTTGAGGGTAGAAAAACTTGAGTAAAGAGCACGACTGGCGCGGTTGATTACCCCGCCAGTCGGACAGTGCTTACTTCAAAGCGGCAAACGCGCGCTCTGCGGCATCCAGGGTCAGCTGCAATTCAGTCTCGCCGTGGGCGATGGAAGTGAAGCCGGCCTCGAAGGCGCTAGGTGCCAGGTATACGCCACCTTCCAGCATCAAGTGGAAGAAGCGCTTGAACAGGTTGGCGTCGCTGGACATCACGTCGTCGAAGGTGACGATATCGTCGGCGCTGCTGAAGTACAGGCCGAACATGCCGCCTGCCTGAGTAGTGACAAACGGAATTCCTGCCGCGTCAGCGCGTTGCTGCAGGCCTTCCAGTAGTCGGCTGGTGTAGTCGCTCAGTTCGGCGTGAAAGCCCGGGCGGCTGATCAGGCGCAGGGTGGTCAGGCCCGCTGCCATGGCCAGCGGGTTGCCGGACAAAGTGCCAGCTTGATAGACCGGGCCCAGTGGCGCGATATGTTCCATGATCTTGCGTTTGCCGCCGAAGCAGCCCACTGGCATGCCGCCACCAATGATCTTGCCAAAAGTGGACAGGTCCGGAGTTACGCCGTAGTGAGCCTGGGCGCCGCCGAGGGCCACGCGGAAACCAGTCATCACTTCGTCGAAGATCAGCACCACGCCGTGCTGGTCGCACAAGCGACGCAAGCCTTCGAGGAAACCTGGAGCTGGTGGTACACAGTTCATGTTGCCGGCCACAGGCTCGACGATGATGCAGGCCACTTCCTGGCCGACTTCGGCGAGCATTTTTTCCACTGCGGCGATGTCGTTGAAGGGCAGGGTCAGGGTGTGTCTGGCGAAGGCCGCGGGCACTCCGGCGGAGCTCGGGACGCCTTGAGTCAGAGCACCGGAGCCGGCCTTGACCAGCAGGCTATCGGAGTGGCCGTGATAGCAACCTTCGAACTTGATGATGCTGTCGCGGCCAGTGAAACCACGGGCCAGTCGAATGGCGCTCATGGTGGCTTCAGTTCCGGAGCTGACCATGCGCACCATTTCCATGGACGGCACGATGGAGCACACCAGGTCGGCCATTTCGGTTTCCATGGCGGTCGGCGCGCCGTAGGAAAGGCCATGCTCAAGCTGCTTGCGCACCGCATCCAGCACGTCCGGATGGCTGTGGCCGAGGATCATCGGCCCCCAGGAACCGACATAGTCGACATAGCGCTTGTCGTCTTCGTCAGTCACGTAGGCACCTTCTGCATGCTTGAAGAACAGCGGGGTGCCGCCCACGCTCTTGAAGGCCCTGACCGGCGAATTGACGCCGCCGGGGATGTGTTTCTGAGCATTGGCAAATAGAGTTTCGGAACGAGACATGATTGGGCTCTCAAAAAATCAGCAGGTGGCTATTCAAAGATCGAACAAGGCGTTGAAGGCACGGGCGCGGCGAGTCACTTCTGCAGTGCTCTGGGCACCGAACAGGCCGTGGACCACCGCCAGCAGGTCGGCACCGTGGCTGACCAAGGGGGCGGCGTTGTCCAGGGTGATGCCGCCGATCACGCAGATCGGCAAGTGCAGGCTGGCCCGAGCCTGGTCCAGTAACTCAAGGGTGGCGGTGGGCGCGCCGGGCTTGGTCGTGGAGTTGAAGAAACGGCCGAAAGCGACATAGCTGGCGCCTTCCTTCGCCGCCTGCTCGGCCAACGACAACTGGCTATGGCAGGTGGCGCCGATGATCGCCTGGCGTCCCAGCAGGGCTCGCGCCGGAGTCAGGGGGCCGTCGGTCTGGCCCAGGTGTACGCCGGCACCGATGCGCGCGGCCAACTCGGCATCATCGTTGATGATCAGCCGAGTCTTGTAGCGCTCGCATAGGTTGAGCAGGGTTTCGGCTTCCCGCAGGCGGCGAGCCTGGTCGTCGCTTTTATCGCGGTACTGCAACAGGGTGACGCCGCCTTCCAGCGCCGCCTCCACATACTTCAGAAACTTGCCGGCCAACAGTTGGCTGTCGGTGATGGCGTATAGACCACGTAGTTTCATTAAGTGGACCTCATGACATTACGAGCAGAAATCCAATGGCAAGCGGCGCGGGACGAACTGGCCACGGCCCAGTTGCTCGGCATCGCGCAGGGTGCGCCAGGTGTAATCGAGGGCTGACTTCACCGCGCTGGCCAGGTGTTCACCTTGAGCCAGGCGGCCGGCCAAGGCGCTTGCCAGGGTACAGCCGGAGCCGTGGTAGCTGCCCGGTAGACGCTGGCAGGTGTAGGTTTCGCGCAGGCCATCACGGCTGTAAAGGCGATTGTGTACTTGGTGTTCATCACCGTGGCCGCCGGTGATCAGCAAGTGCTTGACGAACGGCAAGAGTTTTTCGGCGCATTGGTCGGCGCTGCCTTCAGGCAGTTCCGCAAGAATTCGGGCTTCAGGAAGGTTGGGGGTGGCAATGGTGGCCAGGGGCAGCAGGCGTTCGCGCATGGCGTAACCCACTTCATCCTTGCCCAGTCGACCGCCGCCGCCGGCGCGCAGCACCGGGTCGCAGACCAACGGTAGATGCGGGTGTGCCTGGAGCAACTCGACCACGGTGTCGACCATTTCCAGCGAGCCGAGCATGCCCAGCTTGACCGCGGCAACCGTGGAATCGTTGAGCACGGCATTGGCCTGGGCCAATACCCACTCGCGATCCAGGACGCGGAAATCGCTGACGTTGACCGTGTCCTGCACGGTCAGGGCGGTGACAGCCGGAGCTGCGTGACAACCCTGAGCCAGCAGGGCTTCGATATCTGCCTGCAGGCCGGCGCCACCACTGGGGTCGTGGCCGGAGAGACAGAGGACAACGGGGCGAGAGCTGTAGATATTCATGGGCGGCGAGCTTACCACCAAACGCTTTTTTTCGCGGCGCCCGGCGTGGAGTGGCGAGTGTTGCTTTCCTCTCGGCAATTATCTTGACCGAGGCAACAGCTCTAGCTCGCTGGATTGCGCTGAAAGGCCCGTTCTAGAGCCTTTAGACTAAAATTTTCAATGGTGCTCAATGGCCATCAGCGGCTATGCTAAAGTGCATTCAAATCAATAACAGGTCATGCCGGTATTACGTCTACTCAAAGGAAATGGGGGACTTCCTGACACCACCGGACAAGCCACGCTGGGGCTTTATGCGCTATTTGCTGATGTTGCTGTTGAGCTTGCCGATGCTGGCTGGCGCCGCCGAGTTTGACGAATTCACTCAACGCCTGCCTTTGGGGCGAGTGATGCAAGTCCTCGAAGATGCGAGTGGTGAGGCGACGATCGCCGATGTCAGTTCGCGGCCTTTGGCTGAACATTTCAAACCCCACGATAAAGACACACTCAATGCCGGTTATTCACGTTCGGCGTTCTGGTTGAAAATCGACCTCGATTACCGGCCTGCAAATCCGGCAGCGCAGCGCAGCTGGTTGCTCGAACTGGCCTATCCGCCGCTGGACCACCTGGACCTGTATGTCCCTGATGACGTAGGTGGTTATCGGCTGGCGGCGCGTACCGGCGATGCATTGCCATTCGACAGTCGGCAGATCCGCCAGAACAACTACCTGTTCAACCTGAATTTCTCCCCCCATGAACACAAGACCGTCTACCTGCGGCTGGCCAGCGAAGGCTCGATCCAGGCACCGGTGAGTCTCTGGTCCAGTACAGCCTATCTGGAAGCCCAACCCCTGCGGTTGTACGTGCTGGGGCTGATCTACGGGGTGTTGCTGGGGATGCTGGTGTACAACCTGTTCATCTACCTCAGCGTGCGCGACACCAGCTACCTCTACTACATTTTCTATATCGCCTCCTTTGGCCTTTATCAGCTGTCGGTGAATGGCGCGGCAGTGGAGTACTTCTGGCCGAACAGTCCCTGGTGGGCAAATGCCGCGACGCCATTCTTCATCGGCTCGGCGGGACTGTTTGGCAGTCAATTTGCCCGCAGTTTTTTACAGACTTCCCGTCACAGTCCCTGGGTTGACCGTGTGTTGCTGGCGCTGATGGTGTTCGGTGCACTGGTCATGGCTCTGTCGTTGATGACCAGCTATGCCCTGGCGTTGCGCCTGGCCACCACCCTGGCGTTGTTATTCACGGTGGTGATCTACGTGGCCGGTATCGTGACCTGGTGTCGAGGGTTACGGGTGGCGCGTTATTTCATCATTGCCTGGTCGGCCTTTCTCTTCGGAGGGGTGATCAACACGCTGATGGTGCTGGGTTACCTGCCCAACGTGTTCCTGACTATGTACGCCAGCCAGATCGGCTCGGCGATCGAGGTGGCGCTGCTGTCTTTGGCCCTGGCCGACCGGATCAACATGATGCGCGAGCAGCAGTCCCAGACTTTGCTGGAGGCGGGGCAAAAGCTCGAAGTGCTGAACCAGCAATTGGCTCACAGCAACCGCCTCAAGGACGAGTTCCTGGCCACTCTGACCCACGAACTGCGTACACCGATGAATGGTGTCATTGGTTCTCTGGAACTGATGCAGACCTTGGAACTGGACCCGGAGTTGGAGCAGTACCAGCAGACGGCGGCGGGTTCGGCGCGAGACATGATGCGCATGGTCAACGGCATTCTCACCTTGACCGAGCTGCAGGCCGGCAAGCTCAGCGCTCAGCGTCAGCCGTTCAGCCTGCGCTCGTTGCTGACCGCGCTGCAGACCCAGTTCGGTGCCAGCGCCGCTGCCAAGTCCCTGTCCTTTCACATTGACCTGAGCGCCGGGTTGCCCGACCGTTTGCAGGGCGATCGCTGCAAGCTCAGTCACTGCCTGGAGTGCCTGCTGGATAACGCCATCAAGTTCACCCCTTCCGGTGGAGTGGTGTTGCGGGTGCTGACAAGGTCGGTCTCGGCCGAGCGGGTCAGTCTGACCTTTGAGGTGATCGACAGTGGGATAGGTTTTGTCAATCTGGATGAGGCGACGCTTTATCAGCGGTTCTTCCAGCTCGATGGTTCCATGACGCGTGAATATGGTGGGTTGGGAATCGGTCTGGCGATCTGTCGGCAGTTGGTGGAGTTGCTGGGGGGGCAACTGACCCATGAGTCCACGCCTGGCCAGGGCAGTCGTTTCCGCTTGCAGGTGGAGTTCGACGCACAGGAACCGATTCCGCGGTTGCCGGGAGCTCTCCAGCGACGCGTACCTCAGGATTGCACGGTGCTCTTGGTGGACGACAACGACATTGATCAGTTGGTGGTGCGGGGCATGTTGCTCAAGCTGGGTTATCGGGTGCGCACCGCCGGCAGTTCCACTGATGCGTTGCAACTACTGGGACGTGAGCCTGTCAGTGCGGTACTGGTCGACGGCGAGATTTCCACGGCTCAACTGGAGGCGTTTCGCCTTCAGGCCCATGCGATGCCCGGTTATGCCCAGTTGCCGATCTTGTTGGCCTGTATTCCCGGAACGTCAGGGGCCACTGCGGGAGCAGGAGCCGATTATCTCGGCAAACCGGTGAAATTCGAGGTATTGCAGGCGCTGCTGTCGAAACGTGTTCTCTATGTCGAGCAGGGCGAAAGCGCCGATATTTAGGCGCGTATGCCACTTTGTTCGTTGTGGTGCGGGTGCTTAACTGGGGTCTTGGCACACCCTGAAGGAGCCCCGCAATGAACCTCCACCAGTTCGCTGAAACCCACGAAGTCACCAATCAGCCGCCTGCGTTGGACGGCGCCAACCTCTACCGAATCGACCTGCCGCTGCAACAGTGGATGCGGCGCTTCGATGCCGGCTGGGCCGAATCCCAGGTCGACGCCTATGGCGCACTGGCGGGTGGGCCATTGATGGCTGCGGGGTTCCTGGCCAATCAAAACAAGCCGGTATTTTCCAGTCATGATCGTTTTGGGCACCGTATCGACCTGGTGGAGTTTCATCCGGCTTATCATCAGTTGATGCAGGCGGCCATCGAAGGTGGCCTGACCTCGCTGCCCTGGACCAATCCGCAAGCGGGTGCCCATGTGGCCCGCGCCGCCATGACCTATCTGCACAGCCAGGCCGAGGCCGGCAGTGGTTGCCCACTGACCATGACCTTCGCCTGCGTGCCAGCGTTGAAACTGCAGCCGGATATTGCCGAACGCTGGTTGCCGAAGATCCTCGCCACCGAGTACGACCCGCGCAACGTTGGCATGCAGCACAAGGCCGGGCTGACCATCGGCATGGCCATGACCGAGAAGCAGGGGGGCACCGATGTTCGGGCCAACACCACCCGGGCCTATCCGGTAGGGGCTACTGGGCCGGGGCAGGCGTATGAACTGGTGGGGCACAAATGGTTCTGCTCGGCGCCGATGTGCGATGCGTTCCTGACCCTGGCCCAGACCGAAAAGGGCCTGACCTGCTTCCTCCTGCCCCGTCATCGCCCCGATGACACTCGCAACCAGTTCTATATCCAGCGCCTGAAGAACAAGCTCGGCAACGTATCCAATGCTTCCAGCGAGGTGGAGTTTCGCGGTGCCCTGGCCTGGATGATCGGTGAGGAGGGGCGTGGCGTGCCGACGATCATCGAGATGGTGGCCATGACCCGATTCGACTGCATGGTCGGCTCCAGCTCGCTGATGCGCCAGGCTCTCAGCCAGGCCAGCCATCATTGTGCCCATCGGCAGGTGGGTGGGCGTCTGCTCAGCGAGCAGCCGCTGATGCAGAACGTGCTGGCCGACCTGGCCCTGGAAAGCGAGGCGGCCTTGGCCCTGAGCATGCGTATGGGGCGAGCCCTGGATCATCAGGACGATGCCCAGGAAGCGAAGTTCTCCCGGCTGGTGACGGCGGTGGGCAAATACTGGATCTGCAAACGCGCCCCGGCAATGATCAACGAGGCCGCCGAGTGCATGGGCGGCGCCGGTTATGTTGAAGACAGTATTCTGCCGCGGCTGTACCGCGAGGCACCGGTGAATTCCACTTGGGAAGGTTCCGGCAATGTGCAGTGCCTGGACGTATTGCGGGCCCTGTCGAAAGAGCCGGGCGTGCTGGATGCCTTGTTTGCCGAACTGGGCGACGGTCATGGTGATCTGCGCCTGGCGGCGCATATCGTGGCGTTGAAAGACAGCTTCAAAGACACCGCCGACATTCAGTACCGCGCCCGCCAGTTGACCGAGGACATTGCACTGGGCCTGCAGGCCAAGCTGCTGCTGGAGGCTGGCAATGCGCTGGTCAGCGACGCCTTTATCGCCAGTCGCCTGGGTGGCCAGGGCGGACGGGTCTACGGCACCTTGCCTCGCGGGTTGGATGTTGCCGCTATCGTCGCTCGATCCACCCCCCAAGGCTTCTGATCCTTGATGAATCCGCTGTTCCCGTGGGACGGCGTTGCAGGCAAGATGAACGTCTGCAAGATCAGAACACAGGATGCTTATCGTGACCGAAGCTTTTATTGTCGTTCAAACCGCCGAGCAAGCCGTGGACCGGCTTGCTGCTTTGCATGAGCGGGCCACCACGGCGCTGAGTCAGGCACTCAAGCGTTATCTCAAGGATCGGGTCGAGCCGGATGCCGAGCAGCGAGCGCTGTTCCGCTACCCCGAACTGCGTTTGACTTATCAATGCCACGGTGAAGTCCCGCAGACCACCCGGGCTTACGCCAAGGTCCAGTTGCCGGGCACCTACAGCGTTACCGTCACGCATCCCGCGGCTTTTCGTAACTACCTGCTGGAGCAACTGGTTCCCCTGATGCACGACTTCACTGTAACGGTGGAGGTGGGCGTGAGTGAACAGAACATCCCTTATCCCTATATTGTCGAGCAGGGCGACGAGCTGGCAGGTTCCGGCGTGACCGCCGCCGCCCTGGCCCGGGTATTCCCGAGCACTGACCTGTCGGCTGCCACCGACGGCATTGCCGACGGCCTCTACGATTGGGAAAATACTCACCCGCTGCCGTTGGCTCTGTTCGATGCTGCACGAGTGGATTTCTCCCTGCGCCGGCTGGTGCACTACACCGGTAGCGACTGGCGCCACGTGCAGCCGTGGATCCTGCTGACCAACTATCACCGCTACGTTGACCAGTTCATCGTCCATGGCCTGGAGCAACTACGCAGCGATCCGCGTTTCGTGCGCATGGTCCTGCCCGGCAACGTGATCATTGAAAAGAGCATGGATCACGGTGAAGCCTCGGCGATTGCCGCTGGTGTGGTCTGGCACCGCTACCAGATGCCGGCCTATCACCTGCAGGCCAGCGATGGCCATGGCGTAACCTTGGTGAACATCGGCGTCGGCCCGTCCAATGCTAAGAACATCACCGATCACCTGGCGGTGTTGCGTCCCCACTGCTGGCTGATGATCGGCCACTGTGGTGGTCTGCGGCAATCACAGACTATCGGCGACTACGTACTGGCCCACGCCTACATGCGTCGTGATGGCATTCTCGATCGCGTGGTGCCGCCGAACATTCCGATCCCGGCGTTGGCCGAAGTCCAGCTTGCGTTGCAGCAGGCGGCGGCCAACGTGACCGGAGAAAAAGGCGAGCAACTGAAGAAGCGTCTGCGCACCGGTACGGTCCTGACCTACGACGATCGTAACTGGGAGTTGCGCTGGGCCGAGGAGCGTCCGCTGATCAACCTGTCGCGGGCTGTGGCGGTGGACATGGAAAGTGGCACCGTCGCTGCCCAGGGTTATCGCCTGCGAGTACCCTATGGCACCTTGCTGTGCGTTTCGGACAAGCCCCTGCACAGTGAAATCAAGTTGCCGGGCGCCGCCAATGCCTTCTATGAGCGGGCCGTCAGCCAGCACTTGAAGATCGGCATCGAGGCGGTGGACCTGATGCGCAGCGAACTCAACTCCCTGCACTCGCGCAAATTGCGCAGCTTCGACGAACCACCTTTCCGCTAAGCGTTTAATCCATGGTCATTTGGCGATCAGGCCACTAGCATTGTCGGTCCTGATCGCTGAATGTTCCTGGCTCCCATGTCCCGTCCGTCCCATCCCGCTTCCCGTCGTCCCGGCGCGAAGCCGTTTTCCGCATCTCCCTCCAAGCGCGTGGCCAAGGCGCCACCGGCGGAGCCGAAGCTGATCCTGTTCAACAAACCCTTCGATGTGCTGACTCAGTTCAGTGATGGCGAAGGCCGGGCGACGCTCAAGGACTTCATTGCGATCCCCGGCGTCTACCCGGCCGGTCGCCTGGACCGCGACAGCGAAGGGCTGCTGTTGTTAACCAATGATGGGCAGTTGCAGGCGCGCATCGCCGATCCCAAGCACAAGCTGGCCAAAACTTACTGGGTGCAAGTCGAAGGTGAACCCAGCGCTGAGCAGTTGCAGCGTTTGCGTGAGGGGGTGGAGCTGAATGACGGCATGACCTTGCCGGCTCAGGCTCGGCAGCTTGATGAGCCTGAACTGTGGCCACGCAACCCGCCGGTGCGATTTCGCAAGAGCGTACCCACCAGTTGGCTGGAGTTGGTGATTCGCGAGGGACGCAATCGGCAGGTGCGGCGCATGACGGCGGCGGTGGGCTTGCCGACCCTGCGACTGGTGCGGGTCAGGATCGGCGACTGGACCCTGGACGGTCTGGATCAGGGCCAGTGGAAGGAAGTTCCGGCGCGTTTATAGGGCGCCGGATTCGATCAGGCCAATCACCACGCTCTTGATGATGAAGGCGGCCACGCCCAGGCCCAGCACGAAGAACAGGATGAACGAGCCGAAACGCCCAGCCTTGGACTTCTTGGCCAAGTCCCAGACGATGAAGCCCATGAACAGGATCAGGATGCTGACCAGGCCGGTCATCATCCACTCTTCGAGTACTGCTGGGTCCATCGTTCATCTCCAGTGCAGGCAGGGTAAAAAATGCCGGGCGAGTATACGCCAAGCGACCCTTGCCAAGCATTGATCTGCGTGCGTTACGTCGCCACAGCCCAAGGAACTGGCTGGTCAGTGAAAGTACCCTGATGAGCAACACAGAGCTTGTGCGTCTCTTCGCCGGCAAGCCGGCTCCTACAAGAGAGGGGATTCAGTTACGCAGGTGGGTCAGTGGCAGTTCGGTGCTATTGAGCACCTGATTGAGCACGAAGCTCGAGCGTACGCTGGTCACGCCGTCGATACGGGTCAGATGGCCGAGCAGGAGCTTCTGGTAGTGGTCCATGTCCGGTACCACAACCTTGAGCTGGTAGTCGGCATCGACCCCGGTTACCAGGCTGCATTCCAGCACTTGGGGCAGGTTGCGGATCGCCGCTTCGAAGTTCTCGAAACGCTCCGGCGTGTGTCGGTCCATGCCGATCAGCACGTAGGCGGTCAGGCTCAGGCCGAGCATTTTGCGGTCCAGCAAGGCGACCTGGCGGGAAATGTAACCATCGTCCTCCAGTTGCTTGACCCGACGTGAACACGGCGACGGGGACAGGCCGATACGTTCGGCCAGCTCCTGGTTGGAGATGCGGGCGTCGCGTTGCAGTTCCGCCAAAATACTCAGGTCATAGCGGTCGAGTTTGCTCATCAATCAGGCCTTTGTCATAACTATTGCGGTTAATTATCTATCTTGAGTTAAAAATTGCGCAAGAGGTGTTTTTGCAAGCAATCTTCGCAATCCTCTGTCGCCGCCCCAGGCCTATTCTTATCACCAGAATCACTGCCCGGACATAGAGTCCACTGCGGCCCGCCGAATCAGGCCTGCCGCGGCCGCCAACCCCACAGGGTTGAGCCGGCCCCCGGGCTACACACTGTCCAGAAGACGGAGTGAGGTGAGCCGGCGTCAAAAGCGTCGAGCACGGACAAAATCTCAAAGGGTGGCCGACGGGCCGCCCTTTTTTATTGCCTGCGAAATAAGTCTCGTGACTGATAATCTCTAGCAGAACCGCCCCGGGCTTTTTCAGTCTTATGTACAGGCCCCAATCCGTAGTGAGGAATAGCATGAAGTCGCGCATCTGGCGTTTGGCAGGTGTTGGTTTGTTGTGCGTAAGCGTCACGGCCCAAGCGCTTGCCGAGGATCGGGACGAGAGACGACCTCCCCAGCAGGGAGCGCCTTCCGACGGGCAGCGAGAGCATCCCTCCGAGGGACGGGGAGAGCACAATCAGGGCCATCCAGCGAATGTCCCCAATCGTCCGCAACCCGCCCCTGCACCTGCACCTGCACCTGCACCGCCGCGTCCGCAGAATGAAATCATTCGTGGCGAGAACAGCCGTCAGTTCGAACACAATGGGCAGAATCCGGGAGGGCAATGGCAGAATCGCCCCCAGCACGATGCCAATCAGCAGAGCCGACCGGCACCGCAGCAACAGCCGCAACCTTCGCCAAGCCTGCCGATCCAGGGCCGGCCCGACACCGTGCGCCAGACTCAGGAGCCCCAGCGTGGCTACTATCAGGACATTCCTCGGCGCAACGACTACAACCAGCATTGGCAGGCCGGTGGTCCTGGTTCACGCCCAGACGACCATCGTTGGCCCGGTCGGCCTGACGGCCATGGCAATGGCTGGGGCCCGGGCCCGCAGTACCGTCCGGGTTATGTGATCGATCGTTTCCCCGAGCGTAACTACCGTGTTCCCTATCGTGGCCAGGATTACTTCTTCTCCGGTGGCTACTGGTATCGCCCACAAGGCACACGCTATGTGGTGGTGCATCCACCCTATGGGATTCGAGTCGGTTACCTGCCCGATTACGCACGGGAAATCTGGATCGGTAGCGCGCTGTTCTTCCTCGCTGCTGGGGCCTACTACACCTATGAGGCCGATACCCAGCAGTACTTGGTGGTGCAGCCACCGCAGGGGATGCCGGCACCGGACCAGCAGCAGAGCGGTAATGGCTACGATGTGCTGGCCTATCCGGTCAATGGTCAGTCGCCGCAGCAGATCGATCAGGATCGTTACGACTGTTATCGCTGGGCCGTACAGCAGAGTGGCTTCGATCCGGCCAACGTGTCCTACCAGCCGGCCCCCGAAGTGGTCCAGGCCTATCGTCAGGCTCAGGGCAACTGTCTGAGCTCGCGGGGCTATCAGGTGACTTACTGAGCCCTGGCGGCTTTGACCACTTCCTGCGGGTCGGCGTGCACCAGCACTTCGGCCTGCGGGTAGGCCTGATGGATCGCATCGGCAGCCTGATCGCTGATGCTGTGGGCCACCGACAGCGTCAGATCGCCGGGTAATTCCAGATGCAGCTGGACAAACCAGTGGCTGCCGGAAATCCGTGTGCGCAGGTCATGAGCGCCAAGCACCCCCGGCACACTGCACGCCAGCTCGAGCATGTGTTGGCTGACGTCCACTGGCAGCTCCTCGTCCATCAGCACCGAGAAACTCTCCCGGGCAATCTGGATGGCGCTCCAGAGGATATAGACGGCAATCCCCAGGCCGAACCAGGCATCCACTTGGTGCCAGCCGAAGGCGGCCAGCACCAGGGCCAGCAGAATGCTGCCGTTGAGCAGCATGTCGGAGCGGTAGTGCAGTGAGTCGGCCCGCACCGCATTGGAGCCGGTGATGCGGATCACCCGATGCTGCAGGGTCAGCAGCGCTGCCGTCAGTGCCAGCGACAGCACAATCACGCCGATGCTCAGCCATGGCGCCCCGACCGGTTCTGGATGGTTCAGGCGCTCGCTCGCCTGGAAGGCAATCAGGATTGCACTGCCGGCAATGAACAGGGCCTGGGCCATGCCCGCCAGGGATTCCGCCTTGCCGTGGCCATAACGGTGATCGTCATCGGCTGGGCGCAGGGCATAGTGCACCGCCAGCAGGTTGAGCAAGGAAGTGAAGCCGTCGAGCACCGAGTCAGTGAGCCCCGCCAACATGCTCACCGAGCCGCTGAGCCACCAGGCAATGGCCTTGGTCACAATCAGGATGCTCGCCACGGTGACTGAGGCACGAGTGGCCAGGCGCAATAGGCGAGCGTGTTCCGGGTTTCCGATCATCGACGGCGGTTTCCTTGAGCCGGGTTATCAGGCTGCAGGTTGCAGACCATACAGCGCCAGTTGTTGCACGCTGCCTTTGTGTTGGATGAGGCGTGGGTCATCCAGTGGGAAGCTGCCTCCCAGTTCACGCTCAAGAATCACCTGCAGTTTGCGGTTGTCGACTTTACCGTCGGCGCCGATGGCCTGCTGGAGTTTCTCCGGAGCGATCTGCGCGGTCTTGCCCGGCTCCAGGTAGATCGCTCCGGTGGCGAAGTCGACGCCAAAGGCAATCAGCCCCGGAATCACATAGAACAGCAAGCCCACGGCATCCAGCACCACGATTAGTGGATCGATCTTGCCGTCGATCTGGCCACGCCGGTCGGGAAAGAAGATCGAACCGCAGGCGGTGAGTTGGGTCAGCAGAGCGGTCACCAGAACGCCGCCAATGACACGGTGGGGAATACGCATGGATATCTCCTGGTAAGTACGAAAGCATAAAGGAATGGAGCGGGGTGTTGAGTCTTGTCGGTCAGCACTCAGACCATGATTAACCCCAGGCAGTTCGCCGTTATACTCGCGCCTCTGTTTTGGAGCCAGCATGAATTCTTTGCCAATTGATGAAGTTTTGCCTGCACTGCGTGCCGCCCTGGCGGCACGCCACGAAGTGGTGCTCGAAGCCCCGCCCGGTGCCGGCAAGACCACCCGCGTGCCTCTGGCGCTTCTGGATCAGGACTGGCTGGCCGGGCAGACCATTCTCATGCTCGAGCCTAGACGCTTGGCTGCACGCGCGGCAGCTGAACGCATGGCGGCGGAACTTGGCGAACGTGTTGGTGAGACGGTGGGCTACCGTATTCGGCTCGAAAGCAAGGTTGGACCAAGTACGCGGATTGAGGTGGTCACTGAAGGTATTCTGGCCAGGCGGCTACAGGATGATCCTTCGCTGGATGGCGTTGGACTGGTTATTTTCGATGAGTTTCACCTGCGGAACATGGACGCTGATCTGGCCTTGGCGCTTGCTCTCAATGGTCGAGAGCTGTTTCGTGATGATTTGCCCATGAAGGTCCTGTTGATGTCCGCTACCTTGGAAGGCGAGCGGCTTTCTCGATTGCTGGACGATGCGCCCATCGTGACAAGTGCAGGGCGGATGTATCCAGTGACAACGATCTGGGGCAAGCCGTATCAACAGGGTGATTTCATCGAGCCTCGCGTTGTCGCGACCTGTCTAGAAGCATTGGATGATCAACGCGGAAGTCTCTTGGTCTTCCTGCCCGGCCAAGCGGAGATTCGTCGCGTTCATCAGGGGCTACAAGAACATTTGCAACAACGCCAGGACATCCTGCTTTGTCCATTGCACGGCGAACTCGACCTGAGTGCACAACGCGCGGCGATCGATCCTGCACCTCCTGGAAAGCGCAAGGTGGTGCTGGCCACCAACATCGCGGAAACCAGTATCACCATAAACGGCGTGTGTGTGGTGATCGATGCAGGCCTTGAGCGAGTACCTCGCTTTGACCCTCGTAGCGGTATGACTAGGCTCGACACTCAGCGCATCTCAAAAGCCAGTGCCACTCAGCGTGCAGGTCGAGCAGGGCGCCTGGAGCCTGGTGTCTGCTATCGATTGTGGTCTGAAGCTCAGCATGAACAACTGGCTGGCTTCAACAGTCCGGAGATTCAGCAGGCCGACCTTGCGGGTTTGGCGCTTCAGCTCGCGCGTTGGGGCGTCCAGCCGAGTCAACTGAAGTGGCTCGACGTACCACCTCCTGCTGCTTTTTCTCAAGCGTGTGATCTGTTGCGTCGACTCGGCGCTCTGCAGCCAAACGATCAACTGACCCCGCACGGACAGGCCATGGCGGGATTGCCCGCCCATCCTCGGATTGCTCATCTACTCCTGCGCGGTCATGCGCTGGGCTTGGCAAATCTTGCCAGCGACATTGCTGCATTGCTGGGAGAGCGAGACATTCAGCGCGGAGCAGGGGCTGACCTGCACAGCCGATTGGCGATCTTGTCCGGTGAGCAGCGTGCACAGCGCGGTGAGCAAGGTGCCGCACAGCGGTCACGCCAGCTCGCCAGGCAGTATCGTTCCTTTCTGCGTGGAACGGCTACGGATGCAGTGCTGGATGGCGATCATCCCAAGTGGGTGGGGTGCTTGCTGGCATTGGCCTATCCCGACCGTGTTGCACAGCGCCGCCAGGCGGGTGGTTCGGGTTACCGACTCGCCAATGGCCGGGCTGCGCTGTTCACTGAGCCGGACGTGCTCATGAAGCATGACTGGCTGGTGATCGCTGATCTGGGAAGTCGTCAGGGACAGCGTGAAGAGCGTATCTATCTGGCGGCAGAGCTTGATCCAGGTTTGTTCAACACTGTTCTGCGTGAGCAGGTGAGTCAGGTGGATGAGCTTGATTGGGATGAGCGCGAGGGAGTGCTTCGAGCTGAGCGACAGCTCAAGGTAGGAGAGCTTGTACTCTCGACATCACCTTTGTCTGACCTCGATGACGAAAGCCGTGCCCGTGCGTTGGTGAGTTACGTGCGCCGTAAAGGGCTGGAGCTCTTGCCCTGGACCCCGGAGTTGCGCCAGTGGCAGGCGCGCGTGGAGCTTCTGCGAAGGCTGGATCTTGATAGCGTCGCAGAGAGTGAATGGCCTGACCTCAGTGATCAGATGCTTAGGGCGACACTAGAGGACTGGCTTGCTCCTTACGTGGCGAATGTCACCCGCCTGAGCCATTTCGGACAACTTGATTTGCCTGCGATTCTGCGCAACCTCCTGCCTTGGCCGCTTCCACAGCAACTGGATTTGCAAGCGCCGCAGACCATCGCCGTGCCTTCCGGCTCGAACATCCGAATCGATTACAGTGAACAGCCACCCGTGTTGGCCGTCAGGTTGCAGGAGTTGTTCGGTCTGTCCGATACCCCGCGTATTGCCAGTGGCAAGCAAGTGCTCAAGCTTCACTTGCTGTCACCGGCTCGTCGGCCGGTACAGGTTACCCAGGATTTAGCCAATTTTTGGCGTACGACCTATAGCGACGTGAAGAAAGACCTTAAAGGGAGATACCCCAAGCATTACTGGCCTGATGATCCCTTGGTGGCGCAGGCGACTGCTCGAGTGAAACCCAGGGGCACCTGACCTGAACCTTTAATCGCTATTCAGAGCCTGATCGACTTGACGCGCGCAACGCCGAAGTCGAATTGCGAACTACAGGCGTTGCGCGGTGGTTAGTCTGCGACATGTTTCTGCCAAAGTTCCGCCCAGTTCTGTGCCCAGCAGCAGTGGTGGTCATAGCCAGGTATCACCCTGACGATAGCGCGGCTCCCCGCTGGATAGCTCGCGATGAACCCTTTGGCCAAATCCGCAGGCATTACCGAGTCAGCGTCACCTACCAGGTGCACCTGCCTTAGATTGGCCAGGGATGGGCGGAGATTGGCCGGGTTGAGTGAGTCCTTTAGCGGCGTGACCATGTGGCGGCGCGTCCAGGAAGCGTGGTCGAGATTGCCGGCTACCGTAACGACTAGCTCCACGTCACTCCGTCGCGCCGCCAGCAGCAGAGCCAGAGTTCCACCGCCGGAATAGCCGACCAGGATCAGGCGCTGTGCGCCCGCTCGCGCCTTCAACTGGTCAGCGGCCTGGTCCAGGCTCAGCACCACGTCTTCAGCAAACCGCGCTCCAGTCCAGTAACGCTTCTGGCAGGGCGGTCGCGTGGCCCCCAGATATTGGCAGGGACGACCCAGGTAGGCGGCATTGCCTGTTGGCTGTGTCATTGCCAGCTTGAGAGCTAAAGGATCTAACGGGGTCGGGTCAGGGGAAGGCTGTCGGGAGTTGATCCACGCAAAACCGTCGCCCTCAAGGTAGAGCGTGAGTACAGGGTTTACCGTGTAGGTCGGTGGTCCATAGGATTGCAGCTGGAAAGCTCCGGCGTTCAATTTCAGACCCTGCCAGTGATGCGCCCGTGCCAAGGCGTCGACCTGCTCTCGACGCTCATTCGGCGATGGAAACACGGCGCAGGCTGCGAGGCACGTTGTGATGGACAGCGGTAATAGGTATTTGAGTCGCAGGTGCATTGGAACTCCTCGAACTTGCCGTCGCTGCCTCAAGGGATGCTGCCCGCACTGCAGTTGAAATCGAGTGTGAAGGTATAGTCCAGCGCTGCTCGGATGCTTTGACTGGGGGCGGATTGCACCGTCCCCGTCAACGTTCGCTTTCCCACCAGATGAACTTCGAGCACATCCGGTGCGTGTTGCCAGAGAAAAAGGCCACTGCGTGGGGTGTGGCCTCTTTCTCTGCGCTTGAGCGAATCAGAGGGCCCATCGGGCCTTGATCGAAGCGCCCTGGTTGGTGAAGCCGCTACGCGCCTCGGCATCATAGCGCAGGCTGACTTCGGTGCCGTTGTCCAGGGTGTGAGTCAGGCCCAGACCGGTGCGGGCCAGCCAAGGTTCAATGTCCATGCCCTTGGTGTGGAAGGCCGCACCTGGAGCCCCGGCGTAGGCCGAGGTGATGGAACTACCTGCGTCGATCACATCGTAACCGGCGCCCAGGTTGGCGTTGAGTACGGTGGCATCGCTGAGTAAATAGTTGAACTTGCCGTCGACGCCAAGCAGCAGTTCTTCGCTGTCGTTGCTGTCGACGTTCAGGTTCAGCGCGCCGGCACCCTTTTCACGGTATGCCTCGGTGCCGATCCAGGTGTAGTCGGCGCGTGCCGAAGGTACAAAGCTCAGCTGTTCTGAGAGGCGAAGGGTACGACCAATGCCAAGTCCGGCGTGGACGTTATAGCCGTTGTAGTCTGCTGTGGCGGTGGCGTCCGCGAACGGCATGTGGCGCTTGCCCTCGGAGCGGTTCTGGCCGCCATCGAGCTGGAAGTTCAACTCGGTTTCGGGCGTCAGGGCGTAGCTGGCGTAACCGATCAACTGGTAAGTATCGATCTTCGCGTCTTGGGGGGCGACGTGCGAGTGGTTGTCCAGGTCGGTCCGACCATAGGCGAAGGCCAAGCCTAGGCGCGCGAACTCGGATACGGCGGCATCGGCGCCGATGGCCATTCCCTGGGTGCTGGCGCTGTAACCGGAGATACCACTGCGCTCGTCCTGTTCGGCCCAGGAGCCGAAAGGCTTGATCCACAGATTGTTCTCGGCCTGTACCGCGTCGCCGGAGGAGAGGCCGCTGTTACTTTCCTGACGTGCCTGGACCACGCGGTTGATGCTGGCCAAGGTACCCCGGGTGGCATTGTTGGCGTTTCCGGCGACGGTGGGCAGGGTTTGAGTGACGGCGTCGGAGACGTCCCGTGCGTTGGTCAGGCCGACGAAGTGCTTGGCCAGTTCGCCAGTGGGATTGCTGGTGAAGGCGTGGTCAAGCACCTGGGCGGCACCGACTGCCGGGCTGTTACCCCGGTTACGGACGATTTCTTCCACAAGTCCGGTGCGGTTTGCTCCGCTCGGGTCACTTGTGCCTCCTGCGGCGACCAGGGTCAAGTCGACAGTGTTGGCGTCTTTGACAGCGCCGAAGTTGAACAACAGGGAGTTATCGGTGACGGAGAAGGTGCCATCGCTGACCAGTGTTCCGGCGCTGAGGACGTCCTGCAGGGTCTTGGCACTGAAGCTGTAGCCAGGGTTGCTAACATCGACCGCAATTCTGGCGTTGCTGGGCAGGGTCGCGATGCCATCCACCACCAGCCTGCCATAGGTTTTTTCGTTGGCTACACCAATTTTCAGGGTGCCGTCGGAGGTCTGGGTATAGGCGCCATGTACGGTACCGGTCACGCCGCTGGCGAGGGCGAGAGTGCCATTGTTTTGCAAGCCATTGCTGACGTAAATACCCTCAGCCATTCCGCTCGTGGATGTGCTGGCACCCAGGTTGAAGGTGGCTCCCTTTTCCACCGTGAATCTCTGCACCTCGAAGGCATTGTGGTTACTGAACACCGCGCCGGACTTGATCGTGACATCGGTCCCCTTGGCCTGCACATCGCCCAGGAAGGCGGCGGTGTCGATACCCTCAATGTCAATATTGCTCAGGGTGGTAGCCTTTTCGGACCCGACGTAGACCGCGTAGACACTGCCTTCAATGCGACCGCTGTTGGTGAGCGAGCCAACGCTGGAGCCGCTGTTGATCAGCAAGCCGGAATAGTCGCCGTTAATGGTGGCGCCTGACTCGTTGGTGATGCTGTTTGTGGTGCTGCTTTCAAGGCGCAGACCCGTCACTAGACCTTGAATGGTTCCTGTGTTGCGGATGCTGTCGACATGGCTTTTATCAAGGGAAACACTCGCAGTCGCGCCACGGCTATTAAGCAATCCCTGGTTGTCCAGAGTGCCGGTAATGGTGCTGCCTGTAAGCCGGATCGCGCCTTCTCCGCCATCGATCACGGCATTCTTGGCATTGACCAGACTGCCGCCAATAGTGAAGCCGTTAAGCTCGATCGCGGATTGGTTGCCATCGCCAAGGTTGGTAATGCGCCCATTGTTGAGCAGGTCATGACCGATGCCACTCGAATTGCCATAGATCGCCGCGTAGCCGCCATTGCTGCTGATTTCTCCGTCGTTGACCAAGCTGTCGAGGATCAAGGCGTTATTAATCAGGTATATGGCGTTGCCAGAATTGGCGTTGGAAATGCTGCCTGTCGCCTGATTGTGGAGGAAGCCTATGGACGCATTATCGATCGATACGCCTGCCCCCTTGATGTTGTAGCTGACGATTTGGCCTGCGTTAATCAACGACCTCAGACGGTAGCCATTGGAGAGGGCTATGCCGTTTTTTCCACCTTGGATTGTCGAGTCCTGCTGGTTTACGATTTTGTAGCCAGTGCTATTACCCGTCAGGTTGATGCCGGAACCGATTCCGTTACCCAATACCGTGCCGTTATTGGTGATGACGTTGAAGCCGTTGGGAGCGGTGATGGCATCACCACCGATTTTCATCAGTGTGGCATTGACCTCAACACTACCTTGTCCGGATGAGTGGAGTTTGCAGCTGTCGTTCCCGGAGCCATTGTCGGAAATCTCCACTTCCATGGTTGTGCAACGCTCTTGAGCCAGCACCATGCCTGAGTTCGCCAAGGCCAAACAGCTGGTGCCTGCTGCGATCAGAAGCAGGCGTGCGCTACTGTGGTTACCGTGTGCGCTGGCGAGCTTATCCGCGACCACAAACGCTTGGCGGGTGTGACTCCAGATAATGCGAAATGCACGGTTCATACTGCTCCTCGATGTGGCTTCGCAGCCGTGTGAGAAATGACCGCGGGAATCTAATCGATAGGGCAGGGTTTAAAACTGAGCAAATCTGAGCACTGCCCGAGCGGGCACGAGCGAGGGGGCGCTCTGCAGTAGCGCTCGTGATAGCGCATTGGGATTCAACCAGGCAGCGTCATTGCGCTACTCGACCATCTTTGTTGCAGGCCGAGCATGCTTGTCGTCCTGTTATTCGTGCAGGGGCATTGGTGTACTTCTCCCCCTTTTCGTGGGTAATGGTTCATTGGATCTGCTGGCGGGCTCGGCAGCCGCTACAGGGCCGGTAGCAGGAAGCGCGCGAGCACCGGCAAGTGGTCGGAGATGCGCAAGGTGTCGTCCTGGCGCACCCGGGATTCAACCCGCTTCACGAGTGGGCTGTAGAACAGGTAGTCCACCGTGCGGTCCGGGCCGTCAAGGCTTGGGTCGTTGGGGTAGTGGGTCAGCCAGCGCGCGCGGTCGACGCCACTGGCCTGGGTGTTGCTGGGGATCATCGGGTACTTGTCCCACAGCAGATGCAGCGGGCTGTCGGCGCTGTAGGGCGCGCGATGTACTTCGCTCAGACGCTGATACTGGCCCAGGGGCAGCAGGTTGAAATCGCCGCCAATCACCCAGGGCGTGCCGCGGCTCTCCAGTTTGTCCAGCACCTTGATGATGGCCGCAACTTGTTTCTGTTGGGTGTCTTCGACCTTGCGCGCGCGCTCCAGGTGGGTGTTCACCACCACCAGTTGGCCGCCATCGCTCAACGGCAAGTAACTCAGCAACAAGGCGTCCTTGGGCTGGAACTGACGGCTGATGAGGTGGCCCGGAGTCACAGGCAGTTGCAGGCGCTCGGCGTGTTCGATGCGGTAGCGGCTGAGGGTCGCCAGTTGCCGGCCGACGCTGCCAAAAATGTGCGGGGAGGGGACGAAGTCGGCTTTCCAGTCATAAGCCTGGGTGCTGCAGGGGTAGAGATCGGCGAGACGTTCCTGCAGGAGCTTGAACTGATCCTGGTAGGCGCTGGCCTTGGCGCCGTTGTCGACTTCCTGCAGCAGGACCAGGTCCGGCTGTTCGTCACGGATCACCCGGGCCACTTCGTCGAGGCTGAAGGCCATGTCTTCGAGGGTCGGACGTTCATCCTCACCCTGGAGCTGGTCGTTCCAGAACACGTAGCGCTTGCCCGCCAGGTATTGCAGGTTCCAGGTCAGCACTTTCAGCGCCTGCCCGGGTACCAGGGGCGCGGCCTTGGCGCTGCAACTGACGGTCAGGCTTTCCTTGGCTTCCGGGCGCCAGGTCAGGCTGTAGATCAGGCCGCTCAGCAGTGCACCGATCAGCAGCAGGCTCAGCAGGGTAACGCGAAGTAGACGGATCATCGGCTCGGCTTATGGCGTTGCAGGATTGCACCGGAGCATAACCGAGAGCGCGGCCGTCACCCAAGGGGCAGAGCGGCCGCAGGCTGAGTCAGCGCTTGTCCGGCTGCTCGCTGATAAGCATGAACAGGCGGAACAGCACCACGCTGGTGAACAGCTGCAGGAAGCTGTAGGTGCTGTCCATGGCCAGGGACAGGAGCGGGTTGAGTGGCTCGGGATAGGCCGCTTCGCTGACGCCTTTGAGCAGCCACAACGGCGTCATCACACAGAGGATGCACACCAGGATCCGCAGGAAATGCCCACGGCTGAGGCGCAGGCTCTCACCGATGGCGGCCAGGGGCGCCATGCCCTTGAGTACCAGCAGGTACTCGGAGAAGGCCAGCACCACCATCAGAAACAGCCCCGGCAGGAAATACAGCGACAGTCCCAGCAGGATCAGCAGGGTGCTGACCGCCGTCAGCAGTGCAAAACGCGGCCACAAGGTCAGGGCCATGGCCAGCAGGTCGCGGGTACGTGGCGATTCACCCCGGGTGCGGGCATCGAGAAACAGGATCAGCGCGCCGGTGTACAGCGGATACACCAGCAGGCCCACCACCACGTTGTAGCCGGGAAAGGCATCCGCGCCCAGGGCACTGCTCAGCCCTTGTTGCAGCAGCGCCTCAAGAATCACCAGCGGCAGGCACAGCTGGGCGATCCGGCCGAGGTTGCGCTGGAAGAAATACAGGGAGTCGCGGAGAACAGCTAACGGATTCATCGATGGGATCGCAGTTGACGAAGCGGTTGCACACTTTAACCGATGCCGGCGCCTTTGGAGCAAACGTAAACCTTGGGTAAAGACCATTGAAAGTCGTCGCATCAGCCCCATAACTGGTGCGTACCGCAGCTTCTTGGGGCCGCGGACCAGATTTCTACCGGCAATCTAAAGAGGTCGCCATGAACAACGAAGAGCAAAGCCTGATCGATGGACTGTTTTCACGGTTGCAGCAAGCCGAAACGGATTCAGCCCCGCGTGATGCCCAGGCCGAGGCGCGGATCAAGGAGCACCTGACCCGCCAGCCTGCCGCCGGGTATTTCATGACCCAGGCGATCCTGGTGCAAGAGGCTGCTCTCAAGAGCCTCGACGAGCAGAACAAGCAACTGAGTCAGCAAGTCCAGCAACTGCAGGCAGAACTGCAACAGGCCAGGTCCCAGGCCGCGACGCCGGCGCCGGCTTCGGGGGGCGGTTTCCTGTCGAGCATCTTCGGTGGTTCCCGCGAGTCGCAGCCGGCTCCTGCCCCGAGCGCTGCGCCATCCTCCGGCGGTGGCTGGCGCGAACCCGCGCGGCCGTCCTTTAGTGCGCCACCGCAGCAGAACTTCGCGGCGCCACAGCAGAACTATGCGCCTCAGCAGGCGCCAGCCGCAGCAGGCGGTGGCTTCCTCGGCGGCGCGTTGAAAACCGCTGCCGGAGTCGCCGGTGGGGTGATGCTGGCGCAGGGTATCAGCAGCCTGTTCCACAGCAACCAGCAGCCCCAGGAAGTCGTCGAAGTCATCAAGGAAGAACCGGCTCCGGCCAGTGACAACAGCGGCTGGGGCAATGACGATCAGCGCCTGGCCAACAACGACTCCTGGGGCAACAACGATCAGGGCAGCTTCAATAACGCCGACTACGACAACGACGACAGCTCGCTGTTCTCCGACGACGACTCCTTCGTCTGACGCACCGTCGGTCCGGGGCAGTTGCCTGCTCCGGACCGATTATTCGCGGAACAATCCTTGTGACTGGCATACTGGGCGACTTTTCGGGGCCTGAGGCCCGATCCAGCCCCTGCGCTGCTGCGCCATGAGGATTAGCGGTGAAAAAAATCGCTGTGTTCGCCGATGTCCAGAACCTCTATTACACCGTCCGCCAGGCTTATGGTTGTCACTTCAACTACGCAGCCCTGTGGGCGGATATCAGCAAACAGGGGCAGATTGTCGAAGCCTATGCCTATGCCATCGATCGCGGTGACAGCAAGCAGCAGCAGTTTCAGCAGATCCTGCGCAACCTGGGCTTCACGGTAAAGCTCAAGCCCTACATCCAGCGCAGCGATGGTTCGGCCAAGGGTGACTGGGACGTGGGTATCACCATCGACATCATGGACGCCGCCGCCCAGGTCGACGAAGTGGTGCTGGCTTCCGGCGACGGTGATTTCGACCTGCTGCTGGAGCGCATCATCCACAAGCACGGGGTCAGCGCGGTGGCCTACGGGGTGCCGGGCCTGACGGCCAATTCACTGATTCGCGCGGCCACTCGCTATGTGCCGATCGAAGGCGCCTTGCTGCTGAAAAGCTGATCAATATTTATACGGAGCAGGACAGGTTTGGAACGCATTGCGGTCATCGACTTTGAAACCACCGGGATTTCCCCGAGCAGCAGTTGCCGGGCCACGGAAATCGCCGTGGTGATCCTTGAACAGGGGCGCATCGTCGAGCGTTACCAGAGCCTGATGAATGCCGGCGTGCGTGTGCCGGGGTTCATCGAACAGTTGACCGGTATCAGCAATGCCATGCTGCGCAGCGCCCCACCGGCAGAACAGGTGATGAACGAGGTCAACGAGTTTGTCGGCACCACGCCCTTGCTGGCGCACAACGCGGCCTTCGACCAGAAGTTCTGGGATTTCGAACTGGGACGGATCAAGCGCACCCGCCTGCAAAATTTCGCCTGTTCCCTGCTGCTGGCCCGGCGCCTGATGCCGGCGGCGCCGAACCACAAGCTCGGCACCTTGACCTCCTATGCCGGCTTGCCTCACACCGGCCAGGCTCACCGGGCCATGGCCGATGCCGAAATGGCCGCCAACCTGGTGGCGCACCTGGCGACAGAGCTAAGGCACAAGCATGGCATGCAGGCGCTGTCCCATGATTTTCTGTGCAAGCTGCAGAAAGTCCCGGCGGCCAAGGTGCCCGAGCACCTCAAGCGCCATCGCGGTTGTTGAACGCTTTTCCACGGTAGCCTTTGTCGCTGGCTTGAGCCTTGTTTTTGGCGTGTCTGGTCCACAAGGTTTCGGTGTGTCTGCAGTCGTCAGGTTTCTACGGTTACGATTGATCAAAAAATAGCCAGTTCTCTGGAGGTCTTGCGTGCTCAAGGCTGCAGAGGCTTTTGCTCAGGTTATCCACAGGCGGCTCCCCAAGGATTGGGGGTAAGAGGGTCGCCGGCGGTGAGCCGGGGCGGATCATTTATCGAGGTTCTCCAGCTGTCCCAAGGGCACGCGCCGCTCGATGGCACTGGACAGCACGATAGAGGTCTTGCTGAAACCGAACTGGGCCACACGGTTGATCAACTCCTCCAGTTCCGGCATCGAGCCCACCGCCGCTTGCATGATTACGCAGGGATCGCCGGTGACCCGGTGGCATTCGGTGAGCTGTGGAATCCGAACCAGTTCGTCATAGGCCTTCTGGTTGCCATGCTGGGCCAGGCGCAGTTCGATCACGCACTGGATCGGCAGCCCCAGCTTGCTCATGTCGACCTTGGCCTGGTAGCCGGTGATCACTCCGCCGGCTTCGAGCTTGGCCACGCGCTCGGCCACAGCCGGCGCCGAAAGATTGACCTTGCGGGCCAGCTCGGCATAACTCGCCCGGCCGTTTTCCAGCAGCGCGGCGAGGAGCATGCGGTCGTACTTGTCCATGGAAAACTCCCAAACCCAGGCTGACTTTCGAAAGCACGGTATATAGCCTTGATCTCCATGTTTTGAAAAGTGTATGGGTCTTATAAACAGGTTTTGTAACTTAATTTCCGTTGACCGGCTTTTTAGAATAGATCTCCCCTCATGCCTGCCTTCGAGCCGTTCCCATGCCTGGCCAAAGTCGTTTTCCGCTGCCCCTGATTGCTGCCTTCTTTGCTCTGTACGTGATCTGGGGCTCGACCTACCTGGTGATCCGGATTGGTGTCGAGTACTGGCCTCCGTTGATGCTGGGGGGCATCCGTTTCGTGATCGCCGGTGGCCTGATGTACGCCTTCCTGCGCTGGCGCGGAGTACCGGCACCGACCTGGGCGCAGTGGAAGGCGGCGGGCATGATTGGCATTCTGCTGCTTAGCTGCGGCAATGGCGCAGTGACCGTGGCTGAGCATAGTGGTGTCACCTCCGGGGTCGCCGCATTGGCAGTGGCCACCGTGCCTTTGTTCACCTTGCTCTGTGGTTATTTCTGGGGCGCACGCAACACCCGCCTGGAGTGGGCCGGGATCATGCTCGGGATGATTGGCATCGGCATGCTCAACCTGGGTTCCAATCTGCAGTCCAGTCCACTGGGCGCGGGCTTGTTGCTGTTCGCCGCGGCAGCCTGGGCGTTCGGTTCGGTATGGAGCAAGCACCTGCCACTGCCCCAGGGCGCCATGGCCAGCGCCGCGGAGATGCTGGTGGGTGGCGTGGTGCTGCTGATTGGCAGCGCCCTGAGTGGTGAGCGCCTGGAAGCGGTACCGCCGCTGGAAGGCTGGTTGGCCCTGCTCTACTTGATCGGCTTCGGCTCGATCATCGCATTCAATGCCTACATGTACCTGCTCAAGCATGTGCGTCCGGCCGCGGCTACCAGCTACGCCTACGTCAACCCGGCTGTCGCGGTGCTGCTGGGCATCGTGTTTATCGGCGAAACCATCGGCATCGAAGAGGCCGTGGCCATGGTGGTGATCATCAGCGCGGTGGTGCTGATCGGCCTGCCCCAGTGGCGCAAGTCCAAGTCGAAAGTGGTAGTCCAGGAAAGCGCCTGACCCGCTCGGGTCAGGTGCTGGGCCGATTATTGCGGCGGGATTGCCTTGGCCAGGAAGGCGCTGACGGTGTCGGCGACCTGCTGGTGAATCGCCTCACGGCTGCGCCCGTCACCGTCCTGGCAGATGATTTCGTCACCCGGCGCCTCTTTCTTGAGAAGAGCGACGGCCCCCGGCTTGCAGTTCTGCATGAAGCTGAAGTGGCTGGCGTCGGCGATTTTCTCACTGTTCACCCGGTCCTGAGGGAGCTGGGCGGCCAGGTGGGCCGACTCCATCTGGAACGGCAGGTCACCATTGATATCAACCCCCGCACCCAGGACCAGTAGCGGGTGCTCGATGCTCGCCAGGCTCTGTGCAGTGAAGCCACGGGCGAACCCCAGGTCGAGCGAGACGAAGGCCTTGACCCGTGGATCCCGCAGGTCCTGGCCAAGGAGCGATTGCTGTTCAGGGACTATGCCCATTTCTGGGGCCAAGCCGCAGATCCTCGGGTTCGGGTGCAGCTGGCATTCCTCCTGCAAACGTTGCGCACTGTAGCGTGCGCCGGCCAGCGCGGTGACGGTCCAGCCTCCCAGCGAGTGGCCGATGGCCGCGATCCGATCACCTTGGACAGGGCCAGCCAGGGCTGGGTTCTGGGTCAACTGGTCGATGACTCGGCTGAGATCGCGGGGGCGTTCCCAGAGTCTTGCCGCCTCTTCCGAGCGTGTGTCGAACGTGGTTGTGCCCGGGTGGTTGGGGGCGGCGACCACATATCCCTGGCGCACCAGGTCCGCCGCCAGCCAGCTGAGGTTTCGCCAATTGCCGCGATAACCATGGGACAGGACCACTAAAGGATGTGGCTGCTGGGTAAGCGGTGCATCGCGGATGGCCGGTACCCCATAGAACACCTGGTTTTCCCCGGTCGAGACAACGGGCTCAGTGGTGGCCGTCGGGTACCAGAGGGCGACATGCAGTGCTCGGTTGTCGGGTGACTGGGCCAGCTCGATTTCGCGGAAACCGATGCTCTCGGCGGCCTGCGCACTGGCGATTGAAAGGCCCGCTAGCATCCATGCGGACAGGGCAGTCTTGAGCATTGAAATCTCCGTCGGAAAGTATTCGTGCGCCGCTGGCGAACGTGCCGGGGTGGCGAGCGTGAGATTAATGCGAATCAGGATTGGAGGCGAGCGAGGTTTATCTTGGCGAGCCTAAGCCTGTTTGCCAGGGACTGTTGAAGAAGGGGCGCGCCATGCCTGGCGCGCCTTGAGGAGGGCGGATCAATTGCCAGCAGCAGTCAAGGGGGCGTGCCAGTGTTCCGGCCCCTTGCCGCAGCTTCAGGTTTTCGGGACTGGCGAGCGATCCTGGGATCGCTCGTCAGGTGTCTTCAGTTGCAAGGACCGCCGTCGCGCCAGACCTTGCCGCTGTTGTCCGGGCCGACGGTGCTGCTGTTCGGTTGAGTGCCACGGGTCCACCAGCGTGCGATGTAGTAGCGCCCGTCGTGGCTGACCTTGTTACCTGTCACATAGATCGCGCCTGCGCTCCAGGGGCCCTGGCATCCCGCTGGCGGAATCGGCTCTTCGGCCAGCACCATTACGCTGTGGTCCCGGATCACGCTGTGCTTGCCGTTGTCCAGGGTCAGGCTGAAGCGGTAGCTGGTGTCCTTGTCCTGCTTGGGGGCGATGAAACTCAGCTTGGCTCCCGACGCCTGGAAGGCCACATTTGGGGTTACGCTCCAGCGGTAGCTCAAGGCCAGCCCGGCCGGATCGCTGGAGCCGGAGGCGTCCAGGATGACCGACTCGCCGCCCTTGGCCTGGACAGCACCGCTAATGGTCGCCACGGGTGGCTTGACCACTGCGGGGGCATCGGCCATGACCTTGACGTTATGCTCGCGAGTCGCACTCTGCTTGCCGTTGCTCACCGTCAGGCTGACCCGATAGACGACGTCCTGGTCGACTTGCGGGGCGACGAACTTCATCAGGGTGCCCGCGGCTTCGAAACCGACGCTGGGGCTGACTTTCCAGCTGTAGCTCAGGTTCAGGCCGGCCGGGTCACTGGAGGCCGTCGCGTTGAGGTAGACCATCTCACCAGGCTTGGCCTCGGTTGCGCCGCCAATGATCGCTACGGGAGGCTTGAGCGTTTCCACCGGTGGCTCGGTCGGTTTATCCCCGCCGCCCTGGCAGGGGCCGAGGTCGCGCCAAACCTTGCCGCCGCCATCAGGGCCGGTGAAGGCTGGGTTGCCCGGTTCGCTGCCTGAAGTCCACCAACGAGCCTGGTACTGACGACTTTTCCACTGCACCACATCGTTGGTCACGTAGATTCCGCCGACTTTCCACTCAGCCTTGCAGCTGCTGGTGGCGGCCTTGCCCTTGACCCGTATTTCGTGGGTCCGGGTACTGCTCAGCTTGCCGTTGCTCAGGGTCAGGGTGAAACGATAGCGAGTATCTTCAGCCAGCTCTGGCGCGATAAACGACACGCTTGAACCGTCGAAGCTGAAGTCCAGCTTGGGCGACGCTTCCCAGGCGAAGCTCAAGGCATTGCCTTGCGGATCGCTGGAGGCGGAGGCGTCCAGGACGATCTTGTCGCCGGCATTGGCCTCGGTCTTGCCACTGATTACGGCTATCGGTGATTTACCCGCTTCCACAGGTTTCAGCGAAGCAGCCTTGACCTCGTTGTCAGCGTTGAACTCGCCGTCGGCGAGCAAGTCCCAGGCGCCGCTCGGGCTGTTGCTGCCGTAGACCTGGTAGCCCTTGATGTTGCCCGTTTGGCCCGCGTCCTGGCGAGGCAGGTAATGTAGTTGCGAGAAGCGGCGTTCGGCCCCCAGATCAATGATGATTTCATGGGGATAGCGTGCGTTCGCGGCCGAGCTCCAGTAGGTCTTGGGGTTGCCGTCGATGGCCTGGTCGCCCATGACCAGGCCGGTTCCGGCACTGCTGGTGGAGTGGATGCGCCAGCTGTCACGCGGCAGCGATTGGCCCTTGGCGTCGGCCAGTAGCAATTCCGCCACGCTGGCATTGTCCTTGCCATCCACCGAGGAAGCGGCTACCAGTTTCAGGTAGCGGGCCTGGGCGGTTTCACTCCGCTGCGCATAGCTGAAGCCTTCCAGAACCAGGTCGGAGGCGGTTTTATTGTTGTTCGTGCGCAGGGCCAGGTACCAGCGGCCGGCACGAGGAGTGTTGACCGCCAAGGACGGGCCTGAGTTTTCCTGGGAGCGATAGTCGTAGGCGCTGAGGCTCGGTTGGGTTCCGTACTTGATCAGCAGCTGGGTGTTCCCCGTGTATTCGGTACGTTGGCCATTGGTGACCATGAACACCAGGCGCTCGGTGCCGGGCGCAACATCGATCGGGAAGTAGCGCCACTGTTTTGCCTCCAGGTCGATCTTCTGCTCGAGGATCTTGCTCGCCTGCTCTTCGGCCAGGGGCACGACGGCAGGGCTATAGGCGGACATCTTCGCCGCGTTTTCGCGCCATACCCGGGCCATGTTGGCGGTGCGCGCATCCCCTACAGGCACGCCGCGGATGTCTTTCACATCGGGGTTGGAGTAATAGCCGATGTGGTTGCCGCACAAGATGCTGCCGACGGTGCCGTTGTTGTGGCCGAATTTATAGCTGCTGCCATCGGAGCAGTGATGGCCCCCGGCGTTGTGGCCGATCTCGTGGCGGAAGGCCGCGGATGAGCTAATGGCGTTGACGGTATAGCGTCCACCGACATAGCCCCAGGCCAAGGCGGTGTCCACCCCTGGGGTACCTTTGACGAAGGCGGCCACAAGATCCGGGCTGTACCGCTTCATGCCTTCGGCGAACAGGGTGCTGACCTGGCCCAGGGTTCCGTCGGAGCTTGCGGTAATCGGGTAGTCGCCGGGAATCACCTGGGTGCCTACCAGGCGCAGGCGTACGCCTTGAACCTGGGATTGTTTCAAGGCTCTGTTGACCGTCGCGATCTGGCCCAGGGCATAGGCTTCGTGATCGCCGATGTAGTTGACCGCTACTTGTGAGAAACCGGCCAACACGTCGATGACGGTCTCACCCTGGGCGTTGCGGTTGAGCTGCAGGCTGCGTTGGCCGCTCAGGGTTTCCAGCTCGTGGACGGTCTCCTCGATGCTGATTTCTTCAGAATCGCTGCCGCCTCCAGGCTGGCCCAGGCGATCTTCAGAACGGATCATCGACTGTTCGCCACTGGCGTGGCCACGAATGATCGCGCCGGCGTCTGGCAGAAGGGCGATAAAACTGCCATCGCCACGGGTGACCAGGATCATTTCTCCCGGTGCGTTGAGCGAGCGGGCACGACCCTCGAGCTGGCCGGTCATGACCTTGAGATCCTTGAAGGTGTCGTTCTGCTCTGGGATCAGGCGGCGAATGCGCATCCCGGTTTCCTGCAATAGCAACTCGGTCCCGACTTCGCTGGTGCTGCGCTGGTTGGGGTTGTTGTTTAGCGCCTGGATGTTGATGAAGTGCCCGCTGATCACGTTTTCACTGCGCGATTGCGTGGTATTGGCAGACTCTTCGCTGGCCAGTGCCAGACCGCTCAGTGGCAGTAAAACAGCAGTCCCCAGGCCGGCGACCCAAAGGCGGGTGGCACGGGACAGGGCGTTCAATCTGAAGCTCGGCATAACCATTCCTGGATTGTTGCAACGCGGCGCAAGACCTTACGAACAGGCGCATTGAAGCGTCCGCGTTGATGATGTGGATAAGGAGTTGTGCCGGCGGGGGGATCATAGGCAGGGGAATCGACGTCGTACATCGCAGGCCGGGCTTTTCGTACCGGTCCTAGGGAACTTGTTTTTATCGAGCCCAATACCGCAGATATAGGGGCTCCTGACGCGGATGGGTGGCAACGCGAGGGTCGGAGCAACCTCGAGAAATTCAGGTAAACTGCCGCCCATTGCGTCCCTGCGCTGAATCTTTCCTACGGTACCCCCATGACATTCGCCACTCTTGGCCTGATCGAACCCTTGCTGCGTGCCCTTGAAACCCTCGGCTACCAGACCCCGACGCCGGTCCAGGCCCAGGCCATTCCAGCGGTGTTGGCCGGTCGCGACCTGATGGCCGCAGCCCAGACCGGTACTGGCAAGACCGCGGGTTTCGCCCTGCCGCTGTTGCAATTGCTGACCATGGAAGGGCCGAAGGTCGAGAGCAATTCGGTGCGTGCACTGATACTGGTGCCGACCCGCGAGCTGGCCGAGCAGGTTCACGAAAGCGTACGCCAGTACGCCGAGCACCTGCCGCTGCGCACCTATGCGGTGTACGGCGGGGTCAGCATCAACCCGCAGATGATGAAGCTGCGCAAAGGCATCGACTTGCTGGTGGCAACTCCGGGCCGCCTGCTGGACCTTTACCGGCAGAATGCGGTGAAATTCAGCCAGCTACAGACTCTGGTGCTGGATGAAGCCGACCGCATGCTCGACCTGGGCTTCTCCGAGGAGCTCAAGGATATCTATGCCGCCCTGCCGAAAAAGCGTCAGACTCTGCTGTTCTCCGCAACCTTCTCCGATGCCATCCGCCTGTTGGCCGGGCAAATGCTCAATGACCCCCTGAGCATCGAAGTCAGCCCGCGTAACGTGGCCGCCAATACGGTCAAGCAATGGGTGGTGACGGTGGACAAGAAGCGCAAGCCGGAGCTGTTCAGTCACCTGCTGCGTAAGAACCGCTGGAAACAGGTGTTGGTGTTCGCCAAGACCCGTAACGGCGTGGATGCACTGGTAGAAAAACTCCAGGGCCAGGGCGTGAATGCCGACGGCATCCACGGCGACAAGCCCCAGGCCACTCGCCAGCGCGCCCTGGACCGGTTCAAGGCCAGCGAGATCCAGATCCTGGTGGCCACCGATGTGGCGGCCCGCGGCCTGGACATCGAAGACCTGCCGCTGGTGGTCAACTTCGATTTGCCGATCGTGGCCGAGGACTACATCCACCGCATTGGTCGTACCGGGCGTGCCGGGTCCACCGGCGAGGCGATTTCCCTGGTCTGTGCTGACGAGGTCAACCTGCTGTCGGCGATCGAGATGCTCACTCGCCAGACCCTGACGCGCCACGAAGAACAGGATTTCGAACCCGAGCACCGGGTACCGGAAACCGACGCCAGTGGTCAGGTACTCAAGAAGCCGAAGAAACCCAAGAAGCCGAAAACCTCTGGTGGCGGCAAGCGCAACCTGGGCAAGTGGGTGGACAGCGGTGAAGTGGCCGAAGCGCCTGCGGTGAAGCCGGTGCGCAAGGTCCCGGTGTTCAACACCGGGCCGCGCAAGCGCAAGCCTTGATCTGAAATCCCGTTGAACCCTTCGCCGGCTTGCCGGCGAAGCTGTTTATGGCCTATGGCGCAACCACTGCAGCATCCCCAGCCCGGCCCGGCGCCCACTGGCAAAGCAGGCGGTCAGCAGGTAGCCGCCGGTCGGCGCTTCCCAGTCGAGCATTTCCCCCGCGCAAAATACGCCTGGCAGTTGCTGGAGCATCAGGCCTTCGTCGAGAGCCTCAAAAGGCACGCCACCAGCGCTACTGATGGCCTCGTCCAGCGGGCGGGTCTTTACCAGCGTCAAGGGCAGTGCCTTGATCGCCGCTGCCAGGAGCGCCGGATCGTTGAAGGTTGCTGCTGGCGTCAGCTCACGCAGCAACGCGGCTTTCACGCCTTCGATACCTAACTGGCTCTGCAAGTGCTTGGCCATCGACCGTGAGCCGCGAGGTTTGGCTAGGGCGGCCAGGACCTTGTCCTGGGGTTTGCTCGGCAGCAGGTCGATATGAATAGTCGCCTGGCCATGTTGATTGATCGCATCGCGAATCGGCGCCGACAGCGCATAGATCAGGCTGCCCTCGATGCCACTGGCGGTGATCACGCACTCACCCAGCCGCGGCACGTCGTCGCCAAGGCCGATGGCCACGTTCTTCAGTGGAGCCCCGGCGAATTTGCTGCGTAGCAACTCGCTCCAGGCGCTGACCTCAAAACCACAGTTGCTCGGTTGCAACGGCGCAACCTGCACACCGCGCTGTTCCAGCAAGGGCAGCCAGGCCCCGTCGGAACCCAGGCGTGCCCAACTGCCGCCGCCCAATGCCAGCAGAACCCCATCTGCCTGTATCGCGCTTTCACCCTCGGCGTGCTGGATGCGCAGGCTGCCGTCGGCATCCCAGCCCAGCCAGCGGTGACGGGTGTGGATCACCACGCCGGTATCTCGCAGGCGCTTGAGCCAGGCGCGCAGCAGCGGCGCAGCCTTCATATCGGTGGGAAACACCCGCCCGGAGCTGCCGACAAAGGTTTCGATGCCCAGGTCATGAATCCACTGGCACAGCGCCTCGGCACCGAATTCGCGCAGCAGCGGGGCGATGTACGGTGCCCGTTCGGCGTAGTGGGCGAGAAAGGCCGGGTAGGCTTCGGAGTGGGTGATGTTCATGCCACCGACTCCGGCCAGGAGGAATTTACGGCCCACCGAAGGCATGGCGTCGTACAGGTCAACCCGGATTCCAGCCTGGCTCAGTACCTCGGCGGCCATCAGACCAGCGGGGCCGCCACCGATAACCGCGACGTGGGAAGTAGAGGAGGGGGACATCAGAAAGCCTAGAGAATGGGAGGGGTGGCTATTGTAAGCAATGCTCGGGAACAGCGTCTGCTGGATGAGTTGTCGGCCATTGGCGTGAGACGCATGCGATGGGATTCATCATCAGATATCCAACAGGTTCAGCAGTCGTTGATTGACCTCTTGTGCATCAAATTTTTCCTGTGCGATGCGATAGCTTTCCTGGCCCATTCTTTCCAGACGCTCGGGGTGCTCGATGATGAAGAGCATCTTTTCTGCGAGATCAATGACTGCTGAACCGCAATCTGGCACGTCTGTGGTAATCACAGCGCTACCCACGACATTGGAGACATGTCCTGGGTGCACCACCGGCCCATCTTCAACCAACTGTTTTTCATTTAAAGCTACCGGTACCCATCTGGGTTATTCGACTGCCAACGCCACGTATCCTCCATCATCTCCTTCAACCCGAGTTCTGCCTTCCAGCCCAGATCGTGAAGTGCCTTGGACGGGGTTGACCAGCATTGTGCAATGTCGCCCTGGCGACGTGGGGAGAGTGTGTAGGGAATGCTGCAGCCAGAGGCTTCCTCGAATGCTCGGATCATTTCCAGTACTGAGTAACCCACCCCGGTCCCGAGGTTCCAGGCATTGATACCGGTGTGCTGGGAAATGTAGTTCACGGCTGCTATGTGCCCTTTGGCAAGATCAACTACATGAATGTAGTCCCGAACACCGGTGCCATCGGGGGTCGGATAGTCGTTGCCATAGATGGAAAGTCTTTCGAGTTTTCCCACTGCGACACGGCTTATGTAGGGCAATAGGTTTTCCGGCAGGCCGTTTGGGTCCTCGCCCAGAAGTCCACTCTGGTGTGCACCCACCGGATTGAAGTAGCGCAACAGGGCAACTGACCAGCGTGGGTCAGCGGCTGCCATATCCTGCAGCATCTTCTCTACCATTAACTTGGAGGTGCCATAGGGGTTGGTAGGTGTTCCCAGCGGGCAGCTCTCGACAATCGGTATCTGCACTGGGTCGCCGTACACTGTGGCGGAGGAGCTGAACACCAGGCGGTAGATGCCTGCTGCGGCCATGGCCTGGCACAAGGTGATGCTGCCACTAACGTTGTTCTGATAGTAGGACAAGGGTTGTTTTACGCTCTCTCCGACGGCTTTCAGACCAGCGAAGTGCAATACCACATCAATCTCGTACTGGGAAAAAATACGATCGAGGAGGGCGCGGTCGCAAACATCACCTTGAACAAATACAGGGGTGCCACCGGTTATTTGTTGAACGCGCTGTAGCGAGAGCATTGAACTATTGCACAGGTTATCCAGAACCACCGCCTCGTGGCCTGCCTGAAGCAACTCCAGCAACGTGTGTGAACCAATATACCCTGCACCGCCAGTTATTAAGAACCGCATAGTTATGAGCCTGCTTCAAGTGAGTACTGACAATCCGGTCGCAGTATTATCTGGATCTGATGGTGGATTTTGAAAAATGATACAACACTGCCAATGGGTTTTTAATGCTTTTATTCAGAAAAATCTAGTGCTGTCAATCCTATCGCTTCGGCATAACCCAACAGTTTTTGTGTGAGGCTCCGCTGTGTGTTCTGTAGTCGAACAGCACTACGTCTATGTTTTTCCACTTGACTCCCAAGTGTTTTAATCTTGGCCGCAAGCCGTAATCTCAGACTTGAAACTGGCGTTATATTCGTTGGGTTTAATAATTAATTATTTTCGATAAATCATGGCGTTGTGGGGGGGAGTGGTTTTTATATCTGAGTAACTTGTCTATGTTGGCGCCTGGCGCCCTTGGTATAGATCAAGATTCCCATAATGGTGCCTTGGGGGATATTTCGTCTAGGCCGGCGGGCTTTTACCCCATCACTAGTGTTATTTCTCTAAATGATTTACCCATTGGCCTGTAAGCCCGTAGCCTCACGTAGATACACAGTGATATTCCGGAAAAAGTGCCCGATCATGTTCATCCACTAGCTGGAAGTTGGGGTGGAATGCATGTGCAAGCGTTTATGTTTTTCCAGCGACGCTCTCATAGTGGGGTGCTTGTGAGGGGCGTAGTTTTTGGCGAACCAGTGCAGTTGGAGAGGCTTGGGTGTTTCTCGATGGATCCTCTTGAGAAACTCCAGCCGCTGCTGATGCCAATGTTGATTTCAATATTCCTGGTCGACGGTCTCTGAAGAGAGTCCAGGGTCGTGAGCAGCGTCACGGTGCCATGACGTACATGATCGTGCGACTGGGTCATGCTCCTGCCGATCCATCGAGGTTTACCGATGTGCGGTTGAGCGACTTGCTCAAGGACACGACGCGCAGCTTCGAGGGGCAAAAAAGGTTGACGGCCCCAGCCTGGCTTATCGAGCAAACCGTTATCTGGCAACCAGTGTGGGTGTCGAAAAACACTAGGGAGGTGCGTCGCCCCCCTGATCAAAAAACATCCACCGTTCTGCAGGCCTTGCAGAACAACGGCTCCAGAGCCTTTCACGCAGGTTATCCACAGGCGGTTCCACAGGGATTGGGGGTAAGCGATCCACAACTCCATGACCGTCTGATGTCACTGATCAAAAAACAGGCGATAGCCTCGGGGCCCCGTGGAACAAAGGCTGTAGAAGCTTTCTCCCAGGTTATCCACAAGCGGTTCCACAGTGGATGTGGGTAAGGATGAGGGCGCTCAGTAGCACCCTGACGTTTCCCAGACCCGCTGTGCACTGTGGTGAAGGATGCCGTGGCGACGGGCCAGGGCCTGGCGGTCCTTGCTGTAGCCGCCGCCGATCACGCCGACCACCGGGATGTCGCGGCCCAGGCAATGGCGCATGACTCTTTCGTCGCGCTCGGCTACGCCGGCATCGGTAAGTTTGAGGTAGCCCAGGGCATCATCCTGATGCACGTCGACCCCGGCGTCGTACAGCACCAGGTCCGGTTGGTACAGGGGCAGCAGGTAGTTGAGGGTGTCATCCACCACGTTGAGGTAGTCGGCGTCGCCCATGCCCATCGGCAGAGGGATGTCCCAGTCGCTCTGGGCCTTGCGCGCAGGGAAGTTCTTTTCGCAGTGCAACGAGACGGTCACCGCATCAGGGGTATGTTGCAGGATCCGCGCGGTGCCATCGCCTTGATGCACGTCGCAGTCGAATATCAGCACTCGTCCTACGCGCCCGCTTTGCAGCAGGTAATGGCTGATCACCGCCAGGTCGTTGAAGATGCAGAACCCCGCCGGATAGTCGTAATGGGCGTGATGGGTGCCGCCGGCCAAGTGGCAGGCCAGGCCATGTTCCAGTGCCTGTTCGGCGGCCAGTAGTGAACCGCCGACGGCGCGCACGGTGCGCCGGGCCAGGGCTTCGCTCCAGGGCAGGCCGAGGCGCCGTTGGTCTTCCCGGGATAACTCGCCACTCATGTAGCGTTCGATATAGCCGGGGTCGTGAGCCAGGGCCAGGACCTCCGGAGGGCAGAGTTGCGGGCGCAGCAGGTCGGCGTCCCGGGTCAGGCCGCTGTCCACCAGGTGATCGCGCAGCAAGCGGAACTTATCCATGGGGAAGCGGTGTTCCGGCGGAAATTCGGGGCTGTAGTCGTCGTGATAAATCAGTGGCAATGGCATGGCATTTTCTTAGATGAACCCGTAAACGATCCTACCAGCGATGTAGACTTGCACCCATGGAAACGGAGGGCACCGATGGAGCCGATATTGCAACTCGAGAGCGCGCGCCTGTTGCTGCGCCAATGGCGCGACGACGATTTGCCGGCATTTGCGGCAATGTGTGCCGATCCACAGGTGATGCGCTACTTTCCCGCGCCCTTGAGTCGTCTGGAAAGTGCCGCGCTGATCGGGCGGGTACGCGGGCATTTTGCCGAGCACGGCTTCGGGGTCTGGGCCCTCGAGCGTAAGGACACTGGTGCTTTCATCGGTTTTACCGGCCTGGGCGTCGTCGGTTTCGAGGCGTCGTTCACCCCGGCAGTGGAAATCGCCTGGCGCCTGGCTCGCGAGCACTGGGGCCTGGGTTATGCCAGCGAGGCGGCCTGGACTGCCTTGCGTTGCGGCTTCGACCGCCTGGCCCTGGACGAGGTAGTGGCCTTTACCACCCGGGCCAATCTGCCGTCGCAGAAGGTCATGCAGGCCATCGGCATGCACCACGCCGCCGAGGAGGATTTCGCCCATCCGAACCTCGCCAGCGATCATCCGCTGCGCGAGCATGTGCTGTACCGAATTACCCGTGAACAATGGCTGGAAACCTTGCATGGATAGCAGGCGCGCACGTTTAGAATGTGCCGACGAGATAGCTGGCCCCAATTGAAGTCACCGCCGCAGCCGAGATTGCGCGGTTTTGCTCTGTGTGAGGAGAGTCTGAATGAGTCATGTGTTGGATGACCTGGTCGATCTGTTGACCCTGGAAGCCATCGAAGAAAACCTGTTTCGCGGTCGCAGCCAGGACCTCGGTTTTCGCCAGCTGTTTGGCGGCCAGGTGCTCGGCCAGTCGTTGTCCGCGGCCAGTCAGACGGTGGAGGAGGCGCGCCATGTGCACTCCATGCACGGTTATTTCCTGCGTCCGGGGGATGCCGCCTTGCCGGTGGTGTACCAGGTGGACCGGGTGCGCGACGGTGGCAGTTTCAGCACCCGGCGGGTGACGGCGATCCAGAAGGGCAACCCGATCTTCACTTGCAGCGCCTCTTTCCAGTACGACGAACAAGGCTTCGAGCACCAGAACAGCATGCCGCAGGTAGTGGGGCCGGAAAACCTGCCTTCCGAGCTGGAAATCACCACCCAGCGCGCGCACCTGATTCCCGAGCACATGCGTGAAAAACTGCTGTGCCCCAAACCCATCGAAGTGCGCCCGGTGACCGAGAAGGATCCCTACAACCCACAGCCGATGGACCCGGTGAAGTACGTCTGGTTTCGCGCCGATGGCGCCTTGGCCGATAGTCCGGCTTTGCACAAGTACCTGTTGGCCTACGCCTCAGACTTCGGCCTGCTGACCACTTCGATGCTGCCGCATGGCAAGTCGGTGTGGCAGAAGGATATGCAAGTCGCCAGCCTCGACCACGCCCTGTGGTTCCACGGTAACCTGCGCGCCGACGACTGGCTGCTGTACGCCATGGACAGTCCCTGGGCTGGTAATTCCCGAGGCTTTTCCCGGGGCAGCGTGTTCAACCGTGCCGGTCAGCTGGTAGCCTCGGTGACTCAGGAAGGGTTGATCCGTCATCGCAAGGATTGGGCATGAGTCTTTCAGACATAGAACATTGGGTGTTCGACATGGACGGCACCCTGACCATTGCCGTGCATGACTTCGCGGCGATTCGTCAGGCACTGTCGATTCCTCCTGAGGAGGACATCCTCACGCATCTGGCGGCGTTGCCGGCGGCTGAGTCCGCAGCCAAGCACGCATGGCTGTTGCAGCATGAGCGCGAACTGGCGCTGGGTTCACGCCCGGCGCCGGGTGCGGTAGAGCTGGTACGTGACCTGGCCGCACGCGGTTATCGGCTGGGCATCCTGACCCGCAATGCTCGGGAGTTGGCCCACGTAACCCTGGAGGCCATCGGCCTGGCAGACTGCTTTGCCGAGGCGGATGTACTGGGGCGTGACGAGGCACCGCCCAAACCCCATCCCGGTGGTTTGTTGAAGCTGGCCCAAGCCTGGGATGTGGCACCGGAGCGAATGGTCATGGTTGGTGATTATCGTTTTGACCTGGACTGCGGGCGTGCAGCGGGAACCCGTACCGTGCTGGTGAACCTGCCGGACAATCCATGGCCGGAGCTGACCGACTGGCATGCGCAGGATTGCGCGCAGTTGCGTGGGTTGCTTTCGGCCTGAGGGCCTTCGCCGGCAAGCCGGCTCCTACTGGAACAGTGCTGCCTGTCCTTCGGGCGAGGTGAGCATCCGGTCGCCGTCATGGCCGACCCCAGGCACCTCCACCAGGCGTTGTGGCAAGCCTTGAGGATGACGTCGCTTGAGGTAGTCGAAGTAGTTGTGACCACGAATCAGTCGATAGGCGCCCTGGGTCTCGGCGGCGCAGCTGCGGTCCAGGGCCGGATGATGGGGGTCGATGTCCTGCTGGCCCAGCAGATAGGTGATGTCCTGTTGTGCATAGTCTTGTTCGAGCCGTTCCGGTGAGCGCTCGGCGGCATAGGCCGGGAGTTGCTTCAGGCCATATTTCCAATCATTGAAGCGTGGGCAGGCTGTCGGGTCGACGGGCTCCGGCCGCCAGGCATCGAAGTAGGCATAAGACGAAGGATTGGCTATCACGTAGCGCAGGCCGATCCCGGCGTGTTTCAGCTCGGCATGCGCGCCTGTGGTCAGGGCATAGCGCTGTACCACCTGGGCACCGCCGGAGTGACCGGCAATCACCACTTCCTTGAGTGCAGGAAAGCGCTTGCGCTCGCTCAACCGTTGCAGGATGGCGTCCAGCGCAGCATAGGAGCTCAAGGCGACAGGGCCAGTGGCCGCTTCACCGGCCATCCAGTCGTTGCCTTTCCAGCGCAGCAGCGTGTCCGGCAAATGATGGCGGGCAATGTCACTCTGATTGAGGAACTGTGGGGCAATCACCAGCGTCGTGGCGGTTTGCCCAGCCTGTTCGGCGGCGCTTTCGCCACTGTGCAGATAAGTCTGGGCATTGCGCAGCCGGCCATGGACGATGATCAAGGCTCGCTGCACTTCGGGCAGCGGCTGGCGCCAATCCTGGCTCAGGCCCAGCGACAGTTGCCCGGCGTCCAGGGCCATTTGTTCAGGGCTGACGACCTTGACCCCATGATCCGCGGCCTGGGTCGCGAAGCTTCCCAGGCACAGCAACACCGCAAGCAACCGGCGCATCTACAGATTCTTGGTGGCAAAGGTGTCGCACTGGCTGACCTGGCCCTGGCTGAAGCCAGTCTTGAACCAGCGCACGCGTTGCGCCGAGGTGCCATGGGTGAAGGAGTCCGGCACCACTCGGCCCTGGCCTTGCTGCTGCAAGCGGTCATCGCCGATGGCATTGGCAGCATTCAGGGCCTCTTCCACATCCCCGGGCTCCAGCCAGTTCAGGCGTTGCTGGGCGTGATAGGCCCAGACTCCGGCCAGGCAGTCGGCCTGCAATTCCTGACGCACCAACAGGCCGCCATCGCCTTGCATTTTCTGGCCTTGCTGGCGCGCGGCCTGGATTTTCGCCGAGACCCCTAGCAGGGTCTGTACGTGGTGCCCGACTTCGTGGGCAATCACATAGGCCTGGGCGAAGTCCCCGGCGGCGGAAAAGCGCTGGGCCATTTCCCGGAAGAAGTCCATGTCCAGATACACCTGGCGGTCGGCCGGGCAGTAGAAGGGCCCGCTGGCCGAAGTCGCGGCGCCACAGGCGGAGTTGACCCGGCCGCGGAACAGAATCAGCTTGGGTGGCTGATACTGCTTGCCGGCCTGCTGGAAGATCTGGCCCCAGGTGTCTTCGGTGTCGCCGAGGATCGCGCGGACGAACTCGGCCTGTTGGTCGTCGGCCGGCGGTACCTTGCGCGCCTGGGTGGTGGCCGGGGCCGAAGTCTGGCTGCTCTGTCCGCTCTGGCCGATCAGTTGCCCGAGGATCTGCAGCGGGTCCTGGCCGGTAGCCCAGCCAATGCCGACGATCAGGATGATCGCAGTCAGGCTCAAGCCCTTGCCGCCGCCGAAACGCATGCCGCCGCCACCGCCACTGTCATCTCGCGCATCCACGACGTTGTCGCTGCGCCGGCCTTTTTTCCAAAGCATGGGGAGTCCTCGTTTTTTTTCTGCTGGTCAGTGTTGCTGGTGGCTCAGACCGGCGCCAGTCCGGTCGTCAGGGATTTTTTCGCACGCTACCATGGCCCGGCACCGGATCGATCCGGTCCAGACACATTCGGGGCCCCCTATTGAACATCGATACCCGCATCAAATTCCGTCACTTGGTGTGTTTTCTTGAAATGGCCCGCCAGGGCAGTCTGGCCCGTGCCGCTGATGTGTTGGCGGTGAGCCAGCCGGCGATGTCGAAAACCCTCAAGGAACTGGAGGCGTTGCTGGACACCCGGTTGTTCGTGCGCAGCAAGTCCGGGCTCAGCCTGACCGAGGCCGGCCGGGCGTTCCTGCGTTATGCCGGGCCCTCGGTGCAGGCCCTGCGCGAAGGCGTGAGCAGCCTGCGTGGTGGCGAGTATGCGGCCGGGCTGGTGCGCATCGGAGTGTTGTCCACCGTGGAAAGCCTGTTGCTGCCGGAAGTCATGCGGCGCCTGCACCAGCGGCATTCGGCGCTGACGGTGAGTGTGGTGACCGGTCCCAGTGCCTATCTGCTCTCGCAACTGCGGGTCGGCGATCTCGACCTGGTAGTGGGGCGCATGACCGAGAGCCCGGAGATCCAGGGCCTGAGCTTCGAGCATTTGTACAGCGAATCCCTGACCCTGGTCGCTCGCCCCGAGCATCCGCTGGCGGTTGGGCCATTGGATCGTGAGGCCGTGAGTACCTATCCCCTGGTGCTGCCCCTGGCCGGCACCAGTATCCGCAAACATGCCGACAGCCTGTTCGTGCAATGTGGCATCGCCCCGTCGCGACAGCGCCTGGAAACCCTGTCGGTGGCCCTGAGCCGACGTTACACCTTGTCCAGCGATGCGCTGTGGATCGCTCCCCTGGATGCGGTGCGCCTGGATCTGGCCAACGGCGAGCTGCTGGAACTGGAGCTGGGCCTGCGCGAACCCGGGGGCTCGGTGGGCATCTCCAGCAACGCCAGCCTGCCGTTGTCCCTGGCGGCACAATGGGCGGTAGAGGTGCTCAGGGAAGTGGGATTGGCCTATCGCGAGGGCAGCTATCCATAACCTTTTGGTTATGTGTGTTGGGTGGCTTTTCAATTTTCCACCCTCCTGGTTTGTTTGAAACTGTGCGGGCTGCGCTCCATAAATCAAACAACAGGAGATCGACATGTCTGATGCAGACAGCAGTCGTTTCGTGATTCGTGACCGTAATTGGCACCCCAAGGCCCTGACCCCCGACTACAAGACCTCCGTTGCCCGTTCCCCGAGCCAGGCGCTGGTGAGCATTCCACAGTCGCCGAGCGAAACCAGCGGCCCGGATTTTTCCCACCTGCGTACCGGGCGTTTCGATAACGACCTGCTGCTCAACTTCAACAACGGCGGTTTGCCGGTGGGGGAGCGGATCATCGTCTCCGGACGGGTCTGTGATCAGTACGGCAAGCCGATTCCCCACACTCTGGTAGAGATGTGGCAGGCCAACGCCGGCGGCCGCTATCGGCATAAGAACGACCGCTACCTGGCGCCCCTGGACCCGAACTTCGGCGGGGTCGGCCGGGCCCTCACCGACCGTGACGGCTACTACAGCTTCCGCACCGTCAAGCCCGGTCCCTACCCATGGCGCAACGGCCCGAATGACTGGCGCCCGGCGCACATTCACTTCTCCATCAGCGGTCCATCGATTGCCACGCGCCTGATCACCCAGCTGTATTTCGAAGGCGACCCGCTGATTCCGCTGTGCCCGATCGTCAAGTCCATCGCCAATCCGGACGCGGTGCAGAGCCTGATCGCGCGCCTGGACATGGGCCACGCCAACCCCATGGATTGCCTGGCCTATCGCTTCGACATCGTGCTGCGCGGCCAGCGCAAGACCCACTTCGAGAATTGCTGAGGAGCCTGCCATGCCTGTTCAATTGTTGCCTGAAACCCCCTCGCAAACGGCCGGCCCATACGTGCATATCGGCCTGGCCCTGGCGGCGGCGGGAAACCCGTCCCGTCCCGAGGAGATCTGGAACCAGATGGCCAAGCCCGAGGCGCCGGGTGAGCGGATTTTGTTGCTGGGCCACGTCTACGATGGCAATGGCCACCTGGTGCGGGACTCGTTCCTGGAGTTCTGGCAGGCCGACCATGCCGGGGTCTACGACCCGGTGTTCGATACGCAAAAGCCGTTCAACTGTTTTGGCCGCACCGCGACCACCTTCGATGCCGGCGAGTGGACCTTGAACACCGTCAAGCCTGGGGTGGTGAACAACGCCGCCGGGGTGCCGATGGCGCCGCACATCAACCTGTCGCTGTTTGCCCGGGGGATCAACATTCACCTGCACACGCGCTTGTACTTTGCCGATGAGCCGGAGGCCAATGCCCAGTGTCCAGTACTGAACCTGATCGAGCAGGCGCCGCGTCGGGAGACCTTGCTGGCCCTTCCTTGCGAAGTGAATGGCCAGCGCGCCTATCGTTTTGATATCCGTATTCAGGGCGAAGGCGAGACGGTGTTCTTCGATTTCTGAACCCGCGCCAGGCCATGGATGGCAACTTCCCTGGGGCTGCATGGCCCCAGCGGTCGCTAGCGCAGGCGGCGATAAACCCCGAGCAACCTGCAGTGATACGGCTATCGCCTGAGAAGCGGCTGCGGGGAGTGCAAGGCAGCAGGTCGGATCAGTGCTGGAAATGGTCCCAGGCGGGGGCGAAGTCCGGGCTGACCTGGCGCTGGTCCTTGGGCAGGCCGGCGATCAACACCCGGTCCTCATCGTCCAGTTGCAGTTTGAGGGACTCCAGGTTGGCCAGCTGGTTGGCCCGGCTGCTGGCCTTGGGAATCGCTGCCACATGGTCCTGGTTCAATAACCATTTCAACGCCACCTGGGTTGGCAACACGCCATGCTTGGCGGCGATCTGTTGGATTTCAGCCACCTGGGAAACCTTGTTTCGCGCCAGCGGCGTATAGGCGGTCAGCACCATGTCGTGGCTGCGGGCGTAGTCCAGCAGGCCGCTTTGCCCCAGCAGCACGTGGTACTCCACCTGAATCGCCGACAGCGGTGCACCCAATCCCTCGGTTACACGACGGAGCAGGGCCAGGGGAAAGTTGGCCACGCCAATGTGCCGCACCAGTCCCTGTTCCTTGAACGAGACCAGGGTTTCGATGCTGCGTTCCAGCTCCCAGTCGCTGCTGGGCCAGTGAATGTGGAACAGGTCGACGTAGTCGCAGCGCAAGGCTTTCAGGCTGCGCTCCAGGGAGTGGCGCATGGCTGCGGGTTGCAGCTGATCCCACCAGACCTTGGTGGTGACGTGGATCTGTTCCCGGGGCACGCTGGTATTGGCCAGGGCCTGGCCTACGGCATCTTCGTTGTTGTAGGCCTGAGCGCTATCGATGTGCCGGTAACCCAGGTCCAGTGCCTGTTCCACGGCGTGGGTGCATTCCTTATCGAGCATCGGCCAGGTACCCAGGCCGAGCTTTGGCATGTGCAGGCCGCTGTGGGTCAGAACGGGGCAATCTATGGCGTGCGGCATGGGCAATCTCCCTGTGGATGAAACAGCTCGACCCAGTCAATGAGCAGGTGGCGATCCGGGCTGTGGGGGGCAGCGCTGCCGGGCAGAAAATGCCCGGCGAATTGCGCTAGGGTGTCAGTCGCGTTTGCTTTTTTGTGGAAATCAATTCCAAAAAAATATACGAGCTCGGCTACCTTGCCACAAGGTGTTGTGCAGGGTGCTTAGCTCGGGTTGCACTGATTCTGGGCGGTAATCGAACAGCGCTGCACCAGTTCCCCAACCGGTCGGTTGCCTCTAGAATCGGCCAAATTTTGTCGGGACCCGACCATGGCTGGCAGTCAAATCGAACGCGTCTTCAGCGTTCTCGAACGTCTTACCGGTGATCCCCGCGGGCTGCCACTGCAGACCCTGGCGGAGCAGCTGGAGATTCCCAAGAGTGCGACCCATCGCCTGTTGGCAGAGCTGGTCCGCCTGGGCTACGTGCGGCAAAACCCGGACACCTTGCGCTACCAACTGTCCACCCGGTTGGTGGCCATGGGGTTTCGCTACCTGTCCGTCAGCGGTGCGGACATTGTCCAGCCGGTGCTCGACCGGTTGGCCCAGGAGTGCGGCGAACTGGTGCGCCTGGGGGTGATCGAAGGCGAGCGGCAGACCTGGATCGCCAAGTCCCAGGGCGCCCGTTCCGGCCTGCGCTACGACCCGGACATGGGGCGCGAGGCGCCATTGTTCTACACCGCTTCCGGGCATGCCTGGCTCGCCACCCTGAGCGATGCCGAGGCCTTGTCGCTGGTCGAACGCCAGACTATCGAGACGCCGCCGGACCCGGGGCCCAACGCACCGCGCTCGAACATCGAGCTGCTGGAGCGCTTGCGCCTGGCCCGGGAGCAGGGTTATGCCTGGGTCGAGGAAAGCTCCGCGGTGGGCACCTCGGCGATTGCCGCGGTAGTGCGTCACCCCATCGATGGCCGGGTAGTGGGCGTGCTCAGCGTGGCCGGCCCCAGCGCGCGGCTGCCCCTGGCACGGTTGCATGAACTGGCGCCGTTGCTGCTGCAGTTTGCCGAAGAGCTGTCGGCCGCCAGCCAGGCGTCTGAACTGTTCAACTGAGCCTGCGCGTCTCTCGACACATTTCCCATGGCGCCGTTGCCGCAGACGGCAACGGACCTGCAGGGCTGCAGCGAACTTGAGATCGCTGCAGCCCTGCGAGTCGCCAGTAGCGTGTGGCGTTGTTGAGCGGATTGGGCGCAGGGGCTGCGGTGTCAACATTGGCTGAATGCAAAGCTGTTCGGTAACCGGACAGTATTTTTTATGTCTCTTGTGTGAAATTGGAACTAAGTTCTAAATATTTGGAATTCAGTGTCCCGATAACAATCACAAGAGGATTCGCCATTGAACCCGCCACTGCGCATTGCCCTGATCGGCGTTGGCAATATGGGGCAGCAGCATTATCAGCACCTCCAGACCCTGAGTGAGGCCCGGCTCTGTGCCGTGGCCGATCCTGGGCCCCAGGCCGCCACGATGGCCGCTCAATGGCAGGTGCCACATTTCACCGATCATCAGACCCTGCTCAAGGAAGTGCGCCCTGATGCGGTGATCATCGCCAACCCGAATAACCTGCATGTCCGCACCGCGTTGGACTGCCTGGCCGCCGGTGTGCCGGTGTTGCTGGAGAAACCCGTGGGCGTGCATCTGAATGAAGTGCGTGAGTTGGTGGCCGCATCGCGGCGCAGCGGTGTGCCGGTGCTGGTCGGCCATCACCGGCGACACAACCCGTTGATCGCCCGCGCCCATCAGTTGGTGCACAGCGGTGCCCTTGGTCGACTGACCACGGTCACTGCGCTCTGGCAGTTGCAGAAACCCGCCAGCTACTTCGATATCCCCTGGCGCCGCGAGGCCGGTGCGGGGATGTTGCTGACCAATCTGATCCACGACCTCGACCTGCTACGCCACCTGTGCGGTGAGGTGCGTCAGGTCCAGGCCATGACCAGCAACGCAGTGCGCGGTTACGCCAACGAGGATTGCGCGGCGGTGTTGTTGCAGTTCGACAATGGTGCCCTGGGCAGCCTCACCGGATCCGATGCGGTGGCGGCGCCTTGGAGCTGGGAGCTGGATTCCGGGGAGAACCCGGTGTATCCGCGCCAGGCGGACCAGCCGTGTTACCTGCTGGCCGGTACCGAGGGCGCCTTGAGCATTCCTCAACTCCAGCGCTGGCACTACGCCGAAGCCGGCGCCGGTTGGCATCAGCCCTTGCTGATGCAGCAGGAGGCCTTCGCCCCGGATGAAGCCCTGCGCCTGCAACTGCAGCACTTTGTCAAAGTAGCGCGGGGTGAAGTCGAGCCCCTGGTCAGCGCTGCCGATGCCGCACGCACCCTGGCCTTGATCGAAGCCATTCGCCAGGCCGCCGTTACGGGATGTGCCTGCAGCCCAACCCTGATTGAGTGAGACGTTGATGAGTGAGCGGATATTTTCCCTGGCGAGCCTGACCGTGCTGGAGCTATCCCCGCCGGAAATGGTCGAGGTTGCCGCCCGCGTCGGCTACAGCCATGTCGGCCTGCGCCTGGTACCGGCAACCCCGGAAGAACACCACTTTGCGCTGGTGGCCGATGCCGGTTTGCGCCGTCAGACCCTGGCCCGCCTGCGGGATACGGGGATACGGGTGCTGGATGTGGAGATCCTGCGGCTTAAACCGCAGACTCGGATCAGCGATTTCGAGGCGGTGCTGGCGGTGGGCGCCGAGTTCGCCGCCAGCGAGTTGCTGGTGGCGGGCAACGATCCCGATGAAGCACGCATGACCGACAACTTTGCCGCGCTGTGCGATCTGGCGGTGCCGTATGGGCTGCATCCGCATCTGGAGTTCATGCCCTGGACCGATGCGTGCAACCTGGAGCAGGCGGTGCGGGTGGTGGAGAGCGCTGGCCGTGACAATGGCTGTGTGCTGGTGGATGCCTTTCATTTCGATCGTTCACGGTCGAGCCTGCAGGCGCTGGCCAAGGTTGATCCGGCACGACTGCGTTATGCACAGTTGTGCGATGTGGCCGGGCCTTGCCCCGCTGACATGCAGGAGATCCTGCGCCAGGCGCGTAATGAACGGCGTTTCCCGGGGGAGGGTGATTGTGATCTGGCGGGACTGCTCCAGTGCTTGCCGCATAATCTGCCGCTGAGCCTGGAAATTCCCACGCTGCAATTGCTGGAGCGGGGTGTCACCGCCTTGCAGCGGGCACAGATGGCCCTGGACAAAACCCAGGTGTTGTTGGCTCGTATCTGAACCCGCATGGGACCCTTTCGTAGGCAAGCCGACTCCTATAGGTTGCGTATCATCCTGTAGACGCCGGCTTGTCGGCGAAGCGGTTTATCCGCTCATCACCCAAGGAACACCATGACCCTCAGCACGCCCCTCTCCGGGATCAACCAGCCCTTCAAGGGCATTCTGCTGATCGTCCTGGCGACGTTGCTGTTCGCCAGCCACGATGCCCTGTCCAAATACCTCTCGGGGTTCTACCCGGTGATCATGGTGGTCTGGGCGCGCTACCTGATCCATACCTTGCTGATGGCCGGGATCTTCCTCCCGCAATCGGGCTTGCGGGTGCTGCGCAGCAAGCGGCCGCTGCTGCAGTTGGTGCGGGCCCTGTGTCTGTTGGGTACCAGCCTGCTGTTCACTTCGGCACTGTTGTTCATTCCGCTGGCCGAGGCCACGGCCGTCAACTTTCTCGCGCCGGTGCTGGTCACCGCGTTGTCGGTGCCGCTGTTGGGTGAACAGGTGACTCGGGGCCAATGGCTGGCAGTCATCTGCGGCTTCATCGGCGTGCTGATCATCGTCCACCCGGGCGGTGAACTCTTTACCCCGGCGGTGTTGCTGCCGTTCTGCTCGGCGCTATTCTTCTGTTTCTATCAACTACTCACCCGCAAGCTCGCCGAGCATGACAGCCCGACCACCAGCAACTTCTTCGCCGGGCTGTGCAACACCCTGGTGATGAGTGCGCTGGTGCCGTTCTTCTGGCAGACGCCGGGGGTTGTCCATGGCTTGCTGATGTTGGCGCTGGGCGCGTGCGGCATGAGTGCGCACCTGTTCCTGACCCAGGCCTTTCGTCAGGCGGCACCGGCCCTGCTGGCGCCTTTCGGTTATTGCCAGATCGTCTTCGCCGGGCTGCTGGGCTGGCTGCTGTTTGGTCACATGCCGCCGCTGATTACCCAGGTGGGGATTGCCGTGATCTGCCTCAGCGGTCTGGCGGCAGCCTGGCAACAGCGTCGTGCGTGAAGGGCTGGGTGACGAAAAAAAGCGCAGGCCCGGGACCGGACCTGCGCGAGGGGAGCATCAGTCTTCGACGTTGGGAATCTTGCGCGGGGCCATGAAGTACATCCAGGTCAGGGCTATGAAGTACATCGCCGGGATCAGGGTGAACAATATGGTGTAGTTGTTGTTGGTGGCAGTGAGGATGTGACCGACGATCTGGGTCATGAACATGCCGCCAATGGCCGCGCACATGCCACCGAAGCCGAACACCGTACTCATCATGTGCTTAGGCGTGTAATCCATCACCAGGCTCCAGATGTTGGCGGTCCAGGCCTGGTGTGCGCCGATTCCCAGGGAGATGGCAAACACCGCGAGCCACAGGTTGGCGGTGCCGGCAGCCATGATCACGCCGATGATGCAGCAGGCGAACAGGAACATCGACAGCAGTCGGGCCTTGATCGGATTCATCCCGCGACCGATGAGGAACGAGGAGAGGATGCCGCCACCGACACTGCCGAAGTCGGCCGTCAGGTAGATGATGATCAGCGGGATGCCCATCTGGGTCACGTTGATCCCCAGGTTGTACTGCTGATTGAGGAACGGTGGCAGCCAGTACAGGTAGAACCAGAACACCGGTGCGGTAAGCGAGTAGGCGATGGCGAAGGCCCAGGTGCCACGCATGCGCAGGATGCGGCTGAAGGGCACGCGGGTTTCTTCGGGCTCGACTTGCTGCTGGATGTACGCCAACTCCGAGGCTTTGACGCTGGGGTGATCTTCCGGGTTGAAGTACTTCAGGCCCCAGAACAGCAGCCACACACCGCCCAGTGCCGCCATGCACAGGAACGCGGCCTGCCAGCCCCAGGCGTGCAGGATCAACGGCAGCAGCATCGGCGTGAACATCGCGCCGACGTTGGTCCCGGCGTTGAAGATGCCGGTGGCCACGGCCCGCTCGCCGGCCGGGAACCACAGGCGCGTGGTCTTCACGCAGGCCGGGTAGTTGGCCGCTTCGGTGAGCCCGAGAATGAAGCGGCAGACCATGAACCCCGCCGCCGAAGTGGCCAGGCCATGGGCGCCAGTGGCCAGGCTCCACAGCAGCACGGCGAAGAAGAACACCCGCTTGACCCCGACGCGGTCGATCAGGCGTCCCTGGAGCACGAAGCCCACGGCGTATCCGACTTGGAACCAGAAGTTGATGTTGGCGTAGTCCATCGCCGTCCAGCTCATTTCCTTGGCCAGGATCGGCTGCATCACGCCCAGTGCGGCGCGATCGATGTAGTTCAGGGTGGTGGCGAAAAACACCAGGGCGAGCATGCTCCAGCGCGTCTTGCCGACGGCCAGTGCGCCGCGGATCTTGTCGCCGATACCGCCGGCGACGCTGAGGCTCGGGGCGATGCGAGAGCTTTGGGAAGGAATCATGTAAGCCATCCGTTCAGTGACTGACGAACCAGGGGTCGTCGAAACTCAAGGGCGCGTGATCAATCGTCAGTGGGGGCGTGGCAGCCCTGGACTGGGTGATTGATCGGCTGGGTAGGTTCGTCGTGCCGTTGATCTCGGGCAGGCGAACGCCATAGGTACGACATGCAACTCAGGGGTGTAGCGCGTCGTGATCCAGAGTGCCGATTGAGGCCGTTCCAGGTGTGAGCCAAAGGGATGTGCAGCGGTGCGGGGCGTTGAGTGCAAGCATGAGGGTGTACCCGATTTTTGAAATTTTTATGGTGTGTTCTGGGTCTGGGTGATTGAAGCCTTGGGTTTGTGGGCAGGCTCAATGTGCTGTCGATGGTGCGCAGTGGCTGAAAAATCGTCAATTCGCCATTCCGCTTTTTGTTCGATAATCGAACACAAAACTAACTGGTTCGTACACTTTAAGCGACTGTGTGGAATAATCCGCTGCATCCAATAAAAGGCGCGGGCGCAACCGGCCATCATTATCCGGGAGTTGAATCATGCAGCGTTCCATTGCCACCGTGTCCTTGAGCGGCACCCTGCCGGAAAAGCTCGAAGCCATTGCCGCCGCCGGGTTCGATGGGGTGGAGATTTTTGAGAACGACCTGCTCTACTACGACGGCAGCCCTCGTGAAATCAGACAGATGTGCGCCGACCTGGGCATCGCCATCACCCTGTTCCAGCCGTTCCGGGATTTTGAAGGCTGTCGCCGCGACCGCCTGCCGCGCAACCTGGAACGCGCCGAGCGAAAATTCGACCTGATGCAGGAGTTGGGCACCGACCTGGTGCTGGTGTGCAGCAACGCCTCGGCAGACAGCCTGGGGGATCGGCAGATCCTCATCGACGATTTGCACCAGTTGGCCGAACGCGCCGCCGTGCGTGGTTTGCGCATTGGCTACGAAGCCCTGGCCTGGGGACGCCACGTCAATACTTATCAACAGGTCTGGGATATCGTTCGCAGTGCCAACCACCCGAACCTCGGGGTGTTGCTGGACAGTTTCCATACTCTGTCGCTCAAGGGCGACCCTTCGGCGATAGCGCAGATTCCGGGAGACAAGATCTTCTTTGTGCAGATGGCCGATGCACCGATCCTGGCCATGGACGTCCTGGAGTGGAGTCGGCATTTTCGTTGTTTCCCCGGTCAGGGCGAGTTCGATCTGCCGGGGTTCCTGGCGCCGATCATCAAGAGCGGTTACACCGGCCCGCTGTCCCTGGAGGTTTTCAACGACGGCTTTCGCGCCGCGCCGCCCCGGGCCAATGCTGCCGACGGTCTGCGCTCGTTGCTGTACCTGGAAGAGAAGACCCGCGAGCGCCTGCTGCAGGAAGCGCAACCGGTGGCCAACCTGGATATCCTGTTCGCTCCGCCGGCCATAGAGGCCTATGGCGGTACCGAGTTCCTCGAGTTTGCCGTGGACGACGCCCTGGGAGCCAAGCTTGGTGGCTGGCTGGAGCGCCTGGGCTTTGCCAAGGTCGGGCAGCACCGCTCGAAGAGCGTCAGCCTGATGCGCCAGGGGGACATCAACCTGATCCTCAACTCCGAACCCTATTCCTTTGCCCACAGCTTCTTCGAGGCTCACGGTCCTTCGGTGTGTGCCACGGCAATCCGGGTCAAGGACAGTGCCAAGGCCCTGGAGCGGGCAGTGGCCTACAAGGGCCAGCCCTATCGCGGTCTGGTGGGGCCCAACGAGTTGGAACTGGCGGCGGTGCGCGAACCCGATGGCAGCCTGATCTACCTGGTGGACCAGCAGCAGGGCGGCCAGCACCTGTACGACATCGATTTCAACATGCACGGTGATGTCATGGCCCAGGGCGGCCTCAAGCGCATCGATCACATGGCGATGGCCTTGCCGGCGGACAGCCTCGACAGCTGGGTGCTGTTCTACAAGAGCCTGCTGGACTTCGAGGCCGATGACGAAGTGGTGTTGCCCGACCCTTATGGCCTGGTGAAGAGCCGCGCCTTGCGCAGTCGCTGCAGCTCGATCCGCTTGCCCTTGAACATCTCGGAGAATCGCAACACCGCGATCTCCCATGCGCTGTCCAGCTATCGCGGCTCGGGGGTGCACCACATCGCTTTTGATTGCGACGACATCTTCGCCGAAGTCAGCCGCGCCAAGGAGGCGGGCGTTCCGCTGCTGGATATCCCGCTCAACTACTACGATGACCTGGCGGCGCGTTTTGATTTCGACGATGAGTTCCTCAGCGAACTGGCCTACTACAACGTCCTGTATGACCGCGATACCCAGGGTGGCGAGCTGTTTCACGTCTACACCGAAGCGTTCGAGGGGCGGTTCTTCTTCGAGATCATCCAGCGCAAGAATGGCTATGCCGGTTATGGCGCGGCCAACGTCGCTGTACGGCTGGCAGCCATGGCCAAGTCCCGCAGCGGCGCGGTGCGCCAGGCCAAGTTGTAGCGGATTGGTAAAGGGAGGCGGCAATCCAGCGCCTCTGTACTTTCTTTCGCTACAGGACGCGGCCCATAATCGCCCGCGTGTGCAGTGATGGCCGTGAGCCCATAATGACAATGACCAGTGAACGCTCGATTGCGCCCGATGAGCCAGCTCTCGAGCCGCGCAAAAGTCGCAAGAACAACCCGGAAAAGACCCGCGAGAACATCCTTCAAGAAGCCATTGTCGAGTTCGTCCAGCAGGGCTTGTCCGGTGCGCGGGTGGATGCGATCGCCGAGCGCATCCATACCTCAAAACGCATGATCTATTACTACTTCGGCAGCAAGGAGCAGCTGTACGTCGAAGTCCTAGAGAAACTCTACGGCGACATTCGCAGCACCGAGAGCCGCTTGCACCTGGCGGAGCTGAGACCGCGCGAGGCGATTCGCCGATTGGTGGAATTCACCTTCGATCACCACGACCGCAACGTGGATTTCGTGCGTATCGTCAGCATCGAAAATATCCACAAGGCCGAGTACGTGAAGCAGTCCAGCGTGATCAAGGCCATGAACAACACGATCCTCGACGCCCTGGGCGAGATTCTTGAGCGCGGCGCGCAGGATGGCGTGTTCCGTAGCGGCCTGGACCCTCTGGATGTGCATTTGCTGATCAGTTCGTTCTGTTTCTATCGGGTGTCGAATCGGCACACCTTTGGCGAGATCTTCCAGATCGACCTGCCGGACGAAAGCATCAAGCAGCGGCACCGGGAAATGATCTGCGAATCGGTGTTGCGCTACCTGCAAGCCTGAGCCTGCTGGTAGCAGGCCCTGGTGTGTGGGCGCTGGCTTGCCTGTGAAAGCACCCGTAAGATCGCCTCGCTACCCTCCAGCTTCTATCCCCCACACACGACAAGGAAGGCACCATGGGCAACCCGGTTCCAACGCTGAAAATCATCCTGATCCTGATGATCGTGGTAGACACGTTCTGGTTCGGCGAACGCCTGCTGTCCCTGACCGGCTTGAGCCTGTTCGATTGGTTGCCGTCTTCGCTGATCAGCGTGGTAGGGATCCTTGGCAGCTTGTTGATGATCCTGTTCAACGTGCTGTTGATCGGCTTGCTCTCGCGTTTGCAGCTCAAGTCCGAGTAACCGCGCCTCCTGTAGCCGCTGTCTATGACAGCGGCTACAGACATCCGCGTTTCAGCCGTTCATGCGCTGAAAATGCGCCAGCATGCGCTGCGGGTCGGCACGCTGGCCGCTGAACAGCTCGAACGCCTTGACCGCCTGGAATACCGCCATGGTGCCGCCATCCAGGGTCCGGCAACCCAGGGCGCGGGCGTTGCGCAGCAGCTCGGTTTCCAGCGGGAAATAGACGATCTCGGCGACCCACAGGTCCGCCCGCAGCAACTCCACCGGCACCGGCATGCCCGGCAGCTTGGCCATGCCCATGGGCGTGGTGTTCACCAGGCCGTCGGCATCTGCCAGCGTGCTGGGCAGGTCGCCCCCGGCCTTGGCCCGGCCGGCACCGAAATGCTGGTTGAGGTTGTCCGCCAGGCTCTGCGCGCGCAGGTTTTCCACATCGAAAATACTCAGTTGCTCCACGCCCTCACTGAGCAGCGCGTGAGCCACAGCCGCCCCGGCGCCGCCAGCGCCCATCTGCACTACGTGGCGTCGTGCGACGCCTTGCAGGCCGCGACGAAAGCCCTCGGCAAAACCCAGGCAGTCGGTGTTGTGGCCGACGCGCTTGCCATCCTTGAGCACCACGGTGTTGACCGCGCCGATGCCGCGGGCCTCCGGGGACAGTTCGTCGAGCAGTGGCAGAATGCTCTGCTTGCAGGGGAAGGTGATGTTCAGGCCGGTGAAGCTCATCCGTTCGGCGGCGCTCAGTAGCTCGGGCAGGGCACTGCTATCCAGGCCCAACGGGTCCAGGTCGATCAGTCGGTACAGGTAACGCAGACCCTGGGCATCTCCCTCATGTTCATGCAGGGCCGGGGTCCGTGAAGCCTGGATGCCGGCGCCAATCAGCCCGGCGAGTACGCCAGTGTGCCCCGTCATGCGCCTTGCTCCTTGAACCGCAGGCTGAAGTGTTCCAGCGCCAGGCGGTAGCCGTGGCTGCCAAAGCCGCACATCACCGCCAGGGCGATGCCCGAGACAAACGAGTGATGCCGGAACGGTTCGCGGGCGTGGACATTGGACAGGTGTACTTCGATTACCGGCAGCTCGCTGGCCACCAGCGCATCGCGGATCGCCACCGAGGTGTGAGTCCAGGCTGCCGGGTTGATCACGATACCGGCACAGCGCCCACGGGCGGCGTGAATCCAGTCGAGCAACTCGCCTTCGTGGTTGGTCTGGCGAAATTCCACGCCAAGGTTCAGCTCCTCGGCGGTACGGCCGCACAGGGCGGAGATATCAGCCAGGGTTTGGTGGCCGTAGGTGGCAGGTTCACGGGTGCCGAGCAAGTTCAGGTTCGGGCCGTTGAGCACCAGAACGATAGGGCGCATGAGGGTAGATCTCCGTTGTTATTGTGAGCCTCGGGAGAAGGTACGAGGCGTTAGGGGTAAATTGTACCAACTAGTTAATTTGGTCAATTGGCGACCCTCGAGCAACAGCGGGATAGGTCAATAAGTGTTCGGTAATCGAACGGGCCGGTTGAGTACGTTGAGGGGCCGGTCCGTCCGTGGCGGTGCAAGGCTGGCCGCGGGATTGAAGGTTCCAGGAGATATTGAGCGCTTATATCAATTGAAAATCATTCTCGACTGGCCGTAAGATGCCCGGCAATTTCCTTCATGCTCCAGGGAGTCGGTTTGTCGGACATGGATCTCAAGGGACTGTTTCTCAAGCATGCCGCTGCCCTGCGTGGGTACCTGGCGCGCCGGGTACGGGACCCTCAGTTGGCGGCTGATCTGGTCCAGGAGAGTTTCCTGCGCCTGGCGGAGCAGACCCGTGGCGAACGTATCGACAACTCCCAGGGCTATCTCTACCGCACGGCGAACAATCTTCTGATCGACCATGTCCGACAGGAAGCACGGCGCAAGACCGAAACCGTGCCCCATGAAGTGCTGGCCGAGATCGAGGATGATGTGGCCGGGCTGGAGGCTCAGGCGATGGCGCAGCAACAGCGCATGGCATTGAAACAGGCAGTGGCCGAGTTGCCGGAGCGCACTCGGGAGATCTTCCGCCTGAACCGCCTCGAGGGCATGACTCATGCCGAGGTGGCGCGGCATTTGAACATCTCTGACAGTTCAGTGCAGAAGCACTTGGCCAAGGCCTTGGCGTATGTCATGCAACGCCTGCAGGGCGCAGAAGGCCCAGCGGCCGACGAATGAATTACGGTAAAAGTCGGGTTCAGACGTCACTGCTTATACATAACGAGAAATCGAGATTCACACGTGAATAGCCAGGGTCCGCAAGAGCGCAGTATCACTGAGGCCGCCGCCGACTGGGCGGTGCGTTTGCATGCCGCGCCTTTGAGCGCCGCCGAGCAGGCCGAACTGCAACAGTGGCAGGCCGAGGACCCGCGTCATGTCGAGGCCCTGGGTTTCGCCCGGCAGACCTGGGCGGTGCTGGGGGATTTAGCTGCGCAGGATATCGAGCCGGGGGCGCTTCATGCCCCCCATCGTGCGCTTGCTCCGCCCCCGCCCTGTCTC
>NZ_JAAARM010000090.1 GCF_009908285.1 Pseudomonas sp. Fl4BN1
TTCTCCGGGTTCGACAGCTTTTCGGACAGGGTGAACTGCACCAGCCAGGCCGCCCGGGTGTCGTCCTCGCGGGCGCTCACGCCTTCGGAGAATTGAACCTCGCGGATGCCGAAGGCGGCGGCCGTGTCGTTGACGATCCGGTATAGCTTGAGCCGCCCGCCGCCGGCGGTGGCCTCGGCCAGGCGCATCAGGTCGCGCAGCTGGCCCTGGTTGACGTAGGGGATCATCAGGGAAACCGTAAGCGTCTTGGGCTTGAACCCCTTGTGCGCGGTGTCGGTGTTGCTGGTCTGCCCTGACAGGTCGTCGCTTTCAATCCGCAGATTGGCGGTGATCTTCATGTTCTTGCCCAGCACCTGCTGGCCGTCGAGTAGCAGTGTCATAGGCCCACCAGTTCACGAACGAAGCTCAGGCCCTCCAGCGAGCCCACCAGCAGCACCCCGGCACATAGCACCCACTCATGCCCCGGTGCCTCGCCTTCCAGCAAGGCCCGCCGCAGGTCGCCCGGGCCACCGGGACCAAGCAACCGAGCGCGCATGCTGTGGTCGGCATTGCCACCGGCCAGCAGGGCTTTCAGGTCGTCCAGCTGCTGATCGCGGCCTTTCTGCTG
>NZ_JAAARM010000091.1 GCF_009908285.1 Pseudomonas sp. Fl4BN1
AGTCGTTGACCAGACCAAGGTGCTCCTCCAGCTTGGACTGCGCAGCATCCAGGTTGGCCGCCATACGGGTTTTGGCTTCCTGGGTGGCAGTCTGCGCAAGTGCAATGACCTCTGCCATACGTTCCAAGACGGGCTTGGCTTGGTCCAGCAGTTCAACGATGAGGGAGGACTTGCTCTGCCCTGTCAGCTCGCTCAAGCGGCGGATAGCCGCGTCCAGAGGCGGAGACAGGGTGATGGTGAGACGCGGGTTTTGTGTAGGCATGTGCACTCCTGGCTGATGCACCGTAAGGTAGCCAGGTTCACCACTTTTCGCAAGGTGCACCGCAGAAATGGCCCGCATGGCGCGGGGTGCCCTGTCGCGATTCGGGTACGGAAGCCGCGAATCCGACCAGCAGCATTGGCCTATCCCCTGCTTGCATGGGGGCTAAAGCGCCCCCATACCCCGCAAATCGCTACCGCCAGCCGACGATGCGCATGTACATCCCGAACGCTCTCGGGTCCTCGCAGCACGCATCCCAGATGCCACCAGGCATCGCAGCCCGCACCGACTTGCCAGAATCCAGGTCCGTGACCCTGTACCGAAGGACTCCCGAATAC
>NZ_JAAARM010000092.1 GCF_009908285.1 Pseudomonas sp. Fl4BN1
CCCAGGGCACCACGGGTTTTCGGCGTACCCGGTATCGCATGCTGGTCGAGCCGCAACTGGCCCGGCTTGGCCTGAGTTCCAACTGGCGTATTTTCCAACAGCAAAGCGTGCCCGAGATCCTCAAGTCGGTGCTCGACGAGCACGGTATCCTTGATTACCAAACCTACATCAACACTGAACACCAGCCTCGCGAATACTGCGTCCAGGCCGCCGACACGGACCTCTATCTGTTCGAACGCCTGTCCATCGAGGAAGGCCTGTTCTACTTTTTCAAGCACGATGCCAACACCCACACCCTGGTTCAGGGTGACAAGTTGTATGTCCAGGAGCGCATCCCGGGGGCCGCGGTGCTGTACTCCACGCAGCCGGCCGGGGATGCCACGCAACCGGTGCTGTACGCGTTCAGCTACACCGAAAACGTGCGTACCGCAGAGCAGACCCAGCGCGACTACAGCTTCAAGCGCCCGGCTTTCGACCAGCAGCAGCGTCTGCTTGGCGATGACCTTGAGCATCAGGCCCAGGGTTATGAACGCTACGATTACCCGGGCCGCTACAAGACCAGCGCCGTCGGCAAACCCTTCACGCAGAACCGTC
>NZ_JAAARM010000093.1 GCF_009908285.1 Pseudomonas sp. Fl4BN1
CCCGTGTCCGCCGCCGGCGCGACGGTGCACCCCGGGGACCTGGTGGTGGGCGATGCAGATGGCGTGGTCGTGATCCCGCGTGCCGACGTTGAGCGCATTCTCGTGCTCGCACAAAAAAAGGTGGACGCCGAAGCGGCCCGCATTGCGGCGATCCGCAAGGGCGATACGCGCCCCGGCTGGCTCGAGAAGGAACTGCGCGCCGCAGGCATGCTGGCCGAAGGCGAGGCACTGTAATGAGCACGACTGCAACCAAGCCTGTCCTGCTCGTCACGGCGGCTGACCTGGCACCGCAAGCATTGGAGATGCTGGGCGATTTTGAAGTCGTGTTTGCCGGCAAGCAGCCCACCGAAGACGACATCGTCGCGCTCTGCGCACGGCACAAGCCGGTGGCGATCATCGTGCGCTACGGCAAGATCAACGCCCGCATCATGGATGCAGCCGCCGGCAACCTGCAGGTGATCTCCAAGCACGGCAGCGGTAT
>NZ_JAAARM010000094.1 GCF_009908285.1 Pseudomonas sp. Fl4BN1
ACCCATGCTTCGCGAGTTGAAACGTGTATGTCAACGCATCTGCCATTCAATTCCTCCCAACCTGAATGCCGCCCATGCCGACATGAAACGCTGCACGACGCAGCGCGTCAACGGATTGCAACAGAACTACCGGCGCATTCCCGCCAATGAACAGGCTTTGCGTTGGCAAATTCGTCTACACCAGATCAATCCTGCTATCGACCGGTGTGAGCCGTGAGCACGATTTGCATCGAGAAAATTTCGTATCAGCGTTTCCGCGTCAGAGGCTCTGTCAGTAGACTTGTCAAGCAGTTTGTTCAACGCTTGACCACACGCACGCCCTCGCAATATGCCTGCCAAACGCGTTCACGCCGCCCGAGCCCTGGTCCTTGTTCTGTCCTCCATCATGAGCGTCGGCGCCTGGGCGGACTGCCGCGACACCGTGCCCGCGCCGCAGCTGTCAGGCAAGGGAGCGCTGTGCCTGCTGGGGTTCTGTC
>NZ_JAAARM010000095.1 GCF_009908285.1 Pseudomonas sp. Fl4BN1
GCACTGTATGTCCGCCGCGACATTGCTTCGCAAATTGCCCCGCAAATCCACGGTGGCGGACACGAGCGCGGTCTGCGCTCGGGCACGCTGGCGACGCATCAGATCGTCGGTATGGGCGTTGCGTGTGAATTGGCAGCGGAAGAACTGGAGCACGAGACCGCCCGCATTGCTGCGCTGAGCCAGCGGCTGAAGTCAGCGGTGCTGGCCCTCGGTGACGTGGTGCACAACGCCGATGTGGCCCGACGCATTCCCCACACCCTGAGCCTGACGGTCAACGCGCCCGGCTTCATGCCGATGATGCTGGGCGACGATCTTGCCGTGTCGTCAACGTCCGCTTGCAACTCCGCCGCAGGCACGCCGTCGCACGTGCTGACGGCCATCGGCCTGGATGCCGATGCCGCAGGCCGCACCGTGCGGATCAGCCTGGGCCGCTTTGCGACCGAGCACGACGTCGATTTTGCCGCTGTCTGTTTCC
>NZ_JAAARM010000096.1 GCF_009908285.1 Pseudomonas sp. Fl4BN1
TTTGTGTATGCTGTTTTCTTACTAGGTGTCGCATCTTGATAATTTTGACTATTAAGCGTCGTTTGTTCATCATTGATTGCACCCTGCAAGTTACCCATCGCTGTATTTAAATCTGTACCTTGTTGTTTAACGGTATTTACACCAGCAATATTTGATGCAGCATTAATTTTAGATTTAACATCTGCTTTTTGTGCATTATTTAAATGTGGTAATGCATCAATTGCTCTTGCAGCATCTGTTTTAGATTGTACTAATTTTTCATCACCATTTAATGCATTTTTATTAGTAGTAACAGCTGAAGTTGCACGATTAACATCATCAACAGACATTGTCGGATTAGCTGTTTGATTAATAATTGTTTCAGCACTTGAAACTGCACTGTTATATGCATTTTGTTTAGCTGTATCTGCATCCGCATAATCTTCTGTACGTTTCACTTGATCTTTATCTGCAACAGCTTGTCTTAAGT
>NZ_JAAARM010000097.1 GCF_009908285.1 Pseudomonas sp. Fl4BN1
CGCCCGCGATCGCCGCCGTTTCCGGGAAGTCGGCCATGAACCCGCCGAACCCGCCGCCCTTCTTGCGCGGCGCGCCGGCCGGCACACCCGAAGGCGCGGGCATGGCGATCTGCGGTCCGAGCCCGGCCTGCGGCGTAAAGGTGCCGCCCGCGAATCCGGGGACGGCATTGGGTTCGAACCCTTCCTCGCCGCCGGGATTGAACAAACTGAGGCGTCCACGCCCTCCGAACAGGTTCATCGCGCGCCCGCCCCCTTACGAAAGATTGATCCAAGTATGGAGCCGCCCGCGAGGACGGAGTTGAACAGGCCGGGTGATTTCGTCTGCGTATCCTTACCCGTCATCGTCCCCGAGCCCGTCATCTGCTCCCCGCTGAACAGGTTGAGCGGCAACCGGGCCTGCATGTCGGAGATGAGCGCCGCCTGCTCCAACGGAGCCCGCGCCGCCGCATTCTCCTGGCTC
>NZ_JAAARM010000098.1 GCF_009908285.1 Pseudomonas sp. Fl4BN1
CACCTAGACTGGTTGAACCAAGGGCAGCCGCGCCGCGCCACAAGCGCCGGCGGGGCCGGTACACGCTAACCCGGCGAGGCCACCATGTCTGACCAGCTCACCACCGCACCGCAAGAACTCTACGAAGGGTTCGAAATTCACGTTGTTCCAAGCCCGACACGGGCAAACTCCTCGCGCTACACCTACACCGGCTACGTGTGCCACCCCGGCGCCGATCCACAGTTGCCCGGTCATGTCGTGCCCTTTCACGCAGATGGCGACGATACCTTCCGCAGCCCCGAAGAGGCCATGGAGGAAGCCGTACACGTGGCGCGCAGCATTGTCGACGGCACGCATCCGGATCTCTCGGTGCTGTCGATCGTGACGCACGGCTACTGACGCCGAAACCTGATCCGGCAGCTTCCCTTCCTATCGGTCATGCACGAGATGCGTCGGTCGCCCTTGGCGGCGGCCGACGC
>NZ_JAAARM010000009.1 GCF_009908285.1 Pseudomonas sp. Fl4BN1
TTTTTCACCGCTTTCGACCGAGAGGATCGAATCGTTAATAAGGCTAAAACTCACTGCCTTACCAACTCCTTCTGGCTTCGATGAACTGAAGCGTAACCGCTGCCGAAAACTGCGTAACTCGTTGAATCTCAAGGAGTTTTCCGTTTCGACTGCGCCGGAAGTGGGGCGAATTATAGACGTGTAGAATCTGCCGTCAACACTTAATTTGAATTTTCTATGAATAAGATCAAAACCCCCTGAAACAGGGGCTTTCGCAAGGCTATATATAGAGGGGTATTACGCACCTCTATATAGAAGAGAACCCTACAGCACTCCCGACTGCCGCAACGCACCCACCGCCTCGACCGGCATCCCCAGTACCCGCTGCAGAACCTGCGCGGTGTGCTCACCTAATAGAGGAGGGGCATTACGGTACTCCACTGGAGTCTCGGAGAGGCGAATCGGACTCGCCACCTGGGGCACCATCCCAGCCAATGCATGAGGCAACTCGATAGCCAGGCCACGAGACACGACCTGTGGATCAGCAAACACCTGTGCCAGATCATTGATCGGCCCACAGGGCACCCCAGCCTGCTCCAGCTGGCTCACCCACTCAGCTGTAGTCTTGAACACCGTCGCCTGACGAATCAGCGGAATCAACACCGCCCGATTAGCCACCCGCAGCTTATTAGTGGCAAACCGAGGATCATCCACCCACTGCGGCTGACCTGCCACCTCGGCAAACTTGCGAAACTGTCCGTCGTTACCCACGGTAAGAATGAAGTCACCATCCGCCGTTGGAAAGTCCTGATAAGGAACGATATTCGGATGAGCATTACCCAGACGCTTGGGGGCAACTCCCGTCGTCAGATAGTTCATGGCCTGGTTAGCCAGACACGCGACCTGCACATCCAGCAACGCCATATCAATGTGCTGCCCGCCACCACCCTGATCCCGATGAGCCAAGGCCGCCAGAACCGCCACCGTCGAATAAAGCCCCGTCAGGATATCGGTCAAGGCCACACCGACCTTCACCGGTCCACCTCCCTCATCCCCCTCAGGTCTTCCGGTGAGACTCATCAGCCCACCCAACCCCTGGATCATGAAGTCATAACCCGCCCGCTTGGCATAGGGACCGGTCTGACCAAACCCGGTGATCGAGCAATAGATCAACTGCGAGTTAATGGCCTTGAGCGAGTCATAGTCCAAGCCATATGCCGCCAGCCCACCAACCTTGAAATTCTCGATGACAATGTCTGACTTGGCCGCCAGCTCACGCACCAGCTGCTGCCCCTCAGGACGAGTGAAGTCGATGGTCACCGACTGCTTGTTACGGTTGGCCGACAAGTAATAGGCGGCCTCGGTGGTGTTCTCGCCATACGCATCTTTAAGGAAGGGCGGCCCCCAGGCGCGCGTATCGTCACCATTGCCTGGACGCTCGACCTTGATGACCTCGGCCCCAAGGTCCGCCAGAATCTGCCCAGACCAGGGCCCAGCCAATACCCGCGACAAATCCAGTACCCGCAGATGCGATAACGCGCCCATGGTCGCTCTCCTATTAATAGAACGCCTGGAGACCGGTTTGCGCACGCCCTAGAATCAGCGCATGCACGTCGTGGGTACCTTCGTAGGTATTGACCACTTCCAGGTTCACCAGGTGGCGGGCAACCCCGAACTCATCGGAGATACCATTACCGCCCAGCATGTCACGAGCCATACGCGCGATATCAAGGGACTTGCCGCAAGAGTTGCGCTTCATGATCGAGGTGATTTCCACCGCTGCAGTGCCTTCATCCTTCATCCGTCCCAGACGCAGGCAACCCTGAAGGGCGAGGGTGATTTCAGTTTGCATGTCCGCCAGTTTCTTCTGGATCAACTGAGTCGCAGCCAAGGGCCGACCAAACTGCTGACGATCCAGGGTGTATTGACGTGCGGTGTGCCAGCAGAACTCTGCAGCACCCAGCGCACCCCAAGAGATGCCATAACGCGCCGAGTTCAGGCAGGTGAAAGGACCTTTCAGGCCACGCACGTCCGGGAAGATGTTCTCTTCCGGTACAAATACGTTGTCCATGACGATCTCACCAGTGATCGACGCTCGCAGACCGACCTTGCCGTGGATAGCCGGAGCACTCAGGCCTTTCCAGCCCTTCTCCAGAACGAAACCCCGAATATCACCGGCGTCGTCCTTGCCCCAGACCACGAACACATCGGCGATCGGACTGTTAGTGATCCACATCTTGCTGCCAGTCAGGCTATAGCCGCCGTCCACTTTCCGCGCACGAGTAATCATCGCACCCGGGTCAGAACCATGATTCGGCTCGGTCAGACCAAAGCAACCAATCCACTCGCCAGACGCCAGTTTCGGCAAGTACTTCTGTTTTTGTGCTTCAGTCCCGAACTCGTTGATCGGCACCATTACCAGGGACGACTGCACGCTCATCATCGAACGGTAGCCGGAATCCACACGCTCCACTTCACGAGCGATCAGGCCATAGCACACGTAGTTCAAGCCACTGCCACCGTATTGCTCTGGAATGGTCGCCCCCAGCAGTCCGATCTCACCCATCTCACGGAAGATGGCTGGATCAGTCTTCTCATGACGGAAAGCTTCCAGAACCCGCGGCGCCAACTTGCCCAGGGCGAACTGCTCGGCACTGTCGCGAACCATGCGCTCTTCTTCGGTGAGTTGCTGGTCCAGCAGAAGGGGATCGATCCAGTTGAAGCTTGCTTTGCCGCCCATGAGTAAGTCCTCGTGAATTAGGTCAACTATCGTGAGCTGATCCTAGGCGCAGCTGGAGCCCCCAGGCAAACGAGGATTTCGCATATTGTTGTGCTAATTTCTCACTCCGTAATGGCAAAAAGTGCCTTTTACAGCCTCCATTAGTGAGATAGCCGTACATGCGCAGAAAGATCCCCAGCACCGCCGCCCTTATCAGCTTCGAAGCCGCCGCTCGCCACGAGAGCTTTACCAAGGCCGCGCAGGAGCTTTCCTTGACTCAGGGCGCCGTCTGCCGGCAGATCGCCAGCCTGGAAGAGTTTCTCAGCGTGGAACTCTTCCGACGTTCACGACGCGGAGTCAAACTCACCGAGGCAGGCCTGTCCTATAGCCGCCGGGTGGCCACTCAACTGGATGCGGTGGAGCGCGACACGCTTTCAGTCATGGGGCAACAGGGTGCCAACGTCATTGAGCTAGCGGTGGTTCCAACCTTCGGCACCCAGTGGCTCTTGCCACGCCTCAAGGACTTCCAGCAGCAACACCCCGAAGTCACGGTCAACCTGACCAACCGCACGCGCCCTTTTCTGTTTGCCGACACGCCCTTCGACGCCGCCATCTACTTCGGCGATGCCGACTGGTCCGGCACCCAGTCCCACCGCCTGATGGGCGAGAATCCCATGCCGGTGTGCAGCCCGGAAATGCTGGGCAACAACGGCCAATTAAGCGCCACAGCCATTGCCGAGTTGCCGCTACTACAACAGACCACGCGCCCCTACGCCTGGAGACAATGGTTCAACTCCCAACAGTTGAACATCCCCCGCGACATGACAGGTCCGCGCTACGAGCTATTCTCCATGCTCGCCCAGGCTGCCATGCACGATATGGGCATCGCGCTGATTCCTCCCTTCCTTATTCAGCGCGAACTGGCAGAGAAACGCCTGGTGATCGCCAACCCTCAGGCGCTGTCGAGCATCAAGGCGTATTACCTGATCATTCCCGAGCGCAAGGTGGAATCGGCCTCTTTGCGGGCATTCCGCGATTGGCTGGTGAACCAGGCGAATAGCTACAACCTAGAGCAGTAGGGGCCCACGGCGATTAGCTGACCCAGTAGTCAAATAAAATAAAGCACTACAGATATAATTATTTGTCGCATTTAGACAGACTGTACCGACACCTTGCACAATCGTCCTACAAGCGCCTAACCACGCGGCTTGTAGGGTTTATTGAGAGGTAATGCAGGACTATTCACACCTCCGATGAGAAAAATCTTGATTTCAAGGCCTAGGCCTTGAAAGGCACGGCTTACAAGGGTTTAACCCGGTACGTTGCGACATTCGGTCACGGGGTGACTTGTAGTTAATTTTCCGTCACTAGTCAGAATCCCTTGAAGGCCTCAAAGTTCGCCTGCAAAATGCCGCGCCCCGCTGTGATTTCAGCGGGATCGTGCTGATCGGCCGCCCCAGTTGCACCCTCCGCAGTGCACTGGCCTTCTAAGAAAGATCGAAAGCAATAAGATCAAGCAGGAGATTTGACGTGCACATTGGTGTTCCTCTCGAAACCCAGACGGGTGAAACACGGGTTGCTGCAACCCCGGAAACCATCAAGAAGCTGATCGGCCAGGGTCATAAAGTCACTGTGCAAAGCGGCGCCGGCATTAACGCCAGCGTGGTCGACAGTGCCTATGAAGCGGCAGGGGCAACCATTGGCAGCGCCAACGATGCCTTTGGCGCTGAACTGATCCTCAAGGTAGTAGCCCCGAGCGACGCAGAGCTGACGCTGATCAAGAGCGGCACTGTGTTGGTAGGCATGCTCAATCCGTTCAGCAACGAGACCATTGCCAAGCTGGCCGAGTGCGGGATCACCGCCTTTGCCCTGGAAGCCGCGCCACGCACTTCCCGGGCCCAGAGCCTGGATGTGCTTTCATCCCAGGCCAACATTGCCGGCTACAAGGCTGTGCTGCTGGCAGCCCACTACTACCCACGCTTCATGCCGATGTTGATGACTGCCGCCGGTACCGTGAAAGCCGCCCGCGTGCTGATTCTTGGCGCCGGTGTTGCAGGTTTGCAGGCCATCGCCACGGCCAAACGCCTGGGAGCGGTGATCGAGGCCTCAGACGTGCGCCCGGCAGTGAAGGAGCAGATCGAGTCCCTGGGAGCCAAGTTCGTTGATGTGCCTTACGAGACCGATGAAGAGCGCGAGTGCGCCGTTGGTGTCGGCGGTTATGCCCGCCCCATGCCGGCCAGCTGGATGCAGCGCCAGGCCCTGGCGGTGCATGAGCGCGCCAAGCAGGCCGATATCGTCATCACCACCGCGCTGATTCCGGGCCGCAAGGCGCCGACGCTGCTGAGCGCCGAGACCGTAGCCCAGATGAAGCCCGGCTCCGTGGTCATCGACCTGGCTGCCGCCCAAGGCGGCAACTGCCCGCTGACCGTGGCTGACCAGGTGGTGGTCGAGAACGGCGTGACGATTGCCGGTCCCACCAACCTGGCCGGCGCGGTAGCCGCTGATGCCTCGGCGCTGTATGCCCGCAACCTGCTGGACTTCCTGAAGCTTGTCTTCACCAAAGAAGGGCAGTTCGAAGTCAACCTCGAAGACGACATCGTCGCCGCGTGCCTGATGTGCCGCGACGGCCAAGTCATCCGCAAAAACGCCTAAGCAGGGATTCAGACGATGGAAGAGCTTATCTCCCCCGGTATCTACAACCTGATCATCTTTGTACTGGCGATCTATGTCGGTTACCACGTGGTCTGGAACGTCACACCCGCACTGCACACGCCTTTGATGGCGGTGACCAATGCCATTTCCGCGATCGTCATCGTCGGCGCCATGCTGGCCGCCGCCCTGACCGTGACCCCGCTGGGCAAGACCATGGGCACCCTGGCCGTGGCCCTGGCTGCGGTCAACGTGTTTGGTGGTTTCCTGGTCACCCGCCGGATGCTTGAGATGTTCAAGAAAAAAGCCCCGAAAGCAAAAGAAGAGGCGCCCAAGTAATGAGCATGAACCTGGTAACGACGCTCTACCTGATCGCGTCCATCTGCTTCATCCAGGCCCTCAAAGGCCTGTCGCACCCCACCACGTCCCGTCGCGGCAACCTGTTTGGCATGCTGGGCATGGCACTGGCGGTACTGACCACCATCGGCCTCATCTATAAGCTGGGCGCCGAACTGGCCACCGCCGGTATCGGCTACGTGATCGTCGGCCTGCTGATCGGCGGTACCGCCGGTTCGATCATGGCCAAGCGCGTCGAGATGACCAAGATGCCGGAGCTGGTAGCCTTCATGCACAGCATGATCGGCCTGGCTGCGGTGTTTATTGCCATTGCTGCGGTGGTCGAACCTCAGTCCCTGGGCATCGTCAAACACCTGGGCGACTCAATCCCGGCCGGCAACCGCCTGGAGCTGTTCCTTGGTGCGGCCATCGGTGCAATCACCTTCTCCGGTTCGGTGATCGCCTTCGGCAAACTGTCGGGCAAGTACAAGTTCCGCCTGTTCCAGGGCGCACCAGTACAGTTCGCCGGGCAGCACAAGCTGAACCTGGTGCTGGGCCTGGCCACCCTGGGCCTGGGCGTAACCTTCATGTTCACCGGCAACCTGGGCGCTTTCGCCCTGATGCTGGCCCTGGCCTTCGTCATGGGCGTGCTGATCATCATCCCGATCGGCGGCGCCGATATGCCGGTGGTGGTGTCGATGCTCAACAGCTACTCGGGCTGGGCAGCAGCGGGGATCGGCTTCTCCCTGAACAACTCAATGCTGATCATCGCTGGCTCCCTGGTAGGCTCCAGCGGTGCCATCCTCTCGTACATCATGTGCAAGGCGATGAACCGTTCGTTCTTCAACGTACTGCTCGGTGGTTTCGGCAACACCGCCGACGCCGCAGGACCTGCTGGCTCGAAAGAAGCCCGCCCGGTGAAATCTGGTTCGGCTGACGACGCAACCTTCCTGCTGACCAATGCTGACACTGTGATCATCGTTCCCGGCTACGGCCTGGCGGTGGCCCGGGCCCAGCATGCGCTGAAGGAGTTGACCGAGAAGTTGACCCACCGCGGCGTGACCGTGAAGTACGCGATTCACCCCGTAGCGGGTCGCATGCCCGGCCACATGAACGTGCTACTGGCCGAGGCCGAAGTGCCTTACGACCAGGTGTTCGAGATGGAAGACATCAACTCCGAGTTCGGCCAGGCCGACGTGGTGCTGGTACTGGGCGCCAACGACGTGGTCAACCCGGCGGCGAAGAACGATCCGAAATCGCCCATCGCCGGCATGCCGATTCTCGAGGCCTTCAAGGCCAAGACCATCATCGTCAACAAGCGCTCCATGGCCAGCGGTTATGCCGGCCTGGACAACGAACTGTTCTACCTCGACAAAACCATGATGGTCTTCGGCGACGCGAAGAAAGTCATCGAGGACATGGTCAAGGCCGTCGAGTAACCCTGCCGTAGCGCAATACCCAAAACCTCAGTCTTTAGTAGGCTGGGGTTTTTTATTTACCCCACAAAGCCGACAGAAGGCTCTAGATCAGGGCCTTTCATTCGACCTTTGTCGCGGGGCGTTTTTTTTTGAAATCACTAGACTGCGCTTCTTGCTTTCGTTGCCCGAGATAACAATCCATGTACCGTGATCGTATCCGCTTGCCTTCGTTGTTGGATAAGGTGATGAGCGCCGCCGATGCTGCCGCTCTGATCGAGGACGGCATGACCGTCGGCATGAGCGGTTTTACCCGCGCCGGTGAAGCCAAGGCCGTCCCCCATGCCCTGGCCGAACGGGCCAAGGTAACGCCGCTTAAAATCAGCCTGATGACCGGCGCCAGCCTGGGCAACGACCTGGACAAGCAACTCACCGAGGCCGGCGTCCTGGCCCGGCGCATGCCGTTCCAGGTGGACAGCACCCTGCGCAAGGCGATCAACGCCGGCGAGGTGATGTTCATCGACCAGCACCTGTCGGAAACCGTCGAGCAACTGCGTAACCAGCAGCTCAAGCTACCGGATATCGCGGTGATCGAAGCTGTGGCCATCACTGAGCAGGGGCATATCGTGCCGACCACGTCGGTGGGTAACTCCGCCAGCTTCGCGATCTTCGCCAAGCAGGTGATCGTCGAGATCAACCTGGCGCACAATCCGAACCTGGAAGGCCTGCACGACATCTATATCCCGACCTATCGTCCGACCCGCACACCAATCCCGCTGGTGAAGGTCGACGATCGCATCGGTAGCACCGCGATTCCGATTCCTGCGGAAAAGATCGTCGCCATTGTCATCACCAACCAGTCCGACTCACCGTCCACGGTATCGACCCCGGACAGCGAGACCCAGGGCATTGCCAATCACCTGATCGACTTCCTCAAGCAGGAAGTGGATGCCGGGCGCATGAGCAATAAGCTCGGTCCGCTGCAGGCGGGTATCGGCAACATTGCCAACGCGGTGATGTGCGGCCTGATCGATTCCCCCTTCGAAAACCTGACCATGTACTCCGAAGTGCTGCAGGACTCGACCTTCGACCTGATCGATGCCGGCAAGCTGAGCTTCGCCTCCGGCAGCTCCATCACGCTGTCGAGCCGACGCAATGCCGACGTGTTCGGCAACCTGGAGCGCTACAAGGACAAACTGGTGCTGCGTCCCCAGGAGATTTCCAACCATCCGGAAGTGGTGCGCCGCCTGGGCATTATCGGGATCAACACCGCGCTGGAGTTCGACATCTACGGCAACGTCAACTCCACCCACGTCTGCGGCACGCGGATGATGAATGGCATCGGCGGTTCCGGCGACTTCGCCCGCAACGCGCATCTGGCGATCTTCGTCACCAAATCGATTGCCAAAGGCGGAGCCATATCCAGCGTGGTACCGATGGTCAGCCATGTGGACCACACCGAGCATGACGTCGACATCCTGGTGACCGAGATCGGCCTGGCTGACCTGCGTGGCCTGGCGCCGCGGGAGCGGGCACGGGTAATCATCGACAACTGCGTGCATCCAGCCTACCGCGACGCGCTGAATGACTACTTCACCAAGGCCTGCGCCCTGGGTGGTCATACGCCACACATCCTGCGCGAAGCCCTGAGCTGGCACATCAACCTGGAAGAAACCGGGAAAATGCTCGCCGAGTAATTGATACAGTTGGCAGCTGACGCAAACACAGTTTCGTCAGCCTGCCGACCACTCGCCACAAACCTGAAAAAACTGTACTGCTGTACTGGTTGATTTCCCTTCCTAGCACACCATTCCTCAGTCAAAAACAACAGAAACGCACCAATATAGTGCCGACAGGTACAGTTGCGCCATTTCTGAACAGTACAGCCCCTATAAACAGTTAACTGGCCCATCACAATACAGATGAACTGTATCTACAGAGTCTTGCGTCGGAGGAGGATCATGGGCACCAGTTAAACCACTACCTAATCCCGCCACAAGCGGAAGGATGCACATCATGGAACGTACACTCAGTTCCGAACTGTTCTTCGAAGACAAAGCTGCAAAGACCCAGGCTTCCATGCCTCTGCGCGTTATCGCCAACCTGATGCTGTGGCAGCGCCGCATCTCCAGCCGCCATCAATTGGCTCGCCTGGACTCGCGTCTGCTGGCCGATGCCGGGATCAGCGAAGCACAACGCTACGAAGAGCTGAGCAAGCCGTTCTGGCGCTAACTCAGCGTCGCTGGCTCTGACCCACCGGGTCCACCGCCAGCACCCCGAATTGCACACACAAAACCCGTCGTGGGAAACCGCGACGGGTTTTGTCGTTATGGCCTGGAAAAAAGCTTTCGGAATTGGAGTACAGCTTCAGCTACTCACTATAGGTACAGTTTTAAAATAACAACATCTATACCAGTACAATTTAACGCCGGTGTATCTGTTTAGTCGTGCCACAACTCAACACCATGACGCTACGAGCCAATTGCTCGACTTTCCAGCGAGGATTGCGTCATGAACTCATCACTCAGGCAAACCAGCAACTCGTCCCAGGTATCACCACGCTTCAGCACTGTGCGAAGCTGGATACATGCGCTCAGAAACATGCAGGAGAGGGCACGAACTCGACGACTGTTGTCACAGATGGACGAACGAGAACTGTCGGACAGCGGCATCAGCCACTGTGAACAGACAGAAGAACTGCGCAAACCCTTCTGGCGCTAATCTCTGACGCAGGTCTGTGCGAACAGATCAGCTCAGCCTAATATCTGATGCGACGTAGCGATTCTTCTCCGAGCTGCGTCAGATCAAGCAGACACAGCACCTCGCAGTGGCTGTCCGGCGTCTCACTCAGCGCCTTTTAATTGTCTGTTCATTCACAGGAGTTACCCATGTCCCGTCTTCGTCTGCTCAGCGCTGCCGCACTGCTGGCCCTGGCCGCCAATGCCCACGCCACTAGCCTGATCGTGACCACCGACGCCATTGTCGGTGCACTCAAGGCCACCAGCGATGCCACATCCGATGCCACATCATCCCTGCGCGACCACAAGATTGTCCGTGCCGCACGGGATGACGCCGCCAGCTTCGTCGCCACCGATGGCGCTATTCGCGGGGTGAAACTGGAAAGTGCCTTTGCCCACATCCGCCAGCAGGCACCTCAGTTGCACGCCACTGACGCACAACTTGCCCAGGCAATCCTGGCGATCTGAAGACCGCCTGTTTCAGGTGCGTACGCGCACCTGAAGCTCTCTGCTCTGGCCCTGTCCGGGGCATTGCGCTAGCCTTGGCGCTGGTTTTCAGCTGTCGAGACTCATGGGTTTGTTCCGAATTGCGCTTTTTGCTCCGCTATTGATCATCGTCTGTTGGGCCGGCTCAACGCAGGCATTCGACCTGACCACCCAAAGCACGGTCGTCACCGTGTACGCCACAAGCCAGGTGACCTCGGCGCCCTTCGACCATAAACTGCTGCTCGCCGCCCAGGATGATGCCGCCGCCTTCATTGCAACCGACGGTAGACTGCGCGGTGCCCGCCTGGAGTCCGCACTGAACTACCTGCGCCAGGACCCGGCAAAACTTCATGCCAGCGACCTTGAACTGGCGCAGGCAATTCTCGTCCAATAACCATCCCTGTTATTCCGGAGTCGTTCCATGCGTAGCCCGCTGATTGCCGCCACCCTTGGCCTGCTGTTGTTGGCCGATGTGGCCCAGGCACACACCCTGGTGGCCACCAGTAACATCATCGTCCGTGCCTCCGGCCGCACGATCGATTTCACTTCAGACACCACCACCTCGATCCGTGACTCTAAAGTCGTACGCGAAGCCCACGACGATGCTGCCAGTTTCGTTGCCAGCAACGGTGATATCCGTGGCGCGCAGCTGGAAGCCGCATTCGATGCCCTGCGTACCCACGTACCGGAAGCCCGGGACGCCAGCGATCAGGTGCTGGCCGAAGCCATCCTCGCGCTGTGAAACCACTCCTCGCCTGGCTGCTGGCCGGAACCCTGGCGCTGCTCTGCAACAGCGCCCAGGCCGATCTGCAATTGCGCCTCAAGACCGATGGCTTGACCCCGGCGCAACAGCACGCCAGCCAGGTGCTGCTGGATGAAGCGATGCAGGCGCTGCCGCCGCGCTTCATCCAGCAACTGGACCGCACCATTGACGTCGGCTGGACCGACCAGATGCCCGACAACGCCTATGGCGAAGCCTCTCTAGTGTCGGAGCTGGACCTTAACCGCGCGCTACTGCCGAGCCTGGCCGATGGTTCCGCGGCAACCCAGAAGACCAGCCGCCCCCATGGCACTGTGCGCCGGGAAATGCTTGCCACCGTGCTCCATGAGCTAACCCACATTTACGATCGTGCACGTTTATGGCCCAGTGCCGAACGCAGCCTGATCCAGCGCTGCACGCGCAAAAACAACACCTCCGGCCTGATCGGCCTGCCAGATGAATGCCGCGGCCAGAACGACCGTCGCTTCACCCTCAGCGATGATCCACGCCTGCTGGACCTGGCGGGCTGGCCGCAATACGTCGGCCGTAGGGGAGAGCGCGAGCAGCACAACCGGCAGATCGCCCGCAGCCCGGACCTTTACGAGATCACCAACCCGAAAGAATTCGTGGCGGTGAACATGGAGTACTTCCTCCTCGACCCGAGCTACGCCTGCCGGCGTCCGGCGCTATACCGCTACTACCAGGAGCATTTCGGCTGGGCGCCCGCCGCCAAGGACTCCTGCACCAAGTCCTTCGCCTTCCTCAATGCCGGCAACGACTTCGCCAAGACGCCCCTGGGGCAGGTGGATCCGGAACGGGTCTACGCAGTGGACTACCTGCTGGCAGAGGCCAACCAGAACTGGGTCAGCCGCTGGGGCCACAGCATGCTGCGCCTGGTGATCTGCGCTCCAGGCAGACCTCGGGGGCCGGATTGCCGACTGGACCTGGACCAACATCTGGTGCTGTCCTATCGAGCCTTTGTCGGTGATGTGCAGTTGTCCAGCTGGGATGGCCTAGTGGGCAAATACCCATCGCGGCTGTTTGTCCTGCCGCTGTCCCAAGTGATCGACGAATACACCAAGACCGAACTGCGCAGCCTGGCGTCGGTGCCCCTGAAGCTGTCGCGCAGCGAGATCGAGGAGGTGGTGGAACACGCCGCCGAGATGCACTGGAGCTACGACGGCAACTATTACTTCCTGTCCAACAACTGTGCGGTGGAAAGCCTCAAGCTGCTGCGCAGCGGTAGCAACAATAAACAGCTGATCGGCCTCGACAGCATCATGCCCAATGGCTTGCTGGAGGTACTGAAGGGCAGGGGGCTGGCAGACACCAGCGTGCTCGATGATCCGCGGGAGGCGCTGCGCCTGGGCTATCGCTTCGACTCCTTCCGCGACCGCTACCAAGCGATGTTCGAAGTCATCCGCAAACACCTGCCCATCAAGCAGGCCAGCGTCGAAGACTGGCTGTCGCTGAGCGCCGCAGAACGCCGCCAGTGGGTCGACCAGGCCGACCTGCGCACCAGTGCCGCCTTGCTGCTGCTGGAGCAGGCCAGCTATCGCCGGCAATTGCTGCTGGCCCAGGACGAGGTCAAGCAGCGTTATCTGGGGGCTCGCGAGCTGAAGAATGGCGGCATGGAAAAGGCCAACAAGACCCTGCAGGAAATTCTCGCCAACAGCGGCTTCCTCAGCCGCCCGGCGGAACTGCTGGGCAGCAGCGGTTATGGCCTGCCGCAGCCCGCTGAATGGCAGCGCCTGGAGTCCGAAAGCAGCCAGCGGCAGAAGCAGCTGCAATCCTTGACCGGGGAACTGGACAAGGAGGTTCGGGCCTTGCTGGAACCCGCACGGGCAGCGGAGATTGCCGCCAACGAAGCCAACCTGAAGTTGGTGGGCGAGCATTTGCGGGAGCTGCACAAGGCCGCAGGCGGGTTGGAGCTGCCCTGATGTCCGGCTTGTCCGCAGCCGGCTTGAACCGCTGTATCCGTAATTGCCGCCTGCTCTCAAGGGATTCTTGCCGCTGAAGGCCGCAGGCTCAACGGGCGGCCCAGGCCCGGAACAGCACCCATAGAGCTACAAAGTCTCCCCGGCCTCACCCGGCAACTGCTCATCCAGGTGCAGCCAGGGCAGCTGGCTGTCGGTCCAGATATGCCGGTCCGCCGGCGCCAGCTCAGGGTGATCCAGGGTGGCGACGGTGACGTCGATGCTGTCCGGGCTCAGGTGGGTGACCAGTGCCAGTTGGGCGCCACAGTTCCCACAGAAGTAACGCGCACAGCTGCTGGACGAGTCATAACGGGCAGGCGTTCCCTTCACCCAGGAAAAAGCCGAGGCGGGCAAGGTGATCCAGGTGGTCACCAGGCCGCCACTGACCCGTCGACAGATCGAACAGTGGCAATGAGCAATGTCCCGCAAAGGGCCGCTGAACTGATAGCGCAACCCGCCGCAATGGCAGCCTCCAATGTGCAATTCACTCATGTGCGTCTCTCCATTGGCGTGATGCTGACGACTTTATGCCGTCCATCAGCTGATTGAACATCCACTCATTCCTTTCAACGGCGAAAGCTGGCTGAAAGCTTCCCCGATTAGGATCGCCTCCACCACCGGCAACAGACCGGTTGGCCACAGCGAGCGTATCTGCGCTGTCGGCCCTATTAACAACAACAATGGTGATTCTGATGTCTGCTCGTTCCCGCCTGTTCGCTACAACTCCTCCCGTACGCCTCGTGCTTGCCGTTCTGCGCTGATCCCACCCGGTTCGCCATTCCCTAGCCGCGCTACGCCTGGAGTACTCCCATGCTGACTTTCCTTGGCTTTGCCATGGTCATCACGTTCATGTTCCTGATCATGACCAAGCGCCTGTCGGCGCTGATCGCCCTGATCATCGTGCCTATCCTGTTCGCCCTGTTTGGCGGTTTCGCGCCGAAAATCGGCCCGATGATGCTCGAAGGCATCACCAAGCTGGCGCCCACCGGCGTGATGCTGATGTTCGCCATCCTGTATTTCGCCCTGATGATCGACTCCGGCCTGTTCGACCCGGCGGTGCGCAAGATCCTCAAACTGGTCAAGGGCGACCCGCTGAAAGTCTCCGTCGGCACCGCGGTCCTGGCCCTGGTGGTGTCCCTGGACGGTGACGGCGCCACCACCTACATGATCTGCGTGGCCGCCATGCTGCCGCTGTACAGCCGCATCGGCATGAGCCCGCGGATCATGGCCGGCCTGATCATCCTCGCCGGCGGGGTGATGAACATGACGCCCTGGGGTGGCCCGACCGCGCGCGCCGCCAGTGCGCTGCATGTAGACCCATCGGAGATCTTCGTACCGATGATCCCGGCGATGCTGGCCGGCGTGGTAGCGATCCTGGCGATCGCCTATCTGTACGGCAAGCGTGAGCGTGCACGCCTGGGTGAACTGCACCTGGCCGGCGACGAGATCGACCACAGTGAAATCAGCGTGTCGCAATACCCCGATGCCCGTCGGCCGAAGCTGATCTGGTTCAACGCTGCCCTGACCTTCGCCCTGATGTGCACGCTGATCGCCGGCCTGCTGCCACTGCCCGTGCTGTTCATGGTGGCCTTCAGTATCGCCATGATCGTCAACTACCCCTGCCTGCAGCAGCAGAAAGACCGGGTCGCGGCCCACGCCGGCAGCGTACTGGCGGTAGTCGGGCTGATCTTTGCGGCGGGCATCTTCACCGGCATCCTGTCCGGTACCGGCATGGTCGACGCCATGTCCAAGAGTCTGCTCGCGGTGATCCCCGAGGCCCTCGGCCCGTACCTGGCAGTCATCACTGCGCTGGTGAGCATGCCGTTCACCTTCTTCATGTCCAATGACGCCTTCTACTATGGTGTGCTGCCCGTGCTGGCCGAAGCCGCCAGCCACTACGGCATCACCGCCGTGGAAATGGCCCGCGCCTCGATCGTCGGCCAACCCGTGCACCTGCTCAGCCCACTGGTACCCTCGACCTACCTGCTGGTAGCCCTGGCCGGTATCGAGTTCGGCGATCACCAGCGCTTTACCCTCAAGTGGGCAGTGCTGGTCTGCCTGTGCATAATGTTCGCCGCTTTGCTGATGGGGATCTTTCCGTTGTTCAGCACTCTTTAAAGCACTGATTCTCCGCCCGGGCCGGCTTCCCGACCCGGGCCATAACACTCGCTCAAAGGACTACACATGGAATGGCTGACCAACCCGGAAATCTGGGTTGCCTTCTTCACCTTGACCGCCCTGGAAATTGTCCTGGGCATCGACAACATCATCATGATCTCGATCCTGGTCAGCCGCATGCCCAAGCATATGCAGGCGCGGACCCGGATCTTTGGCCTGGCCCTGGCCATGATCACGCGGATCCTGCTGCTGTTGTCGATCACCTGGGTCATGCGCCTCACCGACGATCTGTTCACGCTCCTCGGCCAAGGCATCTCCGGACGTGACCTGATTTTGTTCTTCGGTGGCCTGTTCCTGTTGTGGAAAAGCTCCCAGGAGATGTACCACGCCCTGGAAGGCGAAGACGAAACCAACGACGAACCGAAAGGCAAGGGCGGTAACTTCATCTACACCATCATCCAGATCGCGATCATCGACATCGTGTTCTCCCTGGATTCGGTGATCACCGCCGTGGGCATGGTGTCCCATGTACCGGTCATGGTCGCGGCGATCATCGTCGCGGTGCTGGTGATGATGCTGGCCTCGGGCACCATCAGCGAGTTCATCGACAAGCACCCGTCACTGAAGATGCTCGCGCTGTCGTTCCTGCTGGTGGTAGGTACGGTGCTGATCGCCGAAGCCTTCGGCGTGCATGTGCCCAAAGGCTACGTGTACTTCGCCATGGGCTTCTCCCTGGCGGTGGAAGCCATCAACATCAAGCTGCGCACCGCCATCGCGAAAAAGAAGAAACAGCAGGATCCGGTGAAGCTGCGCAAGGATATTCCCGGTCAATAAATCGGGAATGCACCAAAGCAAAAAGGGGCTCTCGAGCCCCTTTTTCACCTCTGCAGCATGCTGTTTTCATGACGGTTTTGTTTCATTCAGCAGATTAGCTATGCGATGCTGGCGTCCTGTGCGTTAACCAACTACAGCTTAAATACATAACGTAGAACCTCGCGCAACAACGCCACTGGCCCTGTTTTCGGGCTCTTCACCCCAGGGGGGGGCTTTCATGCTGACCCTGCTCAATCTGCTTTCTGCCGTGGCCCTGCTGATCTGGGGCACACACATAGTCCGGACGGGGATCCTGCGGGTCTACGGTTCCAACCTGCGCCATGTCATCGGCCAGAACATGGCCAAGCGACCGCTGGCGTTCGTCGCCGGGATTCTGGTGACCGCGATGGTCCAGAGCAGCAACGCCACGGCGATGCTGGTGACCTCCTTTGTCGGCCAGGGGTTGATGGCCCTGACGCCAGCACTGGCGACCATGCTCGGTGCCGATGTCGGTACCGCGCTGATGGCCCGGGTGCTGACCTTCGACCTGTCCTGGCTGTCACCGCTGCTGATTTTCCTCGGGGTGATTTTCTTCCTCTCGCGCAAACAGACCCGCGCCGGCCAGTTGGGCCGGGTCGGCATCGGCCTGGGCCTGATCATCCTGGCCCTGCAACTGATCGTCGAGGCTGCCACCCCGATCACCCACGCCCAAGGGGTAAAGGTCCTGTTTGCCTCGCTCACCGGCGACATCCTCCTGGATGCGCTGATGGGTGCGGTATTCGCCATGGTGTCCTACTCCAGCCTGGCGGCAGTACTGCTCACCGCCACCCTGGCCGGCGCCGGGGTGATCAGCCTGCCAGTGGCCATCGGCCTGGTGATCGGCGCCAACATCGGCAGCGGGGTATTGGCCTTCCTCAGCACCAGCATGCAGAACGCCGCCGGGCGCCAGGTAGCCCTGGGCAGCCTGTTGTACAAGCTCATTGGCTTGCTGCTGATCATCCCGGTGCTCAACCCGCTGGCCCATTGGATGGACAGCCTGGACTTCAGCCCCCAAGAAGTGGTGATCGGCTTCCACCTGTTGTACAACACCGCACGCTGCCTGTTGTTGCTGCCCAGCGTCGGCCCGATGGCCCGGCTCTGTGCCTGGTTGCTGCCGGAGCGTGCCCAGGACAATGGCCGCGCACGGCCGCGACACCTCGATCCCACTGCCCTGGCAACCCCGAGCCTGGCCCTGGCCAACGCCGCCCGGGAAACCCTGCGCATCGGCGACCTGATCGACAACATGCTCGAGGCGATGCGCGATGTGCTGCGCGGCAAACAGACCGCCATCACCCAGGAAATGCGCCTGCTGAGCGACGACGTCGAAGCGCTGTACAGCGCCATCAAGCTGTACCTGGCGCAGATGCCCCGAGAAGACCTCAGCGACCAGGACAGCCGGCGCTGGGCGGAGATCATCGAGCTGGCGATCAACCTCAAGCTGGCCAGCGACCTGATCGAACGCATGCTGCGCAAGGTCCAGCAACAGAAGACCTCTCAGCGCCGCTCCTTCTCCGAGGTCGGCCTGGAAGAGTTGACCGGGCTGCATGCACAGCTGATTGCCAACCTGCGCCTGGGGCTCTCGGTGTTCCTCAGTGCCGACCCGGAAAGCGCCCGTCAGCTACTGCGGGAGAAACGCCGCTTCCGCGCCCAGGAGCGGCGCCTGGCCCACGCCCATGTGAGTCGCCTGCAGCGCAAGATCGTCCAGAGCATCGAAACCAGCTCGCTGCACCTGGAGCTGATCGCCGACATGAAACGCCTCAATTCACTGTTCTGCAGCAGCGCCTATGTGGTCCTGGAAACCTCGGACACCGGTGCACTTGAAGTCGAAGACATCGCCGACATCACTCATTCACCCTGAACGTCCAGCGTTACCCGAAGTCTGTAGAGACTACGCACGCCGTAAGGAAGCTTGTTATGCGTTGTCTGTTATTCGCCTGCCTGTTGCTGGGCAGTGCACATGGATGGGCCCTGGATCGCTTTCAGGCCGAAGGTTATACCCTGTCCAACGGCCTGCAAGTGCTGCTCAAGCCCAGCAGCGAGCGGGGCCACGTGGCGATCCGCCTGGTGGTGGGTGTGGGCCTGGACGACTTCGCCTGCGCCGACAAGGAACTGCCGCACCTGCTTGAGCACCTGTTGTTCAGCGGCATCGACGCCAGCGGCGAAGGTGGCCTGGAAGAGCGCATGCAAGCCCTGGGCGGCGAGTGGAACGCCTACACCAGCAACGCCGACACCACCTTCGTCATCGAGGCTCCGGCGAAGAACCAGCGCAAGGTCCTCGACCTGCTGCTGTCGCTACTGACCCATACCCGCCTCGACGACAATGCCGTGGCCGCTGCCAAGCAGGTGGTGGAACGCGAAGGCGGTGGCCATTACTCGCACCTGCAACGCTGGCTCGACCGTCAGGATCTGGGCCACAAGGCCGGCAACCAGCTGGCGGTGGAGCTGGGGCTCAAATGCGCCGAACGCGCCGAAGTCGGGCACCTGACCCTGGCCCAACTGGAACAGGTGCGCAAAGACTGGTATGCCCCCAACAACATGAGCCTGATCATCGTGGGTGAGCTGGACCGCCTGCTACCGGCTTATCTGCAACGCACCTACGGCGAGCTTGAGCCGGTGGAGCCCAGCGAACACCGCGAACTGCCGCAAATCCACGGCACGGCGGCGATCGAACGCACGCTGCTGCGCGGTTGGGTAGGGCAGAACGCGCAACTGCACTGGCTATTCCCCGAGCCCCTGCTGGACCAGCAGCACGACGAGACCTTCGACCTGCTCAAGGACTACCTGGATTGGGCGCTGTACCGTCAATTGCGCCTGGAACATGAACTGTCCTACGGTCCCTGGAGCGAACGGGAGGTTTTCGGTGGCGTCGGCTTTCTCAGCCTCAATGCCGACGTTGAACGCGATGATCTGCCCCAAGCGCGGCAAGTGATCGAGCAGCTCAAGGCGCAGTTGCTCAAGAACGGCCTCGACCCCGCCACCTTTGCCCGCCTCAAACAGGCCGCCATCGACCGCCAGGCCTGGGCGGTGCAGGGCAACAGCGCCCTGGCGGACTATTACTGGAGTGCCCTGGGCGACTTCGACAATGGTCGCTTCAGCGATCCGGCCAAGCGCCTGCAAACGGTGAGCCTGGAACACGCCAACCTGGCCCTGCGCCAACTGCTGCAACAACCCGGCTACCTGCGGATCGAAGCACCCCTGCTGGGGGATGAGCAACTGCTCTGGTTGAGCGTCGGCCTGCTGGCCCTGATCGTCCTAGGCAGCCTTGGTGGTTACCTGATCCTGCGCCGCCGAGCTGCATAACCTCTGGCGAGGGACCCTGCTCCCTCGCCACAGGCTCGCGCCGACGGTATCCTGTCGCGGTTTTTTCCTGCCATGACTGTGACCCCGCCCGATGCCTAACTGGACCCAATACATACAGCGCCTTCTGGAACTGATGAAGCGCTATCCGGGGATCATTGCGCTCGGCGGCTTCATCTCCGGAGTCGGCAGCTTCATCCTGGTAGACCGGCAGCAGAGCCTGGCCTCGTGGATCGCCGTGATCCTGCTGGTGAGCTGGGTCTGGCTGATGCTGGAAAACAGCCTGACTCAGCTGTTCACCAAGGTTTTCAAGCGCGAGATCCCACAGCCGCTGCTGCGCTATGCCACGCAGATGATTCACCAGGAAAGCCTGTTCTTCGTCCTGCCGTTCTTCTTCATCACCACCAGTTGGAACAGCGGCCAGTTGGTGTTCACCGGATTGCTCGGGGCCGCGGCGCTGATTTCCATCATCGACCCGCTGTACTACAAATGGCTGGCCCCAAAGCGTTGGCTATTCCTTGCGCTGCACACCCTGACGCTGTTCGCCGCCTTGCTCACTGCACTGCCGCTGATCCTCCACCTGACCACTGCCCAGAGCTTCAAGCTGGCCTTGGGCACCGCCATGCTCCTGTCCTTCCCGAGCCTGGCGTCGATCCTGCCGATCCGCAGCTTGCGCAGTGCCTTGACCGTGTTGAGCATCACCCTGGTCATCGGCAGCACCGGCTGGCTGCTGCGCTCCTGGGTACCGCCGGCCACCCTGTGGCTGACCGAGGACGCCATCAGCACCCAACTCCAGGACCGCACGCCGGGAGACAGCCTGGAACAGGTCAGCACCAGCCAGGTGCGCAGCAACGGTTTGTACGCCTATACCGCAATCAACGCACCGCGAGGCCTGGACGAACGCATCTACCACGTCTGGCAGTTCAACGGCAGCGAAGTGGACCGCATCGCCCTGGACATTCACGGCGGGCGCAAGGAGGGCTACCGTGCCTGGTCCCACAAGCAGAATTTTCCTGCCAACCCAGCGGGCCACTGGCAAGTGCGGGTGATCACCGAGGACGGTCAAGTAATCGGCGTGCTGCGCTTCGAGATCACCGACCCAGATCAAGACGCGGCCAAGACCGGCGAGGCAAAGTAGTCGGGATCGTGCTATTACGTAGCACTGCGTAATCGCCACACAAGCTTGGAGCTTATGACTACCAGCGTGACGCCCGGCACTGCTCAATTGGATCTTGGCCACTCTCCGGCGCAACTGCGTATCTCCGGGGACTGGACGCTGGCGCACTACAGCGACCTCAAGCGCCTCAGCCAATCCCTGCACGGCCACTACGACAGCAGCACCCATATCGATCTCAACAACCTTGGCGCCCTCGACACCGCCGGCGCCTCGCTGCTGGTGGAGCTGCTGGGCGCCGAGCGCCTGGGCCAGTCCGCGGAACATGCCGACTGCACCCTGTCTGCCGCCGACCGTGCGCTGCTGCACACGGTCTATACCTCGCTCAACGACTTCTGTGTGCCGGTCAAGGAACCCCAGGTCTCGGTCAGCGTGCAGTTGCTCTCGCGCATTGGCAGCGCGGTCTACACCGTCTGGCAAGACACCCTCAAGGTGCTGGGCTTCATCGGTCTGATTCTCGAGACCCTGGCCCGTGGCCTGCTGCGCCCCAAGCGCTGGCGCCTGACGCCAGTGGTAGCGCATATCGAGCAGACCGGCCTAGACGCGGCGCCCATCGTCGCCCTGCTGACCTTCCTGGTGGGGGCGGTGGTGGCCTTTCTCGGGGCCACGGTGCTGGCCAGTTTCGGCGCCAGCATCTTTACCGTGGACCTGGTGGCGTTTTCCTTCCTGCGGGAATTTGGCGTGCTGCTCACCGCGATTCTCATGGCCGGTCGTACCGCCAGCGCCTTCACCGCACAGATCGGCTCGATGAAGGCCAACGAAGAGATCGACGCAATCCGCACGCTCGGCCTGGACCCGGTGGAGTTGCTGGTACTGCCCCGAGTCCTGGCGTTGCTGGTATCGCTACCGATGCTGACCTTCCTGGCCATGCTCTCGGGAATCATCGGCGGCGGCGTGGTCTGCGCCCTGTCCCTGGATATCTCGCCAGCGATGTTCCTCTCGCTGCTGCATTCGGACATTGGCGTGAAGCACTTCCTACTGGGCTTGGTCAAAGCGCCGATTTTCGCCTTCCTGATCGCCGCCATCGGCTGCCTGGAGGGCTTCAAGGTCAGCGGCAGCGCCGAGTCCGTTGGCGCCCACACCACCTCCAGCGTGGTCCAGTCGATCTTCGTGGTGATCGTGATCGACGCTGTGGCAGCATTGTTTTTCATGGAGATGGGCTGGTGAGCCGCCTGCCCCGTGCGCCCGCCGAGGCGGTGATCGAGGTCCGCGGGCTGTGCAACCGTTTCGGCAAGCAGAGCGTGCACGAGAACCTCGACCTGGATGTGTACAAGGGTGAAATTCTCGGCGTGGTCGGCGGTTCGGGCAGCGGCAAGTCCGTGCTGCTGCGCAGCATCGTCGGCCTGCGCCAGCCCAGCGAGGGCTCGGTGCGGGTCTTCGGCCAGGACCTGCCGAGCCTGCCGGAACAGCAACGCTCGCTGATCGAACGACGCTTCGGCGTACTGTTCCAGAAGGGCGCACTGTTCACCTCACTGACGGTGACCGAGAACGTTGCCCTGCCGCTGATCGAACATGCGGGGCTGTCACGCAGCGATGCCGAGCACCTGGCGGCAGTGAAGCTGGCCCTGGCCGGGTTGCCGCTGTCGGCGGCCGACAAGTACCCGGCCTCGCTGTCCGGCGGCATGATCAAGCGCGCAGCCCTGGCCCGTGCCCTGGCCCTGGACCCGGACATCCTGTTTCTCGACGAACCCACCGCCGGCCTCGACCCGGTAGGCGCTGCCGCCTTTGACCAACTGATCCTGACCCTGCGTGACGCGCTGGGCCTGAGCGTGTTCCTGGTCACTCACGACCTCGACACCCTCTACACCATCACCGATCGGGTGGCGGTGCTGGCGCAGAAGAAAGTACTGGTGGCGGACGCCATCGATATCGTCGCCGAAACCCCGGATGCGTGGATTCACGAATACTTCCACGGCCCACGCGGCCGCGCCGCCTACCAGGCAGCTACACAGACCTACGAGGGATGACATGGAAACCCGAGCCCATCATGTACTGATCGGCCTATTCACCGTGATCGTGGTGGCCGGCGCCTTGCTGTTCGGCCTGTGGCTGGCCAAGTCCAGCGTCGACAGCGCCTTTCAGGACTACGAGATTGTCTTCAATGAGGCGGTCAGCGGTCTATCCAAGGGCAGCGCCGTGCAATACAGCGGGATCAAGGTCGGTGACGTGGTCAACCTGCGCCTGGACCCCAAGGACCCGCGTCGGGTGTTGGCGCAGATCCGCCTCGGCGGCGAAACCCCGATCAAGGAGGACACCCAGGCCAAGCTGGCCCTGACCGGCATCACCGGCACCTCGATCATCCAGCTCAGTGGCGGCACGCCGCAAAGTCCGGCCCTCAAGGGTAAGGACGGTCGACTGCCAACCATCATTGCCTCTCCGTCGCCCATCGCCCGCCTGCTGAACAACAGCAATGACCTGATGACCGGAGTCAACCTGCTGCTGCACAACGCCAACCGGATGTTCTCCCCGGACAACGTTTCCCGCGTCAGCAGCACCTTGGACAACCTGCAAAAGACCACCGCGAGCATCGCAGAGCAGCGAGACGACCTGCGCCAACTGATGCAGCAGCTGGGCTCCATCAGCAAGCAGACCAGTGCCATGCTGGAACAGACCACCGCACTGATGCGCAATGCCAACGGCCTGCTCAACGACCAGGGCAAGCAGATGTTTGGCAGTGCCGAGCACGCCATGCGCTCCCTGGAGCAGAGCAGCGCCACCCTCAACAAACTGCTGAACGACAACCAGGACTCACTGAACAATGGCATGCAAGGGCTCAATGGCCTGGCGCCGGCGGTGCGCGAACTGCGCGAGACCATGAGCTCGCTACGGGCCATCACCCGCCGCCTGGAAGCCAACCCCGGCGGTTATCTGCTGGGTAACGAGAAGAACAAGGAGTTCACGCCATGAAGCGTGCCAATCGTCTGTTTGCCCCGCTGGCCCTGAGTGGCGCCCTGGCCTTGACCAGCGCCTGCTCGATCCTGCCCAAGGCCGAGCCGCTGGATATCTATCGACTGCCGGTAGGCCAGAGCAGCACTCCGGTCCCGGGCAAAGTGCTGTCGTGGTCATTGCAGCTACTCAAGCCCCAGGCCGGCGATGCCCTGAACAGTGCGCGGATTGCGGTGATTCCCCAGGGCAACCTGATCAGCAACTACAAGGCCTCACGCTGGAGCGATCCGGCCCCGGTGCTGCTGCGCAACCGTCTGCTGGATGGCTTCCAGCGCGATGGCCGGGTGCAGTTGTTGAGCACCGACGACAGCAACCTGCAGACCGACCTGGCCCTGGGCGGAGACTTGCAAGCCTTCCAGACCGAATACCAGGGCAATGCCGCCCAGGTGGTGATACGCCTGGATGCACGCCTGATCCGTGGCAATGACCAGAAGATTCTCGCTAGCCGGCGCTTTGAAGTACGTCAGCCGCTGAGCGAGACCCAGGTGCCAGCGGTGGTGGCGGGGTTCGGCCAAGCCAGCGATACGCTGACCCGCCAGGTAGTGGATTGGGCAGTGGGGCAGGGCAATCTACAGATAAAGCATTGAGGCCCGATTCACCGGCCAGCGGCTCCTCAGCAGGAGCCGGCTGGCCGGCGAGCAGTCCTTCAACTCAACCAAAGAACCAGTAGCAGACGCAAATCGCCGCCACCACGCCAGCAAACTCCGCCAACAAGGCACAGCCCACGGCGTGCCGCACCCGCTGGATGCTCACCGCACCGAAATACACCGCCAATACATAGAAGGTGGTTTCGGTACTGCCCTGGATGGTCGCTGCGACCAAAGCAGGAAAGCTGTCCACGCCCTGGGTCTTCATGGTTTCGATCAGCATCGCCCGGGCCGCGCTGCCGGAGAACGGCTTGACCATGGCAGTGGGCAGGGCATCGACGAAGCGCGTATCCCAGCCGGCCCAGGACACCAGATGCCGAATCCCGTCGAGGCCGAAATCCAGCGCGCCGGAAGCCCGCAGCACGCCAATCGCGCAGAGCATGGCCACCAGGTACGGCAACAGGTTCTTGGCAACGTCAAAGCCCTCTTTGGCGCCCTCGACAAAGGCCTCGTAGACCTTGACCTTACGCAACGCGCCGATCACCAGGAACAGCATGATCAGGCCAAACAGCGTGAGGTTGCCGAGGATCGACGACAGCGACGCCAGAGCGCTGGCCGATAGGGTCGCCAGCAGCGCCATGAACGCGCCCAACGCCAGGGCACCGGGAATCAGGTAGGCCAGCACCACCGGGTCCCACAGGCGCAGGCGCTGCATCACCGCCACCGACAGCAGGCCCACCAGGGTTGACGCGCTGGTGGCCAGGAGGATCGGCAGGAACACCAACGTCGGGTCCGCCGCACCTTGCTGGGCGCGGTACATGAAGATGGTCACCGGCAGCAGGGTCAGGGACGAAGCGTTGAGCACCAGAAACAGGATCTGCGCGTTACTGGCGGTGGTGCTACTGGGATTGAGCTCTTGCAGGGCACGCATGGCCTTGAGGCCGATGGGCGTGGCCGCGTTGTCCAGGCCCAGGCCGTTGGCGGCGAAGTTCAGGGTGATCAGCCCCAGTGCCGGGTGCCCGGGCGGCACTTCCGGCATCAGGCGCTTGAACAGCGGGCCCAGCACCTTGGCCAGCCACTCGACGATCCCGGCCTTTTCGGCGATCCGCAGGAAGCCCAGCCACAGGGTCAGGGTGCCGAATAGCAGCACCATGACTTCTACCGACAGCTTGGCCATGGCGAAGATACTTTCCACCATGGCGGCGAAAATCCCGGCGTTGCCCCCCACCAGCCACTGCGCCAGGGCGGAAACGGTCGCAACGATAAAGAAGCCAAGCCACAGGCCATTGAGCATCAGTCATATCCCTCGGAAGATGCGGCGAATGATAGCGGGGCGGGCAGAAACGACAAACCCCGGATTGACCGGGGTTTGTCTGAAGCTCAGCGCCGGCTTGCCGGCTCCTGCGGGATGTCTCAGCCTTTGGTGGCTTCACCCGCCGGCAGTTGCTCTTTGCTGCGCCAGTGCGGCAGGGAGTTCCAGTAGCGCTGGCCCTTGGCATCGTCGTACATGCCTTCCCAGCGAGAGATGACCAGGACCGCCAGCGCGTTGCCGATCACGTTCAACGCGGTGCGTGCCATATCCATCACACGGTCGACGCCGGCGATGAACGCCAGGCCTTCCAGGGGAATGCCCACACTGCCCAGGGTAGCCAGCAGCACCACGAAGGATACGCCCGGAACACCGGCGATGCCTTTGGAGGTGACCATCAGGGTCAGCACCAGCAGCAGTTGTTGGCCAATGGACAGATCGATGCCGTACAGCTGGGCGATGAAGATCGCCGCGATGCTCTGGTACAGAGTCGAACCGTCGAGGTTGAAGGAGTAGCCGGTCGGCACCACGAAGCTGCAGATGGCCTTCGGCGCACCGTAGGCTTCCATCTTCTCGATCACACGCGGCAGCACGGTTTCCGAGCTGGCGGTGGAGTAGGCGAGCACCAGCTCGTCCTTGAAGATGCGCATCAGCTTGATCACCGAGAAGCCGAACAGGCGGGCAATCAGGCCGAGGACCACGAAGGCGAAGAAGGCGATGGCCGCGTATACCAGGATAACCAGCTTGGCCAATGGCAGCAGGGAGGCGAAACCGAAGTTGGCAACGGTCACCGCGATCAGCGCAAACACACCGATAGGCGCGTAGTTCATGATCATATGGGTGACTTTGAACATGCTTTCCGAGACGCCCTGGAACATCTTCACCAGCGGGTCGCGCAGATCGGACTGCAGGCTCGACAGGCCCAGGCCGAAGAGCACCGAGAAGAAGATGATCGGCAGCATTTCGCCGCGGGCCATGGCCGCGAAGATGTTCGACGGAATCAGGTTGAGGATGGTCTCGATGAACGCGTGTTCATGTTGCACTTCAGCAGCAGTGGCCTGGTACTTGGAAATATCCACGGTACCCAGGGTGCTCATGTCGATGCCTGCGCCCGGATGGAACAGGTTGGCCAACAGCAGACCGACGACGATGGCGATGGTGGTCACCACTTCGAAGTAGATGATGGTCTTGAGGCCGATGCGGCCGAGCTTCTTGGCGTCACCAACACCGGCGATGCCGACGATCAGCGAGGAGATGACGATCGGGATCACGATCATCTTGATCAAGCGGATAAAGATATCGCCCGCAGGTTGCAGGACGTTGCTGACCCACCAGGCTTTTTCAGCACTGAAATGATTGAGCAGAGCGCCAATCGCAATCCCCAGGACCAGACCGATGAGGATCTGCCAGGCGAGGCTTAATTTTGCCTTCTTCATATCATTACCCTTACTTCAGTTGGACTCGGGCTGATGCGCGAACTGGAACGCTCAATGGCGGAATAGTTTGGGCATCGGCCCCCGTATAAGGTCATCCCGAACGAGCATTTACGGCTCTCTGCGGGCGAAAAAAGGCGCAACTATTCCGATGCAAGGGGAGCACGTCTAATGCCGTAAACGCCTACCCTATGCCGAATCGGCATGAGCTTTTACAAACAAAACGAGCGTCCCAACCGGTTCGAATACGCCATTTCGGCAGGCAGAAATGCCGTGAAACGGCCATTTCAGGCGGCGTCCAGGGTTGTCGGGGGGGTCAGGAAAAGGCCTTAAATAACTCAGAAATGTCCTGAATAAAAAGCCTAAGACCGATCAGGATTTCCTACGAAGTTTCTCGATATACGGTCGCAGAGAAACAAGAAGAAACGTTTGACCGGGGTCAAAGGAAGATTTTCTAAGGGAAAGCCGATGAAGGTGAGCCGATGGCTCTAGTACAGGACTTTGCGTATTCAAGCACGCCGCAAGCTCGTCAAGTCGATGCCGACCTGGAAACCTGCACCGCCGCTCTTTCCTGACCCGCCCTTGGCGGAGGAACTCCCTGTACCCCTACACCCCGATCACCTGCGGATCAGAAAGTCCCGGCCGCTTGGTCAGGCACACGCCTTTCTCGGGCAGTGCACAGTCGAAAGCGCCTTGGCGGCACGCTCCACTATCGATTACGCAACAGCGGCAGACTCGAACTCAGTACCAGTTCGGGTCTTTCCTCAACTGCTCCTTGAGCAAGGCCTGCATACCTTCATCGGGCTTGCCGAGGAAACGGTAATTGGCATGGCGGGTGGGCGACTTGTCCACGGGCAGCCCCGCCGGCACGTCCACCAGCATGGCGTAGGCATGCTTCTTGTCGAAACCGAAGGCGACAATCAAGCGCTGGTTCTGGCAGCTCTGCGCGGTTTCACACAACGGCCCGACCAGGTATTGGTCGCCGTCCTCTGCAATGGCGTTCATTTGTTGAGCATCACCCGAGAGGTTCATCACCCACTCGGGCAGGCGCTCTTCCTTGTGCACAACCCCCTGCCAGGTTTCACGAAACTGCGGATCCGTACCCAGCAACTCGTTGGCTCGTGCCTGGCCATCATTGGCCGCCGACGCCAGGGCGCTGGCGCCCAGCAGCAGCGTGGCGGCCAATGTCTTGAACAAGAGACTCATGGTCAGCCTCGGCCACGACGGCCAAAGAAGAACGAAGCGATAAACATCACCAGGAACACCACAAAGAGGATCTTGGCGATACCCGTGGCGGTGCCCGCGATACCACCGAAGCCCAGAACGGCAGCGACAATGGCAATGATCAGGAATGTGATTGCCCAGCTCAGCATGATGATTCTCCTTACTCTTCTATTAGTGGTACTGCGTGTGGAGCCAGCCGGGTGCCGCCGATTGCGGGCCCGACCTTGATGCCTAGAACACCCAGCGTTCCTGACGTGGCGCGTCCAGCGCCGGCTGCGCCTGGTCGACGACCATCAGTTGCATGGGAGTGGTATCGGTGAGCTGACTGCTGACCGAGCTGAAATGGGTCTGGGTGAAGTGATGAACCGGCACACGTGGCGCAGGCACCTGACTGTCTTGCCAGCGTTGGAACTGTTGCCCGGCGATCAGGGTGACCAACAATGCAAGGCTGGCAAACAGGCCTTGCTGGAGATGCAGTGGTGCAATACGCAATTGGGTAAAACGTTGGCGATTCATCCTGAAGCTCCTCCCACATTGGTGGTGATGTTGTTATGGAAGCCATTACCTGCACTCCTCGATAAGAGGGTTATTGCAGTCTGCATGCCAGCTTTTTAACGAGGATAAAAATCAATAAAATCAACTAGTTATGATATTTAAACGACAACTGTCGATACGCATCCTGCACGATGCCTCCTGGCTGACCGTGCGAAATGCACGATCCACCAGATCTGCCTTGGACGCTTTTTGATCACAGGGGGAACTTTGCCGATCGGCGAATGGCCTGATACAGATCTACGCAGCCTGTTAACCATTTCAGCCGGAGATATCTAACCTGCATGTCGTGGAATGAATCAGAATCAACCTTGCAACTTGCCCGATCTTTCCGGGACTAAATAAGACCATTCATTAAAGGAGCCCGGGAAATGGAGTCAGCGCCGGAGAATCAAGGCCGCATCCTTCTGGTGGATGACGAATCCGCAATCCTTCGCACCTTCCGCTACTGCCTGGAAGATGAGGGCTATACCGTGGCCACCGCCAACAGCGCGGCCCAGGCGGATGCCCTGCTGCAACGCCAGGTGTTTGACCTGTGCTTCCTCGACCTGCGCCTGGGTGAAGACAACGGCCTCGATGTGCTGGCACAGATGCGGATCCAGGCACCCTGGATGCGGGTGGTGATCGTCACCGCGCACTCCGCCGTGGACACTGCGGTGGACGCGATCCAGGCCGGCGCCGCCGACTACCTGGTCAAGCCTTGCAGCCCCGACCAACTGCGTCTGGCCACTGCCAAGCAACTGGAAGTTCGCCAGCTTTCGGCGCGCCTGGAAGCCCTGGAGGGCGAAGTGCGCAAACCCAAGGATGGCCTGGACTCCCACAGCCCGGCCATGAAGGTGGTACTGGAAACCGCGCGTCAGGTCGCCGCCACCGACGCCAATATCCTGATCCTCGGCGAATCCGGGACCGGTAAGGGCGAACTGGCCCAGGCCATCCACGGCTGGAGCAAACGGGCGAAAAAGTCCTGTGTAACCATCAACTGCCCGTCATTGACTGCTGAACTGATGGAAAGCGAACTCTTCGGCCACAGCCGCGGCGCCTTCACCGGGGCCAGCGAAAGTACCCTGGGCCGGGTCAACCAAGCCGATGGCGGCACCCTGTTCCTCGATGAGATCGGCGACTTCCCGCTGACCCTGCAACCCAAGCTGCTACGTTTTATCCAGGACAAGGAATATGAGCGCGTCGGCGACCCGGTAACCCGCCGCGCCGATGTGCGCATCCTCGCCGCCACCAACCTCAACCTCGAGGACATGGTGCGCGAAGGGCGTTTTCGCGAAGACTTGCTGTACCGCCTGAACGTGATCACCCTGCACCTGCCCCCCCTGCGCGAGCGCAGCGAAGACATCCTGACCCTGGCCGACCGCTTCCTCGCACGCTTCGTCAAAGAGTATTCGCGGCCGGCGCGCGGCTTCAGCGACGAGGCCCGAGAGGCCCTGCTGAACTACCGCTGGCCGGGCAACATCCGCGAACTGCGCAACGTAGTGGAGCGGGCGAGCATTATCTGCCCTCAGGAGCGGGTGGAAATCAGCCATCTGGGCATGGCCGAGCAGCCCACCAACAACGCCCCGCGGATCGGCGCCGCATTGAGCCTCGACGAGTTGGAAAAGGCTCATATCGGTGCCGTCCTGGCCACCAGCGACACCCTGGATCAAGCGGCCAAGACCCTGGGCATCGATGCTTCGACGCTGTACCGCAAGCGTAAACAGTACAACCTGTGAGCGACATCTTATGAAGTTGGCGATGAAACTGCGGACCCGGCTGTTTCTCAGCATTTCGGCCCTGATCACCGTAGCCTTGCTGGGGCTGGTGCTCGGGCTGGTCAGCGTGATGCAGATGGCCAACACCCAGGAATCGCTAATCCGCAACAACTTCATCACCCTGGACCTGGGGCTCAAGCTGCGCCAGACCCTGGGTGACCAGCTGATCCTCATGCTCAGCAACAAGCCTGATCCCACAACCCTGGAAGCCTCCAGGCAGCACTACCTGGAATTGCTCGACCAAGGCATAGCCCACGAACAGCAGAACCAGGGGCTAAGCGGCTTCCAACAGGCCCGCGACGACTACCTGAGTTTCTTTCAGGCCTTTGAACGCAACAGCTCAGCCTCTGGGCTGAGTCAGAACAACGAGTTGACCGAACGCTTCAATACCTTGCGCAGTGGGCTCATCAACGAACACAAGCGCGCCCTGGACAACATCAGCCAAGTGGAACGCCAAGCCCGCGACCGGGCACTGCTGGTGGCCAGCCTGCTGGGCATTGTCGGCCTGGCGGTACTGATCATCGGCTTCATCACCGCCCACGCCATCGCCCGGCGCTTTGGTGGCCCGATCGAAGCTCTGGCCAAGGCGGCAGACAAGATCGGCCAAGGTAATTTCGACGTTACCCTGCCGATCTCGGCGGCGGCAGAGATGAACCTGCTGACCCGGCGTTTCGGCATCATGGCCGAAGCCCTGCGCCAGCATCAGGCAACCAACGTCGATGAACTGCTGGCCGGCCAGCAACGCTTGCAGGCGGTGCTCGACAGCATCGACGACGGCTTGCTGATGATCGACCGCCAAGGCTGCCTGGAACACCTCAACCCGGTGGCTCAGCGCCAACTGGGCTGGGACCAGGAACGCCTCGGCCAGGGCCTGGGTAGCGCTCTGCAGCGCCCGGAGCTGGATGAACAGCTGCAGCTGGTGCTGCGCGGCGGCAGCCTGGAACGGGCTCCGGATGACCTGGACATCGAGGTCGACGGCGAATCGCGCCTGCTGACCTACAGCCTGACCCCGGTGAGTCATACCCAGGGGCATATTCTCGGCGCCGTTATGGTGCTCCACGATGTCACCGAGCAACGGGCGTTCGAACGGGTGCGCAGTGAGTTCGTGCTGCGTGCTTCCCACGAACTGCGGACCCCGGTCACCGGCATGCACATGGCCTTCGGCCTGCTCCAGGAGCGCCTGCACTTTGCCGAGGAGTCTCGGGAAACCGACCTGCTCAATACGGTCAACGAAGAAATGCAGCGCTTGATGCAACTGATCAACGATCTGCTGAATTTTTCCCGCTACCAGAATGGCCTGCAGAAACTCACCCTGTCGCCCTGCTCCCTGGAAGAGCTGCTGGAGCAGGCCCAGGAGCGCTTCGTCGAACAGGCGCAACGACGAGAGATCAGCCTAATGCTGGAGATCCAGGCGCCGCTGCCACGACTGCAGGCCGACCAGCCGCAGTTGGAGCGAGTCATGGACAACCTGATCGACAACGCGCTACGCCATACCGCCAGCGGCGGCCAGATCCGCCTGCAGGCCCGGCGCCATGGCGAACGCGTGATTGTCAGTGTCGAGGACAATGGCGAAGGCATCGCCTATGGCCAGCAGGGGCGGATCTTCGAGCCCTTTGTCCAAGTGGGGCGCAAGAAGGGCGGTGCCGGGCTCGGGCTGGCCCTATGCAAGGAAATCGTCCAGCTCCATGGGGGGCGCATGGGTGTGTACTCACGACCGGGGCAGGGCACCCAGTTCTACCTAGCTCTGCCGCTGTAGGAGATCACGCTTCATCGTCCAGCCGCCTGGCCACCAGGCGTCGCCCACGGGTGATCAACTCGGTGAACTGCAATGCGCTCAGGGCATGGGCGAACAACCAGCCCTGGCCAAAGCTCACCCCCTCGCTGCTTAGCAACAGCGCCTGGTCTTCAAACTCGATGCCTTCGGCAATCACCTTGAGCTTCAGCGCGTGAGCCATGCGAATGATGTGCGGCGCCACGCCACTGCTGGCGGCGTCATGCCCCAGGGCGTCGATAAAGGCTTTGTCGATCTTCAGGCAATCCACCGGCAGGCTTTGCAGGTAGGCCAAGCTGCAATAGCCGGTACCGAAGTCATCGATCAGCACCTGATGCCCCACGTCTCGCAAAGCCTGCAGGTTGTTGCGTGCCACCACCACATCGATCAGGCCACGCTCGGTCACCTCGAAGGCAATCTGCCGCGCCGCCACCTGGTGCAGCGCCAGCAGCCGCGCCATCACCAGCCCGATTCGCGGCACCATCACGTCGCAGGCTGCCAGGTTGACCGAGATGTACAACTGCGGATTGGCCCGCAGCACATGCCCCAGTTGCTCCAGCAGGCGCTGCAGGACGAAGTCGGTGATCTGGCGGATCTGCCCGGTGTTCTCCGCCAGGGGGATGAACAGATCGGGGCTGGTCAGCGTGCCATCCGGGCGACGCCAGCGCAGCAGCGCCTCGGCACCTACGCAGAGCCGGCTGTTGAGGTCGAAGATCGGCTGGTACAGCACCTGCAACTCACCGCGACGCAATGCCCCCTGCAACTCCGCCCCCAGGGATTGGCGCTGCCGGACCAGTTGGTACACCAAGCCGCCAATGAACAGGGCCAGCAACAGGCTGATCGGCAACAGCCACCACCAGCCATCGAGCATCTCAGCCTGCAGGCTGGCCCGAGGGATGATCAACACCAGTTGATACTCGGGATTGCGGGTCGGCATGCGATAGATCAGCAGGTCCTGGGTGACCTGCAATGGCCCATCGTGACTGGCCCGCCAGGGTTCCACGGGAGGCCAGGCCCGGGCTGGGCCCAGTACCGGAATCGCTCGGCTGCCATGATCGACCACCACCATCAGGCTGCCACCCACCGGCAGGTCGACGACGTCGGTCAAATGCCCACGCGAAGTGGCCACGCGAAAGTTGCCCCGACCCAGCATCAGGGCAGCAAGGTTCTCGTTGGGTTGGGTCGAGGTATTCAACCAGTAGCTGTAGGTTGGCCCACGGATATCCGGCGACCTGACCGACGGCAAGAGGTTCTGCCGTGGCCAGTTCGAACAGCTCTGAGTGGCATCCATGTAGGCCGCTTCATAAATGAAGCGATAGCTGTAGCTGACCTGCTGCAGCGCCGCGACCATATCGACGCTGCATTCGCGCAACGGCTGGGCCTCCAGCACGTCCAAGCCTTCACGCAGTTGCCCGAACAGTTGCTCCAGGCGCTCCAGGAAGCGCTGCCCCTGGGCGTTCATCTGCTCACTTTCCCGTTGTTGGACCTGATGCATGGCCACACCCATGCTGCCCAACACCAGCACTGCCGCACTCAGCGCAGCCGCCAACGTCGCCAGCAACCAGGGGCGATAGAACCAGGTACGCATGGGCTCGCGAGCGGCCGGCATCATGAGAGATCCCAAGGATTACCAATGAGTTATAGCAACTGATTGGGTTATCGGCGCGGACCGTCCGGCGGCGTCATTATTTTGTCTGGTTGAGCACCTTCAGCAGCGCTGCGCTTTCTGCGTCCGGTGTTCCGTCAAAGCGGGTCGGGCGGTAGTGCATCTGGAAGGCCGCCAAGACGTGCCGGGTCTGCGCATCCAGCTCGCCGGTCTGCGGGGTGGCATAACCCAACAGGGCCAGTTGCTGCTGAAACCAACTGATGCTCGGCAGGCTCGCGGCGAATGCCGCCTGCTGGCGCGTTACCGCCTGGGCATCGGGCCACAAGCCAAGTCCGGTGTCGGCCAGGCGCTTCCAGGGAAACAATGGACCCGGGTCGAGTTTGCGCAACGGGGCAATGTCGCTGTGGCCAATGATGTGGCGCGGCGAGATGTTGTTGCGCTTGCTGATGTCCTTGAGCAACACGATCAGGTTCTGGATCTGCGCTTCGCTGTAGGGGTACCAGAGCCGTCCGCTGGGACTGTCACGGAACCCCGGGTTGACGATTTCGATACCGATGGAGCTGGAATTGAGCCAGGTACGGCCTTGCCACTGACTCTCACCGGCGTGCCAGGCACGGTACTGCTCGTCCACCAGTTTGTAGATGGTGGCGGCTTTGTCGTCGCCAATCAGGTAATGACTGCTGACCTGGCCGTGGGTCAGCAGAGCCAGGGAGCGCTCCAGGGACGCCGAGGTGTAGTGGACGATGATGAACTGGGCACGCTGATCGTAGTTGACCGACGGATGGCTGGTGTCGATCCGCGGGCCACTGGCACAGCCGGCAATGATCAGCAGGGAAAGAGCGAGAGCAAAAATTTTCATGGCAAAAGGCAGTACGCTGAAGACGATAATGCAACAGTGTAACGTACTGCTCCGGCCATCATGGGCAAAACAATGGCTTCAGACAGGAAGCGGCAAGCCTTCAGCCTGCCTCTACCCGATTGCGCCCCGCATCCTTGGCTCGGTACAGCGCCTGATCAGCTCTTTTAATCACCAGATCGCTGCGATCACCGGTCTTGAACGCACTCAGGCCGATGGACACGGTAATGGTCACAGGCTCGCCCTTGAAGTGAAACGGACAGGCCTCGATCGCCGCGCGCAGCGCTTCCACTATCCGCGCGCCCACCGGCCAAGGCGTGTTGGGCATCAGCAGGACAAACTCCTCACCACCGAACCGCGCGATGAAGTCGCTGCTGCGCAGGCGCTTGCGCAGCACGTTGGCGATGATCTTCAGCACCTTGTCGCCTGCCAGATGGCCGTAGTTGTCGTTGATCCGCTTGAAATGATCGAGGTCGAGCATGGCCAGCAGCAAGCTATTGCCGTGTTGTTGCCACTCTCCGACCTCATGCTCCAGGCGCTCGGTCCAGGCGGCACGGTTGGGCAGCCCAGTCAGCGGATCAATCAGGGCCTTCTGCCGTTGTTCCTCCAGATGCTCGCGGTAGCCCTGGGCTTCCTGCTCCATGCTCGACACCCTTTCTGCCAGGCTTTGCAGGCGGGCAGCCACTTCTTTCTCACGTTCGTCGCGCTGCTTCTGGTGCTGATCCATGGTGCCCAGCAAGCCTTCCAGATGACTTTCCAACACCTGCTTGAGGTCATCCAGGTCCGCCGCTTCCTGCACACTGCTCTGCAGGCCGTCGACCTGCTCGCGGATCTGCGTGTCCATCGCTCGCGCAGCCGAGTTGCTATCTGCATGCCCCTCGCTTGCCGCCTGCAGATTGCTCTGGAAGGCTTCCAGTCGCTCGTTGAGTTGCTTGAGGTAGTCCTCGAACTCATGCTGGCCCGAATCGGTGATTGCCAGCATCAGCACCGCCAGATCATCGAGGATCGGCAGCAACTCATACCAGTTCAGCCCGTGCTGCAGACGGTCGCGCATGGCCTCGGCCTGGGGCCGGTGGCGCTCGGGCAGGCTCAGGTCGTCAAGCAGCCCCAGCAAGGTGTGTTCAATGTGTTTGGCCACCGAACTGTAGGAAGGCTCGGGAGAGTCAGGCAACGCATAGAGCACATCGTGCTCCGGCTGCTCCGGATCAATCGCCGCCAGGGCCTCGGCCATGACCGGCGGTAAAGGCAGGCTGTCGAGCAACACCGCAGAGGAGCTCGCCGGAGCGGGCAGTAACTCGTCGGGGTTGAGCGGTATCGAATCGGTCGGGGCCTCGGCTACAGGTACCGGCACCGCCTCAGCGAGCATGGCTGCTGGCACCTCAGGGGCAGGGGCCTGTGGCTCGAGCTGAACAGGCGCTGGGGCCGCAACTTCAGTCTCGACCCGCAGCACAGGCTCAGACGCTTTTTCCTGGGCCAGTACGGGGGGCACAAACGCTACTACCGGGGCTGGAGGAGGCGAGATGGCAGCCTCGGGCTCGACCGCTGCGGGCGTCGCGGAAATGGGCTCCGGTGCTCGCTCCACTTCTCGGGGTGCCGGTATGACGGGCGCGGCCTGGGCGACCTCGGCGACTTCAGGCAAGACGGTGGTCGGCGTTTGATAGTGCTCGCGAATCGCCTCCTCCGCGCCCGAGGCCTCTTCAGGCTGCGGACCAGGCTCCACCGCGGGCGCAGGAGTGGGCTGGAGTGCCGGAGTCTCTTGCACCTCGGCTTGAGCTGTTGCATCGCCGGCTTCGCGAGTACCGAACAGGCGCTGCAACAAACTCGGTCGCTCTGGCTCGGCAGGGGTTTCCAGCTGGCTCAGGACCTTGCCCTGCAAATTGCTCAGCTCCCCCAGCAACAAGGGGATCTCCCGCGCCTGACCGACCCGGCTGTCCAACTGCTTGGCGAAGGCCTTCAGCGGGCGGCTGACTTCCCGAGGCAAAGGCAGCGATTGCAGTTGGCTGACCAACGCCGTCAAGGCGCTGCTCATCTGATCGATCCGGGTTTCCCGCCGCTGCTCAGACTCCAGCACGGCTTTTTCCAGACGTGGCAGAAGGGCTGCCAGCCCAGCATCCATATCGTCGGTACGCACCACCTCGCGCATTTCCTTCATGCACTGGTCGACCGCGCGGTCGGTGCCCTCCGCCGCCAGGGTGCTACGCACCAGGCCACGGCGCAGCAAGTCGAGGCGAGCCGCCCAACGGCGTTCAAGCTTTTCCTGCTGTTCGATACTTTTAAGGTATTTCTCTTTCCAGCGCTGGGCGTCGTCGCTCATTCATCGGTTCCGCGAGGGGCAGGACTCAACGCGGGCAATGCATCAGCCGTGAGCGAACCCGGCAGACGAATCTCTACCGCGACCGGCAGGTGATCGGATATGGGTTGGGCCAGGACTTCGACGCGCTCCAGGGTCAGGCTGGGGCTGAGCAGAATATGGTCCAGGCAGCGTTGCGGACGCCAGCTGGGGAAGGTCGCCTGCAGTTGCGGCGCCAACAGGCTGAGATCACGTAAAGGGGAGTGCTCCAGAAGATCGCTGGCGTGGGTATTCATGTCCCCCATCAGCACCTGATGCTTGTAGCCACCGATCAACTCGCGGATGTACGCCAGTTGCCGGGTTCGAGTCCGGGCACCAAGCGCCAGGTGCATCATCACCACCACCAGCGCCTCAGGCCCTTCGCCGAAACGCACCAGGATTGCACCACGCCCCTTGGGGCCGGGCAGTGGGTGGTCTTCGATAGCCCAGGGACGCAAGCGACTGAGCACGCCATTGCTGTGCTGCGCCAGGCGCCCTAAGTTGCGATTGAGCTGTTGGTACCAGTAGGGAAAGGCGCCCAGCTGGGCCAGGTGTTCCACCTGATTGATGTAGCCAGAGCGCAGGCTGCCGCCATCGGCTTCCTGCAGGGCCACCAGGTCAAAGTCACCCAGCAGGTTACCGATCTTCTGCAGGTTGTCCGCACGCCCGTTATGGGGCAGCAAGTGCTGCCAGCCACGGGTCAGGTAATGGCGATAACGTTCGGTACTGATACCGACCTGGATATTGAAACTGAGCAAGCGCAGACGACTGTCCGCCGGCAGGCCGGTCGACGCTAAATGATGCTCGTTGACCTGCGGATCATGCAGGCCAACGATGCGTTCCGAACCCCAGCGCGGCATGACAGGCGGCGCTTACTTGGCCGCGCGCTCTTTGGCGATCAGCTGTTCGGCCACGCTCAGCGCGCCTTCAGGACCACCGGCGGTGCCCAAGTCGAAACGGTACTTACCATTGACCACCATGGTCGGTACGCCAGTGATCTGATAAGCCTGGGCTTTCTTCTTGGCATCCTCGACCTTGCCTTTGACGGCGAAGGAGTTGTAGGTGCTCAGGAACTTGTCCTTGTCGACGCCTTCGGCTGCCAGGAACTCAGCCATCTCTTCTGGAGTGGCGAGCTTCTTGCCGTTGTGGATAGCTTCGAATACCGCTTTGTGAACCTTGTTCTCGACGCCCATGGCTTCCAGGGTGATGAACAGCTGGCCGTGGATATTCCAGATGCCGCCGAACATCGCCGGGATGCGCACGAAGTTGACATCGGCAGGGAGCTTTTCAGCCCAGGGATTGATGGTCGGCTCGAAGGCGTAGCAGTGTGGGCAGCCGTACCAGAACAACTCAACCACTTCGATCTTGCCTGGCACCGCAACCGGAACGGCGCTGCTCAACTCGACATATTGTTTACCGGCTTCAAGCGGTTCGGCGGCTTGAGCGGTCACACCAAACAAGCTGGCGGTGACGAGAGCGGCGCTGAGAATCAGATTACGCATGCTTTACTCCTGGACAATTTTGGCGCCTCGCGCGGCCTGGATTAAGACAGGTCATGGCGGGCTTGAGTTCGCTAGTGTAGCGGCAGACGCCATAAAAAAGGGCGGCCTGAGCCACCCTTTATGCTTGCACCGTCAGATTAATCGATCATTAACATTGCCGTGGCTTCGCATCCTCGGCAAGCCCGATCGAAACAGCCTTAGTGCAGGCCCTGAATATAGCTGGACACCGCTTCGATGTCTTTGTTGCTCAGCTTGCCGGCAATGGTGCGCATGACCAGGGTGTCGCCGTCGTTGGTACGGTTGCCTTCGCGGAAGTCAGTCAACTGCTTGGCCACGTACTGGGCGTGTTGGCCACTCAGGTGAGGGAAACCGGCCGCTGCGTTACCCGCGCCGTTTGGCGAGTGGCAACCGATGCAGGCAGGCATGCCCTGATCCAGTTTGCCGCCACGGAAGAGCTCTTCACCACGGGCCACGACTTTCGGATCAGCCGCGCCAACGCTGCCTTTCTGGCTAGCGAAGTAGGCGGAGATATCAGCCATATCCTGATCACTCAGGTTGGTCAGCAGACCGGTCATTTCCAGTACTTGGCGTTTACCCGACTTGATATCGTGCAACTGCTTCTCCAGGTACTTTTCCCCCTGACCCGCCAGCTTTGGAAAGTTTGGCGCCATGCTGTTCCCATCAGGACCGTGGCAAGCGCCACATACTGCGGCTTTCGCCTGACCGGCAGCAGCGTCGCCTGCGGCATGGGCGACACCTGTAATGCCCAAGGTCAACAGCAGACTCACGAGTAATTTGTTCATCAGCTAATCCAACTACGGCTAAGGGTTAAGAGTTATGGGCCGGGATCACTCGCTCATCCAATGGATGATGGCTTGGTAATCCTCGGCACTGCAGTCCATGCACAAACCACGCGGCGGCATCGCCTTGAAACCCTGGGTCACGTGTTGTACCAGCGTCTCCATACCTTGCGCCAACCTCGGCGCCCAAGCTTCCTGGTCGCCCTTGCGGGGCGCCGTGGGTAGTTGGCCGGAATGACAAGCCTCACAAACACGGTTGTACACAGCTTCCGGATCCTGTGTAGCCTGAGCGCTGTAAAGCGGCATCAAGACACCGGCAGCTAGCAGCCATTTCGTCATAAAACGACCTTTTCAGGGTTGAGAGCGTGCTGCGTTCTACTGCGCATTCAAGGTTTATCGCTCTCGTGAACTTCATCCTACGCTGGGACAAAGCGCACACAAAATCTGCGGCATTATATACTGGCGTTACTGAAACGGAAACGACACCGCTTGCCGCGCCCACTCTCGGCATCGCCCTTACCGGATATCCCATGCAACTCAAGAACCCCATCCTCGGCCTGTGCCAACAGTCTACGTTCATGCTCAGCGCCGCCAAAGTCGATCAATGCCCTGACGATGACGGCTTTGAAGTGGCTTTTGCCGGGCGTTCCAACGCCGGTAAATCCAGCGCCCTGAACACCCTGACCCACGCCAGCCTGGCGCGCACCTCGAAAACCCCGGGGCGTACGCAGTTGTTGAACTTCTTCAAGCTAGACGACGAACGCCGTCTGGTCGACCTCCCGGGCTACGGTTACGCCAAAGTACCGATCCCGTTGAAGCAGCACTGGCAGCGCCACCTGGAAGCCTACCTGGGCAGCCGCGAGAGCCTCAAAGGCTTGATTCTGATGATGGATATCCGTCATCCAATGACTGACTTCGACCTGCTGATGCTGGACTGGGCAGTGGCCAGCGGCATGCCGATGCACATCCTGCTGACCAAGGCCGACAAGCTGACCTACGGCGCAGCCAAGAACACCCTGCTCAAGGTCCACTCGCAAATCCGCAAGGGCTGGGGCGAAACCATCACCATCCAACTGTTCTCGGCCCCCAAGCGCATGGGCCTGGAAGAGGCCTACACCGTGTTAGCGGACTGGATGGAACTGGCCGACAAAGGCGCCGAAGCCGAGGCCTGAAAGACGTAGGGAGAATTGTCTGGGGGATGATCAGGCAAGGCAAAAACGCGGTGCGAAAGCGGAGTTTACTGGCTGTAAATGAGCATTTCGCGCCGCGCTTTTAACGCAGCATGGTCATTTCCCAGGCAATTTTCAGGCAAAAAAAACCCCGGACTTCGTATGGGGAGGGGAAGTTCGGGGTTTAAGTTCTAGACCGCTAGGGCGGGGTCCAGATATCTGCCAACACTTAACACAACATAGGAGCATCGAAGGGCTTCACCACCCATTCAGTAACTCTGAGTGGAGCTTCACCGATTTAGTTCCAACGGGTTGCAAAAACTATTGGTAATAATCGGTGAAATTTTCCGTGCTAATAGCTCTTCGCCAGTTCTTGGCGCGACACTATGCCGCGGGAAAAACCGCTGGAAAGTGCCCTTAGTGGGCCTCATCCCAGTTGTTTCCCACCCCGACCTCGACCAGTAGAGGCACATCCAGGGTCGCGGCAGCGCTCATGTGACCGCGAATTTCCTCGCGAACCTGATCCACCAGATCCTCACGCACTTCCAGCACCAGTTCGTCGTGCACTTGAAGAATGACCCTGGCGTCCAGCCCCGAAGACTCCAGCCAGTTATCTACCGCCACCATGGCTTTCTTGATGATGTCCGCCGCCGTGCCCTGCATGGGCGCGTTGATCGCAGTACGCTCGGCGCCAGCACGCTCCTGTGGCTTGTTGGAGTTGATCTCCGGCAGGTACAGCCGACGACCGAAGATAGTCTCCACGTATCCCTGGTCCGCCGCTTGGGCGCGGGTGCGGTCCATATACTCGCGAACCCCCGGATAGCGGGCAAAATAAGTATCGATGTAGGCCTTGGCCTGCTTGGTATCGACACCGATATCCTTGCCCAGCTTCTGCGCGCCCATGCCGTAGATCAGGCCGAAGTTGATGGCCTTGGCACTGCGCCGCTGATCGGAAGTGACATCCTTGAGTTCGACCTTGAATACCTCGGCCGCAGTAGCGGTGTGCACGTCCAGATTGTTGCGGAAGGCATTCAGCAGGCCTTCATCCCGGGACAGGTGCGCCATGATCCGCAGCTCAATCTGCGAATAGTCCGCTGCCAGCAGTTTGTAGCCGGCCGGGGCGATAAAGGCCTGGCGAATACGCCGGCCCTCGGCAGTGCGCACCGGAATGTTCTGCAAGTTCGGATCACTGGAAGACAGACGCCCAGTGGACGCCACCGCCTGGTGATAGGACGTGTGGATCCGCCCGGTGCGCGGGTTGATCTGTTCCGGCAGGCGATCGGTGTAGGTGCTTTTCAGCTTGCTCATGGAGCGGTACTGCATCAGCACCCGAGGCAGCGGATAGTCGTCCTCCGCCAGCCTTGCCAGCACCTCCTCGGCGGTGGAAGGCTGCCCCTTGGCGGTCTTCTTCAGCACCGGCAGGCCGAGCTTGTCATAGAGAATCGAGCCCAGTTGCTTGGGCGAACCCAGATTGAATTCCTCACCGGCGATCTCGAAGGCTTCGCGCTCCAGGGCAACCATCTTGTCCCCCAGCTCGATGCTCTGTACCCCCAGCAACTTGTCATCCACCAAGGCACCCTGGCGCTCAATGCGTGCCAGAACCGGTACCAGCGGCATCTCGATATCGGTCAGCACGCTGGCCAGGCTCGGAATGGCGGTGAGTTTCTCGAACAAGGCTTGGTGTAGACGCAAGGTCACGTCGGCATCTTCGGCGGCGTAAGGTCCCGCCTGATCCAGGGGAATCTGATCGAAGGTCAGCTGCTTGGCGCCCTTGCCGGCGATGTCCTGGAAACTCACGGTGCTGTGGTCCAGGTACTTCTGCGCCAGGCTGTCCATGTCATGACGGGTGGCGGTGGAGTTGAGCACGTAGGATTCAAGCATGGTGTCGAAAGCCACACCGCGTACGGTAATGCCGTTCGCCTGATCGCCCCCGATGGCGCAGTTGGCCAGGATGTTCATGTCGAACTTGGCATGCTGGCCGACCTTGAGCAGCTTCGGGTCCTCCAGCAACGGCTTCAACGCCAGCAATACGGTATCGCGGTCCAGCTGCTCCGGCACGCCCATATAGGAGTGAGTCAGCGGGATGTAGGCCGCTTCGCCGGCCTTGACCGAGAAGGACAGGCCCACCAGTTGCGCCTGCTGCGCATCGATACCGGTGGTTTCGGTATCGAAGGCAATCAGCTTGGCGTTCTTCAGCCGATCCAGCCAGACCGTGAAACGTTCCTGATCGAGGATGGTTTCGTACTGCAGTTCAAGTGGTGCCTGCTCGGCCGCTGCCGGCTGCTCTGCCAGCTCTTCCGGCACCGCAGCTGCACTGAGTTCGACGCGCTTGGCATCGCGCTGCAAGTCGTCGAGCCAACTCTTGAACTCCAGCAGGCTGTAGAGCTCAGCCAGCTTCTCGCGATCCGGCTCGCGCAAGTGCAGATCGTCCAGCCCCACATCCAGCGCCACATCCACCTTGATGGTTGCCAACTGATAGGAGAGGAAGGCCATTTCCTTGTGTTCTTCGAGCTTGGCCGGCAGGGTCTTGGCCCCACGAATCGGCAAGGTCGGCACTATATCGAGCTGCTCGTACAGGTCTTTCAGGCCGCCATTGACCCCCACCAGCAAGCCGGAAGCGGTCTTCGGACCAATGCCCGGAACCCCCGGGATGTTGTCGGAAGAGTCGCCCATCAACGCCAGGTAATCGATGATCTGCTCGGGAGCGACGCCGAATTTCTCCTTCACGCCCTCCACGTCCATGCTGCTACCGGTCATGGTGTTGACCAAGGTAATGTGCCCATCCACCAGCTGTGCCATGTCCTTGTCGCCGGTGGAAATCACCACCGGACGATCCGCCGCCGCGCTGCTGCGGGCCAGAGTGCCGATCACGTCATCAGCCTCGACCCCTTCAACGCATAGCAACGGGAAACCCAGGGCGATCACGCTGGCATGCAAGGGCTCGATCTGTACCCGCATATCGTCGGGCATGCTCGGGCGGTTGGCCTTGTATTCGGCATACATGTCATCGCGGAAGGTCCCGCCCTTGGCGTCGAAGACCACGGCGAACGGACTGTTCGGGTACTGCCTGCGCAGACTCTTGAGCATGTTCAGCACGCCCTTGACCGCACCGGTAGGCAGGCCTTTGGAGGTGGTCAGCGGTGGCAACGCGTGAAACGCGCGGTACAGATATGAAGAACCGTCCACCAGGACGAGGGGGGCTTGGCTCATGAGCAGGATCAACCTTTTCGGCGGGTCCGGCGCTAGAATAGCGGGACCGTTGACGACAAAGGGACAAGGTTATCATGCGCACACTAAATCGCTTGCTGCTGGCCGGCTTGATTGCAATCGCTCCAATGGCCGTGATCGCCGCAGAAGATGCGCCGTCAGCAGACCCGGAAGTGACCATTCGCACGGAAGGCGACAAGACCATCCAGGAATACCGGCAAAATGGCTTTTTGTATGCCATCAAGATCACGCCAAAAGGTGGCAAACCTTATTTCCTGGTGCGCGCTGATGGCTCCGACGGCAACTTCATCCGTTCGGATCAGCCGGATATGCTGATCCCTTCGTGGAAAATCTTTGAGTGGTAAACCACTCCGACTTCAACTCAATGGCGCTGGCTTGATAGCGGCGCCCGTACTGGCAGTTTTTAACCATGTCTGTGTTCACCCCCCTGGCTCGGCCCGAGCTGGAAACCTTTCTCGCCCCCTATGGGCTCGGCCGCCTGCTTGACTTCCAGGGGATCGCCGCTGGTAGCGAAAACACCAACTTCTTCATCAGCCTGGAACAGGGCGAGTTCGTCCTGACCCTGGTGGAGCGCGGCCCGGTCCAGGAAATGCCGTTCTTCATCGAACTGCTGGACGTGCTGCACCAGGCCAATCTGCCGGTGCCCTACGCATTGCGCACCACCGACGGCATCGCCCTGCGGGAATTGGCGGGCAAGCCGGCGCTGCTGCAACCGCGCCTGGCGGGCAAACACATCAAGCAAGCCAACGCCCAGCATTGCATCCAGGTTGGTGAACTGCTCGGCCATCTGCACGTAGCCACCAAGGACAACATGATCAAGCGCAAGACTGATCGTGGCCTGGACTGGATGCAGCAAGAGGGCACGCAACTGTTGCCTCACCTGGATGCAACGGCACAAGACCTGCTGCAACGGGCGCTGGAGGAGATTTCCGAGAAAAAAACCAGGATCCTCGCCCTGCCCCGGGCCAACATCCATGCCGATCTGTTCCGTGACAACGCCATGTTCGAAGGCACCCATCTGACCGGCCTGATCGACTTCTACAACGCCTGCTCAGGGCCGATGCTCTACGACGTAGCCATTGCCCTGAACGACTGGTGTTCCGATGCCGAGGGCGTCATCGACGGGCAGCGAGCCCGGGCCTTGCTGGGTGCCTATGCGGCGCTGCGGCCCTTCACTGCCGCGGAGGCCGAACTCTGGCCGACAATGCTGCGAGTAGCCTGCGTACGGTTCTGGTTGTCACGGCTGATTGCCGCCGAGAGCTTCGCCGGGCAGGACGTACTGATTCATGACCCGATGGAGTTCCAGCGGCACCTGGCGCAGCGGCAACAGGTCAACCTGCCATTGCCATTCGCCCTCTGAAACGCTTCGCGGGCAAGCCCGCTCCTACGTCTACAACCCTGTAGGAGCGGGATTGCCCGCGAAAGCATCCCGCCACAATCCCCGCTTACAACTGCTCCAGGCAGCCCGCCAGGTCATTCCCGAGCTTCTCCAGCACCTGCTCGTACCCCTGCGCGGTAGCCGGTGTGTAGCCACCCAAGGCATCCAGCTCCGCCAACGTCACCGGCAGCCCAGCTACCAATGTCTCCGCCAGTCGCGGACGCAAAGGCGGCTCACTGAACACGCAGGTCTTGCCCACCTGTTGCAACCGTGCACGCATCGCCGCGACGTGCTGCGCTCCCGGCTGCACTTCTGCGGCAACGCTGAACACTCCGGTGTGCTTGAGGCCATAAGCGTCCTCGAAGTAGTCGAACGCTTCGTGGAACACAAAGTAGGGTTTGCCGACGACTCCCGCCAGGCGCGCTTTCAAGCGGATATCCAGAGCATCCAGACGTTCATTGAAAGCTTTCAGGTTGCTCTGATAGCGAGCGGCGTTGGCCGGTTCAGCCGCGCTCAGGTCAGCGGCGATGCGAGCGGCAATCACCCGAGCATTGACCGGCGACAGCCACAGATGCGCATCCAGGGTGCCGGGACGATGATCATGGTCATGTTCGTCGGCATCTTCGGCGTGGGAGTGGCTATCTTCGGCAAAATGACGAAGCTTCATTCCGGGCAGATCCTGCACCGCCACCGATGGCAGACTGCGGCCTTTCAAAACCCGCGGCAAGAAACCCTCCATGTCCGGTCCGACCCAGTACAGCAAGTCCACGGTCTGCACCTTGCGTACGTCGGAAGGGCGCAGCGCGTAGTTGTGTGGCGAAGCCCCCGGCGGCAATAGCACCTCGGGAACCGCCACGCCGTCTTGCACCGCCGCGGCGATCAACTGCAGGGGCTTGATGCTGGTGAGTACCCGAACTTCGGCCTGGGCTGAGCCGATCGCAAACAAACTGAAGGTAAAAGCAACAAAAAGGCGAAAAAGTCTGGGCACGATGGACACTCGAAGAGGCAAGAACAGGTAACATAATAACGTCTCTCACAAACCTCGTCGCCGCTCATGCCCAAAACACCGCTTGCCAGCCGTCCACACGACCACTCTCACTGCGTGCACAGCGCACTGTCTGAGGCCGACGCCCTGTGCGCACGGCAGGGCCTGCGCCTGACGGCCTTGCGCCGGCGGGTGCTGGAGTTGGTGTGGCAAAGCCACAAGCCCCTGGGGGCCTACGACATTCTCGCCGTGCTCAGCGAGCAGGACGGTCGTCGCGCGGCACCGCCGACGGTTTATCGCGCGCTGGATTTCCTCCTGGAAAACGGCCTGGTGCACCGCATTGCTTCGCTCAATGCCTTCGTCGGCTGCAACCACCCGGAACACGCGCATCAGGGTCAATTCCTGATCTGCCGCGAGTGCCACGCGGCCATTGAGCTCGAACAGAAATCCATCAGCGACGCCATCATCAGCAGCGCCCGCGACGTCGGCTTCGTGGTCGAAGGCCAGACCGTTGAAGTGGTCGGGCTCTGCTCGGGTTGCCAGGGGGCTTGATGAGCACTGCGCTGATCCGCCTTGAGCAGGTCACGGTGACCTTTGCCGGGCAGAACGTGCTGGACAATATCCAGCTCAACGTCGAACCCGGGCAGATCGTCACCCTGATCGGCCCCAACGGCGCCGGCAAGACCACCCTGGTGCGTGCCGTGCTCGGGCTGCTCAAGCCCGACAGCGGCAGTGTCTGGCGCAAGCCCAAGCTGCGGGTTGGCTATATGCCGCAGAAGCTTCATGTCGACCCAACCTTGCCACTGTCGGTGCTGCGTTTCCTGCGCCTGGTGCCAGGCGTGGACCGCATCCGTGCACTGGCAGCACTCAAGGAAGTCGGCGCCGAACAGGTGATCGACAGCCCGGTGCAAAGCATTTCCGGTGGCGAGATGCAGCGAGTGCTGCTGGCCCGGGCCCTGCTGCGCGAGCCGGAACTGCTGGTGCTCGACGAACCGGTGCAAGGCGTCGATGTGGCCGGCCAGGCCGAACTCTACAGCCTGATTACCCGCCTGCGGGACCGTCACGGCTGTGGCGTGCTGATGGTTTCCCATGACCTGCACCTAGTCATGAGCACCACCGACCAGGTGGTCTGCCTCAACCGTCACGTCTGCTGCTCCGGACATCCCGAGCAGGTCAGCGGCGACCCGGCCTTCGTCGAACTGTTCGGCAAGAACGCGCCGAGCCTGGCGATCTACCACCACCATCACGACCACGCCCACGATCTGCACGGCTCGGTGGTGACCCAGCCCGCAACGGGCCACGCCCATGTTCATGGAGAAAACTGCAAGCATGGCTGATTTTCTGCTCTACGCCCTGCTCGCAGGTTTGGCTCTGGCGGTGGTCGCCGGCCCCTTGGGGTCCTTCGTGGTCTGGCGGCGCATGGCCTATTTTGGCGACACCCTGTCCCACGCCGCACTGTTGGGCGTGGCCCTGGGTTTCCTGCTGGATATCAGCCCGGCGGTGGCGGTCACTGTGGGTTGCCTGCTGCTGGCGGTGCTGCTGGTGACCCTGCAACAACGCCAGCCGCTGGCATCTGACACGCTGCTGGGGATTCTTGCGCCTAGCACCCTGTCTCTGGGCCTGGTGGTACTAAGCTTCATGCATGAAGTGCGGATCGATCTGATGGCCTACCTGTTCGGTGACCTGCTGGCGATCAGCCCCACTGACCTGGCGTGGATTCTCGGCGGCAGCGCGGCGGTGCTGTTGCTGCTAGTGGCCCTGTGGCGCCCCTTGCTGGCGATCACCGTGCATGAGGAACTGGCCAGGGTCGAAGGCCTGCCCGTGGCCTCGCTGCGCATGACGCTGATGCTGTTGATCGCCGTAGTGATCGCCGTGGCAATGAAGATTGTCGGGGTATTGCTGATCACCTCGCTGCTGATCATTCCAGCAGCGGCGGCGCAACGACACGCCCGCTCGCCGGAGCAGATGGCCCTGGGCGCGAGCCTGCTGGGCATGCTTGCAGTCTGCGGCGGACTGGCGCTGTCCTGGTTCAAGGACACCCCGGCCGGGCCGTCGATCGTGGTCACGGCCGCCGCACTGTTTCTGCTGAGTTTTGTTCTGCCCCGTCGAGGGGTGTAGACTTGCTCGCTTTTTGCGCAATTAGAGAGTCGCAGGAATGAAGCCGTTCGCCTCCCGTTATTTGCTCCTTGTCGCCTTTTCCCTGCTGCTCGGGGCCTGCCAAAGCACGCCACCGGCGGCCACCGAGGTCCCCGATGCCCGGGCCACGGCCATCGCGCAGCTGGAACAAAACATCGCCAGCAGCGAACTGGCCACCGCCGAAGACCAGCTGAGCGCATTGCAGGCGCAGACGCCTGATGATCCGCAGTTGGTGCAGTACCAACGGCAGTTGGCCGAAGCTTATCTGCAGCGCAGCCAGATCGTCCTGCAAAAAGGCGATGTGAATGCCGCAGCCACCGCCCTGAGCCGAGCCCGAGCGCTGATGCCCAAGGCGCCAGCACTGACCGGCGGGGTCAACAGTGCCATTGCTCATGCGCGCAAGGCCGAGCTGGACCAGGCCGAGGCCGCCTTGAAGGCTGCCGAGGCACGGCCAGCGGCCAAGCTGATCGACCCTACAGCCCAAAGCACCACTATTGCCCTGAATGTCACCGATATCCGCAAGCTGCGTCGGCAACTCGATGCCCTGGCTGCCGACGTGGTGAATTACCAGTGCGATGTGAGCATTCAGGTACCACGCACCGAGGATTATCCTTGGCTGTCGACCTTGCTGAGCAAACGAGTGAAAAAACTCGACGCCGACTTCGAACAGAAGATCAGCCGGCAGATCGTGCGCCACGTGCCGGCACAGATGGTGCTGAGCCCACACAAGGCGCAATGACGCCATCACCGGCAAGCCGGCTCCTACAGGGGAGCAGGCTTGTTGGCGATGAGTTGTTAAGGCCGGAATTGCCTTGGCCTTTTCTTCTCGATCCCAGACCCGATGCTGGGCAATGGCGGCAAAGAACGCCTTGAATGCCTTGGCATCCACACCCACGATCAACCCCTCATCCGCTTCCAGCCTGAGCACATGCAGTAGCTCTCGGGCTTCGCCGTGCAAGGCAATCGCCTTGAGGCCTCCAACAGGTAATGCAACGCCACGCCGTTACCGCTCAGGGCTTTGATCGATTGGCCGCCGCCCGGGACGAACACGGCGTCGAACGCCACCGATGGCAAACCTTCCATAGAGGCATCAACCGCCAGGCTCTGGCCATCCGCAGTGGTCACCGGCGCTGACTCGGCCCTAGCAGCTTGGCGTGCGCACCCTGGGCTTTCAGTGCCTTCTTCAAGGCCTCGATGACCGCACCATCGACACCATCCCGACAGCAGGTTCGCCTGGCTCAGGGCGGGCGAGCGCGACAGAGGGACTTCATGAACAAATACCCACTGGCACGGCACCTGGGGCTTTCGAGAGGCTCAAGCAGCGAATGGTGAGAAACCGCGGCCGTTCCTTTTTCATGACCTTTGATCGCGTTATTGCCAAATGGCATGATGATTGCGAAATAAATGCTAAGAACCTCTATACGGACAGGCTAAAATGCGCGCCCGGCTAACCGCTGATCCTTTTCTAACGCGCCCCACAAGGTTCGCTACGTGATCGAGTTTCAAAACGTCCATAAAACTTACCGGGTCGCCGGTAAGGATATTCCCGCCCTGCACCCGACCAGTCTTCGGGTCGAGAATGGCCAGGTGTTCGGCCTGATCGGCCACTCCGGCGCGGGCAAAAGTACTCTGCTGCGCCTGATCAACCGCCTGGAAAATCCCAGCGGCGGCAAGATCATCGTCGACAGCGAGGAAGTCACTGCACTGGATGCCAACGGCTTGCGCCGCTTCCGGCAACAGGTCGGGATGATCTTCCAACACTTCAACCTACTGTCCTCCAAGACCGTGGCCGACAACGTTGCCTTGCCACTGACCCTGGCTGGTGAGCTGTCGCGCAGCGCAATCGACAAGCGGGTTGCCGAACTGCTGGACCGGGTCGGCCTGTCCGACCATGCGAAGAAGTACCCGGCGCAACTGTCCGGCGGCCAGAAGCAGCGCGTCGGCATCGCCCGCGCCCTGGCCACCCAGCCAAAAATCCTCCTGTGCGACGAAGCCACCAGCGCCCTGGACCCGCAAACCACTGCGTCGGTCCTGCAACTGTTGGCAGAGATCAACCGCGAGCTGAACCTGACCATCGTCCTGATCACCCACGAAATGGACGTGATCCGCCGCGTCTGCGACCAGGTAGCGGTAATGGACGCCGGCGTGATCGTCGAACAGGGCTCGGTGGCCGAGGTGTTCCTGCACCCCAAGCACCCGACCACCAAGCGCTTCGTCCAGGAAGACGAGCAGGTCGACGAAAACGAACAACGCGACGACTTTGCCCACGTACCTGGGCGCATCGTGCGCCTGACCTTCCAGGGCGATGCCACCTATGCGCCGCTGCTGGGCACCGTGGCCCGGGAGACCGGGGTCGACTACAGCATCCTCGCCGGACGCATCGACCGCATCAAAGACACCCCTTACGGGCAACTGACCCTGGCCATTACCGGCGGTGACATGGAAGCGGCCTTTGCCCGCTTCACCGCGGCAGATGTCCACATGGAGGTGCTGCGCTAATGGAACTGCTGAGTAGTTTCTTCACCAATATCGACTGGCTGGAAATCTGGCTGGCCACCGGCGACACCCTGATGATGCTCTGCGGCTCGCTGCTGTTCACCATACTCCTGGGCCTGCCGCTGGGGGTCCTGCTGTTCCTCTGCAGCCCGCGCCAACTGCTCGAACAGAAGTCGCTGTATGCGCTGCTGTCACTGGCCGTCAACATCCTGCGCTCACTGCCCTTCATCATATTGCTGATCGTGATGATTCCCTTCACCGTATTGATCACCGGCACCTCCCTGGGCGTGGCCGGGGCCATTCCGCCGCTGGTGGTCGGGGCAACGCCGTTCTTTGCCCGACTGGTGGAAACCGCACTGCGGGAAGTGGATCGCGGCATCATCGAGGCCACCCAGTCCATGGGCGCCAGCACCCGGCAGATCATTACCAACGCCTTGCTCCCGGAGGCTCGGCCGGGCATTTTTGCCGCGATCACCGTGACCGCGATCACCCTGGTGTCCTACACCGCCATGGCCGGCGTAGTCGGTGCCGGTGGCCTGGGCGACCTGGCAATCCGCTTCGGCTACCAGCGCTTCCAGACCGATGTGATGGTGGTCACCGTGGTGTTGCTGCTGGTATTGGTTCAGGTTCTGCAAACCGTTGGCGATAAGCTGGTGGTGCACTTTTCTCGCAAATAAAATTGCCGGTCCTGGCCGGCAGGCGCCCGGGGTCGGGCGACTTACAAGGAGCTTGTTCGATGAAAAAACTACTCGTCGCTTTCGCAGCCGTTGCCGCGTTCTCCGCGCACGCCGCCGAAACCCTGACCGTGGCCGCCACACCGGTGCCCCACGCCGAGATCCTGGAATTCGTCAAACCGGCCCTGGCCAAAGAAGGCGTGGACCTGAAGGTCAAGGTCTTCACCGACTACGTGCAGCCCAACGTGCAAGTGGCTGAAAAACGCCTGGACGCCAACTTCTTCCAGCACCAGCCGTACCTGGATGAGTTCAACAAGGCCAAGGGCACCAAGCTGGTGAGCGTGGCCGGCGTACACATTGAACCCCTGGGCGCCTACTCCAACAAGTACAAGCAACTCTCCGAACTGCCGGGCGGCGCTACCGTGGTAATCCCCAACGACGCCACCAACGGCGGCCGCGCCCTGCTGCTGCTGGACAAGGCAGGCCTGATCAAGCTGAAGGATTCGAACAATATCCTGGCGACCATCAAGGACATCACCGAGAACGCCAAAGATCTGAAGTTCCGTGAACTGGAAGCCGCCACCATCCCGCGTGTGCTGACCCAGGTCGACCTGGCCCTGATCAACACCAACTACGCCCTGGAAGCCAAGCTGGATCCGGCCAAGGACGCCCTGGTGATCGAAGGCAAAGACTCGCCTTACGTGAACATCCTGGTGGCCCGTCCTGATGACAAGGATTCGGACGCCATGAAGAAACTGGTAGCCGCCCTGCATAGCCCGGAAGTGAAGCAATTCATTCTCGAGAAGTACAAAGGCGCGATCGTGCCGGCGTTCTGATCGGTTGCAGAAACACGAACGGGGCGCCTTTGGGCGCCCCGTTTCGTTTCAAGTGGTCCTTTCTCCGGCTTGCCGGCGAGGAACGATAAAGAATTACTTGCGCTGCAACATCACCGGCAACTGGGCCACCAGCTTCTGGTTGTTCAACGGCGCGCGGATAAAGCCACGCTGGCTGCCATCCGGCCCGATCACCGCCAGGTTGCCGCTGTGGTCCACGGTGTAGTTGGGCTTGCTGGTGTCCGCCGGGATGAAGGGAATGCTCACCGCATTGGCGAGCTTCTGCAGGTCTTCCACCGAGGAGGCGGTCAGGCCTTTGAAGTCCTTGTCGAAGTAACCCAGGTACTGCTTGAGCTGCTGCGGGGTGTCGCGGTTGGGATCGACGCTGACCAGGATTACCTGCAGCTTGTCCACCGCCTCCTTGGGCAGTTCGCTCTTGATCTGCCGCAGCTGGGCCAGGGTGGTGGGGCAAATATCCGGGCAGAAGGTGTAGCCGAAGAACAGCAACGACCACTTGCCCTTCAATTCGTCGATCACCACCGGCTGACCATCCTGGTCGAGCATCTTCACCGCCGGCAGAGTACGGCTCTGTGGCAGCAGGATGATCCCGGCATCGATCAATGCAGTGGGGTCGCCTTGACCCTTGCCGGACAGTACTTTGTTGACGGTCAACCCCAGGACCAGGGCCACCAGAGCAACGAGAATAAAGACGGTTTTCTGAGTTCGAGTCATAGGTTCAACAATAGGTAATGGTCTACGAGCAGGGCGATGAACAGCAGGAACAAGTAATAAATAGAGTACTTGAAGGTGTTGATCGCCGCGTGCGGCCGAGTGCCACGGTACAGCACCCAGGCCCATTGCAGGAAGCGCCCACCCAAGGCCAGGGCACAGACCAGGTACAGCACGCCGCTCATGTGGATGGCAAAGGGCAGCAGGCTCACCGCCAGCAGGGCAAAGGTATAGAGCAGGATGTGCACCTTGGTGTAGTGCTCGCCGTGAGTCACCGGCAGCATCGGGATATCCGCCTTGGCGTACTCCTCCTTGCGATGGATAGCCAGGGCCCAGAAGTGCGGCGGGGTCCAGGCGAAGATGATCAACACCAGCAGCAGCGGTTCGGCGCTCAAGTGCCCGGTCGCGGCGACCCAGCCCAACAACGGCGGGGCCGCTCCGGCAAGGCCGCCGATGACGATATTCTGCGGCGTCGCGCGCTTCAAGAAGCCGGTGTAGACCACTGCGTAGCCCAATAGCGACGCCAGGGTCAGCCAGGCCGTTAGTGGATTGGTGAACGCCAGCAACAGTGCCTGCCCGGCCAGGGCCAGGAGCACGGCGAACGCCAGCGCTGCCCGGGGCGTAACCCGGCCTTCAGCCAGCGGGCGCTTGTGAGTCCGAGCCATCACCGCATCAATGCGTCGGTCCACCACATGATTGACCGCCGCCGCGCCGCCGGCGCACAGAGCAATGCCCAGGTTGCCAAACACCAGCACCGTCCACGGTACTCCGGCGCGGGTGGCGAGGAACATGCCCACCAACGAGGTGATCAGCATCAGTACCACCACCTTGGGCTTGGTCAGCTCCAGGTAGTCCCGCCAGATCGCCTGCGGGTGCTGACGCTCGCCAATCAGAGTCGCCATGGCATCTCTCCTTTGATGGTAATGGGACCCGCCATCTGTTTGCGCGGGCTGAGGCGCCAGCCCAGGGGCAGCCGATCGCGGGCCTGCACCAAGCTGGTTCGGGCGTGATAATTGACCAGCACCAGGGTCAACAGCAGCGCGGCGCCCCCGGCGTTGTGCGCCACCGCCACCGGCAGTGGCAGATGAAAGAACACATTGCTCAAGCCCAGGCAGATCTGCGCCGCCAGCGCCACCAGCACCAGCCCGGCCAGGCGAGTCATGCCCGTTTGCCTGAGCTGCCAGGCCAGCCCCAGCAACACCAGGGTGACCAGCAGCGCCCCCACTCGATGGGTCATATGGATGGCGGTGCGGGCATCACTGTCCAGTTGCCCACCCAGGTAGTTCGGCCCGATGTGCTGAGTCAGGTGAAAGCCGTTGGCAAAATCCATGTTCGGCCACCACTGCCCGTGGCAGGTCGGCAGGTCGATACAGGCCACCGCAGCGTAGTTGGAACTCACCCAGCCTCCCAGGGCGATCTGTCCGATCACCAGTACCAGCCCCGCAGTCGCCCAATATTGCAGGCGGCGCGGCACAATCAACGCAGGCAGCACACCGGACAGGCGCAAGGTCAGCAGAAACAACAGGCTCAAGGTAGCGAAACCGCCCAGCAGGTGCGCGGTAACCACTTGCGGCCAAAGCTTGAGGGTTACGGTCCACATGCCGAAGGCTGCCTGGGCGAACACCACGGCCAAGAGCAACAGCGGTAACTTCAGGGGCTGCCCGGGATGCCGGCGATGGGTCCAGGCACGAGCCGCCAGAAGCACAATCAACAGGCCCAGGGTGCCGGCGAAATAGCGGTGGATCATCTCGTTCCAGCCCTTGTGGGCTTCCACCGGAGCCTCGGGAAAATGCAACTCGGCGTGGGCCAGCTGGGCTTCGCTCTTGGGCACGCTGATAAAGCCATAGCAACCGGGCCAGTCCGGGCAGCCGAGGCCAGCGTGGGTCAGCCGGGTGTAAGCACCGAGCAGCACCACAATCAGGGCCAGCAAGGTGGCAAACAACGCGAGGCGAAATCCAGGTTTGGCCATGACGAAGTCCTTATCCGATGTTCGACAGTTTCAGCAGATGGCGCAGGTCGTTGAGCAGGTCCTTGCCCTTGACCCGGGCGTCATAGCGCAGCACCAGGTTGCTGTGGGGGTCGACGATCCACAGCTGTGGCGCATCCTTGTCGTTGGCACTCTTGCTGAAAGCCGCCAGGTCCAGCGGATAGCGTTGCAACTGCGGGTATTCGCGCTGCAGCTTGGCTTCGTACTCGGCGCTCAGCGGCTGGGCGCTGGCCAAGGCATGGCTGGCCCGGGAGGCATCGCGCCCCAAGGCCACCTGGATCTGCCGCGCCAGGTACACCAACTGCTGACAATCCACCGAACAGCCCTTGGGTGCGGTGACCAGGATCTGCCAGCGATCCTCCTCGGACTGCACGCCGATCTCGGCACGGGTCTGCCCGTTGCCGATCATTTCGCCGTGATAGCTGCGGCTTTCCGGCACCCAGAACTGCAGCTTGTACATGCCGGTGGCCAGGATCATCGGGCCAATGACCATCAGCAGGATGAGGATCAGCTGCCAGCGACCACGGCGCCGATTGGGCGCTTGGGCATCAGTGATGTTGGGTGGATTCATGGCCGCTCCCATGGCGTTTCTCCCGTGTGTTGTGCCAGCCGAAATAGAGGTAGAGGGCGAACAGGGCCAGGGCCATGGCGAACCACTGCACCGCATAGGCCTGATGTTTTTCCGGGCCCATGGCGACCACCGGCCATTCGGTCAGGTAGGCACCAGGACCAGACTCCTGGCGCACTTCATGGTTGAAGCCACTGCGCCCCAGTTCGGCCCATAACGCCTCTGGGGCTACCGCGGTGATTAACCGTGGCCAGGAAGCGCCGGCCGGGTCGGCATGCAGCTGGAACGCAGTGCCCGGAGAAATGTAAACCCAGGCATCCAGGCTCAGGCTCTGTTCCGGGGTGTTGAACACCGGTGGCGTGCGCCGGTCGGGCCAGGGCAGCCAGCCGCGATTGACCAGCAACCAACGACCGCTGGCCTGGTCGAGAAAGGGCTGCAGCAGCTCGACCCCAACCTTGCCGTCGTGCATGCGGTTATCCAGCAACAGGCTGTGATCCCCATCGAAATGACCATGCAAGCGGACCCGGCGAAAGGCCGGATCCTCGGCGGCCAACAGCTCGAACAAAGCCACCGGTTCAGCCGCACGGCGTTCGGCATAGCTGCTTAGCAATTGGCGTTTCTGCTCGCCGCGGCCCAGCTGCCAAAAGCCCAGGGAAACCAGCACCGGCAGCAGCAACAGCACCACCAGGGTCGGCACGACTCCCGGCCGGAAGCCCTTCATGGCCTGCCCGCAAAGTTATGAAATCGACTCGCTACACTGATGTGCATCGCGCTTCCCCCGGAGTCCCACCATGCTCAAAGCAGCCATCGTCCTGACGCTGATTGCCACGGTTATCAGCCTGTTCAGCGGCCTGTTCTTTCTGGTCAAGGACGACAGTCAATCCAAGCGCCTGCTGACGTCCCTGAGCATTCGTGTATGCCTGGCCGCGATCACCGTCGGCCTTATCGCCTGGGGCTTCTTCAGCGGTCAGTTGGTATCCCACGCCCCCTGGTAAGACTGCCTTAGAGCACGTAGACGAAAACGAACAAACCGATCCAGACCACATCGACGAAGTGCCAGTACCAACTGGCGGCTTCGAAGCCGAACTGGTGCTCGGCGTCGAAATGCCCACGCATGATGCGCATCAGCATCACGAACAGGATCAACGTGCCGATGGTCACGTGGGCACCGTGAAACCCGGTGAGCATGAAGAAGGTCGCGCCGTAGACACCCGACCCCAGCGTCAGACCAAGCTCGTGATAGGCGTGGATGTACTCTTGAGCCTGAAAGCCGAGAAACCCGCAGCCCAGCAACACGGTCAGCGCCAGCCAGATTTTCAGCGCCCCGCGATGGCCCTTTTTCAACGCATGGTGGGCAATGGTCACCGTGACGCTGGAGCTCACCAGCAGCACGGTGTTGAGCAGCGGCAGGCCCCAGGGACTGATGGTGCCCTTGGGCGAGGGAAAGAGTTTCGGATCGGGGTTGTTGAGCAGCGGCCAGACGAACTCGAAGTTCGGCCAGAGCATATGGGCGATGCCTTTGTGGCCTTCGCCTCCCAGCCAGGGTCCGGACAGATGACGCACGTAGAACAGCGCGCCAAAGAAGGCCATGAAGAACATCACTTCGGAGAAGATGAACCAGCTCATGCCCCAGCGGAACGAGCGATCAAGCTGGGCGCTGTAGAGACCGGCACGGCTTTCCTTGATCACCGCGCCGAACCAGCCGAACAGCATGTAGGCCAGCAACAAGCCGCCGACGAAGAAGATCAACGGGCCATGGGATTCCGGGCGCGCCGCCTTGAGGTCGTTGAACCAGGTTGCCAGGCCGAACATGGTGACAAACATGCCCACCGTCGCGATGATCGGCCACTTGCTCTGTGCGGGAACGTAATAGTGCTCATGAGTCGCCATTTATTGTTCTCCTTAATCGGTCACGCTGGAACCTCTTAACCACCCGTCTTGGCGCTGACCGCCACCGGTGGATGACGCGCGGTGATATCGAACAGCGTGTAAGCCAGCGTCAGGTGCTTCACATCCTTGGGCATGTCGCGATCGACAATGAAACGCACCGGCATCTCGATCTTCTCGCCGGGTTGCAGCACTTGCTGGGTGAAGCAGAAACACTCGGTCTTGTGGAAATACATGGCCGCACTGCTGGGGGAAATGCTCGGGATCGCCTGGGCGCTCATCGGGTGGTTGCTAGGGTTGCGGGCGACGAAAATCATCTCGTTCACGGCCCCCGGATGGACCACGATGTCATCGGCCTTGGGGTAGAAATCCCAGACCATGTCGATGGCGTTGGTGGACAGGAACTGCACCCGTATCTGACGCGACACATCCACCTGCTCACCTTGCGCCGAGTACTGCCCACCGGTCTTGCCATTGATCCCCAGGGCCTTGCACATCACGTCGTAGATCGGCACCAGGGCAAAGCCGAAGACAAACATCGCCACCACCACCAGCAACAGGCGGGTGACCAGCTTCTTCAACGAAATATCGGCCATCTCAAGCCCCTCCCGAACTTGTAGGAGCCGGCTTGCCGGCGAAGCGGGCGACGCCTTCTAGCGCCTGGCCCGACGCCTTCGCGAGCAAGCTCGCTCCTACAACACAGATGTTCATTTCACTTCCGGCGGCGTGACAAAGGTGTGATACGGCGCCGGTGATGGAATGCTCCATTCCAGCCCCTCGGCGCCTTCCCAGGGTTTGGCCGGAGCCGGCTTGCCGCCACGGATGGTCTTGATGACGATGAACAGGAAGAAGATCTGTGTCGCGCCAAAGGTGAAAGCCCCGATGGACGAAACCATGTTGAAGTCGGCGAACTGCAGGTTGTAATCCGGAATCCGCCGCGGCATGCCCGCCAGCCCGACAAAGTGCATGGGGAAGAACGCCATGTTCATGCCGACAAAGGACAGCCAGAAGTGCAGCTTGCCCAAGGTTTCGTCGTACATGTGCCCGGTCCACTTGGGCAGCCAGTAGTAGGCCGAGGCGAAGATCCCGAAGATCGCTCCAGGCACCAGCACGTAGTGGAAGTGCGCCACCACGAAGTAGGTGTCCTGGTACTGGAAGTCCGCCGGGGCGATGGCCAGCATCAGCCCGGAGAAACCGCCAATGGTGAACAGGATGACAAAGGCCACGGCGAACAGCATCGGCGTCTCGAAGGTCAGCGAGCCCTGCCACATGGTGCTCACCCAGTTGAACACCTTGACCCCGGTGGGCACGGCGATCAGCAGGGTGGCGTACATGAAGAACAGTTCGCCCACCAGCGGGATGCCCACTACGAACATGTGGTGCGCCCAGACGATGAACGACAGGAAAGCGATGGCCCCGGTGGCATAGACCATCGAGGTGTAGCCGAACAGCGGCTTGCGGCTGAAGGTCGGGATGATCGAGCTGACCGCGCCGAAGGCCGGCAGGATCATGATGTACACCTCGGGGTGGCCGAAGAACCAGAACACGTGCTGGAACAGCACCGGGTCACCGCCGCCGGCAGCGCTGAAGAAGCTGGTGCCAAAGTGGATGTCCATCAGCATCATGGTCACGCAGCCGGCCAGTACCGGCATCACCGCAATCAGCAGGAACGCGGTGATCAGCCAGGTCCAGACAAACAGCGGCATCTTCATCAGGGTCATGCCCGGGGCACGCAGGTTGAGGATGGTGGCGATTACGTTGATCGCTCCCATGATCGAACTGATGCCCATCAGGTGGATGGCGAAGATGAAGAACGTCACGCTTTCCGGCGCATAGGTGGTGGACAGCGGGGCGTAGAAGGTCCAGCCGAAGTTCGGCCCGCCACCGGGCATGAACAGGGTCGAGACCAGCAGCAGGAAGGCCGCCGGCAGCAGCCAGAAGCTGAAGTTGTTCATCCGTGGCAGGGCCATGTCCGGCGCGCCGATCATCAGCGGGATCATCCAGTTGGCCAGGCCGACGAAAGCCGGCATCACCGCACCGAAGACCATCACCAGGCCGTGCATGGTAGTCATCTGGTTGAAGAACGCCGGCTCGACGATCTGCAACCCGGGCTGGAACAACTCGGCGCGGATCACCATGGCGAAGGAACCACCCAGGAGGAACATGCAGAAGCTGAACCACAGGTACAGAGTCCCGATGTCCTTGTGGTTGGTGGTCAGTACCCAGCGCATCAGGCCTTTGGCGGGGCCATGGGCGTGGTCATCATGGCCGGCTTGGCCGTGGTCATCGATCACAGTACTCATGTCCTGTCTCCTGCGAGCGAATGGACTGGATGATCGGCGGCGGCGTGCCGCGACCGGTTGCGCAAATACCCGAAAGGCCGGCTCATTTGCTTTCCGCCTGTTTCAGCGCCAGGACTTCCTTGGGCGTGACCATGTCACCCTTGTTGTTGCCCCAGGCGTTGCGCTCGTAGGTCACTACCGCAGCAATGTCGACTTCAGACAGCTGCTTGCCGAAGGCCGCCATGGCAGTACCCGGCTTGCCGTGGAACACCAGGCTCAGGTGAGCCTCCTTGGGGCCGGTGGCAATCTTCGAACCCTTGAGCGCCGGGAACATCGGCGGCAGGCCCTGGCCCTCCGCCTGGTGACAGGCAACGCAGGTGGTGTGATAGATCTTGTCGCCACGGGCCACCAGTTCGTCGAGGGTCCATTCCTTGCTGGTCAGCTCCTTGAGCTTGGCGGCCTCGGCCTTGCGCTCGCCCATCCAGGTGTCATAGTCGGCCTGGCTCTTGACCTCGACCACGATCGGCATGAAGCCGTGATCCTTGCCACACAGCTCGGCGCACTGGCCACGGTAGATCCCGGGCTGGTCAACCCGCGTCCAGGCTTCGTTGACGAAACCGGGGATGGCATCGCGCTTGACCGCAAAGGCCGGTACCCACCAGGAGTGGATGACATCGGCGGCGGTCACCAGGAAACGCACCTTGGCGCCCACCGGCAGCACCAGCGGCTGGTCGACTTCCAACAGGTAGTGCTCGCCCTTGGCGGCCTTGTTGTGAATCTGCTCGGCGGGGGTCGCCAGGTTGCTGAAGAACTCCACATCCTGGCCCAGGTATTTGTAGTGCCACTTCCACTGGTAGCCGGTGACCTGAATGTCCACGTCCGGCTCACTGGTGTCGTACATTTTGATCAGGGTCGCGGTTGCAGGCACTGCCATGGCCACCAGGATCAGGAAAGGGATGATGGTCCAGAGGATTTCCACGGTGGTGCTTTCGTGGAACTTGGCCGGGACCTGGCCGGTGGAGCGACGGTGAACGATCATTGACCAGAACATCGCGCCGAAGACGATGACGCCGATCACCACACAGATCCAGAAGATGGTCATGTGCAGGTCGAATACCGCGTGGCTTATCTCGGTAGCCCCAGGCGTCATATTCACGGTCCAGGCGGCCTGCGCCTGGCTGAATATCGACCACAACAGGAGGCCCATCCAGACATGTGGATGTCGCATCATTGCGGGTTCCCCTTATCGTTCTTGTTATCCCGCCGGCTTTCACCTGCGGCAAGGGAGCGGCTGCCTAGACTACGAACTTAAACCGCCGGGCCTTCGCTGCACATGCAGTCGGGCGTCATCAGCTAACTTCATACAAGGGCGAGTATAGACAGCGACTCTCACCTCGCAACGCAGGGCGTAAATCAGCTGAAACACTTGCCAGGGAGGTTGCAGGCCACGGTAGGAAAGGAGTCGCAGGCCCGGGATGGCAGAACGATATAACCGTGATGACTAAGCATGAAATAATTATGACAAATGCGTCTTAGGCGATTTCGTGAGCGCGCTAACTTATGTCTTCCCTATTCAATTGCCCTTGTTCCCTGGAGTTTTCATGAACACCGCCGCCCTGCGCGAGCAGATCCAACTGGCCCAGCAACACGAAGCCAGCACGGGCCTTTTGACCCGTCAGTTGGAAACGCAACTGCCACACCTGCACCCCGCCATCCTGCTGCCCGAAGTCGACGCCAAGGGCGTCATGACCCGTTTCGTCAGCGCCTACATCAATCAGGTCCCGGACCTGCTGGACGCCGCCAACGCGGTCGCCCGGGAAGCCGGTATCGAATCGCAGATCAAACCCGTGCTGAAGATCGCCGAACAGTTCTTCCTCCAGCCTCCGGCCATCATGGAAGGCCACGTCGGCCTCGACAGCCTGCTGGACGAAGCCTACTTGGCACTGCGCCTGGTAGAAGAAGTCAACGACCTGTACATCAAGCATTTCGGCCGTCCACTGATCCCCCAGGACATGACGGTCGCCAACCTGATCGCTCACCAATTGATCGGCGAGACCTTCGCCAACCAGCTGGATGAGGCGGTGCATCACGCGGTCGACGCCATGCTCGACGAAGAAAGCTTCGCCCTGGAGTCAGTGGAAGCCTACCGCGACAAACTCAACAGCCCGGACACCGAGGCCGCCTGGAAGCGCTGGCCGTGCCTGTCACGCCAGCTAGGCGTGGAACTGGAACTCGACCAGCCCGCCGCCTGACTCCCATCCTCGCCAGCAAGGCTCGAACCGAGTCTTGTGGCGAAGGGACCAAGCCTCCCGCTCCGCATCGCAACCTTCAAGTCAGGCCTCGATTTCAACCTCCAGCAGACACAACTCCAATCCAGCGGATGGAACTCAAGCGCCTTGCAAAACAGCGTTTCCAACCCCGAGCCTCGATAACCCCAACTCTCCCGACATTTACTCCAGGCGTGGCAAAGCCGGACCACGCAAACGGCGGTCCTGGCTATAGCCACACAGGGGATTTAGAAGCGCGCTTTGGGCGTCGCCATGGGCACCGGGTGGGTGCCATCGAGCGGCAGGAAGCAGCCCTTGTCCGCGTCGTAGGCCTTGATCGAACTGGTCTCGATGTCGTAGACCCAGCCATGGATGAACAATTGCCCGTTGGCCATGCGCGAAGCCACGGAAGGGTGGGTGCGCAGATGCTGCAACTGGGCGATGACGTTCTCCTCGGTCAGCACATGCATGCTCGAGGCTTCATCGGCGCAATCACAGTTCTCGTCAACCATGGTCCGGGCCACTTCGGCGTGGCGCAGCCAGGCCTTGACCGTGGGCATCTTCTCCAGGCTTTGCGGGTTGAGTACCGCACGCATGGCGCCGCAGTCCGAGTGCCCGCAGACGATGATGTGGTGTACCCCGAGGGCCAGCACCGCGTATTCGATCGCCGTCGACACACCGCCGTTCATCTGCCCATAGGGTGGCACCACGTTGCCCACGTTACGGGTCACGAACAGGTCGCCGGGGGAGCTTTGGGTGATCAGCTCGGGAACGATGCGCGAATCCGCGCAAGCGATGAACATCGCCCGCGGCCGCTGGGCAGTGGCGAGCTTCTTGAACAATTCTTCCTGCTGCGGGAAGACTTCATGATGAAAATGCAAAAAGCCGTCAACGATATGCTGCAACGCTGCATCGGCAGTTTCGGCAACCTCGGTGGGTGCGGGAGCCGACGCAGCCAACGGCTGTTTATCCTTATCACTCATGATTCATGCCTCTCTGTCGGATTGGGTGAATTTTCCAGAATTATCCGGCACGACGCCAGCAATCGATTAAAAAATAACCGAGCCGCCGACCGAGACCCATCAGTCACAGGATGGACAAGGTCACGGTAAAAACTTAACTAAAACTGAATGGAGCGCTCTAGAACGCCACTATGGGCGATGGCAAAAGGTGACCCGCGTACCTCGGCCAGCGGCGCCCACTCCTCAACGATAGGCCAATGCCACTCACAGCAACGACATCTGCCCACCCGGCGGACAGAAGGCCGAGCAATCGAGATCGAAGCCTTCGCGACCGTTGAGCCCCAGGCGCTTGAGTGCCTTGGTAAAGCGCTGGGCCAGCAGGTCGGCGAAGGGCCCCTCACCGCGCATGCGGGCACCGAAACGGCTGTCGTAGAGCTCACCGCCCCGGCTCTGACGGATCAGGCTGAGCACGTGGGCCGCCCGCTGCGGGTAATGCGCCGCCAGCCATTCCTCGAACAGCGGCGCCACTTCCAGGGGCAACCGCAGCATCATGTAGGCCGCGCTCTGCGCCCCGGCGGCATGGGCCTCGCTGAGCAGGCTTTCCAGCTCGCTGTCGTTGATCATCGGGATCATCGGCGAACACAGCACCCCCACCGGGATGCCTGCTTCACGCATCACCCGGATCGCCCGCAAGCGTGCCTTGGGCGCCGCCGCCCGCGGTTCGAGAATCCGCTTCAGCTCATCGTCCAGGGTGGTCAGGCTGATCATCACCGCGACCAGCCGCTGCCGGGCCAGTTCGCTCAGCAGGTCGAGGTCCCGCAGGATCAGCGAACCCTTGGTGACGATGGTCACCGGGTGCCGATAGCGCAGCAGCACCTCCAGAGTGCGCCGGGTCAGTTGCTGTTCCCGCTCGATGGGCTGGTAGGGATCGGTGTTGGAGCCCAGGTTGATCGGCGCACAACGGTAGCCGGGCTTGGACAACTGCTGCTCCAGCAAGGCCGCGGCATTGCTCTTGGCGATCAGCTTGGTTTCGAAATCCAGTCCCGGGGACAGGTCCCAATAGGCGTGACTGGGCCGCGCGTAGCAATAGATGCAGCCATGCTCGCAGCCGCGATAGGGATTGATCGAACGGTCAAAGGGCAGGTCCGGCGAACTGTTGCGGGTGATGATCGACTTGGCGGTTTCAAAGCGCACTTCGGTGCCCTGCGTCAGCGGCACTTCCTGGTACCAGCCGTCATCCTCGGCCACCGAGCGGTTGGGGGCGAAGCGATTGTGCGGATTGCTCGCGGTGCCGCGACCACGAGGAGGCAGGGGGCTGAACATGAGGGCGCTCCATTACTGTATGTGCATACAGTAATGGAGTCGGATTTGTCTGACCAGCACCGCCGGACCGAAACCCAGCCCTGTAAGTGAAGGCTCCCCGCACGATGCAGGCCGCACCTTCGCCGGCAAGCCGGCTCCTACAGTTTTGTGCCGTTAGCGTATAAGGCAGGCTCAAAGAACAGGAGCACAAGCATGCCCAGGACACCCGGCACGCTGGAAAAGATCTTCTACGCGGCAGACGCCTACCTCCCGAGCTACGAACAAGGCGCCGACCTGATCATCGTCAAGGCACCGGATGGCCAGCTCTGGGGCCTGGCCTGCGAGTTCGACCTGTGCACCCAGGACATCGAGAAGGCCGCGGTGAGCGACCATCAGCCCTTCGATGCAGCAGACCCGAAGTTCTCCGAGGTGCGCTGGAGCCCCTACCACGATGGCATCGGCCTGCTGCCCGCAAGCTGGGAGGACCTGACGAACGCCGGGCTGACGCACTGCATCGCCGGCTATCAGCTGGAAAGCCGCCTGGGCATCCAGCGCTTCGGCCAGGGCTGAACAGCCATCCCGGGCCGGCGCCCACAGCGGGCGCCGGCCTTGGGGTCAGTGGCTGGTGACCTGCCCCAGGTCATCGTTGGAGGTGCTCTGCAGGTCGCCATTGCGCAGCGCCGCCACGTCCCCGGGCTTCACCACCGATGCCTGGTTGCCCCAGCTGCTGCGGATGAAGTTGACCACGTCGGCCACCTCCTGGTCCGACAGGCGCCAGGCGAACGCCGGCATGGTGAAGGTCGAAGGCGCGCTGTGGGTCGCCGGCAGGGTGCCGCCCTTGAGCACGATATGGATCAGCGAGGTGGCATCCGCCGATTGCAGCACCGGGTTGCCTGCCAGCGCCGGGAACACCCGGGTATAGCCGTGGCCATCGGTACGGTGACAGGCCGCGCAGTTGTCGATGTACACCGCCGCGCCCGGCTTGCTGTCGTCACCTTTCCACAGGGCTTGAGCCACTTGCTTGTCGTACTGGTGCGGCTGGTCCTTGGGGTCATTGGCCGGCAATGACTTGAGGTAGCGGGCAATCGCCGTCAGGTCAGCCTCGGTCATGTACTGCATGCTGTGCACCACCACATCGCTCATGCCGCCGAACACCGCGCTGCGATCGCTGCGGCCGGTCTTGAGAAACTGCACCAGTTGCTCTTCGCTCCAGCTGCCCAGGCCGTCCTTGTGGTCACCGCGCAGGCTCTTGGCGATCCAGCCTTCCAACGGTGCGCTGCCGGAAAGGAAGGCACTGCCGTCGCTGGCGCTCAGGGCCTTCTCCTGCATGGTCAGGGCCCGTGGCGTATGGCAAGCGCCACAGTGGCCGAGGCCTTCCACCAGGTAGGCGCCGCGGCTGATCACAGGATCGCTGCCGGTCGCCAGCGCCGGGGTCTCCACGCTCGGCGCGAACATCCAGCGCCAGATCGACAGCGGCCAGCGCATGCTCAGTGGCCAGGGGATATCACTGTCCTGGTTGTCCCGGGCCACCGGTGCTACGCCCTTCATGAAGTAGGCGTACAACGCCTGCATGTCGGCGTCGCTGACCCGTGCATAAGACGGGAAGGGCATGGCCGGGTACAAGGTGCTGCCGCTCTTGGCCACGCCATGGCGCACGGCCTTGTCGAAGTCCTCGAAGCTGTAGCCGCCAATACCGCTCTGGTCCGGGGTGATGTTGGTGGAGTAGATCACCCCGATAGGGGTTTCCATCGGCAGCCCGCCGGCGAACGGCTTGCCGTCCTTGGCGGTATGGCAGGCCACGCAGTCACCGGCACGGGCCAGGTATTCACCCTGTTTGACCAACGCCTGCTGATCGGCTTCAGTGGCGTAGAGCGAGGCACTGCCCAGCAGCGCCAAGGTGGCGATAACGAATGCTTTCATGGTCATCGCTCCTTATGCCTGAACCAGTGGGCCGGGGTTTTTCAGGTACTGCTCACGAATCGCCCGGGCCGACCAATAGGTCAGCGCCGCCACCAGGCCGGTGGGGTTGTAGCCCAGGCCCTGAGGGAAGGCCGAAGCCCCCGGAACGAAGACGTTGTGCACGTCCCAGCTCTGCAGATAGCGATTGAGGGCACTGGTTTTCGGGTCGACGCCCATGATCGCGCCACCGTTGAGGTGAGTGGTCTGGTAGGACACAGTATTGAAGTGTTCACCGACCTTCTTGCCCAGCAGGGCAATGGCCTTGGGGTTCATCGCCTCGGCGATCTTGCCCATCTTCTCGACCATGAAGCGATTCATCTTGATGTCGTTTTCCTGCCAGTCGAAGGTCATTCGCAGCAGAGGCAGGCCGTAGGCATCACGGTACACCGGGTCCAGATCCAGGTAGTTGCCACGGTAGGACTGATGCGCACCGTGGGCGTCCATGGACACTTGGTGGGTGTAGTAGTCGGCGGTGGCTTTCTTCCAGGCACTGCCCCAGGCCGGAGTGCCCGGCGGGTTGGAGGTGCCGGCGATTGGCCGGCTGCCGGCCTGGTTGACCCACATCGGCGAGCCGCCGACGAAGCCGTGTGGGCCGTGGTCGAAGTTGTCGGCGTTGAAGTCGTCCACCGCCACGCCGTTGCCGCCGGCGCCGATGAAGTTGTTGGTGTGCACGTCCTTGTCGAAGTAGGCCTTGATGGTGGCCATGTTCTGGTAGGCGAAGTTCTTGCCCACCACCCCTTCGCCGGTGATCGGGTCGTAGGGCTTTCCGATACCCGAAAGCAGCATCAGACGCACGTTGTGGAACTGGAAGGCACCGAGGATCACCAGGTCCGCCGGCTGCTCGATTTCCCGGCCCTGGCCGTCGACGTAGGTGACACCTGTGGCTTTGGTCTTACTGCTGTCGAGGTTGACCTTGAGCACGTGGGAGTTGGGCCGCAATTCGAAGTTCGGCAGCGGCTTGAGGGCCGGCAGAATGTTCACATTGGGCGATGCCTTGGAATACATGTAGCAAACGTAGCCGCTGCAGAAACCACAGAAGTTGCACGGCCCCATCTGCGCGCCGTAGGGATTGGTGTAAGGCCCAGAGGTATTGGCCGATGGCAGGTTGTAAGGCTTGTAGCCCACCTCACCAGCTGCTTTCTGAAACAGCTGTGCGGAATAGGTGTTCTTCTGCGACTCCAGCGGGAAGTGGTCCGAGCGATCCGGCGCATAAGGGTTGCCACCCTTGCCGTCGCCGACCAACTGGCCCTTCACGGTCCAGGCCTGGCCCGAGGTACCGAAGACTTTTTCCGCGTAATCGAAGAACGGCTCCAGCTCTTCATAGCTGACGCCGAAGTCCTGGATGGTCATGTCCTGGGGGATGAAATTCTTGCCGTAGCGTTCTTCATAGTGACTGCGCATGCGCAATTCGATGGGGTCTACGCGAAAGTGCACGCCGGACCAGTGCAGGCCGGCACCGCCCACGCCGTTGCCCGGCAGGAAAGCACCCAACTGACGGTTGGGCAGGGCCACATCGTTGACGCTGTGGCGGATGGTCACCGTCTCTTTGGAAATGTCCTGGAAGAGTTTCTTGCGCACACTGTAGGTAAGTTCGTCGATCACCTGGGGATAGTTGCCGTCCGGGTAGGTGTCCTGCATTGGCCCACGTTCCAGGGCCAGCACGTTGAGCCCGGCCTCGCTCAGCTCCTTGGCCATGATCGCGCCGGTCCAGCCGAACCCGACGATCACTGCATCGACCTTCTTCATTACCGTTGCCATGCTCAAGCCCTCTCGCCGCGAATCGACACTGCCGGGAAGGGGTATTGCTCGTTGCGTTCCACCCAATCCATGAAATCGGCGCGCGCGCCGGGAAAACCGATCAGGGTCCAGCCCACCAGGCCTTTATTGCCCCCGTGGATCGGATCACTGAAGAAGCCTTCCTTGGTGTTCTGCAGCAACAGATTGAAGAAAAGCTTGGCCGGGAGTGCATCGAACTGCGGGATTCCGGCCTCCAGCTGCTTGAGCAAAGCGTCTCGGGTAGCGCTGTCTTGAGCAGCAAAAACTTGGCCCTTGAGGTCTTTGCACCATGCATCCACAGCAGCAATGCCCAGGCGATAGATGTCCTTGGGCACCAGCTTGCTCTGCCAGCCCATCTCCGGCGCGGCGTCAGCCTTGAACGGGCCTTGCATGTACCACAGGGCACCGGCGGCGTAAGGCGTGTTCATTTGTCGGTCGATGTACTCCGGCACCCCGGCTTCCAGGGCGCCCGGCCCTATTTCGTCCGCCGGGATCAGGCGTTCCACTGCCGCCTTGATGAAGGCCCACTCTTCGGCGCTGAAGTAACTTGGCGCATAGCTCTGGCTGGCGCTGGGCAGTTGGCCCGGGGCGGCCGGCTTGGCAGGGGCGACAGTCTCGGGCGCGGCCGCCAGCATGGAACTGCCCAGGCCGGTACTGGCGACGGTGACCACAGGGATCAAGGTCAAGGATTTACGCAAGAACTCACGCCGCGGGTTGTCTCGATCTTGATCAGACATGGGTGCACCTCATCAGGCATTGATGGATTGTTCAGCCGCGTCATGGCGCGACTTTATGTTTGGGCAACGCAAAAGGCCGGGGAGGCCCCCGGTTTATGAACACATCAGCAAACTTTAGTTACAAATGGTAGCAGGCTAAGCATCAAGATGAATCGTTTCAGTCGGAAAAAAGATCAGAAACCGCTGTAAATGCGCTTCAGCTTCACGTTTCTTTGACAGTGGGCTCACGGGGCTTTGACCGAGTGCAAGGGACACTGCATGACATTCAATGCCCCCAATCAGTGCCCCCCTCACATGTCCAGAATTCGCTTCATTCCTGCACTTTGTCTGTCGCTGCTGGCACTGATCGCCGGGGCGCAGGCCCAAGCCGCTGATGCCCCCACCAATCGCCCGGAGCAGTGGGCCCAACCGGTGGAAAAACAGTACAACCTGTATCAGATGTCGCCGACTCTGTACCGCAGCGCCCTGCCGGACAAAGGCGCAGTACCGCTGCTGGAGAAACTCAAGGTCGGGACGGTGATCAACTTCCTCCCAGAGTCCGACTCCAGCTGGCTATCGGCCCCGGGCATCAACCAGGTGCAGTTGCCCTACCGCACCAACCACGTGGATGACGCCGACGTGCTCAAGGCCCTGCGCGCCATCCAGACCGCCGAAGCCCAAGGCCCGGTGCTGATGCACTGCAAGCATGGTTCGGACCGCACCGGCCTGATGTCGGCAATGTATCGGGTGGTGGTCCAGGGCTGGAGCAAAGAAGATGCGCTGAATGAAATGACCCAGGGCGGGTTCGGCGACAGTTCCCACTTCAAGGACGGCATTCGCTACATGATGCAGGCCAATATCGACAAATTGCGCACTGCGCTGGCCAATGGCGACTGCAGCACCAGCGTGTTTGCCACCTGTTCGGTGAAAAGCTGGTTCGAGACGGTGGGCGCCAGCAAGCCGCTGAGCAACTGATACACAGCAGAACCTTGTAGGTGCGCGCTTGCTCGCGAGAGCGCTCTAGCGAAGGGAAGGGGGGCGAATCGATTCGCCGACAAGCCGGCTCCTACACAGGAGCCGGCTTTTTCTTGCGCGGTCAGTCAGGCTTTTTCTTCAACTTGGGGTTGGGGAAGAACTGCACCGATTGCACCTTGGTGTCCGCCACTTTCGGCGTGGTGATGTTGACCCGCGTCCCGAGCTCCTTGGGCACTGACAAACCCTGCTCGTTGAGGGTGTCAGCGTAACCACAGGCCACGCACTCGCGATGAGGCACGTTGTCCTCACTCCACATCATCAGCTTGTCCTGCTCACTGCACGCCGGGCAGACCGCCCCGGCGATAAAGCGTCTCTTGGTCTTCACGGGTGCTTCACTCATGCTGCCGCGTCCTCACTGAGGCCGCTGTGGCGCAAGAGTGCGTCAATCGACGGTGCCCGTCCGCGAAAATCGACGAACAACACCATCGGTTCCTGGGAGCCGCCGCGAGCCAGGATCGCCTCGCGGAACGCTCGTCCAGTGGCCGGATTGAGCACGCCGTCTTCCTCGAACTTGGAGAAAGCGTCAGCCGACAGCACTTCCGCCCACTTGTAGCTGTAGTAACCCGCGGCATAACCGCCGGCGAAGATGTGGGCAAAGCTGTTGGGGAAGCGGTTGTACGCCGGCGGACGCATCACCGAGACCTCATCACGCACGGTTTCCAGCACCTGCAGCACACTGCGACCGTCGCCGTGGGTGGCATGCAGATCGAAGTCGAACAGCGAGAACTCCAGCTGGCGCACCATCATCAGCCCGGACTGGAAATTCTTCGCCGCGAGCATCTTCTGCAACAGATCCTCAGGCAACGGTTCGCCGCTTTCATAGTGACCGGAGATCAGCGCCAGGCCTTCCGGCTCCCAGCACCAGTTCTCCATGAACTGGCTCGGCAGTTCCACCGCATCCCAGGCCACGCCGTTGATCCCGGACACACCGGCGTGCTCGACGCGGGTCAGCAGGTGGTGCAGACCGTGGCCGAACTCATGGAACAGGGTGGTGACTTCATCGTGGGTCAGCAGCGCGGGCTTGCCACTGTCAGCCGGAGTGAAGTTGCACACCAGGTTGGCCACCGGGCTCTGCAACACCCCGTCAACGGTGCGGCGACGATCACGGGCACCGTCCATCCAGGCACCGCCACGCTTGTTGGCGCGAGCGTAAAGGTCGAAGAAGAAACGGCCCACGTGCTGGCCGTTTTCCTTGATCTCGAACAGGCGCACATCGGGATGCCAGGTATCGAAACCTTTCTGCTCGGCGATCTCGATGCCATACAGACGCTGAACGATGGCGAACAGCCCGCTCAGCACCTTGTCGATGGGGAAGTAGGCGCGCAGGGCTTCCTGGGACACGCTGTAGCGTTGCTCGCGCAGCTTCTCGCCGTAGAAGCCGCTGTCCCAGCTTTGCAGATCGGCGCAGCCTTGTTCGGCGGCATAGGCCCGCAGTTGCTCCAGGTCCTGGGCGGCAAACGGCTTGCTGCGCTTGGCCAGGTCTCGCAGAAAACTCAGCACCTGATCGCTGGACTCAGCCATCTTGGTGGCCAGGCTCAGCTCGGAGAAGCTGGCAAAACCCAGGAGCTTGGCCAGTTCCTGACGCAAGTCGAGGATTTCTTCCATCACCGGACCGTTGTCGTTCTGGCCGGCGTTAGGGCCCTGGTCCGAGGCGCGGGTGCAATAGGCGGCGTAGACCTCTTCGCGCAGGGCACGGTCCTGGGCGTAGGTCATCACTGCGTAGTAGCTGGGGAATTCCAGGGTGATCAGCCAGCCATCCAGCTCCTTGGCCTGGGCCGCGGCGGCCATCTGCGCCTTGGCCGAATCGGTCAGGCCGGCCAGGGCCGTTTCGTCAGTGATGTGCTTGGTCCAGGCCTGGGTAGCGTCCAGCAGCTGGTTGGAGAAGCGGCTGCCCAGTTCGGAAAGCTTCATCTGGATTTCGCCGTAGCGCTGCTGCTGATCCACCGGCAGGTCGATGCCAGACAGGCGGAAGTCACGCAGGGTGTGCTCGAGAATGGTCTTCTGCGCCACATCGAAGCCAGCTGCTTCGGGGCTGCCGGCCAGGGCCTCGTAGGCCTTGAAGAGCTCGCGATTCTGACCCTGCTCGGTCCAGTACTCGGACAGCATCGGCAGGCAAGCCTCGTAGGCAGCACGCAGCTCGGCGTTATTGCACACGGCGTTCAGATGGCTCACCGGACTCCAGGCGCGGCCAAGGCGTGCGCCCAGTTCGTCCAGCGCCAGCACCAGGCCCTGCCAGGTCGGCGTGCCTTCCTGCTGCTCCAGCAGCTTGGCGGTGGCGGCGCGGTTATCCGCGAGCAGAGTCTCGATAGCAGGCTGGACGTGCTCGGGACGAATGGCGGAATAGGGCGGCAGGTCGAAGTCCTGCAGGAGGGGATTGCTGGAGCTCAAGGCATTCACCTGTAGATTGCGTCTGGGTAGAGGTTTATAGAGCAGCAAGAAACAGAGAGGGGGCGCAAGCCCCCTCCGGAAATTATTTTCGTCTCCTGTTCAGATGCCAGGAGCCGTTTTTCGGTAGACCGCTGATGCCCTTGGCGATCTTTTCAATCTGTCCACCGCGACGCAGATATACCGCGACATGCACTGCGATTGATTCACGGGTTTCTATAGCCGCTTTACTTCCGGCCTTGCTCGCAGAAGATCTGATGCGCAAGGTGGTCATAAACATACTCCTTTCCAGAGACGGCCAGCCATTATGCCAGATTATTGACACCTTGGCCAAAGAAGGGCATTCAGCTAAGGAAATCCCTCATTTTCGACGATTTTCCCGGATCGATAGCGACCATCTTAAATTACAATCGGCGCCGGATGCAGCCACAGGAATGTCTATGAAAGCGATTAGAAAATATCAGGGCGTGACGCCACAACTTGGCGAGCGGGCCTTTGTCGACCACTCGGCGGTGGTCATCGGCGACGTCCAGATCGGCGCCGACAGCTCGGTCTGGCCCATGACCGTGATCCGCGGCGACATGCAGCGCATCCGCATCGGTGCGCGCACCAGCGTGCAGGACGCCAGCGTGCTGCACATCACCCACGCCGGCCCCTTCAACCCCGATGGCTTCCCGCTGCTGATCGGCGATGACGTGACCATCGCCCACAAGGTCATGCTCCACGGCTGCAGCATCGGCAGCCGTGTGCTGATCGGCATGTGCAGCATCGTCATGGACGGCGCGGTGGTGGAGGACGAGGTGATCGTCGGCGCCGGCAGCCTCGTGCCGCCAGGCAAGCGCCTGGAAAGCGGCTTCCTCTACGTCGGCAGCCCGGTGAAACAAGTGCGGCCATTGACCGACAAGGAACGAGCCTTCTTCACCTACAGCGCCGCCAACTACGTGAAGCTCAAAGACCTGCACCTGGCCGAAGGCTACGACCGCCCCTGATCAACTGTTGCTCTGCCCGGGAACTCCCATGCATTACCAAACCGTATTGTTCGACCTTGACGGCACCCTGACCGACCCTCGTGAGGGCATCACTCGCTCGATCCAGTTTGCCCTGGCCAAGCTGGGGATCGATGAGCCAGACCTGACCAAACTGGAGCACTTCATCGGCCCACCGCTGCTGCAAGCCTTTATGCAGTTCTATGACTTCGATGAAGCCCGGGCCTGGGAAGCGGTGAATTTCTACCGCGAGCGCTTCAAGGTCACCGGCCTGTATGAAAACCGCGTCTTCGATGGCGTCACGCCGTTGCTGGAAACCCTCGGTGGGCAAGGGCGCCAGCTATACATCGCAACGTCCAAGCCCTGGGTGTTCGCTCGGGAGATCGCCCGCCACTTTGACTTCGCCCGGCATTTCAAGGTGATCTACGGCAGCGAACTGGACGGCACCCGCACCGACAAGGTGGAGCTGATCGCGCATTTGCTGGAACAGGAACAGCTCGACCCGGCCAGCACCCTGATGATCGGTGATCGCAAGCACGACCTGATCGGCGCCCGGCGCAACGGGCTGGATGCAGCAGCGGTGGGTTATGGCTTTGGTAGCCGTGAAGAGTTGAGTGCAGAGGCGCCGGCCTATCACTTCGAAACCCTGAGCGAGTTGCGCCAGGCGTTTCTGCCGCGCTAGGGCAATCCCTTCGCCGGCCAGCTACTGGACAGGTGCAGCAACCGGCTGGCCAGCGAACGCATCCGGCAACTTGATCAAGGCTGCCTTACGCTGATCTGCCGGCAATCGCCCCAGCTTCTCCACTGCCAGGAAGAACGCCGGCCAATCCCCATTCACCTGCTTGAACAACTCGGCAAACGCCGGCACCCACTGGTCGTACAGACCGAAGGGCAGCAAACGGGCGTTGTTCAACGGGGCATTGATCCAGGCGTCATAGCGCGTGGAACCAGCCCATTGACTATCACGCAACTGACGATAGTCGCGGCGCATGCGCTCGAACTCCTGCACCTTGCGCTGACGCATCTGCTCGGTGGGCAAGGGCAGGGCATACAGTTGTTCCAGGCGTTTACGGGTATCGAGCACCAGTTGGGTGAATTGATCACGCTGACGCAACTCAGTGTTGTTGAGCGGCGGCAGGGCGCGGTAAGTCCGCCACTGCCGGGTACCTTCCTGCTCGACGAAGGTGGCGTAGGACTCATTGAATTCAGTGTCGTCCTTCACATAAAAACGCTGGTGCGCCAGCTCATGAAAGATCAGGGTCGCCAGACGCTCATCGCCCCACTGCATCATCGAGCTGATGATCGGGTCATCGAACCAGCCCAGGGTCGAATAAGCCTCCACACCGCCAATCGCCACGTCCATGCCTTGTTGCTTCTGCAACGCCGCTTCACCCCGGGCCGCGCCCTGGCTGTAATAGCCGCGGTAGGCCACGCAGCCGGCAATGGGGAAGCAATGGGTTTGCGGGCTCAGGGAAAACTCCGGCGTGGCGAACACGTTCCACACCACATAGGGCCGGCCGATGTCGACGTACAGGCGGTAGCTGCGGTTATCCGGTAGATGCAGGTGCTGACTGGCAAAGCTCCGGGCCTGTTGCGACTGCAGCAGATGGGCGCGCAGGGTCGGGTCGCGGGAAGGGTCGGCCGCCACTTGGGCCACCGGCGTGCGCCCCCGCAACAGCTGCAGTTGACCGCCGGCCAACTGGCTGTAGTAGCCGATGCTGCTGCAACCGTTGAGCAGCAAAAGCATCAGGGCCGGAAACAAAAGGCGCAAAAGAAGATCAAGTACCCCATGGCTTGGACGCAGCCTATTCACATCGAATCATCCAGAGAGAGTCTGCCCGCAAGACTATCTCGCCTGCCTGGAGTTTCGCCATGCGCGTATTGCTATTGAGCGCCGGACTGCTGACCCTCGCCGGTTGCGCCGGGCTACCCGCCCCCGACCCGGCGCAAGCCTGGATCGACCTCACACCGCCCCGGGACAGCCACCTGCAAGCCCTGGAAGTGGACAAACAGAGCACCCTCGACCCGCGCTACTTCCAGGTCCAGCCCGGCAGCCATGAACTGACCTTGCGCTACCAGTTCGCCGTACAGCCAAGCAACATCGGCCCGGACGCCGAGCCGCTGTGGCGCGACTGTCAGCTGAATGTGAAATTCACCGATTTCAGCGCCGGCCAGCGCTACCAGGTACAAGCCGGCAACATTGGCTTCCACCCTTGGGCCAGGCTCTACGACGAGCAGCACACTCTACTTGGCAATGCCCAGCCCGCAGGCTGCCAGCGCAGCTGATCGGCGCTATGCTGAGAGCCTCTCGCTCATTCGGCCCTCATCATGCGCCAGCCACTGCTGATCCTCGCCCTTACCACCCTCAGTGCTTGCAGCACGCCGTTGCCCAGCGTCGATCCGCAGCAGGCCTGGATCGACCTGGCCACTCCGACCCCGGGCGGCAAGTTGGTGATGGCCGAGCGCCTGGATAACCAGCGCCTGAGCGACGGCCGCTACTTCCAGGTCAGCCCCGGCAGCCACGAATTGATGGTGCGTTTCGACTTCGAAGTCTCCGCCGGCGGCATGGGCATGAACACCGATCCTCAGGAGCGGCTGTGCTATCTGAGTGTGCGCTATGACCATTTCCAGGCCGGCCAGCGCTATCGCCTGGAGGCGCGCAACCTGGCGTTCACCCCCAGCGCCCGGTTGTACAACGCCCAGCGCGAGATCGTCGCCGAGGAGCGCATGATCAACTGTGTGCCCTGAACAGGTTCAGCGATCGTTCTTCTGGTAGATAATCTTCTTCGTGCCGTTTTCACAGCTGCCGACCACCATGTTGTTGTCATGAACTTCGTCGTTACTGACGATTTCCAGGGTGTAGGACGCAACGCCCTGAGCCTGGATCTTGGCTTCGATCTCGGCCTTGAGTTCATCACAGGGCTTGGGCGCAGCCAGGGCCGATGTGGCCAGCGCGCAACTTACTACCGCCAAGGCAAAACGTTTCATGATCTAAAGCTCCCTTGCTACGGCGCGCACGAGCGTACGCTGAAGCCGCAGTCGCGTATTCGACCACATTTGCGGGAAACGAGTTCTGATCTGTCGCACAGACTGGAACACCCGGCTCCTAGCAGATGCGCATAGGAGCCGGCTGGCCGGCGAGGCCCTTGAGTCAGCTGACCAAGGTTGCCTCCAGGCTGATCTTGGCATTGAGCACCTTGGACACCGGGCACCCCTCCTTGGCCTTGCTGGTCAGTTCATCGAACTGCTGCTGGCTGGCCCCGGGGATCTTTGCCTTGAGGATCAGGTGCACCGCCGTGATGGCAAAACCGCCATCGAGCTGATCCAGGGTCACTTCCGCCTGGGTGTCGATGCTCTCGGCCTTGAGCCCGGCGTCCCCGAGAATCATCGACAGCGCCATGGAAAAGCAGCCCGCATGGGCGGCGCCGATCAACTCTTCCGGATTAGTGCCCCTGCCACCCTCGAAGCGAGCCTTGAAGCCATAAGGCGCCTCACGCAATACCCCAGTTTCAGTCGAAATCGAGCCGATACCGGTTTTCAGATCACCTTGCCAATGAGCCGAGGCTTTCTTTTTGATACTCATCTCTTTCTCCTCAAGAACCGGTGCGAAGGCTCGCACCGCTATGGTTTGCGCTGCCTAAGGGTTCTGAGGATAGATCCGCAGGCAAAGTTCAGCCGGGGTGATCGACGCTTGTTTACCCGACAAACTCACTCTGACTATTGAAACTCGGGTATATGCCCACATTGCATAGGTCTGACTTACAGAATTCGGCAGGTTTTGGCTCATGACAAAAGCCTGCTCGCCCTCCAGGAGAAGCAGGCTTATGAAACCGCTGTCCGCTGTTAAATTCTCGACCCTCGACCTGGTGCCCGTCCGCGAAGACGGCAGCCCCGCACAGTCCCTGCGCAACTCCCTGGACCTGGCGCAGCATGTGGAAAAATTCGGCTACAACCGCTTCTGGGTCGCTGAACACCACAACATGGACGGCATCGCCAGCTCCGCCACCTCGGTATTGCTGGGCTACCTGGCCGGTGGCACGTCAAGCATTCGTGTCGGCTCCGGCGGGGTCATGCTGCCCAACCACGCGCCGCTGGTGATTGCCGAACAGTTCGGCACCCTGGAAAGCCTGTACCCAGGCCGTATCGACCTGGGCCTGGGCCGTGCTCCGGGTTCAGACCAGATGACCGCCCGTGCCCTGCGCCGGGAACGCTCCGGCAGCGCCGATGATTTCCCCGACGATGTCGCCGAACTGATGGCCTATCTCGGCCCTCGCACGCCAGAACAACGGGTGATTGCAGTTCCGGGCACCGGGACCAACGTGCCTGTGTGGCTGCTGGGTTCCAGCCTGTTCAGCGCGCAATTGGCAGGAGAGCGGGGTTTGCCTTACGCCTTCGCCTCACATTTCGCACCGCGCTACATGCATGAGGCGATTCGCGTCTATCGCAATCATTTCAAACCCTCGGCCGTGCTCGACAAACCTTACGTGATGCTCGGCGTGCCTCTGGTAGCGGCGGATACCGATGAGCAGGCCGACTACCTCGCCACCTCGGTGTACCAGCGAATCCTCGCGTTGATGCGTGGCCAGAGCCTGGTGCAGCGCAAACCGGTGCAGAGCATGGACGGCCTGTGGCTGCCCCATGAGAAGGAAGCGGTAATGAGTTTCCTGGGACTGGCGATGATCGGCAGCCCGGCGAAAATCCGCGCCAAGCTGCAAGTGCTGATCGAACAGACCGGTGCCGATGAGCTGATCTTCACCTGCGACCTGTACGAGCACGCCGATCGCCTGCATTCCTATGAGCTGCTGTCACAGGTGATGAAAGGCTGAGCCCGCAGGAAGGCTGTTTTTTCAGGCACAAAAAAGCCGACGCCTTGGCGTCGGCTTTTCAATGGGCATCTACAAAGGCTCAACTGCGCTTGTAGACAATTTCCTTGGTGCCGGCTTCGCAGGTGCCGACCACTTTGCCGTCAGCCGCCGCGCCTTTCTCGACCACTTCCAGCGAGTAATGCTTGGCGCCCTTGGCATCAATCTTCGCGGCAATTTCGCTTTTCAGCTCTTCGCACGGCTTGGCGGCAGCAAGGGCAGTTCCCGCAAGACTCAACAAAGCGGCTGCTAGTACTAGTTTTTTCATCGGTCACATTCCCTGGTCGGATCAAAAGAGGCGGCATTGAGGCCAGCCTGACAAAAGCTCAAGACAGTTGTAGCGCTTTGCCACTTCCTATGGCACTCGGCCAGCGCACAAGTTCCTGAGCCTAGCTCAAGCCTTTAACTATTGGCAATCCGAAAGCCGACCTTAAGCGTGACCTGGAAGTGCGCCGCTTTACCGTCCTTGATATGACCGCGTGTTTCGGTCACCTCGAACCACTCCAGGTGCTTGATGCTCTTGTATGCCTCGGCCAAGGCATTGTTGATCGCATCTTCGATGCTGTTCGGCGACGAACCCACCAATTCGACTTTCTTGTAGGTGTGATGATCAGTCATGGCGCTCTCCTTTTTAGCTGTGAATTACAGCCTAGCAGTGATTTTTCTTATTACTTGGGGCGCCCTATCCCAAGTGGACGTTCAGATTTTCTGCACTTTCCCCAAGCCCCGCAGTCGGAACCTACACACCTCACTCATCACCCTGCAGGAGAGCCGACATGGCCAACACCTCGTTACGCAAAGCCTCGCTGGAAAGTATGGAAGCCGAGATCGAAAGCCTGCTCAAATCGCTGGAAAGCCTTAAGGACGACGCTTCTGATGAGTCGCGCAAAACCCTCAAGGCGCTCAAGAGCAATGCCGAGAGCGCACTCAAGCACTCCCGTAGCCTGCTCAGCGATGCCTATGAAGAAGTCAAAGTGAAAACCCGTGAAACCGGGATCGCCACCCGCGACTACGCCCAGGAACACCCCTGGACCACTGCCGGCGTCGCCGTCGGGGCCATCGGCCTGCTGGCCGCTTACCTGCTGTGCAAACGCGGCAACTAAGCCTGCTGGCGCAGTTCGTTTTTCAGCCACTGCGCCAATTGCCGAGCGCGCCCGTCTGCGGCGCGCTTGGGTAACCACAGCGCCAGTTGCCCCGGGGTGTCGGAAAAACCCCATGGGGCAACCAGCCTGCCTGCCAGCAAGTCCTCGGTCACCAGCGGCTCCGGGGCAATCGCCACCCCCAGCCCGGCGACGGCCGCCTCCAGCAAATAATACAAATGCTCGAAACCCTGCCCGTACTTCAGCCCGTCGGCGTCGATGCCGTTGTGCCGCGCCCAACTGGGCCAGGCCTGGGGACGCGATGTAGTGTGCAGTAAAGGCTCCTGCGCCAGCACGCTGGCCGGCGCCTCGCGCAAGCCCGGGTAACCGGCGTAACGCGGGCTGAGCACCGGGCCGATGCGCTCGCCGGCCAGTTCATAGACCTGCATGTCCGTCGGCCACGGCGGCTCGGCAAACACCAGCAGGGCATCCAGCCCTGGGCGTCGGGGGTCCAGATCTCCTTCACCGGCAGAAAGGTGCAGACGCAGGTCCGGCAAGTCGGCATTCAACCGCCCCAGACGGGGAATCAGCCAGCGCGCCAGCAGGCTGCCGGAACAGCCCAGTACGAAAGGCGCATCAGCGCTGCCCTGGGTCAATTCGGCGCAGACATCCCGCAGGCGCTCAAAGGCTTCGCTGCTGGCGTCCCGTAGGCGCCCCCCGGCATCTGTGAGTTTAAGGCCACGGCCTTCCTTGACGAAGAGACTCAGCCCAAGGTGCTCTTCGAGGACCTTCAATTGCCGGCTGACCGCGCCGTGGGTTACGTGCAATTGCTCGGCAGCCTGGCTGACGCTGTTGAGCCTGGCAGTGGCTTCGAATGCCCGCAGGGCATTCAGGGGGGGCAGCTCGCGGCTCATGGGATAGTTGAGTTTTCCTGACAGGTTGTGGCGATCTTATCGGTTTTCAGCGCCGGGGGTGAGGGGTAGAGTGAGCCTCATTGTCTTTCTTCAAAGCTTTCTTTCCATGAAGGCTTATCACTACGAACTTCCCCGGGAGCGCTCCAATGACCCAGTCCCAATTGCGTAATGGTCCTGACGACAACGGCCTGTTTGGCGCGTTCGGCGGCCGTTACGTGGCTGAAACCCTGATGCCGCTGATCCTCGACCTGGCCCGCGAATACGAAACAGCCAAGGAAGATCCCGAGTTCCTCAAGGAACTGGCCTACTTCCAGCGCGACTACGTCGGCCGTCCCAGCCCACTGTACTTCGCCGAGCGCCTGACCGAGTTCTGTGGCGGCGCCAAGATCTACCTCAAGCGCGAAGAGCTGAACCACACCGGTGCCCACAAGATCAACAACTGCATCGGCCAGATCCTCCTGGCCCGGCGCATGGGCAAGAAACGCATCATCGCCGAGACCGGCGCCGGCATGCACGGCGTGGCCACTGCCACCGTGGCCGCGCGCTTCGGCCTGGACTGCGTGATCTACATGGGCACCACCGACATCGAGCGCCAGCAGGCCAACGTGTTCCGCATGAAGCTGCTGGGCGCCGAAGTGATCCCGGTGGTGGCCGGCACCGGCACCCTGAAGGACGCGATGAACGAAGCCCTGCGCGACTGGGTGACCAACGTCGACAGCACCTTCTACCTGATCGGTACGGTGGCCGGCCCGCACCCATACCCGGCCATGGTCCGCGACTTCCAGGCAGTGATCGGCAAGGAAACCCGCGAGCAGCTGCAAGCCCAGGAAGGCCGCCTGCCGGACAGCCTGGTGGCGTGCATCGGCGGCGGTTCCAACGCCATGGGCCTGTTCCACCCGTTCCTCGATGACAAGGACGTGCAGATCATTGGCGTAGAAGCCGCCGGCTACGGCATCGAGACCGGCAAGCACGCCGCCAGCCTGAACGGCGGCGTACCCGGCGTATTGCACGGCAACCGCACCTTCCTGCTGCAGGACGACGATGGCCAGATCATCGACGCCCATTCGATTTCCGCCGGTCTCGACTATCCCGGCATCGGCCCTGAACACGCCTGGTTGCATGACATCGGTCGCGTCGAATACACCTCGGTGACCGATGACGAAGCCCTGGCCGCGTTCCACCAGTGCTGCCGCCTGGAAGGCATCATCCCGGCCCTGGAAAGCGCCCACGCCCTGGCCGAAGTGTTCAAGCGCGCGCCGACCCTGCCCAAGGATCACCTGATGGTGGTCAACCTCTCGGGCCGTGGCGACAAAGACATGCAGACCGTGATGCACCACATGGAACACTCTCAACAAGAGCAATCCAAGCAGGAGAAACACTGATGAGCCGCCTGCAAACCCGCTTTGCCGAGCTGAAGCAACAGAACCGCGCCGCCCTGGTGACCTTCGTCACTGCCGGCGACCCGAACTACGACACCTCCCTGGCGATCCTCAAGGGCCTGCCCGGTGCCGGGGCCGACGTGATCGAACTGGGCATGCCCTTTACCGACCCGATGGCCGACGGCCCGGCAATCCAGTTGGCCAACATTCGCGCCCTGGGGGCCAAGCAAAACCTGGCGAAAACCCTGCAGATGGTCCGCGAGTTCCGCGAAGGCAACAGCGACACGCCGCTGGTGCTGATGGGCTACTTCAACCCGATCCACCGTTACGGCGTGCCACGCTTTGTCGCCGACGCCAAGGCCGCCGGTGTCGATGGCCTGATCGTGGTGGACATGCCGCCGGAACATAACAGTGAGCTGTGCGACCCGGCCCAGGCCGCGGGCATCGATTTCATCCGCCTGACCACCCCGACCACCGACGACGCGCGCCTGCCGAAAGTGCTCGACGGCAGCTCGGGCTTTGTCTACTACGTCTCGGTGGCCGGGGTGACCGGTGCCGGCGCTGCCACCCTGGAGCATGTGGAAGAGGCCGTGGCCCGTCTGCGCCGCCATACCGACCTGCCCGTCAGCATCGGTTTCGGTATCCGCACTCCGGAACAGGCAGCGGCCATCGCTCGCCTGGCAGACGGCGTGGTAGTGGGTTCGGCGCTGATCGACCACATCGCCAACGCCGAGTCTTCCGAGCAAGCGGTGGACGGCGTCCTGAACCTGTGCGCGGCCCTGTCCGAAGGGGTGCGTAAGGCCCGTGTCAGCTGAAGGTAAAGTTCCTGATACAGAGGAATTAGCGCCTCTGGATGCAGACTAATCTGGCAAGACCGAGGGTTTCAGAACCAATGTTCTGAAACCCTTTTTGCTGTTTGTGCCGCGAGGAATACCTGATGAAAATGCCCAAACGTCTGATTGCCAGTGCCGCAGTGCTGATGCTTAGCGCCAGCCCGTTGTTGCACGTCATGGCCGACGACCGTGGTGATTATGATCGTGGGGGTGATCGCGCAGGTCCACAACAAGGTCATTGGGACAACCGCGGCGGCGATCATCGCGGCCCGGAATACGACCGGCGTGGTGGCCCACCCCGGGATTTCGGTCCGGTGCGTCAGACTATTCGCGACAACCACGGCTACTTCGTGCGGGGCGCGCCTCCACCTCCCGGCGTTCACCTGATGCGCGGCCAACCGCTGCCTCGCGGCTACTACGGCGAACGCCTGGACAACCGCGCACTGTCGCGCCTGCCGGTGTATCCGGGTTATGAATGGCGACGCATGGGCGCTGACGTCTTCCTGATCGAAGTGGGCAGCGGCATCGTCTACGACATACTCGACGGCGTGCTCTACTGATCAGTTTTTGTACAAAGCCGACCCTGGCAGGGGCCGGCTTGCCGACGCACCGTCGCCCCTCAAAATCCCGTCAAATCCAACGGCCGCATCGCCCCCATCCAGATCGCATGATCAGTGTGATCCAGCAGGTCATCGCCTGTATCCGGATGTAGAAACACCACCAGCCCCTGGCGATTGAGCGCCAGCCATGGCACCACATCGGCAAACACTTGCGGCGTGAACGCCAGTTGGCAACTCCAGTCCGGATGCGGCCCCACCGGCCGCTCGTGGACCCGGCCCATTTTCACGGCAAACAGCTGCGCCGCCTGCTCGCACAAAGCTCGGGCCTGGTCGATGGTGCTGGCGTCAAAATACACGTGGGCGTGATAACCCTTGATCCGTTGCATGCAAAACCTCGCGATAAAATCGAACCTTCCGGCTTGCCTCAGATGTCCCGCTCAGCCTGTGCAAAACAGGCCATCACCTCATGAGGACGGCAGATCCGCTGTTCAAGCAAATGCGCCATGGTGCCATGAGTCGTCCAGTCAGTGCGTCCATGCTGACGCGCGCAGGTCATCAATCTCCCGGGCCTTGCTGAAGTTCAACCCGCCCAGGCCAGTGAGTGACCGGAATGGTTAGTCGTCCTTGCGCAGGCGTCGGTATCACTGAGGAGCCAGGGCAACCACATGCAACCCTGTGACGCCTGCTCAAGGCGCCGATTACTGGGCGATGGATGGCAGCGACAGCCCCTTGAGGGATTGAGCGCTGTCGGCCTGCTCGCTCATCAGCCAGTCAACGAAACGCTGGATCAACGGTCCCCGGCGTTTACGCTGGGGCAGCACCACGTAGTAGCCGTAGCTGGAGATCTGCGTTTCGGCGATCGGCCGGCATAGCAGGCCCTGATCCAGCAGGTTGTCCACCAAGTGGCGCCAGCCGATGGCCACGCCCTGGCCGCCGATAGCCGCCTGGATCAGCAAGGTGTAGTTATCGAAGCGCAATTGCCCCGGGGCCGGCGCGGTGGCAATGCCCAACTCACGGAACACCCCATTCCAGTCGAACCAATGGCTGCTGTTTTCGCCACGCAGGTGCAGCAGCGGCAACTCCAGCAAGGAGCGCACGGGCAGGGGCGCGATGCGCTCCTTGAGCAGCAGCGGGCTGCACACCGGAAACACTTCCTCTCCGAACAGCCAGCGACTTTGCCCCTGCTTGAAACGCCCATCGCCAAACAGCACCGCCACGTCGATATCGCTGCGCAGCATGCTGTGGCTGCGTTCGCTGGTGACCAGGCTGACGTCCACCTGCGGGTTGGCCTGATGAAAGCGGTGCAGGCGCGGCATCAACCAGTAGGCGGCAAAGGCGAAATCCGTGGCCACCTGCAACACCTCGTGCTGATGCTGTTGGCGAAGGGCACTCAAGCCGGCATCGATACTCTGCAAACCAGCCTGCACCTGCTCCAGCAGCAAGGCCCCGGACTCGGTCAGTTCGATGCCCCGGTAGATCCGGTCGAACAGGCGCACGTTCAATTGCTCCTCCAGCCGCTTGATCTGCTGGCTGATAGCCGGCTGTGTGGTGCCCAGCTCCAGCGCCGCGGCAGTGAAACTGCGTAAACGGGCCGCCGCTTCAAACACTCGGAACAGGTCCAGGGACAAATCGCCAAGGGCTTCATACATAAGCTGCACTTATCCTAGTCATTGCCTTGCATGGGCTTTACCGCAAAAGACAGGGAATCCATGCTCAATCGCAGCACTCTCGCATAACCATCGACTATGGAATGCCGCGAACCCATGAAGCGCAAGAACATTCTTTTCATCATGGCCGACCAGATGGCCGCGCCCTTGCTGCCGTTCTACGGTTCATCGCCGATCCAGCTGCCACACCTCAGCCGCCTGGCTGCTAAAGGCGTGGTATTCGATGCCGCCTACTGCAACAGCCCGCTGTGCGCACCGTCGCGCTTCACCCTGGTGAGCGGTCAATTGCCGAGCAAGATCGGCGCCTATGACAACGCCGCCGACTTCCCTGCCGACGTGCCCACCTACGCCCACTACTTGCGACGTCTGGGCTATCGCACAGCGCTCTCGGGCAAGATGCACTTCTGTGGACCGGACCAGTTGCACGGCTACGAAGAACGCCTGACCAGCGACATCTACCCCGCCGACTACGGCTGGGCGGTGAATTGGGACCAGCCCGAGGTGCGCCCCAGCTGGTACCACAACATGTCCTCGGTGCTGCAGGCCGGGCCCTGCATACGCACCAACCAGCTGGATTTCGACGAAGAGGTGGTGTTCAAGGCCCAGCAGTATCTGTTCGACCATGTCCGCGAGGCTGGTGAGCAGCCATTCTGCCTCACCGTCTCGATGACCCATCCTCACGACCCGTACACCATTCCCAAGGCGTTCTGGGACCTGTACCACGACGATGAAATTCCACTGCCGCAAACCCCTCCGCAAAGCCAGCTGGATCCACACTCCCAGCGCCTGCTCAAGGTCTACGACCTGTGGGACAAGCCCTTGCCTGTGGATAAGATCCGCGATGCGCGCCGCGCCTACTTCGGTGCCTGCAGCTACATCGACAGCAACGTCGGCAAGCTGCTGCAGACCCTGGAAGACACCGGATTGGCGGACGACACGCTGATCGTATTTTCCGGCGACCACGGCGACATGCTCGGCGAACACGGCCTCTGGTACAAAATGCACTGGTTCGAAATGGCCGCACGGGTGCCGCTGCTGATTTGCGCACCAGGGCAATTCGCCGCCGGACGGGTCAGCGCCGCGGTGTCCACGGCCGACCTGTTGCCGACCCTGGTGGAGCTGGCCGGCGGCCAGGTGCAAGCCGATCTGCCCCTGGACGGCCGCTCGCTGATCCCACATCTGCAAGGGCGCGGCGGGCATGATGAAGTGTTCGGCGAATACATGGCCGAAGGCACCATCAGCCCGCTGATGATGATTCGCCGTGGCGCCTACAAGTTCATCTACAGCGAAGACGACCCGTGCCTACTCTTCGATGTGCACAACGACCCGCAAGAACACAGCGACCTCAGCCAGTCAGCCGAACATCGGCCAGTATTCGCAGCCTTCCTTGCCGAAGCCCGGGCCAAGTGGGACATCCCGGCCATCCATCAACAGGTCCTGGCCAGCCAGCGCCGCCGCCGCCTGGTGGCCGAGGCGCTGAGCCGGGGCAAGCTCAAGAGCTGGGATCACCAACCACTGGTGGACGCCAGTGCGCAATACATGCGCAACCACATCGACCTCGATGACCTGGAGCGCAAGGCTCGTTATCCACAACCCTGCCAAAACCAATAATGTGAGGGGAAGAGCATGCAAAGGTTATCCACAGCACTGGCGGTCGGGCTCCTGGCCCTGGGCAGCACATCTGCCAGGGCCGACTCATGCGAAACGGTGAAAATGGCCGATCCGGGCTGGAGCGACATTGCCGCCACCAACGCCATCACCGGCTTGCTGTTGGACGGCATGGGCTACAAGACAAAGGTCGACACCCTGGCCGTACCCATCATCTATGGCGGTCTCAAGGACGGCCAGGTAGACATATTCCTGGGAAACTGGATGCCGGCGCAGCAGGGCTTCTACGACAAGTTCGTGGCCAACGGCGAAGTCATCCAACTGGCGAAGAACCTGGAGGGCACCGAGTTCACCCTGGCGGTCCCGGACTACGTCTGGGACGCGGGCGTGCATGACTTTGCCGACCTGAACAAGTTCGCCGACCAGTTTGACAAGAAAATCTATGGCATCGGCTCCGGCGCCCCGGCCAACCTGTCGCTGCAGGAAATCATCAAGAACAACCAATTCAACCTCGGCCAGTGGAAGCTGATCGAGTCCAGCGAACAGGCAATGCTTGCCGAAGTGTCCCGGGCCACCCGGAAACAGCGCTTCGTGACCTTCCTCGGCTGGACCCCACACCCGATGAACGTGCAACTGAAAATGCATTACCTCAGCGGCGGCGATAAGTACTTTGGCACCAGCGGCAGCGTCTATACCCTGACCCGCAAGGGTTATGCACAGGCCTGCCCGAATGTCGCCAAGCTGCTGGGCAACCTGCGCTTCACCCAGGACATGGAGAACAGCATCATGGCCGAGGTAGCGAACAACAAGCTGAGCAATACCGAAGCGGCCAAGGCCTGGATCAAGGCCAACCCGGCGGTGCTGGAGCAATGGCTGGAAGGGGTCCGGACCCTCGACGACAAGGATGCCCTGACGGCGGTCAAGGCCAGGTTGTAGATCGAGACGCGCCGTTCGCCTTGGCCATTCGCTGGCAAGCCAGCTCATACGGGCGAACGGCTCTCAAGACTTGCACCCCATCCGCTGACGCTCCACCCTGACACTTCGTCCCGTCCCCACCCCGCGAGGAACCATGGCCTGGCCCAACCGCCATTCACTCCTGCCTTTCCTGAGCTGGCTGCCACAGCAGACCCGCACCAGTGTCGGCCGCGATCTGCTGGTGGGCCTGAGCGGCGCGATCCTCGCCCTGCCGCAATCCATCGCCTACGCCTTGATCGCCGGCCTGCCTGCGGAATACGGGCTGTACGCGGCCATTGTTCCGGTGCTGATCGCCTGCCTCTGGGGCTCGTCCTGGCACTTGATCTGTGGCCCCACGGCGGCGATTTCCATTGTGCTCTACGCCAGTGTCAGCCCCCTGGCGGTGCCGGCGTCCGAGGACTACATCACCCTGATCCTGCTGCTGACCCTGTTGGCCGGGGTCTTCCAGTGGCTGCTGGGGATGCTGCGTTTCGGGGCCCTGGTGAACTTCGTCTCGCACTCGGTGGTGCTGGGCTTCACCCTCGGTGCGGCGGTGGTGATCGCCCTGGGCCAGATGCCCAACCTGATGGGCCTGGACCTGCCGAACCAGGCCACTGCCCTCAATAGCCTGACCTTGCTGCTGGAACACCTGGACGCCGTGGACCCGCCTTCGCTGCTGCTGGGGCTTGGCACCCTGGTGGTCGGGCTCACCTTGAAGCTGCTGGCGCCACGCTGGCCGAGCCTGTTGCTCAGCCTGCTGCTCAGCGGGCTGGTGGTATGGCTGCTGCCGGGGATGTTTGGCCAGGTCCGACTGGTCAGTGCCTTCGTCGGCCAACTGCCACCGTTGAGCCCGCTGCCACTGGATCTGGAACTGATCCTGCGCCTACTGCCCAGCGCCGTGGCAGTGGGCATGCTCGGGCTGGTGACCAGCTTGTCAATTGCCCGCTCGCTGGCGGCCCGCTCGGAACAACTGCTGGACGCCAATCAGGAAGTCCGCGCCCAGGGACTGTCGAACATCGTCGGCGCGTTCTTCTCCGGCTACTTGTCCTCGGGCTCATTCACCCGCTCCGGACTGAGTTACGAAGCCGGTGCACGCTCGCCCCTGGCCGGGGTGTTCTCGGCACTCTGGGTGGCACTGTTCGCGGTGACCGGCGCCGGGTTGATCGCCCACATCCCGATCCCCGCCATGGCCGGGAGCATCCTGCTGATCTGTTGGGGGCTGGTGGATCACCGGGGGATTCGCGCCTTGTTCCGGGTCAGTCGCGCCGAGTTCGTGGTGATGAGCCTGACCTGCATCGCCACCTTGCTCCTGGAACTGCAGACGGCGATCTATGCCGGAGTCCTGGCATCGCTGTTCTTCTACCTCAAGCGCACCTCGCAACCCCGGGTGCAGCAATCCAGTGAAGGGGATGAAGACATCCTGCGGGTCGGCGGCTCGATCTTCTTCGGCGCCAGCCACTACCTGCAGGTGCGCATGCAACGCTGCCATGCGCCGAGGCTGGTGATCGACGCGCGGCAGATCAACTTCATCGATTACTCAGGCGTGGAAATGCTGCACCAGGAGGCACGCCGGCTGAAGCGCCAGGGCCGCAGCCTGACACTGCGCCGGGCACGGCAGACGGTGAAAGAGGAATTGATCAAGCTGGAAGGACCGCAGCGGTGTCCGATCCACTTCGAGGACTGAAACATGGTCCGTAGCTGCCGACTGGCCAGCGCATGGCCCCGGAGAATCGGCACCTGCCGCAAGACCGTCGGCGCTGGCAACCCAGCACCTACACAGTGCCGCGGTTACAGAGCCAATTGGCGGCGCAGTTCGGCCAGCACCGGGGCGCTGTCCGGACGCACACCGCGCCACAGGTAGAAGGCTTCCGCGGCCTGCTCGGCCAGCATGCCCAGGCCGTCCAGCGCCAGTGCGGCGCCATGTTCGCTGGCCCAGCGGCAGAATGGCGTCGGCTCCTTGCCGTACATCATGTCGTAGCACACCGTGTGGCCCGGTTCGATCAGGCTGCTGGCTATTGACGGCAGCTCGCCCGACAGGCTGGCGGAGGTGGCGTTGATGATCAGGTCCACCGACTCTTGCAGCCAATTGAAACCGCTGGCCGCCACAGGCCCCAGGTCGGCGAACAGCTCCGCCAGCAATTCGGCCTTCTCTACGGTGCGGTTGGCAATCACCACCGACGCCGGTTGCTCCGCCAACAAAGGCTCGAGGGCACCGCGCACCGCACCACCGGCACCCAGCAGCAGAATCCGCTTGCCCTTGAGGCTGACCCCGGCGTTCACCGTCAGGTCACGCACCAATCCGGCGCCATCGGTGTTGTCCCCCAGCAGGCTGCCATCGGCCTGCTTGTGCAAGGTGTTCACCGCACCGGCCCGCTGGGCGCGCTCGGTCAGGCGGTCGCACAAGCGATAGGCATCTTCCTTGAACGGTACCGTGACATTGGCCCCGCAGCCGCGGGCAAAGAAGCTGCGGGCGGCGCCGGCGAAATCATCCAGGGGCGCCAGCAGGGTGTTGTATTCCAGGCGCTGGCCGGTCTGTTCAGCGAACAACCGATGGATCAGCGGCGACTTGCTGTGGCCGATCGGATTACCAAAAACGACGTACTGATCCATCTCTCAACCCTTTGTCCAACGGCAACCTGCAGGCACTGGCTGGCCAGCGCCTACGGCAGGCGCGGTATTTAGTTGCTGCCAGCCAGCCAGTCGCGATCCTGCAGGAAGTACTCGGTCAGGCGCGCTTCTTCGCTGCCCGGCTCGGCCTTCCAGTCGTAGCCCCAGCGCACTTGCGGCGGCAGCGACATGAGGATCGATTCGGTGCGGCCACCCGATTGCAGGCCGAACAGGGTGCCACGGTCATAGACCAGGTTGAACTCCACATAACGGCCACGGCGGAACTCCTGGAATTCCCGCTGCTGTACGCTGTAGGCAGTAGCCTTGCGCCGCTGGACGATGGGCAGGTAAGCCTCGATATAGGCATCGCCAATCGCCCGCATGAAAGCGAAGCTGGTGTCGAAGTCCCACTCGTTCAGGTCATCGAAGAACAGACCGCCAATGCCCCGGGGCTCGTTGCGGTGCTTGATGTGGAAGTAGCTGTCGCACCAGGCCTTGTAGCGCGGATAGACCTCGGGACCGAAAGGCGCGCAGGCACGCTCGGCAACCCGGTGCCAGTGCACGCAGTCATCGATGTTGCCGTAGTAAGGGGTCAGGTCGAAGCCGCCACCGAACCACCAGACTGGTTCTTCACCTTCCTTCTCGGCGATGAAAAAACGTACGTTGGCGTGGGACGTCGGCACATGCGGGTTGTGCGGGTGAATCACCAGCGACACGCCCAGGGCCTCGAAACCACGACCGGCCAGTTCCGGACGGTGGGCGCTGGCCGATGGCGGCAGACCGCTGCCGAACACATGGGAGAAGTTGACCCCGCCCTTTTCGATCACCGCACCGTCGCCGATCACCCGGGTACGGCCGCCGCCGCCAGCAGGGCGGGTCCAGGCGTCCTCGATGAAGCGTGCACTACCGTCTTCGGTTTCCAGTGCAGCGCAAATGCGGTCTTGCAGGTCGAGCAGGTAGGCTTTTACGGCCTCGGTGCGGGTAGTCATGGCATCACCTTGGATCGGGCAAAGCTACGCGGCGCTAGGGATGAAACGCAGGCCGGCGCAAATGGGCGCGTAGCATAACACCGCGCCGGGGCCTGCCGCAGTTGACGAAGGTCAAGCGGAGGAGTCCGATAGAGCACTTTCACGCGACGACCGAGGAGAGAGTGCAGATGGCCAAACGAATCCAGTTCCGTGCCCATGGCGGCCCCGAAGTACTCGAGTATGTGGATTACCACCCAACCGAACCCGGCCCGCAGCAGGTTCGCGTCAGCAACCAGGCCATCGGCCTGAATTTCATCGACACCTATTTCCGCAGCGGCCTGTATGCGCCACCGACACTGCCATCGGGCCTCGGGGCCGAAGGGGCTGGGGTGGTCGAGGCCGTCGGCAGTGCCGTGACCCGCTTCAAGATCGGCGACCGGGTGGCCTATGGCAGCGGGCCGCTGGGCGCCTACAGCGAAGCGCATGTGTTGCCGGAAGCCAACCTGGTGCACCTGCCGGACAGCATCAGCTTCGAACAAGCGGCCGCAGTGATGCTCAAGGGCCTCACCGTGCAGTACCTGCTGCGCCAGACCTATGAACTCAAGGGCGGCGAAACCGTGCTGTTCCATGCCGCAGCGGGCGGCGTCGGTTCCCTGGCCTGCCAGTGGGCCAAGGCGCTTGGGGTAAAGCTGATCGGCACCGTCAGTTCGCCGGAGAAAGCCGCCATCGCCAAGGCCCTGGGCGCCTGGGAAACCATCGACTACAGCCATGAGGACGTGGCCAAGCGGGTACTGGAACTGACCGATGGCAAGAAGTGCCCGGTGGTCTATGACGGCGTGGGCAAGGACACCTGGCTGACATCCCTGGACTGCCTGGCACCGCGTGGCCTGATGGTCAGCTTCGGCAATGCCTCGGGTGCGGTGGACGGGGTGAACCTGGGCATTCTCTCGGCCAAGGGCTCGCTGTACGTGACCCGGCCGACCCTGGCCAGTTACGCCAACAACGCCGAGAACCTGCAGATCATGGCCGACGAGCTGTTCGGCATGATCACCAGCGGCAAGCTGAAGATCGAGATTGGCCAGCGCTTCCCCCTGGCGGACGCAGCCAAGGCCCACATCGAACTGTCGGCGCGGCGTACTACCGGCTCGACGGTGTTGTTGCCCTAGACGTCTGCGGCGGCAAGCGCAGGCCGCCCGGCCGCTCCTGCAATGCAATTCCTGCAGGAGCCGGCTGGCCGGCACCGCTTTTCAAGAAGGCCGCACCACCTTGCCCGTAGCCAGATCACGAATCAGGCTCGGGTTCTTGCGCCCACCCAGGCTGCCGCCCAGGACCATGTCCAACTGCCCGCGGAAATACTGCTCGATGCGAATCCGCGTCCGAGCCGCCGGCCGCCCCTGGGGATTGGCCGAGGTAGAAATCAACGGCCCGACCAAGGCGCACAACTCACGCACCTGCGGATGATCACTGACCCGCAGGGCCACGGTGTCGTGTACCCCGGTAACCCATTCGGGCAGCAGATCCTGGTGGGGCACCAGCCAGGTATTGGGTCCCGGCCAGGTGCTCGACATGCGATCGATCCAAGTGTCCGGGAAGTCCTCGAAGAGGAAGTCGAACTGACGGATATTGTCAGCGATCAGGATCAGACCCTTGTCCACTGACCGTGACTTGATCGCCAGCAGGCGATCCACCGCCTCTTCATTCCAAGGATCGCACCCCAGGCCCCAGACCGCTTCGGTTGGATAGGCAATCACCGCCCCTGCGCGAATCTCTCGTGCGGCTTGTTGCACACGCCAACTGCTGACCATTGCCGACTCTCCAGATAAAAGCTGTGCGCAGTTTACCGATCCTGCTTATAAAACCTAGCTCAGGCGTGCAAACCAACGCCCGTTTTCATTGACCGCGCGACCTTCGATCTCCAGCTCGGTCAGGGCCGCCAACACCCGGGGCAAGGGCCATCCGCAGGCAGCGGCCAAGGCCTCGCTGCTATAGGGCGCGGCCTGCAGCAGGGCCAGCAATGGATCCGCGCAAGTCTCGGCCAGGGGGAAAGCGGTCGGCGGCAGCTGCTGCCAGCCTCTCAGGGTCTCAAGTATGTGCTGAACGCTTTCCACCAGCACCGCGCCATCGCGGATCAGTTGATGACAGCCCCGGGCTGCCGGGTGGTGGATAGAGCCGGGAATGGCATACACCTCGCGGCCTTGCTCCGCCGCCAGGCGAGCGGTGATCAAGGAACCGCTGGCCACGCTGGCCTCCACCACCAGCACGCCCAGGGACAGGCCACTGATGATCCGGTTACGCCGGGGGAAGTGTTCCGGACGCGCTGCGGTGTCCAGCGGGAGCTCGGAAATCACCGCGCTGCCCTGCTCGATCATCGTCTTGGCCAAGGCCCGATGCCGCTGTGGATAAAAATTTTCCAGGCCCGTCCCCAGCACCCCCACGGTACGTCCACCAACCTCCAGGGCCGCCTGGTGCGCAGCACCGTCGATGCCCAGGGCAAGGCCACTGGTGATCACGAAACCGGCCCCGGCCAGGCTCCGGGAAAACGCTGCAGCGGTGTCCAGTCCCGGCCGCGAAGCACGGCGGCTGCCCACCATCGCCAACTGCGGCAACTCCAGGATCGACGGATCACCGGCCACGAACAACAGCGGTGGCGCATCCTCCAACTGCGCCAGCAAGGCCGGGTAGCCGGGCTGGTCCCACATCAGCAAATGCTGGGCCTGGTTGTCTATCCAGGCCAACGCGCGGCGGGCACCATCACGGACTTCGACGCTGCGCCGGGCATCGCTACAGGCCTTCGGCAGGCCCAGCGAGTGCCAGGCAGCCGCGGGAGCGACCAGGGCTTTGGAAGCAGAACCGAAGGCCTGAAGCAAACGCTGAAAGCGCATGGCACCCAAGCCGGGCAGGCCATGCAAACGTAGACGGGCCTCCAGTTCGGCCGGGGAAATGGCAGCAGCATTCGAGTGCGACATGGATCATCCTTGATCGTCATCGGGCCGCTCGGCACCGGAACAAGCTGTGGATAAGTCTGTTGGTAACTTGTTGAGGAAAGGCTGCCCGCAAGGGTCGCGCGCCGTGTCCAGCGGCGCCAGCGAGCGCAAGGCCTGGAGTACGAGCCCATCGCTGAGTTTGTCCTAGCAACGGCAATCCACCGGTCGAAACTCGCTCCATCGCCAGGGCTGTTGCAGATAGCGGCTGGCACTGCTTCACGGGGTATCGCCCGCCGTCACCCGACAATGCTGTGGATAACCGTCCTTGAGATGCACCTGGGCCTGACCGATGGCAGTCCAGCCCAACAGCAGCAAGGCGATCAGTGATTTCCTCATGGGCTGAATCCCTTTATTATGTAGGTTCGCGTAAAACGCCAGAGCCTGCGCGGCTCGCTCCTTCCCTGAGCACGTTTTGCATCGGCGACCCAGGTCCAGGACCTGCCAGGACGCCGACTCCGCCCTTACTTCACACGTGTAGCAATTACGCTTATGGCCATTTTAAACATCCTCGAATTCCCCGATTCGCGCCTGCGCACTATCGCCAAACCGGTGGAGGTAGTGGACGACGAAGTGCGTCAGTTGGTCGATGACATGTTTGAAACAATGTATGAGGCCCCAGGCATTGGCCTGGCGGCGACCCAGGTCAACGTGCACAAACGCATCGTGGTCATGGACCTGTCCGAAGACCGCACTGAACCCCGGGTGTTCATCAACCCCGAGTTCGAAGCCCTGACCGACGAGATGGACCAGTATCAGGAAGGTTGCCTCTCGGTACCGGGCTTCTATGAGAACGTCGACCGTCCGCAACGCGTCAAAGTCAAGGCTCTGGACCGTGATGGCCAGCCTTACGAACTGATCGCCGAAGGCTTGCTCGCGGTGTGTATCCAACACGAATGCGACCACCTCAACGGCAAGTTGTTCGTCGACTACCTGTCCACACTCAAACGTGACCGGATCAAGAAGAAACTGGAAAAGCAGCATCGCCAGAACGCTTGATGCTCCTCTTCCAAAGGCTTGCAGCGGCAAGCCTTTTTCTTTTCCGCATGTTTACTACCGAGAATTCCCATGACTGAGCCACTGCGCATCGTCTTTGCCGGCACTCCCGAGTTCGCCGCCGAACACCTCAAGGCCCTGCTCGACAGCCCTTATGAGATCGTCGCGGTCTACACCCAACCGGATCGCCCGGCCGGCCGTGGACAAAAACTGATGCCCAGCCCGGTCAAGCAGCTTGCGCTGGAGCACAACATTGTCGTGCTGCAACCGCCGACCCTGCGTAACGCCGAGGCCCAAGCCGAACTGGCGGCGCTCAAGCCGGACCTGATGGTGGTGGTGGCCTACGGCCTGATCCTGCCGCAGGTGGTGCTGGATATTCCACGCCTGGGTTGCATCAACAGCCACGCCTCCCTGCTGCCACGCTGGCGCGGTGCGGCGCCGATCCAGCGCGCCGTGCAAGCCGGTGACGCACACAGCGGGGTGACCGTGATGCGCATGGAAGCCGGGCTGGATACCGGGCCGATGCTGCTCAAGGTCAGCACCCCGATCAGCACCCAGGACACCGGCGGCAGCCTGCACGACCGCCTCGCCGAAATGGGCCCGCCGGCCGTACTGCAAGCCATCCAGGGCCTGGCCGCCGGCACCCTGGAAGGCGAAATCCAGGACGACAGCCTGGCCACCTACGCCCACAAGTTGAACAAGGACGAGGCACGCATCGACTGGCAGCGCCCCGCCGTGGAGCTGGAGCGTCTGGTACGGGCCTTCAATCCCTGGCCGATCTGCCACAGCACCTTGAATGGCGAGGCCCTGAAAGTCCTGGCCGCCACACTGGCTGAAGGCCAAGGCGCTCCGGGGCAGATCCTCGACGCCAGCAAGGACGGCCTGCTCGTTGCCTGTGGTGAGCAGGCACTGTGCCTGACCCGCCTGCAACTGCCCGGTGGCAAGGCGCTGAACTTCAGCGACCTGTTCAACAGCCGCCGCGAGAAATTCGCCATCGGCACGCTGCTCGGCCAAACGGCGGACGCCCAATGAACCCGCGCCTGGCCGCCGCCAAGGCACTGACCGCGGTCCTCAACGGCAAGGCCTCGCTCAACAGCTCGTTGCCGATCCAGCTGGACAAGGTCGAAGTGCGCGATCGCGGCTTCACCCAGGACCTGGCATTTGGCACCGCACGCTGGCAGCCACGGCTGTCGGCACTGGCGGCCAAGCTGCTGCAGAAGCCCTTCAAGGCGGCGGATGCCGATGTCGAGGCGCTGCTGCTGGTGGGCCTCTATCAACTGCTCTACACCCGGGTGCCGGCCCACGCCGCCATCGGCGAAACCGTAGGCTGCGCCGACAAGCTGAAGAAGCCCTGGGCCAAGGCCCTGCTCAATGCCGTGCTGCGCCGCGCCCAGCGCGAAAGCGAAGCCCTGCTGGCCGAACTGGAACACGACCCGGTGGTGCGTACCGCGCACCCACGTTGGCTGCAAAAATCCCTCAAGGCGTTCTGGCCCGAGCAGTGGGAAGCCATCTGCGCCGCCAACAACGCCCACCCGCCGATGATCCTGCGGGTCAACCGCCGTCACCAATCCCGGGACGCCTACCTCAAGCTGCTGAGCGAGGCCGGCGTAGCCGCCAAGCCGTGCGTCTACAGCCAGGACGGCATCGTTCTCGACGAGGCCGGTGACGTCCGCAGCCTGCCGGGCTTTGCCGAGGGCTGGGTCAGCGTGCAGGACGAAGCCGCACAGCTGGCCGCCGACCTGCTGGAACTGGCACCGGGACAACGGGTGCTGGACGCCTGCTGCGCACCGGGAGGCAAGACCTGCCATATCCTCGAAGTCGAGCCGGCCCTGGCCGGTGTGGTGGCGGTCGACCTGGAAGCCAAGCGCCTGGTACGGGTCCGGGAGAACCTCGATCGCTTGGGGCTCGACGCCCAATTGATCGCCGCCGATGGCCGCAACACCCAGGTCTGGTGGGACGGCAAACCGTTCCAGCGGATCCTGCTGGACGCGCCGTGCTCGGCCACTGGGGTGATCCGCCGCCATCCGGACATCAAGCTGACCCGTCAGCCCGAAGACATCGCCGCCCTGGCGCAACTGCAAGGCGAGCTGCTGGACGCCATGTGGCAGGCCCTGGAAGTCGGCGGCATCCTGCTCTACGCCACCTGTTCGACCCTGCCCACCGAGAACACCGAAGTGATCGAGGCGTTCCTGGCCCGCACCCCGGGCGCTCGTGAATTGGACATCGGCGGCCAACTGGGGCAGCCTGCGGCCGGCCTCAAGCAGCCCCACGGGCGCCAGCTGCTGGCGCAAGAGGGCGGCCACGACGGCTTCTACTACGCCAAGCTGATCAAGATTGCCGCGGCTCGCGGCTAAACGGTTTTAAGGGAGTGACTGGATGAAGATCATCATCCTCGGTGCCGGCCAAGTCGGTGGCACGCTGGCGGAACACCTGGCCAGCGAAGCCAACGACATTACCGTGGTGGACACCGACGGCGAACGCCTGCGCGACCTCGGCGATCGCCTGGACATTCGCACCGTGCAAGGCCGTGCCTCCTTTCCCACGGTGCTGCGCCAGGCCGGCGCCGATGACGCCGACATGCTGGTGGCGGTGACCAACAGCGACGAAACCAACATGGTCGCCTGCCAGGTCGCCCACACCTTGTTCCACACCCCGACCAAGATCGCCCGGGTCCGCGAGGCCGCCTACCTGACCCGCGCCGGGTTGTTCGACAACGACGCGATCCCGGTGGACGTGCTGATCAGCCCCGAACAGGTGGTGACCAACTACATCAAGCGCCTGATCGAGCACCCCGGCGCCCTGCAGGTGATCGACTTCGCCGAGGGCAAGGCCCAGCTGGTGGCGGTCAAGGCCTACTACGGCGGCCCACTGGTGGGGCAGCAGTTGCGCCAACTGCGCGAGCACATGCCCAACGTCGATACCCGGGTAGCGGCGATCTTCCGTCGCGACCGGCCGATCATGCCCAAGGGCGATACGGTGATCGAGGCCGACGACGAGGTGTTCTTCATCGCCGCCAAGGCCCACATCCGGGCGGTGATGAGTGAGATGCGCCGGCTTGAAGAGTCCTACAAGCGCATCGTCATCGCCGGTGGTGGGCAGATCGGCGAGCGCCTGGCCGAAGCCATCGAAAGCCGCTACCAGGTAAAGATCATCGAGATGAACCCGGCCCGTTGCCGCTATCTGTCGGACACCCTGGACAGCACCGTGGTGCTGCAGGGCAGCGCCTCGGACCGCGACCTGCTGCTGGAAGAGAACATTGCCGACGCCGACATCTTCCTGGCCCTGACCAACGACGACGAGGCCAACATCATGTCCTCGCTGCTGGCCAAGCGCCTTGGGGCGAAAAAGGTCATGACCATCATCAACAACCCGGCCTATGTCGACCTGATCCAGGGTGGCGACATCGACATCGCCATCAGCCCGCAGTTGGCGACCATCGGCACCCTGCTGACCCACGTGCGCCGTGGCGACATCGTCAGCGTGCACTCCCTGCGCCGGGGCGCGGCAGAAGCCATCGAGGCCATCGCCCATGGCGACGCCAAGTCGAGCAAAGTGATCGGCCGGGCCATCGAGAACATCGGCCTGCCGCCGGGCACCACCATCGGCGCGATCATTCGTGATGAAGAAGTGCTGATCGCCCACGACGACACCGTGATCGAGGCAGGGGACCATGTGATCCTGTTCCTTGTGGATAAAAAGCACATCCGCGATGTGGAGAAACTGTTCCACGTTGGCCTGAGTTTCTTCTGATCAAACGCGGCCCTGTGGCCTCTGCCACAGGCTGCGATTGCCCCATAAGGGTGCGGCCCGCAAAAAATCCGGCGCTGCTGCGCCAGCCCACAGGAGTGACAACGATGCTTGAATCGCTGGAAAAAATGCTCGCCAAGGGTGTGGATAACGCGCTGCTGCGCTTCGGCCTGGGCAAGGGTTACCTGGATCAGGGCGAGTACGCCAAGGCCGCCGAGCACCTGCAACACTGCGTGGCCTTTGATCCCAAGTATTCAGCGGCCTGGAAGCTGCTGGGCAAGGCTTGCCAGGGGCAGGGCGACACTCAAGCAGCGCGCCAGGCCTGGGAGCAGGGGCTGGAAGCAGCCCGTGGCCACGGTGACAAGCAGGCGGAAAAGGAAATGACCGTGTTCCTCAAGAAGCTCGATCGCCAGTCCTGAAGCCCCTGTAGCCGCTGCCTTTCACAGGTAACGCAGGGCAATCCCTTGCGCATCCACCTGGATCACTTCCATGCGCACCCGCGGAGCGCTCTCCGACAGGCCCTGCACCTGGCCATAGACCACTGCGCCCTTAGGCAACTTCGCCAGGACCGGACTTTGCACATAGACGCCGCTGGCGGACAGGTTGCGGGTCTGCCCCAGGCATTCGCCAATGCTCTCGTGCTGAATCTTGATACGAAACGACTTGCGGTGCTCGGACATCTTCTGCGCCCTTGTTCAGTGTGCTGTGGATAACTCCCCGCTGGGGTTATCCACAGATCGTGCCAACTCTATCAGTACCAGCGCGCCTCACCCGGCGGGCGTTTCTTGAAGCGCTTCATGCTCCACATGTACTGGCTCGGATAAGCCCCGACATAACGCTCGACCACCTTGCTCATGGCGGCGCAGGAGGTTTCGGTATCGGTGCTGTACATCTCTTCCGGAGCCGCTTCGAGGATCACCTTGTATCCCGACCCATCAGGCAGGCGCAGGGCATGCAGGAACACGCCGACGGCCTTGCCGCCGGCCAGCATGTTCGGCACAAACTTGCTGGTCAGCGCCTGGGTGGCGAAGAAGGGCACGAAGATCCCGGCGGATTCGGCCGGTTCCGGGTCGGCGGGGATGCCCACTGCACCCCCTTTGCGCACTTCCTTGATGACGCTGAGGATGCCTTCCTTGGTGGAGGCCGCCACGCGGTTGCCCAGTTGCACCCGCTGCTTGCGCAGCAGTTCGTCCACCGCCTTGAGCTTCGGCGGACGGTAGAAAATGATCGGTTTGCATTGGCTGCAGTAGAAGTGGTTGAGCACTTCCCAGTTGCCCAGGTGGCTGGTGATGCCGACCACGCCCTTGCCCGAGGCCAGGGCATCCTTGAGCACATCGAGGCCCTCGACTTCACGCACCAGCTCGATCGAGCGCTGCGCCGGCCAGATCCAGGCACAGGCGCTTTCGGTCAGGGATTTGCCGATGTCCTTGAGGCTCTGTCCGACTAGCCGCTCGCGCTCGACCGGGTCCATCTGCGGAAAGCATTTGGCCAGGTTGATGCGCACCACGTCGCGGGAGCGGTTGGGGGTCTTCCACATGATCCAGCCGATGGCCGTGCCGACCGCCTGCACCGCACGCCAGGGCAGCAAGGCAAACAACCGCAGAGCGCCCACCAGCAGGGCGCCTTTGAACTTATCCACAAATGACTCCTGATCTGTAGGTCATGATCTAGTCGCAGCCGACTATTCTAACCGCGCATCCGCAAGGATGGCGTAGCGATCACAGTCGCGAGTGTGATCCATGACCATGCCCGAGGCCTGCATCAGGGCATAACAGATGGTCGGACCGACGAAGGTGAAGCCGGCTTTCTGCAGTCCGCGGCTCATGGCCTCGGCTTCCGGGGTCACCGCCGGAACTTCGCTGCGGTCCTTGAAGTGGTTGATCTTCGGCACGCCGCCGACGAACGACCAGAGCAACCCCACCGGGTCTTCCAGCTCCAGCCAGGCCTGGGCATTGCGCCGGGCGGCGTTGAGCTTGAGACGGTTGCGGATGATGCCCGGATCGAGCATCAGCTCGTCAATCTCCGCATCGCTCATCTGCGCCACTCGCTGCACATCGAAGCCGAACAGCACCTGGCGATAACGCTCGCGTTTCTTCAGCACGGTGATCCATGACAAGCCAGCCTGGAACCCTTCGAGCAATAACAACTCGAACAAGCGCTGCCCATCGCGCAGCGGCACGCCCCACTCCTGATCGTGATATGCCATGTACAGCGGATCTTCGGAACACCAAAAGCAGCGTGGCATAAGGCTCCAGGGGGCGTGCGCAGGACTGAATCGGGTATACTCCCGCTCCTTAAATCGCAGCCCAAGTAACAGGTGAATTTCGTGAGCCAGCCTACGCCAGCCGTGCGTACCTTCCAAGACTTGATCCTCGCCCTCCAGCAGTACTGGGCCGAGCAAGGTTGTGTGGTACTTCAGCCCTACGATATGGAAGTAGGCGCCGGCACTTTCCACACCGCTACCTTCCTGCGGGCCATCGGCCCGGAAACCTGGAACGCCGCTTATGTGCAGCCCAGTCGTCGCCCGACTGACGGCCGCTACGGCGAAAACCCCAACCGCCTGCAGCATTACTATCAGTTCCAGGTGGTCTTGAAGCCCAACCCGGAAAACTTCCAGGAGCTGTACCTGGGCTCCCTGAAGCATGTGGGCCTGGACCCGCTGGTGCACGACATCCGTTTCGTCGAAGACAACTGGGAGTCGCCGACCCTGGGCGCCTGGGGCCTGGGCTGGGAAGTCTGGCTCAACGGCATGGAAGTGACCCAATTCACCTACTTCCAGCAAGCGGGCGGCATCGAGTGCTATCCGGTGACCGGCGAGATCACCTATGGCCTGGAGCGCCTGGCCATGTACCTGCAGGGCGTGGACTCGGTGTACGACCTGGTCTGGGCCGACGGCCCGTTCGGCAAGGTCACCTACGGCGACGTGTTCCACCAGAACGAAGTGGAGCAGTCGACCTACAACTTCGAACACGCCAACGTCGAGAAGCTGTTCGAACTGTTCGACTTCTACGAAAGCGAAGCCAAGCGCCTGATCGAGCTGGATCAGCCGCTGCCACTGCCAAGCTATGAAATGGTCCTCAAGGCCTCGCACACCTTCAACCTGCTGGACGCGCGCCGAGCAATTTCGGTGACGGCCCGTCAGCAGTACATCCTGCGTGTACGCACCCTCGCGCGCTCCGTGGCCCAAGCCTACCTGATGGCTCGCGCCAAGCTGGGCTTCCCGATGGCGACCCCGGACCTGCGTGATGAAGTGTTGGCTAAGTTGGAGGCGGCACAATGAGTGCGCAAGATTTTCTGGTTGAACTGGGCACTGAAGAGCTGCCCCCAAAAGCCCTGAACACCCTGGCCGACGCCTTCCTGGCCGGCATCGAGAAAGGCCTGCAGAGCGCTGGCCTGAGCTTCGAGGCCAAGCAGGTCTATGCCGCGCCACGGCGCCTGGCAGTGCTGATCACCGGTCTGGCTACCCAGCAGCCAGACCGCAGCATCAACCTCGACGGCCCACCACGCCAGGCCGCCTTCGATGCCGACGGCAACCCGACCCAGGCCGCCCTCGGCTTCGCCAAGAAGTGCGGCGTGGACCTGAGCGAAATCGACCAGAGCGGCCCCAAGCTGCGCTACAGCCAGAGCATCCAGGGCAAGCCCACCGCCAGCCTGCTGCCGACCATCGTCGAAGACTCGCTGAACGACCTGCCAATCCCCAAGCGCATGCGCTGGGCTGCGCGCAAGGAAGAGTTCGTGCGTCCGACCCAGTGGTTGGTAATGCTGCTGGGCGATGAAGTCATCGACTGCACCATCCTCGCCCAGAAAGCCGGTCGCGACTCCCGTGGTCACCGTTTCCATCACCCGGAAAACGTACGCATCACGGCGCCGGCCAACTACCTCAATGACCTGCGTGCCGCCTACGTACTGGCCGACGCCAACGAGCGCCGCGAGCTGATCAGCAAGCGCACCGCAGAGCTGGCAACCCTGCAGGAAGGCACGGCGATCGTGCCGGCAGACCTGCTGGACGAAGTCACCGCGCTGGTGGAATGGCCAGTGCCACTGGTGTGCTCGTTCGAGGAACGTTTCCTCGACGTGCCCCAGGAAGCCTTGATCACCACCATGCAGGACAACCAGAAGTACTTCTGCCTGCTGGACGTCGACGGCAAGCTGCTGCCGCGCTTCATCACCGTGGCCAACATCGAAAGCAAGGACCCGCGCCAGATCATCGAGGGCAACGAGAAAGTCGTGCGCCCGCGTCTGACCGACGCCGAGTTCTTCTTCAAGCAGGACAAGAAACACAAGCTCGAAGACTTCAACCTGCGCCTGCAGAACGTGGTCTTCCAGGAAAAACTCGGCAGCGTCTACGACAAGGCCGAGCGCATTTCCAAGCTGGCAGCGTTCATTGCCCCGCGCATCGGTGGCGACGCCCAGCGCGCAGCCCGCGCCGGCCTGCTCTCCAAGTGCGACCTGGCCACCGAGATGGTCGGCGAGTTCCCGGAAATGCAAGGTGTTGCCGGTTACTACTACGCCCTCAATGACGGCGAGCCGCAAGACGTGGCCCTGGCCCTGAACGAGCAGTACATGCCTCGTGGCGCCGGCGCCGAGCTGCCGAGCACCATCACCGGTGCCGCCGTGGCCATCGCTGACAAGCTGGACACCCTGGTGGGTATCTTCGGTATCGGCATGCTGCCCACCGGCAGCAAGGACCCCTACGCCCTGCGTCGTGCAGCCCTGGGTGTACTGCGCATCCTGATCGACAAGAAGTTCGACCTCGACCTGACCGACGCCGTGGCATTCGCCGTCAGCGCTTTCGGCACCAAGGTCAAGGCCGCCGGCCTGGCCGAGCAGGTGCTGGAGTTCATCTTCGACCGTCTGCGTGCCCGTTACGAAGACGAAGGCGTGGATGTAGCCACTTACCTGTCGGTGCGAGCCCTGAAGCCGGGCTCGGCCCTGGACTTCGACCAGCGCGTGCAAGCCGTACAGGCGTTCCGCAAGTTGCCGGAAGCCGCCGCCCTGGCTGCGGTGAACAAGCGCGTGTCGAACCTGTTGAGCAAAGTCGAAGGCAATGTGCCGACCACCATCGAAGCCAAGTACTTCGACAACGCCAACGAGTTCTCCCTGTACTCGGCAATCCAGCAGGCAGATCAGGCTGTACAGCCAATGGCCGCGGCCCGTCAGTACAGCGAGACCCTGGCCCGCCTGGCCGCCCTGCGCGAACCGGTGGACGCCTTCTTCGAGGCGGTAATGGTCAATGCTGAAGACGCCAAGGTACGAGCCAACCGCTATGCACTGCTGGCGCGACTGCGGGGCCTGTTCCTGGGCGTGGCGGACATTTCGGTACTGAGCTGATCAGGTAAGGAACTGCTGTGAAACTGCTGATACTCGATCGTGATGGCGTGATCAATCACGACTCCGATGCCTACATCAAATCGGTGCAGGAGTGGATTCCAATCCCCGGCTCGATCGAAGCCATCGCGCAGTTGAGCAAGGCCGGCTGGACGGTGGCGATTGCCACCAACCAGTCCGGCATCGCTCGCGGCTACTACGACCTGGCCACTCTCGATGCCATGCATGCGCGCCTGCGCGAGCTGGTGGCCGAGCAGGGTGGTGAGGTTGGGCTGATCGTCTACTGCCCCCACGGCCCCGACGAAGGGTGCGCCTGTCGCAAACCGAAACCGGGCATGCTGCGAACCATTGCCGAGCACTACCAGGCGGATCTGACCGGTCTATGGTTTGTTGGTGACAGTCTCGGTGACCTGGAGGCCGCAAAAGCCGTCGACTCTCAGCCAGTATTGGTAAAGACCGGGAAAGGCCAAAAGACCCTGGGGAAAACCCTGCCGGTAGGCACCCTGATATTTGACGACCTGGCGGCCATTGCCGCTGAACTTATCCACAATTAGGCCCCTTCTGGCATCCTGACCTAGGACTGTTTGGGAGAGCGCTTTTTAACAGGCGGGCATGCCCGCAATGGTAAATGCCGCTATGTCGATCCTGCAGGCCATCAGAACCTTCTTCTTTTACCTGCTGCTGGGCACCAGTTCCTTGCTGTGGTGCTCCTTGAGCTTTTTTATCGCGCCGTTCCTGCCATTCAAGGCGCGCTATCGCTTTATCAACGTCTATTGGTGCCGCTGCGCACTGTGGCTGACCAAGGTATTTCTGAACATCCGCGTGGAAGTACAGGGCGCGGAAAACGTCCCCGAACGGCCTTGCGTGATCGTCTCGAACCACCAGAGCACCTGGGAAACGTTCTTCCTCTCGGCCTACTTCGAGCCTCTGAGCCAAGTGCTCAAGCGCGAGTTGCTGTTTGTGCCGTTCTTCGGCTGGGCGATGGCCATGCTGCGGCCCATCGCCATTGATCGGGACAACCCCAAAGCCGCCCTCAAGCAAGTGGCGAGCAAGGGCAACGAGCTGCTCAAGGACAACGTCTGGGTGCTGATTTTCCCTGAGGGCACCCGTGTGCCGTTCGGCCAGGTCGGCAAATTTTCCCGCAGCGGCAGCGCCCTGGCGGTGAACGCCGACCTGCCGGTGCTGCCGGTGGCCCACAATGCTGGCAAGTACTGGCCGAAGAGCGGCTGGGCCAAGCGTCCCGGCACCATCACCGTGACCATTGGCGCACCGATGTATGCCGAAGGCAGCGGCCCACGGGCCATCGCCGAGCTCAATGACCGGGTGGCAGCATGGAACGAACAGGCTCAGCGGGATATGGGCTCATTGCCACCATTGGCCACTCCTGCGGATAAGATTGCTGTATGAGCTTCTGTGGATAACCTGTGTACGACTTTTCGTACAATGGCTAAAATTTACGTATAAATCACTGATTTATATGTATATTTCAAGAGCTCATAAAATACTGAAAAACGTGCATAAGTTTTTCTGAAGGCAAGAAATCGATCCGCAATGACTGCAGGCTGAGATAAGGCGCACAGCGCCTTCCGAGGGCCTCAAGTACCGGGATGATCTACGGCATTCCAGCAGCTACAGGTCCTCCAGCAGGGGCAGCTCGAGGATGAAGCACGAGCCCTGGCCTACCACGCTCTTGCAGCTGATGCGCCCGTGATGCCGATCCACCACCGCCTTGACCATGGACAAGCCCAGGCCCAGGCCGTCGATGCCCTTGGCCGAGGCAAAGCGCTGGTATTGGCCGAACAGCAGGGGCAGATCCGCAGTCGCAATCCCCTGGCCTTCATCGCGGATCTCGCAACGCAGCCAACCTTCGGCACAACTGACTTGCACGCTTACGGTGGAGCCTGCCGGGCTGTACTTGATGGCATTCTCCAGCAGATTGAACAGGGCTCGGGTCAGCAGCGACTGATCCGCCAGGACCAGGCCTTCCGCTTCTTCATCCAGATCATGCCGCAGACCGATATTCTTCAACTGAGCCAGGGTGGTGGCCTGATCGAAGACATCCAGTACCAGCATGGCGAACATGCTCGGCTCGAACTGATAGGCCTCCGATTCGGCCTTGGCCAGTTGCACGAAGGCGTCGGTCAGCCCCAGCGCCCGGCGAACCTGCTGCTCGATCTGGGCGTATACCTGCTTGGGCAGCGAGGGTTGATGACGCTGGACATCCAGCAGCGCAAGGATCGCTGAGTGGGGCGCGCGCAAATCGTGGGAAAGAAACCGCAGCAGCACTCCGCGCTGCTGTTCGGCATCGCGCTCGACACTCAGGTCGGTCAGGCTCAACAACCAGCCGATCGGTGTGTCGCTGTCCACCGGCAGCAAAGGCACCAACTCCATGCGCAAACTGCGTTGCTGAACATCGCGGAATTCTATTGCGGGCAACTGCGCCAGGCTCGGGTACAAGGCCGGTTCTGCCAACCCCGGATACCCCAGGAGCGCCAGTTGCGGGATCAGGGCCTGCCCGATCAGCGAATGGGCAAACACATCACGGGCATTGCGGTTGGCCAGCAGGATCTTGCCGTCCGGATCACTGATCAGGGTCGCTACCGGCAGATATTCCAGGCCGTCGGCAATAAAGCGCCGGGTATCCCGGGTCCGGCTCAAAGCCTGCTCCAGGGCGACAATCTGCCCTTGCAACACATCACCCACCGGCGTCTGACTACGGCGTCGCTCCGGTAGCACCTTGGGTTCGCTGTCGAGGCGCGCAAGCTCCCAGCCGAAATAGGCCAGGATCACGCTCAACCGGCGCCAGTTCCAGATCAGATACGCCAGCAGCATGCCCAATAGGCTCGCTACCGGCGACCACCAGAACCCCAGGCGCAGCATCAGTACCGACCCCAGCAACGCCAAGCCTATGCAACCCAGGGTTATCCACAAGGCGTGGCGCGGACGCCAAAGCAGCAGACCGAGCAGGGCGGCGGTCAAGGCCATGGATAAGAGCATTCCCGACCATTTGCCCAGGGCGACAATACTGCGATGCTGCAACAGACCGTTAAGCAGGTTGGCCTGGATCTCGACTCCCGGGGTGGTGCCCTGGCTGCCGGATTGCGGCGTCACGTAGCGATCCCCCAGCCCTGGAGCCGTGGACCCCACCAGGATCAACCGACCCCGCAGCAGCTGCGCTGGCACTTCGCCCCGCAACACACTGGCATAAGGCACGCTGGGAAAGCCCGCGGCCTTGCTGATAAAGGGAATACGTACCAGGTTGGCACGCAGCCAGCCCTGGGCGACCAGGGGACTCCCGGAACCCGGCATCAGCGGTAAAAGCGGGTCGGCTTCGGTGAGTTGGTAAAGCAACCAGGACAGTTGCGCTCGAGGTGCCTGCTGCGGACCTTCCTGCAGGTAGACACTGCGGACCGTGCCATCGGCATCCGCTTCAGCATTGATGTGACCCAGGCCCCGGGCACAGTTGCGCAGCAGCGCTACCGGAGGGATCTCGGCCAGGTCCTGGCCATAGCGGGCGGCGCCCTCACGCAGTACTGGCAGGAATACGTTGCCGGCGCGACAGAGGGCAGCCGCCAGGCGGGTATCGTTCTCCTGCGTAGCGCCAGGCTCACTGAGGATCACATCGAACAGCACGCCCTTGACCTCGGCGGCAGTCAGCCGGTCCAGCAACTCGCCATGGATCGCCCGGGGCCAGGGCCAACGACCCAATTGCTGAAGGCTGTAGTCATCGATGGTCACCAGCAGAATTCGTGGGTCTACCGGCAGCGGGGTAAAACGCCGCAGATTGTCATAGAACAGGTTGTTCAGGGCCAGGCCGTGGCTCAGGGACAGCACCGCCGTCAGTGGCAGCAGAATCAGGCTGACCCACAACCACTGCCGCACCAGGCGCCGGAACAGATGCTGGGCCTGGGTTGACTCACGGCCATCGGTGCGGCGGCTCCACAGGCCCATCAGCGGTCTGCCGACGAGTTATTGAACACGGGTGGTTCTGGGGTAATAGAAGATGTCATAAACCCCGGTCTCTCCTTCCAGGCCATGCTCGTCGAACGCCGAAAGGCGCACGTGATAGAAAAATGCCTTCAAACCAGTGAAGTTGACTTCCGGGGTACTGGAGAACTGCTCCTGCTTGATATTCAGGAAATCCTTGTCAGTGGCCACCTGGGCTCGGTAACGACGGGCACCCGGCAAGGGTTGCAGGATCAGTTGCCAAACCGGCAGCGCGGCGATTTGACCGGCCTGCCCCAACAACCTGGGCGCCGCCAGCAGTTCCACCGGCTTCAACTCACCTTGTTTCTGAATCCGTAAGCCCTGACGCGCCATGACCTGGACCTCGCCCGGCACCGGCCCTGCGGGTTTATCCACAGGACGCTTGCGAGCACGCGGCGCAGCCTTGCCCGGTGAGTCTTCCTCCCGGCTCACCGCCACCTGCCCGTTGAGCACCTCCACCAGGGCTTGTTGATCATCATTGCGCACTCGGAAATGGGTGCCGCGCACCCCCAACACGCCCACCGGAGTGACGATCTGGAAGCGATCATGGTCGCTGCTGCGCTTGATCACATAGGACTCGATCTGCCCCTGTTCCAGGACCACCTGAGGAATCCGGTACTGGTTGTTCAGTTGCAAGGTGATCTGTGAGCTGGAGGGCAGCACCACCCGTGAGCCATCCCCCAAGGACAAGCTGACAAACGCTGATGGCGACGTCTTGACGCCCTCTTTTTCATCAATGCTCATGCCTTCTTCCAGAGCCACCTCACGGCCCTTGGCGTCCAGCTTCCAGGCTTCACCGGTCAAGTGTTCGACCGTGGCCGGTAGCGGTTGGCCACGACATTGCTGGTTGTCATCGATATAGGGCAGGCGTTGCGGGGCGGCCTGCACGGTGCACAGCGGCAGGATCAACCCCGCCAACAGCAGTGCGGCTCGCGCCACCTGAGACCGGCCAGCGGACGGAGAAGGGCAGAGGTCATTCATGGATATGCTTTGAGCCTTTGGGGAAACCACGGCGAAATCCTACGCACCATACCTGAGGCTGGTCACTGGCAGAAAGCCGGACACTGCATGATGCCGCCCGTTCAGGAGCGGGAGGTGGTGGTGAAGCAAAGGGGGGAGGAGATTCAGGGGAGAAAAAAGTGACACATCCTTGTGTCGGGATCGAAGCGACCAGTCGCCCGATCCAGAGTCCTGAGGAGGCACTCCCTGTTTTCCCCTTCAACGACGCACGCAGGCGCGCGTTGTCCCGCCAGCCTGGCGGTTGACACTCCCTGTGTCGGAGCACTTCCAGGTGCCCCCGTGTGCCACTCAGCGGCAAGCAATGTAACGCTGCCTGGGCGGCTGCGACGGATTTGCAATATTTGTTCAGAATCATCCACAGCGCCCCTAGAAAACCCAGCGTTGAACCGATTGCTGGGCGCGGGAAGGCAGTGCTATGCGCCCCATCACCGGTTCTGCATCCAGGGTCAGTGATGAATCGACAGGGCTGGGCAACGCCATTCGCGTGTACTCGGGCATCACTGCCGTGTAGGAAGGCGCTGCAGATGAATGCATAGTGCTGGCATTGACCCCGAGATAGGCGGCCAGCAACAGACTGAAAAAGCGTATCGGATCCTTACCGCTGAAGATTCCAACAACGGCGGCCTGGCCTTTCCTGAACATGTTCCCCATGATTGTTTTCCTTGCGTGTTCGAGCCGGTATCGTGCCGCTGCAACAGTCCGGCGACACCAGTGCTCCTGGCGTATTACCGGCTATTTGATATCAGCGTACCGAGGGAGCAGGGCCCCAAGAGCAATTCGCCACAATTGTTCAGATTCAGTTCTGGAGCCTAAACTTCTGCCTAGCCCGCAGAGCGCAAGCCACCGCCTCGTGCGCTCCCCGAACCATAAGGAACTGCCTCGCATGCGTGTCGCAATACTGGATGACGAACCCGCAGAACTGGCACGGGTGGAACAGACACTGCGAGAAATTCCCGGCGCTGGCGAACAGCCCTGGACCCTGCACAGCTTCGAGCGCGGTGAAGACCTGTTGCGCCAACTGCGGCGGGAAACCTTCGACCTGCTGATTCTCGATTGGCAAGTACCGGACCTCAGTGGCCTGTCATTGCTGCGCTGGACCCGGGAACACATGGACTCGCCCCCACCGGCCATCATGCTCACCAGCCGCGATGCCGAGAGCGACATCGTCCAGGCCCTGAACACCGGGGCTGACGACTACCTGAGCAAGCCCTTTCGTCCCAACGAGCTCAAGGCCCGGGTCAACGCGGTGCTGCGCCGCCACGGCTTGCAGCGCAACAACAGTGAAGAGGTGCAGAGCTTCAACGACCTGAACTTCGACGATGCCGAGCTGACCGTCACCCGCGCCGGCGCCCCCATCAGCCTCACCGAACGCGAGTACCGCCTGGCCCGCTGCCTGTTCGCCAACCTGGGGCGACCGCTGTCCCGGGAGTACCTCTATGAGCGTTTCTGGACCCATGAGGAAATCGTTTCCTCACGGCCTCTGGATACCCACATCTACCGCCTGCGTAACAAGCTGGGGCTGACGGCCGATCGGGGCTGGCAACTGCTGACGATCTACGGCTATGGCTATCGCCTGGAAAGTGTCGCGTCGCCTGACGAGCAGGGCAACTGACTGCTTGCCGTCAAAAGCGGCTTGATATCATTCCAGGTCCCGCCAGACATCTTCATAGCCGCCGCGGTCGATGATGAAATGCGTCCCGCTCGGCAGATACAGGTAATCGATCACCTCCGGCAACAGCTCGAGCAGATGCTCGGCGCACAGAGGCTGGTAGAAATCCACAGCGGCGGAATGTTCGCCGCAGTGGAAAAACCAACTGACCGTGCCGTTCTCCGGCAACTCGACCCGGGTGCCGTAGATGGGCGACTGCGCAAGGGAGCCGGTGGCCAGTGCAATCATCGGCTCCGGTGCCTGGGGAGCAAGGTCGTAGCGTTCACAGATAAGCTTCTGTCTTGGGTTCATTGGGCCAGCCATCAAGGGAAAACGGGGAGAATACGGCCCAGCGCAAAGACCTGTTCGAGTGCAACCTCGTCATCGCTGTCACCCTCTTCGAAACACCGGAAACGACGCCCTCGCAGCACCGGCTCCAGGCACTTGTGTAACGCCGCGGTCCGGAACAGCAGCTCCATCCAGAGCCTATGGTCACTCTCGAAGGTCAGGCGCAGATCATAGTCGGCGCTGCTGCCCAGGCCAGGGTCCTTGAACTCGACCACCTGCTCTGCAGCCCGCACACAATCCGCACTGCCGCGCAGTCTATGCATGACCTGCCGCACGTCCAGCGGCTCATCAAACACCAGGCAATATTCGTAGCCCATGCTCGTCTTCACTCCGTTCGCGATCAGCTATCCAGCCACCAATTGAGCAAGGTCTCGTCATCGGTGTCATCGAGGTTTTTATAGATGTTGGCGTAGTACCACTCGATGCCCGTGATCTCACGGAAGCGGTTGAAGAACAAGGCGATGTTGTCCATGCCATTTAGCGCTGGTACCGACAATGTCAGATTGCCCTTGTAACGCCCGTCGAGCATGCCGCCCAATTCGGTCGCCACATCCGCCGCCAGGGCAACGATGTGTTCTTCAGGGATGTGATTGGCATAAATATGGATGCAGAAGTTGCCGCCACGCTTGAGCACCACGGCGGGGGCCTGGGGGTCCTTGATCGAGATAATGTCGCCCTTGGCCAGGTTCAGCGTCAGCCCTGGTGAATAGAGAATCTCGTAACTGTCCTCATCGATCCGACGTACATGCAGCGGCTCGTAGACCGGGCCGTGGTTGTTCTGCCCCGCGACAACCCGAATCGATATTTCCTGGTTTTCATCATCCATAACCAATTTCCGAGCGATTGCTGTTTTGACAAAGGGTGAAAAGGGCCGAGCCGGGCTCAGCTGAGTAGCGGGGTCAACTGCTCGATAAACACGTCTCGAAGCATGTGCTGTCGAGTTTTCCATCCCATCTCACAAAGGCGCCGCCATGGGCCTCACAAACTGTCCGTGAAAGAAGTTTTCCTCGAAGGAAAATATGACCTCTGCACTGCCCGGCATGACCAGGACCGTATTCTCATCGGATGGATAGAAAAAGTCGTCCCAGCATTTTATAAAAATATCCCTGGGCACCTGTGCTGCGCAGCACCTGCCCCAGAACAACCAGAGCCATTTTTCACCCTCTAGGGTCTTCTGGAAAAACCCGGCGCCGTCTGCCCGACGCTTGAAATCCAGGGTGGTCGTTTCGCTGACCTGAAACGTCCCGGCGCTGACGCTCATCAGGTGCGAAACCGCAACCCACTCATCCCATAGCGCCTGGGACTGCGCCTGCTGGTACAAGCACAGACGCTGTTTGTCGCTATCGGACAACCCACAATCCCGAGCATTGAACCGCCAGGCAATGGGGTAGCGTTGCTCATCAAAAAGGTAATGCTGCCTATCCATGCATGCCAAACCTCAGTGCGGATGGGCCCACTAGCGAGGCACTATCTGGTGGATCAACAGGGCGGTATCGGGCGTGGGCGGGTAGCGGAATGTCGATACCTCGCTGTGCGGCGACAGCAGTTGAAGGTGCAGACAAGCCTGTGGATCAAACCGGTCGGCCCCATCAAACAGCACCAGCGCGTCGCTTGACCAATCAATACTCAATCGCTCGATCGGGGTCAGTGGACCAAGCTCAAGCAACTCAAGCTGCGCCAGCACCTCGGCCTCAGATGGGGCGCACATCCATCGGATAATCAGCAAGGCATCGTCTGCCGTGGCAATCGCCGTGTCCAAAGGCTCGTCACCCAGGACAAGAATGTCGCCATCGACACCCGCCAGCCGACCGGCATAGTCATCCATCTGACACGCCCTGTGGTAATCCGAGGGATCACCGTCGAGGCCACGCCACAGACCGGCCAAGCCTTCACCCATCACCACCAAGGGGCCACCGGAACTGGACAGCCATGGAGAAATCTTGAATCGACTCATAGGCTCCTTGCCTTCCTGTTGAGCAGAACAGCTACATGATCCACAGACAACGCCATGATGTCCGCGCAAAAAAAAGCCAACGCTAGGCGTTGGCTTTTGAGGTGCCGCTGCGGATCAGAAATCCAGGTTGGACACCGCCAGGGCATTGCTTTCGATGAAGTCGCGACGTGGCTCGACCGCATCACCCATCAGGGTGTTGAAGATCTGGTCGGCGCCGATGGCGTCTTCAATGGTCACCTTGAGCATGCGGCGCATGCTTGGGTCCATGGTGGTTTCCCACAGTTGCTCAGGGTTCATTTCGCCCAGACCTTTGTATCGCTGGATGGTGTGACGCTTGGTGCTTTCCGCCATCAACCAATCCAGGGCTTCCTTGAACTCGGTCACCGCTTTCTTGCGCTCGCCACGCTGAACATAAGCACCTTCGTCCAGCAAGGTGCTCAGTTGAGCGCCGAGAGAGACGACGGTCTTGTAGTCATTACTGCCGAAGAAGTCGCGGTTGAAGGTGACATAGTTGGACAGCCCGTGGGAGATCAGCTCGACCTCTGGCAGCCAGACATTACGCTCACGGTCTTCACGCAGGCTGGCCTTGTAGACCAGGCCGGACTTCTCGGAAGTGCGCAGACGGACGTCGAACTTGGCCAACCAATCCTGCATGGCCGCGTGATCGGACAATTGCTCCATGCTCACGGCCGGCAGGTAGATGAAGTGCTCGGTCAGCTCCTGCGGGTACAGGCGCGACAAACGCTTGAGGGTCTTCATCACCATGCGGAAGTCATTCACCAGAGCCTCCAGCGCAGGGCCGGAAATCCCAGGGGCTTCGTCGTTCAAGTGCAGGCTGGCATCTTCAAGCGCCGACTGGGTCATGTAGTCTTCCATGGCCTCGTCGTCTTTGATGTATTGCTCTTGCTTGCCCTTCTTGACCTTGTACAGCGGCGGCTGAGCGATGTAGATGTAGCCACGCTCAATCAGCTCTGGCAACTGACGGAAGAAGAAGGTCAGCAACAGGGTACGGATGTGCGAACCATCGACGTCAGCATCGGTCATGATGATGATGTTGTGATAACGCAGCTTGTCGATGTTGTACTCGTCGCGGCCGATGCCACAGCCCAGCGCGGTGATCAAGGTGCCGACCTCTTGCGAGGAGATCATCTTGTCGAAGCGCGCCTTCTCAACGTTGAGGATCTTGCCCTTGAGCGGCAGGATCGCCTGGGTCTTGCGGTTGCGTCCCTGCTTGGCGGAGCCGCCAGCAGAGTCACCTTCCACCAGGTAGAGTTCGGACAGGGCAGGGTCTTTTTCCTGGCAGTCCGCCAGTTTGCCCGGCAGGCCGGCAATATCCAGCGCGCCCTTGCGGCGGGTCATTTCACGGGCTTTACGCGCCGCTTCACGAGCACGCGCAGCATCGATCATCTTGCCCACCACCAACTTGGCTTCGTTGGGGTTTTCCAGCAGGAAGTCGGAGAAGAACTTGCCCATCTCCTGCTCGACAGCGGTCTTCACTTCGGAAGACACCAGCTTGTCTTTGGTCTGGGAGCTGAACTTCGGATCCGGTACCTTCACCGAGATAATCGCGGTCAGGCCTTCACGAGCGTCGTCACCGGTGGTGGCAACCTTGTGCTTCTTGGCCAGGCCTTCCTGTTCGATGTAGGTGTTCAGGTTCCGGGTCAGTGCCGAACGGAAGCCCACCAAGTGGGTGCCGCCGTCGCGCTGCGGAATGTTGTTGGTGAAGCACAACAGGTTCTCGTTGAAGCTGTCATTCCACTGCAGGGCGATTTCTACACCAATGCCGTCTTCACGTTGGACATTGAAGTGGAACACCTGGTTGACCGGCGTCTTGTTGGTGTTCAGGTAATCAACGAACGCACGCAGGCCGCCTTCGTACTTGAACAGCTCTTCCTTGCCGCTGCGTTCATCCTTGAGGACGATGCCGACACCGGAGTTGAGGAACGACAGTTCACGAATCCGCTTGGCCAGGACGTCCCAGCTGAAGTGGATGTTCTTGAAGGTATCAGCCGAAGGCTTGAAGTGGATCTGGGTACCGGTGGTTTCGCTGTCGCCAACGATCTTCATCCGATCTTGCGGTACACCGTGGACGTAGGTCTGTTCCCAGATCTTGCCGCTGCGGCGTACGGTGAGGATCAGTTCCTCGGACAGCGCGTTCACTACCGACACACCTACACCGTGCAGACCGCCGGATACCTTGTAGGAGTTGTCATCGAACTTACCGCCGGCGTGGAGCACGGTCATGATGACCTCTGCTGCGGAAACGCCTTCCTCTTTATGCACATCCACCGGGATGCCGCGACCGTTGTCGCGCACGGTGATGGATTCGTCCGGGTGGATGATGATGCTGATGTCGTCGCAATGGCCGGCCAAAGCTTCGTCGATCGAGTTATCGACCACCTCGAACACCATGTGGTGCAGACCGCTACCGTCATCGGTGTCGCCAATGTACATACCGGGACGTTTGCGTACGGCATCCAAACCTTTTAGCACCTTGATGCTGGTCGAGTCGTACGTATTTTCTTCGCTCATGCCTTCACTCCCGATGGTCGTGGGTCTGGGTGATACGGCCTTGTTCCACGTGGAACAAAGCGACTGGCGTTTCCGTCTGCCAGCCTTCCCTCAATAATTCGTGATCTACACAGGTGATAAACACCTGGCAGCGTAAGTCTTCCAACAAGCGACATAGAGCGCGGCGGTGCTGCTCGTCCAGCTCGGACGGCAAGTCATCCACTAGATAAATACACTGACCGCGGCGGGCCTGGCTGACCAGGTGCCCCTGGGCAATGCGCAAGGCACAGACCACCAACTTCTGCTGGCCACGGGACAAGATGTCCGCGGCGTTGTGCCCACTCAAGCGCAGACGCAGATCAGCACGTTGGGGACCGGCCTGGGTATGACCCATTTGCTGATCACGGTGCAGGGAGGTCGCGAGTACTTCGCTGAGCTCTCGTTCCTTGTCCCAACCACGGTAATAGCTAAGCGTCAGGCCCTCGAGCTCCAACAGTTCGCTCAAGGTCCGCTCAAAGACTGGTTTCAAGGCTTTGATGTAAGCGCGGCGGTATTCATCGATTTCAGCGCTGGCCTGACACAGTTCCCGGTCCCAGGCCGCTTGCGAAGCGGCGTCAAGTGTACCATGCCGCAGCCATGAGTTCCGCTGCCGCAGGGCCTTCTGCAAGCGCTGCCAGGTGGACATGAAACGAGGTTCCACATGGAACACACCCCAGTCGAGGAACTGCCGACGGATCTTCGGTGCACCTTCCAGCAGGCGAAAGCTGTCGGGGTTGATCAGTTGCAGCGGCAGGATCTCCGCCAGCTGTGCCGCACTGCGGGCATTCTGACCATCGATGCGGATCTGGAATTCCCCCTGGCGATCCCGGGAGATTCCCAGGCTGCTGTGCCCACCCTGAGCCAACTCCACCTGGCCAAATACGGTACAGGCCAGCTGCTCATACTGGATCACCGGTAACAGGCGCGCACTGCGAAACGAGCGGGCAAGCCCCAGCAGGTGGATGGCTTCCAGCACGCTGGTTTTGCCACTGCCATTGGCGCCGTAGAGAAGGTTGATGCGGGGGGAGGGGGAGAAGGTCACCGGGTGCAGATTGCGCACCGCGGTGACCGAGACGCGACTGAGGGACATCTAGCTTCCGCTGAGCATGATTACAGGCGCATCGGCATGACAACGTAAGCCGAGTCGTCGTTGTCGGATTCCTGCACCAGCGCACTGCTGTTGGAGTCGGACAGGATCAGGCGCACCTGCTCGGTAGTCATCACCCCCAACACGTCCAGCAGGTAGCTGACGTTGAAGCCGATTTCCAGCGCACCGCCGTTGTATTCCACACCCACTTCTTCTTCCGCTTCTTCCTGCTCCGGGTTGTTGGCCTGGATCTTCAACTGACCATTGGCCAATTGCAGACGGATGCCGCGGTACTTCTCGTTGGACAGGATCGCAGTACGGCTGAAGGCTTCACGCAGGGCCTGACGATCGCCCAGTACCAGCTTGTCGCCACCTTTGGGCAGCACACGCTCGTAATCCGGGAACTTGCCGTCCACCAGCTTGGAGGTGAAGGTGAATTCACCAGTCGTGGCACGGATATGGTGCTGACCCAGGACAATGCTGACACTGCCATCGGGCTCGGTGAGCAAGCGGGCCAGTTCGAGGATGCCTTTACGCGGCACGATCACCTGATGGCGATCCGGCTGGCCGATATCCACCTGCATCGAACACATGGCCAGGCGGTGACCGTCGGTGGCCACGGCACGGATGATTCCGGCAGAAACTTCCAGCAGCATGCCGTTGAGGTAGTAGCGCACGTCCTGCTGGGCCATGGCGAAGCTGGTGCGCTCGATCAAGCGACGCAACCGACTCTGCTCCAGCTGGCAGGTCAGCGAGCCCGGGCCTTCTTCCACAGTCGGGAAGTCGTTGGCTGGCAGGGTCGACAGGGTAAAGCGGCTACGACCGGCCTTTACCACCAGCTTCTGCTCGTCGACCTTGATGTCGATCAGGGCGTCGTTGGGCAAGCTCTTGCAGATGTCCATCAGCTTGCGCGCGGGAACGGTAATTTCCCCCGGCTCTGCCGGCTCTTCAAGCTGCACACGACCGACCAGCTCGACTTCCAGGTCGGTACCGGTCAGCGACAGTTGCTGGCCTTCGACAACCAACAGCACGTTGGAAAGCACCGGCAAGGTCTGACGGCGTTCGACGACGCCGGCGACCAGTTGCAGGGGTTTCAACAGGGCTTCGCGTTGAATGGTGAAATGCATGGTCTAGTCCCTTGCCTTAATAAGCTGCGTTGGTGTCATCAAGTGGTCAGAGTACGCAGCAGGTTCTTGTAGTCCTCGCGGATGTCCGCGTCGGATTCCTTAAGTTCATTGATCTTGCGGCAGGCGTGCAACACGGTGGTGTGGTCGCGGCCGCCGAACACATCGCCGATTTCCGGCAGGCTGTGGTTGGTCAGCTCCTTGGACAAGGCCATGGCCACCTGACGCGGACGGGCCACCGAACGCGAGCGTCGCTTGGACAGCAGATCGGAAATCTTGATCTTGTAGTATTCGGCGACGGTGCGCTGGATGTTATCCACAGACACCAGTTTGTCCTGCAGGGCCAGCAGGTCCTTCAGGGATTCGCGAATCAACTCGATGGTGATGTCGCGACCCATGAAGTGCGAGTGCGCGATGACCCGCTTGAGTGCGCCTTCCAGTTCACGGACGTTGGAGCGAATCCGCTGGGCGATGAAGAACGCCGCATCATGAGGCAGTTCGACTTTGGCCTGGTCGGCCTTCTTCATCAGGATCGCCACCCGGGTTTCCAGTTCCGGCGGTTCTACCGCCACCGTCAGGCCCCAGCCGAAGCGGGACTTGAGGCGCTCTTCCAGCCCTTCGATTTCCTTTGGATAACGGTCGCTGGTGAGAATCACCTGCTGGCCGCCTTCGAGCAGGGCGTTGAAGGTGTGGAAGAACTCTTCCTGGGAACGCTCTTTACGGGCGAAGAACTGAATATCGTCGATCAGCAGCGCGTCGACCGAACGATAGAAGCGTTTGAATTCATTGATCGCGTTGAGCTGCAACGCCTTGACCATGTCTGCCACAAACCGCTCGGAATGCAGGTACACGACCTTGGCATTCGGATTCTTCTTTAATAGGTGGTTACCCACGGCATGCATCAAGTGGGTCTTACCCAGACCGACGCCGCCATAAAGGAAAAGCGGGTTGTAGCCATGCTTGGGATTATCCGCCACCTGCCAGGCCGCTGCGCGGGCCAGCTGGTTGGACTTGCCTTCGACAAAATTCTCAAAGGTGAATGTGCGGTTCAGGTAGCTGGTGTGCTTGAGCGCACCTTCTACCTGGACGGTACGTTGCTCTGCACGTACCGGTGCCTGCTGGGAGCTGGCGCCCGCCATCGGGTCGAAACTGTCACGAGAGGGCTCTGTACTGACCTCGGCGGCCTTCTGCGTCGCGGCTTTTTTCGCCGGAGCAGAGACGGGTGCCGGAGCTGCCGGAGCCGCGTTAGCTTGCAACGCCTGGGAAGCGGCGGCGGCCAGCGGGGCATTGGGCGCAGCGCGAGGCGCCGAACTGCGTTTGCTGCCTATTAATAAGGAAAGAGCCGGCGCCATACCGTTGCCGTGCTCATCCAGTAGCTCGAGCACACGCCCCAGGTACTTTTCGTTGACCCAATCGAGAACAAAACGATTCGGTGCGTATACACGCAACTCGTCGCCTTCGGCTTCGACCTGTAGCGGACGGATCCAAGTGTTGAATTGCTGGGCAGGCAGCTCATCACGCAGAAGCTCCACGCACTGCTGCCAAAGTTCCACTGACACGGATATCCCCTAAGTTGAAAGCCGGTGAGGCAAAAACAAGCGGCTATTGTAGCGATCAGCCGCCCACTTATCCACATGTAGCGTGCCTTGAGAACGCTAAGAATCAACGCCTTACCCTGAATAAACACGACCAATGGTATGTGCATAAGCTCTGTGGATAACCCTGCTTGAGGTCGTTGCACAACTCGGGGTTGAACTCTGTGGGTAACTCGCCTGTGGATAACAACCCTTTTCACACACAGCTTTTCCGACAGTGCAGCACAGGCAGAACACTGCTTCTCAACCGTGTTGTCATTCTCTGTACAGTACGGCCTATAAGGGCTAAAGGTAGTTATCCACAGAAGATGGCGTCCCTAGCTTTTATAAGCTTTACAGAAAAGCTTTAAATACTTTCCTTCTTTATTTTTATATCTAGCTGACCTGAGCTCACAATCCTGAACCCGGACATAGATAGATAAAGGAAAAGCTGGTTGGAAATTGACCTAGAGGCTTGCTTTCTCTAGAATCGCCGATCTCTTAAAACGGGGGCCATTCCGGCCCGTTGTGGACGAACCAGGTAACACGACATGAAACGTACTTTCCAACCAAGCACTATCAAACGCGCTCGTACCCACGGTTTCCGTGCTCGCATGGCTACCAAGAACGGTCGGGCTGTCCTGTCGCGTCGTCGCGCCAAAGGTCGTGCGCGTCTGGCAGTTTGATAATCCGGTACTGGAGGTGAGTCAGGACTTCAGTCGGGACAAGCGTCTGCTTACTCCCCGGCACTTCAAGGCGGTCTTTGACTCCCCTACCGGCAAGGTTCCGGGGAAAAATCTCCTGCTCCTTGCGCGCAATAACGATCTTGATCATCCCCGTCTGGGGCTTGTGATCGGGAAAAAGAGCGTAAAGCTCTCCGTTGAGCGCAATCGCCTCAAGCGCCTGATGCGCGAATCGTTTCGTCTCCACCAGGATTCACTGGTCGGATGGGATATCGTTATCGTCGCGCGCAAAGGTTTGGGCGATGTAGAAAACCCCGAATTGATTCAGCATTTCGGTAAGCTCTGGAAACGCCTGGCGCGCAGCAAGCCGGTACCAGAAGTCAAATCCGAAACTGTAGGGGTAGACAGTCCAGATGCGTAAACTGGCCCTCGTTCCGATCCAGTTTTATCGCTATGCCATTAGTCCTCTGATGGCCAGTCACTGTCGTTTCTACCCCAGTTGTTCCTGCTACGCGTATGAAGCCATCGAAAATCATGGCCTTCTGCGCGGTGGCTGGCTGACCTTTCGTCGTTTAGGTCGCTGTCATCCGTGGAATCCCGGTGGTTATGACCCGGTTCCACCTATCCCTACCTCCCGTTCTTCTTCGATGGCCGAGTAATCATGGATATCAAACGCACGATCCTGATCGTCGCCCTGGCAATCGTGTCCTATGTCATGGTTCTTCAATGGAACCAGGATTATGGCCAGGCTGCCCTGCCGACTCAGAATGTTGCTTCCAGCACGACCACTCCGGGCTTGCCGGATACTCAAACTGGCACTTCTGCTGCCAATGACGACATTCCGCGCGCAGCAAGCGACAACACTGCACCCGCCGAAGCGCCGGTAGCGGCAAGTAAAGATCTCATCCAGATCAAAACGGATGTGCTCGACTTGGCTGTCGATCCACAAGGTGGGGATATCGCACAACTGCGTTTGCCACTGTATCCACGTCGTCAGGACCACCCGGAAATTCCTTTCCAGCTGTTCGATAACGGCAACGAACGGACTTATCTGGCACAAAGTGGCCTGATTGGCAGCAATGGCCCGGACGCCAGCCCAGCTGGTCGCCCTGTCTACTCCTCGGAGAAGAAAAGTTATCAACTGGCTGACGGTCAGGACCAACTGGTGGTCGACCTGAAGTTCAGCAAGGACGGCGTCAACTACATCAAGCGCTTCACCCTCAAGCGCGGCTTGTATGACATCACCGTTTCCTACCTGATCGACAACGAAAGCGCTCAACCTTGGACCGGTGCGATGTTCGCCCAGCTCAAGCGCGACGCCAGTTCCGATCCGTCCTCCAGCACCGCCACCGGCACCGCGACTTACCTGGGCGCAGCCCTGTGGACAAGTTCCGAGCCGTACAAAAAAGTGTCCATGAAAGACATGGACAAGGTGAACGAGGACAAAACCAAGGCGCCGATCACTGAAAATGTTCAGGGTGGTTGGGTCGCCTGGTTGCAACACTACTTCGTGACCGCCTGGATTCCGCCAAAAGGCGAGAACAACCAGGTCCTGGCGCGTAAAGACAGCAAAGGCAACTACATCATCGGCTACACCGGCCCTTCGATGACCGTTGCTCCAGGTGCCAAGGCTGAAACCAGCGCCACTCTGTACGCCGGTCCGAAAAGCCAGGCCGTGCTGAAAGAGTTGTCCCCAGGTCTGGAATTGACTGTGGATTACGGCTTCCTGTGGTTCATTGCTCAGCCAATCTTCTGGCTGCTGCAACATATCCACAGCCTGGTGGGTAACTGGGGCTGGTCGATCATTTTCCTGACCATGCTGATCAAGGGGATCTTCTTCCCACTGTCGGCCGCCAGCTACAAGTCCATGGCACGTATGCGTGCAGTGGCGCCGAAACTGGCTGCGCTGAAGGAAAAGTTTGGCGACGATCGTCAGAAAATGTCCCAGGCGATGATGGAGCTGTACAAGAAAGAGAAGATCAATCCGCTGGGTGGTTGCTTGCCAATCCTCGTGCAGATGCCGGTTTTCCTGTCCTTGTACTGGGTACTCCTGGAAAGCGTGGAAATGCGTCAAGCTCCGTTCATGCTGTGGATTACTGACCTGTCGATCAAGGATCCGTTCTTCATTCTGCCGATTATCATGGGCGCTACCATGTTCATCCAGCAGCAGCTGAACCCGACGCCTCCGGACCCGATGCAGGCCAAGGTGATGAAAATGATGCCGATCATCTTCACCTTCTTCTTCCTGTGGTTCCCAGCCGGTCTGGTGCTGTACTGGGTAGTGAACAACTGCCTGTCGATCGCACAACAGTGGTACATCACTCGTAAGATCGAAGCGGCGACCAAAGCTGCTGCCTGACCTACGCTGTGGATAACCACACAAGACGCCCCCTAGTGGGGCGTTTTGCTATCTGTCACTTTTGTCTGGATGTCGGGTTATGAATGTCCCTCGTGAAACCATCGCCGCTATTGCTACCGCCCAAGGCCGCGGCGGCGTGGGCATCGTACGGATTTCCGGGCCTCTGGCGGGCGCGGCGGCCAAGGCCATCAGTGGCCGCGAGTTGAAGCCACGGTTTGCCCATTACGGCGCGTTTCTCAGTGAGCAGGAAGAGGTGCTGGATGAAGGCATTGCCCTGTATTTTCCGGGGCCGAACTCCTTCACCGGGGAAGACGTGCTGGAGCTCCAGGGGCACGGCGGTCCCATCGTTCTCGACATGCTGCTGCAGCGTTGCCTGGAACTGGGCTGCCGTCTGGCCCGGCCGGGTGAATTCAGCGAACGCGCCTTCCTCAATGACAAACTCGACCTGGCTCAGGCCGAGGCGATTGCCGACCTGATCGAAGCCAGCTCCGCACAGGCCGCGCGCAATGCCTTGCGCTCGCTGCAGGGAGCCTTCTCCCAGCGTGTGCATAAGTTGACCGAACAGCTGATCGCCCTACGAATCTATGTCGAAGCGGCGATTGATTTTCCTGAAGAGGAAATCGACTTTCTGGCCGACGGCCACGTATTGAGCATGCTCGATGCGGTTCGCGACGAGTTATCCACAGTGCTGCGTGAAGCCGGTCAAGGCGCCTTGCTCCGTGATGGCATGACGGTAGTGATTGCTGGCCGGCCGAACGCGGGAAAATCCAGCTTGCTCAATGCCCTGGCCGGGCGTGAGGCCGCTATCGTCACCGAAATCGCCGGCACCACGCGGGACATCCTGCGTGAACATATCCACATCGATGGCATGCCGTTGCACGTGGTCGACACCGCTGGCCTGCGGGACACCGAGGATCAGGTGGAAAAAATCGGCGTCGAGCGGGCCCTCAAGGCCATCAGCGAAGCCGACCGGGTGCTGTTGGTAGTGGACGCCACTGCAGCAGAGGCTGCTGATCCTTTCGCCTTGTGGCCAGAGTTTCTCGAACAACGTCCGGATCCGGCCAAGGTCACCCTGATCCGCAACAAGGCGGATTTGACTGGCGAACCCATCGCCCTGGAAACCTGTGACGATGGCCACGTCACCATCAGCCTCAGCGCCATGTCCGCAGGGGCTGGGTTGGAGTTGTTGCGTGACCATCTCAAGGCCTGCATGGGTTACGAGCAGACCTCCGAGAGCAGCTTCAGTGCCCGCCGCCGGCATCTGGAAGCCCTGCGCTATGCCAGCGCCGCGCTGGAACATGGCCGGGCGCAACTGACCTTGGCCGGGGCCGGTGAATTGCTGGCTGAAGATCTACGCCAGGCCCAGCAGTCGTTGGGGGAAATCACTGGGGCATTCAGTTCCGATGATCTGCTGGGACGTATTTTCTCCAGCTTCTGCATCGGCAAGTAGTTACAGGCTCATCGAAGTCCCCGGCGGTGACAGCTGGGGTTTTCTGCCTGTGGGTAACTTTGCCCGGAGCACTGTCTACGGGCGTTACCTTTATCCCCCCTGCAGCTATCCACCTCCGGACCTGCGACCTTGAGTAACAGCCTCTATCCATAGATCACTCGTTTATCGCTGTTAAATCGGTAAATGCCTGACTAATCGACGAAGTTAGCCGGTTTTACAAAGTGGTTCCCAATTTGCATCACTGTTTTTGTACAGGTTCATACATCTAGGAAAAATCTTGATATTGAGCCTGCATGTCGGCCAATGGACGCCGGCTCGTGATGTGAACGCATTCAAGGAACAGACATGGCTAACGTGGGCTCTGCTTTACACCGTGGCTTGAGTACTCGACATATTCGTTTCATTGCCTTGGGCTCGGCTATCGGTACTGGGTTGTTCTATGGTTCGGCGGCCGCCATCCAGCGGGCCGGCCCTTCGGTCCTGCTGGCTTACCTGATTGGTGGTGCAGCCATTTACCTGACCATGCGTGCCTTGGGAGAAATGGCCGTCAGAACCCCGGTATCCGGCTCCTTTGGGCACTATGCCAGCAACTATCTGGGACGCTTCGCAGGATTTCTCACCGGTTGGACCTATGCCTTCTCGATGCTCATGGTGTGCCTGGCGGATGTCACGGCCTTCGGTGTCTACATGGGATTGTGGTTCCCCGATACACCCAGATGGATCTGGGTGCTGAGCATCGTCCTGGGGATCGGTGCCTTGAATCTGTGCAGCGTGCGGGTGTTTGGCGAGATGGAGTTCTGGCTGTCGCTGCTCAAGGTCAGTGCCATCATCGCGATGATCGTTGGCGGGTTTTGCGTATTGCTGTTTGGTATCCAGTTGGGAGAAGGCCATAGCAGTGGGGGGCTGGGAAATCTCTGGAACTATGGCGGCTTTTTCCCCAATGGCTTGGAGGGCATGATTGCCTCCTTCAGCATTGTCATGTTCGCGTTCGGCGGGATCGAAGTGATTGGCATCGCCGCCGGCGAGGCCAAGGATCCGCAACGCATGATTCCCAAGGCCATCAACTCGGTACCGCTGCGGATCCTGATCTTCTATGTCCTTACCTTGCTGGTTCTGCTGACATTGTTTCCTTGGTCGAGCATTGGCAGCCAGGGCAGTCCTTTCGTGCAGATATTCAGCAGCCTGGGAATAGACTCGGCGGCCACTGTGCTGAATATCGTGGTGATTTCTGCAGTGGTCTCGGCGATCAACAGCGACATTTTCAGCGCCGGCCGGATGATGTACGGCATGGCCGCCATTGGCCAGGCCCCAGCAGTGTTCGCCAGGACCTCACAATTCGGCGTGCCCTGGATGACGGTGCTGGTGATGTCAGTGGCGCTGCTGTTGGCAGTACTACTCAATTACTGGGTACCGGAAGAACTGTTCCTGATCTTCGCTTCGCTGGTGACCTTTTCGGTGGTCTGGGTCTGGCTGATGATCCTGCTGTCGCAGATGGCCATGCGCCGTGGCATGACCGCCAATGAGATCGAAGCACTGCACTTTCCAGTGCCGCTGGGGGCCGCTGGCCAGTACTGCACCGTGGTCTTCATGCTGTTCATTTTCGTGGTGCTGGGCGTATTCCCCGAGACTCGTTTGGCGTTGTATGTAGGACTGGGTTGGCTGGCACTGCTGTCGCTGGCCTATTGGATATGGATAAAACCGGGCAATGCTGCGAGCGAGGCCGGTATTGAAGCTCATGAAAAGGGATAACCCCATGCGATCATTCGAGTTGCCGCGTTCTACTGTTGAAGCCTTCCAGCGCGATGGTGCGGTTTGCATTCGCCAACTGTTCAACACTGATGAAGTCGCCCTGCTGGAGCAGGGCATCGAGCACAACCTGGCACTTCCCAGCGAACGGGCCAAGGTCGCCAGCCGGCCTGATGATCCTGGCTGGTTCTTCGAGGACTTCTGCAACTGGAGCGAAAATCCGGCCTATCGGCGGTTCATTTTCGAAAGCCGGGTCGGTCATGTGGCAGCGCAGTTGATGGACAGTGAACAAGCCCGGCTGTATCACGATCATTTGCTGGTCAAGGAACCCAACACTCGACAGCGCACGCCCTGGCACCAGGATCAGCCTTACTACAACGTCGAGGGACGACAGAATTGCAGCATGTGGATGCCGGTGGACCCGGTTGCCCGAGAGTCGACCCTGGAGTTTGTCGCGGGTTCTCACTTGGGACCCTGGCTGATGCCCCGAACCTTTCTCGACAATCAAGCTAAATGGTTTCCGGAAGGTAGCCTGGCGGATCTTCCGGATATCGAGGCCGATCGTTCGGCGTGGAATATTCTTGGCTGGGAACTGCAGCCCGGAGATGCCGTGTTTTTTCACATGCTGACCCTGCACGGAGCCGGGGGCGTCGGAGGAGATCGACGGCGACGGGCGTTCTCCCTGCGCTTCCTCGGGGAAGACATGCGCCATGCTCCTAGGCCCTGGCGCACGTCTCCGGAGTTTCCCGGCCTGGTCGAGCAATTGTCGGCCGGGGCACCCCTGGAGCATGAGTTGTTTCCGCAACTCTGGCCTGAGTAAGCGGTTACCCACAGATAGGTCGCTCCGGCGACCTATTTTTTTGCCTGCCCTACGGTTTTTTTCGATCTTCGCGGGAGCTTGGTCCTTCGAAGGGTATTGCTGTGGGCGCTCGGGTGGCCATTTCTGTGGATTAAGCCCTGTGCATAACTGCCCTTTAGCTCAGTTGATAACAGGACCTGAAAACTGATGATAACTACCCCTGTGGATAACACCCCCATTCATCCACAGGTTTAAAGCGCTTATCCAAGGGGCTCATCAGTACCTAACCACAGAGTTTAAATTCTCTGTACACATTGAATATAAAGGTCTGTAGCAATCTATCCACAGATAAGGTGGTGCATAAGAATAAACATAAAAACAAAGATTTAATAAATCTCTCTCTTTTAATTTCTATTGTCCGTGAGTCATCCACAGCTGGTTAAATTTTGTGCAAAGGGTTCTTTAGAAAGGGCGAACTCCCTATACTTGCCGCCTTGATCCAAAAACCAACCCAACAACTATTCCTAATTACTCCTACTTGAAGCAGGCACGAGGTGCGTGGTGGATTTCCCTTCCCGTTTTGAAGTGATCGTCATCGGCGGCGGTCATGCCGGTACCGAGGCAGCACTTGCATCAGCACGCATGGGGGCAAAAACCCTGTTGCTGACGCATAACGTGGAAACCCTCGGAGCAATGAGCTGCAATCCCGCAATCGGTGGGATTGGTAAAAGCCATCTGGTCAAGGAAATCGATGCCCTGGGCGGCGCGATGGCCATGGCTACAGATAAAGGTGGTATTCAATTTCGCGTATTGAACAGCCGCAAAGGCCCGGCCGTGCGCGCTACTCGCGCCCAGGCCGACCGGGTTCTGTACAAGGCAGCTGTCCGCGAAGCGCTGGAAAACCAGCCGAACCTGTGGATATTTCAACAGGCCGCTGATGACCTGATCGTTGAACAGGATCAGGTACGGGGTGTGGTCACCCAGATGGGCCTGCGTTTCTTCGCAGAGTCCGTGGTGTTGACCACCGGTACCTTCCTGGGTGGACTTATCCACATCGGCATGCAGAACTATTCCGGTGGCCGGGCCGGTGATCCTCCGTCGATTGCCCTGGCTCAGCGTCTGCGCGAATTGCCTTTACGCGTCGGTCGTCTGAAAACCGGTACCCCACCGCGTATCGATGGGCGTTCTGTGGATTTCTCGGTAATGACCGAGCAACCAGGCGATACGCCAATTCCGGTCATGTCGTTCATGGGGTCCAAAGAGCAGCATCCACAGCAAGTCAGCTGCTGGATCACTCACACCAATGCCCGCACCCACGAAATCATTGCCTCCAACCTTGATCGTTCGCCGATGTATTCCGGTGTGATCGAAGGTATTGGCCCGCGTTACTGCCCGTCGATTGAAGACAAGATCCATCGCTTCGCCGACAAGGAAAGCCATCAGGTCTTTATCGAACCGGAAGGTCTTACCACTCACGAGCTGTACCCGAACGGGATATCCACATCCTTGCCGTTCGATGTGCAGTTGCAGATCGTCCAGTCGATCCGCGGTATGGAGAATGCTCATATCGTGCGTCCTGGTTATGCGATCGAGTACGACTACTTCGATCCGCGGGACCTGAAGTACAGCCTGGAAACCAAAGTTATCGGCGGCCTGTTCTTTGCCGGGCAAATCAATGGCACCACCGGCTACGAAGAAGCCGGCGCCCAAGGTTTGCTGGCTGGCGCCAACGCAGCATTGCGTGCACAGGGCAAAGACAGCTGGTGCCCGCGTCGCGATGAGGCGTACATCGGAGTATTGGTCGACGACCTGATTACCCTGGGGACCCAGGAACCGTATCGGATGTTCACTTCCCGCGCTGAATACCGCCTGATCCTGCGTGAAGATAACGCCGACCTGCGCCTGACCGAGAAAGGTCGCGAGCTGGGTTTGGTGGATGACGTTCGCTGGGCTGCGTTCTGCAAAAAACGCGAAAGCATTACGCTGGAAGAACAACGTCTGAAAAGCACCTGGGTTCGCCCAGGTACCGAGCAGGGCGATGCCATTGCCGAAAAATTCGGTACGCCGCTGACTCACGAATACAACCTGCTGAACCTGCTGAGCCGTCCGGAAATCGACTACGCTGGTCTGGTCGAAGTGACCGGGCAGGGCGCAGAAGATCCACAGGTCGCCGAACAGGTTGAAATCAAGACCAAATACGCCGGTTACATCGATCGCCAGCAGGATGAGATTGCTCGTCTGCGGGCCAGTGAAGACACCAAGCTGCCTGTGGATATCGATTACACCAACATTTCTGGGCTCTCCAAAGAGATCCAGAGCAAGTTGGGCGCTACCCGTCCAGAGACCTTGGGCCAGGCTTCACGTATTCCAGGTGTGACGCCTGCGGCGATTTCCCTGTTGATGATTCATTTGAAAAAACGCGGCGCGGGCCGTCAGTTGGAGCAAAGCGCTTGAGTTCGTTGGTCACCTCGCAACACGCCGAAGAGTTATCCACAGGTGCTCGCCAGCTCGGTGTCAACCTGACACAAACCCAGCACGAGTTGCTGCTGGGTTATCTGGCCCTGTTGATCAAATGGAACAAGGCTTACAACCTCACAGCTGTCCGCGATCCGGATGAAATGGTTTCGCGCCACTTGCTCGATAGCCTGAGCGTGATGTCCTTCATCGAAAATGGCCGCTGGCTGGATGTCGGCAGTGGCGGCGGGATGCCTGGTATTCCGCTGGCTATCCTGTTTCCAGACTCGCAAGTGACCTGCCTGGACAGCAATGGCAAGAAAACCCGCTTCCTGACCCAGGTCAAACTCGAATTGAAACTGGATAACCTGCAAGTTATCCACAGTCGTGTTGAAGCTTTCCAGCCGGAACAGCCGTTTAACGGGATCATCTCCCGGGCTTTCAGCAGCATGGAGAACTTCAGCAACTGGACTCGCCACCTTGGCGATCGCGATACACGTTGGCTGGCAATGAAGGGCGTTCATCCCGCTGATGAGCTGGTAGCATTGCCGGCAGACTTCCACCTCGATAGCGAACACGCCTTGGCCGTACCTGGTTGCCAAGGCCAACGCCATCTGCTGATACTGCGCCGCACGGCATGATTGGGAACACAAGCAAGAATGGCTAAGGTATTCGCGATAGCGAACCAAAAAGGTGGCGTGGGCAAGACCACCACCTGCATCAACCTCGCAGCATCCCTGGTCGCAACCAAGCGCCGGGTGCTGTTGATCGATCTTGATCCACAGGGCAACGCCACCATGGGTAGCGGTGTGGATAAACACGGTTTGGAAAACTCGGTCTATGACTTGCTGATCGGTGAATGCGACCTGGCCCAGGCCATGCATTTCTCCGAGCACGGCGGTTATCAACTGCTGCCGGCCAACCGCGACCTGACTGCGGCGGAAGTGGTCCTGCTGGAAATGCAGATGAAGGAAAGCCGCCTGCGCAGTGCTTTGGCGCCTATCCGTGAGAACTACGACTACATTCTGATCGACTGCCCACCGTCGCTGTCGATGCTTACCCTCAATGCCCTGGTGGCCGCCGACGGGGTAATTATCCCCATGCAGTGCGAATACTTCGCACTGGAAGGCCTGAGCGACCTTGTGGATAACATCAAGCGCATTGCTGAATTGCTCAATCCTCAGCTGAAGATCGAAGGTTTGCTGCGCACCATGTTCGATCCGCGCCTGAGCCTGATGAACGATGTTTCCGCGCAGCTCAAGGAGCACTTCGGTGAGCAGCTGTACGACACCGTGATTCCGCGCAACATCCGTTTGGCCGAGGCGCCGAGTTACGGCATGCCGGCATTGGCGTACGACAAACAATCCCGTGGCGCGCTGGCCTATCTGGCCCTGGCGGGCGAGATGGTTCGCCGGCAACGTAAACAATCCCGCGCCGCAGCCGCCCAGCCAACTTAAGGAATCCCCATGGCCGTCAAGAAACGTGGTCTCGGACGTGGACTGGATGCACTGCTGAGTGGTCCGACTGTCAGTGCACTGGAAGAACAAGCGGTGCAGGCTGACCAGCGCGAGCTGCAACACCTGCCGCTGGACCTGATCCAGCGTGGCAAGTACCAGCCACGCCGCGACATGGACCCCCAGGCGCTGGAGGAACTGGCTAACTCCATCAAGGCCCAGGGCGTGATGCAGCCGATCGTGGTGCGTCCCATCGGTTCCGGTCGCTTTGAAATCATCGCCGGTGAACGCCGCTGGCGTGCCAGCCAGCAGGCTGGCCAGGAAACCATCCCGGCAATGGTCCGCGATGTACCGGATGAAACCGCCATCGCCATGGCGCTGATCGAGAACATCCAGCGCGAAGATCTCAATCCCATCGAAGAGGCAGTTGCCCTGCAGCGTTTGCAGCAGGAATTCCAGCTGACTCAGCAGCAGGTCGCCGAAGCAGTGGGCAAGTCCCGTGTCAGCGTAGCCAACCTGCTGCGCCTGATTGCCTTGCCTGAGGTGATCAAGACCATGCTGTCCCACGGCGACCTGGAAATGGGTCATGCCCGTGCATTGCTCGGATTGCCGGAAAATCAACAGGTTGAAGGGGCGCGACACGTTGTCGCACGAGGCCTCACTGTGCGCCAGACCGAAGCCCTGGTACGCCAGTGGTTGAGTGGCAACCAGGAGCCTGCTGAACCGGTCAAGACAGACCCGGATATTGCCCGTCTCGAGCAGCGCCTGGCCGAGCGCCTGGGCTCTGCGGTGCAGATCCGCCACGGTAAGAAGGGCAAAGGGCAGTTGGTGATTGGCTACAACTCCCTGGATGAGCTACAAGGCGTCCTCGCTCACATCCGCTGAAACATTTCCTTATGTAGCGCGCAGTCGGAAATCACTACCTGGCAGTTGAATAGGGGCTGAACCGCCCCTATACTCTGCGCGCATTTTGTCGGCACAAATTATGCCAAGTTATTGAATTCTGGCAGCCGACCCATGAGGAGCAAGAGCGATGGAAACCCGCACGCCAAACCGCTTGCCGTTTCATCGCTTGGCGGTTTTTCCGGTTTTATTGGCGCAGTTGGTCATTCTACTGATAGCCGCTCTGGCGCTCTGGCAATGGCGGGGAGTCGTAGCCGGATATTCAGGCCTTTGCGGAGGACTGATAGCCTTGCTACCCAATGTGTATTTTGCTCGCAGGGCATTTCGGTTTTCCGGCGCCCGAGCAGCCCAAGCCATCGTCCGGTCTTTTTATGCCGGTGAGGCGGGCAAATTGATTTTGACGGCGGTGCTGTTTGCACTGACGTTTGCAGGTGTGAAGCCATTGGCGCCGCTAGCTGTATTCGGCGTCTTCGTGCTGACCCAGATGGTCAGCTGGTTCGCTCCCCTGCTAATGAGAACAAGACTTTCGAGACCTTAGGGCGTTTGAGGCAACCATGTCAGCAGAAACAACCGCTTCGGGCTATATCCAGCACCACTTGCAGAACCTGACCTTCGGTCAGCTACCCAATGGGAGCTGGGGCTTTGCCCACTCCGCAGCAGAAGCCAAGGAAATGGGCTTCTGGGCATTCCACGTCGATACCCTCGGCTGGTCTGTCGCACTGGGTGTGATCTTCATTCTTCTGTTCCGCATGGCGGCGAAGAAAGCGACTTCCGGTGTGCCGGGCGCTTTGCAGAACTTCGTTGAAGTCATGGTTGGCTTCGTCGATGGCAGCGTGAAGGACAGCTTCCACGGCCGCAGCCCGGTAATCGCGCCGCTGGCACTGACCATTTTCGTCTGGGTGTTCCTGATGAACGCCATCGACCTGGTTCCAGTGGACTGGATTCCACAACTGGCCATGTTGATCACCGGTGATTCGCACATTCCATTCCGTGCCGTATCGACCACAGACCCGAATGCGACCCTGGGCATGGCCCTGTCGGTATTCGCGCTGATCATTTTCTACAGCATCAAGATCAAGGGCATCGGCGGCTTCATCGGCGAACTGACCCTGCACCCGTTCGGCAGCAAGAACATTGTGGTTCAGGCGCTGTTGATTCCGGTGAACTTCCTGCTGGAATTCGTGACCCTGATTGCCAAGCCGATCTCTCTGGCACTGCGTCTGTTCGGCAACATGTATGCCGGCGAACTGGTGTTCATCCTGATCGCGGTGATGTTCGGCAGTGGCCTGCTGTGGCTCAGCGGCCTGGGTGTGGTTCTGCAATGGGCGTGGGCAGTGTTCCACATCCTGATCATCACCCTGCAGGCATTCATCTTCATGATGCTGACCATCGTCTACCTGTCGATGGCGCACGAAGAGAACCATTAAGACCAGTCTCGACTAGTCTGATGTCCCTCTCGTTGCGGCGAGAGGGGGCCCTTCTCGGGCTCGATGAAACGATTTGTTTTACCGCTTTAATCTAAAAAACCTAAACCATACGACGTAAAAGTCGGGAGGAAAGATGGAAACTGTAGTTGGTCTAACCGCTATCGCTGTTGCACTGTTGATCGGCCTGGGCGCACTGGGTACCGCAATTGGTTTCGGCCTGTTGGGCGGCAAGTTCCTGGAAGGCGCAGCGCGTCAGCCAGAAATGGTTCCAATGCTGCAAGTTAAAATGTTCATCGTTGCCGGTCTGCTCGACGCCGTAACCATGATCGGTGTTGGTATCGCTCTGTTCTTCACCTTCGCAAACCCCTTCGTTGGTCAACTCGCTGGCTAATCACTCGATTATTCGAGTTGATTGGTGTGACGGACAACGAACGAGCGAGGTGTTGGCGTGAACATTAATGCAACCCTGATTGGCCAGTCCGTTGCGTTCTTAATTTTTGTATTGTTCTGCATGAAGTTCATTTGGCCTCCGGTCATTGCTGCTTTGCACGAACGTCAAAAGAAGATCGCGGATGGATTGGACGCTGCCAGCCGAGCAGCTCGTGACCTGGAGCTGGCCCAAGATAAAGCGGGTCAGCAACTGCGCGAAGCTAAAGCTCAGGCAGCTGAAATCATTGAGCAAGCCAAGAAGCGCGGTTCTCAGATCGTCGACGAAGCCCGTGAACAGGCTCGTGTCGAAGCTGATCGTGTGAAGGCTCAGGCTCAGGCCGAGATCGAACAGGAACTGAACGGTGTCAAAGACGCGCTGCGTGCCCAACTGGGTAGCCTGGCAGTCAATGGCGCAGAGAAGATCCTGGGTGCCACAATCGATCAAAACGCGCACGCAGAGCTGGTTAACAAACTGGCTGCTGAAATTTAAGCGAGGGCGATCATGGCAGAATTGACCACGTTGGCCCGACCTTACGCTAAGGCGGCCTTCGAGCACGCTCAGGCCCACCAGCAGCTGGCCTCTTGGTCAGCCATGCTCGGCCTGGCTGCAGCGGTGTCACAAGATGACACCATGCAGCGCGTGCTTAAGGCCCCGCGACTGACGAGCGCAGAAAAGGCCAACACTTTTATCGAAGTGTGTGGCGACAAGTTTGATGCACAGGCACAGAATTTCATTCACATTGCCGCCGAAAACGACCGTCTCCTGCTATTGCCGGAGATCTCGGCTCTGTTCGACCTGTACAAGGCTGAACAAGAGAAGTCGGTAGATGTGGACGTCACCAGTGCTTACGCATTGAACCAAGAACAGCAAGACAAACTCGCCAAGGTTCTCAGTGCACGGCTCGGCCGGGAAGTGCGACTGCACGCTGCGGAGGATGCCAGCTTGATTGGTGGCGTCGTAATCCGCGCCGGCGACCTGGTTATCGATGGCTCGATTCGCGGCAAACTCGCGAACCTTGCCGAAGCATTGAAATCTTGAGTTTGAAGGGGCAGCAGAGCAATGCAGCAACTCAATCCTTCCGAAATAAGTGAAATTATCAAGGGCCGCATCGACAAGCTCGATGTGACCTCCCAAGCCCGTAACGAAGGCACAGTCGTCAGCGTTTCTGACGGTATCGTGCGGATTCACGGTCTGGCCGACGTCATGTACGGCGAGATGATCGAGTTTCCGGGCGGTGTCTACGGTATGGCCCTCAACCTTGAGCAAGACTCTGTAGGTGCCGTTGTATTGGGCGCTTACCAGTCTCTGGCTGAAGGCATGAGCGCCAAGTGCACTGGCCGCATCCTCGAAGTTCCGGTTGGTAAGGAACTGCTGGGTCGCGTAGTCGATGCATTGGGTAACCCAGTTGACGGCAAAGGTCCGCTGAACAACACCGAGACCGATGCGGTCGAGAAAGTTGCTCCAGGCGTGATCTGGCGTAAGTCGGTAGACCAGCCTGTACAGACTGGCTACAAGGCTGTCGATGCCATGATTCCTGTCGGCCGTGGCCAGCGTGAGCTGATCATCGGTGACCGTCAGATCGGTAAAACCGCTCTGGCGATCGACGCGATCATCAACCAGAAAGACAGCGGCATCTTCTGCGTCTACGTAGCAATCGGTCAGAAACAATCGACCATCGCCAACGTGGTTCGCAAACTGGAAGAAAACGGCGCCTTGGCCAACACGATCATCGTGGCTGCCAGTGCTTCGGAATCTCCTGCGCTGCAGTTCCTGGCACCGTACTCCGGTTGCACCATGGGCGAGTACTTCCGCGACCGCGGTGAAGACGCGCTGATCGTTTATGACGATCTGTCCAAGCAAGCAGTGGCTTACCGCCAGATTTCCCTGCTGCTGCGCCGTCCACCAGGCCGTGAAGCTTACCCAGGCGACGTGTTCTATCTCCACTCCCGTCTGCTGGAGCGCGCATCTCGCGTTTCCGAAGAGTACGTAGAGAAGTTCACCAACGGCGCAGTGACCGGCAAAACCGGTTCCCTGACCGCACTGCCGATCATCGAAACTCAAGCTGGCGACGTTTCCGCGTTCGTTCCGACCAACGTGATTTCCATCACCGACGGTCAGATCTTCCTGGAATCGGCCATGTTCAACTCTGGCATCCGTCCAGCTGTGAACGCCGGTGTTTCGGTATCCCGTGTGGGTGGTGCCGCTCAGACCAAGATCATCAAGAAGCTCTCCGGTGGTATCCGTACCGCTCTGGCTCAGTACCGTGAACTGGCGGCATTCGCCCAGTTCGCTTCTGACCTGGACGAAGCGACCCGCAAGCAACTTGAGCATGGTCAGCGCGTTACCGAGCTGATGAAGCAGAAGCAATACGCGCCGATGTCCATCGCCGACATGTCCTTGTCCCTGTATGCCGCTGAACGTGGCTTCCTGACGGACGTCGAGATTGCCAAAGTTGGTAGCTTCGAACAGGCCATGATTGCTTACTTCAACCGCGATCACGCCGAATTGATGGCGAAGATCAACGTGAAGGGTGACTTCAATGACGAAATCGACGCTGGCCTCAAAGCCGGTATCGAGAAGTTCAAAGCCACCCAAACCTGGTAAGCCGCAGCGGGAGCCGCAAGGCTCCCGCTTGCTAACCTGATAGGTGTTACATGGCAGGCGCAAAAGAGATTCGCAGTAAGATTGCGAGCATCAAAAGCACGCAAAAAATTACCAGCGCCATGGAAAAAGTGGCGGTCAGCAAAATGCGCAAGGCACAAATGCGCATGGCTGCTAGCCGTCCTTATGCGGAGCGCATCCGCCAGGTTATTGGTCATCTGGCCAACGCCAACCCGGAATATCGTCACCCATTCATGATCGACCGTGCTATCAAGCGCGTCGGTTACGTTGTGGTGAGCAGTGACCGTGGTCTGTGTGGTGGCTTGAACACCAACCTGTTCAAGGCCCTGGTCAAGGACATGGCGGTAAACCGCGAACAAGGCGTCGAGATCGATCTGTGTGTGGTCGGTAGCAAGGGTGCGGCCTTCTTCCGCAACTTCGGCGGTAACGTCGTTGCAGCTATCAGCCATCTGGGTGAAGAACCGTCGATCAATGACCTGATCGGCAGCGTCAAGGTGATGCTGGATGCGTACCTGGAAGGCCGGATTGACCGCCTGTCCGTGGTATCCAACAAGTTCATCAACACCATGACCCAGCAGCCGACCGTGGAGCAGTTGATTCCACTGGAGGCAACCCCGGATCAAGAACTCAAGCACCACTGGGACTATCTCTATGAACCGGATGCCAAGGAGCTGCTGGACGGCTTGATGGTCCGTTACGTGGAGTCGCAGGTCTACCAGGCGGTGGTCGAGAACAACGCAGCTGAACAAGCCGCGCGGATGATCGCAATGAAGAACGCTACCGACAACGCCGGTGATCTGATCAGCGATTTGCAGCTGATCTACAACAAGGCGCGTCAGGCTGCGATCACCCAAGAGATCTCGGAAATCGTCGGCGGCGCTGCCGCGGTTTAACGGTTCAAATATTCAGAGGATCCAGCTATGAGTAGCGGACGTATCGTTCAAATCATCGGCGCCGTTATCGACGTGGAATTTCCACGCGACAGCGTACCGAGCATCTACAACGCGCTGAAAGTTCAAGGCGCGGAAACCACTCTGGAAGTTCAGCAACAGCTGGGCGACGGCGTGGTTCGTACCATTGCGATGGGTTCCACCGAAGGCTTGAAGCGCGGTCTGGACGTTATCGACACCAAGGCAGCCATCTCCGTACCGGTCGGTAAAGCGACCCTGGGCCGGATCATGGACGTTCTGGGCAACCCGATCGACGAAGCTGGTCCGATCGACACCGACGAGCGCTGGGGTATTCACCGCGCTGCACCATCTTTCGCAGACCAGGCAGGCGGCAACGACCTGCTGGAAACCGGCATCAAGGTTATCGACCTGGTTTGCCCGTTTGCCAAAGGCGGCAAGGTTGGTCTGTTCGGTGGTGCCGGTGTAGGCAAGACCGTAAACATGATGGAACTGATCCGTAACATCGCCATCGAGCACAGCGGTTATTCCGTGTTCGCCGGTGTGGGTGAGCGTACTCGTGAGGGTAACGACTTCTACCACGAGATGAAGGATTCCAACGTTCTGGACAAAGTGGCACTGGTTTACGGTCAGATGAACGAGCCGCCGGGTAACCGTCTGCGCGTAGCCCTGACCGGCCTGACCATGGCCGAGAAGTTCCGTGACGAAGGTAACGACGTTCTGCTGTTCGTCGACAACATCTATCGTTACACCCTGGCCGGTACTGAAGTATCCGCACTGCTGGGCCGTATGCCTTCGGCTGTAGGTTACCAGCCGACCCTGGCTGAAGAGATGGGCGTGCTGCAAGAGCGCATCACTTCGACCAAGGAAGGTTCGATCACTTCGATCCAAGCGGTATACGTACCTGCGGATGACTTGACCGACCCGTCGCCAGCGACCACCTTCGCCCACTTGGACGCCACTGTCGTTCTGTCCCGTGACATCGCTTCCCTGGGTATCTACCCAGCGGTAGACCCACTGGACTCGACTTCGCGTCAGCTGGATCCGAACGTGATCGGCCAGGAGCACTACGACACCGCTCGCGGCGTTCAGTACGTGCTGCAGCGCTACAAAGAGCTGAAGGACATCATTGCGATCCTGGGTATGGACGAGCTGTCGGAAGCCGACAAGCAGTTGGTATCCCGTGCTCGTAAGATCCAGCGCTTCTTGTCGCAACCGTTCTTCGTGGCTGAAGTCTTCACCGGTGCTTCGGGTAAATACGTTTCCCTGAAAGACACCATTGCTGGCTTCAAAGGCATCCTCAACGGTGACTACGACCACCTGCCAGAACAAGCGTTCTACATGGTCGGCGGCATCGAAGAAGCGATCGAGAAAGCCAAGAAACTGTAATCCAGGCGCCCGGCAACGGGCGCTAATTTAGGTTGAGGCAAGCAGATGGCTATGACAGTCCATTGCGATATCGTCAGCGCGGAAGGAGAGATTTTCTCCGGTCTGGTCGAGATGGTGATCGCGCACGGCGAACTGGGTGATCTTGGTATCGCTCTGGGTCACGCACCGCTGATCACTAATCTGAAACCAGGTCCGATCCGCTTGATCAAGCAGGGCGGGGAAGCTGAGGTGTTCTACATCTCCGGTGGTTTCCTCGAGGTTCAGCCGAACATGGTCAAGGTTCTTGCCGACACCGTGCAACGTGCTGCCGACCTGGACGAAGCCTCCGCTCAGGAAGCCGTCAAGGCTGCTGAGAAGGCCCTGAATGAAAAAGGCGCAGATTTCGACTACGGTTCTGCTGCTGCACGTCTGGCCGAGGCCGCAGCTCAGCTGCGTACCGTCCAGCAGATCCGCAAGAAGTTCGGCGGCTAAGCCGCTCGCTCCATGCGTGATTGATTAAAAAGGGTAGCCTCGGCTACCCTTTTTCTTTTTCTGCAATTCACCCCCCGGTCACAGTCGCTGACCACCCAGGATTGGTAGCCAGTCATGTCTCTCGAAATCGTTATCCTCGCTGCCGGTCAAGGCACCCGCATGCGCTCGGCGCTGCCGAAGGTCCTTCACCCGGTCGCCGGCAACTCCATGCTGGGGCATGTTATCCACAGCGCCCGGCAACTTGATCCACAAAAGATCCATGTGGTGATCGGCCATGGTGCGGACGCGGTTCGTGAACGTCTGGCCGCAGATGACCTGAATTTCGTGCTGCAGGACAAGCAACTGGGCACCGGTCATGCCGTGGCTCAAGCCGTACCCTTCATTACCGCAGACACGTTGCTGATCCTCTATGGCGACGTACCGCTGATTGAAGTCGAGACTCTGCAACGCCTGCTCAAAAAGGTCGGTTCCGAACAACTGGGCCTGCTCACCGTCGAGCTGGACGATCCGACCGGCTACGGGCGTATTGTGCGTAACGCCGAAGGCCAGGTAATGGCCATCGTTGAGCAAAAAGACGCCAATGATGCCGAACGGGCGATCACCGAAGGCAATACCGGCATCCTCGCGGTCCCGACTCATCGGCTGGGTGACTGGATGAGCCGCTTGTCGAACAACAACGTCCAGGGCGAGTACTACCTGACCGACGTGATCGCCATGGCGGTCAGCGACGGCCTGATCGTCGCCACCGAGCAACCGCACGACGCCATGGAAGTGCAGGGCGCCAACGACCGCAAGCAACTGGCGGAGCTGGAGCGGCACTACCAACTGCGTGCTGCTCGCCGGCTGATGGCCCAGGGCGTGACCTTGCGCGACCCGGCGCGTTTCGATGTACGCGGCGAGGTCACTGTGGGTCGCGATGTGCTGATCGACATCAACGTGATCCTCGAAGGCCGGGTGGTGATCGAGGACGACGTAGTGATCGGCCCCAACTGCGTGATCAAGGACAGCACCCTGCGTAAGGGCGTGGTGATCAAGGCCAATAGTCATCTCGACGGCGCTGTGCTCGGCGAGGGCAGCGATGCCGGGCCGTTCGCGCGCCTGCGTCCCGGCACCGTGCTGGAGGCCAAGGCCCATGTGGGTAACTTCGTTGAACTGAAGAACGCTCACCTGGGCCAGGGCGCCAAGGCCGGCCACCTGAGCTACCTGGGGGATGCAGTGATCGGCGCCCGCACCAACATCGGCGCCGGCACCATCACCTGCAACTACGACGGGGTGAACAAGCACAAGACGGTGATGGGCGAGGACGTGTTCATCGGCTCCAACAACTCGTTGGTGGCGCCTGTGGATATCTCTTCCGGGGCCACCACGGCTGCCGGTTCCACCATCACCCAGGATGTCGCACAAGCCCAGCTTGCAGTGGGTCGGGCGCGGCAGAAGAACATCGACGGCTGGAAGCGGCCGGAGAAAATCACCAAGGGCTGAAGTTATCCACAACTCTTTCGCCGGCAAGCCGGCTCCTACCGATCGGTGTAGGAGCCGGCTTGCCGGCGAATGCCGCGCCAGCGATTTTTTTCACCTCCGCGCTTGACGAAGTTTCGATCATGGGTTTTAAATGCGCGCATTATCTTTCGAATCGAAACTTAGAGCCTCCATGTCGAAGCGCAATACGCCCCAGCGTCGTCACAATATCCTTGCCTTGCTCAATGAACAGGGTGAAGTGAGTGTCGACGAGTTGGCCAAACGTTTCGAAACTTCGGAAGTTACGATTCGAAAGGACCTGGCTGCCCTGGAGAGCAATGGCTTGCTGCTGCGCCGTTACGGCGGCGCGATTACCATGCCCCAGGAACTGGTCAGCGACCTTGGCCAACCGGTATCCCTTTTCAAGCAGGCCATCGCCCGGGCTGCGGTGCAGCGTATCCGTGAACACGCCCGAATCATCATCGACAGTGGCAGCACCACCGCCGCGATGATTCCCCAACTGGGCCTGCAGCCCGGGCTGGTGGTCATGACCAACTCGCTGCATGTAGCCAACGCCCTGAGCGAGTTGGAGCATGAACCGGTGCTGTTGATGACCGGCGGCACCTGGGACCCGCACTCCGAGTCCTTCCAGGGCCAGGTGGCCGAACAGGTTCTACGCTCTTACGACTTCGACCAACTGTTTATCGGTGCCGACGGCATCGACCTGGCCCGTGGCACCACCACCTTCAACGAGCTGCTGGGATTGAGCCGAGTGATGGCCGAAGTGGCCCGTGAAGTGGTGGTGATGGTCGAATCCGACAAGATCGGCCGCAAGATTCCCAACCTGGAGCTGCCGTGGAGCAGCATCCATACCCTTATTACCGATGATCGCCTGCCCTTTGAGGTCCGCGACCAGATTCAGGCCCGCGGCATAACTTTGATTTGCGCGGCTGTCAGCTAGGAGAGAAACCATGTGTGGAATTGTTGGCGCCGTTGCTGAACGCAATATCACCGCCATTTTGCTGGAAGGCCTCAAGCGCCTCGAATACCGCGGTTACGACAGTGCCGGGGTGGCGGTCTTCACCAACGCCGGCAAGCTCGAGCGCATGCGCCGTCCGGGCAAGGTCAGCGAGCTGGAACAAGCCCTGAACAGCGAGCCGCTGGTGGGTCGCCTGGGCATCGCCCACACCCGCTGGGCCACCCACGGCGCGCCGTGCGAGCGTAACGCTCACCCGCATTTCTCCGGCGATCTGTCGGTGGTGCACAACGGCATCATCGAGAACCACGAAAGCCTGCGCGAACAGCTTAAGGCCCTGGGTTATGTGTTCACTTCGGACACCGACACCGAAGTCATCGCCCACTTGCTGAACCACAAGCTCAAGGACCTGGGGGATCTGACTGTCGCCCTCAAGGCCACGGTCAAGGAACTGCACGGCGCCTATGGCCTGGCAGTGATCAGCGCTAGTCAGCCGGATCGCCTGGTTGCCGCCCGCAGCGGCAGCCCGCTGGTGATCGGCCTTGGCCTGGGGGAGAACTTCCTGGCTTCCGACCAACTGGCCCTGCGCCAGGTCACCGACCGCTTCATGTACCTGGAAGAAGGCGATATCGCTGAAATCCGCCGTGACAGCGTGCAGATCTGGGACATCGACGGCAAGGCCGTGGAGCGTGAAGCGGTGCAGTACCGCGATGGTGCCGAAGCAGCGGACAAGGGCGAGTACCGTCACTACATGCTCAAGGAAATCCATGAGCAGCCGTCCGTGGTGCAACGCACCCTGGAAGGTCGCCTGAGTGCCAATCAGGTATTGGTCCAGGCCTTCGGTCCTCAGGCCGCCGAGCTGTTCGCCAAAGTGCGCAATGTGCAGATCGTCGCCTGCGGCACCAGTTACCACGCCGGCATGGTTGCCCGTTACTGGCTGGAAGAACTGGCCGGCATTCCGTGCCAGGTCGAAGTGGCGAGCGAGTTCCGCTACCGCAAGGTGGTGGTGCAACCCGACAGCCTGTTCGTGACGATCTCCCAGTCCGGCGAAACCGCCGACACCCTGGCTGCCTTGCGCAACGCCAAGGAGCTGGGTTTCCTCGCCAGCCTGGCAATCTGCAACGTTGGCATCAGCTCCCTGGTGCGTGAATCGGACCTGACCCTGCTGACCCAGGCCGGTCGCGAAATTGGCGTGGCCTCGACCAAGGCCTTCACCACCCAACTGGTGGGCCTGCTGCTGCTGACCCTGTCATTGGGCCAAGTCCGCGGCACATTGGCTGCCGGCGTTGAAGCCGAGCTGGTGGAAGAACTGCGCCGCTTGCCGATCCGCCTTGGCGAAGCCCTGGCGATGGACAGCGTGGTGGAAAAGACCGCCGAGCTGTTCGCCGACAAGCACCACACCCTGTTCCTCGGCCGTGGCGCCCAGTATCCGGTGGCAATGGAAGGCTCGCTCAAGCTCAAGGAGATTTCCTACATCCACGCCGAAGCCTACCCGGCCGGTGAGCTCAAGCACGGCCCGCTGGCGCTTGTGGATAACGACATGCCGGTGGTCACCGTGGCGCCGAACAACGAGCTGTTGGAAAAGCTCAAATCCAACCTGCAGGAAGTGCGGGCCCGGGGCGGTGAACTGATCGTGTTCGCCGACGAACAGGCCGGCATGAGCAACGGCGAAGGCACCCACGTGATCCAGATGCCGCACATCCACGACATCCTCTCGCCGATTCTCTACACCATCCCGCTGCAGTTGCTGTCCTACTACGTGGCGGTACTCAAGGGCACCGACGTCGACCAGCCACGCAACCTGGCCAAGTCCGTTACCGTGGAGTGAGTTATCCACAGTTGGGCCTCGCCTGACTGAAGCCCCCCGGATCAAGGAGCGTCCTGTTGATAACAGGCGCTCCTTTTTCTTTGTCCGCTGTTTTACCAATGCCGCCCTGGCAGCGATCTATCCACAGCTGGATAGGCCTGTGTAAAAGTTACGTCAGCTTTATACTTTTGTAACATTTTGAAACTTATACTCGGTCTTCACTGCCAGGTAGGTGGCTACAGCTGTGGCTGATCCAAAAGCTGCCGACCCTTGCAAACTTTCATTTGACGACCTTCGAGGACCCAGCAGTCGATGGAGCCTGTCCATTCTCGATGGGCCACCCCAGGGGACACCGAGTTCAACATCGGCGCTGTTCAACGCTTCAGTGCATGCCTTGCCTGAGGCCGTTGCAAACGGTGCCGTCGCACTTCGTGGTTTTTCCTGCTGTGGCCTTCCTCCGTGATTTCGCTGCCCCGCTAGAGTGTAGGTAGAGCGCTGTGGTCGCCAGTCGAGCGCCGCTGCGCTGGGCCATGCTAGTGGGTGTTGATGGGCGGTCCTGGACCGCTTTCTGAACGCAACCGGGAACCTGACTGACCATGAACAGGGTATTGCGTCACTACATACCGGCTACTACCCGGCGCTTGTTGCCCAACCGCTGGGACCTGATCGCCCTGCCTCTGGTGATAGGCTTCTTGCTGTTCTTCTCGATCGGCGCACACCAGACCTGGGCGCCGATCTCGACCCTGGAAACCCAGGCCATCTCCCTGGACCCCAGTGACTTGCCCGAGTACGCCATCCGTACCACCTTGCGCATGCTCGCGGCGATGGTCGCCTCGCTGATTTTCACCCTGGTCTATGGCACCCTCGCCGCCAAGAGCCGACGTGCCGGCAAGCTCCTGGTGCCGGTGCTGGATATCCTCCAGTCGGTGCCGGTGCTGGGCTACATCTCCTTTACCGTGACCTTCTTCCTGCTGTTGTTCCCCGGCCGGGTGCTGGGTGCCGAGTGCGCGGCGATCTTCGCCATCTTCACCAGCCAGGCGTGGAACATGACCTTCAGTTTCTACCAGTCCCTGCGCACCTTGCCGCGGGACTTGGAGGAGGTGGCGAGCAACCTGCAGTTCTCCAGCTGGCAGAAGTTCTGCAAGCTCGACGTGCCGTTCGCCATCCCCGGGCTGGTGTGGAACATGATGATGAGCATGTCCGGCGGTTGGTTCTTCGTGGTGGCCTCGGAGGCGATCACCGTCGGCGACAAGACCATCACCCTGCCGGGCGTGGGGGCCTACCTGGCCACCGCTATCGAGCAGCGCGACCTGCATGCGGTGGGCTATGTGATACTGACCATGATCGTGGTGATCCTGATCTACGATCAGTTCCTGTTTCGCCCGCTGGTGGCCTGGGCCGACAAGTTCCGCATGGAAAACACCGCCGCCCAGGGTGGCGCTCCCGAGTCCTGGGTGCTTAATCTGATCCAGCGCACCCGGGTCGTGCAGCGCTTGCTGCGCCCGCTGACCCGAAGCCTGGCGCGACTCGGCAACCTGCGTTTGAGCCCGCTGCGTTCGCCGCGGCGGAGCATGGTCGCCAGCCCGCAGGTTTCTACCCTGATCGATTGGCTGTGGGGCGCCGGCATTGGCCTACTGACCCTCTATGCGCTGTACCACATCGTCCTCTACGTCGGCAGCGAAGTGACCTTCGACGAGTTCTGGCATGTGCTCTGGCTGGGGTGCATCACGTTGTTGCGGGTGGTGCTGCTGATCTTCCTTGCGTCGCTGGTCTGGGTGCCCCTGGGGGTGATGATCGGCCTGCGCCCGCACCTGGCGGAGAAGATCCAGCCACTGGCGCAGTTTCTCGCGGCGTTCCCGGCCAACCTGCTGTTTCCGGTGTTCGTCATCTTCATCCTGCATTACCAGCTCAACCCGGACATCTGGCTTAGCCCACTGATCGTACTGGGCACCCAGTGGTACATCCTGTTCAACGTGATCGCCGGGGCCAGCGCTTTCCCCAATGACTTTCGCGAGGCCGCAGCCAACTTCCGTATTCGCGGCTGGCAGTGGTGGCGCCAGGTGATGCTGCCGGGAATCTTCCCCTACTACATCACCGGGGCGATCACCGCGTCCGGGGGGGCGTGGAACGCCAGCATCGTTTCCGAATTCGTTTCCTGGGGCCAAGACAAGGTGGTTGCCCATGGCTTGGGGGCCTATATCGCCCAGACCACGGCCGCCGGCGACTTTCCGAAAATCACCCTCGGGGTGGTGGTCATGTCGTTCTTTGTCGTGGCCTTCAATCGTCTGCTGTGGCGGCCGCTGTATGCCATAGCGGAAAACAAGTTGCGACTGAACTGACGGGTGTCGATCTGATGAATGGCCATACCGAAAAAACCGCTCCAGCGCGGGAAATCTACTCGCTGAACAACGTCAGTCATGGTTTCGGCAAGGGCAAGGACGAGCTGCAGGTATTGAGCGACGTCGACCTGAGCCTGCACGAAGGGGAGATCGTCGGCATGCTCGGGCGCTCCGGGTCCGGCAAGTCGACCCTGTTGCGGATCATCGCCGGGCTGATCCAGGCGTCCTCGGGCGAGGTGCGTTACAACGGCTCGTTACTCAGCGGGCCGGCCGAGGGCGTGGCCATGGTGTTCCAGACGTTTGCCCTGTTTCCCTGGCTGACGGTGCTGGAAAATGTCGAGGCAGGGCTCCAAGCGCTGCAGGTCGAACCCAAGGCTTCCCGCAAGCGCGCGCTGGAGGCCATCGACCTGATCGGCCTCGACGGCTTTGAAAACGCCTATCCCCGGGAGCTGTCCGGCGGCATGCGGCAGCGGGTCGGGTTCGCCCGGGCCCTGGTGGTCAACCCGACCCTGTTGCTGATGGACGAGCCGTTTTCTGCCCTGGATGTGCTCACTGCAGAAACCCTCAGGACCGACTTGCTGGACCTGTGGAGCGGCGGCCAGTTGCCGATCCAGTCGATCCTGATCGTCACCCACAACATTGAGGAAGCGGTGCTGATGTGCGACCGGATCCTGGTGCTGTCGTCCAATCCAGGGCGAGTGGTGGCGCAGATCACCGTGCCTTTCGCCCAGCCGCGCAACCGCCTGGACCCGGCGTTCCGGCGAATGGTCGATGACATTTATGCACTGATGACCGATCGGCGCAGCGCCGAACCGGGCAGTGGCAAGGCCGAGCTGCAAGTCGGCAGCCCGTTGCCGGAAGTCTCCACCAACCTGATGGCCGGCCTGATCGGTGCCCTGGCCGTCGAGCCCTATCACGGGCAGGCCGGGCTCTCCAGCGTGGCTGAGCGCTTGCTGTTGGAGGTCGATGACCTGTTCCCGGTGACGGAAATACTCGAACACCTGGGGTTCGTCGAGCTCAAGGGCGCCGACATCCATTTGACCGAGGCCGGCCGTTTGTTCGCCGATTACGGCACCCAGGAGCGCAAGACCCTGTTTGCCGAGCACCTGATCCGCTATGTGCCCCTGGCTGCACGGATTCGCGGCGTGTTGCAGGAGCGCCGCGGGCATTGGGCGCCACGGGTGCGTTTCGAGCAGGAACTGGAAGATTCGCTGAATGACTCGGCGGTGGAGGAAACCCTGGAGTCGGTGATCAGTTGGGGCCGTTACGCGGAGATTTTCTCCTACGACGACAACAGCGAGACCTTCAGCCTGGAGGATGTCGAAGGCAGCCTGTAACCTCGGCTGCCAGCCACTCTTCAAGCCATCGGCAGCAGGTTCATGGATAGATTTCAGGAAATGCAGGTGTTCGTCTGCGTGGCTCAGGAACAGGGTTTCGCTGCCGCCGCGCGCCGCCTGAACCTGTCGGCGGCCAGCGTCACCCGGGCCGTCGCCGCCCTGGAGCAACGGATCGGCACCCAGCTGTTGATTCGTACCACCCGCAGCGTGCACCTGAGCGAAGCCGGGCAACGCTTCCTGGAAGACTGCCGACGCATTCTCGCCGAGGTCCAGGACGCCGAAGCCTCGGCCGCCGGCATTCACGCCCAGCCCCGGGGCCAACTGACCCTGACCGCTCCGGTGCTGTTTGGCGAGCTGTTCGTCACGCCGTTGCTGGTGCGCTACCTGCAACGTTATCCACAGGTCAGCGTCAACGCGCTGCTGGTGGACCGGGTCGCGAGCATGGTGGAGGAGGGCATCGATGTGGCCGTGCGGATTGGCGAGTTGCCCGACAGTGGCCAGCACGGTATCCGTGTTGGCGAGGTGCGCCGGGTGGTCTGCGCCGCGCCGGAATTTCTGGCCGCCCAGGGTCGCCCGCAACACCCCGATGACTTGCGGCAGGCGCCGGTGATCGCGCCGTCGTCCATCGGCCAGGCGCGCAACTGGCAATTCAATGATGCCGGTCGTGCCCTGAGCATTCGTCCTGAACCGCGTTTGCTGGTCAGTGCCAACCAGGCGGCCATCAGTGCTGCCTGCCTGGGGCTGGGCCTGACTCGGGTGCTGTCCTATCAGGTCGCCGACAAGGTTGCGGCGGGCCAATTGGAAATTGTTCTCCAAGCCTTCGAACTGCCGCCCCTGCCGATCCACGTGGTGTACCAGGGTGGGCGCAAGGCGCCGGCGCGGGTGCGCAGCTTTGTCGACTTCGCCGTGCAGGCCCTGCGGGAACATCCAGCGCTCAATCCTTGATCAGGTTTATTGCGCTGGATGAAATGATGGATTGCGATTTCTGGTGATTCTGTTGTTTTTCCCCAGGGACGAAGATAGGCCTCCCCGCGTGGTACTTGGACCGCGCTGCTGCCTGCGGAGTCGACCATGTCGCTGCTTCCCATCAAGTTCTACAACTTTCCCCGTTCCGGGCATGCCCATCGCGTGGAGCTGATGTTGTCCCTGCTGGACCTGCCTACCGAAACCATCTTTGTCGACCTGGTCACGGGTGCCCACAAGCAGGCCGACTTCCTTGCCCTCAACCCCTTTGGCCAAGTGCCGGTAATTGATGATCAGGGCGTGGTGGTGGCGGATTCCAACGCGATCCTGGTGTACCTGGCGCAACGCTACGGCCGCGGTCGCTGGCTGCCCACCGACCCGGTGGGAGCGGCCCAGGTGCAGCGCTGGTTGTCCGTGGCAGCGGGGCCGATTGCCTTTGGTCCGGCCGCAGCGCGTCTGATCACGGTATTTGGCGCGCCTTTCAATGCCGAAGAGGTCATCGCCCGCTCCCACGCCTTGCTCAAGGTCATGGATCAGGAGTTGGCGAGCCGGCCATTCCTGGTGGGCCAGCAGCCGACCATCGCCGACATTGCCGGCTACAGCTATATCGCCCACGCCCCGGAGGGCAACGTGTCACTGGCCGACTACCCCCACGTGCGGGCCTGGCTGGAGCGGATCGAAGCCTTGCCCGGCTTTGTCCCCATGCCGTCCACCGCGGCGGGTTTGAAAAGCGCCTGAGGCGCCATCCTGTGGAGGCGACGACATGAGTTCGAATTCACCTTGGCATGCCGGCGAGCGGCAATTGCAGGCCCAGGCCGGGGTGGCCGAGCGCATGCACAGCTTCGGCGGCAAAGTCATCCGCCAGGCCATGCCCGACCAGCACCGGCAGTTCTACGGGCAGCTGCCGTTCATCCTGGTGGGCGCAGTGGATGCCAACGGTGATCCCTGGGCGAGCATTCTCGAAGGCCCGCCCGGTTTCGCCCAGGCGCCCCAGGCCACCTTGTTGCGCCTGGACAGCCTGCCGGCGGTCGACGATCCGTTGCCATTGCACGAGGGCGCGGCACTGGGCCTGTTGGGTATCGAACTGCATACCCGGCGGCGCAATCGTCTCAATGGAAGGATCAGTACCCTGGACCGGGACGGTTTCAGCGTGAGCGTGCAACAGTCCTTCGGCAATTGCCCGCAGTACATCCAGCTGCGAGCGTTGCAACAGGTACCCTTGAGCGATCCCGCCAGTCGCCCGGCCGAGCATCGGCGGGATCTGGACGAGGCGGCGCAGAGCCTGATCCGCGCTGCCGACACCTTCTTTGTTGCCAGCTACGTCGACCTGGAAGGCCAGCGTTCGGTGGACGTGTCCCACCGTGGTGGGCAGGCCGGTTTCGTCCGGGTCGAGGGCAATTGCCTGACCATCCCGGATTTCGCCGGCAACCTGTATTTCAATACCCTGGGCAACCTGCTGCTCAATCCTCGGGCGGGCTTGCTGTTCATCGACTTTCACAGCGGCGAGTTGCTGCAGCTCAGTGGTCGCACCGAGATCATTCTCGACGGGCCGTTGATCAGCGCTTTCCAGGGCGCCGAGCGGCTGTGGCGCTTTACCGTGGAACAACTGGTGCGGCGGCCCGCGGCCCTGTCCCTGCGCTGGCAGTTGCAGGCCTTTTCCCCGAACAGCCTGTTGACCGGCAATTGGCAGCAAGCCGAGGCGCGGTTGCGAGCGGCAACCCTGGGCCAGCAATGGCGACCGTTACGGGTGGTGCGTATCGAGGACGAGAGCCGCAGCATTCGCTCGTTCTACCTGGAGCCGGCCGATGATGCGGGCGTGCCGAGCTTTTTGCCCGGCCAGCATCTGCCACTGCGGGTGCTGATCGAAGGCCAACCACTCATTCGCACCTACAGCCTGTCCAGTGCGCCTTCTGATGGTTTCCTGCGGATCAGCGTCAAGCGTGAAGGGTTGGTTTCCAGCTACCTGCACCAGCAGGTCAAGGTCGGCGACCTGCTGCAGGCGCGGCCGCCCCAAGGCCACTTCAGCGCTGATCCTCTAGCTGCACGGCCGCTGGTACTGTTGGCGGCTGGAGTGGGTATTACGCCTCTACTGTCGATGCTACGGGAGGTGCTTTACCAGGGCTTGCGCACCCGCCGCAGCCGGCCCACCTGGTTGATCCAGAGTTCGCGCAGCCTCGCCGAGCAGCCCTTCGCTGCCGAGCTGCAAGCCTTGCAGGTGCAGGCAGGAGACTCCTTGCAGGTGCTGCGCCTGCTCAGTCAGCCGGAAGCAGGAGTACAACCGGGTGCCGCCTTCGATCTGCGCGGACGGATTGATGTGCAACTGCTGCTTGCACAGCGGGAGCTGGATTTTGATTCCGCGGATTTTGTTCTCTGTGGTCCCGGCGCCTTTACCCAGGACCTGTACGACAGCCTGCGGGCCCTGGACCTCCGCGACGGGCAGATCCACGCCGAAACGTTCGGTCCCTCGACCTTGCGCCGCCAGCCCGATCCCCAGGCTGTGCCGTTCATGCAACCGCCGGCCGCCACCCAGGCAGTGGCGGTGCGTTTCCAGCGGGCGGGCAAGGAGCTGTCCTGGCATCCCGGCAGCGGCAGCCTGCTACAGCTGGCGGAAAGCGCTGGCCTGCGTCCGGAGTTCAGTTGCCGGGGCGGTTCTTGTGGCACCTGTCAGACTCGGCTGCTCAGCGGCCAGGTCAGTTATCCACAGGTGCCGCCGCAATTGCCAGAAGCCGGGCAGGTACTGATTTGCTGTGCGTTGCCCGCGGCTGTGGATAAACATTCGCAGCCCTTGGTACTGGACCTATAGGACGGAGAAAAAAGTCCCAGCCAGCGATTGCCGCCAGCCCCGCCCCTGCGTAGGCTGGCACGATCTGGGTGAGCGTTGGCGCCAGCTCTTTCTGCGGCAACACAGGGCCTTTTTGCGTTAAAGGGAATCAACGATTCATGCTCCCCCGGGTCTCGCTGCGCCTCCTCGCCTTATTGTTCTGCGCACTGCTGCTCAATGCCTGCCGTAATGAAGACGCGCCGCCCCTCGACCAACAACTCTATATCTGGCAGCGCCAGTGGACTCCCGCCCACGCCGAAGCCCTGGCCGCTTCCCGAGAGGATTTCTCCTGCCTCCGGGTCCTGGCGCTGCAAGCTTTTCCACAGGCCGGCTGGAGCCGCGCGCGGATCGACGCAGGCCTGCTCAAGCAGGACGGGCGCCCGCTGATCGCGGTGGTCCGCCTGGATGGCCAACTGCCGTCCCTGGATCAGGCCGAGATCATCCGCCAAGTGCAGCAACTGCTGGTCGACTGGCAAGGGCAGGGGCTGACCCTCGCCGGTATCGAGATCGACCACGATGCCGGCACTGCACGGTTGCCGGCTTACGCCGAGCTGCTACAGCGATTGCGAGCGGTGCTGCCGGTGAACCTGGCCCTGAGCATCACTGCGCTGCCGTCCTGGCTCGACAGCCGCGAACTGCCCGGGCTGTTGGCCCAGGTCGACAGCAGCGTGCTCCAGGTGCACGCGGTGAGCGATCCACGGCGCGGCCTGTTCGATCCCGGGCAGGCTGAACAATGGGCCAGGCGCTGGGCGAAGATCAGCGACAAACCTTTCTACCTGGCATTGCCTGCCTACGGCGTGGCGTTGCTGCCCGGTGCCCAGGGTGTGCCCGTGGTGGAAAGCGAAGCGCCGATTGCACGCCGCGGTCAGCGCCAGGAGTTGATGGCCGACCCCGAGCAACTGAGCCAACTGGCCAAGACCCTGCGCCATGAGCCGCCGCCGCACCTGGCTGGCCTGATCTGGTTTCGCTTGCCTCTCAAGGGCGATGTACGGGCCTGGAGCCTCGACACCCTGCGCGCAGTAGCCCGTGGCGACACTCTCGACAGCCGCTTGACGGTGGCCCTGCAGGAGCAGGATGGCCTCTTCGACATCAGCTTGAGCAACTCGGGCAACCTCGATCGGCCGTTACCTGAACAACTGACCCTGGCCGTTGCCCAATGTGACGGATTTGACGGGCTCGGCGGCTACACCGCCCAATTGCGTGACGGCCAATTGCTGTTGACCCGCCAGCAGACCGGCCGCTTGGCGGCGGGCGGCATCCGGGCCGTGGGCTGGGCTCGCTGTACAAAAATTGACCAAGGAGCTGCACATGTTCGTCCCTAGATCCCGCTACCTGCTGTGCCTGAGCCTGTGCCTGCCCTTGGCCCCGGCCCTGGCCTGCGGTCCGACCTTTCCCATGCGCCTGCTGGAAGATCGCTCGCAGACCCTGGCGCAGTTGCCTGAAGGCAGTTTCCGGTTCGAAGTCAGCCGGCTGGGAAAGGCCATAGCCGGGCTCAAGCCCGTGGCCGAGAATACCTTCAGCCGTGATTACAACCTGCCTGAAAGCTACGAGGTGCAAGAGCGAAACTCAGCGGAACAGCAAGGGCTGAACGAGGCTCAGAAAGCCCTGGTCGGCCAGCTGCGCAAGCTCAACGACGGACACGTAGCGGAACAACAAGGGGCCAGCCTGCCGCCGGAGATCAACCTCTACACCGCCGGCGCCGTGGCCTTCGGCGCCGGGGATCATGAGCTGGCGGCGGAGTATTTCCGCAAAGTGCTGGCGCTGCCCGCCGAGCAGCGTGCACTGCGCAGTACCTGGGCCGCCTATTCCCTGGGCCGGGCCCTGCAAGCCATCAGTGAACAAGCCAACGAGCTGGACGAGCAGGGGCGCAGTGCCACCTTGCAGGCGGCGCGCCAGGCCTTCATCCAGACCCGTCAACTGAACATCGATGGCTTCAGCGACCCCCTGGAACTGGGCATCGCCAGCCTGGGAGAAGAGGCGCGCATTCTGAAGAACCAGAACCAGTGGAGCCAGGCCATCGACCTGTATGCCAGCCAGAACCTGTTGGGTTCGGACGTCGGCTACAGCTCCCTGAAGCAAGTGGTGGGCGAGCTGGGCGGCCTGTCGGACGCGCAACTGCTGGAACAGCTCAAGCAGCCTGCGGTGGCGCGCTTGCTCACTGCCTCGCTGGTCTCGCACCAGGGCTGGTCCTTTGGCGAGAAGCCGGCTGCCGAGCAGAACCTGATCAAGCTGCTGAGCCAGGTCACCGCCGGCACGTTCGACAACGCTGATCGGCTGGCAGCGCTGAATTACCAGAACGGCGATTTCGTCACCACCAAGCAACTGCTGGAGCATGCCGGCGACGGCGGCCTGGCCTGGTGGCTGCGGGCCAAGCTGGCGCTGCGCGACGGCGACAAGGTGGCGGCCGCAGCCGCCTACGCCAAGGCCGCCGCGGCCTTCCCCCGGGACGAGAGCTGGGGCTTTCGTGGCGACTACGACGGCAACTATGAAGACCTCAAGCCGGGCTGCCGGGTAGAAGGCGAAAGCGCCTTGCTGGCCCTGGATCGCGGTGACTACGTGCAAGCGTTCGAGCTGCTCTACCGCAGTGGCGACATCTACTGGCACGACGCGGCGACCGTGGCGGAGCGGGTGCTGACCCTGGATGAACTCAAGCACTTCGTCGACACCCAGGTGCCCGCGCCGCCGCCCACCCCCAAGCAACCCGATGCCTACTACGAGAGCCTGCCGATTGCCGCCCAGGTGCGCGAACTGCTGGGCCGACGACTGCTGCGCGAAGGTCGCTACGAAGAGGGCTGGGGCTACTTCTACAGCCCCGAGCGCCAGGCCGTCGCCAAGGCTTATGGCGAACACCGGCGCAGCGCCGAATCGGCCTGGCTGCCCACGGGGCGGGCCGAGGCCTATTACCAGGCGGGCCAGCTGGCGCGGGCATCGGGGATGGAGATCCTCGGCTACGAGATGGGCCCGGATTACCACAGCCTGTGGGGCAGCTACAGCCTGGAAATCCCGCCGGTGCAGGCGGGCCCGCTGATCAGCGCCGACGAAGTGCAGCGCCAGCGCTCCACCACGGCCGAACCCGATGTGCGCTACCACTATCGCTACGTGGCCGGGGAGTTGGGCAACCGCGCCGCGGATTTCCTGCCCCATACCAGCCAGGCCTATGCCGCGGTGCTGTGCAAGGCGGCGCGCTGGACCCGCGGCAGCGATGCCGAGATCGAGTACTACCAGCGCTACGTGGAAAACGGTCCCTTTGTGGAGTGGGCCGGCAACTTCGGCATGAACTGCGAAGAGCCGGACTTCGGCAGCGCCAACAAGCGCTACCTGACCCAGTGGCTGGCTGAGTCTCGTTCTACAGTGGAGCGACACAAGCTGGCGGCTGCCGGTGGCGGCGTCGTCCTGCTGGCTGCCGCCTACCTGTTCTGGCGCCGCCGGCAAACCGCCTGATTGTGGTCAGGAGGACGCGCTTGCCACTCAGGTTTGCTTGTCCTCAGGCCTGCTGGACAAAGGTCAGGCGCAGGGCGAAGCCAATCAGCAGGCTACCGAACAGCCACTGTTGCAACCGTTGCGCCGAAGGGCTGCGCTGCATCCAGCGGCCCAGTCCGGCACCGGCGAGGGCGTAGCAACAGTCGAACATCCCGCCCACCGCCACCAGCAGTACGCCGAGGGTGACGAATTGCGGCACCACCGCGCCGGCCTGGGGGTCGACGAACTGCGGCAGCAACACCGAGCAGAACAGCAGCGCCTTGGGGTTCAACAGGTTGGTCAACAGACCGCGCTGGATCGCCTGGCGCCAGCGCAGGGGTGTGGCCGCCGCGCCGGTGTTGTCGAGGCTGGGCAACAGGTTCGCGCGCAGGCACTGGATGCCGATCCATAGCAGATAGGCGGCGCCTACCAGGCGCACCAGGTCGAAAGTCCAGGGTGCGGCCTTGAACAGTGCTGCCAGGCCCAAGGCGGCCAGGGCCACGTGGCAACTGCGGGACACGGCTAGCCCCAGGGCGGTGGCCAGCGCCTGGGCCTTGCCTTGGCGGGCACCGGTCTGCAGCAGGAGGATCATGTCGGGCCCGGGCAGCAGATAGACCACCGCCAACGCCAGGAAATACATCCACAGTTGCGCCACCTTGCACCCCATTCGTTGTCGAGTTGGTGCGCCCAGTTTAGGGCCGAAGACCCGGGCAGGTGCTTGCGTAATCAGCCAGCAAGACCGCTGAAATTGGCATAACCTTCCAGTATTTAGCAGAGCTACCATCCGAATATGCCAAATATGAAACTCGACGCTTACGACCGCAAGATCCTCGCCGCCCTGCAGCGCGATGGTCGCTTGAGCAATGTGCAACTGGCAGAGGAAATCGGCCTGTCACCGTCACCCTGCCTGCGCCGGGTGCGCATGCTGGAAGAGGCCGGGGTGATTCGTGGCTATCAGGCGACCCTGGATCGCGATGAAGTGGGGTTGGGGCTGACGGTGTTCGTCGGGGTCAAGGTGGAGCGGCACAACGACGCCGAGGCCGAAGCCTTTCGCCTGGCGGTGTTGCAGTTACCGGAGGTGATCTCGGCGTTCCTGGTGTCCGGCGAGTCGGATTTCCTGCTGCAGGTCGTCGTTCCAGACTTGCGCGGTTATGACCGTTTCCTCACCGGTTGCCTGCTGAAGATCCCCGGCGTCAGCGATATCCGCAGCAACTTCGCCATTCACACGGTGAAAACCCCGGGGCCCCTGCCATTGGGGCACTTGCCGGGGTGAGGTGAAGGCTAGCGCCTCAAGTCCACCAGTAGCGCACCAGGTGGAAGAAGATCGGTGCGGCGAAACACACCGAATCCAGGCGGTCGAGCATGCCGCCGTGGCCTTCGATCATGTGCCCCCAGTCCTTGACCCCGCGATCGCGCTTGATCGCCGACATGACGATGCCGCCGGCAAACCCCAGCAGGTTGATCAGCAGGGCGATGAGGAACGACTGCCAGATGTTGAACGGGGTTATCCAGAACAACGCCCCACCGATCATCGAGGCCAGCAGGATGCCGCCGACAAACCCTTCAACGGTCTTGGACGGCGACAGGTTGGGGGCGATCTTGCGTTTGCCGAAAAGTTTTCCACAGACGTACTGCAGCACGTCCGAGAGCTGCACGACGATCACCAGGTAGGCGATCAGCAGCAGGTTGCGGCCTTCGTAGCCGGCGATGTCCAGGGTCAACAGGGCCGGGACGAAGGACACGCAGAACACTGCGATCATCAACCCCCACTGGACCTTGGAGGCGCGTTCCAGGAAGTGCGTGCTGTCGCCCCCGAGGGACGCCAGGATCGGCAGTAGCAGGAACACGTAGACCGGGATGAAGATCGAGAACAGCCCGTACCAGTCGGAGTAGATCAGCAGGTACTGCAGCGGCAGCGCCAGGTAGAACGCCGCCACCAGCGCCGGGTAGTCGCTGCGCCGGGTCGGGGTCAGGGTCAGGAACTCGCGCAGGGCATAGAAGGACACCGCGTAGAACAACAGGATCACCGCTGCAGTGCCGAGCCAGAAGGCGATGCCGATCACCAGCACCATCACCCACCAGGCGTTGATCCGCGCATTGAGGTTGTCGATCACCGGATTGGGCGTGCCACGGGTGCGTAGCTTGAGGATGAAACCAATCAGCGAGGCCAGCACCAGAATGGCGCCAATGCCGCCGAACAACATCAGGGTCTGCTTATCCATCTCAGGCGTGCTCCGGGGCCAGGGCCAGCAGCGCGGCGCGGCTGCGTTCGAGGAAGTGTTCCTTGCTTTCATCTTCTTCCAGGGTCAGCGGTGCACCGAAACTGGTGGTACACAGCAGCGGCAGGGGCAGGAAGCGGCCCTTGGGCATGACCCGGTTGAGGTTGGCAATCCATACCGGGATCACCTCGACCTGTGGATAACTCTTGGCCAGGTGGTAGATGCCACTCTTGAACGGCAGCAGGCCGTCTTCCAGGTTGCGTGTGCCTTCTGGGAAGATGATCAGTGAGTCGCCATGCTCCAGGGCGTCGAGCATCGGTTGCAGAGGATTATCCACAGGCTCCTTGCGCTCGCGGTCGATCAGCACGCCGTTGAACACCCGGTTGATGATGTAGCGGCGCAGGCCGCTTTTCTGCCAGTAGTCGGAACCGGCCACGGGCCGCGTCAGTTTGCGCAGTGCCGGTGGCAGGGAGGCCCAGAGCAGCACGAAGTCGCCGTGGCTGCTGTGGTTGGCGAAGTAGATCCGCTGCACCGCCTGTGGTGCCGAGCCGAGCCACAGGCTGCGTGCGCCAGTAATGCTGCGGGCTGCGGAGGTGATGAGGTTGGCGACCAGGGGTTCGAACATATGCATTCCTTATCCGGCGAAGGTCAGCCAGGGGCTGGCCAGGATCAAGCTCAATATCACCAGCACTTGTGCTGCCAGCAGCAGCGCCTGACGGCGCAGCAGGCCCAGGGCACCGCGGCTGCGTTCATTCCAGGGGCGGCCGCCACGTTCGGCAGGCATCAGGCCGAGGGCGCCCAGGGCCTGATCCAGGGCCTGGGTGCTGTGTTCCAGGGAGGCCGGGGTATCGGCCACGCGCTGAAACAGATCGGCATCGAAAGCCACCCGCAGCGCCAGGTACTTTTCCACAAGCCCCAGCAGGATCAGGGCGACGCTGATGAGCAGGCCCCCCAGGCTGACGCTGGCCAGCAGGTACTGGCCCAGGCCGTACAGAGCACCGAGCAGGGTCAGCCCTGTGGATAACTGATCCAGGGCCCGGCCCTGGCGCAGCAGGCTGGCGACGCTGTGCAGTTGCATTTCAGTGGACATGGGCCGCCCTCTTGGCAGGGAGCAACGTCTCAAGGGCCTGGCGATGGGCCGCTTGCAGGACAATCTGCGGACGGGCCCGCTGGATTTGCACGATGGCGGCGTCCACCGTGGCCGCACGGCCGCTGTGCAGCAACCAGGCGGCAATCGCCGTGGCGCTGCGCGAATAACCCAGGGCACAGCACACCAGCAAGGGGCCGTGCTGGCGCAGACGTTCGATGGCCTGCGCCGCGGCCAGGCACTGCTCCGGGCTGGGGGCGCAGAGGTCGAGCACCGGCAGGCTCTGATAGCCCTGCAACTGCTGGCTGTCCAGGGACAGTTCGGCGCACAGGTCGAGCACTGCGACAAACGGGCTGTGCTTGAGCTCTGCCGGGGTTGGCAGGCGTCCCAGCCAGACGTTATCCACAACCTGATCCGGCTGTGGGTGCTTTTTTGTCCACAGCCGCGAGTTGATCCAGGCCGCCGCCAGGTAGGGCGCCAGCAGCCAGCGCGCGGCGGGGCTGAGGCTACCGTCCACACGTTTCTGGAAACCCTCGGCGCCCAGCAAGGCGTAGTTCAAGGCCACCAGCAATAGCGCCACCGCAGGCCAGATCAGCCACAGGCCAGTGCCGCCCCAGGTGCCGGCCGCCAGGGCTAAAAGCGCTGCTCCCAGGCCATAGCGCAGGGCCAGTTGGCGACGTCTCGGGTCGCGTGCCGGATGGGCACTGAACAGTGGGCTGGGGCGATCCAGCGGCCACAGCCAGACACACAGCCAACCAGCCAGGGCGCCGGTGGGCACGTCGATAAAGTGGTGTTGATAGGTGCTCAGCACCGACACCCCGATCAACGCAAACCAGCCATGCACCAGCCAGCGCCAGAAACCCTGGGTATGCCGCGCATAACAGACCCAGAGCACCACCAGCAGGGCAATGTGCAGGGAGGGCGCCTGGTTGAAGGGCTTGTCGAAGCCCGCCAACACCGCGAACAGCCAGCCAAACACCCCGTCCAGCTCCGGCCGGGGGAAGGTGAAGCGCAGTGGCCAGAGCAGGAAGCAACTGACCGCGATCAGCTGGGCGGTGAGCAAGCGCAGGGCATGACGCTTGAGCTCGTCACGGCTGCGCGGCAGTAGCAGGGACAGGCCGTAGAGCAGGTCGATGGACCAGTAGGGCACGATGGTCCAGGCCCAGAACGGCATGTGCCGTTCCCAGTCGAAGACCAGGCTGGCGACGTCGTCCCGTTGTGCGGTAACCCAGGTGGCGAAACCGTAGGTGCTGAAAAACAGCGGTGCCAGCAACAGCAGCCAGAGCACCGCGGGTTTCAGTAATCCCGGTTCGCGCGGGGGCAACCCGGTATTGCCCATCATTGCACCCGTACGGCCAGGGACACGCTGAAGATGCCCCATTCATCCACCCGCATGGTGATCTTGCGGAAGCCTGCGGCCTCCACCAACTGGTCCATTTCCGCCTGGGTCCGGCGACGCATGACCCAGGCCTGGCCTTCACGGTGGCTGGTCAGGGCACGGGCGATCAGTTCCAGCTGCGGGTGCCAGGGCTGGCCGGTGTACACCAGGAAACCGCCGGGCGCCACGGCGCTGGCCAGGCCGGCCAGGGAGCCGCCGACCATCTGGTTGTCGGCGAACAGCTCATACAGCCCGGACACCACCGCCAGGGTCGGTTTCGGATCGAGGGCAGCCAGGTCTTCGCGATCAAAGGCGTTGCCTTTGACGAAGCGGGCGATTTCACCCAGGCCCTTCTCCTCGATCAGGGCGCTGCCGTCGCGCACGTTGATGTCGCTGTAGTCACGCAGCAGGATCGATTCCGGCAGCGGGCTGACCCCTTGCAGGGCTTCGAGGATGTAGCGCCCGTGGCCGGCGGCGATGTCGACGATGCGTACTTCGTTGTGCTGTTCACGGAGTTTCTCCATGGCCAGGCGCAGCAGTTCCTCCACATGCAGCTTGCGTTGGCGAATGCCGCGCCAGCCGATGGAGTTCAGGTAGTTCTGGTCGATCATCCGACCCAACGGTGAATGCCCGGTGGGGCGGTTGCGGTAGACGTAGTCCAGGGTGCTGCCGGAGTCGAAACCAGTGTCGAAGCCCAGCTTGACCCCTGCCGACAGCTGGCTGCCCAGGCGCATGCTGGCGCGAGTGGCACGCCAGTACAGGTCGCGCAGGGAGTTGTGTGGCAATGGCGCGGCCAGGGATTCGGATTCGGCGCAGGTGACGCCCAGGCGATCGGCATCCAGCAGGGCAGGGCGGTTCAGCGGGCGCAGGAAGTTCTGCTGAATGAATCGGCGGGCGCTGGCAATCGCCGGGGCCCGTTCCTTCTCGCCCAGGGTGTCGTGGAAGAAGCCCGGGAGGATGTGTTTTTCCTTTTGCAGGCTGCCCAGGCGCTCGAAGAACTGTTCCTGGGGCTTGCGGTGCACCACGAAGTCGGCGCCGGAAATCAGCAATTGGGTCGGTACCTGGATGGCTTGGGCATCGGCCACTACTCGGTCAGCTGCTTCATACAGGCCCAGCAGGACGTTGACCGAAATCGCTTTGGTGATCAGTGGATCGCTGTCGTAGCTGCGTACCCGTTCCGGGTCGTGGCTGAGGAAGCGTGCCTTGACGTAGCTGTTGACGAAGAAGTTGCCGCGAAAGCGCCGCATCAGGGCCAGGCCGGAGCGGGCGAAGGGCACGTACAGCTTGACCTTGAAGGCAGGGGACGCCAGCACCAGGGAGCGGATCCGCGGGGCGTAGTCGTGCACCCAGGTGGCGGCGATCACCGCGCCGACGCTCTGGGCCACCACGGCAATGTTTTCTTCATCGATCTGGTGGGCGCTGGCCAAGTGGTCGCAGAAGGTCTGCACGTCGCGCACGCTGGTGGCGAAGCTCGGGCTGTCGCCCCGGGCTCCCGGCGACTGACCATGGCCGCGGGCGTCCCAGGCAAAGAAATCGACCTGAGGCAGGTTCAACTCATCCACCAGGTGTGCAATGCGCCCCGAATGCTCGTGGCCGCGATGGAACAACATCACCGCCTGACGCGGTTCGCCAGGGGCCACTTCAGTGGCCGGCCAGTGGCGGTAAAACAGTTCGACACCGTCATGGGTCCGGAACGTCTGGTGTTGAGCGTCGCGCATAGCCATTTCCTTATGCAGAGGGAGCATTGTGCTGAACTTCTTTGAGGCCCTGGCGGACCCGGTTGATCAGGGTGTAGACCAGCAGCGCGGCGACCAGTGCCAGCACACCGTTGATCCACAGGGCACTGAGCCAGCCCAGGGCGATGCCGGTGGCCAGCACGCCGAGGATGAAGGCGCGGTCGCTTTTGCCCATGGGCCCGTCGTAGCGCCGTGAGGCGCCGATCATCGGCCCGAGCACGCCGGCATATTCGCTGAACAGCGCCAGCAGGGTCACCGCCAGCACCAGTAGCAGGCTGACGTCGGGCAGCAGGGCGAAAGGCAAGATCAGGGCGCTGTCGGCGACCACGTCGCAGAGCTCGTTGAGGTAGGCACCCAAGCGCGACTGCTGGCCGAATTCCCGGGCCAGCATGCCGTCGATGGCGTTCAGCGCCATGCGCAGGATCATCCACAGGGGAATCAGGGCGAAGAGCCAGGTGTGGCTGGCAAACAGGGCGATCAACGCGCCCACCAGCAACGAGATGACGGCGGCCAATACAGTGATCTGATTGGCTGTGGTGCCGTTGTCGTACAAGCGCTGCACCAACGGCCGCAGCAAGTTTTGAAAGCGCGGTTTGAGCTGGTAGATCGAGAGCATGATGGGACGGTTCCTTGTCGCACGCGGTAGGCAGGGTTGGATTATTGCCTTAAATGCCAGGGGGCTGACATCAGAAGTTTATGCACGATCAAACAGCGGTCTCTGGGTGTTCGACGCACGTAATAGATGAAAAGGCATGGCGCGCGACAAAAATTTCACTCGAATCGTTATACAGTAACGAATTGTTTTGGATTTCTTCGGCCCGGGATCTATCCCCGAGGCCGGACTAGAGCGGCGGGGTGGTATGCAAGTCGATCTTGAGACGCAGGGGGCCGAAGTGGCCGCCTTGCCACGGTTCCAGCAGGCGGCGTTCCACGCTGGGCGTTTGCAGCGCTGGGGCACTGCATTGTTTGGCCTGGCGGTGCTGGGGCTGGTGTCGGCGGTGTTCGTCGATTTGTTCGCTGCGCTGACGATCTGGCCGGTGATTCTGGTGAACCTGTCCTGTGCGCTGTTGGTAGCGGTGGCGGGCCTGCAATCGGCCTGCTGGGTCAGCCGCTGGCGGGAAGCGGCAATCAATCCGCCGCCCGCAGTAGCGCCCCAGGTGATGGATGAGCCTGGGGGTGAGCCTCTCGGGCGTCTCTCGGCTGTTCTGGCTGTGCGCTGGCGTCGTTTGTTGCAGCAGATAGGTGCGCCGACCCTGTGGCTCGCCGGCTGGTCGCTGCTGATCCTTTATTGTGGCGTGCAGGTCTTCAACCTGTCGTTGCCCGCCACCGGCCTTGGCTTGAGTGCCAGTGTGTTTGCGGTGCTGGCCTTGCTGCTGGCTTTTGCCCTGCTGGTACTGGAGCGGCAGCTGGCCCAGGAACACTCAGGGGAATGGCCGGAAGCCGGCGCCCTGGCGCAACTGTTGCGGGTATCCATTGTTTGTTTGCTGGTGAGTGCGCTGTGCCTGTTATTCAGCAGTGACACGGCACTCTGGCCGGCACGCTTGGCGGTGTTGATGGGCTTGCTGCCGGTTCTGGTGGCGGGTGAGCTGTTGTTGCGGGCTCTGTTGTCACTGTTCAGCCCCCAACGCGAACAACTGGAGCCGCGTTTGCTGGCCCACAGCTTTGTCGCCGATATGCTGCGCTGGCCACCGCAGCCGCTGCTCAGCCTGCAGCATGAGTTACACAACCGTTTTGGCATCGATCTGCGGCAGATCTGGGCCTTTGCCTACATGCGCCGGGCCTTTCTGCCCGTGCTGGCCCTGGTGCTGCTGGTGGGTTGGCTGTTGACCGGTGTTCATGAGATTTTGCTGCAGAATCGCGGTATTTACGAGCGTTTTGGCAAGCCTGTGGAAGTCTTCGGCCCAGGGTTGCACGTGGGCCTGCCCTGGCCTTTGGGGCGGGTGCTGAGCGTTGAAAACGGCGTGGTCCATGAACTGGCCACTAGCGTGGGCGATACCCCGCAACCGGTGCAGTTGGCTGCGGCCGAAGGGCCGGCGCCACAGATCGCCAATCGCCTGTGGGATGCCAGCCATGTGAATGACAAATCCCAGGTGATTGCCAGCGGCAACGCTCAGCAGCAGAGCTTCCAGATCGTCAACATGGACGTGCGCTTCGTCTACCGCATCGGCCTGGATGATGCCGCAGCCTTGGCAGCAACCTATAACAGCAACGATGTGCCGACGTTGATTCGCAGTACCGCCAGCCGGGTACTGGTACACGATTTTGCCTCGCGAACCCTCGATGGCCTTCTGGGCGAAGACCGCACCCGCCTGGCGGATGACATTGGCCGAGCGGTGCAGGCTGACCTGGGCAAGCTCGACAGTGGGGTGGAAATTCTTGCAACGGTGGTCGAGGCCATTCACCCGCCGGCCGGTGCGGCCAATGCTTATCACGGCGTGCAGGCGGCGCAGATTGCTGCCCAGGCGCTGATTTCCCGGGAGCGCGGCGCGGCTGCCGAACAGACCAACCAGGCGCAGTTGCAGGCCAGTGTGGTCAACGACAAGGCGCGCGCCGATGCCCATCAACTCCAGGCCACGGCCCAGGCCGCCGACCTGCGGTTTGCCGCCGAGCAGAAGGCCTACGCCGGCGCGGGGCAGGCATTCGTCCTTGAGCAATACCTGAGTCAGCTGAGCCAGGGCCTGAGCCAGGCCAAATTGCTGATTCTTGATCATCGTCTGGGGGGCGACAGTGCGCCGACCCTCGATCTGCGTACGTTTACCTTACCGGCCGACCCAGTGGCGCCGCGTAAAGCCGCTCAGCCAGGAGCCGACCATTGAGCCAGTCTTCCCATACTCACGATCACGCCGCTCACGACCATGGCCATCATCACCATCATGGGCATCACCACCATCATCATGGTGCTCCGGGCGAGGCGGGGCCTTTTCCCTGGCGGCGCATGGGCTGGGCAGTAGTGCTGGTGCTGTTTGCCGTGGCGGCCGCCAGTCTGGTGCAAGTGCGCTCCGGAGAGGCGACGGTGATCACTCGCTTCGGCAATCCGGCGCGAGTGCTGCTGGAACCAGGACTGAGTTGGCGCTGGCCGGCACCTTTCGAAGCGGCGATCCCGGTGGATCTGCGTTTGCGCACCACTTCCAGCGGTTTGCAGGACGTGGGCACCCGCGACGGTCTGCGCATCATCGTTCAGGCCTACGTCGCCTGGCGAGTGCAGGGCGACCCAGACAACGTGCAGCGTTTCATGCGGGCGGTGCAGAACCAGCCCGATGAAGCGGCACGGCAGATCCGCACCTTTGTCGGCTCGGCGCTGGAAACCACCGCCAGTAGTTTCGATCTGGCGGATCTGGTGAATACCGATGCCGGCAAGGTCCGAATCGCCGACTTTGAAGCGCAGCTGCGCAAACAGATCGATCAACAACTGCTCTCCACTTACGGAGTGCAAGTGGTACAGGTTGGCATCGAGCGCTTGACCCTGCCCTCGGTGACCCTGACCGCAACCGTGGATCGGATGCGCGCCGAGCGAGAAACCATCGCCACTGAGCGCACGGCCATCGGCAAGCGTGAAGCGGCACAGATCCGCTCCGCCGCCGAGCGCGACGCGCGGATAGTCCAGGCCAATGCCACGGTGAAAGCGGCAGATATCGAGGCGCAATCCCGGGTTGAAGCGGCGCAGATTTATGGTCGTGCCTACGCCAGCTCACCGCAGCTGTATAACCTGCTGCGCTCCCTCGACACTCTGGAAACGGTGGTGACACCGGGCACCAAACTGATCCTGCGCACCGATGCGGCGCCGTTCCGGGTGCTGGTGGATGGCCCGCCGAGCTTGCCCAATAAAGCGCCTGGATCGCAGCCATGAATAAGGTTCCACGTGGAACAAATGAGCTGGGCAGCCCGTGGATTCAGGCCGGGCGCCTGGCGTTTATCGCGCTGTATGCGGTAACCGTGCTGGCTGCGCTGGCTTGGGCGGTGTCCAATGTGCGGCAGATCGATCCGCAAGACCGGGCGCTGGTTTTGCACTTTGGCGCGCTGCAACGGGTGCAGAATGCCGGGTTGCTGTTGGCCTGGCCCCGTCCCTTTGAGCAAGTGATATTGCTGCCTGCTGCAGACCGGGTTTTGGAGCGTCGGGTTGAGGGTCTGCTGCGTTCCGACGCGGCCTTGGAGGGCGATCGGTTGGCGAGCCTGGCCACGCCCTTGAGTGATGCCCTGGCCGGATCGGGTTATTTGCTTACCGGTGATGCCGGTGTCGTGCAACTCGATGTACGGGTGTTCTACAAGGTCAGTGAGCCCTACGCTTATGTCTTGCAGGGCGAGCATGTGCTGCCGGCCCTCGACCGCTTGGTGACCCGCAGCGCGCTAGCACTGACTGCGGCCCGGGATCTGGACACCATCCTGGTGGCACGTCCGGAGTTGATCGGCAGCGACAATCAGGCCGCTGAACGTCGTGAGCGTTTACGTGGTGATCTGCTGCAAAGCATCAATCAGCGCCTGGCGCAGTTGACCGCCAGTGGTCAGGGCATTGGTGTCGAGGTGACACGGGTGGATGTGCAATCGAGTCTGCCCGGCCCGGCGGTGAGCGCCTTCAACGCGGTACTGACCGCCAGCCAGCAAGCCGACAAGGCCGTGGCCAATGCCCGCACCGAGGCTGAGAAACTCACTCAGGGTGCCAATCAACAAGCTGACCACAGCCTGCAAGTGGCTCATGCCCAAGCCAGTGAGCGTCTAGCCCTGGCCCAGGCCCAGACCGCCACCGTACAGAGCCTGGCCCAGGCGCAACGCAACGGTACCGATCCGCAAATGCTCTTGCGTATCTACCGCGAGCGTTTGCCGAAGATTCTCGGCCAGGCCGGCTCGGTGACTACGGTCAATCCCAAAGACGATTCCCGCCTGATCATTCAGGGAGCCGAACAATGACAGTTTCTCGCCAAGGGACGGCCCCGGTCAGCATGCTGACTTCGACCGAGCAATGCAGTGCTGCGCGTCAGTTGACCCTGGCGATGCTGGCCCTGGGGTTGCTGGGGCTTGGGCTGGTGTGGCGCTGGTTGGCCCCGGAGCAGGTCGGCGTCAGTCAATTGCTACTGGGTGTCGCCTCGCTGCTGGTGGCCGTGCCGGTGATGCGCTCGGCCTGGTTCAGCCTGCGTTATCCGAGCCTGCACGGCATCACCGATCAACTGATTGCCCTGGCCATGCTCGGTGCCTGGGCCACCGGTGATCTGCTGACCGCCGCCTTGCTGCCGATCATCATGATCTTCGGCCATGTGCTGGAGGAGCGCAGTGTGATCGGCTCCCAGGAAGCCATTGATGCCCTGGGCCGTTTGACCCGCAGTCAGGCGCGTCGGGTCCAGGCCGATGGCAGTGTGCTGGAGGTGGACAATGCCACCCTCAAGGCCGGGGACCTGGTGGAGGTTCGCGCCGGTGACCGGGTGCCCGCCGATGGTGTGGTGGTGTCCGGCCAGGCGAGCCTGGATACCGCGCCGATCACCGGTGAGTCGGTGCCCCTGGAAGCCGCGGTGGGCATGCAGGTGTTCGGCGGGGCGATCAATCTCGACGGCCTGTTGCGCCTGGAGGTGACCCGTACCGGCGAAGAGTCGACCCTGGGCAAGGTGATCGCCCTGATGCAAAGCGCCGAACGGGCCAAGCCGCCCATCACCCGTCTGCTGGAGCGTTACGCCGGCAGCTATCTGGTGCTGGTGCTGTTGTTGGCGGCGGTGACCTGGTTCATCACCAATGATGCCCAGGCCATGCTTGCCGTGCTGGTGGCGGCCTGTCCCTGTGCCCTGGTGTTGTCGGCGCCGGCCACGGCGATTGCCGGGATCGCCGTAGCGGCGCGCCACGGCATCCTGATCCGCAGTTCGGCGTTTCTCGAAGAGTTGGCGGACCTGACTTCATTGGTGGTGGACAAGACCGGCACCCTGACTTTCGGCACCCTGCGCCTGCAAGCCATCGACACTGCCCAGGAGGATCAACGGGCGATGCTCGCCCTCGCCGCCAGCCTGGGCTCGGCTAGCAGTCACCCGGTAAGCCGAGCGTTGGCCGGGCTGGTGAGCCAGGATCAGCAGTGGTCACTGCGTGATATCCATGAGCGCCAGGGGCTCGGCGTGGTGGCGCGTACCGAACAAGGCGAGGCCGCTTTAGGGCGTCCGGAGTTGTTTGCCCAGTTGGCAATCAACACCCGCCCTGTCCCGGGGCATGACGGGCCGATTGCCGGCCTGGCGCTCAATGGCGAGTTCCTCGGCTGGCTGCTGCTGGCGGACAGCGTCAAACCCGAAGCCCAGCAAGCGCTGGAGGAATTGCGTGAGCTGGGGCTGGGTCGCCAGTTGCTGCTGACCGGCGACCGGCAAAGTGTCGCGGACAGTCTGGCGCAGGAAGTGGGCATCAGCGATGTCGAGGCCCAGGCCTTGCCGGAAGACAAGCTCCAGCGGGTGCTGGGGGAAATCGACAAGGGCTTCCGGCCGATGGTGGTGGGAGACGGCATCAACGATTCCCTGGCGCTCAAGGCTGGGGTGGTGGGCGTCGCGATGGGCGCCGGTGGCGCGGATATCGCCCTGGCTTCGGCCGATGTGGTGCTGATCGGCAGCGACCTGCGGCGCTTGGGAACCTGCGTGCGCTTGAGTCGTGAATGCCGGCGCACCTTGCAGGTCAACGTGATCATCGGCCTGGGCTGGACCCTGGCCATTGTCGCCTTTGCCGCCTTTGGCTGGCTGGGAGCGGCGGGGGCGATGATCGCTGCGGTGTTGCACAACCTCAGCACTTTGCTGGTGCTGGGCAATGCCGGACGGTTGTTGCGGTTCCAGGAGCCGCTGTTGAAGCTGTGAAGACGACGTTCGTCGGCAAGCCAGCGCTCGCCGGTGCTGGTTTTTTTGTGAGTCGGTTGCTCGCCTGTAGTTTTTTTTCATCCCGGCTGTAACGCCGGGAGTCCTCCTCTCTCTAGTGCTAGGACGGGATTGAACAAGCGTCCCGCCAACCCCCTGCGACTATTGAGGAAATAAAAATGAACATGAAAAAAACCGTTGCCGGCGCCGCCTTGGCTTTCGCTGCCGCCACTATGTTTGCTGGTGTTGTCACTCAAGCGTCGGCCGCTGATGCCCAAGTTCATTGTTACGGCGTCAACGCTTGCAAAGGCCAGAACGACTGCAAGACTAAAGACCACGCCTGTAAAGGCATGGGCGCCTGCAAAGGTCAGGGTTTCAAGGCCATGACTCAGGCGGCGTGCGACAAAGCAGGCGGCAAAGTCGGCGAGTAAGCGGCGATCGAGTGCTGCCGCAGTGGATTGACGACCGCTGCGGCCACTTTGCAAGGAGTTCACGATGTCTGATTTCCCTTCAAGCCTGGGCTACGGCCTGGGTTTGCGCAGTGCCTACTATCAGCAGATTCTCGATGAAGCACCGGACATCGACTGGTTCGAAGTGGTGTCCGAGAACTTCATGGTCCAGGGCGGCAAGGCCCTGTATTACCTGGACGCCATCGCCGAGCGTTATCCGATCGTGATGCACGGAGTGTCGCTGTCGATTGGCGGCCCCCATGCCCTGGATCGGGATTACCTGGGCCAGCTCAAGCAACTGGCCAAGCGGGTTGGCCCGGCATGGATTTCCGATCATCTGTGCTGGAGCCGTGGCAACGCCCATCAGTTGCACGACCTGCTGCCATTACCCTACACCGAAGAGAGCCTGCATTACGTGGCGGACCGGGTGCGCCAGGTGCAGGAGTTGCTGGAGCGTCCGCTGGTGTTGGAGAACGTTTCCAGCTATGTGCGTGCAGCGGCGGATCAGTTCAGCGAGTGGGAGTTTCTTGCCGCCTTGAGCCAACTCAGCGGCTGTGAGCTGTTGCTGGACGTAAACAATGTTTACGTCAGTTCGCGCAATCATGGTTTCGATCCCTGGCAGTTCATCCAGGGCTTGCCGGCTCAGCGAGTGCGGCAACTGCATTTGGCTGGGCACCAGGACTATGGCGACTATGTGATCGACACCCATGACCATCCAGTGTGCGATCCGGTCTGGGAGTTGTATCAGAGGACACTCGAACACCTGGGACCCGTGGCGACCCTACTGGAGCGTGACGATCATTTTCCGCCCCTGGACGAGTTGCTCGCCGAATTGCACAAGGCGCGTGACCTGGGCCGGCAGACCCTGGCCGGGAGACAGCAATGCGCCTGAACGACTGGCAATTGACCTTTGAGGCCTATCTGTTGGGAGTCCAGCCCCAGGCGGACGCTGTGTTGGGTGACAGCCTGATCGGCGGCCCGACCCTGGATGTTGGCACCGGCCTGGCGATTTATCACAACGCTTATCGGGCGCGGCTGCTGGAGGTCATGGTCACGGACTTCCCGGCGATTTTGTATTGGCTCGGGGATGAAGAGTTTGAAGCCCTGGCCGCCGCTTACATACGTCAATCGCCGTCCCGGCATTTCAGCCTGCGTTGGCTGGGGCAGGGTTTTGCCGAGTTCATCCTCGGTCATCTGGTGGCGGAGCAGGGCGCACCCCTGGCGGAACTGGCGCGATTGGAGTGGGCCTTTACCCTGGCATTCGACGCCGTCGAGGCTGAGGTACTGACGGTGTCGACCATGGCGACCCTGGATGCCGAGGAATGGCCGTTGCTGCAACTGGGGCTGGCGCCTTGTGTGCAGTGGCTCGGCTGTCGCTATAACAGTGTGGCGCAGTGGCGAGCGGTCAAGGATCAGGCGGATTTCCCCGCCAGTGCCTTGCTCGACGAAGAGCAGCTTTGTCTGGTCTGGCGAGTGGAGCGAGTCTGTCGCTACCGCAGCCTGTCGACCGAGGAGACATGGGCATTGAAAGGCATGATTGAAGAGCGTTGGAATTTTGCGGAGCTCTGCGCCGAACTGGCCGTCATTTATGCCGAGGGGGCCCCGCTGCAGGCGGTTACCTGGCTGAAACAGTGGGTCGAAGACGGCCTGGTTATGCGCAGTGAATCATAGAAAACCGCTATCAGATCGATAGCCAGCTAGTTTTCTAGGATGGTCTACCCTCATTTCAGACGTCTGAAACAAGGGGGATTTTCCATGCTCGTGCAACTTCCACCGGCCTTACAGAATCTGCAATTGCCCTTGCGCCTGCGGCTCTGGGACGGTCATGAGTTCAATCTGGGGCCGGACCCCAACGTCACTATTGTGGTCAAGGACCCGCAATTGGTGGCGCAATTCACCCACCCCAGCCTCGACGCCCTGGGGGGCGCGTTTGTCGAAGGCAAGCTGGAGCTCGAAGGCTCCATCAGCGAAGTCATCCGGGTCTGCGATGAACTGAGCCAAGCCTTGCTGGAGGACGGTGAGGACAATCAGCCGGTGCGTTCACAGCACGACAAAGCCACTGACGCCGCCGCCATTTCCTACCATTACGACCTGTCCAACGCTTTTTATCAGCTCTGGCTCGACAGTGACATGGCCTATTCCTGTGCCTACTTCGAGACCGGCAGCGAATCCCTGGAACAAGCCCAGCAAGCCAAATTCCGCCACCTGTGCCGCAAGCTGCGCCTGCAACCGGGGGACTATCTGCTGGATGTCGGTTGCGGTTGGGGCGGGCTGGCTCGCTACGCTGCCCGTGAGTTTGGCGCCAAGGTGTTCGGCATTACCTTGAGCAAGGAACAACTGGCCCTGGCCCGTGAGCGGGTGAGTGCCGAAGGCCTGGACGATCTGGTGGAGTTGCAGCTGTTGGACTATCGCGACCTGCCCCAGGATGGCCGCTTCGACAAGGTGGTCAGCGTCGGTATGTTCGAGCATGTCGGCCACGCCAATCTGCCGGAGTATTGCCAGACCCTGTTCAAGGCGGTGCGCGAGGGTGGGCTGGTGATGAACCACGGGATCACCGCCAAGCACATCGACGGACGACCTGTTGGCCGCGGTGCGGGGGATTTCATCGAGCGTTACGTATTCCCCAACGGTGAGCTGCCGCACCTGTCGATGATCTCGGCGCAGATCAGCGAGGTCGGGCTGGAAATCGTCGATGTCGAGAGCCTGCGGATGCATTACGCCCGCACCCTGGACCACTGGAGCGAGCGCCTGGAAGACAATCTCGAGGCCGCCGCCCAACAGGTTCCACAGCAAGCATTACGGATCTGGCGGTTGTACCTGGCGGGTTGCGCCTATGCGTTCGCCAAGGGCTGGATCAACCTGCACCAGATCCTCGCGGTCAAACCCCATGCCGACGGCAGCCATGAACTGCCCTGGACCCGCGACGATCTCTACAATCCTTGACGCTGGCATTCACAGAATCGGAGAAATCAGCCGCGCGACCCGCATGCCCAGTTGTTGCAGGCGGTGGGTCTGGCGGCTTTCTTCCTTGGCGATTTCCCGCGCTTTGGCGAAGTCGGCTTCCAGCATCTGCTCCACCTCAGTGGCGAAGTCGTCGTCCACGGTCAGCAGCATCACTTCGAAGTTCAAGCGGAACGACCGGTTGTCCAGGTTGGCACTGCCAATGGCGCTGATCTCGTTGTCGATCAGCACCACCTTCTGGTGCAAGAACCCCGGCTGGTAACGGAACACCCGCACCCCGGCATTGACTGCCTCGAAGGCGAACAGGCTGGAGGCGGCATAGACGATGCGGTGATCCGGGCGCGCCGGCAGCAGGATGCGCACGTCCACATCCCGTAGCACCGCCAGGCGCAGAGCGGCGAACACGGCTTCGTCGGGGATGAAGTACGGGCTGGTGATCCAGACCCGCTCGGTGGCCGCGTGGATCGCCTCGACGAAGAACAGCGAGCAGGTTTCGTAGGCATCGGCCGGGCCGCTGGCGAGCAATTGGCAGAGCACGCCGTCATCCGGATAAGTGTCCGGAAGGATCAGCGGTGGCAACTCCCGTGCAGCCCAGAACCAGTCTTCGGCGAAGGATTCCTGCAGGCAGGCCACCACCGGGCCAGCGACCTGGATATGGGTGTCGCGCCAGGGCGCCAGCGGTGGTTTCTTGCCCAGGTATTCGTCGCCGACGTTGTGCCCGCCGACAAAACCCAGCACGCCGTCCACTACCACGATCTTGCGGTGATTGCGGAAGTTCACCTGGAAACGGTTGAGCCAGCCGCTGCGGGTGGCGAAGGCGTGGACCTGGACTCCGGCGTCGCGCAGTGTCTGTACATAACTGTTGGGCAGGGAATGACTGCCGATGCGGTCGTAGAGCAGGTGGATCGATACCCCTTCGGCGGCTTTCTCCAGTAGCAGGCGTTGCAGGCGTCGGCCCAGGTCGTCGTCGTGAATGATGAAGAACTGGATCAGCACGGCCTTGTGGGAGCGGCGGATGGCGTTGAAGATCGCCTCGAAGGTGGCGTCGCCGTTGACCAGCAGGCGCACCTGATTGTTGGCCAGGCAGGGCATGCGTCCGAGCTTGGGCATGGCGCGTAGTGAGGCATAGGCCTTGGAGGCCCGGGCAGTCAGGGCTTCTTCGACCCAGGGGCGCCAGTTCAGGGCATTGATGGCCTTGTGCATTTCCACGTTGGCCTGGCGCCGCGCCTGGATATAGGCGTCGAAGGTACTGCGGCCGAATACCAGATAGGGCACCAGGGTCAGGTACGGCATGAACATCAACGACAGGGCCCAGGCGATGGCGCCTTGGGCGGTCCTGACTGTAAGCACCGCATGGATGGCGGCGATCAGTCCGAGAGAATGCAGCAGTGCGATGATATAGCCGAAGATGTGCGGGCCGAAATAATCCATGGGGCAACCTTGCTCCTGAAGATTCACCCCCTAAAAGACCATGTTCTATAGCGAAAGTCGCTATTTTATTCTGTATGCAACACCGAGCCCTGGCCGAAGTCTAACGGCCACTATTGTCTAGGAGTCATTCGATGAAACTTCATTTACTGGGTTGGGCCTTGGCTGCGGGGCTGGCGCTTCCGGTGGTTGCGCAGGCGCAGATGCTGCAGCCGGGGTTGTGGGAGCTGACCAGCAGCAACATGAAGATCGAGGACCAGAACCTGCCGGACCTGTCGTTGATTCTTGGCCAGTTGCAGCAGCAAATGACCCCGGAGCAGCGGGCGATGTTGGAGAAGCAGGGCGTGACCATGGGTGGCAAGGGCATCCGCGCGTGCCTGACCCAGGCCCAGGTGCAGTCCGACACCATTCCGCTGCAGGACCCGCAATCGGGTTGCCAGCAGCAAATCACCGAGCGCAACGGCAATCAGTGGAAGTTTCGCTTCAGTTGCCCCAAAGCCCAGGGCAATGGGGTGGCCAAGTTCATCAGTGATCGCGAGTTCACCACCCATGTGATCGGCACCTTCAATGCCACCGGCCTACAGCAGAACGGCAGCATGGACACCCGTGCGGTGTGGCTGGGACAGGACTGCGGCACGGTAAAACCTCGCGCCTCATAAGCGGCTAGACGATACGGGCCAGGGCCTGCTCCAGCGTCAGGCGGCCCAGGTCCTCGCCGTTCCTACTGCGCAGGCTGACGTAGCCTCCTTGCTTTTCCTTGTCTCCGATCACCAGCAGGTACGGTACTTTCTGCAGGCTGTGCTCGCGGATCTTGTAGCCGATCTTTTCGTTGCGCAGGTCGGCACTGGCCCGCAGTCCGTGTTGGCGCAGGGTGTCGCGGACTTCCCGGGCATAATCCGCCTGGGCTTCGCTGATGTTCAGCACCACCACCTGTTGCGGGGCCAGCCATAGGGGCAGGGCGCCGCCATAGTGTTCGATGAGGATGCCGATGAAGCGCTCCAGGGAGCCGAACAGTGCGCGGTGCAGCATCACCGGTTGCCGACGTTCGCCGCTGTCGCTGATGTAGCTGATGGCGAAGCGCTCGGGCAAGTTGAGGTCGACTTGCAGGGTGCCGCACTGCCAGTCGCGCCCGATTGCGTCCCGCAGCACGAACTCCAGCTTTGGGCCGTAGAAGGCGCCTTCTCCCGGGTTGAGCTGATAGTCGACCTGCATGCTCTGCAGGGCGCCGATCAGAGCGTTTTCCAATTGGTCCCAGACTTCGTCACTGCCGATGCGGTTGGCCGGGCGGGTAGAGAGCTTTACCGCCACCTCGGCAAAACCGAACTCCTTGTAGATATCGAACACCAGGGCGATGGTGCTGGCGCATTCGCCTTGCATCTGTTCCGGGGTACAGAAGATGTGGGCGTCGTCCTGGGTGAAGTGACGCACCCGGAGCAGGCCGTGCAGGGCACCTGACGGTTCGTAGCGGTGGACCTTGCCGAACTCGGCGATACGCAGCGGCAGGTCGCGGTAGCTCTTCAGGCGGTGGCCGAAGATCGCTACCGCGCCTGGGCAGTTCATCGGCTTGAGGGCGAAGGTGCGCTGGTCCTCGGTGCTGGTGGTGAACATGTGGTCGCGGTAGTTCTGCCAGTGGCCGGAGGTTTCCCAGAGGCAGCGGTCCATCACGTCCGGGGTGTTCACTTCTTCGTAGCCGGCCTGTTCCTGGCGCCGGCGCATGTAGCCGATCAGTTGCTGGAACAGGGTCCAGCCCTTGGCGTGCCAGAACACTGAGCCCGGTGCGCAGTCGTCGAAATGGAACAGGTCCAGTTGTTGCCCCAGCTTGCGGTGGTCGCGCTTGGCCGCCTGTTCCAGGCGGGCCAGATAGGCGTCCAGATCCTGGCGGTTGGCCCAGCAGGTGCCGTAGATCCGCTGCAGCGGCGCGTTGTTGGCGTCGCCACGCCAGTAGGCACCGGCCACCTTGGTCAATTTGAAGGCTCGCAGTAGCCCGGTGGAGCGAACGTGAGGGCCACGGCACAGGTCCTCGAAGTCCCCCTGGCGGTACAGCGACAGCACAGCGTCCGGCGGCAGGTCGCGGATCAACTCGACCTTGTAGTCCTCGCCCAGAGCGCTGAAGTATTCCAATGCATGCTCGCGGGACAGCTCCCGACGGCGCAGCGAATGATTGGTGGCGGCGAGACTGGTCATACGCGCTTCGATCAGGCTCAGGTCTTCGGGAGTGAAAGGGCGCTCGTAGGCAAAGTCATAGAAAAAGCCGTCTTCGATCACCGGCCCGATGGCGACCTGCGCCGAGGGATACAGCTGTTTCACCGCCATCGCCAACAAGTGGGCACAGGAGTGGCGCAGCACCTCCAGCCCTTGCGGATCGCGAGCGGTAACGATGCTCAGGTTGGCATCCGTTTCCAGCAGATAGTCGCAGTCCACCAAACGGCCATCGACGTGCCCGGCTACGGCGGCTTTGGCCAGGCCGCTGCCGATGCTGGCGGCCACCTCGAACACGGACAACGGCTGGTCGTACTCACGGTACGAGCCATCAGGCAGGGTGATGCGGATCATCTTCAGTGGTCCTTGGTAAGGCGTGTGGGGTTAGCGGTTGAAGCGCAGGGGCAGGCCCTGGCAGTCGTCGTACAGGCGGCCCTGGTGCCAGGCGAGCTGGCCCGATACCAGGGTGGTGCTGACGCTATGGCGCAAGCGTTGGCCGGCGAAGGGTGTCCAGCCGCAGTGGGCGAGGATCGGCTGGCTGTCCACGGCCATGCCTTCAGGCTCGGCGCGGATCAGCACCAGATCGGCCCAGTAGCCTTCGCGCAGGTAGCCGCGGTCGGGAATCGCGAACAGATCGGCCACTCGGTGGCTGGTCTTGGCCACCAGGGTGGTCAGGGGCAGTAGCTGATCAGCCACCAGTTCCAGCAGCGCCGGCAACGCGTGTTGCACCAGCGGCAGGCCGGAAGGCGCGCGGGTGTAGGACAACTGCTTCTGCTCCCAGGTGTGGGGCGCGTGGTCGGTGCCGATGACGTCCAGGCGATGGCTGTTCAGGGCCTGGCGCAGGGCATCGCGATCGGCCTGGGTCTTGATCGCCGGGTTGCATTTGATCAGGTGGCCAAGGCGCGAGTAGTCGCGTTCATCGAACAGCAGGTGGTGCAGGCAGACTTCGGCAGTGATGCGTTTCTCGGCCAGGGGCCGGTCCTCGAACAGCGCCAGTTCCCGGGCGCTGGTCAGGTGCAGGACGTGCAGGCGGGTGCCGTGTTGCTTCGCCAGTTCCACGGCCAGGGACGAGGAGCGGTAGCAGGCCTCGGCATCACGGATCCGCGGGTGGGCGGCGGCGGGAATCTGCTCGCCATAGAGTTGCTGCCAGCGCTGTTGCCTGGCCTGGATGCTCGGGGTGTGTTCGCAGTGGGCCAGGAGGATGGTGGGTACTTGGCGAAACAACCGATCCAGTACCAGAGGATCGTCTACCAGCATGTTGCCGGTGGAGGCTCCCATGAACACTTTGACCCCGGCTACCTGGGTGGGATCGAGGGCGGCGATGGTGTCGAGGTTGTCGTTGCTGACGCCAAAGTGAAAGCCGTAGTTGGCCACTGAGGCGACCGCCGCGCGGCGCTTCTTGTCGTTGAGGGCGTCCAGGGTCAGGGTCGCCGGCGAGGTGTTGGGCATGTCCATGAAACTGGTGATGCCGCCGGCCACCGCTGCCCGCGACTCGCTGTACAGGCTGCCTTTTTCCGGCGCCCCGGGATCACGAAAATGCACCTGGTCGTCGATCATTCCCGGCAGCAGCCACTGGCCCTGGGCATCGATTTCCAATTCGGCGCTGAGGTGATCGAGGCTGCCAATGGTTTCGATACGGCCGTTGCGCACCAGCAGGTCGGCGTCGAACACGCGTTCTTCATTGACCAGGCGGGCATTGCGAATGAGGATTCGACTCATGCTTAAAACTCGTTCTGCAGGGCCTTGTAGCCGCGGATCAGGTCGACGTTGGTGCGGGCCACGTCTTCGGAAAACTCCGATGCGCTGACGCTCACCGGAGGGAATTGGCCGAGGTCGGTCTTGGGGCCGATCCGGGTGGTGGAGGGCACATAGAAACCCTTGGGCAAATCGCGGCCGTCCACCACCGAGTTGTGCCGGACCACGCTGCCGTCGCCGACTACGCAGTTGAACAGCACGCTGTTGAAACCGATGAACACTCGGTCGCCGACCACGCAGGGGCCGTGGACGATGGAGCGGTGGGCGATGGAAGTGTGTTGGCCGATGGTTACCGCTGCGCCGGATTTGGAGTGGATTACCACGCCGTCCTGGATGTTCGAGTTGGCGCCAATGGTGATAGCTTCCATCTGCCCGGAGGCGTCCACCTCGTCAGCGCGGATTACTGCGTAGGGGCCGACGAAGACGTTGTCGCCGATGACCACCTTGCCGCAGATGATTGCGGTCTTGTCCACGTAAGCGGATTCGGCGATCACCGGCAGGTCACCGGAAGGGTTTTTACGAATCATGGCGCGGGTCCTTCATGGGGGAACTGATGACTTCCACCGCGCCATCGCGAATGGCGTTGTAGAAACAGTTGGGGCGGCCGGTGTGGCAGGCAGGGCCGTACTGGTCGACTTGCAGCAACACGGCATCGCCATCGCAGTCCAGGCGCGCTTCGACCAGGCGCTGCCGGTTCCCGGAGCTTTCACCCTTGCGCCACAGGCACTGGCGCGAACGCGACCAGTAGCAGGCCTGGCCGCTGGCCAGGGTTTCGGCCAGGGCCCGGCGGTTCATCCAGGCCAGCATCAGCACCTCGCCGCTGTCGTGTTGCTGGGCGATGGCGGCGATCAGCCCATCGCTGTTCCAGGGCAGGGCATCGAGCACGGCAGTCAGTGGCCAGCGGCTACCGATGGCGGCGCTTTCCAGGTCCAGCATCGACAGCGGCGGGCGTCGGATCATGGCTGGCTCAAGGCCTCGTACAAGGTATTGAGGTTGTATTCGAACAGCCCGGTGAAGGTGCTGGCCGGGCCGCTGGCCGAGAGGGCGTCGGAGTACAAGGTGCCACCGATATGGGCACCGCTTTCTTCGGCGATCTGCTTGAGCAGGCGTGCGTCCTTGATGTTCTCCATGAACACTGCCTTGACCTTGGCGTTGCGGATCTGGGTGATCAGCGCCGCGACTTCGGCGGCCGATGGCTCACGCTCGGTGGACAAGCCCTGGGGCGCCATGAAGTCGATACCGTAGGCTTGGCCCAGGTAGCCGAAGGCATCGTGGGAGGTGACGATCTTGCGGTTGCCAGGGGGCAGCGAGCCGAGCTTGGCCTTGGCTTCGGCCAGCAGGTGATAGATCTGTTTCAGGTAAGCCTGGCTGTTGCGCTGGTAGTCGGCCTGATGGGCCGGGTCGGCTGCGATCAGCGCCTTGGTGATGTTGTTCACATAGAGTTCGCTGTTGGCCAGGTTGTGCCAGGCGTGAGGGTCGGGAATGCTTTCGCCGTCTTCCTCCAGGGTCCGTGGAATCACCCCGCGGCTGGCAGTGATCAGCGCAGTCTTGGTGGCGGTACTGGCCACCAGGCGATCCAGCCAGGGCTCGAAGCCCAGGCCGTTCTTGATGATCAGCCGGGCCTTGAGCAGGGCCTTGGCGTCATCCGGACTTGGTTCGTAGGTGTGGGCGTCTTCATCGGCGCCCACCAGGTTGGTGATCTGCACATGCTCACCACCGACCTGGCGGGTCATGTCGGCGAGGATGCTGAAACTGGTGACCACGGCAAGTTTGTCCGCAGCGTGGGCGGTCGACAGCGACAGCGGCAACAGCAGGCTGAACAGCACGAGTAGAGCGCGCATCGGGAAACACCTCATGGGGATGTGAGCAACGGTGGGCGGTGCAGCAAGCCGTGCACCGGCCCGAACACCACGGACAGCAGGTACAGAGCGCCCGCCACCAGCACGATGGCGGGTCCGCTGGGCAGCGAGTAATGGAACGACAGCAGCAGGCCGAGCCAAACCGAGAGGCAGCCGAGCAGCGCGGCGATGCCCATCAGCAAGGGCAGGCGGCGGCTCCAGAAACGCGAGGCGGCGGCCGGCAGCATCATCAGCCCCACCACCATCAACGCGCCGATGGCTTGGAAACCAATCACCAGGTTGAGCACTACCAGGGCCAGGAACAGGCCGTGGGCCAAAGGCCCGAGGCGGCTGACGCTGTGCAGGAACAACGGGTCGAGGGTGTCTAGCAGCAGCGGTTTGTAGATCAGTGTCATGGCCAGCAGGCTGACGGCTGAGACCCAGAGCATGCCCTGCAAGGTCGGGCCGTCCACCGCCAGGGCGGAGCCGAACAACAGGTGCAAGAGGTCCAGGCGTTTGCCGGCCAACCCAAGAATCAGCACGCCGCTGGCCAGGGAGATGGGGTAGATGGCGGCGATGCTGGCGTCTTCCCGCAGGCCGGTGCGGCGGGTGATCCAGGCGGCCAGGCCCGCCATGCCCAGGCCGGCGCCAAGGCCGCCGAGGGTCAGCGCCGGTAGGCTCAGGCCAGCAAACCAAAATCCCAGGGCGGCGCCAGGGAGAATGCCGTGGGCTACTGCATCACCGATCAAGCTCATGCGGCGCAGGATCAGAAACACCCCCAAAGGGGCAGTGCTGCAAGCCAGGACCAGGCCGCCGAGCAAGGCCCGGCGCATGAACATGAACTCGTTGAACGGCTGCCAGAGATGTGCGGCGATCTGCATCAAGCTACCTGTGTCTGGAATTGTGGAGCGATCAGTTCCCGGCTGGGGCCGAAGACACAGCCGCTGCTTTTGATCAGCAGCGTCTGGGGGATGTGCTGACGCACTGCAGCCAAGTCATGACAGACCACCACCAAGGTCCGGCCCTGGGCATGCCAGGCATGCAGGTGTTGCCAGAGCAGGGTTTGGCCCAGTTCATCCAGGGCTGCATGGGGTTCATCCAGCAGCAACAGAGAGGCCTCGGTCAGGCTCAGGCGAGCCAGCAGCGCACGTTGTAATTCACCGCCGGAGAGCGCCATCAGCGAGCGCTTTTCCAAGCCACTCAAACACCAGTCTGCGAGTGCGGCCTGCAGCTTTTCCGCCCGGGTCCTGGTCGGTTCACGCTTGCCCCAGAATCCGCCGGCCACCAGTTCTTCCAAGCTGATGGGGAACTGCCGGTCGAGGTGTTGCTGTTGAGGCAGGAATGACAATCCGCCACGTTGCGGGACTGCCAGATCGACTTTGCCGGCCAGCGGTTTTTGCAATCCGGCCAGGACCTTCAACAGGCTGCTTTTGCCTGAACCGTTGGCGCCGATGATCGCGCTAAAACTGCCGGTGGGCAGGTGCAGATCCAAGGCTGGGGTCATTGGCTGGCCGGGAGCGCCCCAGCGTAATGCTTGGCAACTGATCATCAAGCCTCCCAGTTCCAACGGCTTTCAGCCACCGCGTCATGGGCGTGCAGGCTTTCTGCATGCACCACGCGCAAGTGGAAGGCGTTGACTCCAGGGGAGCGACGCAGGGCCAGGTTCAAGCGGCGGGCGGCGTCTTCGCAGAACATCAGGTTTTGTCCGTTGGCCAGGGCGAAGGCTTGCTCGTCGGCGCGTTTGACTGCGGTTTGCACTGCGGTGCCCAGGGCGTTTTCAGCGTCATTGATCAGCGCAATCAGCGGCAGTTCGTCGAGGAAATCGTCTAGGCGCAGGCGCAGTTCGGCATGGCTGCGTTGGCTGTGGGGTGTGGCAACAATGCCTTGGGTCGATCCCAGCCAGGCGAGAACATCGGCATGCTGCAACGGCTGATTGGCAAAATCATCGACGAATTGCTGCTGAATCAACTGCCGGGACAGGGCTGCCGAACACGGGCAAGTTGAGGAATAAGGCACGTCGATCTTTAGTTCCACGTGGAACATCGCGTTTTTCAGCCGCGCTTCGATGCATAAGGGATAGCTCTTCCAGCCGGCCAATGGACTGACCAGGGCCGGGCGTTTGAGCAGCAAGTCGAGGTGAATGCGCAGGTAGGCGCTGTGGGCCAAACCCTGGTGGCTGTCGAGAAAACGCCGCAACACCTGACGCAGCAGAGCCGGGGTCAGGTTTTCCTGTTCGAGCAGTTCCAGGGCCAGGTACAGGCGCGACATGTGAATACCGCGCGCCTCGCCGTCGTCGAGGCTGACCCCGGCATCGGCTTTGGCCGCGACCCGCTGACTGTCGATCACTACAGGTAAGGCAATGCCGCACATGCCTACCCATTCCAAAGGCAAGGCTTGGCGTGAGGCCTGCGCGGCAATATCCGGCAGAGTCAGCGCGTTCATGAGCAGGTCCGTCGTAGGAAATAATTCGACATGTTATATTATAACAATGCGTTCGATGGGAAATTTTTCCTCGCCGTTTCTTCAGCCTGCCTTGTGAGTACGGACGCTCCCCTATTTGCGGTATTTGTCATGCACAGACGTCAATTGCTCAACCTGCTGTTGGCCGGTACGGCCCTGATGTTTCCCTGGAGTATTTCCGCTGCGCAGATCCGCAATGCCCGGTTGTGGAAAGACCCCGACAAGCTGCGGCTGGTGCTCGATCTGAGTGGCCCGGTGCAGTACAAGACCTTCACCCTCAGTGCGCCGGAGCGCTTGATCATCGATTTGAGCGGGGCCCGCCTGAGTGGCGACTTCAGTCAGTTGGCCCTGGCCAATACGGTGATTCGTTCGATCCGCTCCGGGCATTTTGGCCAGGGCGATACGCGGATCGTCCTTGATCTGAGTGAGCCGGTGCGGCTCAACAGTTTTCTCCTGCCGCCCCAGGGCGGGCAGGGGCATCGGCTGGTGCTGGACCTGTCCCACGCTGGCAAGGCGCCGCTGCAGATCGCCGCGGCAGCCGCACCGCTGGTCAAGCCCGAGGTGTCGGTGGATAGATCGCATCCCAAGCGCAACATCATCGTCGTGGTGGACCCCGGGCACGGGGGCAAGGATCCGGGTGCGGTGGGGGCCAGGGGCGAACGGGAAAAGGATGTGGTGTTGTCCATCGCCCAGTTGTTGGCCAAGCGACTCAAGCGCGAGAAGGGTTTCGACGTGAAGCTGGTGCGTAACGACGACTTCTTCGTGCCACTGCGCAAGCGAGTGGAGATTGCCCACAAGCATAAGGCCGACATGTTCATCTCGGTGCATGCCGACGCCGCACCGCGACTCACCGCCTCGGGTGCCTCGGTGTACACCCTGTCCGAAGGTGGTGCGACCTCGGCCACAGCACGGTTCATGGCCCAGCGGGAAAACGGCGCCGATCTGTTGGGGGCCACCCGTTTGCTCAACCTCAAGGACAAGGACCCGATGCTGGCCGGAGTGATCCTCGACATGTCGATGAACGCCACCATTGCCGCCAGCCTGCAACTGGGGAACACGGTGCTGGACAGCCTGGCCGGGATCACCACCCTGCACCAGAAACGCGTCGAGCAGGCCGGGTTCGCGGTGCTCAAGTCCCCGGACGTGCCATCGATCCTGGTGGAGACCGGGTTCATTTCCAACAGCCGCGACAGCCAGCGCCTGGTCACTGCACGGCATCAGCAGGCAATTGCCGATGGTTTATTCAAAGGCCTGCAGCGCTACTTCGAGAAAAATCCGCCAGCCAACAGCTACATGGCCTGGCTCCAGGAGTCGAAAAACAAGGGCTCGGTGTAGGCGCCGGCTTGCTGGCGAATGGGCTGTATCAAGGGGGCTGCGGCGCCTGGTTCGCTGGCAAGTCTGCTCCGCCGCCGCGTTGGGCTAGCAGCCGGTGATGCGGCTGCAGGTGAACTTGGCGCTACTGCCGCCGGAGCTGGAGAAGCGGTTGCGGGTGGTCCAGCCCACGCGTTGGCTGTAACCCACCCAGGCCTCGCCGTCGGATGCCAGGCCGGTGAAGAAGGTCAGTTGTCCGTAGCGGCTGTTGGTTTGCGCCCAATAGCGTTTGCCGATCACCTCGAACCCGCGCAAGTACGTGGTGCTGCCGGCGGTAGCGACGCTGTAGGCGTTGCCCAGGGGATCGACGCAGGCCAGCAGGGTAGCACTGCGGGTGCAACTGGCCAGGGTACTGGGCACGGCCGCGACGGCATGGCCGGCAAACAGCAACAGGCTTGAGAGCAGGGTGGGCAAGACAAGGCGCATGGCGATTCTCGTGGCGACAGGGGCGCAGCATCGCGCCCTTCGTCGTGGGCGGCAAGAGAGGATTGGCTAATTTGCATTGTTATAATATAACATCAAAACAAAGCCTGACCGTGACTCGCCATGACTGAACAAGATCTTCTCGCCCAACCCGACGCGCACTACATGAATGATGCCCAGCAGGGCTTCTTTCGTGACTTGCTGCTGGCCCAGCGCAGCGAACTGCAGGAGCGCATCGCCGCCGAATTCGACCAACTGCGTGAACACGAGGCCCATAGCGACCCCGCCGACATCGGCAGCGCCGAAGAACAGCGGCTGTGGCAACTGCGCCTGCTGGAGCGGGAAAAGAAGCTCCTCGACAAGATTGACGAGGCCCTGGAGCACTTGGCCCGTGGTGAGTACGGCTGGTGCCGTGACACCGGCGAGGCCATCGGCCTGAAACGTCTGCTGTTGCGGCCTACCGCCACCCTGTGTATTGAAGCCAAAGAACGCCAAGAGCTGCGCGAACGCCACCAACGGGCGTTTTGACCCAGCCGCGACCCTGATGAGGATCAACCGATGACCCAGCGTCTTCCCGTTACCGTGCTATCCGGCTTTCTCGGCGCCGGTAAAAGCACCCTGCTCAATCACGTGCTGCGCAACCGCGATAACCTGCGGGTGGCAGTGATCGTCAACGACATGAGCGAAATCAACATCGACGGCAGCGAGGTGCAGCGTGATGTCAGCCTCAACCGCGCCGAAGAAAAGCTGGTGGAAATGAGCAACGGCTGCATTTGTTGCACCCTGCGCGAGGACCTGCTGGAAGAAGTGGGCAAACTGGCCGGTGAGGGACGCTTTGATTACCTGCTGATCGAATCCACCGGCATTTCCGAGCCGCTGCCGGTGGCCGAGACCTTCACCTTTCGCGACGAATCGGGCCAGAGCCTGGCAGATATCGCCCGGCTCGACACCATGGTCACCGTGGTCGACGGTATGAACTTCCTGCTGGATTACCAGGCAGCAGAAAGCCTGGCCTCACGGGGTGAAACCCTGGGAGAGGAAGACGAGCGTTCGATCAGCGACCTGTTGATCGAGCAGGTGGAGTTTGCCGATGTGATCCTCATCAGCAAGATCGACCTGATCAGCAGCGACGAGCGTCTGGAGCTGATGGCGATCCTGGCGCGCCTCAATGCCCAGGCGGAAATAATCCCCATGGTCATGGGGCAGGTGCCGTTGACCAAGATCCTCAACACCGGTCGCTTTGACTTCGAGCGGGCGGCCCAAGCACCGGGCTGGTTGCAGGAACTGCGTGGCGAGCACGTGCCGGAAACCGAGGAGTACGGGATCGCTTCCAGCGCCTACCGGGCGCGACGGCCGTTCCATCCTGAGCGCTTCTTCAACTTCATCAACCGGACCTGGGTCAACGGCAAGCTGCTGCGCTCCAAGGGCTTCTTCTGGCTGGCCAGCAAGTATCAGGAGGCTGGTAGCTGGTCCCAGGCCGGCGGTCTGATGCGCCACGGGTTTGCCGGACGCTGGTGGCGTTTCGTGCCTAAGCAGCAATGGCCCCAGGACGAGGAAAGCACTGCGGCGATCATGCACAACTGGACCCCGGCCACCGGCGACTGCCGACAGGAACTGGTGTTCATCGGCCAGAACATCGACTTCGCCCGGCTTTGTGCCGAGTTGGACCTGTGCCTGCTGGACGACGATGAAATGGCGCTTGGCGTCGAGGGTTGGAGTCTGATGAGCGACCCCTTCGGACCCTGGCATGAAGACGAGGCTGCCTGATGCTGACCTTGAGCTCCCCAGTGACACCGCTGGTTAACCAGCCACCGGCCAGGTGGCTGTTGCTGCCCAGTGTCGAGCCTGTGATTTCACGCCGCGCGGCCATTGGCACAACCCCGGCGGTGCTGGCGCAGGTGCTGGAGGACGAGGTAAACCTCGGCCTCTGGCAGCGTCAGCTACCGGCGCATATCGCGGATTTCGGCGAGCTGCTGTTGTCCCTGGACGAACCGTTGGCGGAGTCCTTGTCCCTGGAGCTGCCGGATGAAGACTCGGAGCCGAACCTGCGTGGCCTGGCCTCGGGCTTCAGTGATTTACAGGGTTATGACGGCTTTATCGCCGATGTTTCCTGGTTGGTCAGCGCCTTTGCCTGCTTGCTCGGAGCCAAGCGCGTGGGGCTGCGCTTGCGGATGCTGGACAAGGCCATGTGCCCGCGCTTTCACGTGGACCATGTACCGGTGCGCCTGATCACCACCTATGCCGGCGTGGGCAGCCAGTGGTTGCGCGAAGGGCGGATGGACCGCCGGCAGCTCGGGCGTGCCGAGGCCGAGCCACTGGATCCGGCGTTGATCCAGCAGATCGCCAGCGGCGAAGTGGCGCTGTTCAAGGGGGAGAAATGGCACGGCAACGAAGGCTTCGGCCTGATTCACCGCTCGCCGCAGCCGGCGCCGGGTGAGCGTCGGTTGATCCTTACCCTTGATTGGCTGGGTTGATTGCTCCCATTCTCTGGTCCTCCATGGGTTTTCGGGAGCCTCTGTCGAAGGCCGCCATCGGGCACTGAAGTGCCCCCGCCCGAGAGGCCCGCAAAGCCCCTCCGGTGCCTATTGTCCGAACATGGCCCGAACCTGCAGCAACGGCTACGGGCCTAGCGGATTTTCGCCCCGGGAGGGAAGGGCGTAGCATCACTCCACAAGCTTTCGGAACCCCTTCCCATGCTGCAGAACATCCCCACTCACGTGATCGCCGGCCCTTTGGGCGCCGGCAAGACCAGCCTGATTCGTCATTTGCTGAGCCAGCGCCCGGCTAATGAGCGCTGGGCGGTGCTGATCAACGAATTTGGCCAGATCGGCCTGGATGCGGCATTGCTGACCCGGGATGAAGACGGTATCGCCCTCGGCGAAGTCGCTGGCGGCTGTCTGTGCTGCGTCAACGGCGCGCCGTTCCAGGTGGGCCTGGGGCGCCTGTTGCGCAAAGCCAAGCCGGACCGTTTGTTCATCGAGCCGTCCGGCCTTGGCCACCCGGCGCAGTTGCTCAAGCAACTGAGTGTTGCGCCGTGGCAGGGGGTGTTGGCGTTGCAGCCCTGTGTGCTGGTGCTGGACGCCCAGGCCCTGGCCGCCGGCAAGCCGCTGCCCCAGGCGCAGCAGGAGGCTCTGTCCAGCGCCGGTTTGCTGGTGCTGAACAAGGATGAGCTGCTCAGTGACAGCGATCGCTTGCGCGTGCTGGAACAATTGCCGGACATTCCCCTGTTCTGGACTCGCCATGCGGCCTTGCCTTTGGCGGAGCTACCGGGCCTGGAGGTCAGTGCCGGGACGGCGCTTGAGCCGTTCGCGGTGCCCCAGGGATTGGCGCAGCTAGCGGCGCTCTGGAGTGATCCGGGGGTGCCGATCTGCCTCAGCCAGTCCCAGGCAGAAGGTTGGAGCATTGGCTGGCGCTGGCATCCGAGCCAGCAGTTCGATCTGGCCCGAGTCGATCACTGGTTGCAGAATCTCGATTGGCGGCGGGCCAAGCTGGTGATCCACAGCAGTGAAGGCTGGCGCTCAGGCAACGGTCTGGACAATTCGCCATTCAATTGGCTGCCCAGTGAGTGGCGTCGGGATTCACGCCTGGAATTGATTTTCAGTGATGCTCAGGATGTTGCTGCGCTGCAAGCCAGCCTGGCTGCCTGCCGTCTATAACCGCAGGATTGCAGGAACCGGCTTGCCAGCGAATCTCAATTACGCCACTTGCGGTGTTCGTCGCGCCACTGGCTCAGCTCGATCACTTCGGCGCTGGGCAATGGCTCCTTGGCTTCAAACGGGTAGGGCGCAAGTTCAATATGCGCGCTATGGGCACCGAACTGGGTAATGGTCCCGGCGTGGCGGGTTTCGCCAGTCACGGTGAACTCGAAATTGTAGATCCGCGCCAGGCGCCGACGGCCATTGGCGTCCTTGACGAAACCAATACGCTTGAGCGCGACGTTGCCGTCCAGCAGCTCGATATCGAGTTTGGCGCAGTGCTGCTTGACCCGCGCCAGCGCTCGCTCGCGCAGGCCGTGGTTGTGCCACAGCCAGGCGCCGCCGGTCGCCAGCAGCATCAGCACCAAGATGTTTCCAAGGGTCAGCATGAAAGTTTGCTCCAACGAAGTAGCATCAGCTTAACTGCGTCTCCGGTCTGTCGTACAGGCTGCGTTTAGTCGCATACTGCGCGGCTTGAATTCCACCGGTTCTATGGAAAATCCTGCATGAAACGTACGCCTCACCTGCTTGCGATCCAGTCCCATGTGGTTTTTGGCCACGCCGGTAACAGCGCCGCGGTATTTCCCATGCAGCGGGTCGGGGTGAATGTCTGGCCCCTGAACACCGTACAGTTCTCCAATCACACCCAGTATGGTCACTGGGCGGGAGAAGTGCTGGCACCGCAACAGATTCCCGAACTGGTGGAAGGTATTGCCGCCATCGGCGAGCTGGGCAACTGCGATGCGATCCTCTCCGGCTATCTGGGCAGTGCGGCCCAGGGCCGGGCGATCCTCAGCGGCGTGGCGCGGATCAAGGCGACCAACCCCAAGGCCCTGTACCTGTGCGACCCGGTCATGGGCCATCCGGAAAAGGGCTGCAGCGTGCCGGAGGAAGTCAGCGATTTCCTGCTGGATGAAGCCGTGGCCATGGCCGACTTCCTCTGCCCCAACCAGCTGGAACTGGACAGCTTCTGCGCACGCAAGCCGCAATCACTGTTCGATTGCCTGGGCATGGCTCGCTCGTTGCTGGAGAAGGGCCCCAAGGCGGTGCTGGTCAAGCATCTGGACTACCCGGGCAAACTGGCTGAAGGCTTCGAGATGCTGCTGGTGACCGCCGATGGCAGCTGGCACCTGCGGCGTCCGCTGTTGGCGTTCCCGCGCCAGCCGGTGGGGGTGGGCGACCTGACTTCAGGCCTGTTCCTGGCCCGAGTGCTGCTGGGTGACAGCCTGGTGGCGGCGTTTGAATTCACCGCCGCAGCGGTGCATGAAGTGCTCCTGGAAACCCAGGCCTGTGCCAGCTATGAGCTGGAGCTGGTGCGGGCCCAGGATCGTATTGCCCATCCACGGGTGCGTTTCGAGGCCACGCCGATCGGCCTCTGAGCGCGACCGGCGGGCCGCGACTCAGGCCTGCTCGGAGAACTGCACCGTCGGTGCCGGCTGGCGGAAACCTCGGGTGTGTATTCCCAAGTAGGCCAGGCCGAGGGCGAACCAGGCCATGCCGATCCCCAGGGTCAGGGCCGAGAGGCTGGTCCAGAGCCAGACGATCAGGGCGAAGCCGATCAACGGCAATAGGCCGTACTGCAGCAGCCGTATTCCGGTGCGTGGCTGGCCTTGGCCCAAGTGGCTCTTGATCACCGCCAGATTGACCACGGAAAACGCCACCAGTGCACCGAAGCTGATCATCGAGGCCAGGGTGGTCAGATCGATGACCACCGCCAGCAGGGACACCAGCGATACCAGGACAATAGCGATCACTGGCGTCTTGTAGCGCTCGGACAAAGTACCGAATAGACGCCGTGAGAGGATGCCGTCGCGGCCCATGCTGAACAGGATGCGTGACACCGAGGCCTGTGAGGCCAGGGCCGAACCGGCAGCGCCGGCGACATAGGTGGCGGTGAAGAACATCTCCAGGAAGCGGCCGCCGGCGTGCAGCATGACTTCGCTGGCCGCCGAGTCGGCATCCTTGAAGCTGCTGCCGGGGAAGGCTAGCTGGCTGGCCATGGCCAAGAGGATGAACAACAGGCCGGCGCCCAGGGTGGTGATGAGGATGGCTCGGGGAATGTCCCGGCGCGGATCGCGGGTTTCCTCGGCCAGGGTCGATACCGCGTCAAAGCCCAGGAATGACAGGCACAGCACCGCCGCTCCCGCCATCAACGGCAACAGCCCGCTCTGGCTGCCGTCGCCGAGCCAGGGCGCGCCGAGATCCATGCTTTCGGCCCCGGCCAACTGGCGCGCCACCAGCGCCACGAACACCACCACGAACACCAGTTGGGCGCAGACGATCAGGTTGCTCATGCTCGACACCGAGCCAATCCCGCGGATGTTCAGCACGGTCACCAGGCTGATGGTCGCCACCACGAAGACCCAGGCTGGCACGGCCGGAAAGGTCAGGTTGAGAAACAGGCCGATCACCAGGTAGTTGATCATCGGCAGGAACAGGTAATCCAGGAGCAGCGACCAGCCGGCCAGGAAGCCGATACCCGGACCGAAGCTGAGGCTGGCGTAGGAATAGGCGGAGCCGGCGATGGGGTACTTCTTGACCATGACGCTGTAGGAGCGGGCGGTGAAGATCATCGCCAGCAGGGTGATTACATAGGCCGCGGCGGTGCGCCCACCAGTGATCTGGGTAACCACGCCGTAGGTGGTGAAGACGGTCAGCGGGACCATATACACCAGGCCGAAGAACACCAGGGCCGGAAGCCCGAGAATGCGCCGCAGCGTGGTGCCCTGGGCGCTGTGGGTGAAGTCGTCGCCGAGGCTGGCGCTGCGGGTGGACAAGGAGGGGCTGCTGGGAGAGGGAGTGGCGCTGGGCATTGTTATTGTTCTCACGCGTTCGTTGGCTCGAAGGCTCCCCGGACGGGAAGTGCGTATGTGCCTTGCCCATCGATTCTGGCAGTGGTGCCCCGCAGGCATAACTCTCTATGTGGTCAAAAAGGGATCGATCTGGCCATTCTGGATGACCGCAGAAGACTGCTTGCAAAGGCCGGGGGGCTTGTGGCCGAGCGCTGGAGGCTCTGGCCGGGGGAGGCAGGCGTGTGGCGAAGGGACCGTCCGTGGTCCCGCTGGATCAGCGTATCTGCTTGAGGATCAAGGGCCGTCGGCCTTGATCTCCTGATAGCGCTTTTCCAGCTCCTGGCGGATCTGCCGGCGTTGCTGGGCCTGGATGTAGCGGCGTTTACCGTCGCTGGTCTCGGGCTGCAGCGGCGGCACCTGGGCGGGTTTGCGCTGGTCGTCCACCGCCACCATGGTGAAGAAGCAGCTGTTGGTGTGGCGCACCGAACGCTCGCGGATGTTCTCGGTGACCACCTTGATGCCCACCTCCATCGAGGTATTGCCGGTGTAGTTGACCGAGGCCAGGAAGGTCACCAGTTCACCGACATGGATCGGCTCGCGAAAAATCACCTGGTCCACCGACAAGGTCACCACGTAGCGACCGGCATACCGGCTGGCACAGGCATAAGCGACTTCATCGAGGTACTTGAGCAGGGTGCCGCCATGGACATTGCCAGAGAAATTGGCCATGTCAGGGGTCATCAATACCGTCATCGACAGCTGGGCGTTTCCGGGTTCCATAGCACGCTCACGGTTCTAGGCAGGGGTTGCTGGAGCACCTCTGCGGGTGCTTGGTCGAAGAGTTTTCAAACCATCGATAACCGGACGTCGGGCCGCGCCGGGCCGTCACGCTTCGGTGGATCTGTTTCCTTATATTGCACCGCCTTTCTGCCGGAAGTCGCGGTGTTAACCTGCAAAACACCCGTTTCAGGGCATTTTCCGCTCCTATTTTGGATATTTACGTCTACTGATCAGATTTTTCTTTTTAGGCGATCTCCGCCGCCCCTCATTCAAGGAGAACCCCGGCCATGCATGCCATCAGTTTCATTCAGGATCTGGCAGTCATCATGTTGGTCGCGGGCGTGGTGACCATTCTCTTTCATCGGCTCAAGCAACCCGTGGTGCTGGGCTACATCGTCGCCGGCTTCATCATCGGCCCGCATACGCCCCCCTTCGGCCTGATCCACGACGAACAGACGATCAAGACCCTGGCCGAACTGGGGGTGATCTTCCTGATGTTCTGCCTGGGGCTGGAATTCAGTCTGCGCAAGCTGTTCAAGGTCGGCGCCACGGCCTTTATCGCGGCCTTCCTGGAAATCGTGCTGATGATCTGGATCGGCTACGAGATCGGTCGCTGGTTCGACTGGAGCACCATGGATTCGCTGTTCCTTGGGGCGATCCTGGCCATTTCCTCCACCACCATCATCGTCAAGGCCCTCAACGACCTGAAGATGAAGAACGAGCGATTCGCCCAGTTGATCTTCGGCGTCTTGATCGTCGAGGACATTCTCGGCATCGGCATCATCGCCTTGCTGTCGAGCATTGCAGTCAGTGGCACGGTCAGCTCCGGCGAAGTGTTTTCCACCGTCGGCAAGCTCTCGCTGTTCATGATCGTGGCGCTGGTGATCGGCATCCTGTTAGTGCCGCGCTTGCTGGCCTATGTGGCCAAGTTCGAGAGCAACGAGATGCTGCTGATTACCGTGCTGGGGCTGTGTTTTGGCTTCTGCCTGCTGGTGGTCAAGCTGGAGTACAGCATGGTCTTGGGGGCGTTCCTGATCGGCGCAATCATGGCCGAGTCCCGTCAGTTGCTGAAGATCGAGCGGTTGATCGAGCCGGTCCGCGATCTGTTCAGCGCGATCTTTTTTGTCGCCATCGGCCTGATGATCGACCCGCAAATCCTGCTGCAGTACGCCTGGCCGATCGCCGTGATCACTGTGGCGGTGGTGCTGGGCAAGATGCTGTCCTGCGGCATGGGGGCGTTTATTGCCGGTAACGACGGACGCACCTCTTTGCGGGTTGGGATGGGGCTGTCACAGATTGGCGAATTCTCGTTCATCATCGCGGCCTTGGGCATGACCCTGCAGGTCACCAGCGACTTCCTGTACCCGGTGGCGGTAGCGGTATCGGCTATCACCACCTTGCTCACGCCTTATCTGATCCGCGCCGCCGATCCGCTGTCACTGAAGTTGGCGGGGGTTCTGCCCAGCCGCCTGAGCCGGGTGCTGGGAATGTACGGCGAGTGGCTGCGCAGCATCCAGCCCCACGGCGAGGGCGCATTGCTGGCGTCGATGATCCGCAAGATTCTGCTGCAAGTGGGGGTGAACCTGGCGCTGGTGGTGGCGATCTTCTTTTCCGGCGGTTATTTCGCCAAGCGCATTGGTGCCTATCTGGCGGATTGGGTCAGTGATCCAAGCTGGCAGAAAGCGCTGATCTGGGGTGGGGCCTTGTTGCTGTCGCTGCCGTTCCTGATCGCCGCCTACCGCAAGCTCAAGGCGCTGTCGATGCTGCTGGCGGAGATGGGGGTCAAGGCGGAAATGGCCGGGCGCCATACCCAACGGGTACGCCGGGTGATCGCCGAGGTGATCCCGATCCTGTCGTTGCTGGTGATTTTCCTGCTGCTGGCGGCGCTGTCGTCGAGCATCCTGCCCACGCTGGAGCTGCTGGTGCTGATCGTGGTGGTGGCGGCAGCGGTGGCCGCCGTGCTCTGGCGCTGGTTCATCCGAGTGCACACGCGGATGCAGGTGGCGCTGATTGAAACCTTCGATCACAGCAAGGACAACGGCGGGCATTGACCTAGCTGCTCGCCAGCAGGGCGCTGGCGAGCCTCTTCGAATCTCAGGGGGTGCTCAGCTTTCCAGCCAGACGTCCCGCGCCCAGTGCCATACCGACTCCCAGGACTCTTCGGTGATCAGCTCTTCTTCGCCGGACCACAGCACCACGGTGCCGTCTTCTTCGACGCAGTAGTAGTCGTCACCGTCCTGGCAGATCGGGATCAGCTCGCGAGGCACGCCCATGTCCCAGGCGGTCGCAGCCACTTCCGGCAGGTAGGTATGGGATTGCGGATCGGTGACGGTGACCGGTTCCAGGCTGCCGTAAACCACATCACTGACCGTCAACAGGAACTCTTTGAAGACGAATGGGATATTGATGAACAGCTGTTCTTCAATTTCCACCAGTTGGTCTTCGTCCGGCAGTTCCAGGGGGACGGGTACCGGTTCGTTGGCTTCTCGGAGTTGTTCGATGACTTCTTCCACGGCCTGGGTCCTCTTAGCTCTATGGCGCGGTTATTTGACGGCGGTTTATACAGTAGCTTGCTATAAGTGCAATCGTGAAATGCAAAACCCCGACCTGAGTCGGGGTTTTGCCTTACAGCTGTGACAGCAGAATGAATCAGCCGTTCTGGCGGATACCTGCTACCAGCCATGGCTGGTTATCGCCCTGGGCGCGTTCCATGTTCCAGCTCTCGCTGAACACTTCGCCCTGGTCGAAGCGCGAACTCTTCGACACACCACTGAAGGTCAGGGTGGCGATGGTCTTGTCGGCACGGTCATCCACACCTTCAAGCTGCACTTGCAGGTTGTCGATGTAGGTCGACTGGAAGTTGTCGCCCAGATCAGCACGTTCCTGTTTCAGGAATTGCAGCATCTGCGGGGTGACGAACTCGGCGATCTTGTCCATTTCATTGGCGTCCCAGTGTTGCTGCAGGGATTGGAAATGGTTGCGCGCAGCTTCAACGAAATTCGCTTCGTTGAACCACGCCGGAGCGTTGATCACCGGGCGCGCGGCAGGTGCTGCCGAACCACCGAAGATCGAGCCGCCAGCAGGTTGCTGAGGTTCGAAGGCTTCACGCTGCATTGGCGCGTGGCCCGCGGGAGCGTATTGCTCCTGCTGCTTGCGACGACGAGCGGCGATAAAGCGGAAGATCACAAAGGCGATGACCGCCATGATCAGGATGTCGAAGATCTGCATGCCCTGGAAGCCGCCGCCCATGAACATGGAGGCCAGCAGGCCACCGGCCGCGATGCCGGCCAGAGGGCCGAGCCAGCGCGAAGCACCGCCGGCTTTGGCTGCGGCGCCCGCGGCACCGGCTGCGCCAGCTGTTGCTGCCGCGGCGGGAGCGCCCGGAGCGGTGGGTGCCGCCTGGCGAGTTTGGTGGGTCGGGGCAGCGCCGACGCTTTTGCCGCCACCGAAGCGCTTGGCGTTGGCGTCGAGGCTCATCGTCAGGCCGATGCACAGCGCCATGGCGATGCTAAGAAAACGTTTCATAAAGGGGGTTCCCATTTGTGGATGGCACGCGCGCCATATTGCACAGGTGAAGTGTCAGTGGCGAGCGGCATAATGTTTCGGGCTTTTGCCTGACAGGCTTGGTTCAGCGCTGTCGGCAATCATGCTCGCCGATCGGCTTCAGGTCCATAAGGACGCGGCTTTGGTTCCAGCCCATTGGCCGTTCAGCGGCGCAGTGCCAGTAGCACCACACCGGCGGAGATCAGACCGATTCCACCCCATTGCCGCAGATCGAGTTTTTCCCCCAGCAGTGCCACGCCGATGATCGCGACGAATACCACGCTGAGTTTGTCCACCGGCGCTACCAGCGAAGCGGGGCCGAGTTTCAGGGCGCGGAAATAGCACAGCCAGGAAGCGCCTGTCGCCAGCCCGGACAGCAGCAGGAACAGGTAGCTCTTGGGGGAAATCGATCCCAGGGACTGATATTGGCCCGTTGCGTACAAAATCAAGGCCAGGCTCACCAGTACCACGACGGTGCGCAACAGGGTGGCGAAGTCGGAATTGACGTTTTCGATGCCGATTTTCGCGAAGATCGCGGTCAAAGCAGCAAAAGTCGCCGACAACAGGGCCCAGAATGTCCACGAGGAAAAAAAGCCTGAACCCATGTTCGCGCTTCCATTGTTTGCCCTGCAGGAGCCGGCTTGTCGGCGAAGAGGCCCTTGAGCCGATCTTCGCCAGTGAGATTCGCTGGCAAGCCAGCTCCTACACAAGCCAACCGTGGGAGGTTAGATGGCTTCCAGCTTGGCATAGCCGAGCATCAGCCATTTGCTGCCTTCGCTGAAATTCACCTGGACCCGGGCCTGGGCGCCGGCACCTTCGAAATTGAGGATCACGCCATCGCCGAATACCGAATGCCGCACCGTCTGACCCAGGCTCAAGCCGGTATCAGGAATCTCGGTGCCGCCGAACAGGCTGCTGGTGCTTTGTGACTGGCCGCCGCCGAAAGGTCGGCTGACGCTGTTGGACAAACGCACTTCCTGAATCAGCCCCTTGGGCACTTCGCGTACGAAGCGCGAGACCTTGTTGTAGGTTTCGCTGCCGTACAGACGACGGGTTTCCGCATAGGTCATCACCAGGTTCTGCATCGCCCGGGTAATGCCGACATAGGCCAGGCGGCGTTCTTCCTCAAGGCGGCCGGGTTCTTCCAGGCTCATCTTGTGAGGGAACAGACCTTCTTCCATGCCCACCAGGAACACGTAGGGAAATTCCAGGCCCTTGGCGCTGTGCAGGGTCATCAGCTGAATGCTGTCTTCGTGTTCGTCGGCCTGGGTATCGCCGGCTTCCAGCGAGGCATGGCCGAGGAAGGCCGCCAGGGGGGTCAGTTCCTGGTCTTCTTCGGTGGTCTCGAAGTTACGTGCGGCGCTGACCAGTTCCTCAAGGTTTTCCACCCGGGCCTGGCCTTTCTCGCCTTTTTCCGCCTGGTGATAAGCGATCAGCCCGGACTGCTCGATCACCGTCTGGGTCATCAGGTGCAGGGGCATTTCCAGGGTCTTGGCAGCGAGGTTCTCGATCAGCTCGATAAAGGCCCCGAGGGCGCCGGCCGCACGACCGGTCAGGCCTTTATTGGCCACCAGCTGGCGCAGGGCTTGCCACATCGATACATCGCTGTGGCGTGCATGCTCACGAATGGCTTCGACGGTTTTCTCGCCGATACCCCGGGCCGGAACGTTGATCACCCGCTCCAGGGCCGCGTCGTTGCCCCGGCCTTCCAGAAGGCGCAGGTAAGCCATGGCGTTCTTGATTTCGGCCCGTTCGAAGAAGCGCTGGCCGCCATAGATGCGGTACGGAATTCGTTCCCGCAGCAGGGCTTCCTCCAGCACCCGGGATTGGGCGTTGGAGCGGTAGAGAATGGCAATGTCGCTGCGGGCCATGCCGGTCTTCAACGCGCTCTCGATGGTCTCCACCACATAGCGCGCTTCATCGTGTTCGTTGAAGGCTGCGTACAGGTTGATCGCTTCGCCTTCGCCGCCATCGGTCCACAATTCCTTGCCCAGGCGCCCGGTGTTGTTGGCGATCAGGGCGTTGGCGGCCTTGAGGATGCCAGCGGTGGAGCGGTAGTTCTGCTCCAGGCGGATCGTCTCGGCGTCCGGAAAGTCGGCGGAGTACTGATGGATGTTCTCGATCTTCGCCCCGCGCCAGCCGTAGATCGACTGGTCGTCGTCGCCCACCACCATCAGGCTGTCGCCGCCCTTGGCCAACAGGCGCAACCAGGCGTATTGCACGGCGTTGGTGTCCTGGAACTCGTCCACCAGCACATGACGGAAGCGCTTTTGATAGTGCGCCAGCAGTCCCGGGTGATCGCGCCACAGGTCCAGGGCGCGCAGCAGCAGTTCGGAGAAATCGATGACCCCGGCGCGCTGGCACGCGGCCTCGTAGGCCTCATAAATGCTGCGCATGGTGGCCAGGAACAGGTCGCCGCTGGCTTGAATGTGTTGTGGACGCAAGCCTTCGTCTTTTTGCCCGTTGATGAACCACTGGGCCTGACGTACCGGCCAGCGCTGCTCGTCCAGGCCCAGGTCGCGGATCACTCGCTTGACCAGACGTTGCTGGTCGTCGCTGTCGAGGATCTGGAAGGTCTGGCTCAGCCCGGCTTCTTGCCAGTGAGCCCGTAGCAGGCGGTGCGCCAGACCGTGGAAGGTGCCCACCCACATGCCGGCCGGGTTGATGCCCATCAGCTGCTCGATGCGGTGGCGCATCTCGGCGGCGGCCTTGTTGGTGAACGTCACCGACAGGACGGAGTGGGGCGAGGCGTTCTCGACCTGGATCAACCAGGCGATACGGTGCACCAGCACTCGGGTTTTGCCGGAGCCAGCACCGGCCAGGACCAACTGACGACCCACGGAGGCGGCTACGGCCTGGCGTTGGGCATCGTTGAGGGAGTTCAACAGGAGGGAGAGATCATCGCGCATCGGCGCATTCTAGGGGGCTGCGCCACCCCGGGCAAACCCGGCTTCGCATTAGCCGATAAAACAACCCTTGAGGACGACTGGTTGGTCATGGGCTGCAGCCATTGGCGCGTCTCGCCTGGACACTTTCGGGACGGATTGCAGCGGTTTGGTTTTATCGATTTTATGACCTGGAGCAGTTTGGCTCGGGCGTTTGCTTGTGTATGCTCCGGCGACGTTTCGGGCTCAACCATTATAAGAACACTGCCTATGACACTTAACCCCGACCTGTTCGGCCCCTTCGTGGAGCCGCGGGTTATCCGCCAGCATTACGCCGTCGAGATGGCAGTGGAGCGTACGCGCCTGCTGTATCAGGGCTCCTTGCTGCCTACCTTGTTCATGTTGCTCAACGGCCTGGTGTGTACCTGGTTGCTCTGGAGCCCTGAGCGCTATTTGTTGCTCAGCGTGTGGATGGTCTGGCTGCTGGCCCTGGTGGCCTTGCGGGTGATCCAGGTGGCGGCCTTCGATTCAGCGATTCCCAGTCGCCAGGCGCAGGCTATCTGGCAACGCATGTTTCTCTTGGGGTCAGCGGTCAGCGGCCTGACCTTGGCCTGCGCCGGGATTGCCCTGGTGCCTACCGACAGCTTCCTGCAGCAGGCCTGGGTATTCGGCCTGATCGGCGCGGCGATTCTTTCCGCCAGCGTGGCCTATGCCGTCAGCCTGCAGGCTTTCCTATCGTTCACCCTGCCTTGCCTGTTGCCGGCGATTGCCTATCTGTTCTGGGGCGGCGATGACCTGCAGCGTGGCTGGGGCTGGCTGGGGCTGATTCTCCTGGTATCGCTGAGTGTGGTGGCCTGGCAGGTCAACCGCTTGCTCCAGCGTGGCTTGTTGCGGCGCTTTCAGAACCAGGCCCTGATTGAACACCTGCAGGACGCCCAGAGCCGCAGCGGCCACCTCAACCGCGAACTGGCCCGGGAGGTCGAGCAGCGTCGGCGGGCCGAGGAGCAATTGCGTGAGGCCCAGGCCGAGCTGGAGCAGCGCGTGGCCCAGCGCAGCCTGGAGCTGGACGCGGCCAACCAGGCCCTGAGCAAGAGCGAGGCGCGCCTGGCCCTGGCCCTGAAGGCCAGCGAGCTGGGGCTGTGGGACTGGAACCTGCAGACCGACGAGGTCCATCACACTCAGCTCAAGGAGCTGTTCGGCCTGGAGCCGGAGGGTGTCACGGCGATGCTCAGCCATCTCAAGCCGCGCCTGCACCCCGAGGACCTGCCTCTGCTCAAGCGTGCCCTGGTGGAGCACCTGAAGGGCCGCAGCGAGGATTACCAGGTGGAATACCGGGTGCGCCACGGCGCCGGCCATTGGGTGTGGATCGAGGACCGTGGCCGGGCGGTGGAGCGCAGCCCCAGTGGGCGGGTGCTGCGCATGGTCGGCACGCGGCGCGACATCAGCATCGACAAGGAACAAGAAGTGCAGCGCAACCTGGCGGCGACGGTGTTCGAGGCGGCCAGTGAAGGCATTGTCATCCTCGACCCCGATTACGCCCTGATCGCCGTCAATCAGGCCTTTAGCCAGGTCACCGGCTTCCAGATCGAGGACATGCTGGGGCGCAACGTGGTGGAGTTGTCCTGCAGTCGCGACGCCCGTCGGCATTATCCGTTGATTCATCAGGCCCTGGAGCAGCACGGCAGCTGGCAGGGCGAGTTGGTGGAAGCGCGCAAGAATGGCGAGCTCTACCCGCAATGGCTGCAACTGAACGTAGTGCGGGACAAACGGGGAAAAGTCCGACATATCGTGGGCTTCTTCGCCGATCTTTCGGCCCGGCGCGAATCCGAGGAGCGCATGCGCTACCTCACGCATTACGACGAGCTCACCGGGCTGGCCAACCGCTCACTGTTTCGCGAACGCCTGCGCGAGGCCCATCAGCGGGTGCGCCAGGGCGGTCGCAGCCTGGCCTTGCTGCACATCAACCTGGATCGCTTCAAGTTGCTCAACGACAGCCTCGGCCATGAAGTGGCCGACCTGCTGCTGCAGAAGATGGCCCGGCGACTGGTCAATGCCTTGCCGGAAGCCGACACCATTGCCCGTTTGTCCGGGGATGAATTCGCCGTGCTATTCGATGCCTATGGCAGCCTCTCCAGCCTGACCAGGGTCGCCACCCGGCTGCTGAGCAAGCTACGCCTGCCGATCACGGTCGATGGCCATGAGTTGGTGGTCAGCGCTTCCATGGGCATCAGCATGCTGCCGGACAGTGCCCGGGAGATTGCAGCCCTGGTGAGCCAGGCAAACATGGCCATGGCCCACGCCAAGCACCTGGGCGGCAACAACTTCCAGTTCTATACCGAGAGCCTGCAGGCCAGCACCCTGGAGCGCCTGCAACTGGAAAACCAGCTGCGCAAGGCCATCGAAGAAGACCAGTTGATGGTCTTCTACCAGCCCAAACTGTGCTTGGCCACGGGCCGCTTGAATGCCGCAGAAGCCCTGGTGCGCTGGGATCATCCGACCATGGGGCGGGTGCCGCCGGGGGACTTTATCGGCCTGGCGGAAGAGACCGGGCTGATCGGTCCCATCGGTGAGTTCGTATTGCGCCAGGCCTGCTGGCAAGCCTGTGAATGGCAGCGCCAGGGCCTGGAGCCGATTCGTGTTTCGGTCAATCTGTCGGTGTATCAGTTGCGCCAGGGCAAGCTGGTCAGCCTGGTGCGCCAGGTGTTGGAAGAAACCGGCCTGGCGCCGCATTTTCTCGAACTGGAACTGACCGAAAGCCAGTTGCTGGACAGCGTCGAGCACATCATCGCGACCTTCAAGCAACTGCGTGACCTGGGGGTGAAGCTGGCCATTGACGACTTCGGCACGGGCTACTCGTCACTGAGCTACCTCAAGCGGATTCCGGTGGACTACGTGAAGATCGACCAGGCCTTCATTCGTGGGCTGGCCGAAGGCGGCGAGGATGCGGCGATCACCCGGGCGATCATCGCCATGGCTCACGGCCTGTCGTTGAAAGTGGTGGCCGAGGGGGTTGAGGATCCTGGCCAGCTGACCTTCTTGCGTGCTGAGCACTGTGACGAAGTACAGGGTTACCTGATCAGTCGCCCGGTGAATGCCGAAGGCCTCGCGCTGTTGCTGCAGGCTCAGACCCGGTAGCGGTTGGCGCTGCCTGCCACAACGGCTACATAAGTCGTACCTCGCTGAAAATGGGGGCAGGCAGGTACTTTCTTGATGCATTGAGCAGGCAAAAAGACCATTCATGTAGTATAACTACAAGCTCGCTACATCCCCGGCGTCAGCCAATAACAATGAGTCCAGCCCTTTGAACCTGTTGCAGCACATCGCCCAGTCACGTCATTTGTTACGCAAATCGGAGCTCAAGGTCGCCGATCACGTGCTCCTTGATCCTGCGGCCGTGATGCACAGCTCCATGGCGGACCTGGCCCACAACGTGGGCATCAGCGAGCCGACCATCGTGCGCTTCTGCCGCGCCATCGGTTGTTCGGGGTTCCAGGACCTGAAGCTCAAGCTGGCGCAGAGCCTCGCGGCCGGGGCCAGCTTCGGCCAGTTCGCGATTCATGAAGACGATTCCGTCGCCGACTACAGCCTGAAGATCTTCGACACCACCCTGCACACCCTGATGGAGGTTCGCGAGAAGCTCGATCCGGTGGCGCTGCAGCAGGCGGTGACCGCCATGTCCCAGGCCCAGCGCGTAGAGTTCTATGGCTTCGGGGCCTCGGGTGCGGTGGCGGCGGATGCCCAGCACAAGTTCTTCCGCCTGCTGCTCACTGCGGCGGCCTATTCCGACCCGCACATGCAGGCGATGTCGGCGGTGACCTTGAAACCCACCGATGTGGCCATCTGCATTTCCCAGTCCGGACGTTCCAAGGACCTGCTGATCACCGCCAACCTGGTGCGTGAAAGTGGCGCTTCGCTGATTACCTTGTGCCCGAGCCAGACACCGTTGGCCGAACTGTCCACGGTCAACCTGGCCATCGACGTGCATGAAGACACCGAGATCTACACCCCGCTGACCTCGCGTATCGCCCACTTGGTGGTGATCGACGTGTTGGCGATGGGCGTGGCCATGGCCCGCGGTCCGAGCCTGGTCAACCACCTCAAGAGCGTCAAGCGCAGCCTTCGCAGCCTGCGCCTGTCGCCCAAGTCGGTGAAAGCCCTGGACGACTGAGTCTTCCTGCTAGGGGCGTTCGGGCGGTGTTGCGCTTGCTGGCGAGGGGGGCCGGGTTGTGCATTGCCCTGACGGACGCTTTCGCCGGCAAGCCGGCTCCTACGCAAGCCAACCATCGCCCAGGGCGGTGGTTGCCAGGTGAATGTTCATCGTCCTGTAACCCGCCCGCCGCCAAATCGTAACCGCCGTCCTCCATCGTGAAGCTTCCGTACTCGCATTGGGAGACCTGAAATGGCCCGGCCTTACGAAGACAGCAACAGCGCAGTCAAGACTCGTCGTCAGCAGGAAGACCACCGTCGCATGGAGTTTCGTCGTGCGATCGAACACCGCTCCGAGCTGCGTCAATTGCAGCAGGAAATCAATGATTACCCCGAGCTTGAGGCCGTCAACTACTGGCAGGCTGCACCCGCAGCTTCCCGTCGAAGCGCTCAACCAGCCCGCTGATCTGCACCCGTTCGCTGCGGATGAATCCCAGGAACGCATGCGCTACCGGTGATAGGCGTTTGGCTTTGGCCTGCACCAGGCACCAGCTGCGCAGCAATGGCAGCTCTTCGACCGGCAACTCGATCAGGCCGCCGGTCGCCAACTCAAGGTTCAGGGCATGGCGCGTCAGCAAGGCCACGCCCAGACCTGCCCGCACACACTCACGCTGGGCCTCGGCCGACGACACTTCGAGGATCTGGGTGAAGTGCACGCGCTTCTCCTTGAAGTACTCCTCACAGGCCAGGCGGGTGCCGGAACCCTGCTCGCGCAGCACCAGGGTATAAGGCTCCAGGTCCTGCAGGCGCAGCGGGCCCATATGGCTCAAGGGATGATCCGGCGGGGCCACCGCGACGATCGGATTGTTGAGAAACGGCAGGAATTCCAGCTCCATGTCCTGGGGCACCATGGACATGATCACCAGGTCGTCGCGGTTGTCCGAGAGGCGACGGATCACCTGGGCCCGGTTGACCACGGTCAGCTGTAGATGGACTTCCGGGTGCTGGCGCTTGAAGGCCGCGAACAGATGCGGGACGAAGTACTTGGCGCTGGATTCCACCGCCAGCTTGAGCTGGCCCTGCAGCGAGCCCTGCATGTCGGAGAGTTGCATGTCGAGGTTCTCCAGGCGCCCGAAGATGTCCCGGCTGGCCCGTTGCAGGGCTTCGGCGGCTTCGGTCATGTAGAGCTTCTTGCCGACGTAATCGAACAACGGCTGGCCAATCAGCTCCTCCAGCTGACGAATCTGCAGGCTAACCGCAGGCTGGGTAAGATTCATCTCATCGGCGGCGCGGCTGTAGGAGCGTAGATCGCAGACTTCATTGAACACCTGCAACTGACGTAATGTCAGTCTCATCAAGGACTTACGCATTCTTTGAGTGCTCGCGCCAAGGGCTGGTGCGGTGACTATAAGTCTTTACTTATGGCCAACCCAATAATTATTGATTTTTGTTAATCCCTCTGCAGAGCTAGTGTGTCGCTGCGACTGATCTGAAACATTTGGTCACGCGCCGACTCGGTCTAGCGGGTCGTTTGTTCCAACGGCTCAAGGGAACCTCCAAGTGATAAAAAAAATCCTGATCGCCAACCGTGGTGAGATTGCCGTACGAATCGTGCGTGCCTGCGCCGAGATGGGCATCCGTTCGGTGGCGATCTTCTCCGACGCCGATCGCCATGCCTTGCATGTAAAGCGTGCGGATGAGGCCCACAGCATTGGCGCCGAGCCGCTGGCCGGCTACCTGAACCCACGCAAACTGGTGAACCTGGCGGTGGAAACCGGCTGTGATGCCTTGCACCCCGGCTACGGTTTCCTTTCGGAAAACGCTGAACTGGCGGACATCTGCGCCGAACGTGGAATCAAGTTCATCGGTCCATCGGCGGAAGTGATTCGTCGCATGGGCGACAAGACCGAAGCCCGCCGCAGCATGATCAAGGCCGGCGTGCCGGTGACCCCGGGCACCGAGGGCAACGTGGCGGACATCGCCGAAGCCCTGCTCGAAGGTGACCGCATCGGCTACCCGGTGATGCTCAAGGCCACCTCCGGTGGTGGCGGCCGCGGTATCCGCCGTTGCAACAGCCGCGAAGAACTCGAACAAGCCTTCCCCCGGGTGATTTCCGAAGCGACCAAGGCCTTTGGTTCGGCGGAAGTGTTCCTGGAAAAATGCATCGTCAATCCCAAGCACATCGAGGCGCAGATCCTCGGTGACAGCTTTGGCAACGTGGTGCACCTGTTCGAACGCGACTGCTCGATCCAGCGCCGCAACCAGAAGCTCATCGAGATTGCCCCAAGCCCGCAACTGACCCCGGAGCAGCGCGCCTACATCGGCGACCTGTCCGTGCGCGCAGCCAAGGCCGTGGGTTACGAAAACGCCGGCACCGTGGAGTTCCTGCTCGCCGAGGGCGAGGTGTACTTCATGGAGATGAACACTCGGGTGCAGGTGGAACACACCATCACCGAGGAAATCACCGGCATCGATATCGTCCGCGAGCAGATCCGCATCGCTTCGGGCCTGCCCCTGTCGGTGAAACAGGAAGACATCCAGCACCGAGGGTTCGCCCTGCAGTTCCGGATCAATGCCGAGGACCCGAAGAACAACTTCCTGCCCAGCTTCGGCAAGATCACTCGCTACTACGCGCCCGGCGGTCCTGGTGTGCGTACCGACACGGCGATCTACACCGGCTACACCATTCCGCCGTTCTACGACTCCATGTGCCTGAAGCTGGTGGTCTGGGCCCTGACCTGGGAAGAAGCCATGGACCGTGGCCTGCGCGCCCTGGACGACATGCGCCTGCAAGGGGTCAAGACCACCGCCGCCTATTACCAGGAAATCCTGCGCAACCCGGAATTCCGTAGCGGTCAGTTCAACACCAGCTTCGTTGAGAGCCACCCGGAACTGACCAACTACTCGATCAAGCGCAAACCCGAAGAGCTGGCCCTGGCCATCGCCGCCGCCATTGCCGCCCACGCAGGCCTGTGAGGAATACATTCATGTCCAAGAAGATCTTTGTTACCGACACCATCCTGCGTGACGCTCACCAATCGCTGCTGGCGACCCGCATGCGCACCGAAGACATGCTGCCGATCTGCGACAAGCTCGACAAAGTCGGCTACTGGTCCCTGGAAGTCTGGGGCGGCGCGACCTTCGACGCCTGCGTGCGCTTTCTCAAGGAAGACCCTTGGGAGCGCCTGCGCAAACTGCGCGCCGCGTTGCCCAACACCCGTTTGCAGATGCTCCTGCGCGGCCAGAACCTCCTGGGCTATCGCCACTACAGCGACGACGTGGTCAGGGCTTTCGTGGCCAAGGCGGCGGTCAACGGCATCGACGTGTTCCGCATCTTCGACGCGATGAACGACGTGCGTAACCTGCGGGTGGCCATCGAGGCGGTGAAAGCCGCCGGCAAACATGCCCAGGGCACCATCGCCTACACCACCAGCCCGGTGCACACCATCGAGGCCTTCGTGGCCCAGGGCAAGCAGATGGAGGCCATGGGTTGCGACTCCATCGCGATCAAGGACATGGCTGGCCTGTTGACCCCTTACGCCACCGGTGAGCTGGTCAAGGCGCTGAAGGCCGAGCTGTCGCTGCCGGTGTTCATTCACTCCCACGACACCGCCGGCCTGGCCGCGATGTGCCAGCTCAAGGCCATCGAGAACGGCGCCGACCATATCGACACCGCCATCTCCAGCTTCGCCTGGGGCACCAGCCACCCGGGCACCGAGTCGATGGTCGCCGCCCTTAAAGGCAGCGAGTTCGACACCGGCCTGGATCTGGAGCTGCTGCAGGAGATCGGTTTGTACTTCTACGCCGTGCGCAAGAAGTACCACCAGTTCGAAAGCGAATTCACCGCCGTGGACACCCGGGTACAGGTCAACCAGGTGCCGGGCGGGATGATTTCCAACCTGGCCAACCAGTTGAAAGAGCAGGGCGCGCTGAACCGCATGGGCGAAGTGCTGGCCGAGATCCCACGGGTCCGTCACGACCTGGGCTACCCGCCGCTGGTCACCCCGACCTCACAGATCGTCGGCACCCAGGCGTTCTTCAACGTGCTGGCCGGCGAGCGTTACAAGACCATCACCAACGAAGTGAAGCTCTACCTGCAAGGTGGCTACGGCAAGGCGCCGGGCCAGGTGGACGAGCACCTGCGGCGCCAGGCCATCGGCAGCGAAGAGGTGATAGACGTACGTCCAGCCGATCTGCTGAAGCCGGAAATGACCAAGTTGCGCGGTGAAATCGGCGGCCTGGCCCATTCCGAAGAAGACGTGCTGACCTACGCCATGTTCCCGGACATCGGGCGCAAGTTCCTCGAAGAGCGTGAGGCCGGCACCCTGGTTCCGGAAGTGCTGCTGCCGATCCCTGAAGCCGGTGGCGTCAGCAAGCCGGGCGGTGAAGGCGTGCCCACCGAGTTCGTCATCGACGTCCACGGCGAGACCTATCGCGTCGACATCACCGGTGTCGGGGTCAAGGCCGAAGGCAAGCGTCACTTCTACCTGTCCATTGATGGCATGCCGGAAGAAGTGGTGTTCGAACCGCTCAACGAGTTCGTTGGCGGCGGCACCAGCAAGCGCAAGCAGGCCAGCGCGCCGGGCCATGTCAGCACCACCATGCCGGGCAACATTGTTGATGTGCTGGTCAAGGAAGGTGATGTGGTCAAGGCCGGCCAGGCCGTACTGATCACCGAAGCCATGAAGATGGAGACCGAAGTCCAGGCGGCAATTGCCGGCAAGGTCGTGGCTATCCACGTGGCCAAGGGCGACCGGGTCAACCCGGGCGAGATCCTGATCGAGATCGAGGGCTGAGTTCAGGCCTTTATCTGCAACTGTTTACCTCGGGGGAGCTACGGCTCCCCTTTTTTTGCTTTTCTGAAGTGTCATTTAATGCATTTTTTGAGAAGGATAGTTTCTTGAAATGTAATTAAATGCACTTACTGGTTCAGTGGCTTGGAAAAACTGCAATATAATGCGCGCATGATTGAGGCGGAACGTCTATTGAAGCGCATCAAATTGCAGGTACCCCAATGTTCCGGCTGACGTTGCAGCTCTACGGCGCAGGGGCGTGGGCCGATGCCATGACCCTGAGTTTCGACAAACCTGAAGCGGGCTTTGCCAGCCCTTGCAGCTTTGGTTATGTCCCGCAGTATCTGGTGGACAACCTGGAAGCGGTTGCCAGCCCGCTGGGCCGTTCGGTCAGTGCACAGATCCCTTTGGGTTGGGAGCCCTGGCGAGAAGACCGGGCGCCGGCCTTTCTTTATGACCTGGTCGCCACGCCGGCGGCGCGCAGCTTTTTGCTCCGGCAGATCGGCCATGAGCGGCCCGATGGCATGGGCAGCGAGTTGTTCCTCCTGGCCCGAAGCACCGCGGCGCCCATTGGCCGTCTGCGGATCAAGGAGTCCCTGGCAGGGCTGCACAGGCGTCCGGCCCTGGGCTTCACCCGGGAGCAGGTGGTGACCCTGGATAACCGCTTTCTTGAATACGCCCATGAGCAGGCAGCGGCTTTTGGTGGCACGGCGAGCCTCGGCGACGAAGCGCCCAAGCTGTTGCTGACAGAAAACCGCGAGGGCTTGTTGTACCCCGATGCGCTGCTCGACGACGCTGCGGCAACGCGTCACTGGTGGGTGAAGTTCCCCCGTAACCCGGCTTCGCCGAACGCCTGCGACATCCTCAGAAGCGAGTTCCACTATTACCGGGCGCTGCAGCAACTGGGAGTCGATACGGTATCGGCGCAAGGCTTGGCCCTGGAAGAAGCTCGCAAGCCCAGCCTGTGGATGCAGCGTTTTGACCGTCGGCGGACGCCCGCCGGAGTCGAGCGTCTGGCAGTGGAGTCGATCTATTCCCTGGCCGGGCTGGTGGGCCATGGCCAAGGCATGCGCCATACCGAGGTACTGGGGATCCTCGCCGAACTGTGGCGCGCCACTGGCCAGGAGGCGTCGATCCCCGAACTGGTGGCGGACTACCTGCGGCGCGATCTGCTCAACAGGATCCTTGGCAACACCGACAATCATGGCCGCACGCTTTCGGTGGTGCGCACTGATGCTGGGGTACGCCTGGCCCCGATCCATGACCTGGCGCCCAAGGTCATGGATGACGAGGGGATTGCCCGCACCACCAAATGGCCCGGGCGCATGGAAGTGGCCGGTGACGTCGACTGGCGCCTGGTGTGCGCCAGCCTCAAGCCACTGCTCGACCCCGAAGCCGCCCTGACGCGCCTGCGCGCGGATGCCGAACACCTGCGGGCCCTGCCGGACCTGCTGAGTGCCGGCGGCTTGCCCGAAGCCACCTTGAATCATCCGCGCATTCACTTGCGCCACCTGGACCGACGCCTGCAGGAGTGGGGATTGCGATGAACATGACGCTGGAAGAACGCGGGGCCCTGATCGATCACATCCAGCAGGAAATGGCGGCCGGTCGCCTGCCGATTGGCGAGGCGGTCAAGCGCCTGCGCACTGAAGTCACGGGGCTGCACCAACACCAGTTCGCCCGCATGTGCCGGATTTCCCTGCGCACCCTGATCCACATCGAACACGGTGACGGCAACCCGACCCTCAAATCATTGACTGGGGTGTTCAAGCCGTTCGGCCTGCAGATGGGGGTGGTGAAAGTGCAGAAGACCAGCCGTGCCCGTTCGCTGCTCGATGAGCCTGAGCGCTCTGCTCCCGAGCCTTCAGCGCTCGCCTGAACCTCAGCCGCGCTTGGCGTAACCCTTGCCGTAATGCTTTTCCATCCGCGCCTGGATCAGCTCCAGGCCGATGGACAGCAGCCAGTAGATCAGCGCCGCGGTGCTGAGCATCTCGATGTAGCGGTAGCTGGAGCGGCCGTAGGACTGGGCCAGGAACATCACTTCCCAGACCCCCATCACCGAGATCAGCGACGAATCCTTGAGCATCGAGATGAACTGGTTGGTGGCCGGCGGGATGATGGTGCGCATGGCCTGGGGCAGGGTCACTTGCCAGAAGATCACGCTGTTGCTCATGCCCAGGGCCATGGCGGCCTGGCCTTGGCCGTGGGGCACGCCGAGGATGCCGGCGCGGAAGATCTCGCTGAGGTAGGCGCCGTAGTTCAGTGACAGGGCGATGATCCCGGCAGTAATGGCTCCCGGCACCACCCCCAGTTGCGGCAGGCCGAGGTAGATCAGCAGGATCTGGATCAGCAGCGGTGTGCCGCGAAAGAACGAGGCATAGAAGCTGGCGATGCCGAAGGCCACGGCGCTGCTGGACAGTCGCGCCAGGGCGGTAACGAACCCCAGCAGCGACGAGGCGACGATGGAGCAGGCGCAGAGAAACAGGGTCAGCGCCGCGCCCTGGAGAAATCCGCTGGGAGACAGGTGCAGGCCCAGCAGGTTTGGCAGCTTGTCGAGGATGATCGAGAACTTCAGGTCGAAGCTCAGGAAGAAACTGGCGAACAGGCCCAGCAGCGTCGCCCAGGTCAGGTACAGCCGGGTCCGAAACCCCAGCAGGCGCTTGAGTCGTGGTTCGGCCAGCGGTTGTGGTGGCTGTGCAGATGGCGGGAAGGAAGTCATTGGCTGATGTCGGCGCCGATCCATTTCTGCGACAGCTGGCTCAGGGTGCCGTCCTGCTTCAGCTGGGCGAAGACTTCACGCACCTTGGCGTCCCACTGGGCATCGCCTTTCTCGATGGCCACCGAGTTGGGCTCGGCGTACAGCGGCTCGCCGGCCAGCTTGAAGCGCGAATCCTGGGTCAGCCGTGGTTGCGCGGTGACCAGGTTGGTGAGGAGCGCATCCAGGCGCACACCGGGGCCCAGGCCGAGGTCTTGGAAGGCCACGTTGTCGGTGTCGTAGGGGGCGATCTGCACATTCTCGAAGGGATATTGCAGGTGGGTGTCTTCAGCGCCTTCGATCACCAGGTTCTTGTTCAGGTAGCTCTCGTAGCTGGAGGCGGCAGTCAGGCCGACTTTCTTGTCGCTCAGGTCCTTGGCGCGGTGGATCCGCTCATCCTTGGCGTTGACCACGATCACCGCCGGCGAGGCGTAGTACTGCACCGGGAAGTCGAAGACTTCGGCGCGGGCCTTGCTCGGGGTCATGGAGCAGATGCAGATGTCGTAGCGCCCGCTCCAGCGTCCGGCGGCGATCACGTCCCAGGACGGTGTCTCCAGGCGCAGCTTGACCCCGAGCTTGGCGGCCACGGCCTTGGCCACGTCGACGTCGAAGCCGTCCAGCTGGTTCTGCTCATTGAGAAAGGAGAAGGGCGGGTAGCTTTCCATCAGCACGCCCACCAGCTCTTTTTTCTGCTCGATACGCTCCAGGGCAGCGCCGGCGAAGGCCTGGGAGGAGGCGAAAAGAGTGGTCAGGCCGAGGGCCAGCAACGGTTTGAAGTTCATCGGAATCCTGACTGAAAAAGAGTTGTTATTAACTGGATGGTGCGTATTTAATAGTTATAAGAACGGCTCAGATAGTGAGTTTTTTTCATAAGCATATGAGTGAAAAGCATATGGGCGCAGACAGCACGGTGATTCTGGATGGCGGTATGGGACGTGAACTGCAGCGCCGCGGCGCGCCGTTCCGGCAGCCCGAGTGGTCGGCCCTGGCGCTGATCGAGGCGCCGCAGGCGGTGGAAGCGGTGCACGCGGCGTATATCGACAGCGGCGCCAATGTGATCACCAGCAACAGCTACGCCGTGGTGCCGTTCCACATTGGCGAAGAGCGTTTTGCCGCTGAGGGCCAGGCCCTGGCGGCCCTGGCCGGTGAACTGGCACGTCGTGCAGTGCAGGCTTCCGGCAAGCCGGTGCGGGTCGCGGGCTCGTTGCCGCCGTTATTCGGTTCCTATCGCCCGGATCTGTTCGACGCTGCGCGGGTCGAGGAAGTGCTGAGCCCGCTGATCAAGGGGCTGGCGCCTTTCGTGGACCTGTGGCTGGCGGAAACCCAGAGCTCCATCGCCGAGGCGCGGGCCATCCACGCCGGCCTGCCCAAGGACGGCAAGCCGTTCTGGCTGTCCTTCACCCTGAAGGATGAAGACGTCGATGACGTGCCGCGCCTGCGCTCCGGCGAGCCGGTGGCAGAAGCGGCGGCGGTGGCGGCGCAGTTGGGCGTCCAGACCCTGCTGTTCAACTGCAGCCAGCCGGAAGTGATTGGTGCGGCGGTGGATGTGGCCCGTGAAACCTTCGAGCGCCTGGGCGTGCAGATCCACATCGGCGTGTACGCCAACGCCTTCCCGCCGCAGCCCGAGGATGCCACTGCCAACGATGGCCTGTGCCCGCTGCGCGAAGACCTGGACCCACCGGGTTATCTGCACTGGGTGGCGGACTGGCACCAGCGCGGTGCCAGCCATGTGGGCGGTTGCTGCGGCATCGGGCCGGAGCACATTGCGGTGTTGGCGCAGAAGCTCGGCTGAGCCCTTCGCCGGCAAGGTTCGGGTTCACCGCAATCCTCGTAGGAGCCGGCTTGCCGGCGAACCCCCCGCTTAGCCGCGACACTCCGCCAGGGACTTGAGCTGCCCCGAGCCGCTCTGGTTTTCATCGCTCAGCCACTGCTCGAAACCCTGGGCGATAGCGGGCCATTCCCCATCCAGGATCGAGAACCAGGCGGTATCGCGGTTCTGCCCCTTGGTCACCATGTGCTGGCGGAACACCCCTTCGAAACTGAAGCCCAGGCGCTCTGCGGCATAGCGCGAGCGGGCATTGGCGTTGTTGCACTTCCATTCCAGGCGCCGGTAACCCAGGGCGAAGGCTTCCTTGGCCAGTAGATAGACCGCCTCGGTGCTCTTGGGCGAACGCTGCATCGGCGCGCCGAAGGTCACGTGGCCGATCTCGATACGACCCTGGATCGCGACGATCGACATCAGGCTGATGATGCCCTGGGCCTGGCCGCTGGCACGGTCGATCACGGTGAAGAAGTACGGGTCGCTGGCTGCCGCGTTGTTGCTCAGCCAGGCATCGAATGCCGGGCGCTCGGGGAACGGGCCGTAAGGCAGGTAGTTCCACAGCTTGGGGTCGGCGCCGGGGCCTTCCAGGGCTTGGAACAGGTCATCGCCGTGGCGCGCCGGGTCGAGTTTTTCCAAGCGGATGAAGCGCCCTTCCAGGAGGGTGGCCGAAGGGCTGGGAGCACCTTTCCAATCGGCGAGTGAAGTCGACATGCAGTGGCTCCTTGGGTCAGAGAGGGTGACGGAATTGGATGAAACCAGGGCGCTCGGCGATGCGCTCATAGAGCTGGATGGCCGTGGCGTTGCTTTCGTGGGTCAGCCAATGAACCTTGGCACAGCCGTCCTGCTTGGCCTGGGCGTAGACGAACTCGATCAACTGGCGGCCGACACCGGTGCCGCGTTGTTCCGGGGACACCAGCAGGTCCTGCAGGTAACAGGAGTTCTCGATGCTCCAGTTGGAGCGGTGGTAGATGAAATGCACCATGCCCACGGCGTGCTCGCCATCCCAGGCCAGGGCGGCGTGGGTCGGCTCACGGGCATCGAGAAAACGCTGCCAGGTGCTCTGGGTCACGGCGTCTGCCAGTTCGGTTGCGTAGAAGCGCAAGTAGGCCTGCCATAACGGCAGCCAGGTGGCGTGGTCGGCGGCGGTGACGGGGCGGATCTGGATCTGGCTCATGAACACTCCTTGATTGTTGGGTACGAAAACCTAGGGCATCAGGCGGGACAGTTGTTGGTCACCCAGGTCGGCGCTGGCCGCCAGGCCTTCACGCACCCCGGCGATATCTTCGGCACTGCGGTTCTGGCTGAGCTTGCGCTTGCCTTCCAGGCGCTGGATCGGCAGGGCAAAACCGACGATGGCCCGGAGCATGCCGTCGATGTAGTCGGCGGGGGCGTCGTCCACTTTCCACGGTTGCGCGCGGCCATTTTCATGGCGATCGGTCAGGGCGCTGACCAGGTTCAGCAAGCGATGAGGATCGCTGAACACCTCGGGCTGGCCGTAGGCGTGCACCGCCACGTAATTCCAGGTCGGCACCACTTTGCCGTGTTCGGCCTTGCTCGGATAGAACGACGGGCTGACGTAGGCGTCCTCGCCGGTGAAGATCACCAGCGCCTCGGCGCCATTGGCCAATTCCGCGCACTGTGGGTTGGCCTTGGCCAGGTGCCCATAAAGGGTGCCATTGGGACCTTGCGCGCCGTCCAGCAACAGCGGCAGGTGGCTGGCCTGCAAGCCTTGATCGCCCCAGGTCACCAGGGTCGCCAGGCGGCTCTGCTGGATCACTTGGTGCAAGCGGGAGAGGTCTTCATCAACGAAAGCGCGCGGTAGGTACATATAGAAAATCCTTGGCGTGTGGTTGCATCCTAGGCAGGCTAATGGTTCGTTGTAAGAGCCATCATTGGTCTATTTCATGGGTCCAATCTTCGGAGCATGTCGATGAGCAGTGCCGTACCTCCGCTGTCTTTCAATCCGGCCGGCATCGAATTGGATCGCCGCCAGGGCCTCAGCCGCCAGCTGTACCAGGCCTTGCGCCTGCGGGTGCTGGATGGCCGTCTGGCCAGCGGGACGCGCTTGCCCGCCAGCCGCGACCTGGCCGCCGCCCTGGGGATTTCCCGGAACAGCGTGGTACGGGCCTACGACCAGTTGTACGCCGAGGGGTTTATCGAAGGTCGGGTCGGCGACGGCACCTACGTGGCCCAGTTTTCGGAAACCCACCTGCCGATCAAAAAATTATCCACAAAACTATCCACAGGGTTTTCAACAGGCTTACCCACAGGTTTATCCACAAAATCAGTAGATTTACCTGGGATTACATCCAGTGAAGTTATCCACAGCAGTGGTTTGCAGCGGCTGCAAAAGCACCATTTGAACACTCCGCCCAGTGGACCGCCGCGGGCTTTTCGGGTCGGCGTGCCGGCTTTCGACCTGTTCCCGTTCGAGGTCTGGGCCAAGCTGAATGCGGCTTTCTGGCGCAGGCCGGACCTGCGTCACCTGTGCTACGGCAATTCGGCCGGCGATTCGCGCCTGCGCAGTCTGATTGCCGCTTATTTGCGCAGCTCCCGGGGACTGCAATGCAGCGCTGAACAAATTGTGATCACCAGTGGCGCGCAGCAAGGGATTAGCCTTTGTGCACAGTTGCTGGTGGAGCCAGGCGATGCCGTGGCTGTGGAAAACCCCGGGTATCGGGCGGCCGGCCATGCCTTCGCCGTGGCTGGCGCGCAACTGCAGGGCGTGGCGGTGGATCAGGAGGGCATTGACTGTCGCCAGCTGGAGCAACTGCACAACTGTCGCCTGGTCTATGTCACGCCGTCCCACCAGTACCCCACCGGAGTGATCATGAGTCTGGCCCGGCGCCTGGAACTGCTGGCCTGGGCCGAGCGCAGCCAGGGCTGGATCGTCGAGGACGACTACGACGGCGAGTACCGTTACAGCGGTGCGCCGTTGGCCCCCTTGGCGGCATTGGACCGGCAAGGGCGGGTGATCTACGTCGGCACCTTCGGCAAGGTCGCATTCCCGGCGCTGCGCCTGGGTTACCTGGTGCTGCCGCCGAACCTGGTGCAGGCCTTCGCCCAGCGCCGGGCGGTAGACGTACGGCATTCCGAGGTCAGCACCCAGGCAGTGATGGCCGAATTCATGGCGGCCGGGCATTTCCAGCGGCATATCCGGCGCATGCGCCGGGCGGCCCTGAGCCGGCGCAACACCTTGCTGGCCGGCTGGCCGGCGGCAATCGATGGCGTCGGGCCGCTGCCCGGTGTAGCGGCCGGGCTGCACCTGACGGTGGCTGTGGACAGTCTGGCCCGGGAGCGAGAGTTGCTGGCGCAGGCGGCCGCTGTCGATGTCGAGATCAGTGGCCTGAGCACTTACTGGCTGCCGGAAACCCCCTTGCCCGAGGACCAACGGGCCGGGCTGGTGCTGGGTTTTGCCGCCGTGCCTGAGGCAGATATCCAGTCTGCCCTGAGCCGTCTGCGCCAGGCCTGGCGAGTCTGACGGGGTATACTCGCGGCCATTTCCAAGCCCGAGAACCCTCATGAGCCAGACCCTCTCTGTGGCGCCGCAACGCCAGTTCGGCGCGCCTCTGTTCGCCTTGCTGCTGTTGGTCGCCGGTGCCCTGTTCCTGCAGGCCCAGGTGGGGCCACGCCAGGTCCTGCTGTTGCTGTTGGGGGCGGCCCTGGGGCTGACCCTGTATCACGCCGCCTTTGGCTTCACCTCGGCCTGGCGGGTGTTTATCCGTGACCGTCGCGGCGCTGGCCTGCGGGCGCAGATGGTCATGCTGGCCCTGGCGGTGCTGCTGTTCTTCCCTGCGCTGGGGGCTGGAACCCTGTTCGGCCAGCCGGTGGTAGGGCTGGTTGCGCCGGCGGGCGTCTCGGTGATCTTTGGTGCCTTTATCTTTGGCATCGGCATGCAACTGGGCGGCGGCTGCGCCTCTGGCACCCTGTTCACCGTCGGCGGTGGCAATGCGCGGATGCTGGTAACCCTGGCGTTCTTCATCTGTGGTTCGCTGATTGCCACCCATCACGTCGACTGGTGGTTCGCCCTGCCGTCGCTGCCGCCGATCTCCATCGTCCAGAGTTTCGGCGTGGGGCCGGCAATGGGGATGAGCCTGTGTCTGTTCGCGCTGATCGCCGTGCTGACCCAGACCCTGGAAAAGCGTCGCTACGGCCACCTGGAAGCGCCGGTGAGCAGTCAGCATCAGGGCTGGCGCCGGCTGCTGCGCGGTCCCTGGCCGCTGGTCTGGGGCGCGGTGGCCTTGGCCCTGTTGAACTTCGCCACCCTGGCCCTGGCGGGTCGGCCGTGGGGGATCACCTCGGCGTTCGCCTTGTGGGGGGCGAAAGTCGCCAGCGGCCTGGGTGTGGACGTGAGCAGTTGGGTGTTCTGGCAGGGCGCGGCGAATGCCAAGGCCCTGGCAGCCCCGGTGTGGCAGGACATCACCAGCGTCATGGACATTGGCATTGTCCTCGGTGCCTTGCTGGCGGCGGGATTGGCGGGGCGTTTTGCGCCGAATTTGAAGATTCCTACCCGCTCCCTGGTAGCGGCGGTGATCGGTGGCCTGTTACTCGGCTACGGCTCGCGCTTGGCCTATGGCTGCAACATCGGCGCCTATTTCAGCGGCATCGCCTCCGGCAGCCTGCACGGCTGGTTGTGGCTGGTGGCGGCGTTTATCGGCAACGGCGTGGGCGTGCGCCTGCGTCCCTGGTTCTTCGCCGAAGAGCGCACCCCCCAAGGCCTCACCGGCTGCTGAACGCAAAGCTGTAGGAGCCGGCTTGCCGGCGAACCCGGCGCCGCGGTCTATCGCCAACCGCGCCACCGTCGTCCGCCGGCAACCCGCACACCGCCGCTGTGCTGTTGACGAATCAGGTCCCGGACTTGATCTTGGTCCAGGCCCGGGTCCGTGCCCGCTCGGCATCACGCGGCAACGGCTGCAGGGTATACAGGGTGCTCATCGCCGCTTCGGTGGGATACAGGTTGGGGTTGTTGCGGATCGACGGGTCCACCAGCTCGGTGGCGTCCTTGTTCGGGTTGGGATAACCGACAAAGTCGCTGACCGGGGCAATCACCTGGGGTTGCAGCAGGTAGTTGATGAAGGTGTAGGCATCTTCCTGGTTCTTCGCGCCTTTGGGGATCGCCAGCATGTCGAACCAGATCGGTGCGCCTTCCTTGGGCAGGCGCATGTCCACGGTCACGCCGTTCTTGGCTTCCTTGGCGCGGTTGGCGGCCTGGGAAAAGCTCCCCGAATAACCCACCGCGACGCAGATGTCGCCGTTGGCGATATCGGCCATGTACTTGGACGAGTGGAAGTAGGTGATGTACGGCCGGATCTTCATCAGCAGCGCTTCAGCCTTCTCATAATCTGCCGGCTTCTTGCTGTTGGGGTCCAGGCCCAGGTGCTGCAGGGCCAGGGGCAGGATTTCCGACGGCGAGTCCAAGAGGGCCACGCCGCACTGCTTGAGCTTGCTGATGTTCTCTTCCTTGAAGATCAGGTCCCAGCTGTCCACCGGCGCCTTGTCGCCGAGGGCGGCCTTGATCTTGTCCGGGTTGAAGCCGATCAGGATGGTGCCGTACATGTAGGGCACGGCGAACTTGTTGCCCGGGTCGTTGGCCTCGATCAGCTTCATCAGCTTGGGGTCCAGGTGGTTCCAGTTGGGCAGCTTGCTGCGGTCCAGGGGCTGGAACACCCCGGCTTCGATCTGCTTGGCCAGGAACACGTTGGACGGCACCACCACGTCGTACCCGGAGTTGCCGGTGAGCAGCTTGGCCTCCAGGGCTTCGTTGGTGTCGAAGATGTCGTAGACCAGCTTCACCTGGCTGTTCTGGGTCTTGAAGTCTTCCAGAGCCTTGGGGGTGATGTAGTCGAACCAGTTGTAGACCCGCAGGGTGCGTTCTTCAGCGTGGGCGGCGGTGCCCAGCAGGGTTGCGCACAGGGCCGGAACGATGAGGCGTTGGAATCTTTTCATGTTTCGAGTCCCTCACTGGGCGCTTTGAAAACCTTCGAGAACGTTCACGGCGTTGATGCCGATTTCTGCCACTGCGTACCCACCTTCCATGACGAACAGCGTCGGCTTGCCGAGGGCGGCGATGCGCTTGCCCATGGCCAGGTAGTCCGGGCTGTCGAGCTTGAACTGGGAGATCGGATCGTCCTTGAAGGTGTCGACGCCCAGGGACACCACGATGATGTCGGCGTCGTAGCTGTCGATCTGCTTGCAGGCCTGTTCCAGGGCCGCGCTCCAGGCATCCCAGCCGCTGCCAGCGGCCAATGGGTAGTTGAAGTTGCAGCCTTCGCCGGCGCCTTCGCCGCACTCGTCGGCATAACCGAGGAAGAACGGGAACTCGGCTTCCGGGTGGCCGTGGATCGAGGTGAAGAGCACGTCGCTGCGGTCGTAGAAGATCGACTGGGTGCCGTTGCCGTGGTGGTAGTCGACATCGAGGATCGCGACTTTCTTGTGGCCCTGGTCGAGGAACGCCTGGGCGGCGATGGCCGCATTGTTCAGGTAGCAGTAGCCGCCCATCAGGTCGCCGGCGGCGTGGTGTCCCGGTGGCCGGCACAGGGCGAAGGCACTGTGGGCACCGCGCTGGATCACCGCCTGGGCGGTAAGGGCGACTTGCGCTGCGCTGTAGGCGGCCTGCCAGGTGCCGGCGGTGATTGGCGCGCCGCCGTCGAAGCTGTAGTAGCCGAGTTGGCCGTGCAGGCTGGTGGGGATCACGCTGCGCAGGGTACGCGCCGGCCAGGTGTAGGGCAGCAGGTCGCCGTCGATGCCCTGGGCGGCCCAGCGCGCCCAGGCACCCTTGAAGAAGTCCAGGTAGGCGCGGCTGTGGATGCGCTCGATGGGCCCCAGGCCGAAGTCCTTGGGTGCCTCTACCGAGCCAAGGTTGCGGTATTTCACCCGGTCCAGCACATGGTCGGCCCGGGAAGGCATTTCGAAGCAGGGCATCAGTTGCCCGTCGATGAGTTCACAACGGCCGTGGTGCAGGTGGTGATCGTCCGAGTAGATCGTCAGCATTTTCTTGTTCTCCGCAGGCTGATTCGGTGCAGCACAGTCTTGCGGGACGCGGGGTTTCGGAGAACGGCAGGAGCGGCCAAAAGGGGATCGATCTGGCCAAAGTGTTTGACCGAAATTCGCCCCCTAAAGAAGCATGGCGCCCTATTGCGGGGCGCCATCCGATTCAGTTGGCGGGTGGGGCGGGAGCGAAGCGCTGCAAGACCTTGAGCATGTCCTCGCGTTTTTTCCGGGCGATGGCTTCCAGCAATAGCGCGTAGCCCTTTTTCTCGCAGTGCTGGCCGACATTGGGATCGGAGCCTTTTTCCAGCAGCTGGGTGAACAGGTCCAGGGTGTCTTGCTGGCTGACGTAGGGGGCCTTGTCGTCGGCGGAGGTCTTGTCGGCCACCAGGGTCAGCAGGCTTTCGCCGACCGGCTGGTTATAGCAGGTGCCACGGCCATAGCTCAGGTTGAGGTTGGCGCCGGCCTCTATCAACTGCCTCATGGCCACATAGTTGTTCCCCGAGAACGCCCGGTACAGCGCGGTCTGACCCTCACTCGTACTGCGCAGGTCGAGGTTTTGCGGGTACTGCATCAGCCAGCTGAAGCCTTGCAGGCTGCGCCTTTGCTCGGCCATCTGCATCAGTGGGGTCTGGCCCTGGCTGTCGGGCTCGTCGATGGCGACGCCGGCTTCGATGAGGAACTTCAGGCGCCCGCCCTGGCTCAGGTCGGGGCTGTCGCCCAGGTCACGGCGCATGGCCAGGGTCGCCAGGGTGGTCCAGTTATACAGGCCGCTGGTGTGGGCGCCGTGTTCCAGCAGCAGCCGGGCGATGTCCAGGCGGGGGGCGTCCAGGGCGTGCAACAGGGCGCTGCGGCCATCGTCGGCCATGACCTCGCCGCTGATGCCAGTGGCCAGCAGGCGCTGCACTTCGGTCAGGTCGCCTGCATCCACGGCGTCTACCAGGGGCCAGAAGGCCTGGCAGGCCTGGGGGTTGGCGGCGTTCAGGCCCAGGCGCTGCAGCACCCGCGGCGGGATGCTCATCTGGCGTTGCAGGCGCAGGCCGCAATACACCCGGTAACCCTCGATGGCCCGGCCCTGGTGGACGTTGTCCAGGGTTCGCTGCTGGTAGATCGCCCAGTCCAGGTCTGCCAGGTTGAGGTAGGTCGGCATGCGCCCGGGGTCGCGGCGCAGCACTTCCTTGAGCCAGGGGCGGGCGGTTCTCAGCTGCCCAGCTTCGCTGGTCCAGTAGGCGATGTCGTTGAGCAGGCCGGCGTATTCACGGCGCTCGGTGGCGATGCTGCGAAAGTCATGGGTGACGAAGAAGTCCTCCACCTGGTTGATGCCCGGTTGCTTGTCCTTGGCGCTGCGCAGTTGCTCGTGCAACGCGCGGAACTGCTTCCAGATGCTCTCCGGGTCCGGAGCCTGCTCTGCTACATAGGGGTTGAGGGTGATCGGCCCAGTGCCGCGGGGGAAGGGGCGGAACCATGGCGGGAATGTCTGCAGGGCCTGCAACCATTGCTGCCCGGTTTCCTCGCTGATGGGTTGCAGCGGGGTGAACTCCAGCTGGCTCAGGTCCCGGCGGTGACTGATCGCCAGCAGCGGGTGCTGCGGATCGCGGTGGTCGATCAGCAGGTAGCGTTGGCTGAGTTGCCAATCACTGGGCTTTTTGCAGTTGAAGTCGATCGAGGTCAGGATGATGCCGGTGTCCAGGGCATTGGTCGCGGGCCAGTTGTCGGCGACCTGCACCGGATACTCCGGGGTCATGCAGGCCCGCAGGTCTTCGGGGCTGAACAGGGCAATGGGTGGCGACTTGTAGACCCGTTGCCGGTAATCCAGGTCCTGATAGGCGTTGAGGTAGAACAGCCCGCGATACTGGGTCAGGAGGATCCGCGCCGGCACCCGCTCCCGGCCCGGCACGGGGAACGGCTTGAGCTCCAGGGTGGCGGTTTCCGGATAGTCGATGACGAAGTAGCGAGCCATTCCCGACCATTTGATCGCGCCCAGGTCCAGGTCGAAGGCCTGGGCGGCGGGTGCGCCCGCCAGCAGCACCAGCGCCAGGCCAAGCCCGCGAATGCCGATGCGCCGGGCGATGGCGCCTGAAAATAGGTTCAACGTTGCAGTCCCTTGCCGGTAGAAAGGTCGGCAATGTAATGCAATCGGCGCTGTTGTGCCGGGCTTTGTCGCAGCGGCGCAGCGGGTTCGGCGCTACGCCTCAAAGACGAAACGCCGTCGCCGGCGGTGGCGGCGCAAAACCTTGCAGCACCTTGAGCATGTCGTCGCGCTTGCGACGGGCGATGATCTCCAGCAGCCAGGTGTAGCCGTTTTGCGCGCAATAGCGGCCGACGTTGGGGTCGGCGCCACGTTGTAGAAGCAGGGTGAACATGTCCAGGCTCTCTTGCTGGCTGACCCAGGGATTGATGACCTCGGGCGAGCCCTGTTCGGCCACGATCATCAGCAGGCTTTCGCGGCTGGGCTGCTTGTCGCAAAAATAGCGGCCATAGCTCAGGTTAAGGTCGGCGCCGGCTGCTATCAGTTGCCTGGCAGCGGCGTAGTTGCCCGCCTTGAGCGCCAGGTACAGCGCCGTTTCGGCGTCTGGCCCGCTGCGTTTGTCGAGGTTCTGTGGGTGTTGCAGCAGCCAGTTGAAACGCTCGATATCGTCGCGGTCTTTGGCCATTTCCTGAAGCACGGTGCCGCCCTGGGCATCCTGTTCATCGATGGCGGCGCCGGCCTGCAGCAGGAAGTTCAGGCGTGTGGCCTGGCTCAGGTCAGGGTTGTCCTTGAGGTCGCGGCGCATGGCGAGGAACACCTGGGTGCGGCCGTTGTACTGGCCCTGGGGGCGGGCGCCATGGGCCAGCAACAGCCGGGCGATATCGAGGTTGGGTTTATCCAGCGCGTGCAACAGCGCCGGGCGCCCGTCGGTGGCGATGACGTCGCTGCGCAGGCCGCTCTGCAGCAGGCGCCGGACTTCGGCCTCGTCACCCTGGTCCACCGCTGCCACCAGCGGCAAGGAACCCTGGCAGGCCTGTTCGCTGGCCGCCGCAAGATTCAGGCGCTGGGTGACCCTGGCGGGTATTCCGAGCTGGCGTTGCAGGCGCAGCCCGCAGTACAGCCGATAGTTCTCCATGGCCCGGCCCAGCTGCTTGGAGTTCGTGGGCTCCTGTTCGTACAGGCGCCAGTCCAGGTCCGCCAGATTGAGATAGGTCGGCATGCGTCCAGGGTCGCGGAGCAGCACGTACGCCAGCCAGGGCCGGGCGCTCTGCAACTGGCCAGCCTCGGTGGCCCAATAGGCGATGTCGTTGAGCAGGCCGGGGTAGACACTTCGCTCGGGGGCGATCTGGCGAAAGTCATGGCGGGTGAAGAAGTCTTCGACCCGGGCGATTCCCGGGGCCTTGTCCCTGGCGTCGCGCAATTGCGCGTGCAGTTGGCGGAACTCTGTCCAGACCTGCTCCGGTGTCGGCGCCGCGACATAGGGCTGGACCGTCAGTTGGCCGGTGCTGGCGTCGAACGGATCGAGCAACTGAGGATACTTCTGCAGGGCCTTGAGCCATTGCTGCTGGAGCTCGGGGCTGATCGGTTGCTGCGGGATGAAGTCAATCTGCGCCTCGCCCTGGCGATGACCGATGGCCAGCAACGGCCGCAGGGGATCGCGGCTGTCCACCAGCAGGTAGCGATGGCTGAGCTGCCAGGCCGGGCTCTGGCAGTCGAAACTCAGTTTGGTCAGGCTCAGGGCGGGTTCCAGATGCTTGCTCTGCGGCCAGTTGTCCGTGGTCTCAACGGGGCGCTGCTCTGGCACACAGGCCTTTAGCGCCTGGGTATCGAACAGCGGCAGCGGCGCTGACTTGTACACCCGCTGCCGGTACTGCTGATCCTCATAGGCGTTGAGATAGAACAGCCCGTGGTATTGGCTGAGGATCACCCGTGCCGGCGTCCGGGCCAGCCCGGGCAGGGGGAATGGTTCGAGTTGCAGCGTGGCGGTTTCCGGATCGTCCAGGAGGATGCCTTTCTGCATTTCCCACCAGCGGATTTTGGACAGGTCGAAGGCCTGGGCGACGGGTACGCCGGTCAGCAGCACCAGCGCCAGGCAAAGCCCGCGCAGGCCAATGCGCCGGGAGATGGCGCCTGAGGATAGGTTCAACGTTGCAGTCCCTTGCCGGTAGAAAGGTCGGCAATGTAATGCAATCGGCGGTTGTGTGCCGGGGTTTGTCTCAGGGCCTGAACTGGCTCGGCGCCACGCCGCTCCAGCGGATGAAGGCATGACGAAAGCTCGCGGTCTCGCTGAAGCCCAGGGCCTCGGCAATCCGGTAGATGGGCAGCTGGTCTTCGCAGAGCATCTGCTTGGCCCGCTCGAAACGCAGCTCGTCGAGCAGTTCCTGATAGCTGCAGCCCAGGTCCTTGAGGTGTCGGCGCAGGGTCCTGGCCGAGCAGTTCATTTGCTCCGCCAGCCCTTCCAGGCCCGGCGCGGCATCCAGTTGCGCCGCCAGCAGTTGGCGGATCCGCCCGAGCCAGGCCTGGCGCCCGGTGAACTCGGTGTTCTGCTTGCGGCAGCGTTCGGCCATGGCCTGATGAGTGATCACGTCCGCCAGTGGCAGCGGCTGGTCGAGCCAGCGCTGGTCGAAGGCGAAGGCGTTGCTGCAGGCGTCGAATTGCAGGGGGCCGTCGAACGGTTCGTGGTAGCGCTGTTGATAGTCCGGCGCCGGATAGTCGAAGCGTGCCCCGAGCAACGGCAAAGGATGGCCCAACAGGTCGTCGCAGATGACCTTCATCGACACCAGACAGAATTCGGTATTGAACGCTGCCAGCTCCGGACATTCGCGATAACCGGCAGCGGTGAGCCAGATTCGCGGGCCATCGGCTTCCAGGCTGAGCTCGAAAAGTGTTCCCAGCAGCGCCGGGTAGTGCATGGCCAGGCGCAAAGCGTCACCTAAGGTGGCACTGGTGAGCAGGGCGTAGCCGAGCATTCCATAGGAGGAAACGTGCATGCGCCGGCCCAGTTCCAGGCCGATGTCCCGTTGCAGGGCGACGGCATTGGCGCACACCAGCATTTCCTGATTGGTGGTGATGCGGGTGTCGGCGCGGCTCAGGTCGGCGGCGTTGATGCCGCTTCCGGCCAACAGCGCTTCGCTGTCCTGGCCCTGGTCCTTGAAGGTATTGAGAACCAGTGAAACCGCATTGAGGGTGGTGAGGTGCGAGTGCAGCATGCGCAGATTCCAGCCTGGAGAAGACCGAAAACCCGAGCAAGTTGCATGCCGCCCGCGCTCAGGCCTGCGGTTTGCCTGCCAGCGGCATGCAGCATTCCGGGCGTTGTGTAGTGAGTGACTTGGCGCTTTGATTGGTGCAACCTGCCTGCCATTCACCGCCTGAGGTGGCGGTGCAGCAACCCCGATAAAGGACTATGTATGACCCTCATCCCTGCGCGTTCCCTGCTTCTGGTGTCCGGCTTGCTCCTGAGTTCGCTGTGCCTGGCCGAGGCTGAGCCAGGCAGCGAAAGCACCATCAAGGACTCTGCCAAGTCAGCCGTCTCGTCAGCCATCTCGGCAGGCAAGAACCTCTTGGGCGGCGTCAGCGAAGGTGTGCTCGATGGTCGCCAATCGGCGCAAGGCGTCGACGGTGCCTCGATCATTTCCTCCCGTGAGCAAATGAAAGGCCGCGTCGATGTCCAGGTATTGAAGACCGAAGCCGTCGGCGATAGCTTCAACGTCACCCTGGGTTTCAAGAACAGCAGCGACAGCCAGTTGCGGCTGATCAACCTCAAGCAGACCGGCGCCCTGCTGGCGATCGACCAGGACGGTTACGCCAACAACCTGACTGTCAGCCTCGACAACCCGGACGAAGTCACCATCCCGGCCAAGGCGGCCGTGCGGCAGAAGTTCGTGTTTGAAGGGCCGATCGAGAGTTCGAGTTCGGTGCGGGTCTGGGGCCAGGATTACTCGGTCAAGAAGTAACCTGACAGCCATCCCCTGCTCGTCGTCGAGCCGGCGGCTACCGCAGTCGCTGCCGGCTCCCGAGCGTGTGCTTCAGCTCAGCTCGCCGCACAGGTCGAGTTCCACCAGGCGTCGCACTTCGCTGTTCTTCAGCCCCGCGCCGAGCAGGGCATTGAGCTTGCCGAACGCCGCTTCGCGGGTCATGCCGCCACCGGACAGTACACCCGCGCCGCGCAGGCGGCTGCCGGCTTCATAGATGTCCAGCTCGACCCCGCCTTCATGGCACTGGGTCACGGCCACCACCACGATGCCGCGGTCCTGGGCGCACCTGAGGCTGGCGAGGAACGCCGGATTGTCACTGGGACCGGTGCCACTGCCGAAGCATTCCAGCACCAGGGCCTGGATCCCGCTATCAAGCACGCCGTCCAGCAACTTGGCGCTGATGCCGGGGAACAGTGGCAGCACGCCGACCTTGGCCGGTTGCTTGGTCCGGCGGTAGTCCAGCGCTGGCGGAGTGGCCTCGGTCCTGGCACCGCTGCCCTTGCGTTGCAGGGCGGCAAACGGATGCCGGCCGAAGCTGCGGATCTTCGCGCAGCGGGTTGGCGCCAGCAGCTCGCCGTGGAAGTACAGGTGCACCCCTGGCGCCAGGCCTTGACCCAGTGCCAGCAACGCGCCGCTGAGGTTTTCCCAGGCGTCGCTGTCGGGCACCCCGGCCGGCAGCATCGAGCCGGTGAACACCACCCGCGCCGGCAGGCCCAGCAGCTGGAAGCTCATGGCGGCGGCGCTGTAGGCCAGGGTGTCGGTGCCGTGCAGGATCAGCACGTTGTCGCAGCCCTGCACCTCGACCGCCTCGACCACCGCTTCACGCAGGCGCTGCCAGTAGTCGGGGGTCATGTTGGCGCTGTCGATCAGCGGCGCCATCTCGCGAAAGCGCCAGGCCGGCACCACCAGCTCGGGCTGACTGTCGAGGTAGGCACGCATCCGGGCTTCGAAGCCGGACGCCGGGGCCAGGCCGTCGGCGCTGGCCTGCATGCCGATGGTGCCACCGGTGTACAGCACCATGACCGGTTGCGCGGCGGGGAAAGTAGGGGAATTCATTGAGCTTCTCCTGAGCGATGGCAGCGTGGGCCAGAAGCATGCCTCTGGCCACGCGCGGTGTCACGTCGGGCGACAGGACGTCGCCCGACTTTCAGCACTCAGCGTTGCGCTGGGCTGGCGTTGGCCGCAACGGCCTCGGCTTCGGTCTTGACTGCCGGGATCTGCGGGTTGGCCGGCCAGGCCTTGGTGTCCAGGTCCAGGTCGGGGAACTTGCTGGAGTCGAACACCGGGGTCTTGATGCCTGCGGCACGCTGGTCGTCGTAGTCCTTGAGCACGCGCAGGGCGATCTTGAACAGCAGGAACAGGGCGATCAGGTTGACGAAGGCCAGCAGGGTCATGGTGATGTCGGCGAAGGCGAACACCGTGCCCAGGTTCTCCACCGCGCCCCAGAAAATCAGGACCAGTACCAGCACCCGGTAGGCGATCAGCCCCTTGCGGTTTTCGCCGATCAAGAAGCGCAGGTTGCTCTCGCCCAGGTAGTAGTTGTAGAGAATCGAGGTGAACACGAACAACGACAGGGCCACCGAGATGAACACCCGGCCCCATTCGCCGACGACCGCCGCCAGGGAGTTCTGGGTCAGGGCAATGCCGTCGCCTTCAAAACCCGGGGTATAGAAGCCCGACAGCAGGATCAGCAACGCGGTGCAGGTGCAGATGATGAAGGTGTCGAGGAACACGCTGAATGCCTGAACCACGCCCTGGGCGACCGGGTGCTCGACCGAGGCCACGGCGGCCACGTTCGGCGCACTGCCCAGGCCCGCTTCGTTGGCGAACACACCACGCTTCACGCCCATGATGATGGCGCTGCCGATCAGGCCGCCAAAGGCCTGGTCCAGGCCGAAGGCGCTTTTGACAATGGTCATCAGCATTCCTGGCACGTGGTCGATCTGCAGCACGATCACGTACAGGGTCACGCCGATGTAGGCCAGGGTTTTCACCGGTACCAGCAGGTCGGCGACCTTGGCGATGCGCTTGATACCACCGACGAACACCAGGCCCAGCAGCACGGCCATGGTAATGCCGGAGTAGGTGGTGTCGAAGTTGAAAGCGTCCTTGAGCGAGTGGGTCACGGCGTGGGCTTGCAGGCCGTTGAAGGCGAAGCCGAAGGTCACCAGCAGCAGGAAGGCCATGATCATGCCCAGCCAGCGCTTCTGCAGGCCGTGCTGGATGTAGTAGGACGGGCCGCCACGGTACTGGCCTTCGGAGTCGCAGCGCTTGTAGAGCTGGCCGAGGGAGCACTCGAAGAAGCTGCTGGACATACCCACCAGCGCGGTCACCCACATCCAGAACACGGCGCCCGGGCCACCCAGGGTCACGGCGATGCCGACGCCCGCGATGTTGCCCGCGCCGACCCGGCCGGCGAGGCTGAGCATCAGCGCCTGGAACGAGCTGAGCTGGCCGGCGCTGCTTTTCAGGCTGTCGCCGAACACCGAGAACATATGGAAGAAGTGGCGCAGTTGAACGAAACGCGAGCGGATCGTGAAGTAGCTGCCGAGCCCGACAATGAGCACGATCAGCACTTTCCCTGAGAGGAAGTCGTTGATGACTTCGAGCATGGAGTATTCCTCGCTGTTTTTTGTGTAGGCAAAAGCAGAGCGGACGGAAACATTCTGTTACACCGCTGACTGCACGCACGGCAAAGCGGTGGGGCGATTGTTCGTCCCGGTTCTCTATTCGCGGGTTGTTATTAGTTCGGGTTTCCCGTGGGTTTGAGCCTCGTTACCGACGGCTGCCCACGTGGAGAGGGGGCGCACTATACCGGTGCGCGGGCTCGCCGTCTGCATATAGCGCGTCGAGCCGAGGAACGGCAGGCGGGGCGGGAGGCTGAATCGGTTCTTGTCACGCCCCGCAAAACCCCGCGAACAGGGGCCCCAAGGGGCCCGCAAGAACGGCTTCGCCGGCAAGCCGGCTCCTACACTCCCCGCAATCTCCCTGCCAGCTGTAGGAGCTGGCTTGCCAGCGAAGGGGCCCGTTTGAGCGGCGCCGGTCTTGAGGTCTTGTTCGCCGGCAAGCCGGCTCCTACCGGCGCGGGGGATCAGAAGTAGTAGCCGATGTTGATGTTGGTCCGGTAATACCACTGGTTGCTGCCGCTGGAGGTGGTGCTGGTGAAGCCGCTGCCATTCTCCGCGCCGCCATAGGGGTTGGCATTCTTGGCCCAGGTCAGGTCCAGCCAGGCCATCACCGGCATCGCCAGGAATTGCGCTCCGACGGTGTACATCTGCGAGTCGTCCCAGTTCTTCTGGTCTTTGCGCATGCGGCTGTAGTCGTTGTACAGCTTGATCTTCTTCAACTGGCCAAGCCGTGGGGTGTAGATGTCATACCCCAGGTTCAGCGAGGCCACGCTGGCTTTGGCGGCAATCAGGTAGGCCGGGGTCAGGCCGTTGCCGCCCATCAGCACCGAGTCCTTGCTGACGCCAGTGGGGTTCTGCGGATCGAACTGGTAGCGGATGGCCTGGGTGGTCAGGGTCCAGGGACCTTTGTTGATCACCGCGTGCAGCCCGGCGGCCCAGTAGTCGCCGTTGTCCCGGGTGCTGGCGTTGTACAGCTGGGCCGTGGCCAGGGAGGCGCCGATCTCGGATTTCCAGTCGTCGACGCTGAAGGTCCGGGCCACCCGGGCGTTGAGCTGGTTGCGTTTCTCATTGTCCTGGCGCGACTGCACGGCGGCGATGGCGTTGTCCTTGAGGTCGGCGAAGCGCCCGACTTCCGGCGAGTAGCGGATGTCACTGGGCAGCATCCGTGGGAAGTAGGCCAGTTGCACATCCCAGTCCGCGTCCTTGTAGCTGTACTTCAGGCCACTGCCGGCGCTGGAGCCGTAACCGAGGAAGAACGGGATGTGGTAGCTCCAGCCGAACTGCGGATAGGGTTCCAGGCCGAAGGGCTTGAACGGTGCGCCCAATTGCAGGGTTGCTTGCGGGGTCAGCCGGTAGCCGACAAACCCCCGGTCGATGGAGTGCTTGCCGTCGTCCTGGAACCAGTAGCCCAGGTCGCTGTAGAGATTCTTGTAGGTGGCCTGGACATCCAGGCGGAAGGTATCGAACAGCAACCGGCCGTTGTTTTCCGTGGTCTGCCAATGCTCGTCGCGGTAGTTCAGCCGCAGGGCGCCGCCGATATCCAGGCTGCTGTCACCGTCATCGCTGCGCCAGGAAATATGCGGAAAGGGCTTGTTGGCGGCATTGCTGCGCACCGGTTCGGAAGGGACGGGTTCGACGGCGATACTGGCGCAACTGATCAACACCAGGCTTGCACCTATGACATGACGCTTCATCTGGACCTCTCCTCTGATGCACGCTGCCTTTTGGTTCGGCAACACTTGCCCGCTTGCCTGATCAGGCAACGGGTGGGTGGGGGCGGCCAAAAGGCAGCGTGCATCAGAGGAGAGGTCCAGATG